>CAVYUB010000010.1:0-444014 GCA_963771565.1 uncultured Acidobacteriaceae bacterium
TCAGCATATTCTACACATCAATCCCGCTGGATTCGAATGTGTGGACTGCAGTTAAAACCGTCAACCAAAATCCGGAAGCGCAAAGCCTTACGCCGGTTCACAAGCGTTTTTTGAAGAAGACCGTATCTGGTTTCCGGCGTGCAGGTGCGGATCTCGACGCCGAAGGCAAGAAAAAACTCGAGGCGCTGGACGTATGTTTGACAGAAGCCACGACGAAGTTTTCGGAACACGTCCTGGATGCAACGAATGCGTACGAGATGTTGATTACAGACGAACAAAAGCTTGCAGGATTGCCTGAATCCGCGCGGACAGCCGCTCGAGAAAGCGCGAAGGCAAAGGGCAGGGAAGGCTGGCGCCTCACGTTGCAAGCTCCCAGCTATCTCGCAGCCATGACATACCTGGATGACCGGCCTATCAGGCAGCAGCTCTGTGAAGCATACAATGCGCGCGCAACATCCGAACCATACGATAATCGGGCACTCATTTCGGAAATACTTCGCCTGCGCAGTGAGAAGGCCCACCTGCTCGGGTTCCGTGACTTCGCCGATTTGGTCCTGGAAGAGCGCATGGCGCACACAGGTGAACAGGCCAAAGCTTTTTTGGAAGATCTGGACCGTAAAACAAAGCCTTTCTTTGACCGGGAGAACCAGAGCCTTGCGGAACTGGGCAAGACTTACGGCTACGATTCAATCCAGCCTTGGGACGTCAGTTACCTTGCAGAAAAGCAACGTTTGGCCCTTTTTGCCTTCGACGAAGAGCAACTTCGGCCCTACTTCGAACTGGACAGAGTTGTTGCTGGAATGTTCGATATCTTCAGCCGCATCCTGAATATCAAAGTTATCGAAGAACCCGGCATCCCCGGATGGGATCCCGCCGTCAAATATTACCGTGTGGAAGACGCCTCGTCTGGCAACCTTCTGGGCGGCTTTTATACGGATTGGTTCCCGCGTGAGAATAAACGGGGTGGTGCATGGATGGATGCCTTAGTTACGGGTAATCCTGATCGGGGTGAGCCTCATCTTGGATTAATTTGCGGGAACCTCACTCCACCCGTCGCTGGCATTCCATCGCTCCTCACGCATCGCGAAGTGGAGACGATCTTTCACGAGTTCGGTCACCTCCTTCACCACACGCTCAGCCGCGTGCCCGTCCGAACTCTCTCAGGCACAAACGTGCCCTGGGATTTCGTCGAGTTGCCCTCGCAAATCATGGAGAACTGGTGCATGGAGGATGAAGCTCTGCACCTGTTCGCGCGCCAGTACAAGACGGGCGAAAGAATCCCTGACGAGCTATTCCAGAAAATGAAGCGAGCACGGACATTCCGGAGCGCCAACGCTCAGATGCGGCAGCTTGGGTTTGGGATGGCCGATCTTAAAGCTCCACACAGAGTACGATCCGGATCGCGACGGCGACGTAATCACTTATACTCGCGCGATTCTGGCCGAGTTCGCTCCCACGGTTCTGCCTCCAGATTATGCGATGATTGCGAGTTTTACTCATCTGTTTGCCAGCCCGGTGGCTTACGGCGCCGGATATTACTCCTACAAGTGGGCTGAGGTTCTAGACGCTGACGCGTTCACACGGTTCCAGCGCGAAGGTATTTTCAACACGAAAACTGGCGAGGAGTACCGGCTGCAGATTCTCGAGCGTGGCGATAGTGAAGATCCGTCCGAGCTTTACCGTAGTTTTATGGCACGCGATCCAGATGCGAACGCTCTGCTCGAGCGCTCCGGCTTAGTGGCGGGGCTCTAGCGTCGATGGATTCCACGCCAAAGCCGCGCGAGCAGCAACTGGCTGAAGCACGGCGCGAAATTGCGGCCTTACGGGAAGCTCTAGGCAAGTCCGAGGAAGAGTGTACGAGGCACCTGGACGCTGCGCGGAGTGCGAACGCAGAGTTGCAGCAGTTCTCCTACGCCGCGAGCCACGATCTTAAGGAGCCGCTTCGTTCCGTCTCCACTTACGCGCAGCTTTTGCAGAGGCATTATGCGGAGGATGAACACGCATGCGAGTTTACCTCCTTTATCGTCGATGGCGTGAATCGAATGAATACTTTGATCGACAGTCTCCTGACTTATTCCAGAACGGGCGGGCCTGTCAGGCGTACTGCAGTGAATCTCAATTCGGTTGTTCAATGGGCTCTTCTCAATCTCGAACGCTCTGTTCGGGAATCGGAAGCGCAGATCGTTTTCGGCGACTTGCCCGAGGTTTTGGCGGATGAGAGCCAGATGGTTCAGCTTTTTCAGAATCTGCTCAGCAACTCTCTAAAGTACCGGAGCAGTGAGATACCAAGAATCGAGGTGTCCTCACAAGAAACCGAAGGCGTTCACACAATTTCAGTGCGCGACAACGGAATCGGAATCGACCCGGCATACCAGAAGCAGATCTTTACTGCTTTCAAACGACTGCACGGAAGGGAAGTACCTGGGACGGGACTTGGTCTTGCTTTATGCCGGAAAATCATCGAAGGACATGGCGGCCGGATTTGGGTAGAGAGCGATGGAAAGGAGGGATCCGTGTTCAAGTTCACCTTACCGACCTAGCGCGGAAGCATGGTCGAAGGCGCCCAGGGTGGTGCTTTTCGGCCAACCTGGCTTCAGGTTCTTGCCACTCTAAGCACCATGAAATCAGTAATCTACGGTTTGGAACAGAACGTGTAGTGGCAACTGCGATAGGATATGTTCCGCAGCAGAATCACGGCGGTTTTGACTGTCGCCATATTTGGAATTTCGGCGACTGTTAACGCACAATACCCCGCACGGCCCGATCCAGGGCAGCAAGATTCTCAAACTCAGCAGCAATCCGTACCTCCTCAGCCTCAAGAACCCGCTCAACCTCAGCAATCCGCAGAACAGGGACAGCCTGCACAAGATCAGACGAGCGATCAACAGCGGGGCGTTGCGCGGCTGAGCATCGTCCAAGGCGATGTAAACGTGAAGCGCGGGGATTCCGGTGAGCTGGTGGCTGCCGTTATGAATGCTCCGGTAATGATGCAGGATCATGTACAGACTTCACCCGGCTCACGAGCTGAAGTTCAGCTCGACTATGCGAATATGATCCGGCTTGCTCCCAACACCGATTTGGGTTTCGCCGATCTGGAGTATCAGCGTTATCAGGTTCAGCTCGGGACAGGGACCATCATCTATCGCGTACTGCGAGATTCCAGTGCGCACGCCGAGGTGGATACACCAAGCGTTGCCGTACGGCCCACTCAGCAGGGAGACTATCGGATCTCTGTTTTGGAAGATGGATCGACGCAGATCACAGTGCGCTCGGGCGAACTCGAGGTGTACAGTCCGCGTGGCACGCAGCGGCTTCAAGCCGGCCGCACGATGCTGGTGCGGGGAGACTCCTCCGACCCTGAATTTCAGATGACGGACCAAATCGCGCCGGACCAGCTCGATGATTGGAGCGCGAATCGAGACCGTCAACTGCTCGCTTCCCAAAGCTATCAGCACGTCAGCCGCGACATCTATGGCGCCGACGATCTGGACAACTATGGAAATTGGGTCCCTTCTCAATATGGAAACGTTTGGGAACCCCAGACTTCAGGCACGGACTGGGCGCCTTACAGCGACGGGCAATGGGTTTCGGAACCCTATTACGGGTGGACGTGGGTTGACGCCGCGCCGTGGGGCTGGGCGCCCTACCACTACGGACGCTGGTTCTGGAATGGCGGCCATGGGTGGTGCTGGTGGCCCGGATCGATTTTCTCTTCCTATTTGTGGAGCCCCGCACTGGTCGGTTTCTTCGGCTGGGGTGGTGGTCTTGGAATCGGCTTGGGTGGCCTGGGTTGGGTAGCGTTGGCTCCCTTTGAGCTCTTCCATCCATGGTGGGGACACGGCTTCCACGATGGATTCTTCGGTCGCGACAGGTATGGCCGCGGGGAATACGGTCGTGACAACTTTGGGACTTTGCGCAATGCAAACATAGCGGGCATGTATCGCAACGCTGCCGTAAGAGGTGGAGCTATCACCGCCGCTGCCAACAGCTTCGGACGTGGACGTATGGCCTTCGGCCGCGCGACTCAGAGCCAGCTCCGCAATGGTACCGCGTTCCATGGCCAGATCCCGGTCGCGCCTACGCAGGCCAGTCATCAGTTCTCGAATCGCCAGGCGTCGGCTAATCCCCGCTTGGCTTCAGCGGCGAATCGCCAGTTCTTCCAGCATCAGAGCGCCCCGCAATCCGCGCGTGGCTTATCTGCTGTTGGTGCTGCAAACACCCGTGGCGGCGGTTTCGCCAGAGCAGGGCAGACAGGCTTCAGCACTGCGCAACGAGGTCCTGCTCCCGCCGCATCTCGAGGCGGATTTCCAACGGCACCACAGAATTCCGGCGGCGTAGCGAGGAACAATTCCGCACCGCAGAACTTACATGGCGTGCCGCCAAATTTGCGCGCGCAAACACGCGGACGGACCAACTATGGTGCTTCACCGCAAACTTCGAGTCGAGGTTCGAACAGTGGCTGGCAACGCTTCGGGGAGCCGGGAACCTCCAGTGCTTTCCGCGGCACCACTGCACCACGTGAGCAGAGTGGTTGGCATAGCTTCGGTCAGCCTCAGGCTGGCTATAGCCGGTCGTTTACGTCGCCAAATTACGGAGGCAATTACCAATCCCGTCCACTGGGCCCGAGTCAACCTGCAGCCCGACCACCCCAGAGTTCCTCTGGCTATCGGGGCGGCTACAACTATGGCGCGCGCCCGGCTTACGGCGCCCCAGGTTCGGCCGGCATGGGTTCGTATCGCGCCGCTCCGTCGATGCCGCATTACAGCGCACCATCGGCCCCGCACTTCAGTGCACCATCGGCGCCCCATTACAGCGCACCGCACTCTAGCGCACCTCGTGGCGGAGGCGGTGGCGGGTCGTTCCATGGTGGTGGCGGAGGTGCACCTCATGGTGGAGGCGGTTCGCACGGCGGCGGGCATTCCTCTTCGGGCGGCCATCGCAGCCGCTGAAGGTCATGATCCTTCCCTCAGCCGCTCCGGCTCACCTGACAGAGCTGGAGCGGCCCTTTTTTGCCTACATGCAAGCGCTTCTGCCTCTAGCAACGCGCTTCTTGTACTCTGCATCGAGCTGTAGAATCTCCTTAGGCCGCCAGGCATTACGTAGGCAAGCCGGCCAGCGTGTGACGCCGCAACCAGCGTAGCAATAGCTAGATTAGCCAACGATATTTATACCACTACAGTGGTATAAATATACTTGACACACCCTAGTGTTTCAGGCATACTTGAGTCATGGAACACAAGCCCAAGACTCTCGTAGACGCTGTAAGGGAGTACGCCGATAAAGATAAGGCTTTGGACGAGGTAGCGGATAGCCGCTGGCATGAGAGCGTCGTGTGTCCACATTGCGGGGCCGATTCCCCGATGTTCCTGAAGACCCGCCGCATCTGGAAGTGTTCCAAATGCCGAAAGCAGTTCTCTATCAAGGCCGGAACCGTGATGGAAGATTCACCTATTGCTTTAGATAAGTGGCTTCCCGCGATTTGGATGGTTGCCAATAACCGGAACGGTATTAGCTCCTGGGAGCTTCACCGTGCGCTGGGTGTCACCCAGAAAACCGCGTGGTTCATGCTCCATCGCATCCGGCTTGCCATGCAGGACAACAAGAAAGGCGGCAAGCTATCAGGCGAAGTGGAGATTGACGAGACCTTTATCGGCGGCAAGGCGCGAAACATGCACAAGGACAAGAAAGCCAAAAAGCTCGAAGGCAAGGGTGGCGGCGCTGTCGGAAAGATCGGCGTACAGGGACTATTAGAGCGCGGCGGAAACATTCGGGTAAACATAATCAACGACAGTACTATCGAGAGTTTGGTTCCGAACGTGAAAGAGAGCGTTGAGAAAGGCTCACACGTCTACACTGACGAATTGAAGTCTTACTTCGGACTTCAGAGCGATTATGCTCACGACGTGATCAACCACACTGAAGCGTATGTAAATGGGCAGATTCATTTGAATGGTTTGGAAAATTTTTGGTCGCTACTAAAACGTGGCTTGGGCGGCACCTACGTTAGCGTGGAACCGTTTCACCTGTTCCGGTACGTGGATGAGCAAGCATTCCGGTATAACCACCGCAAGCACCAAGACGGCGAACTCTATTCGGATTACGGGCGCTTCAAGGTGCTGCTGTCCCAGATCGTGGGACGACGGTTGACCTATCAGCAGTTGATCGGGAAGGAGGCGGAAACAGCCTTCGAGGAAGCTTTCTAAGAAGGAAGCTAAGCGCTAGGGGCGCGGGAAGCGACGCGTTTCCGCTTCGGTTTTGGACCGCGCCGGTTCGGGTTGAGTCCGGATTGCCTTTGATACTCAGCCTCGCGACGTGCGATCTCTTCGTGCGGGACGGATATCACTCGATCAAGTAGTGACTTGAAGGCATCGTATTCAGGTGATGTACCGCCAGCCGATTTCACGAGTCCAGCGTATCACCAGGAATTTCTTCTACAAAGCCCAATTCTCCGAGCGTGAGTTGCGCACAATACCGGAAGCGATTGGAAAGATTGTCAACCACATTATGTTTAAGCCTCCACTGCTCATAATCCGCTGGGTTGTATCCCGCTTTCGCTGCAAGCTCATAGAACCTGCCCATATGTGCAAAATACGACTCTAGATGTAACTGGCCCCCGAATCTCTTGGTCTCCTTTAGGGCCGCAAATTGCGCTCTCGGTCGTGTTGCCCTGTCGAACAAGAGACTATTGCATCGCTTCATTAACTCGCGTGCCCAGAGGTCAGCACACTGAACGCCCGGTTCTTTTCTCGTAGCGAAACTGATCTTGTCTGCCGCCACAGGACGATTCTGTTGTAGCCAGTCATACAGCAAGCCAGCATTGTATTGAGTCTACCGATGTTGATCGAATGTGAATTCCACTCGATCATTTGAGAACAAGTGAGATGCACCGTCGCACAGCTCAATTACTACCTTGAGAAAACAGTCGTAGTAGACCAATGTCGGGAGCTTTCTCCATAGTTACCGAAAAAACTGCGCGGCACCCTTTAAGATCAATGCCGCAGCCCCATCCCCATAAGCCGCTTTCAGCCAACAGGTGTGTCAAGTCATGATGTAATCGATGCCGCTCACATTCGGATATGCTGCGAAAATCGCCGTACCCGGATTCGCAGTCAGCCGCATGGAAAATCCTTGCACCGGTACGTTCCTGCCACCTCGACCTCAACGAAGTCCATTGGCCCTCAGTTCCCTATGGGAGGCTGGTGAGATCGTCATGCTATCGGTATTTGGGGATGAAAGCCATGATCCCGAAAAGGTCCGCATCTTCGTTGTCGCAGGACTCCTAGGCTGATGGGTGCGTCAACTATATTTAGACCACTACAGTGGTATAAATATATTTGACTGACAGGAGGCATCAGGGGCATGAGTTCTGACGAAGAAGACGCCGCAATCCTCAGAATTGTAAACCTGGCAAAGCCAAAAAAGCAGCGCAGCGTATTATTCCAGAAGGGGCATCCCGAATGGCAAAACAGAAACGTGTGCGGCCGATCCCATATTGCGATGTGAGAAACAAAAATGGGATCAGTGCTACTAATCCCTACGGAGATCCTCAATCGCCTGTACAATCTCAGCCTTCAGTGCGACGGGGTCAATCGAAACGCTCAGTACGCAATTACAAGAAGGGCAAAGGTAGCTAAGGCCCTTCCAATTAGTTGGCTGGGCCTTGATGGTGATTGTTTCCAGCGTCACGGATGAAATCGGAGCACTACACTTAGGGCACTGTCCGTCCGGCATGTTCACTTTTGTCGGCCAATAAGGGAGCACGAGATAGTCTTATCCTTTGAGCACCTCCAGGTCGTCAACTTACGACCGGTTTGTGGCGGTGGCCAAGGCTCGGGATCGCTATCGTCGGAAGTAGAAAACTGGCTTGAAAACTCTTTGCTTTGGCTTGTGGCCGTCGAGAAGGCGGCGTGATATGCCTCGTCTTCGGACATTCCGGCAGCGACGTTGTCACCCACGAGATGAATGAATTTCATGTCAGCACAGATCAATAGAGTCGGCGCGCCTGAATACGTGCTGCATGATTTGGTTTCGCCTGGGTCCCAGGAATCGGCATATAGGTTCACGCTTTGGGGTTTAGTACGCCGCTCCTTTGTTGATGAATTTTGCGTTGCTGATTTTTCCTGCCCCATCGCGGCGGCGAGTGCGAGCAAGAGTAAAGCTGTCGGCAACCATCGTTGCTGCATACCTGTTCTCCTCGTCAGTTCAGTATGTGGATAGTCTTTCTGGTACTCATGGGGGTGCAATGGATGATATCATGGCGATATCACAGCGGTGAGAGTGTTTTTGAATGTGCGGAGGCGGGGGGACTTGAACCCCCACCTGCTGTGTTGGCAGCAGATCTTGGATTATAAATCCATTCCTGTACCGTTGAGGCACGCCTCCGTAACTGGAGAGACCGGGGCCGGGTTCGAACCGGCGTGTACGTCCATGCAAGGAACGCGCCTTACCAACTTGGCTACCCGGTCTCTTGACAAAGATCCACCTTCGCGCTCGTTCGAGCGTTATGCGTTGACAAGTTATCGGGGGTGTACTACGATGGCCTTGCTACAGGTTTTCGCAGTAACCCTGGCCCACCACTTCGAGTGGGCCTTTTCCTTTTATAGCCGTTTTTTTGTGTATGTCCAGAAATAAAATCGTGAAGCGGCAGCCGGAAATGATCGAAGGGCCGGAAGCGTTCATGCGGTTCGAAACCGCGATGAAGCGAGTTCTCTCCGTACCCCATTCCCTCATTCAGAAGCGCATCGAAGAGCACCGAAAGGAATCGGCTGCGAATCCGAACAGGCGCGGCCCAAAGCCAAAGAACAAGACACGACGCGCCAAAGTCCGGCAGTAGTCATCTCTTCCGAAATACAAAGAGCACACCAAGTCCCACACGGCTACAAGCACGCAAAGCAGAAGCGTGTTGGTGTCCATGCCACTTCAGCCTTTCGGCGGCAACGCGTCGGCTTTGATTTCCAGAGAGAACCTAAACCCTATGGGCGCTGCCGGGGGTCCTTCTAGCGCACGACTGAGCTGATTCACCGCTTCTCGGAATTTGTCAAACGTCGGCTCATAAGTTCGAGCCGTTCAGCACGGCCCACGGCTTATAACAAGAGGGGCACTTTTCAACTCGGTTCATGAGCTTATCCTTACAGAGAGACTGTCAGCGTGGTACCGCAATCCTTGCACTCAAAGCGGAGGCTAACAATGTCTGACAGATCAATAAAGTGCTTGGTTTGGATAGTCACTTCTTTCCCCGCGTCCTTCTCAGAAAGTTTCTTCGGGTGCCGTTTCTCCCTCCTTCCCGGTCAGTTGCTTGTAGGTCAGTCTCCGACCGACGATCTGCTTCATGGCGGCAATGAATCTCTCACCATCATTAGCGCACTTGCGATGGTTGTAGCGGAACACCTGCTCGTCTACATAACGGAACAGATGAAAGGGTTCAACCGAAACGTAGGTGCCCCCCAGTCCGCGCTTGAACAGGCTCCAGAAATTTTCCAAGCCGTTCAAATGAATCTGCCCGTTCACATACATCTCGGTGTGGTTGATCACGTCGTGAGCGTAATCGGCCTGAAGTCCGAAATAGGTTTGCAATTCGTCGGTGTAAACGTGAGAGCCTTTCTCGACATCTTCATTCACGTTCGGAATCAAGCTCTCGATCCTGCTGTCGTTGATCACGTGGGCGCGGATGTTTCCGCCGCGCTCTAAGAGACCCTGTACTCCGATCTTCCCGACAGCGCCGCCGCCCTTGCCTTCGAGTTTCTTAGCCTTCCGGCTCTTGTGCATGTTCCGCGCTTTGCCGCCGATAAAGGTCTCGTCAATTTCTATCTCGCCGGACAGCTTGCCGCCCTTGCGGTCGTCCTGCATGGCAAGCCGCGCACGCTGCAACATGAACCATGCGGTCTTTTGGGTGACTCCCATTGCGCGGTGAATCTCCCAAGAGGAAACGCCATTCTTCGAGTTGACGACGAGCCACATGACGGGAAGCCACTTTTCTAAGCTGATCGGGCGAATCTTCGAAGACGGTTCCGACCTTCAAGGAAAACTTCTGCTTCGGGTGCTTTCGTAGCACTTGAAAACCTTGGCGTTGGGCAGATATGCTACGTCTTCCGAGTTGCAGCGCGGACAGCGTACCTTACCGTCCGGCCAACGCAGTCGCACCATAAACTCATGGCAGTTCTCAGCATTGGCGAAGTAAACCATTGCTTCCTGAAGAGTTTTCGGTGCCTTATCCATGTCTCAACTGTACAGGAAATTGTGCTGTCAGTCAAGTATATTTATACCACTACAGTGGTCTGTATCGTTGACGCACCCATCAGCCTAGGAGTCCTGCGACAACGAAGATGCGGACCTTTTCGGGATCATGGCTTTCATCCCCAAATACCGATAGCATGACGATCTCACCAGCCTCCCATAGGGAACTGAGGGCCAATGGACTTCGTTGAGGTCGAGGTGGCAGGAACGTACCGGTGCAAGGATTTTCCATGCGGCTGACTGCGAATCCGGGTACGGCGATTTTCGCAGCATATCCGAATGTGAGCGGCATCGATTACATCATGACTTGACACACCTGTTGGCTGAAAGCGGCTTATGGGGATGGGGCTGCGGCATTGATCTTAAAGGGTGCCGCGCAGTTTTTTCGGTAACTATGGAGAAAGCTCCCGACATTGGTCTACTACGACTGTTTTCTCAAGGTAGTAATTGAGCTGTGCGACGGTGCATCTCACTTGTTCTCAAATGATCGAGTGGAATTCACATTCGATCAACATCGGTAGACTCAATACAATGCTGGCTTGCTGTATGACTGGCTACAACAGAATCGTCCTGTGGCGGCAGACAAGATCAGTTTCGCTACGAGAAAAGAACCGGGCGTTCAGTGTGCTGACCTCTGGGCACGCGAGTTAATGAAGCGATGCAATAGTCTCTTGTTCGACAGGGCAACACGACCGAGAGCGCAATTTGCGGCCCTAAAGGAGACCAAGAGATTCGGGGGCCAGTTACATCTAGAGTCGTATTTTGCACATATGGGCAGGTTCTATGAGCTTGCAGCGAAAGCGGGATACAACCCAGCGGATTATGAGCAGTGGAGGCTTAAACATAATGTGGTTGACAATCTTTCCAATCGCTTCCGGTATTGTGCGCAACTCACGCTCGGAGAATTGGGCTTTGTAGAAGAAATTCCTGGTGATACGCTGGACTCGTGAAATCGGCTGGCGGTACATCACCTGAATACGATGCCTTCAAGTCACTACTTGATCGAGTGATATCCGTCCCGCACGAAGAGATCGCACGTCGCGAGGCTGAGTATCAAAGGCAATCCGGACTCAACCCGAACCGGCGCGGTCCAAAACCGAAGCGGAAACGCGTCGCTTCCCGCGCCCCTAGCGCTTAGCTTCCTTCTTAGAAAGCTTCCTCGAAGGCTGTTTCCGCCTCCTTCCCGATCAACTGCTGATAGGTCAACCGTCGTCCCACGATCTGGGACAGCAGCACCTTGAAGCGCCCGTAATCCGAATAGAGTTCGCCGTCTTGGGTGCTTGCGGTGGTTATACCGGAATGCTTGCTCATCCACGTACCGGAACAGGTGAAACGGTTCCACGCTAACGTAGGTGCCGCCCAAGCCACGTTTTAGTAGCGACCAAAAATTTTCCAAACCATTCAAATGAATCTGCCCATTTACATACGGCTTCAGTGTGGTTGATCACGTCGTGAGCATAATCGCTCTGAAGTCCGAAGTAAGACTTCGATTCGTTAGTGTAGACGTAGAGCCTTGCTCAACGCTCTCTTTCACGTTCGGAACCAAACTCTCGATAGTACTGTCGTTGATTATGTTTACCCGAATGTTTCCGCCGCGCTCTAATAGTCCCTGTACGCCGATCTTTCCGACAGCGCCGCCACCCTTACCTTCGAGCTTTTTGGCTTTCTTGTCCTTGTGCATGTTTCGCGCCTTGCCGCCGATAAAGGTCTCGTCAATCTCCACTTCGCCTGATAGCTTGCCGCCTTTCTTGTCGTCTTGCATGGCAAGCCGGATGCGATGGAGCATGAACCACGCGGTCTTCTGGGTGACACCCAGCGCACGGTGAAGCTCCCAGGAGCTAATACCGTTCCGGTTATTGGCAACCATCCAAATCGCGGGAAGCCACTTATCTAAACCAATAGGTGAATTTTCGAACACGGTTCCGACCTTGATAGAGAACTGCTTCGGCATTCGGAACACTTCCAGATGCGGCGGACTTCAGGAACATCGGGGAATCGGCCCCGCAATGTGGACACAAGACGCTCTCATGCCAGCGGCTATCCGCTACCTCGTCCAAAGCCTTATCTTTATCGGCGTACTCCCTTACAGCGTCTACGAGAGTCTTGGGCTTGTGTTCCATGACTCAAGTATGCCTGAAACACTCGGGTGTGTCAAGTATATTTATACCACTACAGTTAACATAATATCTGTTATCGGACGCAAAAAGTTCACCTAGAACGTTAAGTTTCTTCCAGACCCTTGACGCCCCGCCTCTTTAAACCGATGGTATTTTAACTCTTTCTGTACGTTATGCGTTCGCAGCTATGACGGAAACGCACAAAGCCAATTCGTGCCGCACGCGAATCGGGTTATCAGTGCCTCGAGTTCGGACCCATAACGCGGTGCCGGGTTTCTTCTGTTCTACTGACAGCGTCACCTGCGGTACGATATTGAGCCGCTCCAATTCTCGAAGTAAAGCCGGATCTCGATCAGACACGCTCACTATGGTTGCCGGCGTCTGAAGCGGCCAATCCACGAGTAGGATCTCTTCTCTGAAGACTCCGAGTTCATCCTTTTGTGGTATCGAGTGCCCGTGCGGGTCCATGTATGGATCCCCGAGCAACGCAGCGACTCGATCCTCAAATCGCTCGGAGATGAAGTGTTCGAGGCGCTCTGCTTCTTCGTGCACCTCGTCCCAGGAATATTTTAAAACGTCGTGGAGAAAGAGCTCCAAAAGGCGATGATGGCGAACCAGCTCCCATGCCCTGCGTTTGCCAGCCGCAGTTAGTTTAACGCCCCGGTGCTTTTCATAAAACACAAAAGGCTGGCGTTGTGCGGCGAGCTTCTGAAGCATTCCCGTCACGGATGCGGGTCGCACGCCGAGATGGTCCGCTAACGCGTTGCTGGTTACTTGCGCTTCGTCCGACCCCCCGAGTTCCAGAATCGCTTTCAAATAATCGTCTATTGATTCGGAGCGGAGGGGAGCTACATTTTTAGTCGCCACTAATGTTTATGATATACGTCATCGTTCAGTGTATACTGCTAATTTAGGCGTGCCTAAATATTGCTACCGGATCCTTCCGGCTGTTCTCTCGGGTCTTATTGCTTCCCTTTGCAGCTGTCAGCTTTACGCTCAAGGCGAAACTACCGCCTCGATTCTCGGACAAGTCATGGATCAAACAGGCTCAGCAGTCCCCCGAGCGACCGTGACAATTCGAAGCACTGACAATGGGCTCAGCCGTAGCATCAGGACCGATGACGCCGGCCGTTTCAACTTTCCCCAACTAAAGCCCGGATCCTATGTGATCACGGCGCAAGCCGCCGGATTCGAGACTCAGCAGAACAGCGGTATTTTAGCGGGCCTCGGGCAGAAACAGACGGTGGATTTTACGCTATCGGTAGCGCAATCCAAGCAGACAATCGAGGTGGGCTCGCAAGGCGCCATCATCAATCCGGAAAATCCCAATACCTCGACGACTCTGAATGCGAAGGCGATCGAGAACCTACCGAATCCAGGCGGAGACCTGACCTATCCCTTGCAGTTTTCTGCGGGTGCGCTGATTAACACGGCCGGTAGCGGAAATGATTTCGTCGGCGGAACGAACGGGTACGGGAACGTGGAGTTCAATGGGCTTCCTTCGCTTTCGAACGGATATATCGTTGACGGACTCGAGACAAATGATCCCTTAACAAACCTGAATAGCGGCCTTTCCACAAACCTCGTTTTGGGGCTGAATTCGATTGCCGAAGTTACGGTTAATACTTTGTCGTATGCAGCTGACCAGGGCCGTTACGGAGCCTCACAGGTCAATTACGTCACAAAGTCCGGCACGAACCAGTTTCACGGCAACCTGTATGAGTTATGGAACGGGTCACGGTTGAACTCAGCGAACTTCTTCACCAATGCGACGCCAGGCAATCACAAGCCTCGCTCAACGGTCAACCACTTCGGCGGGAGCCTGGGAGGCCCAATTCTCCACGATAAGCTGTTCTTCTTTTTCGATTCAGAATGGGTCCGAATTGCCCTGCCGATAGTTACAGCGACTACAGTCCCTACGTTGGCATTTCAAAACTATGTACTAAGCCAGCTTCCGAGCGGTGGAAGAGATTCTATAACTGGATCGCTCTACCAGCCCGAACCGCAACTCGTGCCGTTCTATCAGAAGATGTTCTCGTTATACCGAAGCACGGCAGGAGCTCCGATCTCCGTTCTGGGCTGCCCATTCAATAGCGATGGAAGCGTCTCCCCCGCACATCCTCCGGATGGAAATGGCTGTGCCAACCGTCAGAGCGTTTCACAATCGAGCGACGATCACGAACAGGTGCAGACGGCCCGCATCGATTACAACATCAATGAAAGGAATACGACTTGGTACCGCTTCCAATATGACGGCGGGCTGCAGGCTGCTTACACAGACCCTATCAATCCGATATTCAACGCGCTCTCACCGCAACCTCTGTACTCATTTGCTTCCGGGTTCACGCACGTGTTTTCACAAAATCTAGTCAATTACTTTCAATCCAGCATTCTCCTGGTACGAGAGCTTGTTTGGGCCTCGTGATTTTCAGGCAACTCTAAACGCTTGGCCAATTGTGTTAGAAGGAAGCGGTGCGAACGCGCCGTTCACAACTCTCGGAGGACTCGACAATACCTGGGTACAAGGGAGACGCGCCTCTCGATTTTTCATAAATGACAATCTAGCCTGGACGCTCGGTGCGCACGAGCTTCGATTTGGAACAAACACCCGCATTTTTCGTCTGAACGATTATGATTTCGGCGAGGGCGTAGTTCCGCTCGTCACCTACACTGATCTTCCAGAGTTTATTTATGGTGCCGCTTCGATAGCCTCTAAGACTTTCCCTATAGCTGATTCCGTGCCATACAACTTTCTGAATCTTGATCTTTATGCGCAGGACACGTGGAAGATCAATTCGAAGCTGTCATGGACGTTCGGCGTCCGAACAACTCACAATTCGAATCCTTTAAACCCGCATGACACGCTTGGTCGCTTGAGTGGATCGTTCGATTCCATCTCGCATGATGTCAATGAGCCACTAAGCGCCGTAATTCAAACACACTTGGGAAACATATTTGCTTCGACTCCGCTAGCCATCGTCCAGCCGAGGACAGCGATTGCCTGGGAACTATCTCGGCACAATGTCATACGAAGTGGATTTGGGCTGTTTAGCGATCTTCTTCCGGGAAGTATTGTGGACCTGGTGGGCACGAACCCACCCTATTCGAAAACATTTCAGGGTGGTTTATTGGGAACGGTGGGCGGAGTAGCGATAGCGCCGGGCGTGCCGAATAGCGCTGTAGATGCGACGATTGCCGCAAACCAAATCTTTACTTCCGGGATTCCAAGCCGGGCAACTCTCGTGTTCATCTCCGCTCGCTAATCCGAACACTTGTCTCCCACCGGTCGCCATCACAGCCGTACCAGATAGCAAATTGCATGCACCTTACTTTATGCAGTGGAGTTTTGGGCTGGAGCAGGAAATTAACAATAGTATGCATCTCCGTGAACAATACGTAGGAACCCGCGCCGTGAATCAGCCGTACACGACTCAGGTAAACGGTTATCAGACGGTGTGCGAGGGTTGCTTTTCGCCGTTTCCTTACGGTCGCGCAATAGATCCGCGATTCGCGTGCAGTTACTCAACTCAATACCGGCGCAAATAGTCACTATAGCGGTCTGCAATTGACCGCCGAGAAGCGAATGGGCCGTGGTCTTCAGGCACAAGTGAATTACACTTTGAGCCGTTGCATGGACGAAGTTTCGAACGGAGGGTTTCTGCAATTTTCTTCGGCCGGTATTCTCTCGCCCCTTCCTAACGACCTCCGCCGTGACTACGGTCCCTGCGATTACGACATCCGGCATAACTTGACGGGCAACTACGTTTACCAACTTCCGATAAAAGTACACAGTCGCGTGCTAGGGTATGCTCTGAACGGTTGGCAGATCTCCGGCACGGTCTTCTGGCACAGCGGCGTTCCCTTCTCCGTCCTCAGTACGCCCTACTCGGCCAACGGAACCGGGACTATCAATGGCAGCGGCCCGCAGTTTGCGAGTGCCGTTCATGGCGTCCCGGTATACGAGCACAATTCAATTCCAGGTGTAACTCAGCCGGGAACGTCCAGTGGCTGAATCCCAACGCTTTTGTTTCGACCGTGAATCCAAGCACCGGTGCGTGTGTTGGCGGTGACAATTCACGTGACTGTCAATTCGGAAATCTCGGCCGCAATGCGCTTCGATGGTCCAGACTTTACCTGGAGCGATTTCTATATCACTAAATGGTTCACGCTCTCCGAGCGCATGAAGCTTAGGATCGAAGGCCAATTCTTCAACGTCTTCAATCATCCGAATTTCGCGCTGCCCAGCACCATCTATGCGGGTATTCCCGGTCGACCTCGACGCAACTCGGATTCGGGGCAATTAGCGCTACGACTTCGCCGCCAACCGGCTTGCTGGGCGTTGGGCTTGGAGGCGATAGCTCCCCGCGTATGATTGCGTTCCAGGCTCGTCTGGAGTTCTAGGAGGTTTTCTTTCCGGGAAGCTCTCAAGCGGGAAGCCAACAATTTGCGTCGTAGATTCCGCAGCTCCCGACTATCGGTTCACCAGCTCGAGCATCGCAGGGTCGTATCGGGTGCCAGCGGCGGCTCCTTTAGGCAATGCTTGCTCGATTCGCGCGATGTCGTCTTGCGTCAAATGCACGTCAACTGCTCGGACATTCTCTTCCAGCCGCGCCACACTGCTCGTTCCGGGAATGGGAATGACATCAGGCTTGGTAAGTAACCAAGCCAGCGCCAATTGCGCTGGCGTGCAACCTTTTTCATTCGCAATCTGGCGGACGCGATCGGCGATTACCAGATTCTTCGCAAAGTTCTCGCCTTGAAAACGGGGATTGTGGCGGCGCCAGTCGTCCGGCGCAAGGTCGTCAAGCGTTCGGATTCGTCCAGCTAAAAAGCCACGGCCCAAGGGGCTGTACGCCACGAGCGCAATGCCCAGCTCGCGCAAAGTGGGAAACAGCGCGTCCTCGGGCTCGCGAGTCCATAGCGAATACTCGGTCTGCACGGCGGCAATCGGATGTATCGTATGCGCGCGCCGGACAGTGGCTGGCGAGGCTTCGGATAGGCCTAGGTAGTCGAATCTTTCCGAGCCGTACCAACTCAGCCATAGCACCAATCGTCTCCTCGATGGGTACCGCCGAGTCGACGCGGTGCAGGTAATAGAGGTCAATGTAGTCAATGCCGAGCCGTTCGAGCGAAGCATCACACGCGCACCGAACATAGTCGGGACTGCCATTAAGAACACGCTCGGTTCCGGGCCGGTTGGCGACGAAGCCGAATTTCGTAGCGAGAATTACGTCCGTCCGCCGGCCCTTGAGCGCTTTGCCGACTTGGATTTCCGACACGCCGTAGATATCTGCGGTGTCGAGTAGCGTGATGCCCAAATCCAGTGCGCGGTGAATCAGCGCAACAGCCGCATCGTCGTCTCGCACACTGCTGGTGTAAACGTCAGCGATACCAATGCTCATGCAGCCGAGGCCAAGCGCCGAAACGCTCGGACCCGAACGACCAAGTCTTCGTTGCTCCATATCCCAGTTCTATCGCACGAGCGCGGTCGCTCACGGCGAAAGCACGAGCCATATCCCCCTACTCCCTGCGGAGCGCCTGCATGGGTTCAACCGACGAAGCGCGGCGGCCTGGCAGATAGCAGGCCAGCAGGGCCGCAAGCAGAAGAATCAATCCCACCATAGCGAAGGCGGAGGAGTCCATCGCGCCGACATTGAACAAGGCGCTCTGCATGGTACGGCCCACGAAGTAGGCGCCGATCAGGCCGAGGCCCAATCCGGCACAGGCCAGCACCCCGCCCTCGCCGAGCACTAGCGCAAGCACGCGATTCCGGGTGGCACCGAGCGCCATCCGCAAGGCAATCTCATGCGAGCGTTGCGCTACCGAGAAGGCCATGACGCCATAGATGCCGACTGCGGACAGCAACAGCGCGATGGCTGCAAAGCTGGCAAAGAGGATCATGGTAAATCGGTCATTGGCCAGCACGTCGTCCCGGACTTGTTCCATGGTGCGTGGACTCGCCAGAGCAATCTGTGGATCGATAGCGTGCACGGCAGCGCCGATGCTCCTCGTCATGGGCGCCGGATCTCCGGAGGTGCGGACGCCAATACCGGCACTCGGCCACGGAGCCTGCCAGAAGGGGACGTAGATTTCTGGATTATCCTGACGGAACCCGCTGCTCCGCACATTGTGAAAAACGCCAACGATCTGCCACTCGATTGGGGAACCCATTCGCGTAGGGCTTGGTAGCAACTGCGGAACCAATACGCGTTTTTGCAGCGGGTCGGTTCCTTTCAGGAAATGATCGACAAACTCCTCGTTGACTATTGCTACTTTCATGCTGGAGGCATTGTCCTGGTCAGTAAAAGCGCGTCCCTTCGAGAGCCGGATACCAAAGGTCTGAAAATAGCCTGGCGTAATCATCTCGAAGCCTGTTCCAGGGCGCTGCGCCGGGTCAACATATGTGGGTTGGCCAGCGATTGAAAAAACCGTGCTGAATCCGGCGCCCTCCAGCGGTAGTCCCCGTCTCCGCTGAAACATTGGATACGCCCGGAACTGATGCGATACTGGCGAGAATCTGGCGATAGTAACTGACAATCCGCTCCGAGTTATTAAGGCGCGACTCGGGAACCGGAAGGAAAAACGTAAGAGTCCGGTCGGTGCGGACGCCAAGATCAACGCGCGTGAGATTCCAGAAGCTGTGAATCGCCAACCCCGCCCCGGCAAGCAACGTCAGCGATCAGAGCAAACTCCATGATGACGAGGCTGCGGCGTAGGCGGTGGTGGCCAATGCCCGTCCCTGAACGGCCACCCTCCTTGAGCGCTTCGGCGGGATCGACTCGCGAGGCATACCACGCCGGAGCGCAGCCAAACAGCAGACCGGCCAGCGTAGTAGCGGCGAGCGTAAAAAACAGGATGGGGAAATTCAAACTCAGGTCCGCTTCGCTAGGCAAAGTATTCGGCGGCATCACAGCAACCAGACCCTGTATCATGGCATAGCCACAAGCTACGCCGAGTGCGCCGCCCGCAGCCGCAAGCAGCAGGCTCTCGGTAAGAAGCTGCGTAAAGATAGTTGCGGATTTCGCTCCCAGCGCGCTGCGAAGCGCCATCTCCTTCTGGCGGGTCATGCTCCTGGCCAGCAGCAGGTTAGCCACATTGACGCAGGCGATGAGCAGCACGAAAGCGACCGCGCCTAGCAGCAGCCAGAGCTCCATTATTCGTTCGCTAGGGATGAAGTCGTTCTTGAGCGGCTCAACCGCTGCGCCCCAGCCTTTATTGCTCTTCGGGTAGGTCCCGGCAAGGCGCGCCGTGACGCATCCATATCAGCTTGCGCCTGCTTGATCGTGAAGCCGGGCTTGAGCCTGCCCATGATGATGAGCCAGTGAGTGTCACGATTGAGCTGCTCGGGCCTGAAGGCCAGCGGTACCGCGAATTCTCCCTGGCCGCGATCTGTCAGACCCGGCGCAAAAACACCGACTACGGTGTAGGGCTCGCTATCGATGCGCATGGTGGTGCCGAGGATGTGGGGGTCGCTGCCAAGCCGTTTCCAGAGCTTATGCGTGAGGATGATGACGTGGTCCTTGCCCGGTTGCCCTTCTTCGGGCAGAAAGTCGCGGCCCAGGAAAAATGGATATCCCAGCATGCGGTAGAGCCCGGGGCTGGTGATCCTGCCATTCATGTTTTCCGGTTGCTCGCGGGTCGCGACGTTGAAGGAACCTTCCGTCTGGGCATTCAAGTCCTGAAAGGCGTTGTTCTGCCGCTTCCAATCGAGGAAATCTGCCGCTGAAGTTGCGTTTTGCCGTTGTCCTCGAATCTTCGACCAGACCATCACGAGCTGGTCGGCTTGGGGATAAGGCAATGGCGCCAGCAGCGTGGCGTAATCCACGGTAAATATCGCGGTGTTGGCACCGATTCCCAGAGCCAGCGTTAACAGTACGGTTAGGGCCAAGCCAGGGTTCTTGCGCAATCGTCGCAGCCCGTACCACACATCCCGAAGCAGCGTTTCGAGGAACGGCAGGCGTCGCTGGTCCTGATAATCTTCTTTGATTGCCTCCACTGCACCGAACTTCAGCACTGCTTGCCGGCGCGCCTCTGCTGGTGATAGGCCGGCTCGAAGATGCTCTGCTGCCTGAAGAGCGAGATGTTCCTCGACCTCTTCCCTTAACCGTTCCTCAGCTCCATGGTGCCCCACTGTGCGAAGTAACCAGCCGGGCGAAGAACTGTCGCAGCGCTCTCATCGCAAATACCTCATTCGGCTCGCAATGCCTCCATCGGTGAAATCGCACTCGCCCTGAAGGCCGGAATTGCGGCTGCGACGAATGCGGATAGCGCGAGCGCGAGAACTGCCGCCGAAATAATCATTGGATCGTATTGATTCAGTCCGTAGAGTTGATGACCGAGGAAACGGCCCGCTGCAAGAGTCAATGGCACGCCAAGTAACAGCCCAAACGCGATTAAAATCAATGCTCCCCGCAGAATGAGTGCACGTATGTTGCCCCGATCCGCGCCAAGTGCGACTCGTACGCCTATTTCGTTCGTGCGGCTTCCTACGTTATAAGCGGTAATTCCGTAGACTCCGACTGAAGCCAAGACCAGCGCCAGTATGCCAAACAGTGAAGTTAACCGGGCGATCAATTTTTGTTGGCTGAAAGTTTGCGCCACCTGCTGGCCCAAGCTCTGCATGCGCATGATGGGGAGATTGGGATCTATCAACGCCAACGTGCGGCGCGCCAGCACTTCCGGGAGTGTCGCACCGGGCTGTATGCGAACCACGATATCGTGCAAATAGTGCGAGCGGACTTCAGTCGAGATGGCAACAGGTTGCCTGTATTGGGCCGATTGCGATTCGGGTACGAAGAAAAAGGCGTCGACAGGTTTGTCGAGATCGTCGGGCAGATACCTCGCGTCCATGGCTACGCCGACGATCTCATACTCGCCCGCATATTTCATTTCATTCTTGCCAAAATGCTTCCCGATCGGGTCCTCGTTCTTGAAAAACTTCCGCGCGAAAGCTTCATTGACTACGGCCACATGCTGCGAGCTCGCCGTATCCCGCTCGTTGATTGTACGTCCCTTGAGAATGGGATTCCCAATGGTTTCAAAGTATCCCGGCGAAACACGAACCCAGGACGCTCCGATGTCCGTTTTTGGCCCGGGCGCGGGTTTGCCCGCCAAAAAGATTCCCTCGCCCCAGCTATCTCCGCTCAGCGGTGTGTACAGGGCGCAGGCGACTGAGGCTACGCCAGGAATACTCGCGAACGAGTCATGAATCCGGCGATACAGTAAATCGAGCTGCTCCGGCCTATAACCCGCCAGCACCGGATCAATTTTGATTACAATGCGCCCATTGCGCTCGAAGCCGAAGTGCTGATGTTCCAGGCTGTGTAGAGCCCCGGTAAGCAACCCCGAACCGGAAAGCAAGACCAGGGACAATGCCGCCTGGAGAACTACGAGCGTTCTTCGAGGGAGAGAGCCCGTATGGCGTGTCGAACGATTGGCGCCTCGCAGTGCTTCGACGGGATCGACGTGCGTCGCCATCCAAGCAGGAGTGATTCCGAAGGCTACCCCCGTCACAAGAGTAATCCCAAAGGCGAATAGTAGAACCGGCGCGGACGGCGAGGCGCTGATCGGAACCGCAATGGTGGTTGTGAAGGCGAAATGCAGAATCAGGCTTGTCCCGGCAAACGCCACGCCGAGACCCGCCGCGCCGCCCAATAGCGAAAGGACGAGGCTTTCCGTCAGAGCTTGCCGGACGACCCGCAAGGGCCGTGCGCCCAATGCCATGCTCAGCGACGTTTGTTGCCGCCGCTCCATACCGCGCACCAGCATTAGGTTCGCCACATTCGCGCAAACAATCAGCAATACGAACGCCGATACCATCATCAGGATCTGTAACCAGTCCTCGTATTGCTGACGCATGCTTGTGATCCCGGCGCCGCCAGGACTCAAGTTGAGCGTCTGCTTAGGAGCCTCTAATCTCTCGTTCGCACTCATTTCGCCCCAGTGGGATCGGAACCATTGCTGAAGTTCCACCCGCATCTGTGCCTCTATCGCTGAAACGTTCGCCCCCACCCGCACGCGCCCGATGATATTCAGCCAACCCGTGTCGGCGTTATTGATCATTGAGCTTTCGCCTTTCACAACAGGCTCAGTCGCTAACGGCAGATAGAAATCGGGTGGTAGAGTGCTGAGCTTGTCGCCATAAAAATTCGGTGGAGTGATCCCGATCACAGTGAATGGCTTGTCATTGACATTGAATACTCCGCCAATCACCGTGGGATCAAGTCCGTACTTCTCCTGCCACACGCGATAGCTCATGACCGCTGCAGGCGGTGCGCCGGGCTTGTCATCGGCCATCGTCAGAGCGCGACCGGCATAGGCGTTCACGCCGAACATGCTGAAGTAGTTGCCAGAAACGAACTTGCCGAAATAGCTGTCTGCCGCGTTGCGGTTATGGGCGCGGCGAATTCCGAGAAAGGTCCCGTCGGCCTGAAACCCCGCCATCTCCTCGAAGCCCTGTGTGTGATCGCGAAAATATCTGTAGAGGTCATAAGAAACAAGCACAAATTCCTTGCTCCGGACGTATCCGCCCCAGATACAGCAACGGGATTCTTTCCCCAATCGATAGAGCTGATTCGGATTCGATACTGGCAGCGACTTCAGCAGAACGGCATGAACTAATATGAAAATCGATGTCGTCGCTCCGATTCCCAGAGCAAGTGTGAGGGTAGCGGTGAGCGTGAATGCGGGAGTCTTACGCAATCGCCGGAGCGCATGCCGCGTGTCCTGCAGCAAGCTTTCGAGGAACGGCAGGCCTTGTTGATCTCTGTAATGTTCCT
This sequence comes from uncultured Acidobacteriaceae bacterium, assembly GCA_963771565.1. Classification (GTDB taxonomy): domain Bacteria; phylum Acidobacteriota; class Terriglobia; order Bryobacterales; family Bryobacteraceae; genus Bog-105. The sequence goes on from CAVYUB010000010.1 coordinate 23,129, forward strand.
TAATCGCCTCCACTGCACCGAACTTCAGCACTGCTTGCCGGCGCGCCTCTGCCTGTGATAGGCCGGCTCGAAGATTTTCTGCCGTCTGGAAGGCGAGATGTTCCTCGACCTCTTCCCTCAACCGTTCCTCATCTCGCCGCGCTGTTGTCGAGGTAACCAGCCGAGTGAAGAACCGTCGCAGCGCTCTCATCGCAAGCCCCCCTTACAAATCGTGCGCTTTCACGGCGAAGAACCGGCCGATAATCGCCGCCGTTTGCTCCCAGTCCCGGGTCTCAGCCTGGAGCTGCCTGCGCCCGTCCCGTGTCAGTCGATAGAAGCGCGCCTTGCGGTTATTCTCTGAGGCGCCCCACTCGGATGCGATCGCGCCTTCCTGTTCCAGCTTCAACAGTACGGGGTAGAGCGTGCCTTGATTCACGGCGAGCAGATCTCCGCTGATCTGCTCGATGCGCCGAGCGATCCCGTAGCCGTGCAGCGGCCCCAGTACTTCTAGGGTCTTGAGCACCATTAGCGCCAATGTACCCTGCTGGACGTCCGTTTTTTCTTTCATAACAGTGTTCTTTTGGGTTCCCAACAGATAGCATGGCACGTTTTATTTGGGAAAGCAACAGGGCGGTTTACCATCGGGAATCCGCTCAAGGAAAACGCTGGCGAATTTTCACGGTGCGATCGAGCTCATCGACAATTTCCAGTACCTTTAGCCGCAAGTCCGGATCCAAGTGCGCCCTATCCAGCCAGGCGTGAACTTCGGCATCTGCAGCAGCCGATTGCTGTCCGTCGATGAAGGCGCTGGCCCAGTCTAGGACAAAGAAGATTTTGCGCTGCTGTTTGATTTGGGGGAGTACATCGAGCGCTGGCCGTAGATATGGCAGGGTGAGCTCATCTTGATTCCACTCGTTGAACTCGCCAAGACTATCGCTTACCCAGTCTTCTGAGCGTGATGGATTGTACAGATAGTCATCGAAATACCACTTCTTCGTCGTCGCATCTGGCTTCCCTGCGGCGGACGTATAACTGTATTTAAGACCGTCCCCGGTATGATCGCGCTGCTTCTCCGCTTCGTACACCTCGCTTGCTTCCCGATCGCCCTGGGCGAGCAGCGTGGCTACCATATTCCAGCGGTCAAGAGAACGTAACTGCACTCCCGGAATGGAAGCTTTTCCATTCAAAAGATCTTTCAATTTGTCGAGTGCTACAGCGGTACTCGACACGCCCACAAGAGTTCGGAACCAAATGATGCGAAGGTCCTGCTCCGGAGAATGAATCATCTTGTCAATTGCCAGAGATTCGAATTCGGGCACAAATTCGCGGCGAGTACTCGGATTGACATAGCGGTGAAGAGCAGACGTAGACCTAGCCCCGAGTGAACGTAGAAGCGTCTCATCGGTCTCTGACGGTATGTTGCGTAAAGCTACTGATAAATAGTCGCGTGGTGCGAGAGCGGCAAATCGAACGGAATCCCAAATCGACCCCCAAAGTAGCGCGCGCTCGAATACGTCCGAGATGCCGCCCATGTGTGCTAGGACGTAAGTGCGGCTACGACCGTCGAGCAGGAACAGACCGTAGGCGTAGTCTTCGTCATTCGCAAAGATGTACGCGGGGCAAGCCTTTCCAATGGCCTCCGGCACTTCGGCGGTTTCGCCGATGAGCTGAGCGCGCAGGCGAATCGCTGGGCCACCCGCGTAGCCAAGCAGCACCTCAGTAGCTAAAGGCCAGACGCCACCCTCATCCAACACGTTGTGCTGATGTAGCGTTAATGTTTTGACGCGATGCTCTGAGCTGCATGACCAGGCTACGTCCACTTCAGGCATCCCGCGGCGCTGAATCCAGGCTTGGGCCCACTGCTGCAGTTTCTGGCCGGATGCACGCTCGAAACAACGCACGAGATCGCTCCATTGCGCGTTGCCGTACTGATGCTCGTGAAGGTAGATTCGAAGGCCGTTCCGGAAGTGTTCATCGCCCAAGATGAACGCGAGCTGGCGAAGCAGACCCGGCGCCTTTGAATAAACGATTGCTCCGTAGGCGGATTTCGCATCTTTGAGATTCGGGATGTTTTGATAAATTGGCGTAGTTCCTTTCGTGACGTCGATGCCGTAAGCCTCGGGTTTGATCTGTTCATAGAAACGCTTCCAGACGTGCTGCTCCGGCGCAATCGTTGCCATGGCACGGAAAGCCATATATTGCGCGAATCCCTCCTTGAGCCAGAGGTCGTCGAACCAACGCATGGTGGTGAAATCCCCGAACCATTGATGGATGAGCTCGTGCAGGATGATAATGCCGCGGTTGAAGCGGTCGGTGGCAGTGGGTGCGGTCCGGAACAGCATGGATTCTTCTCGGAGAAAGGTTGCGCCTGCGTGCTCCATTCCACCGTACGCAAAGCCGGGGATGAGGACCATCTCGTATTTGGAGAAGGGATATGGCTGCGCGAAATACTGCGCGAGAAATTTCGTACCACGAGCAGTCACGTCCTGAATTTGTGGAATTTCCGGCTGCGCTCGTCCGACTTGCGATTGACGCACATAGACGTTCGGCATTCCTGGACTTGCATGGACATTTCGAAACGGTCCGGCGGCAAAGGCGAATAAATATGTGCTAATCGGCCGAGTCTCTTCGAAAAAATGCCGCGTTGCACCCGGCGCAACACTTTCACTCTGTCGCATGTTCGTGTTCGAAATGACCGTCCAGTTGGCCGGCGCCGTGAGTTGCAGTGTGAACCGGCCCTTCAGATCTGGCTGATCGAAGCACGGGAAGGCCATGCTGGCGTCCATTGGCACGAACAGGGTGTAGATGTATTCGCTTCCATCGTCTTTGTCTTCGTAGCGGGTGATCGCTTTGCCGGCCAACGCCACCGGCGCGCTGAAATCCAGTGTTAGAACGTTGTTGCCAGGCCGCAATGCCATTGCGGGGAGTTCGATGTGGCCGTTTTCCGTTTTGGCCGGCAACGGATGCTTATTCACCATCAGATTCGTCACGGAGCCCTCGCGGAAATCAAGCAACAGCGCGTTCGCGTGCTGGAGCTCGAAATGCAACTCTTCGTGACCTGGAGAGGTCGCAGTACCCCGCTCGAGCGTGAAGCTGAGGTTATAGCGCACTTCCGAGACTTCGCGCGCACGATTCTCGGCGAGTTCCCGAGGAATGCCCTGCGGTGCTTGACCCGGCAAAGGAATCGCAGCGGCTATCACCAAGAGGGCGCTTATTCGAGCTTGGCTCACTTCGAGGATGGTAGCGTAATTTGCCCGCTCAACGACGCGGGGTTGACATGTTACCTGAGTAGGCTGATACTTAGGTAAAGTGTCTACCCGAGACGACAAAGAACGCCTGGAATTGCTCCAAGGCACGCTCGACCTGCTGATTCTCCGAACGTTGATTTTCGGCCCGCAGCACGGACAAGGAATCGCCCGTGCCATTCAGGAGACTTCCAAAGATGAATTGCTCGTCGAGCACGGTGCGCTCTATCCGGCGCTGCAGCGCCTGGAGGCCCAGGGTTGGATTGTGGCCGAATGGGGTACTTCCGCGAATAACCGCAAGGCTCGCTTCTACACACTCACCAAGACCGGACGTAAGCAGCTTGTCAGAGAAACAACAAAATGGCGGCGGCTCGCAACCGCCATCGGCCGCATTCTCGGACCGGAGGCTAAGGAGGGGTGAAGCCATGTTCAGGCGCCGTAGAAAGCCGAGTGATTTCGGCGCAGAGATTGAGGCTCATTTACAGCTCGAAATGGATCGTCTCAGGGCGCAGGGGTTCAGCGAGGAAGAAGCGCGTGCTGCCGCTCGCCGCTCTTTCGGCAATCTGACCCGCGCTCAGGAGCGATTCTACGAGGCGCGCCGCTGGTCTTGGTGGGATCACATGTGGCAAGACATTCGCTTCGGTCTGCGGATTCTGTCCAAGACCCGTGGGTCAACAGCTGTGGCGGTTCTGACGCTGGCGCTCGGTATCGGTGCGAACACTGCGATCTTCAGCTTATTGAATGCGGTGTTGCTGCGCGGTCTCCCTGTGCGTCAGCCCCAGGAACTAGTTCTGTTCGGCAAAGGGCAATGGGTAGGGAGCCAAGACGCTCTTCCAGATCGAAGCTGGCAGCTTTTCTCGTATCCGTTCTACCGCGAGTTCCGGCAGAAGAACCAGGTCTTCGCAGATGTTGCGGCGATCGACAGCATCTTGTTCGGAGCACACGGCCGGGTTGCGAGTGGCGCGGACATGGAAAAGATCAATGTGGAGCTGGTTTCCGGAACCTACTTCAACACACTGGGCGTGAATCCGATTCTCGGCCGCATTTTGACCGAGGCGGACGACCGGACGCCGGGTGCACATCCAGTTGCCGTGGCCAGTTATTCGTGGTGGCAGCGTCGGTTCACAAAGAATCCGATAGTGCTTGGCGCGAAGGTGACGATCGGGCCGACCGTGTACAGCATTATCGGGGTCGCTCCGCCGGCATTCTTTGGCGTCACAGTGGGCCAGTCGCCGGATCTCTGGATTCCATTAGCGATGGAAAAGGAAATCTCTCCGGGTTGGAACGGCCTAGACAAGAACCTATTTCAGTCACTGTATATCGTGGCGCGGCTCAAACCTGGAGTTAGCGTTGAGCAAGCGAGCGCCAACACCAATCTTCTGTTCAAACAAATCCTGCACGAATATGCCGGCCCGAAAGCTTCCAGGAAGCAGCTCGATGATATCCGGCGTGCCAGGATTGAGGCGACCCCCGCAGCCAGGGGACTTTCGCAGCTACGGTTCGAATTCTCTTCCCCGCTCAAAATTCTGATGGCAGTAGTTGCGCTGCTGCTTCTGATCGCATGTGCCAATGTGGCGAATCTTCTTCTGGCGCGGGCGAAAGCACGGCAACGCGAGATCGCCGTTCGAATGTCGATGGGCGCGGAGCGCTCCCGGTTGATCCGTCAACTGTTAGTAGAGAGCGGGCTACTTGGATTGATGGGAGCCGCGATGGGAGTGTTCTTTGCGTGGTGCGCCAGCTATTTATTGGTTGCGATGGTTTTTCCTGAATTGCACCCGGCTCCCATTCGCGTTACGCCCGATACGCAAGTCCTCTGTTTTACGCTCGGGGTCACGATGCTCACGGTGTTCTTGTTCGGAACGGCTCCGGCTTTCTACGCCACTCGTCTGGAACTCGCCCCGTCACTGAAGGAAGGCCGCGGAGCCATCGTCGCGCATACGCGCAATCGGCTCGCGCGGGGACTTGTCATGGGGCAGGTGGCATTATCGCTGATGCTGCTGGTCGGTGCGGGACTATTCTTGCGAACTTTGATAAACCTGACGAACGTGGATACCGGTTTCGATAAGCAAAACGTCCTAGTTATGGGAGTTGACCCGGGTGCAGCCGGCTATCAGGTGGATGCGCGCCTGGAGAACATGATGAAGAACGTGGAGGAACGGGTGGGTTCGCTTCCCGGCGTCCACGGCGCCAGCTTCGCATTCGAGATCTTCGGCGGCGGATGGACGGATCCCGTCAGTGTACCCGGGCGCCCGAAGTCCGACAATGATCCCGAAGCCTACCACAACATCGTTGGGCCTCAATATCTAGATGTAATGAAAATGCCGATCGTGCTTGGCCGCACACTGAGCGCGCGAGACAATGCCGCATCGCAGAAAGTAGCTGTCATCGACGAGACCATGGCCCGTACCTACTTCCCCGGCGGTTCGCCAATCGGTCGCAATTTTTCCATTGGAGACAGTCCCGAGTGGCAGAACATCGAGGTGGTCGGAGTAGCAAAAGACGCGAAATACATGAGTCTCAAAGAAAGGCCGAGACCCGCGGCCTTCTACCCACGCTCGCAGCACGGAATGTTTCTATACAATTTCGTGGCGCGCTACACGGGCAATACGAAGTCTCTGGTGCCGGAGATCAGGGGAGCTGTCCGCGCGGTCGACCCAAATCTTCCTGTGGACGACGTTATGACGCTCGCCCAGTTAGTGGATGATTCTGTGTTAAATCAGCGCTTGGTTGCGCAGCTTTGCACGTTCTTTGGCATACTGGCTGCGTTCCTCGCGTGCATCGGAATCTACGGCATCGTGTCCTATGGAATCGCGCGGCGAACCAATGAATTTGGTATCCGAATGGCACTGGGCGCTGAGCGCCGGGACGTGCTTTGGATGGTGCTTCGGGAGACTATGCGGTTGGTTCTGATCGGTGTTGCCCTCGGGCTTGCGTTGGCGCTTGGCTCGAGCCGCCTGGTCGAGAGTCAATTGTTCGGACTGAAATCTTATGACCCGCTCGCCATCTTTCTCGCGCTCACTGCAATGATCGCCATGGCCTTATTTGCGGGTTATGTCCCTGCGCGACGGGCCACGCGTATCGACCCGATGGTGGCGCTCAGGTACGAATGAGCCATGGCGCTCATTAATGCGAATGGCCGGGCTATTTTTCAGATGGCGTAATATCGGTCAGCGGAAGATCCCAGTGCGCCAGCAAAATTTCGAAGCGCCGCTGTTCCTCGCGTTTGTAAGTGTCTTGGTCAGGCCAGAGTTGTCTAATAAGTGCTTGTTCATCGGGATTAGCTGTTGTCGCCACAGTTGGGTTCTTGAAGCGAATCGTAACGCGATAATCCCAGCGCGCATCCTCGGTCATGTGATTGGCGGGCGCTTCAATTTTCACTGAGATCATGCGGCCGCTCTCGACGATCTTTTTGAGCAACGGGTAGTGGTTCTTCAGGAAGAGTTGCTGAAACTCTTGCTGGTGTCCCCATTGCACTGTGTAGTAATACTCGACTGTGTAGGGCTGGTCAGGCGCAGCGTGTGGCGGGGCACCTTGGGCGGGCAGTGGCCGCGCAACAATTGAAAGCAATAGCGCAAGCAGAATGTTTTTCATGGATCCTCCAAGTGATGAGTGACTTGGATTGTAGCCGATAGGAGGAAGAAACAGTCTTTAAAGGCGGCGTAATAGCACGAGGCACGGACTTTAGTTCGTCCGCGGTGACGCGGAGATTCGTACTGATCCGGGACGCAAAACCGTGAACGCGCCGGTGAGTCTTGCGCCGAAATTCTCTACAAGCCGCGTAACGGAAGCGGCAAGCGTCTTCCGTGCTGTCGCCGGAAATCGAATGAGGATGACTCCAGGACTACTCATGTTCGCCACGAATGCCAGGATCCGAAATCTTTGTCCTCGGTCAGCAGAATGCGTTTTTCTGACAGCCCCAGTTCCATTAATTCCCGATCGACGGACGGTTGCTGAAACTCGGTGACGGCTGATACATCGTGCCCGGCATTCCGCAATGCGCGCACGACTGCGAAGTCGCAATTCTCGTCCGCCAGAAACAGCATCCGGCGTGCTTAATGGGGGCTGAGGCTAAATACTTTTTCGTTAGCGATCGTATCTGCAGCGTACGACAGACAGGCTCTAATATCGTCTTCCGTCAATCGTGGGTAGGCGTCCAGAAGCTCGGTTACCGTGGCCCCCTCCGCCAGCTTACGTAGGAGCAATTCCACCCCGATCCGGGTATTGCGAATCACTGGTTTCCCGCCCAAAACAGAAGCGTTTATTTCGATCCGATTCATAGCAATAGATCTCCCGCAATAGTAACAGGCCGCCAGAGCAGATCATGGCGCCGCTACTCGCGGAGATTTAGAGAAGAAAGGTGAACCGCAATTCGCCGCCAAAATGGCACTACTTACCTGGATGCAGGATCAGTTTTTGCACGCGCCAATTGAGAAGCTCGGCGACGTAGATCTCGTTTTCCGAAGGGCATGCGATTTCGTGAATCCATCCGAATTGCTTTAGCTGCCGGCCGGAGCGCCCAAACATGCCGAGCACTTTGCCATCGAGCGTCAGTTTATACACGCGCCCAGGAAACGCATCTGAAGTATATAAGATATTGCGTTGGACCAGGAGTGATGCAGATTGTCCAGGGTGAGCCGGGCTGCATTGTCGCCGATGCGCCGGGGCCGGGACGCGCGCCCATCCATGGCTGCGCGTCCTGTGGGATTGGGACGTCGATCTTTATTTCGCGAAGGGACGTTCCGTCATGATCGAAGACCTGGATGCGGCGATTACCGCGGTCGGCCACATAGATCTCTCCTTCGGAGTCCGCAGCGATACTGTGGGGCGTATTGAACTCACCTGGCGCTTTGCCCGGCTGACCCCACTGCTTGACCCAATCGCCGTTCTTGTCGTATTTCGCCACTCGTGAATTGATGTAGCCGTCGCTAATGAAAATGTCGCCCTCGACGATCCCAGGTAACGTCCGTCGGTTGACGGAACTGGCCATCAACAGCGGGACGCGGTGGCGTAACGTGCGTCCAGGGACCGTCGTTCTCGTCGGAGGCTTCTTTCTTGCGGCCAAACAGCATCACGATCCGCCCTTGGGGGTTGAACTTCACGATCATATCCGATCCTTTATCGATAGCCCAGATGTTGTCGTTCTTATCTACGCGTACGGCGTGGGCGAACGACCAAGCGTACAGATTCTTGCCGATCTCCCGGACGTACTTGCCATCCGGACCAAACTCGAGCAGTTGCGTTGCGGCTGCGCCATAGGCAGGGCCGGTCGTGTTTCCGCGCGACAGCACGAAGATGTGTCCTTTCGAGTTAACCGCCACACCGGCAGCTTCGCCCAAGTACAGATCAGGCGGCAGCTTCAAGAAATTGGGAACTGAATCGTAGGAAATCTCGGGCACGGACTCTTGTGCAAACGCGACGGTGCTGACCGAGAAAAGCACCAACATCAACAGCTTTCCATTCCAGCTCAAGGCAGATATCGTCATCAATTCGATCTAGGGTTTAATTGTCGCGCAGATGACTTGGCGACGCACCAGTTCTCGCCGAAAACGCAAACTAAGTGTCGGTAAGCTCGGCTGTTGAGAGAAAACAGTTTGCGAAGGCTTGGTCAAGCACGTCTTCCGTCAGCTCGAAAGGCAGGCGCTTGAAGTTCATAAAGTCAATTGCCTGGGAGATTACGTCACGCGGGTGGCAACGGCGGAATTGTTTTCCAGTTTTCAGGTAGTGTTTCGAAATAAAGGCGTCTACTAGAGCGGGTGGCGCGCTGAGGCCCTGTGCTTGGCAAAAATCGCAGAATATAACGCGGAACTCCTCGAGCGCAGGGCTGCGGAGGAGCATCTTATACTGAATCCGGCGAAGAAAGGCTTCGTCTCCGAGCTTGTCGGGAGTGAGGTTTGTCGAAAAAATGAGGAAGGTCTCGAATGGAATCGTCATTTTGCCGCCATTCGAGAACGAGAGATAGTCGATCCGCCGCTCCATCGGGATGATCCATCGGTTAAGAATTTCGGCGGACGTCGCTTTCTGGCGGCCGAAATCGTCAACCAGATAAATTCCGTTGTTCGCTTTCAATTGAAACGGCGCATCGTATATTTTCGAGACTGAATTGTAGCTCAGGTCCAGCATTGAAAGCGACAACTCTCCGCCTGATGCAATAAAAGGCCGGTGACAGCGCGCCCATCGGCCATCATATTGAACATCAGAGTCGGAGGCGGTTTCGCTCTCTATAACAGGTCGGTGATAGATGGGGTCATAGAGCTGGACTATATTCCCCTGACATTCAAGGGCGTAAGGTACATAAATATCGGAGCTTTGAATATTGGATAGAGCTTCGGCAATGTAAGTTTTGCCGTTTCCAGGTTGACCGTATATGAGAAACGACTTGCCAGAGCTGACCGCTGGTCCGATCTGATCGAGCATTGCATCTGTTGTGACCATGCGCGAATAGGCCTGTTTCAGACGGTCCAGCGTAAGCCAGTTCGGAGGCATGCGTTGCGCTTGCACAGCATCGCGATATTGATCGATTGACACGGGAGTGGGGCCAACATATTGATTGGTATTGAGGTAATCTCGCGCGACCTCACGCCCCTGTTGGGTTAGCGAAAGCAGCGCCGAAACCGGACCGAAGCCGAGCGAGCTTTTCACTTGAACGAGCTGTTTGAATTTGAAGCCATCGATCATAGCCTCAACTAAGCTGAAGTTGAGCCCCATAGCGCGACAGAGGTCGCCACCCATCACATCGCCTTTGAAATAGAGGATTTTTAGGATGAGCTGCTCAATCAGAGAGTTGGGCATCCCGGTATCCGTCAAGCTCCGCGGAACGGGAGGGACGAACCTGTCAGCCTGCCGCGGTTTCTTCAGGATCAGCTCAGATTCAGGCACGTGCCCGTCGAGCTGCTCGGTCTGAGGATTTTGTTCGAGTGTGGGCAAGAGTTACTCTTCAGACGCGGACGCACCTGCATTAGTCCGTAAGGGTTACTATCGACAACAATCCGGGAAATCAACAGAGCATTTGGCGCAGTTCTCGTGCCGGCCGCCTGGGCACACCGATATTTAGCCTGGCTAGCTACTTGAGATACATCTTCAGCGCGTCTATGAGGTCTTCGGCAGCTCGGGTCTGCTCAACCGTTGGCTCCCGGTTTTGGTCGAGGACGTGATAGCGGATATGACCGTTAATGACTTCGGCCATCAAGGAATCCAGCGCTCCACGGCACACCGCAATCGAATGGAGAGTATCGGAACAATCCGCCTCGTGTTCCAGAGCCCGAATAATGAAATCTACCTGGCCACGGATGCGGCGCGCACGGTTCAACAGCTTTTTCTTTTCCTCCGCTGTGTGTGCCATACATTTAAGAAAAAAGTCGTAAAGAAGCCATAAACAAGCCTTTACAAGGATACCCCCGGTGGTTTATTCTTTGGTTGGGACGAGCGACGCTTGCTTCGTAAGCCAGTCCGATTTAGGGGAAAGGAGGCCCATTGAATGGCTGACGGCAGTACTAGTCTGCAGCGGCACGAAGAGATGTCCGGTAGCGAATCAGCTGAGCCTCCGTCTACGTTGGATGGCTTGATTGAAGGTCCCACTTCGGTAGATCTTTCAAAGCAAACGACTCTTTTTCGTTTCGCTTACTGAGAATTGATCTTCTGGCCGGGTTGTCGTCCCGCACGGGAATGCGCTTGATTCCTTAGCGTATCTTCTGTGACGAGTTGAGCGACGATCGTGTTCAAGGGTTTACTGCGGTTGGCCGCGATGGAATATCGCGATGAACCGAATGACACTTCCTACCCTGGAGCGAGCATCCGTCGCCCCCACGCGCGGACGCGTAGTCCAAAGTGCCTGGGGCCGAAACGTACTAACGTTCTTGATGGTTTTCGGCCCAGGACTGATTGTCATGGAGGCGGACAACGATGCGGGAGCCGTCTCCACTTACGTCCAGGCAGGGGCACAGTATGGAACACGTCTGCTGTGGTTGTTGCTTCTGCTGTTGCCGATCACCTACTTCATTCAAGAGATGGTCGTTCGCCTCGGAATCGCGACGGGCAAAGGACACGCGGCGATGATCTATCAACGATTTGGGCGTTGGTGGGGACTCTTTTCGTTCCTTGATTTGCAACTCCTGAACTTCTTGACGCTGGTCACCGAATTCGCTGCGATTGCGCTGGCGCTGAGCAAGATGAATGTCGATCCCAGGATCGGTGTGCCGATTGCTGCGATTGGCCTCGTGCTGCTCGTGACGACCGGCAGTTATCGCCGCTGGGAGCGGATGGTCGTCTTTCTTTGCCTGCTCGATCTGGCTTGGCTCATTCTTGCGTTTCTGGTTCGCCCAGATCTGCATGAGGTGGTTCAACATGCCCTGATACCAGCAATACCTGCAGGAGGGATAACGGCGGGCCTGGTCTTTCTGGTGATCGGAATTGTGGGAACAACGATTGCGCCCTGGCAGCTCTTTTTCCAACAGAGTTGTATCGCAGACAAGCGCCTCCGCTTCTCGGATCTCACGTGGGCTCGACTCGATACGTTCATTGGCGCAGCGTTCACGATCGTCGTGGCTGGTTGCATGATGCTTGTCGGCAATGCGGGTCTTCGGCGAGGTTTTTCATTTGCCGATCCCGCTCAGACGGCAGTCGACCTTGGCCATGTGTTTGGAGCTTTTGTGCACACCGGCATTTTGGTGCTGATGGTTAATGCGGCTGCGCTCGGAACCACTGCCATTTCTCTCTCCAGCGCATGGGCATATGGAGAAATCAAGGAATGGCCTCACAGTCTTCAGAAGTCGGTCGCCGAAGCACCCGGATTCTATGCGGTGTACGGTCTGTGCGTTCTAGCGGCGGCCGGTCTCGTTCTGATTCCGCGAGCTCCGCTGCAGTTGATCATCCTCAGCGTGCAGGTGCTGGCGGGAATCATGTTGCCCGGGGCAATTATCTTCTTGCAATTGCTGCTCAACGACACGGAACTGCTCGGCGACCGTTTTGCCAATAAGCGTTGGAACAACATCATTAATTGGACGATCATCATCATCCTGTTTGGGCTCTCTCTCGTGTTGGCGGGACAGGTGGTCGCGCCCAACCTGTTTCCAACCGGATAGGACGAAAAAAGGAGATCTCGAAATGGCTCTCGAGCAAGCAGTCGATCGGAACGAAGAAGCGACACGCACATTTGTTGTCGTGCATCCGCTGGACGATGTAGCGGAAGAGAAGGTAGACACGACTCACTTGGGACCCATGCGGATGACTCGTGCCGTGAAGTATTCGCTCTTTGCACTGCGGGCGTACCTGGTTCTGATGATGGTCCTCGTGTTCTATCACGTACTCGATTTAGCGGGAGTTTTCTCGGCTATTTAGCGCTGCACTGGTTAGCGAACGCCTGACAAAGTAGGATCGACAATGCCTCTGCCATTTCTGGATTTTCTTTTTAGACTCGGAGTTGCTCTACTACTCGGGGTCATCATTGGGCTCGAACGTCAGTGGCGGCAGCGCATGGCCGGAACTCGAACCAATGCCCTTGTCTCGGCAGGTGCCTCCGCTTTCGTAATGTGCGCTTTTTTCGTTCGGGACAATTCGCGAGGCGAAGCCCAGATCGTCTCGTACGTTGTTTCCGGTGTTGGCTTCTTAGGCGCTGGCGTCATCTTCAAAGACGCAGGGAGTGTTCGAGGACTGAATACAGCAGCCACGATCTGGTGTTCTGCAGCGATCGGAGCGATTTGCGGTTTAGGCGCCATCTTGAATGCCGCAACTTTGTGCGGAGCGGTCCTCCTGGCGAACGTTGCACTAAGGCCGCTCGCCTACAAACTCCATCCGATTCAGCAGATGAACGGAGAGCAGGAAGTGACCTACGCGTTCGAATTGGTCTGTCGGGCCGAGGACGAGGCTCACATTCGAGCGCTGCTCCTGCAAGCTCTGGCGCGCACCCCGCTGAGCCTGATTTCGCTGCGCAGCGAAGACATCGAAGGGACTACCAAATTGAAAGTATCCGCACAAATTCGGGGCTTGGGCCGTCAGGATGAGCCATTGGAGGGAATGGTTGCGCGTCTGTCGCTTGAGGCGGGAGTTACCGCGGTTAGTTGGGCCGTGAGCGCGCAACCACTCGAGTGAAACGATCTTCAGGTCAAGGTAATAATCCGTATACATTCACACCGTCGTCGTAATTGGGAACGTATACTCTCCCGTTGACCACCAACGCCGGCAGGAATTTCACGAAGTACCGAGCCGATCGCTCTTCCCGCTGTTCACTGTTCCAGATCTCTTTAAGGCTCTCCGCGCTGAACGCGTGCAGGATCCCGGCCACACTTCCATGATCGGCACTCCTTCGTGCGAGCGCCTGAAGTACCTCATCGTCGGTGGGCGTCATGTGGCCCAGTCGTTTGGAATCCAAACAAAGATCACGCCTCGCTTATTTCCGCAGACCAATATGTTCGTTCCAGGAATCAGGAGCGGTCCGGTGGACCCAAGATCTGCATCTCGGGCGTTGAGCTCATCGTAATCGTGAGGAGTGAAATAATCTTCGAGCGCGATTCCGCTCTTGTGAACGTTCAATCGAATGAAGGAGCTGCCGAAATTTCTTCGACCATCCCAGCCTTCATTGCCAACTTCGAAATAGACTGCACTGTTGGAATCGGTCGCAGGTCCTCGGCCAGATCGCCAGATGCGCCATCTGCAGTATCGGGGGTCAAGCACAAAGCACCCGTTTCCTTAAGTTTCAGCGCGTCGTACGTCATGATCCAACTGTGGTAGGGCCGAATATCTTCATGCGAAGCCCAAGCAATCACGACATTCCGTTTACTAGAGCCAAAGCCGTACGTTGATTCCCTGCCCTCGGATCGAAATGAGCAAAACCGTCGATTGCATCTGGCGCAGAATCTCGAGTGCTGGCCTCGATGATGGCTGCCGGGACTAGGTCGCTTCCCTTTCGGATATCCAGCCTGTGCAGTCGCTGCACATAACGGCCGGTTTCTTTGGTGCGGGCGGCAAGATAGAGCGAATCAGTAGAGCTATCGATAACCGGTGTACTCTCAATCCCTGACATTGCCGACAATAGTCCCGGAATTTCAAGACCTGCCAAACACAGCGGCTGTCCGTAGACGGCACCATCAACGTAGTAGCTGTACAGTTTCCCGAATGTGCTTATATTCACATTCGAGGAATTCAGTTTAGTTTCGTGCGTGTTTGCTCCGGTCGTGAACCGGTCATACCGGTTCAGACAAACTGCGACTGGAGCTTGTAATACGAGTAGGCGAGGAATTTTAATCACACCGATCAGTCTGACGCTAAAACTGCTTGTCTTTCACGGCACTCAATTGGCGTTATACCAGGAGTTCACACTGCAGTTCGAGATTCGCACGTTGCGGCAAGAATCGATGTCCATGCCGTCCCGGTTTGTGTCAATTTTCAGATTGTCAATAGTAAGGTTGTCAACACCCGTCGCCAGGATGGCGAAGTGCCCGCCCATCAGGATGGAGATGTCACGGATAATCACACTCCGGCATAGCTTCAGCGCTATGGCCTTATTTTCCGACGCGCTAGTCGGCCATCCGGGTGAGCCCTTTCCCATAAATCCTCCCGTTACCGAGAATAGAAACGTTCTCGAGGCCTTCACTCCAGATGAGGCTGTTGTGAAAATGACTGTGTCCGAAGTCCTGGTATTTGTCCCACTGATTGGGCTCGGCCTCGTCATACGCTTGTGGATCGGAGGTGGCGAGAATGGTAGCGCCCTGGCCTAGGAAGAGGGTGACGTTGCTCTTGAGATGTATAGAGCCCGAGAGCCAAGTACCTGCAGGGAAGTACACAACGCCACCTGCGGCATAGGCCGCCTCAATTGTCTGGTTGATTGCCGCGCTATTGATGTATTGGCATCCCCGACAGCACCATGTTTGGCGATATCAAAACAGACTCGAGATAGGTTGAGCGGCTGCCGCACTACAAAAAAGCAAGCCGACGCAGATTGCGGGTAGGGTTTTCATCAAATCCTGATGTTTAGCTCGAGCTGCATGTTTAGCTCGAGCTGCGCCTTCGAGATGCGGCCTCGTCGGCGGATGTTTCGTGGGGACATTCCGTGCAGGCCCTGATTGACAGTTAATTTAACGTCAATCCACGGGCAATCGGGGCTCCGGAAATGACGAAGCTAGGGTGTTGTCTGCTCTGCGCGTGAGTTTCCTGGTTTTACGCTCCGCGGCGCGACGTTATTGGGGGGCCGCTGGATTCGGTTAGAACGGGGCGCCGCCCCAGACCCTGGAGTTTATCGGGCTCGTGCCGGGATCAGCTCAAACCTCAAAAGCGGATCAGCGGATAAGCCGCTGATCCCGGCCTCTGGCTTGGCGCTCGGATCGTCCTCCGACGTGGCCCTACCTTCCAGCCAACTCGTTTGAAGTGTATCTCAACTCATCAAAAAATCAATCAAAACCCCTCCACACATCCCACTTGATAAGCAGCGCTCTCATAGGTGACCGGAATTTCGGCGGGCATGCGTGAGGGCGCGGTAGAGCCGCTCACGCTGCTTCAAGGACACCTATTTGAATCAGGCTCCCCGATAAACTGGCTTGCATGCCTAGCGTAAGCGCACATCGCGCGGTATTTCGCCAGCTTCACGCGAGCGGATGTTTCGTGATCCCGAATCCTTGGGACGTGGGTACGGCAAAATATTTGCGGCATCTTGGATTCCAAGCTCTCGCAACCTCCAGTGCCGGTTTTGCTTTTTCACGAGGGCTGCCAGACGCAGACTGGGCCGTGAGCCGAGATGAGATGCTGGCTCACGTCTCCGAGATCGTGGCTGCGACAGATCTACCCGTGAATGCCGATTTTGAATCGGGTTATGCAGCTGAGCCGGAGCAAGTAGCTCAGAATGTTAAGGCATGTGCGGCTACCGGAGTTGCGGGTCTTTCCATAGAGGATGCAACCGGGGAGGAGTTCATGCCCCTTTATGAATTCTCGTTGGCAGTCGACCGGATCAGGGCGGCACGCACAGCGATTGACGAGTCTGGAACCGGCGTCCTACTCACAGCGCGAGCTGAGTGCTATCTGGTAAATCATCCCGAGGCTTTCAGGGAATCAGTACGTCGCCTTCGAGCCTACGCGGAAGCAGGTGCAGATGTCCTTTATGCGCCCGGGATAACGAAACGCGAAGAGATGCAGGCAATCGTTTCCGCGGTCGCTCCCAAGCCGGTCAACATTCTTATGGGTTCCAATCTAGGTTTGCGCGTGTCCGATTTAGCCGCGATGGGCGTGAGGCGAATCAGCGTGGGGTCTTCCTTGGCGCGCAGCGCATGGACCGGCTTCATTGCGGCAGCCAAAGAGATCGCCGAAAAGGGTAGCTTTGGAGCCTTTGACCGCATAGTTCCGTATAGCGAGCTGAATAGTTTTTTCAAAACGGAGTCGTCCTCTGGTGAGCAGTAAGCTATCTGATGCGCGGTTGGTAGACTAGCCTCGAATGCACGTGTCGTCCGGGATGCGGTTTGGCCCGTATGAAATTGTGGAGCTGATCGGGGCAGGCGGCATGGGTGAAGTGTACAAGGCCCGGGATACGCGGCTCAGGCGGGATGTGGCGGTCAAGGTGCTGCCGGAATCGTTTTGCGCCGACCCGTCTCGCGTGGCACGTTTTCAAATTGAAGCGCAATCGGCCGGTGCGCTGAACCATCCGAATATTCTGACGGTTTACGACATCGGAACGAACGGACACGCACCCTATCTGGTGGGGGAATTACTTGAAGGCGAATCGCTGAGCGAAAGGCTGCGAAGCGGGAAGCTAAGCGTCACGCGCGCAGTGGATTTTGCACGCCAGATTGCCTCCGGTCTGGCGGCTGCGCACTCAAAGGGAATCATCCATCGCGACATTAAACCCGAGAACCTGTTCATCACGAAGGACGGGCGCATCAAGATTCTCGATTTCGGGCTCGCACGGATCACGATGGCTCCCATGGAGAAGAGTGACGAATTGACGAGAACGGCTGTTACGGAAGAAGGCACGATCACTGGCACGGTTCCGTATATGTCGCCCGAACAAGTGCGAGGCAAAGCAGTGGATCGGCGTTCCGATATCTTCAGTTTCGGCTGCGTGTTTTACGAAATGCTGAGTGGTCGCCAGCCGTTCCGCAAAGAGACGCCCACGGACACGATGGCTGCGATTTTGAAAGACGATCCGCCGGAAATTTCGGCTGCCGAGGGCTCGCTTTCACCGGCGCTGGAACGCATCGTGCAGCATTGCCTCGAAAAAGATCCCGACGCACGATTTCAATCGGCGCAAGATGTGGTATTTGCGCTCGAGACGCTCTCGCAAACTTCGCAACCGGCTGGAACGCCGGTTAAGGCTGTACCGGAGAAGCGCGGGCAAACCTGGCTGAAATGGGTGTCAGTGGGAACACTGGCGATTGGGCTGGTTGCGGGCGCATTGCTCGGACATCGGTTCTCGAAACAGCCAGAGAAAGTATTCCATCGTCTCACGTTCCGCCGCGGCAGAATTCAAGACGCCCGCTTCACTCCTGACGGCAACGGGGTTATCTACAGTGCGCAATGGGAAGATGAGCCGAGCGAACTCTACACGGCGCGCTTCGACAGTCCCGGATCAAGAGCACTGGGGTCGCCGGGAACCGAGTTACTCGCCATTTCGCAGTCCGGAGAACTAGAGGTAAAGGAGAGCGCGGCGGCACCGTCGAGCTCCTTTTATTCGCCAGGCGTTCTGGCACGCGTACCGCTTTCCGGCGGAGCGCCCCGAGCGTTGGAAGGCCGGATCACGTTCGCAGATTGGTCTCCGGATGGTAGAGAAATGGCGATAGTGCGCGAGACCGATCAGGGACAGCAGATCGAATATCCGATTGGAACCGTCTTATATCGAACATCAGGTGCCGTTTCGAACCTCCGCATTTCGCCATCGGGCGATCAAATCGCGTTTATCGAGCATGTTATTGCGAGTGATGATGGCGGCATGGTGGGTATAGTAGATCGCCAAGGACACAAGAAAATACTCACGGCTTATTACGAATCCACCAGTGGTCTCGCGTGGTCGCCAAATGGAAAAGAGATCTGGTTCACCGCTGCCAAGCACGGCGCGCGATGTGATCTGTTCGCGATAACACTCGCCGGGCTCGAGCGCATGATCTACAGCGGATCAACCAGAGTTGCCTTGCATGACGTTTATCGCGACGGCCGTGTGCTGGCTTCGAATGAAGATGATCGATCAACGTTGTGGTTCCATGGCGCGACCGATACACGACCGCGCGAACTTTCCTGGCTCGACTGGTCGGTTTTGAGCGATATTACCCACGATGGAAAAATGATCGCATTTTCAGAGTCCGGAGAAGGCGCAGGTAGCGGGGCGGTTATCTATCTTCGCGATACCAATGGCGCCCCAGCCGTGGCTTTGGGTCAAGGTCTGTATCCAACGTTCGCTCCAGACGGTCAATCCGTAGTAGCGGTTGGCACGTCTTCATTGGCTATCTACCCAATGGGACCGGGCGAGTCGAAGCAAATTTCCCTGCCTGGGTTCAGGGTCAGAATTGCAGGCCTGCTGCCTGACGAAAACCGAATCTGGTTTAACGGCAGTGAGGAATCCCAGGGATTGCGGTTCTTTCTGACCGACATCAATGGCGCAAAGCCGCGCGCGATTACACCTCCGGGAGTGCGCCACGCGGGCCCGTCAGTGCTTTTGAACGGTAAGTATTTGGCTGGCCGCTCCCAAACTGGGCCACGTCTGTACCCGATCCAGGGCGGAGAGCCCATTACGATTCCCTCGAAAGGCGGGGAATTCGTCACCATCGCGGGAGGAAGCGAGGATGGTCGGACACTGTTTCTCGCGAACGAAGGAATCCCGTCGAATATATTTCGGTTCGACGTGAAAACAGGCCGGAAAGAGCCGATGATGCAACTGGCGCCCGTTGATCGCGCCGGGGTCATCGGTGGCTTGACGGTGCAAATGACGCCCGACGGCAAGAACTACGCTTATTCCTACCCACAGGAACTTTCACAGCTGCAATTGGTGGAAGGGCTAAAATAGCCGCATTTAAATGTACTGGCTGGCTTGGCTGGCGACTTTTGCGCGGCCGCGAAGAAGAGGTGCTGAACAGTGTGAACGAACTATGCCCAATAGCTCGCGTGTAATCTCCCCGGGTGCACGGGTTGCGGAAATCCGATGATAGCTGCGGGTGCTGTAATAAGTCATCAGACGACTTGCATTCTCTTCGTATAACCGCAGCCGCTCGCGAATGGAAGCCACATTGTCGTCAGCACGATGAATCAGTCTTGAGCCGTCGCGGTCGCATAATATTACGACATCCGTCGAGTCGCCGTTCACGAAGGTTGTATTCATGCTGAAAATTCGGCCGCATTCAGCGCATTGGAGGCGCCGCGTCAGACGGGAAAGCACGTCTTGATTCGAAATGTCGAAGTGGAACACAAGCGGATCGGGTACGCCTAAACCGGCCAGAAAGCCGTCCAGAAAACGGCCCTGTGCTACCGTGCGCGGATAGCCATCTAATATGAAACCCTGCTGGCAATCGGGTTCGTGAAGACGGGCCGAAATCACCTGCTTCATCAACCTATCGCTTACCAGTTGACCCGAGGCGAGAATCGCCTGCACGGCCTTCCCGAGAGCAGATCCAGATTGACATTCGCGCCGCAGCATCTCTCCAGTCGATATTGCTGGAATGCCCAGAGCGGGCGAGATTTGGGCGGCCTGAGTTCCCTTCCCTGAACCGGGTGGACCTACAAGGATGATCACCGTTGACCGCGAATACCCGAATCCCCGCTTCATCGCCGGTTCTAAGTTTCTACTATTTCGGAAGGGGTTTACAAACGGACTAGTCCGAGTTGGACTACTTGTCCGGCCCGGATCAGTACTTTTATCCGTGTGCCGGCGAGTTACGGGGCGGCGGTGCTCGTTCGAAGGGCCGTGGAACAGCAGCAGAAGGACAAAAGCTTCTTTATTGCCCCATGCTGGATAGTGCGGCTCGCCCCGTACCTTCACTGGCTACTGCTGTGCCTGATGTTGCGCGGCATTGCTTATTGTTTCAGCGTGCTGTTTCATTATCTCCGGGTGCCTCACCCATTCGAGGCTCTTCTGTTGCGGCTGGTTGAATAACTCCGGGTGTAGATAAGAACCGCGCTCTTTTTCAGGCTTTTCTTCTTCAACCGGAATCCGATGAGCGTTCGCCCAGGCATCCTGGCGAATGCCAGTGACTTGCCAAGAGACTTCAACACCAGGCTTATCAGTCCGAATCGTAAATTCATTACCCGCAATCTTGGAAGCGATAATTGCTTGCGCGAACTGTCCGATGACCGTCAATTGATAACGGAAATCGCGGTTCAGTGCTTCGAAGTAGTCTGGCATGGTGACTCGGGCAAACCCAGTGGCATCCGTCGTAATGGTGCCGTTATAGATGTTCATCATGTCGGGCGATTCGACGAACGAGTGAGATAGGTACTTGTTACCCGGATCTAACGGATGGTCGATCTTGAAACATCCACCTGATTTGGAAAGATTGCCGGTGACATAAACGTTACCCCGAAAACCTGCGGCGTAGGCTGTGCTGTTGTTGTCGGCGTAGCCTAACACGGCGTCACTGTAGGCACCGTAACCAACTGAATCGACGCCTACGTTCCCAAATGCCTGGACTCCTGCTGCACTTAGAGTAAAGCCTTGAAGCGCTACACCAGTCGTTGTCTCTGCATGTATCGCCCCACCACCGTTGCCAGTGTTGTAGACCGAGAGAACAGTATTTGCATCATTGCCAATTACCGTTAAAGGCAGTTGTATTCCAAGAGGTGCTGCTCTAGTACCGCTTCCCTTTAATGTGCTATCTGTCACAGGCGCTGCATCGGCATCGTAACTCGCCGCGCCTGTCGCGCTTTGTCCCTGGGTGTTACGTATCGCCACCTGATAGCTGCCTTGTTTGGTCGTCGACGGAATAGTCGCCTGCACCAAGGTATTGCTGAAACCTTTCACTGCGAGAGTGTGACCGTTGAAGAGCAACGCGGGAGCCGTTCCAGTCGGTGCGAAACCGGAGCCGTAGACCGTTAGAGTATTTTTGAATACGTGATAGAAGTCGATGTGATTGAGACCGGAGTGGTCGCTGCGTTTAGGGTCGCGGCAAGCAATATAAACGCTGCCGAAAATGCGAAATGATTCTTGTTTAACACGAGATTTCCGTAACTCCATTCTTTGCGATGTGCTTCTTGATGCTGCCTCCAGTACTTGACAACGGAACGATTACGTCAAGCGCGACGAAGGCCCACGGCGGGAAGTACTCCATAAATTTTGGACGCTCTTATCCGGCCAGAGTTTCGCCAGGTGAATACCAGCTCTCTTCAAGCTCTACTATCGAAGGCAAATGAAAGCTTCCTTACAGCCGCGTCAGCTTAACTGCACCGCGACACGCTGTCTCTCGCCAGCTGGAATAGTTATCACACCAGTTGCACGCGGCCGACCCGCACGTCCACACCCGGCGAGTAATGCAGCATGGGATCTCCGCGCGGCTCGGGGACCTTCGAGCATTCGATCACATTCTGAGAGAGGCGTACTACACGCGCTGTTCTTAGTGGCCACGGCGCGTGGTCGATCTGAGCGAATCCAAGGCGTCCAAAGAGGATTGTGTACAGCCTGAAACGCGCCGTGAGAAACCGGTCGAGTTCGCCCGTTTCGATCGGCTCGCCGATCTGGATAGAAATACTGGCATCGCCTAATCCAAAGGACCACTTTCTCTGACTTGCATAGTCGACAGTTTCAGTTCCCTTCCTCACGTACATGTCAGCCCAGCGGTAAGGAAGCCCATACCCAAGGCGCGCACCCACGACCGCCGCAAGCCGGTCTGCCTCGAGCGTGAAGAACCAAATGCCTGGCTCACCATCCGGTCCACGCACATACGTTCGAACGTTCATCTCGGGAAAATGTGAGATCCAAGGCAGAGCTGGCAGAAACGGCGGACGAAGACCACTAAGTAGAAACGGAGTCAAGCCCACCCAGGCAGTGCTGTCAAAAGTGTCCAACTCAAGTCTTTTGGGCAATAGCCGTCGAATCTCGCCAGGTTCATACCGCCAGTGCAGAAACGTCAGCCACCTCCAACTCTGGAACATCACCGGTTGTCGCACTGGGTACGGCGGAAACTCGCTTATTGCGGACACGTGTTCAGTTTCCGTTGCGCCGCAGAGCCGTTCGATCGCCGCGATGAGATAGTTCACGCAACACTTGAGCTCTTCGACGGGCACGAATTCTCCTGTCTTGTGCGCGACAGTCATGTCGCCCGGGCCAAGGACGATCGTTTCAGCTGTTGTCGAGGCCAGATGAGTGGCTTCTGTTCCGAATGGGACGGTGGTCGAAGGACAATTCGTGAGCGATTCGAAAAGTGAGACGAGCTTGGTCGTTTGACTTGGGTTGAATGTGGCATCGAGGCGCGTTATATTAAGCTCCGCATTGAAGCCGGGAAACTTGCGGCCCAGATCGTAGAAGCTCTTCTTGAATTAGGGTGGCGGCCCATTCCGGATCTTGACCAGGAATGGGCCTCCACTCGATAGTGATCCGGCATTCGCCCGGCGACTATGTTCTTTGCGGTGCCACCCTGAATCAATCCGGCGTTCATTGTGGTAAACGGCGGATCGAAATCGGGATCTGTGCGAGAAGCAAGTTGCCGCGGCGACATTATCCAGCCGTTCGAGGATGCGCGCAGCATCGCGAATGGCGGAACGCCCTCGGTCCGGGAAACGCACTGTGGGCCTCCTTGCCGCGGACAACAATCTCCGCGAGTCCATATCCTTTACCGGACCGGACTGGCACAAGTTTGGTCGGCTCGCCGATGATCATGTAGCGAGCTCTGATTGCATTTTTCGCGACGAGATGTTTTGCTCCCAAGCAGCCCACTTCTTCATCCGCCGTGAGAGCGATGGCAAGCGGGCGTGAAAGCCGCGCGACATCAACTCTGCTTACCGCTTCCAATACGCAGGCCAGAAAACCCTTCACGTCGCAACTGCCTCGTCCATATATATTGCCGTCTCGCAGAACAGGATGTGCTGCTTCGTTCCAGGCTGGATCGAACGGGACCGTGTCGGTATGGCAAACCAAGCTGAGTTCGGCAGCTGCTATCGACAGTGTGTTTAGTTCGCGCCACTAGATTGACTTTTTCGATTCCTGCACTGTCGCGGTAAGCATAAGCCTCTATGCTCCACAGGATTGGATCTAGATACCGCAACGAATACTCAATTACCGATCGATTGCTGATGGATGAGACTGAAGGGATCGAGACAAGGTCCATCAGAATTTCAGGCGCGGCCTTCATCGAGTTATGTCCAAAGACGACGCTGAACCGTCTCGAAGTCACGAATAACCGCATCTTCAAGTGCGTGGTGCCCGTCCTCAATTACAGCTTCGCCGTTCACGAACACATCGCGCACTGCTGTGCGCTCCAGAGAAAACACAATGTTATTCAAAAGAGATTTATGTTCAGCACCTGCAATTGACAGATCATTGAGGTCGACGGTAAAGAAATCTGCAGGACGCCCAAGCTCAAGACTTCCTCCCGGCGCTTTGAGCGCAGCGGCACCTACTTCCGTCAGTGCCCGCGAACAGGCGCTTCGCCAACGCCTCGCGATCTGAGGGAACAGCAAGGACAGCCCGCTCGAGTCTATTCATCCGCAAGTGATATTCCAATAATCGGGCGTCTTCGAGAAGATCGATTTGCACATTGCTGTCCGAGCCGAAGCAGATATTCACGCCCGCTTGTCCAAGCCGATCCGCAGGAACTGCGCCGTCGCCCTAGATTTCGTTCGCTTGTCGGACATGCACACACGTGGGCCTCCGCGCTTCCGAGATATTTCATCTCCTCTTCAGTGATGTGGATGGCGTGAATACCAGTAAAAGACGAATCGAGCACGTTGCACTTTTTCAGCAGCTCGATAGGACGCAATCCATGTTCAGCTAAACACTCATCGATTTCAGCCGGCTGCTCGGCGACATGCATGTGCACAGGTAATTTCTTCCTATGTGCGTACTTCGTGATTTCTATTAAGTAATCAATGGGCACAGCCCGAATACTGTGCGGCGCAATACCCAACCAGGCAAACCCGGGCTTGAACGATCTCGAAATGTCGCTGCATAACGCTTCCGTGTCTTTCAGAAAAGTTTCCGGATGCCCAGTAATGAATCTAGCCTGGCCCGGATTGACCGTCTTCTGCCACCCAGCGCGCACATAAGCTGTTCGCAGCAAGCCAATTCGCAAACCGATTTCATCGGCGGCCCGTACAATGTTCAGTGCCAGCAGATTGGGATTGTCATAGCGTGAGCCGTCAGGCGCGTTGTGCAGATAATGGAACTCGCCTACCGTTGTGATCCCTGACCTGATCATCTCGAGAAACGCCATGCGGGCGACGCGATAGATGTCTTCAGGCGATAAAAGATTCGCAGCGTGATACATCGCCTCTCGCCAAGTCCAGAACGTATCTCGATAGGCAGCTGTCCGATGTTCCGTTCGGCCGCGGATCACGCGTTGAAACGAATGTGAGTGGCAGTTGATAAGTCCCGGAAGGATCGCGCGGTTTGGGAGCTTGCGCGGCATGTGCCAAATCATCCGGAGCATTCGAAAAACGAGTGATCCTCCCAGCCGCATCGACAAACATGGCGTAACCACTCTCGAATTTCCGGTTCAGATAGATAAGGTCGGGCAGCCAGCCCGTGCCGCGCTGATCGCTCATGGATTCAGCAGGCACTCTCTACCGTTGATAAAGACAACCTGGGCCGATTCGATGCCGGCAAAGTAGGGAATCTCACGATAATCCCGGCAATCGTGAATCACAAAGTTAGCGCGCTTCCCTGCCTCGAGCGAGCCAATTTGGTCACCGCGCCCAAGACTATACGCCGCATTGATAGTCGTCGCCGTGATCGCTTCAGCCGGAGTCATCTGCATGTGCGTGCAGGCGAGCGAGAGTATAAACGGGATCGACGGCGTTGGCGAGGATCCGGGATTGAAATCGGTTGCAAGAACAATCGGAAGCCCCGCCTCTATCATTTTTCGCGCAGGCGCAAATCGATGAGAGCCCAAGCTATAAACTGATCCGGGCAGTAAAACGGGCTGCACACCGCCCGAAGACAATGCCTGAATCCCGCGCTCGTCGATTTGCTCCAGATGATCGGCTGTTACTGCTCCAACCTCCGCAGCTAATTCGGCCGCGCCCGATCTAGAAAGTTGGTCGGCATGTACTCGCAACTCAAAACCAAGCTTACGGGCGGAACTCAGGATTTTACGCGACGCCGGCACGTCAAAAACACCCGGCTCGCAGAACACGTCGCAATACTTTGCTAATTTGGGCTCTGCGATTCTTGGAAGCATCTCGTGAATAACAAGCTCCACGTATTCAGTCGGATTTCCGCGAAATTCGTCTGGCACTTCATGTGCGCCCAAGAATGTTGGCACACACTCTAATTCGCTGGTTTCATCGAGACTCCGAATGACTCGTAAGATTTTCAGCTCATGTTCGAGGGATAGTCCATAACCAGATTTGGCTTCGATGGTTGTCGTGCCAGTGCGCAGGAACCAATGCGCATAGCGTTTGGCCGTGCAGAAGAGCTCATCTTGCGATGCCGCCCGTGTCTTTCGAACTGTTGAACGAATGCCGCCTCCCACTGCGGCGATCGCCTGGTAGGTTGCACCACCTGCTCGAAGCTCGTACTCATCGACGCGTGTGCCCGCAAAGATCGGATGAGTATGCGCATCGACAAATCCTGGAAGAACAACACGACCCCCAGCATCGAAAACGGCGTACTCAGATGTTTTTCGCGCGTCGATCTCTTCTCTGCTCCCAACTGCCTCGATTTTTCCGTCGCGCACAAGCATGATCCCATCTGCGATGATCGAGAGCTCTTTCAATTCCTGGCGCGCCCGCGGCCGGGCCGGGCCCGCGAGGCTCACGATTTGGCCACAGTTGACGATGGCGATGGGCCGCAATTCAATTTCCATTCACTGAGCCATAGGAATCTTGAGGTGACTTCGTTTCGCGACCTGGATCGCCCTCTCATAACCTGCATCTGCGTGGCGGATGATGCCGCTGCCGGGGTCAGAAGTGAGCACTCGCTCGAGACGCCGGTCGGACTCGGCTGAACCATCCGCCACAACCACCATGCCGGCATGCTGTGAGTAGCCGATCCCAACGCCGCCACCGTTGTGGATGGAAACCCAGGACGCGCCCGCCGCCGTATTGATCAGCGCATTGAGCAGAGGCCAATCCGCAATTGCGTCTGACCCGTCACGCATTCCTTCCGTCTCTCTGTAAGGCGAAGCCACAGAGCCTGTATCGAGATGGTCGCGCCCGATCACGATGGGAGCTTTGATCTCTCCCGATCGAATAAGAGCGTTGATACGAAGCCCAAAGGCTGCGCGCTCGCCGTATCCCAGCCAGCAGATTCGCGCAGGCAAACCTTGAAAGCTAATCCGCTCTTCCGCCAAGCGAATCCACCGGATCAAATCGTCATTCTCCGGGAACATCTCAAGGACTAGACGATCCGTTCTGTAAATATCCTGGGGATCTCCCGACAAGGCTACCCAGCGAAATGGTCCCTTACCCTCGCAGAACATGGGGCGGATGTATTCCGGTACAAACCCCGGAATGTTGAACGCATCATTCACACCCGCACTCTTGGCCTGAGCTCGAAGATTGTTGCCGTAATCGAAAGCCACTGATCCCGCACGCTGTAGCGCAAGCATCGCTTCCACGTGCCTTGCCATCGCTTCCATGGATCGGCGTACGTATTCATCTGGGTGGCGCTCACGGAGAGCTACCGCAGCCTCAAGACTCATCCCATTTGGTACATAACCGTTAAGGGGATCGTGGGCGCTTGTCTGGTCCGTGACAATGTCGGGACCTACGCCGCGTCGCACCAATTCAGGCAGAACATCTGCGCAGTTCCCTACCAATCCAACGGATATTGCTCGACCTTCATCTCGACCACGATCCAGGCGGGAGAGCGCCTCATCCAAGCTGCGCGCCAGATAATCGCAGTATTTTGTCTTGACGCGTTTTTCGATTCTCTCAGGATCAACGTCGACCCCCAAAAAGCAAGCGCCATTCATGGTGGCTGCAAGCGGCTGTGCTCCACCCATACCGCCCATGCCACCGGAGACGACAAGTTTGCCATTTAATTTGGAGCCGAAATGTTTTCTGCCCGCCTCGGCGAAAGTTTCATACGTGCCCTGCACGATTCCCTGGCTGCCAATGTAGATCCAGGAGCCTGCCGTCATCTGACCGTACATCGTGAGTCCGAGCTTCTCGAGCCGATGAAACTCCTCCCAGTTCGACCATCGCCCAACTAAATTGGCGTTCGCTATCAAAACACGCGGTGCTTCTGGTTGAGTCCGGAAGATCCCGACTGGTTTGCCGGATTGCACCAATAATGTTTCATCATTATTGAGAGCCCGCAGACAGCGAACAATGGCATGGAAGCATTCCCAGTTCCGGGCGGCCCGCCCTGTTCCGCCGTAGACGATCAAATTTTCTGGTTTTTCGGCCACTGCTGGATCCAGGTTGTTCATCAACATTCGCATCGCGGCTTCCTGGTGCCAGCCCTTACAGCTCAGTGTTGTTCCACGTGGCGCCGTAATTTCCGTAGTCGTTTCAGTCATGACGGCCTTCTCCTTTTTCATTACGACACAAATTCATCGAAATCTCCGCGCTGGATCGCCCCGGCCAGGCATTCAATATCGCGGGAGAGCGGGCGGTCTGCAGTCAAGCGCGGTACTAGGGAACGAATCATTTCTCGCGCGTGCTCGATCCTCCTCGAGGACCGGAGCGGTGCTCTATAATCCAAACCTTCAGCCGCCGCCAGGAGCTCGATGGAAATCACGCGCTCTACGTTCGATGTAATCTGGCGAAGCTTAAGCGCCGAAGTCATTCCCATCGATACGTGATCTTCTTTCCCGCCAGAGGTTGGAACGTTGTCGATGCTCGCAGGATGCGCTAATACTTTCGCCTCGTTCAGTAGCGAAGCTGCACAGACGTGAGCGATCATGTAGCCCGACGAAGTGCCAGGATGCGAGCTCAGGAATGGCGGCAAGCCCTCATTCAGGTCGGGGTTCACGAGGCGATCGATTCGGCGCTCGCTGATATTCATCAAATCCGTTAGCGCAAGGGCCGCGTAATCGTAAACCATCCCGAGCGGCGCGCCGTGAAAATTTCCGCCGCTCAAAACCTCTTGGGTCTCAGTGAAAACCAGCGGATTGTCGGTTGCCGAGCCACTTTCAATCTCGCTGACTTCGCGCGCATGCTGAAGAGCGTTGCGAACCGCACCATGCACTTGAGGCATACAGCGCAAACTATAGGCGTCCTGCACGCGAGGATCATTCGTCAAATGCGAGCGGCGAATTTCGCTATCGGCGAGTAGGTCTCTCAAATGGGCGGCCGAAGCCGTTTGCCCTGCGTGGGGCCGAGCTTTATGGATTCGAGCATCAAACGCAACGGGCGTACCGCGCAGAGCTTCGAGACTCATGGCGCCCGCGAGATCAGCAAGCGCGGCCGCTCTCTGGCCACGGTAGATAGCAAGCGCTCCGACTCCGCACATTGCTTGTGTTCCATTTAGCAGAGCCAAGCCCTCCTTCGCTGCCAGACGGACGGGAGCGATTCCCGCTGCGCTCAGTGCCTCTCCGCCGGCGAGCCTCTTGCCTTGAAACCACGACTCCCCTTCCCCGATCATCGACAACGCCAGATGAGCTAAAGGCGCGAGGTCTCCGCTGGCTCCCACTGAACCTTTTTCAGGGATGACCGGGTGCACTCGCCCCTCGAGCATCCTCAATAATGTTTCTGGGAGGTCAACTCTGCAGCCACTGTTTCCCAAAGCGAGGACATTGGCGCGAAGCAGCATCATCGCTCGCGTTTCCGGTTCGGAGAGCGGTTCTCCGACTCCGCAAGCATGGCTGCGAACGAGATTGAGCTGCAAGGCTTCTAGTTCGGATGATTGAATCCGGACGTCACATAGCTTTCCGAAGCCCGTGTTCACGCCGTACACGACTCGATCCTGACGAAGAACTTCTTCGATCACTTCTCGAGACGCCTGTATGCGTGCACGCGCTCGGTCCGGCAGAGACGTCGAGAGCTTGCCGATAGAGACAGAAGCGATCTGTTCGAGTGTGAGTGGCTGGCCGGAAACTTCAAGCATCAGTCACTCCGTCTCGCTCGCGTCAACACAATACCACCCGTAGCATAGCTCGCGTATACTAAGTGTCGCGGCAGCTTCGGCTCCGCTATAATCGCAACATAATGCAGGCTACCGAGAAGATCTGGCATAACGGCCGGCTCATTCCGTGGGATGACGCCAAAATCCACGTTCTTGCGCACGTGGTGAGCTATGGCAGCTCAGTTTTCGAGGGCATCCGGTGTTACGACACTGAGCAGGGATCTGCCATCTTCCGTGCGGCGGATCATGCGCGCCGGCTTTTGGATTCGGCCAGGATCTATCGTATGGATCTGCCCTATTCGCTCGATCAGCTCACGGACGCCATGATCGAGGTGGTCCGAGCGAACAAACTGCGATCGTGTTACATTCGGCCGATTGTCCTGCGCGGATACGGCGATGTCGGCGTGCTCCCGAACAACAATCCCATCGAAACTTATATGGCCTGCTACGAGTGGGGCAGCTATTTAGGGGAAGACTGTTTAGCGCACGGTGTAGATGTGTGCGTCTCATCTTGGACTCGCATCGCCCCTAACACGCTACCTGCGCTTGGCGAAGGCCGGGGCAAATTACATGAACTCGCAACTGATCCGCATGGAAGCCGCCACTAACGGGTATGCGGAAGGTATTGCTTTAGATGACGCGGGGTACGTGAGCGAGGGTTCTGGCGAAAACATTTTTGTGATTCGCAACGGCAAGATTCTCACGCCGCCGCTGGGAGCCTCTGTTTTGCCAGGCATCACGCGCGACACAGTTGTGAAAATTGCTGGGCAATTGGACATACCGGTCGTAGAGACAATCATTCCGCGCGAGATGCTTTATATCGCGGACGAAGTGTTCTTTTCGGGCACGGCCGCCGAAATTACTCCCATCCGCTCCGTTGATCGAATTGTTGTCGGCGACGGCCGCTGTGGACCCATTACTCAAAAACTTCAGCGGCGGTTTTTCGGGATCGTTAAGGGGACGATTAAAGATGAGTTCGGCTGGTTGATGCCTGTCTCAGGTGTTCGTGAGGCCGAGCCCGTCGTGGCATAGACTCCATTCGCCTGCCTTAGTGGTGCAAAAAGACCTACAGGGCAGAAACCGTTCACGTCCAAACAGTGATGTTCGGAGGACCTGATTCCTGCCCTGAGTTTTGGACCGACTTGCGCCGATCCAATCTTGATTTGCCGTCCGGCAGCGAACATCGAACCTGCAGCCACCTCCCCCGAGATTACCTGCCGGTCCGACACCCGCGCCGGATCTATTGTATTTTTTACCTCAGACGCGTTTCAAACGCTAGTATTTTGTGCGGAGAACGCGGTCTTTTCAACACGTTTTATCTCTTCTCTTATCGCGCAGTTATACGATGCAGCCTGTGCGTAAATTGTGAAAAAAACAAGGATGGCGTTTTATGTCAGGTTCTACGAGTGATGGTTTAGCGAAAACACTCCGCCCTGGAAGAATGGCCGGGATGTCCTCCGTCATACAGATCGAGTACGGTATCGCGATCCAGTCGGTCGATGAACTTATTCATCCGCCCGAAATCAGCGAGTTCCTTGCTCCAGGCTTTATCGATGTGCAAGTTAATGGCTTTGCCGGTGTCGATTACAATGACCCCTCGGCCTCACACGAAGAAATTGCTCAATCCATCCGAACGATGTTCGTGACCGGAGTGACGCGCTTCTTCCCTACCGTGATTACTGGATCTAAAGAGCGCATGGTCGGCGCACTTCGAAATCTTGCATCGGCAAAGGAGGAGTTTGGCCGGAACGAAATGCCTGAGGCAAACGCGATGGAAGCCTTTCACGTAGAAGGACCTCATATCTCGCCCGAAGATGGGCCGCGAGGCGCGCACCCCGTCGAGCATGTAAGACCTCCCGATATCGAGGAGTTCAAGCAGTGGCAGGATGCGGCGAACGGCCACATCCGACTAGTAACTATATCGCCGGAGTGGGAACAAGCACCGTCATACATTAATGAAATTGTGCGCTCGGGCGTGGTCGCGAGCATAGGTCATACAAAAGCGACATCAGCGCAAATAGCCGCTGCGATCAGCGCGGGCGCGACCATGTCGACGCATCTCGGCAACGGAACACATGCCGTACTGCCAAAGACGCAGAACTATATCTGGGATCAACTCGCGGCAGACCGCTTGACTCCTAGTTTTGTTTTGGATGGCATCCACATCCCGAGTCCGTTCTTCATAGCCGCACTTCGCGCCAAGGGAGTCGAGCGATCGGTTCTGGTGACGGATGCGGTCATGCCCGCGATGTGTGATCCAGGATTTTACAAATTGGGACAAGTTGAGGTGGAGCTTCGTGCGGATGGCAGCGTCGTCTTGCGTGGAGGTACGCGGCTCGCAGGTTCGGGTCTCCGGATGGATCACGCTGTTACCAACGCCGTACGTATGGGAAACATTTCGCTACGTGAGGCCCTCGCGATGGCGACTGTTAATCCTGCACGCGTGGCCCGAATAGCCGGACGCCAGCGAGGTCTCTCTCCGGGTGAAAAAGCCGATTTTGTCCGATTTCGCTGGGACGATCGAGCGCAATCCTTAATTGTGATCGAAACAATCGTTGCGGGCAGCACCGTCTACGAAGCGTGATACGACGCGCGGGCAGCGCCCATTTAGTGCGACTCGCGCCTAAAGTTCTGCATCGCTTAAGCGAAACTAATATGCAGGAATAGAATCACAAAATTGAATCCGGAGAAGAACAATGGCATTTACACTTCCACCACTTCCCTACCCTGCGGACGCTCTCGAGCCACACATCGATAAGATGACGATGGAGATTCACCACGATAAGCATCACGGTACCTATGTGACGAACTTGAACAAAGCTCTCGAATCGGCTCCCGAGCTCGGTAGCAAGTCAGTTGAGGAGTTGCTCGCAAATAATTGCGCCGCGGTTCCTGAGGCAATCAAGACCGCAGTTCGAAATAACGGTGGCGGGCACGCCAACCACTCACTTTTTTGGACCCTCATGTCGAAGAGCGGGGGTGGAGCTCCAAAAGGTGAAATCCAAAACGTCATCACGTCCAATTTCAACAGCTTCGATGCGTTCAAGGAAAAATTCAATGCTGCCGCCCTAGCGCGTTTTGGTTCCGGCTGGGCTTGGCTCGTGAAAGGCACGTCGGGCCAGTTCGAAATCACATCAACAGCTAATCAAGACAGTCCGCTAATGGAAGGCAAGAAGCCGATCCTCGGCTTGGATGTCTGGGAACACGCGTATTATCTGAAATATCAAAACCGGCGTGCTGAGTACGTTACCGCTTGGTGGAACGTCGTCAACTGGGACACGGTTAATAAACAGTTGAAGTGATGTAGTTCATATCAAAAGTCCTACTTCGCATAGCCGTTTACTGGTGTCTTCGAGCGAAATATGGTGAACGGCTGTGAACCCCATCTCGGCTGCAATATCGACGAACATCTTTCGATCGTCGACATAGATTGATTCGCGCGGCGTTGCTTGCGCCAAGTTGAGAGCGAGGCGCCAAATCTCGCGATCCGGTTTACGGTAGCCTACGCAATGAGAAAAGACCATGAACTCCGCGAGGTTGCGTAATTCGAACTTGCGTACGCGGTGCTCTGTAAGGCCCCGTCCTTCATTGCTGATGAGTGCCATGTTCAGGTGATTCTCCTGTTTCAGCCGCTTGAAGAACTTTATATTTTCGGGCCAAGCGATAGATTCGCTGTAACTATACTCAACGACTTCTCCTAGCGTGAAGGGACGCGGGACCCTGAAGAACACGGAGCGCAAGTAATCTTCAAAGCCCATGTAGCCGCGCTCATAGCTGTCGAACATCAAATGATGCCGGCTCTCGACTTCAGCAAGTTCAACATTAAAGTGCGCTGCAATTTTCTCTCGCAAGACGGCATCCCAACCGTTCGTGCCCAACACGCCGCCGACATCGGAATAGAGGATATGGAATTTTGAAGAACTCATGAAGCTATAGGGTCACATAGTCACGTGAGGTTCATGCCGGGCGCTGATCGGTTTAGGGTCAAGAGTGCGTTTCAATTACCGGTAAAATAGATTCTGTTTTTGCACTGTCCGAACGGAGTCGACCCGCAATGCATATTCGTTCTTATCTTCTGCTTGCCGTCCTGCTTTTCACTACAGCGCCTCTCGAACAGGTCTCTGCCGCGAACAGCTCCGCTCGCCTTTACGTCACGAATAGCCTAGGCGACGATATCACAGTCATTGATCTCGATACCTTTAAGGTCGTGCAAGACATCAAAGTTGGAGCGCATGTCCATGGCATTTGTGCGCCCGCCGATGGCCGCAGGTTTTTCACGACCATCGAATCGGAACACAATCTGAAAATCGTCGACACCGAAACCGCCCAGATTGTCAGCGTCATTCCGCTTACCGGACTCCCCAATCAATGTGCCGCCACTCCCGATGGGCGCTATGTTGGCGTTCCCATTCGCGACGGAAACAGCGTGGACATTGTCGACACCACGCTGCAGAAAGTGGTGAAAGTTCTGCCCGTGAAGGTGCCGCATAACTGTTACAACTCCGGAAATAACTACGACATGTACGTCTCCTCCATGGGCGACGATGAAATCGTCCGCATCGACCTGCGGACGATGACGTACAGCGAAAAAATTCCGGCTGGCGGCGTGCCGCGCCCTTATGCGGTTTCCGCGGATGAGAAGACACTCTATGTCGCTCTCAGCGATTTTCACGGTTTTGCAATCGCCAGCATCCCCCAGTGCAAGGTCATCAAACGCGTCGATCTGCCTCCTGCCCCCGCCTCGCAGTGCCCGCTTGAACCACACACACCCACACACGGTTTGGGCCTCTCGCCCGATGACACGCAGCTCTGGGTGACGAGCCTGGCGGATGATCTCGTCTATGTTTACGACACGCGCACCGAAAAGCTCCTGGGCAAAGTGTCGACCGGCAAATGCCCGAACTGGATCGCCTTTTCTCCCGATGGCAAATACTGCTGCGTGAGCAACAGCGGCAGCGACGATTGCTCCATCATCGACACGCGCACGCGAAAAGAAGTGGCGCGCGTGAAAGTTGGCAAAGGCCCCAAGCGCCTGCTAGTTCTCTCGCGCTGACAATCGCTTTAAGTAGATTCGAGGACGGCCTGAGCCCATTCGAAGTAGCCGACATGAGGGCTCCAGTATTCATTCGTGCGCCAGGTCCCCGCGAAGCTCGTATCGAGAATTGGCTCATCATCGACGTTCCCGCAGATGCCGTTCATGATGCCTCCAGGAATCACACCAACATAGCGGGAATGTGGATAGGGATTGCGCACGCCGATGCCGCTGGCAAGCGTTGCGCCGAACGGATTGACTCCAAACGTCCATTCGAGCTGCCGGTAAGCGAGGTCACGCCAGGGGCGCTGGTTGAATTCGGCTGATGCGGTTCCGAGTAACAGTGCGTGCGAAGCCAAGTGCGCATTTAAGCCTTGCCACCAGAACTCCTTCCGCACCGGCATGAAGAAACGATAAGTAAGCTCGCCCTGGATAGGGCGATAGCGCTCTGGAGTTGGTGAGCTATGATACACGCCGAACGGCATAACTCCATAGGCGGAGCGATCGCACATGGGAATGACGAAATGCTGTATGTACAAACGGGCCGTCTCCCGCCAGTGCTTCGCCTCCGGATGGTCAGGGAACACTCGCGCCGTTTCCAGAATCGCGAACGCCGGCAGCGCGCCATGGACGGCGTCCTTGTACGGCTCGGCATTGTTCGCAGACATAGGCCAGAAGCCCGTTACTCCGTGATCGCTGGCGTACTGGGTTTGCTGGAGGCCGGCAAGCTCGGTTGCCAGTTGTTCAGCAGCATGTCGCATCCGGTCGTCGCCTGTGGCGCGGTACGTTTCGACAGCGGCCAAGGTCCACCACCCGAGTTCTAGCGTATTGCCTTCACGAGAATTTGCATTCCAGCATCTTCTGGCAGCGCTCAGACACCTTGAGCTGTAATCGAGATCCGCCTTAAACTGTTGGGCGTACATGGATTGCATGGCGGTGAACATGGCCTGAACAAGACCGTGCTTAGCCGGATTGAGATAACGGTCATCTACGGTGCCGATGATGTTGTCAGTCCAATGATTATCGCTGTTGTCGCCGTTCACTCCCCCCGCGACATCGGCCCAGACGCGGCCGTCGGTATCCTGCATTTTCAGAAAGTACAGGTTTCCCCAACGCAATTCCTCTTCGAGCGGCTTGAGGCCGGATCCTGCGAAATCCCACCCAGCCCCAAGATGGCGCGCGATCGCGAGCAGCCCAAAAGCATTCATCATGGTAGCGTTCATCCACTTCCGCAGATCGCCCGCATCGTGCCAGCCGCCGACAGTGTCCACGTGCACAGCGTTGTCCCGGCGGCGGGCATCATCAAGATGACAGATGTCGTGTACGTTGGGCACGCCAACGCCACAGCGCTGCGCCCGGTGATAGCTGACAACAACCGGAAGCCAGCGTCGCCACGCGTCCGGCCGGATGAAGAAGGGTGGCGAAAGTTCGTCGCCTGCGCGGATTTGATAGAGTCCTTGGCGTGTGATGTCGCTGAAATCGCCCACCACAGCGGGACCGAGATCCGAAGAGACAGGCGTCAACGGCCGTTCTACGCGGAAGACGGGCCCGCTGCCAATGTCGTATATCAGGAAATTACGAAGACTTTGGTTGCGCACGATGACGCGCTTCTGCGCCTCGGGACGGAACCCTACGTGGCAAACTGCGATGGAGCGCTCGGAACCAGCGACCATCTTTTCGACGGGATCGGGTTTAGGCGGCCCCTCCTGTGCAACTACAGCCGCCGCGGCGGGGCCGAGCGCGGTCAGGGCTTGAAGGAATTGGCGACGTTC
Source organism: uncultured Acidobacteriaceae bacterium (assembly GCA_963771565.1). Classification (GTDB taxonomy): domain Bacteria; phylum Acidobacteriota; class Terriglobia; order Bryobacterales; family Bryobacteraceae; genus Bog-105. The sequence continues at coordinate 59,276 of CAVYUB010000010.1, forward strand.
CACATAAAACCTTTATCAGAAGTCGAACACGGAAATGGTCGAATCGAGCCTGTTAATTCACGTTGTATGTTGCACCCTTCGCTGCAGGAGAATTCGATTCGCCATTAGCTGAAAGCCAAAAACCGCCAGTGCATTCAGGATCGCGACAAGCAGCCCTGTTCGGATACCGCGGATGTCGGAGAGTTTGCCTACGATCCAGGGCAGCGCAATGCCGCCCATCAAAGCGATTCCGATAAGTATCCCGAACACCGTTCCTGAATGACTGGGATATGAAGAGCCCGCGATTCCCAGAACTGTCGGAAATATCATGGCTATGCCGAGCCCAAGGAGAATAACCGAGATCGCTGCCCATAAAATGGATCGCGCGCTCAACAGCAACGCAACGCTTCCCGCTACCGCCACGGCGCTCGTCAAGATTAACGACCCACCGCTTTTGCGCAAGGTCAGGCGACTTAAAACGGTGCGGCCAAACATCAGCGCTCCCCAGTAAGCTGCCAGCAGGTATGAGGCCGTTGACACAGTCGCTCCTAAATGGCGCGTGAGATAAGTTGTCATGTAGCCTCCGAGAATAAACTCATTCCCGGATTCGAAAAACAATAGCAACGAAAACGTCCGAACCAGTGGTTCCCGCACGAGTCTCACCACCTGAGTCAGAGAAACTCCCTGGCGCTGGCGCGGCATCGGGAACGCGAGTGCCACGCCTAAAACCGCAGGAGTCAAACTCAACATCATTGCCAGAAAGAGAATTTTTTTGAGTCCCAGATAGATGAGCAGCGAACCGATCGTGAAGGGTACGAACAATGCTCCGAATCCGAAGAAAACACCCAGGACGTTTAGTTCCGCTCTCTTGCGATGCGGGTCGTTATAGAGATCGGCAATCAACGTATTAGTCACTTGATTCAGCGCACCGCCGCCGATACCAAGAAAGATGAGCGCCGCAACGAGAGCTTCATAACTATCAACCCTGGAAATGAGAGCCAAAGCGCCGGCAACCAATAGCGGTGCAGTGAGGAGCGGCGGCTTGTGACCGAATCGGTCAATCAGCGGGCCAAGAGAGAGCGTCGTCACCAACATTGCTGCGTTCATAACGACAAAGAGGTCGCCTGCATGCGACAGGTCAAACTGTAGACGGCGCGCCAGCAGCGGCAGTACGGCCCCAAGTAGAGCCATAACGATGCCGAAGCTGAACATTCCGGCGTAAGCTGCTCCGCTCAGCCAGTTTGTGCGAAGCCAGGACTGCGTACGCCGTTCAATCACTGGCGCCACGGGAAAACACTGCGCGCGTGTAGCTTTCGAAGACCTTCTGGTTATGGTCTTTTTCAACACCCGCGACATTTGGAGAGACAAAAGTAAGCGGAATATGTCCTTTAGAAGCCAATCGCGAGCCGGTCTCTGCAACTAGCGCCATAGCAATAAATACAGCCGCCATTGTCGAACCCGCTGCAATCTTCTCTGGCCGGCCGATATCGACTTGCGCATCCTCGGGAGCAACACAGTTATCGATAGTGATATTGGCGACATCCGGAAGCTTCTTTCCGCTCGAATGTTTCGCCTTCGACACTTTGGCATTTGCAAGTGAAGAGACCGTGATGACAGTCAATCCCCTGTTCCTCGCGTAGAGTCCCGCTTCAATTGGAGCAGCATTGAGGCCGCCATGCGAGAACACGACCATGACATCATCCTTTTCGAGCGAATAGCTCTGAAGAAATACTTCGACGTAACCTTCTCTTGTCTCAAGCCAAAGTAATTCTCGCGCACCGCCCGGACCCACCACATTTGTCCACATCAATCTTGGATCGTAGAGCGGGAAAAAACCGACGAAACTTCCATATCGCGGGAAGACATCCATCACCGGGATAACCGAATGGCCGCTGCCGAACAGATACACACGTTTATTCGCGGCAATGGCGGACGCCATGACCTCGCCGGCTTTTTCGATCTGCTCTCTCTGAGTCGAATGAATTTTTGCGATGACGTCAGAAATCTTCTCGTAGTATTTTGTTGCAGACATAATCGTTAGCGTTCAATTGCTCGCGCTGAAACTCTCAAGAGCCAAACGTGCGGCCCCGAACAACCCTGCGTCTTCTCCTAAAGACGTAATCTGGATGCGAACCTGTTGGGCGGCAATGGGCTGAGCCCAGTCTCTCAGCGCCCGGTTCAATTCGTCGATGAATAGATCCGCCGCCTGCATCAGCCCGCCGCCCAAAACAATGATTTTCGGATTCAAGATACTCACGATATTGGCGATGCCCATGCCAAGATATCGCGCCGTTTCTTCAACGGCACGTTTCGCAGCGATGTCGCCTTTACGCGCTGCGGTGATCACTTCTTCGGCTGAAGCCATACCAACTCGGCGTGCTAATGCAGGCCCTGCGGCTTCCGCCTCCCAGCATCCAACTTTCTTATAGATTTTCTGCTGCTCCGGGGTGAGCGCGAACCATCCGACCGCCCCAGCGATATCTCCCGAACCTTGTAGCAGTCGGCCGCCAGCAATGATACCGGCACCGATACCAGTGCCCACCGAGAGAAACACGACGTCATCGACGCCGCGTGCAACTCCGAGCCACTGCTCGCCTAACACATACCCTGTGCGATCGCTCCCGATGACAACGGGCAAAGTCAGTAGATGCTGAAGTTCCGCGCACAACGGAACTTGTTCATCGCCCCAGAGGTTTGGCGCCCAAACATTTCCGGTCTTCGCGAAATAAATGCCGGGAACAATGATGCCTACCGCCCGAATTCTGTTTTTCACTGATTGCTGCACGTGCCGGCCGCTTCGATGCACGCACGTCTGCAAGCTGTTCGACGCACGCGCGCACACTTGTGCGATTTACAGCCACTTTTCTGCGGTAACTCGCCTCGCCGGTTGCATCCACAATCGCGGAGGCGACCTTTGTTCCGCCTAAATCAATTGCGACAACGGCATCCGTCATCTGGAAGGCCGCCCTTCAAGGCTGAAGACCCAAATTTCACTTTCCGTCAGATCCTTGTGCAGGACGGTTCTTCCGTTCTTCACCTGAAATGGAACAGAGTTGTCATCCGATAAGTTCCGCGCCTGCTGTACCTTCCAAGGTATGTTGAAAGACAACGTTGCATCCGCAGGTTTTTCAGAGTGGTTGAACACGAACACGACTTCTTCGCCATCGTTTACCAATCGCCGCACTTCTGTTTCGGATGTTCCGGGTCCATTCAGCTCGACATCGCGAGATACTCCGGCACGTTGAGCGAGCGACAGGAAGAATTGTTTGTTGGAATCGATGTGCTGCTTTTGGTACGACAGAGCAGCAAAGGATCCGATGAGAATCGCTTTACCTTTTCCCGATGACTTCTCGACGATAGCTGGCGCACCATCGGCAAAACGTCCCAGCACACGACCTCCGTTGACTGGCTCGAGGGCTTCCTCGAATGCCTCACCGCTAATTGGCGGATACGCCTTCATGCCCGGAAGATCGGCAGAGGCTTCAATCGTGAAACGCGGAGTTTCTGAGGGTCGAATGAGTTTCTCTTTCGCTCCAAAGAGCGCGTCGAGACCGAAACCGGGTATCACGTCACTCGCGAAGCCACGTTCATCGTTCCAGGCCAAGCGGGCCTCGGCGACGGCTGTACCGCCGTTCTGAACATAATGCTTGATACCCTCAGCGACATCTTTCGAAAGCATCACGGGATACGGCAAAAACAGGATTTTGTATTGACTCAGTTTGTTCTGTGCGGCCTCTTCTGGATGCACGAAGTCGACGGGAATCTGCTGCTCAAAAAAGGCACGGTGCAAGCCCATCAGAGAGTCGCGTTCGGCGTTCCCCAGCTTCGAAAGCGACGGTTGCGAGCCGCCAACCATGTATGACAAGGGATTGTAGAGAATTGCTACTTCGGCTGGCGCAGGTTTTGCGTTGAGCAGATCGGAAGCGTGTCGCTGCACTATCTTTGCAATATTTCCCGCTGCCCGGGCACGATCTGTTACGGTCCCGTCCAGATTGATCAGTCCGTAACCGTTCGATTCGAAACCAGAGCTCATCGGATACCAGGCATAGATGGCTATCTCGCGCGCGCCATGCGCAATCACTTGCCAGATCCAGAATTCCTCGTCGTGCGCAGTCACGGGATCCGCAATTGCCATTCCGGTCGCACCTTGTCCAGCTTGCAATTCTCCGATCCAAAAGCCCTTATTGAAACTGTGTCCGGCTGACCTGCTGAAATCAAGACCTGCGGCAATCATTTGATACGGCCATGGGCGCGTGGACTCGGAATGCCTCGGGTAAAGAGAAGTACCAAAAAAATCCGCGCTGGCCGACATTTTCCAATCATCCGGCTCGCCATAACCGTCTGTCGGCGAGGTGAACAGACCAGGTGCGGCGGCGTGGCTCGTGATCGGATGTCTTTCGTCAGCAGTCCGAATCGCCTCGACGCGGGTCTTCAGATCGTCTGCCAGTTTGTCAGTAATGAAAATTCGCCAGTCAATGTAGTCTGTATACGAAAGAATAGTCGGGTAGCGGGGCGGCTGCACCTGATCCCAAGTTTCGAAACGCCGATACCAGGCGGTATTAAGAGCTCCCAGCGTTTGATATTTTGCTTTCAACCACTGTCGAAAACGAGCTTGGCTGCTTGCGCAAAAGCAAAATTCGGGATGGGACAGATAAGGAAATTCTGCCCAATTAATCACATGCGGCTCACTCCAAACATCCCAACCGTATAGAGCCGGAGAACGGTTCGCTTCCCGCGAAAGCGCCGCCAGAAAATCGATAATTTCCTTGCGCACGCCATTATGATCGATACAGTATCCGGGCGCGGATTGCGACGTGATCACTGCGCCACTTCGGTCCACGAACCGTCCCTCTGGATAACGCTGGCCCACCCAGTCGGGAGCGGAATCGAGGTAAATCTGAATGATGACCCGCATCCCACGGTCCTGCGCGAGCTTCAAAACAAGATCCAGATTCGCGAATGAAAATTGTGCGCGTGCCGGTTCAGCTGTCGCCCAGTCGACCCAGGTTTTGATCGTGCCAAAGCCTAAGGACTTGATCTGGTCCAGGTCTTTGCCCCATCGTGCGGCGCTTGTCGCATCAATTCGCTCGAGCATTGGCGCTCGCGCTTTGCCGCCGCCATACCACACGGCGAGCGGATAGAAGGAGGTTTGCGTGTCACGTATTTCGGCATGCTCCAAGGCCAGAGAAGCTGCTGCCGAGACGCATAGGACGGCAATTAGAATTCGGAAAAATTTATGCACACCACTAGAAGCTTTGATTTATGTTGCGTGTCAAAAAGTGAACCTGGCGGCAAACTGGAGCTGGCGCGGCGTATTAACGGCGCTGGTGATCTGCCCAAAGCCTGACATGTTTGCGGTTGTAGGATTAGGATTCCAGAAGACGTTGGGAGCTCCGTACTGCACGGAATTGGTGAGGTTGTATGCAGCGAACTGAAGCTGAAGGTTCGCATGTTCGGTAATCGGAAAGTTTTTGAAAATCGAGGCATCCAGGTTGTGGCCTCCATCAGTGCGCACATGAGTAAGGAAGGCCGGCGCAGTTCCGGCAAGAAACGGGCTGGCAGGTTGGGAAAAGCAGCCATAGCCAAACCATTCCGCGGGCGTGTGCGGCGCGCCGTTGGCGGGATCGCAGGTCATGTTTACGCGCTGATTGAAAAAAGGATCACCAGTGCCGTTTGGCGCGTAAATGGGAACACCGCTGCTGAAATAAACAAATGTGTTTACCGTCCAACCGCCCAAGATTTTGTTGGCCCAGCCATTCAGATCAACGAAACGGCCTTTGCCAATGGGCAGATCGTATGAGGTTTGCCAGGAAAACGCGTAGCTGAGGTCCTGTGGGCTGATGGAGCGCTCCAGGTTCATGTCCCTCCAGTCCTGATAGGTTTGCGTGCCGTGATAGCCGATGAATGCCAGCGGAGGGTTGAAATCATCGGTGATCAGCTTGCCCCAGGTATACGCAGCTAACGTCGTGAAATGCTGAGTCAACCTTTTTTGGAATTTCAGCTGCAACGAGTGATAGATGGAATCGCCGCCTGGATAGCCGTAGACCTCGACACCGCAATTGATGGAACCGCAGTTAAATTGGGGATAGGGCTCGAGTGACAGGAATTGAGGCACCGTGGACTGGCCATAAAAGGCTGAAGTGGGTGGAAAAATGGGCGCCCACTTGTTAGGAACTGGATTGTTGAGTGCCGATTGGTACTGCCCGATGGTGCTCAAAGGGAGCTGGTTCAGATCTGCACCTCCGAGCGGCAAAAAGAGGCCGCGGCTGCCCACCCAAGCGGCAGAGACGATGGAGTCATGCGGAAGCTGATACTGAAATCCGAAGTTGAAGTCGTAGGTGGTGGGGGTGGCCTGCGAGTGCAATTCGGTTGCGAGCACGTTGCCCAAATTGGTTGCCGGTCCTAGTGAACTGTTTGTGGGCTGAACGACGCCATTGGGAAAAGGGTTGCTGAGGGAATTGACCGGGAGTGTATTGCCGTTCGCGTTATAGGCAGTGGCGTTCCAGGTAGTCGCAGCAAAGAATCCATCGCTGTTGAGGGCGGAATTGGAGACCATTTGCGTCGAGGGACCATAGAAGATTCCGAAACCGCCTCGAATAACGAGGTTGTTGACGGGTTGGTAGGCGAATCCGAAGCGCGGTCCGAAGTTCTTCATATTCGTGGTAAAGGGGCTGCCGCCATTGCTCACAAACTGTTCTCCGCCTAAGAGGGGTACGCCACTAACCGTGTAGGAAACGTTGGGATCAAAATATTCGAGGCGGTTGTAACGCTCAGTTCGGCCGCCAAAAATATCCCAGCGCAAGCCGAGGTTCACTGTAAGTTTGCTGAAGAGGTGATAGTTGTCCTGGATGTAGGCCGCGTAATAGCGGTTGGCTTCCGCGCCAAAAATGTCCTTGGTGAAGTTGTCGTATTCGTAGCCGGGAGGTTGGCCCATCCCCAGCAGAAAGGAAGCGAAATCGCTGCCGTTACCCGCGAAAGTGGTGGAACTAGTTGCGGTGTTGTCGAACGTGTACTGGCCACTAGGGGCGACAGGCTGGCCCTCGTTCATGAGTTGCTCCTGGAATTCAAAGCCCATGCTGAGATCATGTTTGCCTTTCACGGTTGTGAGGGCCGCGATAGCATCGTGATTCATGCTGGCGAACTTGAAAGTGGTGTACCAGTTGGAACCGAGGTTAGTGGTGTTGTTGGCGAAGTTAATTAACGGAATATCGTTATAGACCTGCTGAGCGGCGAGTGAGGAAGGAAAACCAAGAGAGGTTATGTTGAAGCCGATCTGCCGCGGATCACCGGTCTGATTTTCATAATGCCGCGTGAAGGAATAGCGCAACTCGAGGATGGTAGTGGGGTTCAGAGTGTAATCGTCGGCGAGCAAAATGTTCCGTCCATTGGTGATGTTCTGGTAATAGTTCGGGTCGTAGATGTTGCTGCTGCCGTAAAGGTCGGCGTTGCCGAACTTGAGGCGGTCAAACGAAAAGCGGCCGAAAAAGCGCTGCTTTTCGCTGCGATAGTAATCCATGCGGATATCGAATTTCTGAGCATCGTTCGGATTCAGGCCCGAGGCAAAGTAGTTGTTCAGGTGATACGGACCAACGCCCGGTTGATCAGGGAGCGGGAATTGTTGCCCCAGCTTGAGCGCGACCGGATTGAGGTCGGCGGGTGGGATGACGTTACCCGAAAACGGCTGGCGCTGGCCGTTGGGCAAGTCCGGAGCTAATGGATTGTAAATAGTGAGCGCATCGCCGGAGAAGTTGCCCGCGCGTTCGGCAGAGGTGGGCACTGTATAAGTGGCGGTTTGCAGGCTGTCCTGCTGCGTGGATTCATAATCGCCAAAGAAAAATAACTTATTGTGCAGGATCGGGCCGCCGAATGAAGCTCCTTCCTGATACCGATGGAAATCGAGTGGCTGGTTGGGTTGGCCCTTGGCTAATTCACTGGCCTTGAGGAAAGTGTCATTAGCGGCGAAGGCGTTAGGTCGGATATAGACGAACGCGTCGCCATGGAATTCGTTGGTGCCGGATTTGCTGACCAGACTGATCACGCCCGCGCCGCCACTCTGATAGGTGGCCGGTACGCTCTGAGTTTCCACCCGGTATTCCTGCACATCATCCAGCGGCACCTGGAAAGCCGGGATGAGCGCGGCGAGGTTGTTTTCAGCGATGCCGATAGGGCTGCCATCCAACGAGTAGTAAAGCGATCCCTGGAGCGCGCCATTCACCGTGTAACCGGATACATCCGCCCCGGGGCGTGAGTTGTAAACCGCCTGGGTATCGGCGGCATTTGGCGTGCCATTCGTCGGTGCAACCCCGGCGCTCAATTGCACCAGCTCATACACGTCGCGCGTGATCAGAGGCACGCGATCGATCATGGGCGCGTTGATGAGCTGGCCGACAGTAGAGTTGCTGGTTTCAGCGAGCTCCGGCGCCGCTGTCACAGTAACCACCTGGCTGACAGCTCCCGGCTGCAAAATGATGTTCATCGTCGTAACCTGGTCCACGGTGACGCTGACATTTTTTTGCACTGCAGTCTGAAATCCTGGATGGCTGGCACTCAGTTGATATGTGGCCGGTGTCAGCGAGACAAACGAGTACAAACCTGCTCCTGTCGTCGTTGTCGAGAGATTCACGCCAGTCGCGTTGTTCTGGGCTCGGACCGTTGCCCCGGGGACGACAGCCCCAGTTGCGTCCGTAACGAGGCCGCTCAATCCGCCTCGGCCGGCTTGGGCCAATGCACTGATGGCTAGGGTGGATAACAGAAAGGAGATACAGAGCACCCTTTTCAGAAATGATTCTCTGAAATCCGAGATTTTCACGAGCCCTCCTGCTTAATGCGCTAGTCATATCACAGGGGATTTAGCATGTCAATATATTGAGTTCTACCCTTTCGGAAATTAAGTTTCTGGTTACTAAGCTGGACAGAAGCCTGCTCTGAGCCTCTTATCGCAGGGGACTGATTTCAACAGGAGCCAACTCACTTCATGTCTGACGCGCTCAGCTTTCCGGCAGTGATGGCCGAACCCCGGCGGGATTCCCAAGGGATAGCTTCCCCGGCTCACTTAGATCGAAAAAGTTCAGTTCCCCTCTTCCTTCAGATCACTCAAAAATTGCGAGAATCTTTGCAACAAGATTTGAGGTCTGGCCGGCTAAAGGCTGGGGATTTCTTCGCAACCGAGAAATCAGTTTGTGAGCAGTTTGGCGTGAGCGTGATTACGGCCAAACGGGTGCTTGACGATCTGGAATCCGAGGGCACTCTCGTTCGACTGCAAGGACGCGGCACATACGTAGCCCGCTCACGTGTCAATCAAGTCCTGGATCACTTCTATCGTTTTGCGACGAACATGGAACAACAAGGCTTTCATCCCACTTGCAAGAATCTGAGCATTAGAATTACTTCAGCCGAAGCAAGCGTTGCGAAGCCTCTGAACCTTGCAACCGGCGACAGGGTAATCCGGCTCGAACGGCTGCGCATGCTCGATGAAGAGCCGTATTTTCTACAAACGTCGTACTTGCCCCAAAGCTTCTTCCCGGGTCTGGAAAAAGAAAACCATGATGCGGTTGCACTCTACGATATTTTGGAGCAGAAATACCACCGCCAACCGGTGCGCTGCAGGGATACTTTTGAAGCGGCGCTTGTGCACCGTCGAGCTGCCAGGCTGCTCGAGGTAGCGGTCCGGAGTGCGGGGATATTGCTCGAACGCATCGCGTATGATGCCGAAGGAATCCCGGTCGAACTGTCGCGCGGCGTAATTCGCGGGGATCGGTGGCAACTGAGCGCGGAGTTGCGATGAACCTATTTCGAACAGCTCGCGTGTCATGAAGACTTCTAAGCGGCGTAATTTCCTCGCGGATCTTGGACTCGGTGCGGCGGGTTTTTCAATTGCCGCGGCGCACGCAGAACCGGGCCAGATGCCAGGGCGCCCATCATCGGCGAGTCCAGAACCATCTGCCTCACGCCCTTCAAGCATCATGGCGATCGCCGCACATCCGGGAGACGCTTTCTTCACAATGGGTGCGGCCGTGGCTCTGCAAGTTCATCTCGGCAGCCAAGGCATTTTCGTGAGCCTCTCACTTGGGGAAAAGGGCTCTCCGAAGATTGCCGCCGCACGATATGGCACGCTCCAGCGCGAAGCTTCCGAGCGCGCGGCGCAGATACTCGGGGCACGAGCCTCGTTTCTTACGTATTCGGATGGAGAGATTCCTGTAAATGACGAAGCAAAGTTTGCCGTATGCGATTTAATCCGGGAGTATAAACCCGGCGTCATCGTCACCCACTGGCGTGGCAGTTGGCACAAGGATCACATTGCCTGCAATGACATTGTGAACGATGCTGTCTTCTATGCCGCGCTGCCCGCTATCAGCCGCAAACTGCCCGCCCACACTGTCGCGAAGGTATTTTTCGCGGATAACTGGGAAGATGCGAATGGCTTCATGCCTGATACTTACCTCGATATTACTCCCGTCTTTGACGCCTGGTTCAAAGCTTGCGCTGTTTTCCCCATGTGGCACGGCGAAAATGGATTCCGTTATAGCGATTACTATCGCAGCCTCGCAGTCGCAGGCGGTTGCCTGAATGGATCCGAGTACGCGGTTGCCCTGATGTCGCCTCCTGAACAGCTAACCCAGCACGTTCACGCGTTGTAATCGTCTATCTTTGGGACTGGCTGTGGGCCTGCAAGCGGGAGCGTCCCGCCCGTCTGTGTAATGCGTTTTGAATCATGAGATACTCACCGAGATTCTCCATACTCACTAACCCGATCAGCTTGCCATCTTGCAACACGGGCATGATCCGGCCCGGCGATGCCGCCAAGCGGTTTAACACTCCGTCGAGCCTCTCGTTAGTCTGGGCAGTATCGAACTCGCGCTGCATAACGCTGGTCACCAGTTGATCGGGACCGTATTGAGACAATCCGCTCAGCAGGTTCGCTCTGGTAAGAATTCCCATAACTCGATCGCCCCACATCACCGGAAAATCATGCTGCGAAGTATCAACAGTCAGCTTCACCGCGTCGGCGAGAGTATTGTTCGTCGATAACGTGTTGAAGCGCTTCTGCATCACCGCTTGAATGGGAATACCGGAGAAGGCGTCCTTAATCTGCAGCGAATGGGATTCCTGAGCCGCTCCGATCCAGACGAATAATGCGATGAAGAGCAAAAACGGATCGTAGAACAGGCCGATCAAGCCGAATACGAGCGCCAGCCCCTGCCCCACACTGGCGGCCACTTGCGTCGCACGCACATGATCCATGCGGGTGGCAAGCAGGGCCCGGAGCACGCGTCCGCCATCCATTGGGAACGCGGGAATCAAATTAAACAGCATCAGCGCAAGGTTTGCCATCAAGATGCGTTCCAGGAACGGACCGGTAGTCATGCTTAGACCGCTGACGGGCTTCCAACCCGAACTGATGAATAGGTAGATATAGATCGCGGCCCCGATGAAGAAATTGACTGCGGGTCCGGCCACCGCGCCCCAGAACTCCTGCCATGGTTTTTCAGGCATTCGCTCGAACCGCGATACGCCTCCAATTGGTAGCAGCACGATGTCCTTGGTGGGATAGCCATAACGGCGGGCAGTTAGAGCATGTCCGAATTCGTGCAGTACGACGCAAGCGAATAGAACAAGGATGAATCCAAGACCGCTAAGGACTGCCTGGACTGTTCGTCCTTCGAGCCAATGCAGTATCACGACCCAAAGGATTAGTAGGAGAAAGGTGGCGTGTACGTATAAATCGATACCGGCGAATCTGCCGATCTTAAACGACCAACGCATGCAAGCGCGCTCGTGACTCTACCTGCATGATGGCAGATTCACCAAGGAGCATCACGCTCCGCCCGGGCCAACCGGCTCAAGTGATGCGCCATCACCTGATCGGGAAGTAGAAGCGCTTGCTGAAATGCTTGGTCGGCTTCTTGCCGATTTCCTAGCGCCGCTTCGATACATCCGATCGCATACGCAGAGAAGCTCGTGTCACTGCCGTTTTCTGTGTCGGTAAGAGCCGCTTGGAGTTTCTGCTTCCAGTCGCTCGCAGAACTCTGGCCCAACTTCCTGGCGGCTGCATAAGCCCAGGTGATCTGATGTGGCTGCATCTCTTTTGCTGCGCGTTCAAAATGCTGGCGGGCCTCTTCCGCTTGCCCGCAATCTGACGTAAGCGTTCCGAGCAGATACTGCGATCTAGCGGAGAGCAACATAGGCTGCAGGCCACCGTCGTGAGTAAATGGCAGGCCCGGGACTTCTGCGCCCAGATTCTGCGCTTCCCGCAACGCCAGTTCGCAGTGTCCTGTCCGGTGACGCGAAAGCGCCTCCTGCAAAAGCACTTCAACCCAGACCTGCCGTACGTTAGTACCGCCTTCCTCGCGCGGGAAGAAGCGATTGTAAAACAAGCGTTTGGCGCCATCGAAATCGCCCGCCTCAGTGCGGTTGAGAGCGAGTTCGTATACGAGATCCGACGGCATTTGAGCCAGATCGGGATAACGCTCGAGGGCCTGAACGCGGTCTTTTGGGGGGCGCTGCAAAATACTAAGCGCCTCATCCATCCCGACGTAGAGTTCGCGGTTGTTTGCGTCTACAGTAACCCCGTCTTGAAAGGCAGAAAGCGCTCCTTGTACATCTTTGCGCACATGAAGCAGCGCGATCCCAATGTCTGCGTGAAGGACCGGTATGTTTGGCGCAACCTTACGGGCCTCCGCCCACTCCTGAAGTGCCGCATCCGTCAGCCCGCGCGAAAAGAAAAAAGTGCCGAGGAAATAGTGCGCCGTACCGTCAGACGGTCTGGCGCGCAGAGCCGATTTGAGCACGCGAACTGTTTCGGCGCTATTCGGAAACACGTACGACGTCGAAAGTCTCGAAGCGGCTGCATAGTCTTCTGCGGCCACAAGCCCCAATTTCTCTTTGCAGTAAGCCCGGTAATACGCAACCAGAGGATGGTCCTGCGGCAAAACGCTACCAGGTTCGCTGCGATCCGACGGCGATGCTGGATACTTTTGCGACAGCACTTCGAGAGCGGGATGATAAAGGCCGAGTCGCATATATTCCGTAGCAACATTCAATACGCGGTAAGGATCCGCACCCAGGCTTGGCAAATCCGGATCTCCAGTTTCTTCTCGAAGGAAGTAGCTGAGTGGATATCGGCTCAGCCATTGAACTGCCAGCGTTCGAGCGCCGTTTTTATCCCCGGCTGCGTGACGAATCGCAACCAACTCTTCAGCAGTGCGAAGGTCGTCAGGTTGCGCCCGCAGACTCTTATCAAGATCACGCTCTGCCTCTGCGAGGTGTCCTTCACGCGCCAGTAACTCTGAGAGTCGAAGAGCACCCGCCGAACGAAACTGCGGCATGCGATGAGCAGCCTCAAACGCCTCTTGAGCCTTTCGCTCGTTTCCCAGCTCGTCATACGCGATGCCGAGATAGTACGAGATCTCAGGATCGCTCGTGTCCCTCTGCTGCACCGGCTCGAGATATCGGACTGCATCTTCGTAGCGCAGCAGACATGCTGCCACGCGTCCCGCAGCCTTGTTTAGCGCAAATGATTTCGGGAACGCGAGCAGCGCTTGCTGATAGCTCGCAAACGCCGCGAGTGTCTGCCCGTTAAGCTCCTCTTCCTTTCCCGCTTGAAGCCAGTCGTCTTCTTTTCTTTGCTCGGCCGGTGGTATTTCATGCGATGGCTGCGGACCTTTCCGAATCTGGTCAGCAGGTGTCCAGTCGTACTCACCTTCCGTATGCCGGAGAAGAACTGCGCCTTTTGAGTCTTTCAGCTCAAAAGTAAATCGGTCATTTGCGCTTCCGATCGGAATTTCCCGTTTCCACGTCCGCTCCGGCGAGAGATCCAGGCTTTCCTGCGCAACTACCCGGTTGCCATCTGTGAGGCGAACCGAGGCGCCTCGAATCCGCTGATTTGCATTGAATGCAGCCTGCAGCAGATTGCCGGTGCGGCTGAGGTTCAGCACGCCGGACAGATTTGCGCGCGACGTTCCGCCAGTGTCGCGGACCGGCATCCAGTACTCGGAAAAACAAATGCTCTGCCGCGGTTCGAGGAAAGCGTATGTCTCCTGATTTCGGAACAACCCGGCTTGCACCTCTGCATACGCGCTGTCGTTATCGGAAAGCGCTTTCCTCCAGTCGAGCCCGTCGGCATCTACACCCCAAGACCAAATCTTCTTGGCAGGAAGCTCCGCATAATCCGCGAAGTGCACGGTGCCGGTGTTTGTGCGCGGATTCCAGATCGCCATGAATGGCTCACGGCTGCCGTGGACAAACAGCGACACCGGCCCCTTCGTCTGATTCCGAATGACACTTAGGTCCGTGCCGTCGGGATCTATCGGCCAAGGCTGCACCTCCGCGAAGCCGTGAGCGGCAGCGAAGCGCATCGGATACTGGATCTGCGAATCGTTCCAGACCTGGACAGCACCGTTATTCCACCAATAGAACCGGTGTCGCACATCACTGCGGTTGCTCAAAGTTACACGTTCTTCAAGCAATGTCGAGCCGGGCCGTACTATCAACTCGACCGTCCACTCCATTCCGTAAACCCGATCGACGTTTCCTACCGTCACCGACGCGCTGCCATCGTCATGCTTGATGTAAGCGAAGCTGACCGGCGACATCGATACCCAGTTGTGCGAAACAGGAAAATTAAATTCTACGCCGAATGCCGCCCACGCGCCCCGATAGCCAATCTGCGCCTTCTTAATAGACGGATTCGCGTAAAACATGGGCTGGCCGCTCAGCTTGTCGATACATGTATAGATATGACCGCCGATATCAGGCAGGACGGAGCACTTCAGATACTCGTTTTCCAAATACACGGCACGCCATGGGTGGTTCACCCGCTGATCGGTGAGGTTCTCGCGTAGGGTGTACGGATAATTGAAGCGGGTAGTTGCGAAAAGATCGAACGGCGGATTTGGATCAGGCGCACCCTCCTCGTATGTCGGGAGCGTAAGCGTGCCCTCCCAAACCTTCACTTCTGCTTTCGCCAGAGGAAGGAGCATGACTGGCAAGAGCAGGGACGCGAGTTTCATGGCCTTGCTACTGTTCCACTGTCGGCGCGGGCTCCGGCCATAAACTCGAGAGCCTGCGATTCCGTTGGTTGGCTCGCTGTGCCGCCCAGGCCCAAAGTCGATAAAGCACCGCATGCAGCGCCAAAGCGCATGGCCTCTCGAAGATCTGTTCCGCTCAACCAGGCGTGCAGAAAACCGGCATTGAACGTGTCCCCGGCGCCAGTGGTATCAACAGGCGTGATTACAAATGCGGGCACGCTGACGATCTCGCCATCCTGTATGGCCATGCATCCATCACCGCCCAGCTTCGCTATCGTGAGGGTTCGCCCGTTTTCGAGTGACCGCAGCGCCTCGATCCTGTCCCGTTTCCGCGAAATGGCCGCGAGCTCCACTTCATTTGGAAAAAACACGTCGATTTCAGTCAGCGTGTCAATCAAGTCTCGTCCCCATGCTTCGTCTGGATCGAACCCTGGGTCAACGGACGTCGTGAGCCCATTTTCGTGAGCTCGCGCAAGCAGCGACTTCAGACCTGGACGCAACGCACGCTGAAGGAAGAACGAAGAAACGTGCAGATGGCGGCATCCACGTAGATGCTCGTTCAAAACATCGCTAGCCCGTAAAGCCGCAATCGAGCCGAGATACGTCAGCAAGGCACGATCCTTGGCCCATGTGATGGAAACAGTGATGCCCGTCACCAACGATTCATTGCGATCCACTAATGAGCAGTCGATACCAAGGTCGCCAAGCGATTTCAGGCAAAGAGCGCCCCAGGCATCGCGGCCCACTTTCCCCGTGAAAGTAACTTGATCTCCTAATTTCGCGAGGGCGGCCGCGCAGATTGCAGATGCGCTCCCCACCGTTAACGAAAGATCTTCGACAATGGTTTCCCGCCCAAGAACTGGAAACGACCGCGGATTCTGCAGAACCAGATCGACGTTTAGCTCACCGGCAATCAGAATTTTCAAAATCCAATCCCTTTTTCAGTGTGCAACTGGAAGCTTTCGACCACGCGACTGATCACTCCACTCTCAGACGGAGAGTCGGGCCGCAGTCCGTCCTTTAAGCAACGGAAGAAAGCCAACACCTGTCCAACTATCACGTGGACCACGGAGGCATTCTCGTCTCCGAGCGCCCCAAGCCCGGGCATTTCGACTGCGACATCGTCTTTGCGCAGCAGATCTCGCGGGATGTTTTCGCCGGCGATCACCTTTAACAACCCAAGCTGCTTGCAGTCCAGCTCGTGCAGCAGATCCGTCTCGTAAGCCCGCAAATTCGACTCCGATGACAAGAAGCAGACAACGAGAGAATCGCGATCTATATAACTCATCGGGCCGTGCCGCAATCCTAGATACGTTTCGCACAATGTGCCCACCCGGCCTGCTGTCATTTCCAGCATCTTGAGCGCGGCTTCCCGCGCGCCACCAAATCCCCAGCCACTAGCAAGAAACACTGCGCGCCGAAACTCTTTACGGCCAACGGACGCCAGCGCGTCAAAGTGCGTATTAATTACATGCTCCGAAATATGGCCCAATTGGCGGCACAAGGCGCGGTATCTCTCCGGCGCATCTAACAATCCAAGTGAGCGTGCTGCCACAGCCAGACTCGTAAAGCTGCTCGTCATCACCAGACTTCGATCATTAGTCCGATCATCCAATAGAACGACCGTAACCCGCGGGTCGCTACGATAACGCGTAGCCAGCTTACCCTTCCCGTTACAAGTCACGACAAGGTGCCGAATCTCCTCTTCGTTGTCCAAGAGCAACTGCAACGCACCGACACTCTCCGGACTATCTCCAGATCTCGCAAGCGACACCATCAGCAATGGACGCAACGGAGGAAATGCCAATTTGCCGTGGGTCAGCACCATCCCGCTGCCGACGGCTTGAGAGGTAAGTTTCAAATCCTTTTGGATTGCCAGACGAACGCAATCCCCTACATATTCCGAGCTGCCCGAACCACTAAAGACAACCGCCTGCGCGTTCTGCAAGTGTTGCTTCAGGTCCTCCGCCCGAGCGAGCATGCGCTCGCAGGTGTCGAGCAACGTTGCCGGTTGCTGGCGAATCTCTCGTAAGGTATGAAGATAGCCATCGCGGTCCTGCTCCGCTTCGGGCCTGCCTAGGAGTTCGCTTGCCCGGAAATCGATCACTGCAGATACCCAGGCTCAAGCACGGGTGTCACGATGTCCAGCGGCTTAGATTGCCCATTCACAGATCCGTGCCACACGCTGCCGCCGAACGTGGTTACGTACACCCGGTCCCTGTCAAGCGGGTCGGGAATTACACGGTGTGCCCACTTGAAGTTGAACCCTGCTATATGCCTCCAGTGCTCACCCCGATTGCTCGAGCGCCACGCGGAAGATTCGAATCCCGATGCGTAAAGCACATTGGGATCATGGGGATCGATCGTCACATCGTACACATGCTGATCCCGATCAAAGATCTTCCTCCACGTCCGTCCGCTGTCGTTAGATAAATAAATCCCGCCGCCCTCGCCGTGCATTCCAACCGCACGCGCCCACGCGGCCAAATACAACCTGCCCGGAGACTTGGGATCGATCGTCAACCCATTCGGCGCATTCACACCCTTCGGCATCGCGACCGCACTCCAATGTTCGGCGCCATCAGTCGACCGATAAATCGCTCCGTCACCGTCATTCCCAATGCTGCCGTTTTCCGAGCGTCGCGCCACAAGCACGTATAACGTCCCATCTGAGGGTTGCGTCAGCCGCCACGCGAACGGCTGGTTGCCCTTGATGCCGTTGTTTTTCAGCGTCCACGTTTTCCCGCCGTCCGTGCTCTTATACACTCCCCGTCCGAACGCTGCCACATATAGCGTTCGCGCTTGCGATGAACTCCGCGGGTCCAAAAGGATATGGGTTGCGGCTGTTTCGTCCATCCCGCTATTCGACTTGATCCACGTTTTCCCGCCATCATCGCTTCGGCAAACTCCGCCTCTGTAATCGAGCGGCGATGTCTTCCGCCACATCTTCGGACGTGGAAGGTCGTGTGTCCCACTGTTGACACTCCACATGCGTCCTCGAATCTCTGGATCGAAGACAACCCAGTACGTCGTATTAACCCATCGAGGCGGAACGCCAGTCGTCGAACTGACCCAGGATTTGCCGCCATCCTCGCTTCGAAAAAGACCGATGTCCGTGTAAGTGATGAACTGCCGTTTCGGGTCGAACGGATCAAAGTGAATGCCGTAATTCGTAGTCACATCCAGTCCCGTGGTCGTCCATCCTCTTCCGGGCAGCTTGCGCGAATAAACTGCCGTCCAGGTCGCGCCGCCGTCAGTGGTTTTCATCGTCCGCCCCAGGTCTGTGGCGTAGCATAGATTTGGATTAACGTCAGCTACGCCCAGCATCAGCGGATTCCCGCCCCAATCAGGGCCAAAGCGCTCGGTTATCCAAGCATCGTGCACGTTGGTTGCGGGTTCGCGCGCATCTTTCCAGATTAGAGTCCAAGTTCGTCCCGAATCGGTCGCCTTCGCGACACCCTCCCATTTCTTTCCGTCCAGCTCCAGTTCGCTGTAGGAGAGATAGGCGGTGCGGGGGTCATGCAGGCTCGTGGCGACTGCTTCCACGCGCGCGCCGGTACCAGGTAAGGCGCACTTCTGCCAAGTGGCCCCGCCATCGCTCGAAACAAAAGCGCCTTTCTCGGTGACGCCATAAATTGTCGCTGCGTCGTTCCGAAAGCCAGCGGATAGCTGAGTGAATGCTGCCTGTCCTGGTGCTGGATGCGATTGCATTCCTGAAGCGCTTTTCACCTGGATGGAATGGCCGGATCCGATGATCAAAACTCTCTCGCCTCGCCGTGAACGTGGATCTACCCAAATATGAAGAGCGCGCTCCGGCAGGTTAGCCTCGTGCGTCCACGTCTCACCCGAATCGCGCGAGACGAAAGCGCCAGCTCGATGATCCTTTCAAAGCGGCTGCATATAAAGTGTGCGAATCGTCTGGATCGATCGCTAATGCGGTAATCGAGCCTAGCGGGTCCGGCTCGGCGATGATCCTTTCTCCCGCGTGATCCGAATTCATTTGGACGCCCTTTACTGACGAAGGCTTCGGGTACAAAAGGCTCCACGTCTGTCCTCCGTCCTTGCTCCGCCACAATCCGATGCCCTGTGCATAGAGAACCTGTGGATCTTTCGGATCGAAAGCAAAAAACTCGGTTCTGCCTCGCAGATTGAACATCCGCCACGACTGGCCGCCATCATGCGTAATATACGATCCCGTCATATCGCAAGAAACCAAAACCGTATTCGCATCATGTGGGCTGATCGTCGGGTTGAACATGGCGCCACCGCCTCCAGGCCCGATCACCGCAAAATCTCCTGGACGTCGGCCGCCGCTACTGATTGTAAGAGCGAGGATGACGCCTAAGAGCGTTTGCCAGAACATTTGATTCCTTGCCTATCTTTCGCTAACCTTCGTTTGTCTACTCCCTCGCATTGTAGACTCCCTTTTGATGAATGCACTGATCGCCCATGGCGGCGGACCCACGTCGGTAATCAACGCGAGTCTCGCCGGCCTCGTCGAGGAAGCGCGCGCGCGTGGAACGTTTACCCAACTGTATGGCGCTCGCTTTGGCGTACGAGGTCTACTCGAAGAGGATTTTACCGAGTTGCTCGGACAAGATCAAAACCTGATGCGCGCAATCGCCCGATCGCCCGGCTCCGCCCTCGGCTCGAGTCGCTTCAAGCTCTCTGACGAAGACTACGGCCGCATTCTCGAAATCTTCAAAAAGAAAGACATCCACTGCTTTTTCTACACGGGCGGCAACGGATCGATGGACACCGCGCTGCAACTATCGCGACACGCGCATGCGACGGGGCACGATCTTCAAGTCATTGGCATCCCGAAGACCATCGACAATGATCTCTCGATTACCGATCACACGCCAGGCTACCCATCAACCGCACACTTTTTTGCTATTGCGGCGCGTGAGATTGGAGAAGATAACCGTTCCCTGCCCCCGCCGATTACAGTGCTAGAAGTATTAGGCCGAAATGCTGGGTGGGTCGTTGCGGCTACGGCACTTGCTCGTACGCATGAGGACGATGCCCCGCATCTGATCTACTTGCCGGAGAAACGTGTCAGTCTTGATCGTATCACAGCCGATGTAGAACGTGTTTACCGCCGGCTGGGCCGCGTCGTGATCGCAGTCTGCGAAGGACAACTCGACGAAAAAGGAACGCCCTTTGGCGCGGACGTAGATCGCGCGGCGAGTGCCGTTCATCGCCTCGCATCCAACCTGGGCCACACGCTTGCACGCCTTATCTCTACGAAACTCGACCTCCGCGCCCGAGCCGAGAAGCCCGGACTTCTCGGGAGATGTTGTGGCCCGACGGCCAGTGAACTCGATCGTCAAGAAGCAGCCGAGTGTGGCCGGAGTGGCGCCCGCGCCGCTGCGAAAGGCGAATCCGTCGTCATGGTAGCGATTCGTCGCGATTCCCAGAGACCTTACCGCAGTAGCACATTTTTGACTCCGCTCGAGACGGTCGCTCGGACCGAGCGTCTCTTGCCGAGCGAATGGATCAATGAAGAAGGCAACGACGTCAGCGCGGAGTTCATCGAGTACGCGTCACCTCTGATTCCGAAAGTGGAGAGCTATGCGCGCTTATAGCACCGGTTCGCTTTCCTGTTGTTCTTTTTGTGTTCGTGGCTCTTCGCACAAGACTCGCCCAGCGATTCTGTCAAGCGCGGCCAGGCTCAGTTCGCGCAAACCTGTGCGTTCTGCCACGGGCCGGACGCAACCGGTGGCGCTGAAGGTCCGAATCTCATGCGATCCGGCTTAGTGCGCCACGATGACGAAGGGAAACTCATCGGCCCGGTGATTCGAGACGGCCGTCCCAAGAAGGGCATGCCAGCGGTTCCCCTCAGTGAGACGCAGATTGCCGATGTAGTCGCTTATCTGCATTGGCGGTTACAGGAATCGGATCTCACAAGCCCCCCCAATCCTCGCGACTATTCGTTGAAGCTTCTGCTCACTGGCAACGCAGATGCCGGCAAGGCATTCTTCAACGGTGAAGGCCAATGTAACCGTTGCCACTCTCCGTCTGGCGATCTCGCTGGGATCGCGAAGAAGTACACGCCCGCCGATCTCCAGGCCCGCTTTCTCTACCCTCCGGACGTGCCGAAAACGGCCACAGTGACGACGCAGCTCAGGCCGCCAGTTTACAGGAACGCTCGCGTATCAGGATCAATTCACGATCGCGATTAAAGATGCCGACGGTTGGTATCATTCATGGCCTGCAAATGAAGTGAAAGTCCAGATTCACGATCCGCTCGCTGCTCATCTCGAACTGCTGCACAGGTATAAAAATGCCGACGTGCACAATCTGTTCGCTTACCTGGAGACGCTGAAGTGAAGCTGCTCACGCTGTTTCTCGCAACGCTATTTTCTGCTCGCGGCGCAAGGACTCGATCCCGCTGCTCTTCTAAAACCGCCGACCGATACCTGGCCCACATATAACGGCGACTATTCCGGCCGCCGGTATAGCACTCTGAATCAGATCAACAAAACCAACGTCGCCGCCCTTGACGATGGCATGGGCGTTTCAAACACATTCGGACACACTGAAATCCACGCCTCTCGAAGTAAACGGTGTTTTGTACTTTACAACTCCGGACAATGTGTGGGCCATTGACGCGCGCACCGGCCATATGATCTGGCATTACCATCGTCCTTCAAAGGCGACCATGTCGGGCACCGCGGCGTTGCGATGTACAAAGATCGCCTCTATTTCGGTACGACGGATGCGCACCTGATTTGCCTCGACGCTCGAGATGGCAAAGAGATCTGGAATATCGAGATCGCAGACGTGAGATTCGGCTACTACATCAGCATCGCTCCGCTGGTTGTGAAAGATCGATTAATCATCGGGACCTCTGGCGATTCGGCCGATGTATCGCATTTCATAGAAGCAATTGATCCCATGACGGGTAAAGTCATCTGGCGTTGGAATACGCTCCCGGCCGCTTGGCGCTCCGGGATCTGAAACTTGGCCCGATACTGAATCGTTGATGCATGGCGGCGGTCCTGCATGGATGACCGGCACCTACGATCCCGATCTCAATTTGATCTATTGGGGCACCGGTAATCCGCATCCCGTTTTGGCAGGTGTTACGCGCGCCGGAAGCAATCTGTACACGTGCTCCATCGTGGCCTTGAACCCGGATACTGGAAAGATGGTCTGGTATTACCAGCCTTCACCGCACGACACACACGATTGGGACGCCGTTGAAACGCCTGTCTTGTTCGATGCCGAATTTCACGGAAGAACCCGCAAGCTACTTGCGCAAGCCAGCCGGAATGGCTATTTCTTTCTGCTCGATCGAAGTACAGGTGAACATCTGCTCACCGCACCCTTTGTGTCGACCGACTGGGCTTCGGGATTAGATGCTAAGGGTCAGCCCATTTCGAACAAGGAGAAAGAGCCGCAAACTGATGGCGCGCTGGTGCACGCTTACGAAGAGGGTGCAACCAATTGGATGGCCCCGAGCTTCGATCCGGAAACGAAACTCTTTTACGTTAATGCATTTGAGGGCTTCATTGTTTACTACTTGATTCTCAATCAAAACCACCAACCGGAGGGTCATCAGGGAGGTGCTGCAAGCACTTTATGGTTCCGGTCTCTTCTGGTTGCCATCGATTATCAGACGGGTCGAATTCGCTGGTCGAGGAAAGGGGAGGAAGGTGAAGGGCATCCCGGTATTCTGACCACTGCGGGACACTTGCTGTTCACGGGAGATGTGTCAGGGAATTTGTTGGCGCTTGACCCCGATGACGGCCGGACTCTGTGGCACGTGAATGCAGGAGGTTCTCTCGGCAGCTCACCCATGACGTACGAGTTGGATGGCCGCCAGTATGTGATCACAGGAGTCGATGGCGTCCTCTACGCGTGGGCTTTGCCGCAGCACGATACACACTCGCCTTAGCGAGAAACCGCAACACCCTGGATTTTTACGTTCTTGAAATCGCCGGTCTCGTCGAATGAGCCGATTCCAACTCTACCGCTAGGAAGACTCAGATCGACCGCGTGCAGGGCCGGAATCGGTTGTCCATCGACCGTAACCTCGACGACCCCAGACTTGCCGTCATGAATTAGTCGAACATGATACCAGCGGTTTGTGGCCGCGAAACGCTGGCGGTCCAGCTTCGGAGCTTATCCGAACGCGCTCGCCCCCGTAAACATGGAAGACGCCATTGTGAACGTGCTCTTTTGTGGCGGGATCTATCGAGAGATGCGCGTAATCGAAGTGCGCTGCATCGCGGTATGCGAACGCCACAATCAGAGAATGGCCGAGCGGTCGCGCATCCAGATCAACAGTCACACTACGAAATTCCGGAGTTTCGGCCAAGGCGAATTCAATCGGACGCCTTGGGCCCGGTAGCGGGCCTCTAGGTGTTATGAGGTGGAGCATTGATTCGCCGCCTTGTTCTTCAACCTTCCAGTCCGAAGCCGCGGGAACCGTCCAGTCATATCCAAATACATGAATGCGATCAGCTGCCGGAGGCACCCACGAACTTAGCAAAAGAAGAGCCAGTATCCTCATCGTGTTCATGCTACCTAGGTCCAGAGTTCGGTGCTTAAATACTTCAAGCCAGAATCATTGATCAGAGTCACCACGGTTCGGCTAGGCAGTAGTTTGAGCGCCGCCGCAACGTTCGCACCCGAAGAGAATCCGGCAAATATGCCTTCTTCGCGCGCCAATCGCCGGGCTGTCGTAGTTGCCTCTTCATCCGTCACTTGAAGAAAGCCGTCAATATGCTCGTGCCGGATTAGCTCCAAATTTGCGGCCGAGTATCCGCCACCTTGAATCCGATGGTGAGGACTCGAGACTGGATTACCGGCCAGTACCGCGCACCCGGCCGGCTCAACAATGAAACATTCTATGGAAGGATCATGTTCTTTGAGACGCGCCGCGCAGCCTGCGAAAGTGCCTCCCGAGCCTACGAAATCGCAAAACGCGTGAATCTGACCGCCGGCTTGCTCCAGAATCTCCGGCGCCGTATGCAAATAGTGGGCGCGAAAGTTGCTCATGTTATGAAACTGATCCGCGCGAAAACCGCGGCGCTCCATTACGATGCGGTTGGTTTCTTCCTCTACCAACTTGAGATCTCCACCAGAAACATATCCGGGCTGCGAATCAGGCAACTGATCGACGAGAATTACCTCCGCGCCCAACGCACGCATCATGCGCGCGCGCTCTTCAGAGTTTCCTTTGGACATCACAGCGAGAAACGGGTATCCTTTCACGGCGCAGACGATCGCAAGCCCCGTACCTGTGTTGCCGCTTGTCAGTTCGACAACGGTTTGCCCGGGTTGAAGTGTTCCATTAACTTCTGCATCTTCGATGATCTGGCGCGCAATCCGATCCTTTTTCGACATACCGGGATTCAGATACTCCAATTTCGCGAGGATACGGCCTTTCATACCCTTCGTAATCCGGGAGAGCTCGACGAGGGGAGTGTGGCCAATCGCTTCGATTGTCGAACTCAGCACAGAAGTGGACGATCAGGCAACGCGGACTTTCACTCTGGCGCCGTTCAAGATTTCACGCAACCGGCGCGCCACAATCAGATCTTCGCCAGATTGCAACGTCATCGACACAATCTCAAGCTGGTTCTTGGGCGGTTCGTGTTTGGGATCGTCGCCCTCGCTCACCGCTGCCACCATGCTGGGATTGTTATTCGTCAACACTTCAATACGCGGCTCACCGGAACGCAGTTGTTGATCGCATTGAGCGACCGTGAGACCAAAGCGTCTGTTCGTCCCACATCACCCTCAATGTCGGATAGCTGTTCGCCTCTTCCGGAACGTAAATCTTCGTCGATCACTCCGGGTACGGTCTCTACCACTTTTGCGATGCGTTGAACTTTGGCATTCCACTCGCGATTCAGTGAATCGATGTCGATCTTCTGCCATGTTTCGATGGCGGTGAGCATGCCGATGATCTCTTCCTTTCCCGACTTTCATCGGCCGACAGACGGCACCTTCCCAGGGATTGTAATTCGCCAGCGCGGCATCGATCAAATCTTTTCTTCCGAGAAGCACACCGGCACACTGAGGACCTCGGAGCCCTTTTCCACCACTGAAACAATAAAGATCGACGCCCATTTTGCGTACCGCGAAAGATTGTCTAAGCGGTGGGATTCCGGCTGCGTCGTCCAAGAGCAGTGGGATCCTTGCGCGATGCGTAATTTCGAGTGCGCGAGACAGGCGGTCATCTCGCCAGGTGGTATACACCATCGCCGTTTGTTCATTCATCGCAGACGGCAGTTGTTCAGATGTCTGCGCCACCACCAATTTCCCTCCCGCCAACCGAATTGCGCTATCGAAAGCGATTCGGCCGCCCAACATGACCACTTCATGTTTCATGCCGGTTGTGTCCGGCAAGCTGCCAAATTTTACCGGATCAGAACCCGGCTATACAAGCCGCCGTTGCCGCCGCCATTGCGCCCGCTGAGCCTGAAGTGATCATCGCGGATTCAGCGCCCGACAGAGCTGCCAGGCGTTTCCCGACTGCCCTTCTGAAGCTCGAACATGTCGACAAACTGCCGCGATGCTGCTTCCATCGCCGTACGAACTTCGGGCAACATCAGCGAGCCGCTAAGATACGTCCAAGTTCCTCGAGCATTGATGAACGGGCGTACTCCGATACGTTCATAAACATTGGCGCAGTGCCAGACGGTGGCTCGCAAGTCAGTTTTACTGCGAAAGATCTTGCCATGCGACCGCCCCCAAGACAGGCGCGGCCGACCATCCATTTCATGAACATGCGACGCTCGTTCGAGAATCGTGACATATTTCCTTTTGAGCAATTCGTATTTGCACTTGTGATAAGCTGCCTCGTTCGTACCTGATCCAGTCTAATGAACTCCGATCGCCTCAGAATTGCAGCATGCTCCTTGCGAGCTGTCTTGTGCCATCTCTCTAGATGCGGCTGACCGCCGCGTCGATCCCACATTTCTCCATCGCGAATCTCGCGCAGCGGCAAGGAGACACTCCGATCTCACCACGCCGACCTGTCACTACAGGCCGCTCTTCGGTGAAGGAGATCGCGACAAATCGATCGTTATCGGCGTAGCGCGTTACGGCGAAGCAGTTATCGACCCGAACGGCACATGCGCGAGCGTCGCATATCCCGAAGAAGACCAGGTGTACTGTAGTCCTTGAAGGCAGTGGTTCGGCGAAATACGGAAGCCAGAACGTGCCCCTGAAAAAGGAAGACTATCTGTATATTCCCGCAACCGTGCCGCACAACTTGAGTAATCAGTCTCTGCGCGCCGCTGAAAGTAATCGTCATGGGTTTCCGCACAAAAGGATTCGAGAAAGCCCCGCTTCCGACAGCAGCCGTTAAAAGCCAATATCGAAGGATGTTGCGACGCAACCCGTGAGCGGCCATCCTTCTTCGGCACTTTACCGTCTGCTGATGGGAGATGTCGATAGCAAACGCGATCGCATCGCGGCGGGCCGAGTCCTGACGAGCCTTTTCGTCATGGAAATAGCTCCCGGCGGCACAAACTTTCCTCACCATCACGAGCGCGAAGAAGAGATCTACCTGGTTCTGGAAGGTCACGGCGAAATGGTTGCAGGAGGCGGCATGGACGGAATCGAAGGACGGCATCCTGCCAAAGCGGGTGACGCATATTTTTTCCGCCTCAATTGCACAGTCGGTTACTACAGCGCTCCCAAGCGTGAAGTCACGGATTCTCGCGGTGCGTTCCTGGTATCCCGGCATGGTCAAACCGGGCATGGAGCACTAATAAATTTCTAGAACGGGACGTCCTTGACATTTACTGTACGCTTGGATTACATTCGCCTGTAACTTCTCACAGGGGAATAAGATGAGTGGCAGAAATGTTGTCTTCGTCGCGTTTTTAGCGGCCTGCTGCTGCGTGTCAACTTTCAGCTGACGTGACCGGCACGATTCTCGGTACGGTGCGCGATAGCTCCAACGCGATAGTTGTGGGCGCGCAGGTCGCAGCGACCAATATCGACACGAATTTCACCAGACAAGTTTCGTCTGGTTCGAACGGGGAATATCGCCTTCTGGCATTGCCGGCGGGACATTACAAAGTGATTGCGACTGCGCCAGGATTCGAGCAGTTCGTCACGACGGGCATCGAAGTCAAGGTGAACGATGAGCTTCGCATCGACGTGACGCTGCAGGTCGGACGCGTCAAGGAAGCCGTAAGCAGTCGAGGCTAACACGGTCCAGGTTGAGACGGACAGCACGCAACTTGGCCAAGTGGTCGACACCAAGCAAATACTTTCGCTTCCGCTTGAATGGCCGTAGCTTCATCGATCTGCTGGGTTTGCAGGCCGGTGTTGCGCCAATCACTTCCGCTTCGATTCAACAGGATCGGCCGGTCTCCGGCATACTTAACGAATGTCGGGAATATGTCCGTCAACGGCCAGCGCGAAACTGCGAATGCCTTCCTTGTAAACGGAGGCGACGTGAGCGAAGGCAGAAACAAGGGGCGGGACTGGTTCCGAACCTGGATTCCATTCAGGAATTCCGCCTGATCACCAACAGCTTCGATGCCGAATACGGCAAGTTCAGCGGCAGCGTCATGAACGCGATCACGAAATCCGGCACAAACGGCTTTCATGGCGATGTCTTCGAATTTCTCCGCAACGACAAATTCGATTCGCGCAATTTTTTCGATCCGACAAAAGCGGAACTGCGCCGCAATCAGTTTGGCTACGCTGTCGGCGGCCCGTTCTGGAAAAATAAACTGTTTTGGTTTACTGATTATCAAGGCACGCGGCAGGTCCAGGGAGCGAGCACGGGTTGGTGCCCGTGCCCACGGCCGACCGAGCGGCGGGCATTTTTGATCCCAGCACGTTCGTCGACGCCAATGGAAGTCCGCAAACAGTGAAGGGCGATTACTGGGCCCAGGTTCTCTCGCAGCGCCTCGGTTATCCAGTTCAGAATGGAGAGCCAGTACAGTTTTGTCGGCTGCGCTACTTCCGCTAGTTGCGTTTTCCCCAACGGAGTAATTCCGCAAGAGCGCTTTTTCCAAGCCGGCCGTCGGACATGTTGCCCTACATCCCTCTTCCCAACCAAGCGAACGGGAATTTGCCGACTGCAAGCCAGAAGAACAGTGTCGAACGACGACAAGATGGGCCAGCGCGTCGATTTCGTTAACGAGATGACTGGGAATTGGTCTTTCTACTATCATTTCGACGACTCGACAGTGAACTATGCGCTTCCGCCCGGCGCAGCAAGCGTCCCAGGCTTCCCTTCGACGACTCCGACTCGCGCCCAGAGGCTGTGATGAGCAACACGAAAACGTTCGGCGGCACGCAAGTGAACGAGTTCCGGCTGAGCTTCTTCCGCACCTCAACTGTAACGGACGAGCCCACCGGCAGCTTTGCAAAGCTAGCGGATCTCGGTTTCGTCACCGGTCCGGGCACCCTGGGGATAATTCCTTCTGGTCCGCCCGGTTTTCCTCAGACCGTGCCGCCTATTTACTTCAATAGCTTCTCCATTGGCGTTCCTACGCTCACCACATTCCAGCCCAACAATACTTGGCTGGTCTCGGACGGCTTTTCAAAGGTGGTCGGTGCGCATTCGATGAAGTTCGGCGGCGAGTTCCGCTACTTGCAGATCAATGAGCGTAACACTTGCGCCCCTAATGGAGATTTCACTTTCGACGGAAGCGAGACCGGCATCGATTTCGCCGATTTTCTATTGGCGCGCCGGTGAACTACAACCAGTGCAGCCAGCAATTCCTCGATTCACGCACTCGATATGGCGCGCTTTATGTGCCAGGACTCGTGGAAAGTGAAGCCGAATCTAACGGTCAATCTTGGCCTGCGTTGGGAAGTGAGTATGCCGTGGTATGACACGCAAGGCAAGATCGAAACCATCGTGCCGGGCGAGCAATCAACCGTATTTCCGACCGCTCCCAGAGGTTGGGTGGTTCCTGGCGATCCCGGCATTCCGAGCACGCTTGCTCCCACTCGATATAACAATTTCGCTCCGCGCATCGGGATCGCGTACTCGCCCGATTTCACGCGATGGCATTTTAGGAAAGTTGACCGGAGGGCCCGGCAAAACCAGCATCCGCGCGGCTTACGGCATCTACTATACGTCGATCGAGGACCTCAATCTTTTCTATGAAGTGGGCGACGCGCCGTTCGGCCTCTATTGGGTCAGCCCTCAGCCGGTCTTGTTCGATCAACCATTCGTAACTCGCGCGGACGGTAGCTCGCAAGGGCAGCGATTCCCCTTCACTTTCCCAATACCCGGTAGCCCAGCCAATAAGACTCTCGAACTACTCGCAATTCCTGCCGATTTCCGCTTCGCCCGGTTATGACATTCACAACCGGCTGCCCTACGCTGAAGACTACAACTTGACGATTCAGCGCGAGCTATCGAAATCCACTGTCTTAACTCTCGCGTACGTCGGAACTCAGGGCCATAGACTAATCGCCCAATATGCCGCCAATCCCGGTAATCCCGCGCTCTGTCTCCAGCTCAATCAACTCGGAGCTACTCCCCCCTGTGGGCCCAATGGTGAGCAGACCACCTACACACTCCCGAACGGGTCGCAGGTTTTCGGAACTAGAACCAGTCTTGGGCCGGCATTCGGTTCCGGAAACACGTTCACCGCTAATATCTCCAACTCGAATTACAATTCGCTACAGGTTTCGGTCGAGCGGAAAGCCTCCGACGTTACGTTTCTTGCGGCGTACACATTTTCGAAGGCACTCGATAACTCTTCCGGTTTTAGCGATTGGGTCAACTTCACCAATTACCGGCTCAGCAGAGCGCTTTCTTCCTACGACCTGACTCATAACTTTGTCGTCAGCTACAACTGGGCGATTCCGTTTGACCGCGCCTTTTCGGCGGCCCGAAACGCCTAACACAAGGCTGGCAGATAGTCGGAATCAGCCGGTTTTCCACCGGTTTCCCGATCACACTCCGCCAAGGATCTGGCGATCTATCGCTTATCGGAGAGAGCTCCACCGATACTCCCGACTTAATAGGCCCGGTGCATACCCAGGATCCTCGTAACCCAGGACCGAACGGCGCCTAATACTTATTTTTTGCCAGATGCTTTCGCATCGCAGGAATACGCTCACTTTGGTACTGCGAACCGGCGATTCTTTCACGGGCCCGGAATACTGAACACTGATTTCGCGCTCTTGAAGGACACTCATATTACTGAATCGATGGTGCTCCAATTTCGCGCCGAGTTTTTCAACATCTTCAACCACGCGCAATTTATGAATCCCAACGGCAATTTCAGCAGCAGCAACTTCGGCGTAGTCACAAAGGCGCGTGATCCCCGTATCGGTCAGTTCAGTTTGAAGTTCGCTTGGTAGGACAATAGTTTTCGGAGTGCACCGATTCCGTCTGCGCTGCGGGCTTGTTGTCATAGCCTGCGCATCTCTAGGGCTGCGTGCTCAAAGCCCACCCGAATATCAAAATGCCGAGGCTCATTACAACCTGGGTCTCGCTCTTAAATACAAGGGCAATTCCGCGGCGGCGATCAAGGAGTTTATCGAAGCCATACGGCTCAAGCCTGATTGGTCTGCGGCACATTACGGGTTGGGCGCGGCCTATTGCGATCAAGGCAATTCCGCGGCAGGAAAGTCGGAACTGCGCCTGGCTATACAGCTAGACCCGAGCAACACTGCCGGGCGCCGCTACCTGGCGGGTGTGCTCCTTGCAGCCAATCAGGCGAGCGAAGCCATCGAGCAACTCCGGGCCGTTTGCAGGCTTCGGCCAAAAGATCCCGAGCCACACGGCCAGCTCGGGCTTGCGTATCTCGAGAATGGAAATCCCGAGAAAGCGATTCCCGAATTCCGCCGATATCTGGTGGCCCATCCAAAAGATGTCAAGACTCATTATCATCTAGGCGTCGCTCTCGGCCAACACGGTGAACTGCCACAGGCGCTTGGTGAGTTCCGGCGCGCAGCCGCGCTCAATCCGAATTTCGGTCCCGCATATGAGAGCATCGGTATCGCTTTACGTCGGCAGGGCGATAGCGATGGCGCGCTTCGTGAATTTCGGGAGGCTACTCGTCTGATGCCGCAGAATCCGATTGCGCTCTGCGATCTCGGTCTAGCACTGAAGGAGACGGGCAATATGGACGGTGCCGTCTCGAAGCTTCGACGAGCGGTTGAGCTGAAACCGGATTTCGAAAGGGCAAAGTACGCGTTAGGCGTTGCTCTCAAGATGCAAGGCCAAACTGCGGAAGCAGCGGCCGAAATGCGCGACATCCGCAAATTGCATCAATCGCGTGTCGAACTTGCCCAGAGTAAGAAGCTCGTTCTGGATGGCATGGAATTGCTGAAACGTCAGCAATGGAACGAAGCCGCGGATCGATTTCAAGAATCGGTCAAGCTAAGCCCGAACCTGCCATCGAGCTATTACTATCTTGGACTCGCAAACGAAAAGCTCGGCAATCCGGAAAAGGCGAGCGATGCTTACTTGAAAGCGCTGGAACTGAAACCCGATTACGCGGAGGCGCACATGAGCCTGGGTGTGCTTTATGCCCGGCAGAACGATAATGATGGGGCACTGAAACAGCTTCGAGAGGCTGTCCTCAGCGATCCCGATCTGGCGGACGCCCATTACAACCTAGCGATGCTGCTGGCGCGCGCGGGTCACGCCGATGATGCTGTGCATGAGCTATTACAATGTATGTCACTAGATTCAAGCAACTTACAAGCTCGAATGCTGCTCGGAAACGTGCTCGCCGGACAGAATCAGAACGATCGTGCCGTTGCCGTCTATCAAGAGGTGATCAAGCGAGCTCCACAGTTTGCAGAAGCCTACAACAACTTGGGGTTACTTTGGCTCCAGGCCGGAAAATTATCAGAAGCGGAAACAGTTTTCCAAGAGGCGATCCACCGCAAGCCGGACTATGCAGCAGCGCATTACAACCTTGGACTCGCGCTACTCAAGTCGGGTGATGCCGCGGGCGCACGAAATCAGTTCGAGACAGCCCACCGGTTGAACCCTGAAATTCCGCAGAATTAAACCGTCACCGATCGAGCCGTTACACGCCTCCGTATCAACACGTATATGATGCCGGCGCAAAGCCAGATGACTCCCACCAATCGCGCTTGCCATCGTAAGTTGGCCCAGATATACAGACACACTGCGCAGCCAGCAAGAGGAAGCACCAAGTAACTCCAGTGGCGATTACGTCCCTTCACGAAGTAATGCATGAAAGTGGCGGCATTTACTCCCGTGAACGCAAGGAATGCTCCGAAATTCAGCAACTCGGCGCCGAGCTGGTAGCTGATCAGGAGAGCCCCAACGAGCGCGACCGCACCGCTAAACATGACGTTGTAGTTCGGGATATTCTTCTTGCTGTCTACATGACCGAAAAAGCGGGCAGGCAGCGCATTATCGCGGCCCATTCCGTACAGCAAGCGCGCGGCACCTAACTGCGATCCCATTCCGGAGCCTACGGTGGCGACGAGTAGAGTGCCGTTTACAAGATGAAATAAAAGCGTTCCTCCGGCGCGCCCTGCGACGAAGCTGTAAGCCGTATCGAGGTCCGGATAGTGATGAAAGTCCGGCCATACAAGTTGGCCAACATACACCTCGACCGCTGAAAAAATTCCTGTTGCCAAACAAACAAGGACAGTCGCTCGCAAGATGTTTCTCTGAGGATTTACAACCTCCTCCGAAAGAGTAGAGATGCTATCGAAGCCAATATAGGTCAGGGCGGCGATTGACGTTCCTGTGAGAACGGAGGAAAGCGAGAAGTTCGAAGGATCGTAGAAGGGCTTCGTGAAGAACGCCGGCGCAAACGGTCCCTGGCCGGTAAGATAGCGAATCATCGAGTACAGCATGTAGACCACAACCACGGACATCGCTATTGTGAGCCAACGATTGGTTGTGGCTGAGGCTTCAATTCCGCGCAAATTGAGCAGAGTGAAAAGCAGCGCAAAAAAAAGCACCCAAATGAGATACGGAATCGGCAAAATATTAGCGGCGGCTTTGCTGCACCAAATGGTGCAAATCAGCGGGTTCAACAAGTAGTCCAGGACGATTGCCCATCCAGTGAGGAACCCAGCGACATTGCCGAATTCGCCACGCACGTAGGCGTAGGCCGACCCCGCGCTGGGATAAACGCGCGCCATCCTGCCATAGCTCACCGCCGTGAGTAGCATGGCAATCATCGCTATCAGAATCGCGGTTACGACATGGCCTCGGGCTTCTTTCGAGACCACGCCAAACAGCGGCATCGGCGCGGTCGGCTGTATGACGATCAATCCATAGAAAACCAGATCCCAAACTGTTAGCGTGCGCCTGAGCGTTGCGGTAGTGGGTTGAGTGACCTTTGCTTCTGACATCAGTTCTCAGGAGAGCATGAAAAGCATAACCCGTCGCTGCGCTCAGGGCTCCGTTTCCACGTATTAGGGTAGAGTGGCGACATTGGAGTAAGCGGACGTTCCTTCAGAATTTCCGGCCCGCACCCGGTAGGATAACGGTTTCTCGTCGTTCGAGTTCTGAGTATCTGAGAAGGACGTGGTGTTGGCGGGGAGCTTCGAAACAGATTGCCACTTCCCCGCCCTGCCCGTGCGGCGTTCAACTGTGGCGAATTCCGGATGACCGCCGTGCAGTTTCCATGTGAGGCGCACCCCTGTTCCGCCGGTATCCGCGTTCAACTCGCTGGGCGCTTCGGGCAATTCAGGCCAGTCGAAGTAGCTCTTGTCGGCAATCGCCATGACGCTGTCCCGCAACGGGAGATTCTCTAACGTGTCATTGGTGCCCGATCGCCAGGAAAGCTTCGTAATCTTTCCGGTGGTGATGTCAACCAATACAGGATTTTGGATTCCGGAATTGCTTATCTTGAGGGCCACTGTTTGTGCTGCAAATTGATTGCCGGGCCGGCTCAAAATGGGAAGCCAGTAGGCAAGTATCGATTTTCCGCTCGAAGAACGGAACCCATACGTTACGAGTTTCGCGGAAGAAGATTGACTCCTGATCTTTATCGATGGATCGAGCTGAGTGTCAGAAAACAGCGTATTTGTATTCTGTAAAGTGGCAAAAACGGGACGCGGCGTGAAATCGTCGTCCTTATACCTGAGGCCATGTAGCATCCCGAAGTCATCAAGCTCGTTGCCATCGGTTGCACCCACGATCAGCCAAACGAAAGTTCGCACGCCCGTAGCTTTGTCGGTAAGCAAGCCTCTTGGAATATATTTTGCTTGCACCGATTCGTCCGAGTCTGTCCAGGTAGGAATTCCATCGTTGAATTCGTCATCCCAAAATACAAGATCTCTGTGAATGCCCGGATAGCTGCGCACCATGTCACGCAACGGCTTCGAAGACTGATTCGTGTCGCCATCTTTGCCTAGGGCTTCGGGATTCAGGTTATGGCCATAATCGGGGTAATTATGATAGGCGAACACATCGATGCTTGATGCGCAGTCGCAAGCATCGAGCGCGCGCTTCGCAAAATCCTGATGGGCTCCCGCAAGGCCTCCAAAAACGGTTTTGGCGTTTGAGTCGGTAGCGTGAATTACTTTGGCGGAAGCTTTGAAGAGCCTTCCGTACTCTTCAGCATCCGGGTGCGGATTCCAATAATCGATATTAGGCTCGTTCCAAATCTCGTAGTATTGAACACGTCCGCGGAAATGGTTGACCATCCAGGCTACATATTTCGTAAACGCTTCGATCTGCTCCGGCGTTTTGGGCGGCCAGAAAACTGAGTAGAGACTTCGGTCCGGATTATGGAAGCTGCCGGATTCCGGAGTAATGCTTTGCGGAAGGCGACCGGCGGGCGAAGTATAAAGCGGGTTACCGTAAAGCAACTGAATTTCGATGTGGACGCCGTTCTCGACGAGTGAGTTGACGTAATCGTCCAGTTCGGGAACGACTGCGTATTCACCGCGTTTGCGCTCCACCCATTCCCAACTCGTGTAATCCGAACTATTCTCGTACTGCCCGATGCGAATAAAATTGACGCCGGCATCGAACATACGAGTCCACCACCAGCGATTCCACGGAATGAAGGGATCACGAGGAAGATCCGAATCGATGCCGAAACCGTTTTTGATCTGGCCCGACCGGCGCGGGATCAAATGACCAGGCAAGTCTTTGTCCGCTGCCAACAGCGTGCATTGCGAGATAAGCGCTATGCAGATAAAGAATCGCCGGTAAGAACTCATGCTGCTTCTCCGTACTTCGCGGCCTGGATACCGGCCAACACGCCCCGCATATAAGAGAAGCTTTTCTGCATGCCGGGCATCGGGTTATCAGGCTCGGTTTCGTACTCCAGATTGACGCAGCCGCTGTACTTCATCTTGATCAGTTGAAGAAAGATCCGCGGGAACGGCAATTTCCCCTCGCCGACCGGGCACAGGGTTTTTTCAGTGCTCGTATCGCGCATGTCTTTCGAGTGCATATCGAGCAACCGCGGCCCTGCCTCAGCGATCGACTCCACAACGTCGACGCCTGCGAGTGCGGTATGACCCAGATCAATGCAGAGGCCACAACGTGGGTCCATATTCTTCACTATTTTTAGAGCGCTCTGAGGAGTGGGAAAATTCTTGTCTTCCGGACCGTGGTTGTGCACGGCGATTTTGATGTCGTACTCCTTGACGAACTTTTCGAGTTTCGGAAGAGTGACGGCGGTGGGTGCGCAGACAATCAGCGGAAAGCCTGCGCGCTTTGCATATTCAAATTTGTGGCGAATATCGGATTCATCGTCTTTTTGAAAACTCACGTTGCCGCATCCAACCAAAATGATGCCGGCCTCATGGAACTCCTGCTTAGCCGCATCGATGTCTTGAGGAGTGCTATCCAACTTCAGATGGAATTCCTTCACGTTGAGATACGGAGTACCCAGCTGCTTTGTCATTTCGATAGCCTGTGCTCGTGAGAAATGACGGAAGGAATATGAAGCGACGCCCAACTTGAAATCGGCGCCTGCAATGTGATATTGCTGCGCACTCAAATTGCCGGATGCGGCGGCTAGTCCGATTGCTCCGGGAACAGTTCCGAGCCAACTTCTCCTACTGATGTGACGGTCTGACATAGATTAAATAGCCTCCAGTTCCTGTTCAAGCAGTTTACCGTTTGCTCAGAGCGCAAATTTATGGCAGGCTCGGACAGGTTCGGCGATACGGCTGCCCTGGGAAGTATTGCTGCCATTCGGCCGGAGCAAAGTTGCGATTCAGGACAGAGCACACCTGCTTCGCCAGATCGCTTGCACTCCAGGAATCGCGCCGCACAACCATTGCGATGTCGTCACTGCCTTCGTTTTCGGATGATGCCGAGATCACGTACTCGCCGTCCCCGGAGAACTCAACGGCTTTCACTGGCCCGACGGTCTCGATATGAGCGACGGGGTTGCCGCTCAGAGCCTCGAATATGTGTACAGCTTTATCTTCCCCTCCGGTGGCGATGTAGCGACCGTCAGGACTATATGCGACAGCAAGTACACCGCCGGCATGTTGCCAGACGATTTTTCCTTTTTTCGCTTCGATTACCCGGGCGGAGTTGTCGCTCATTCTTTCGAGTAGATAACGTCCATCGGACTGAATCCCAAGCTGAATGCCGTGCCTTGGTCGCGAAGGCGTGTTGCCAACCTCCCGGTCGCCGTTTCGAACACTCGCAGCAAACCGTCGGTGCGGGAAGTCGCGAGGTATTTTCCATCGGGGCTGAAGGCGGTTCCATAGATCTCATCCAACGTGTCGGCTTTTTTCCCATGGAATAGCTTGAGAGCCGGCTTTCCTGTGGGAAAGGGAATGAGCTGCAGGGCGTCATCATCGCCTGCTACTGTCAGAGCACGTCGATCGGGACTAAAGGTAAGGACGCGGGAGGTGCTGGGCGCTTTCAGCTTCATGATTGTCCTCCCACCCTGGACTTCGGCAACCTGCACGGTACTCGGCATTTCGTCCTCTGCGGCTGCCACATATCTGCCGTCCTGGCTGAAGCCGATGGCGTAGATAGCACCATCAAACGGCATCTGTGCCACTGTTTTTCCGCTTGCCGCGTCGGAAACTAACACAGTGTTATCCCATGTGCCGGTGGCCAAGTAATCGCCGTGCGGGCTGAGCGCTACGGTAAGAACGTTGCCCCAGTGGTCGAGGCGCACAGGGTTGCCGAGCGGATTTACAACACGCGAAATCCGTGCGGTACCGTCGAAGCCTCCCGTGGCAAGATAGCGGCTATCTCTACTGAATGCGACCGTCTTCAAGCCAGCCTCACTGGCGAGATGCTCGAGATGCGCCAACGGCTTTCCGCTCAGCGGATCGAAGATGATCGCCGTACTATCGGAGCTGGCGCTCGCGGCATACCGCCCGTCCGGACTCCACGCAACGGCATTTACCGCTCGCTCATGCTCAAGCCGGACGAGTTCTTTGCCCGTGAGCGCTTCGAACACTCGCACTGTATTGTCATCGCCTCCGGTCAGGAGATAGCGACTGTTGGGGCTGAATGCGACCGCCTGGACCTCGTTGGGCAGGTCCCGGCGCCAAACCAATTTCCCGCTGAGCGCCTCGAAGACGCGTGCCGTCTTGTCCGAACTTCCAGTGGCGACGTAACGACCATCGGGGCTAAACATTACCGTCTGCACTGCTCCGTTGAGCTGCAGGGCGTGGATTAGTTTCCCGGTCGCCGCTTCGAAGATGTTCGCGACATTAGGGAACCCTGCCGACACCACAAAATGGCTCGAAGGATCCCAGGCAACCCCGACTACGATGCCAGGATGCTCGACTTGCGCCAGTTGCTTCCACGTGCCCACTTCAAAGACCCGCGCCGATTTATCCCAGCTAGCTGTGGCAAGGTATTTTCCGTCCGGACTGAATGAGACTGCGTCTACACGTCCGCGGTGCTTCAGCGTTACAGGGTGCGTGGGGTCTGCGTCGTTCATTACGTTGGCGGTACCATCCCAGCTTCCGGTCGCGAGATAGTGTCCGTCCGGACTGAAGGCGACCGAAGCGACCAAGCCCCCGTGCTGGTAAGTAATTACGGGTTTCCCGTTTGGGACCGCGAATATTCGCGTTGTATGATCGAGGCTGCCCGTCGCGAGCACAGTGCCATCGGGGCTGAAGGCGACCGTGTCGACGGCGTCGCCGTGACGCAGGATCGCAACAGCCTTACGCAGCAAGGGCAGAGTCCTGTGAATTGCTACACTGTTTTCCTGCACAGACGCCAGCCGAGCGGATTCAACGCTCAGCAAAGCGCTTGCTTCAGGTAAGGTAGTCCGCGCCAACTCTGCTTGGGCGGCCAATTGACGCGCTGTAGCAATGGCAGCTTCTCGCCGTGCGGTGTTCCTTTGAAGCAGAGCGGCGATTGCTAATGCGATAGTCACAACCAGCGCAGCGGCTGTCAAGCCAAGCGTCAGCCGTTGACGGCGAGTCTCCGCTTGCCGGCTCGCCAGAACATATTGCGACTGCACCGGTGTGGGCTTCGGCTCTTTGGTTCCCGCCTGGGCCTGCCAGCGCTCGGCCTCACGGAGGTCGTCACCACGCAGGAGCAGACTTTGGCCATGTCCTTTGTGTTCCCACTCCTTAGCGCGCACAAGAAGCCGGGTATGAGCCCTCTTCCAATCGAGGTCGCTATCGAGAGCTTCAAGCAGGGATCCGAAGGCTGTCTCGAAATCATCTGAATCGCGGCAAAAAACGAAGTTGAGGTTTGCGACTGGCTCCGGAACGGCAGCATCCGGTACCACTCGATGCAAGATCGGGATGAGGCGCTTCTGGCTTTCCACGGCGTATGCGATCTCTCGTTGGCAAGTCACTGACGTCACCGATTCGGGAGTAATGACGAAGACAAAGTTATGTGCGCCGTCGATTCCTGCATAGATTTCTTCCAGCCACTCGGCCGTGAGCGGGATGTCCTGCCAGTCGACCCACGCCTCGCGGGCACGTGCGGCCAAACCGTCATGGAGCTTGCGCACGAACTCTGCGTCTACGCGCGAATAGGAGATAAAGACGTCGGCCATGAGGCCCTGTCAGCGCATAATGTATCACAAGAATGGAAAGCTCTGATCTGGCGATGCGCAGCGAGTGGCGATGAGAAGGATTCGGCATTGGAAGCAGTGAGGGACATTCGCGTGCGAACGTCGCGGTTAACGGAGAATTAGGCGGCTTTTTGGACGCTGATTGGACTCTCTTTGTCGCAGGATGCGAGCGTTTGTGATGTGCGCAGGTTGAAATTTTGCAAGTCCTGGTGCTCGAACTTGGCTTCGGCGAGCAAAACGTTGTATCGATGCAGCTCCTGCTTGCGATTTTCGCCTGCTTCGCGGCGAGTTTGATCGGCCTTCTTTTGCTGCTGCGATTCGAACCCAATTTCTTGTTTCCGCTTTTCGGCTCTGAGCTTTAGAAGCTCATTGAGGCACTTGTGGAAGATGCGATCGTGCGTTGTTTCGTAGCGCAGATAGAGAGCGAGCCGCTTGGGGTCCTTGCAGCCCGGCAGTTCATGATTGAAAGTGATGTGTTGCAGGACGGCGGCGCGTTGGTGAGCCAGAGCGCTTGCGCCATTTTGTCGACCAGGATGGTTTCGGTGAGGCCGGAGGGTTTGTGCTCCTCGCGTAAAGCGCCGAGCAGCATGTCGAATTCATTTTGATCTTCCCAGGGGAGAACGGTGAAGGCTCCGGTGAAGCCGTGACGGAAGTTGTTCAGCGCGGAAACAGCTTTCCCTTCCCATGTTTTAGGGCCAGTAGAATGCTGCGCATTGGATTGATTGGCTGCAATTTGTGCGGAAGTTGTAAATCTCATGAAGGGACTCCGAAAATGAAAAACGCCGGAGAGGCACATCGGCCATCCGGCGTTTTTCGAGAAGTTAGAAGCGCAGCGGCTTCCTGGAATCAGTATACAGCATGCTTCCAAGCAATTCCTTGTAAGTTGATGAAAGTAGGTTAAATAGGCCTTGTGATGAGTACATCGAACGGGAGGCAGAATCGAGGGTGAAAGCGGGTTTGGTCGCCCTTTTGGACGAGCTCTCAGCTGTTTCCGTAGACCGGGAGGGCCGCGCC
Source organism: uncultured Acidobacteriaceae bacterium (assembly GCA_963771565.1). Classification (GTDB taxonomy): domain Bacteria; phylum Acidobacteriota; class Terriglobia; order Bryobacterales; family Bryobacteraceae; genus Bog-105. The sequence continues at coordinate 99,216 of CAVYUB010000010.1, forward strand.
ATGAATCACTTTGGCGTCAGCGCTGCACAAGAACAGGATGACGCGAGCGATGTCCTGAGGCTTCGGCCACTTCGTAAAATCGGAGTTGGGCATTGCTCTGCGGTTTGCTTCTGTGTCGATGATGCTGGGAAGAATCGAGTTCACGCGCACGCCGGTGCCCTTCAAGTCCTCAGCCAACGAGCTCATCATCGCCAAGGCAGCCGCTTTGGAAGCGGCGTAGGCGGCTAAACCGGCAGCGTGATCCAACGCAGCCTTTGACACAACGTTTACGAATGCCCCGCTTCTTTTCTCGAGCATGACGGGGATCACTGCACGCGCCAACATGAGACCTGAGCGGAGATTCAACGCTAGCATCTGGTCGAAGATTTCGTGTCCGATTCCCATAACTTCGCGCCGCCAGCGTAGCCGCCGACCGTATTCACCAGTGCGTCCAGCCGGCCGACTCCGCGAGAACTCTAGCGATGAGTTGCCTTACCGCTGCTTCTTCGGTGACGTCAACATTGTGTCCTTCTAGCGATGAGCCGTTCTCTCCGGCTGCGCTCTTTAGAGCGGCGAACTCCTCCTGATTACGATACGTGACAACTACTCTGGCGCCCTCCTCGAGGAAAGCCAGGCTCACCGAGCGTCCTAAACCGCCAGTCCCTCCGGCAACCAGGACAACGTCCCCTGAAAATCTCGCATTCATTTTGTGCTTTTATCTCCTTGGTGAGGGTTGGCAGGGCCGAAAGAGAAACCGCTTGCTTACGCACGCGGCTCAGTTCAAGTTTCGAGGCTCGTTTGCTAAGCCATATCAGGTCAAACAGGTTCGGCGGGTCATTACTACAATATAAACTGGCAGACAAGGGCTGAATGACCAGATACGAGATCATACTGTATTGGAGCGACGAGGACGAAGCCTTCATCGCGGAAGTACCGGAACTGGCTGGCTGCGCCGCAGACGGGCCTACCCGACAGGAAGAACTCGCCAACGCGCAGATCGTGATCCCCGAGTGGCTGGAGACAGCTCGAGAGCTTGGTCGATCCATACCGGAACCCAAAGGCCGGCTGCTCTACGCCTGACCCGCCTTTGACCCGCAGGATGGTCAACCGAAATTGGCTTTGCGGCGGCCTCGGCAGCGAACTGGTATACGGCTTGAAAGTCCGATTTCTCCAGGTCGGGGCGCTCCTGAAGAATCTGATCCTCGCTCATACCTGCACCCAGCCAACCGAGCACGTCCCACACAAAGTGAATCCTTAATCCTCGAATACAAAACCTTTCCGCCGCGCTTGCCTGGTTCGATTATGATCCTGGCCGTAGTTGCCGACATACGTGACCTGCCATTCAGTATGGCATCTTAGACGTTGACTTGGCTTGGAGACGCAGAATGGCTTCTGAGATCGGCGTTTGTTGGGGAGTTATGTTGTGCGGCGTCAGTGGACGGAGCCGGAGGGCCGTAATCAGCGCGGACATCAAGCGCAATGATGCTTCTCTAATCATAGGCGCACGATAGCGAGGCTTTCGTTCAGTCCAGGACAATTAGGGCCGATAACTCTCGGATCGACGGATGGCCGGCAATTGACACAGCGATATCTTCTTCAGTGGCCCGCTCGATTTCCATTGTCAGCCTCTCGTAACTTCAACGCTCGGCGCAATAGCTGTCCGCGTTAGTGCGTCTCGCTCTTAAGACATAAACATCGCGATAGGTGTGTCGGTGATGGGTTTCGCCGAAGCGCCTCTAGCCGATCGATACCATCCCGGAACAGTTGAATCTCCTCGGCTACATCGTCGCCAACCATCTCGAACGCGACAGCTACTTGGACGTCTTCGCCGCATGCGTCGCTGTACTGTTGAATCACCTTGAGCAATGTGTTTTTCCATGGCTCAATGTTTCCGTTGGTCACTCTCCGGAGATCCTCGTGCGCGCAGCCTAACCTTTTCGATGTACTGCCGCAGCAACAGCGTGAGGTCATGCGTCTCGCTCTTCGCATGTTCCAATTCCTCCATCACGCGCTTTTTGATCTTTTTGTCTCCTCGAAGCGCCTCAACACGAAGTTGCGCACTAGCACGGTAATGCAAAAGCTTGCCGTTTGGCCGATCCTCCCAGCTCCCACGGTAGATGAGGCCAGTCAACGGAAGCGATCTGTGCTGCAGGAAGTTTCTCAACTCTTCCATAACCCGTGAGTAGCCCTGTAACCGATCATATTGCTGACTGAATGCTTCGGTTGTTATTGGGCAATCACCCCGCTGTTGCCTTTGTACGCTTTCGAGAGATCGTGTTTAGCTTGATCGACATAGAGCCGAGATGCGGTCAACGCATTGTGAGCTGTCGGTTTACCAATGCTCCTGCGTCCCGAAACGACTCCCAAGTGACCTCGCGTGAGGCCATGTGCACCAAAGCAAGGCCGAGTACGTCGCGCTCGTACTCCAGGTAATTGTCGATTACCATCTCGAATTTCTCTTCGATTCCAAGCAGTATCGAGATATTCTGTTTTGCTGTCTTCAGCTCTCTGAAGTGATCGCCGGTAATCTCTACAAATGGCCATGGCCCAATAATGCCCCGACCCACGCAATAGTCATCCGAGCCACGCTACCACGATCCATCCGGCTGTCCACGGGTGAGCTCCGCCTCTTTCTGATCACGCCGGCAAGCAAATCCATTTTGCCGCTACCGCCGATGACACATGCAACGTAGTGCTTACGTCGTAGACATCAATAGCATCCGTGTCCATGCAACTCGCGCATTGGACGAGTATAGTACTGTGGATCAGTGCGGCTGCTTTTTTGCAAGCCCGTGTCCGGCATCGAAGACGTATGCGCATTCGCTACCTGGCCCTCCGATCTGCTTCCATAAACTCAGCTGTCGCTTTTGCTGGAGAATTCGGCTTCCAGCTCCGCGTCACAGACGCTTTGGTGCGTTGAAGCAAAATGGATGCAACAATCGTTCCATGCTGGTCGTTCGGGAGTTCAGGACCGCTCCTGTTGCTATTGCATGGTGGACCGGGAGCGCCAGGGCATATGGCCCCTGTCGCTCAAGCGCTGGCGGATTCATACCGGATTCTCGAACCATTTCAGCGAGGCAGCGGACATGAACCACTCACGGTCGGAAGACATATAGACGATCTGCACGAGGTCATCAAGCACTACACTTCGGATCGTCCTCCCGGCGCTGCTGGGATCGTCCTGGGGAGTAACGCTTGCTCTCGCTGATGCCGGCGCACCGACACTTAGCCGGACCTCTCATCCTGGTGGGCTGCTGGCACTTTCGACCTTCTTGCACGAGCCCGCCTGCAAGAGACCGTCGAGCAGCGGATGAACAATCAAATTCGAGAACGTATTGGAGCACGCGGAGCAGTTTGCCGATGAGGATGAGCGCTTGAGGGCTACTGCCGGCGGCCAGTATCAATGCCACTCTATTCGTTCAATCCGTTGCCATGTTTAGACGGAGAAGAGAAGGTAGATGCACGAGCCCAGCGAGAGACGTGGGCGGACATGATTCGTTTGCAGGCAGAGGGTATTTATCCGGCAGCATTCGCCTCGATTAAAAGCCCCAGTCCTGACCGTGCACGGAGCGTTCGATCCTCATCCTGGTCGCTCTCATTCGCGCGAGTCTACAGCCTTATATCCCTCACATGGAGCACCGCGAGTTAGAACGTTGCGGCCAATATCCATGCCAGAAGAAGGACGCGTCAGAAGGTAGTCGCGTGATTGGCCGTCAGGAACTAGGTGGCAAGACCGTGTATCGTTTTGGTTAGGAATCATGGAACAAGGCGCACTCTTGCCGCTCGCCGGCTGGGCAAATTTCTACGTTATCGTCGGCTCCTCGGCCGGAGCCTTGACGGGGTTGCAGTTCGTGGTGATGACACTGATCACTGAAGCGGAGGTGCCGGGCAGCATGCAGGAGATTCGCGCGTTCGGTACTCCGACTGTCGTTCATTTTTGTGCCGCCCTGCTGATTTCGGCCATCATGAGCGCTCCATGGCTTGCGCTGTCCAATATTGGTTTCTGCATCGGCGCCTGCGGCGCAGCGGGGGTTGCATACGCGCTGCGTATTATCTGGCACGCGCGAAAGAGCGCCTATGTCCCAGATGCTGAGGACTGGGTCTGGTATGCCGCGCTTCCGCTGGTCGCGTACGCGACATTGGTAGCGGCAGCGATTCTGCTCTGGTCGCGATCCACATCGTCTCTGTTCGTGATTGCCGCAACCACTCTCCTGTTCTTGTTTATCGGGATTCACAACTCATGGGATACGGTCACTTACATCGCTGTCCAGAACCGGCAAAGGTCGAAGCAGATTGAAAATAAGGACCAGAGCTAGACTACGACTCGCATTAGAAACTCAGTCAGGCGTGCCGCATTCGAGTGGAGAAAAACGCACGCCTGCGAGGGCCAAGCTGCTGCGTGCGGTAGGCTTGTGCCGTTTCCGTTGAGAACCCACACGCAGCGAGTGGCTAAGGAGTGTAGACGTTTCGAAGAGCCGTACTCGGTGGGTTTCGCAGTCGCGCCTATAAAACTTTCCAAATCCTCGCCCGAGCTCCAATGGCGACCATCCGGGGAGGGTTCGCCGAGTTCGATGACATCAAAGATGAGCATGCCGCCTGCGGGCAGAATTTCAGATGCTCGGTGGAAGAAACTCTCGACCAGAGCGTCGGCGCGGGTATGTTCCGTGTGGTACGTTAGCGGCTCCCCTAGCGCAACAATGGCCTCACAGGCGGGAATCTGTGTCTCATAAATTGACCCTGTATAAAGCGCGCTCTCGGGACGGTCGTCCGCGCAATGTTCAGCAGTTCAGCGGAAGTGTCGATGCCGGTGACTTCAAAACCAGCGTCAGCGAGCGCTGTGGTTAATGGCCCGGCTCCGCACCCAACGTCTACAACCCTGCGAATCTGAACTGGAGCACTCTTGACCATCCGGATGATTTCAGGGGCAGCGCCTTGTGCAAAGCGTTCCGAAAGCGGCCGCCTGGATATATGCCAGATCTCGCTTGTAAAGCGGTTCCATTGAGATGACAGCCTATCGCTAAGGCTCGAGAGCAGTATCTTCCTGATGACGTCTCAGGAACCGCGCGTAACGGGGCATTACATTCGGCATCAGTGATTCTCCTTCGGGTGGGCGGGGAACGCCGAACACGTATTGTGGGAAGTCGAGCGGCTTTTGGATTGACCAGATGCGCTCGTGTTCCTGCGGTGGCAAGATCTCGGCCGGGTCGCCCACGGCGATCCATCCAATGGGCACCATGCTGTTCGGCTGAAGTACGGTTCGCAGGTGAACGATACCATTGATCCGCACCTCCGAGGCTGATCCGATTCGCGCTCCATTGAAAACCGTTGCGCCGGTTGCAAGGAATACGTTATCTCCAACTTTGCAGCCGCTGAGGTAGGCACGCGGACCAATCAGTACATTGTTGCCTACCTTCAATGGGTTTTTACGAACACCGCGCAGAACGGCGGTGTCCATCACCACGGAATTTTCACCGACGATGATCGCGCCACTTTCAGCCGTGAGAACGGCGCCGAAACCGATGGAGCAGTTCGCACCGATAGTGACATCGCCGCAGATCACGGCATTAGGCGCAACCCTCGCAGACGGGTGAATGCGCGGACTGGCGCCAAGGTGCTCGAATTGCATGTTTTGAATGGTATCGAACGGCTTGGCTTCGACCGCACCCAGCGCTGAAGAGGTAGTAAGCACGACAAGCTAAAGTCGTCGGCACCTTGCCACTATCAGCGTAATGTCATCCTGCTGTTCCTGAGAACCAAAGTGCTGAACATCTGCTAGGATCGCTTGCACCGTCTCTGCAGGAGGCAGGTGATGATGCCGGTTCAGCGATGAGAGGACGCCCTCTTCACCGAACTCCTCGCCCGCCTCATTGAAGGATTCCGTCGCACCGTCGGTGTAGAGCGCGAGTATGTCTCCTCCGAATAGCCGGCATTCTCCAATCGAGCAATCCCACTCAGTGAACAGACCCAAAACCGTGCAGGTGGAATCCAGACGTTCCACAGAGTTGTCGCGCCGCAAAAGAAGGCCGGATAGATGACCGCAATTCACGTAGCGCAATCGTTGCAGTTCGTCGTCGTATTCGGCGAAGAAGAGCGTCGCGTAGGCGCTGTCGGTCGTGTTTTCGTAAAAGAGCTGGTTGACTGAGCGCAACAACTTTTCCGGCTGGTCCGAAGCCATAGCGCAGTGGCTGCGCAGATGTGCCTGCAGATTGGCCATCAGGAGCGCAGCAGCCATTCCCTTTCCTGCAATGTCGCCAATCACGAGACCCAATCGTTTCTGGCCCAGAGACAAGAAATCGTAATAATCGCCGCCTACCTGCCGAGCTTGAACACAAATCCCTGCGTATTCGAGTGTGCTGCACGCCGGGAAGTTCTGCGGGAAGAGTCTGGCTTGTACTTGTCTTGCGATATCGAGTTCGTGGGCGATGCGCCGTTCCGCTTCCAATTTCTCCGCATTCGCACGGCGTTGTGCCTCGATTGCTTTGCTCACTTCATCCAAGCTCAGGAGAACGAATGAATTTCGGTCTATGTCTTCGAAACGGGTAAAGACTTCCCCCCAAATCGGCCCTTGCTCTTCAGGGCGAATCGAAGCGTCGTCAGACTGCGTTGCGGACATCTGGTTTTGGTATTTGATGCGCCTTAGCCGAGGCGTATGACGGAAGCGAACACCGCGGTCGCTCCATTCGCGAAATTTGTCGACCACATTTTCGGTAACGAAGGCGACGCGCGTTGCCCTGCCGATCAGCTTGTAATCCGGAGAGTCCGGCGCGGGCTGTATGAGCGTCAGCACCGCAGTACCATTGCCCGGCGACACAGCAACCCAACGCTGACCTGACTGAAGACGAGCGTCAAATGCGAGTTCGAATCCAAGCTGATCAAGGTAGAACCGCAGGCTGCGTTCCTGATCCCTTACGAAAACGTCCACTGAATGAAGTCGCAGGTAGGCGTGCTGTTGCTCAAGCGGAACACCGGACAGACCTCTCTCGTATGAACTGCGAGACTCGCTCATCGCGTAATTATATTTCTATGCAGACGAAGAGCCCGCTTCTTGTTGACGCCTCGTTGTGGTCAGCGGATTTGGTCAACCTTGCTGCGGAAATCAAATCAGTTGCGCCCTACTCCGATTCCTTTCATATCGACGTGGCGGACGGCCATTTTGTACCAACTCTACTGTTCTTTCCAGCTATGGTGGCCGCCATTCGAGCCGTAACGGCCAAGCCTTTGCATGTTCATTTGATGGTGAGCGATCCGGCAACTCTCGTGGAGCAGTTCATCGAGGCCGGCGCTGACATCATCAGTGTGCAGATCGAAGCCAAGACGGCGCTAGACGCGCTTGAGACGATTTCGAATGCAGGCAGGAAACCAGGTCTTGCACTGCTGCTAGATACTCCTATTGATGCGCTGCGCGATCATTTGGCCAAGGTCGAGGTGGTAATTGCGATGGGCACGCAGGTTGGAGTTAAAGGTGTGGATCTTGCGCCGGAAGCTTGCGAACGGATCGTAGCGATTCGCAAGCTCATCGAGAAACATCCAAACGCCAAATTGTATGCCGATGGCGGCATTCGAAAGCATACAGTTCCGAAATTGCGGGATGCGGGTGCGGATGCGGTCGTCCCCGGCTCTCTGCTCTTCGACTCTCCGGATAGGGGAAGCGTTCATAGATGGCTCAAGGAGCTCTAAGGTACATAGATGGAGGCTGAAGTACCAGATCAGTACTACAAGCCAGAATCATGTGACTAGGCCGCTCGCTGTTCGGTTAAACTTACAGGAAGTCTGTCAACTAAGCACGCGAGAGCTTGCAGTCCGCTCATCTCTTCAATTCACTGCTGGGGGAATCAAAACCGTGACACCGTCTCGTTGGAAACTGGCTTCTGCCTTGTTAAGTTCAATTGCGCTACTTAGCGCTCAATCGAAGACTTCGAAGCAAGACCGCCCAATCGGCCCATTGCTTACTCAAATTGAAAGCTACGTCGAGAAAGGCATGGTGAAGACCGGAGTTCCCGGAGTCGCGATGGCTATTGTTTATCAGGACAAGGTAGTGTACCTGAAAGGCTTCGGTGTCCGTAAGGCGGGCTGTCGAGCGCCGGTTGACGCGGACACGATTTTTCAACTGGCATCCTTATCGAAGCCGATCGCGTCGACCGTTGTAGCTGCGCTTGTTGGAACGCACGAGATCGGTTGGGACGATAGGATCATCGATCTCGATCCGGATTTCAAATTGTCCGACCGGAGTGTCACAGAGCAGATTACGATACGCGACTTCCTTTCTCATCGCAGTGGCTTACCAACGTCTTCGGGAGACGTGCTGGAAGGTCTCGGATTTTCGCGCCCCGAAGTACTGCATCGAATGCGCCTGCTGCGCCTCACGGGGGAGTTTAGAAAGACTTACAAGTACAGCAACTTTGGATACACAGAAGGCGCCATCGCCGCGGCAAAAGGAGTACGCGAGCAATGGGAAGATCTGGCTGAGAAGCGCCTTTTCAAGCCGCTGGGAATGACGTCCAGCAGCTACCGCTATTCCGATGAGCAAGACGCCGAAAACAAAGCCGCGATCCATGTCTTTGTTGACGGAAAAGCGGTTGCGCGGTACCGGCGCGATCCAGACGCCGAAGCGCCAGCGGGAGCCGCCAGTTCGTCGGTACGGGATCTTGCGCAGTGGTTGCGCCTGCAACTAGCCAATGGAGCATGGAATGGGGAACAGATTGTCGCCGCTGACGCTCTGAAAGAGACGCACTCGCCTCAAATTGCGATGAACGCGGATCGCACCTCTTTCTACGGTCTCGGCTGGAATGTGAACCATGACCGGGATGGCAAACTGATTCTGAGCCATAGCGGCGCTTTCTTCGTTGGCACGGGAACCGCAGTGAGACTCTCGCCCTCAGATCAACTCGGCATCATCGTGCTTACGAATGCATTGCCGACTGGACTGGCGGAGGCGATCACGTACACGTTTTTCGATTTGTATAAGGAAGGGGCACCGACTCAAAATTGGCTCACTATACTCGGCGACTTCTTCCGCACGATGATCGAAAACTCCAACAACGAAAGCAAGGATTACTCCAAATTGACTCCTCCCGCTTCTCCTACCCCCAGCGGTCCTCTTTCCGCTTACGTTGGAACTTATCGAAATAACTATTACGGCGACGTTGAAATCACACAAGAACGTGGGTCGTTATGGATGCGCTTCCCTGGTAAAGGCGCGCTATACACTCTTACGCACTGGGACGGAGAAACCTTTACGTACCGATTCGAAGCGGAGCAAGGCATTGGCACACGAGGCGTTGTGTTCACTTTAAGCGGTACACCTCATGTGCTGATCGAGAATTTAGCGCTGGAAGGAAATGGAGTGTTCACCCGGATTGAGCGGTGATCCGGTGAACTTTTGAACGCGCTTTTCGCCCCGGTATGGCTCTCGCCATAGGGCCACTCCTTAGAGACAGATTCTTGATCCGTATGCCGTGGCAAGCCGTAGGGCCAGAATGATCAACGACCTTTGGTACAAAAACGCGATCGTGTACTGCCTTTCTGTCGCCACGTACATGGATGCGGATGGTGATGGCATCGGAGACTTCAAGGGCCTGTTGAGAAGACTCGATTATCTGCAGGGCCTTGGGGTGACTGCGATCTGGCTCATGCCTTTTCAGCCGTCTCCTGGACGCGACGGCGGCTACGATGTCGCCGATCATTACAATGTTGACCCGAAATATGGCACCCTCGGCGATTTTGTGGAATTTGCACACGGATGCAAACAGCGTGGCATGCGTGTTCTGATCGATCTTGTCGTGAATCACACGTCGAACGAACACCCCTGGTTCCGCGATGCGCGGCGCAGCCCGGAGTCCAAATACAGGGAGTGGTACGTGTGGTCGAAGAAACGACCAAAAAACGCGAAAGCCGGCGTTGTCTTTCCCGGTGTCCAGAAGTCAACCTGGAGCCACGATGACGTCGCGAAGTCCTGGTACTTCCATCGCTTCTACGACTTTCAACCTGACCTGAACACGACACATCCCGAAGTGCAGGCGGAAATTCTTAAGATCATGGGATTTTGGATTCAGCTCGGAGTATCCGGATTCCGCATGGATGCCGTGCCCTTTGTGATCGCGACGAAGGGCCCGGACGTGGTCGAGCCCGTTGAAGTGTACGATACGTTGCGCCAGTTTAGAGAGTTCCTGACCTGGCGACAGGGAGACGCTATCGTTTTGGGTGAGGCAAACGTGTTGCCTAAAACCGACATGGAGTATTTCGGCGCCCACGGTGACCGGCTCCAAATGATGTTCAATTTTCAGGTGAATCAGAATCTGTTTTACGCGCTCGCTACGGCGGATAGCCGCCCGTTAGTGAGGGCGCTGAAAGCAACGAAGTCGCGTCCAGAGACGGCGCAGTGGAGCCACTTTCTTCGGAACCACGACGAACTTGATCTCGGACGCCTGAGCGAGGAGCAACGTCAAGCCGTATTCGCTGCGTTCGCACCTGAGGCGGACATGCAACTCTATAACCGCGGTATTCGCCGGCGACTGGCCCCCATGCTTCAAGGCGACAGAAGGAGAATTGAGCTTTCCTACAGCCTGATGATGACGTTGCCCGGTACACCTGTCATCCGATATGGCGATGAAATTGGCATGGGAGATAATCTAGCGCTTCCCGAACGCGTATCGGCGCGGACACCTATGCAATGGTCTACAGAGCCGCAGGGAGGCTTCTCGATCAGTAACAAGCCAATCTTGCCCGTGATTAGCGGCGGCGCGTATGGCTTTGAGCACGTGAACGTTGCTGAGCAGCGCCGCGATCCAAATTCTTTGTTGAACTGGATGGAGCGCATTATTCGAATGCGCAAGGAAGTTTCGGAGATAGGGTGGGGTGATTTCGAGGTGCTTCGCACCGGAACCTGGGACGTGCTTGCAATTCGCTATGACTGGCGTAACAATTCAGTGGTCGTTGTACACAATTTGAGCGCAATCCCGCGTGAGGTCTGGCTGAACATCAATTTGAAAGGGGAAGACGGCCTCCGTCTTGTGAACCTTCTTTCAACAGACCACAGCGTTGCAAATGAATCGGGCAAGCACTGCATTCTGCTGGAGCCTTATGGGTATCGATGGTATCGCGCGGGCGGCTTGAGTTACCTTCTTAAGCGAACTAATGTTTGACAGGGGCTAACAAGAACGTTATACCGGCGCCGGGATTTCTTATGGAGAACGTCGTTGGCGATGATAAGAGGCATGGCTTCAGTGAAGGTCTTCTTGCTCTGCGGATTCGCCGCGACTTTACTTTGCGCACAGGAGTCACGTGTGTTTGAAAGTAAGCATGCCACTCAAGACGTAGCTCCCGATATCGACTCAAACTCGCAGTTTTGGCGTGGCGCTCCGGCGATCATCGCGGATCGCGACTCGTTCGGCAAGCTCGTTCCCGGTCATCGCACCGAAGTGCGATCGCGCTGGACGAACGAGAATCTGTATTTCCTCTTCATCTGTCCATACGAGCAGCTCAATCTCAAGCCTCAGCCGCGAACAGATGTCGAAACGAATCACTTATGGAATTGGGATGTTGCGGAAGTGTTCATCGGCTCGGATTTCAAAAACATTCGCAAATACAAGGAATTCGAGGTGTCGCCGCAGGGCGAGTGGGTGGACCTGGATATCGATCTCAATAATCCGCATCACGAAGACGGCTGGACGTGGAATTCAGGTTTCAAGGTGGCGGCCCGGATCGATGACGGTTCTAAAGTCTGGTACGCATGTATGCGCATCCCGTACTCGTCGGTTGATTCGAAACCAGCCGCGCCGGGCAATGTCCTGCGGGTAAATTTCTATCGTGCTCAAGGGCCGCTTTCGCAGCACAAGGCTATTGCATGGCAGCCAACGCATCAAGCAACGTACCACGTGCCTGAAGCATTTGGCGAGTCTCAAGCTGGTCGAGTAGATCAAAAGCGATACTTCAATCCGAACTGGATCTGCCGCATGGGAATCGCCAGCGAAGTAATCACACCCGCTGCACCAGGCCCGTCGTCGATGAAATTGTCCGGCTGCGAGAAATTCGGGTGGTTCAGCATGTTAAAGAATTCGGCGCGAAACTCGAGTCGCTGAGTTTCCGTCGTGGCGAACTCCTTGCGGATGGATCCGTCGAGCAAGTTGACTCCCGGGCCGATCAGCACGTTGCGGCCCGAGTTCCCGAATGTGTACTGAGCGGGAAACGGAAACGCATTGATGTCGAACCAGAGGCTCGGATCTCGCTGGCCACTCGGCAGATTGCCGTTGGCGATTCGATCGGCTCTTACGACTCCCTGATCGCCAGTGTTCGAAGGATCATATCCCAGTTGCGGCGAGAACGGGAACCCGCTCGCAAGGCTGTAGATTCCCCCTAAATGCCATCCGCCGAATGCAAGATCGAGTAGGCGGTTGCTGGTAAGGTAGCGCCGGCCACGCCCGAATGGCAACTCGTAATCGAAACTCGTGACCCAGCGAAACCGTTGGTCGAAATCCGCCAGGCCCTTCTCGGCGCGAAGATCGAAACTGTTCTGAGGATAGGGCTGCGTTGCAGCAGATCTCCGGCAGATCGTTTATAGCCTTGCTGTAAGTGAAGGCGCTGAGGAAAGACAAGCCTTGGCTGTAACGCTTCTGCACCTTCAATTGCAGAGAGTGATAGGTTGAGTTCCCACGATTCTGGATCGCAGCGAAAGGACCGTATTGAGGATAGGGCCGACGCGATTGAATATCTCCCGGGCCCGGGACCGGCACCTGGTTCGGATCTGTCAATACCTGAAGATGCGTGCCCTTCGATCCGGCATAGGCCAGTTCTACCGATGTTGCAGACGGCAGCGCCTGCTGGATGGCAAAGTTCCATTCCTGGTAATACGGAGTTTTCAACCTGGTATCAGCGCTTGTAACGGGAGGATCAACCGCGTTTGCTGGGTTAACGGGTGGGAAGCCCTGGTTAACCGTAAGCACGGGAGTTATGCCGTCGCTGATAAAGAAGGGCTGGTAGTAAAAGGGAACGTTATAGGCGAGCTGGAGGCGAGCCGGCGGTACGGATCTCCTGACCGCTATAAAAGATTCCGTAGGCACTCCGGACAACAGTTTTGCCTGTGCTGAAAGGGCTCCAGGCGAAGCCGATTCGGGGAGCGAAATTGAGGTGGTCAGGCGTTACGAGACCACGCGACGCGCCATTCCGGCCGGCCACGATCAACTGCGCGGTTTGATAGTCGAAATTACTCTGCTTGTTGTTCACCTCAACAAGCGGAGAGAAATAATCATAACGCAGGCCGAGATTCAGGGTCAGGTGGCTGTTCACTTTGTAATCGTCTTGAATGAACGCGCTGGGCACGTGCTGCCGGTTGCCCAGGTTAAGCAGCGAAGAGATGGTAGAACTAGTGGGCAGCCCGAGCAATTCATCAGCCAATGAGATGCCGCCGCTGCCATCAAGAGGATTTTGCGTGAACTGCCCTGTGAAACTGAATGAGCCATTGGGAGCCGGCACCTGGAAGATGTTGAACTGGCTCCAGCGAATCTCGGCTCCGAGCTTAATCGTGTGCGCACCCCGGATCAAGTTCAGCCCGTCGGTGATTTGCCGCTCTTCGGTAGAAAGAATGGTGGGCGCGTATCCCGGATCGCCGATGCGCGCGTATCCCGTCGGCGCAGAAGAGCGTTATTCCGTTTGTCCCGGGGTTGTTCGGAACACCGGGAACAAGCAAGTCGGAGGGTGGCTCTACGTTACCGCCCAGCGGCACGCCGCGCCGAATATGGACGTAGTTGAACCCGATGCGGAACTCGTTGACTGTTGTCGGGGTGAACGTGTGGGTGTAGCCGAGCGCCGCGCCCATCGTATCTTCAAAACCATTACCTGTGCTCGAGCCGCCGCCATTTGCCAATCCTGGCAGCGGAGCCGGGCGTACATCCGTTCGTCCGCTCAGGGACCAGCGAAAGAATAGTTGATTGGCTTCAGAAATGTTGTAGTCGGTGCGAAAATCACCCTGATCGATGCGGTCTTGCTCGGTGGGCGAAATCACGTAATTATTTTTCAGCTTTCCCAGCTGATTGGGCAGCGGGTAAAGATTCATGATGTTTTGGGTCAGGGTGGAAATTCTGTCCGGCGGAATAATATTGCCGGGAAATTGCGCACGCGTGTTGGTCGCCGGATCGTAAGTCGCGGGATCGTAGATGATCGGGATTCCCAGGGCCGGAAAAATCGCCCGTGCGCTGCGCGGTTGTGGGAACAGAAGATACAAAGGTCAGCGGGTTGCGAATCGCTGTTCCCTGATAATCGCCAAACCAGAACAGCTTGTCACGGCGAATGGGACCGCCGATTGTCGCGCCGAACTGGTTCTGCTTGAAGGAGGCCTTTTTCGCAGTCGGGTCTTCGAAATAATCGCGAGCGTCTAGTGCCGAGTTGCGAAAGAACTCGAACACGTCGCCGTGATAGGAGTTCGTGCCGGACTTGATCACCGCATTGATAGCTGCACCGCCGCTGCGTCCAAATTCAGCGGAGAATGAATTTGTCTGAATCTTGAACTCCTGGATGGCATCCACGTTGGTACGCAACACGACGCCGCCGTTGTCATTGGAGTTGTTATCGATCCCGTCCAGCAGGAAATTATTGAGTGTTCCGCGCGCGCCGTCCGCCACGAAACTGTTCTGCCCCCCAGTGCTGCTGCCGCCTATATTCCCGTTCGTATTAGTGGCGCTCGTTGATACCACTCCGGTCGTGAGCGTCGCGAGCTGGATGTAATCGCGGCCATTGAGTGGAAGCTCTGTGATTACGTTCGACGAGAGCACTTGCCCGAGCGAGGAAGTTTCCGTTTGGATGGGTGGGGCTTCAGAGGAGACGAGCACTTTTTCGCTGATCTGTCCCACTTGCATATCGAAGTCGATCCGAAGCCGGTCTTGAACCTGAAGCGTCAGGTTGTCCCGAGTCTCGGCTTTAAAGCCCGGTGCTTCGGCGCTCACTACGTAAGTTCCGACGTGAAGCGGAGGAGATGTGTAATCGCCTTTGTCATCGGAGTGCACAACGGTGCTGGTGTTGGTGGTTTTTTCAACGATGGTAACTGTCGCAGAGGGGACGGCGGCTCCGCTTGGGTCATGCAAAGTGCCGACGATCGTGCCAGTATCCACCTGGGCCAACACGCGGAGTGCCAGGATGCAATTGAACATCAGAACGCGCTTGATCATGCCAATCCCCTTTTGCGATTTTATTTGCTAGCAATCGCTTGCTTTTGAGACTAATTGTGGCTGAGTATAGCACTCGTGGAGAGAAATCCAAAAGTAGCGAGACGTGCGTTTTTAGGGGCGAGCGCAAGTGTTGCCGTGGCAGCCGCGACCAGCGTTCCGGCCCATCGCTGGGACGCGTATGATTTCGGCTGTTTTCCCAGCGCGCCCGATCGTCTGGATCAGGGTCCTTTCGATATCGATCAGGATGCAGGCTGGCGAACTTTGATCACGACGACGCCATCGAGCGCGCACATTCGAAACTATGGGCTCGGGTTAGTGGGATACACGTGGGAAGAAAACGGCCCTTCGATTCTCGCACGCAAAGGAGTGCAAACCCTGCAACAAGCGGTCGAAGACCTGGCGAGCCTGCCATTTGTGGACGTGCTGTATATCCGTTTCGACTGGCGCAATGTGCAATCGAAGCCTGGGCGGCTGGATCTGCATCCCGTTTGGGATCTCACCCTGGATGCCGCCAAGCGTCACGGGCTGCGCTTCGCGTTTCGCATTCAGCTCTCGAATCCCGAGTTCCAGCCACAAGAGATTGCGCTCCCGGCATTTCTGCGGGACAAAGTGCCACTAGCAAAAATCGGTAAGATGCGAAGGCACGGACACGAGGTCGAGTTCGTGGAACCACGCTACGATCACCCGGCATTCCAGAGCGCCTTTCGTGAATTGAATGAGCTTTTAGCTGCGCGCTTCGACACTGAGCCTCTCTTAGAATGGATGGA
Source organism: uncultured Acidobacteriaceae bacterium (assembly GCA_963771565.1). Classification (GTDB taxonomy): domain Bacteria; phylum Acidobacteriota; class Terriglobia; order Bryobacterales; family Bryobacteraceae; genus Bog-105. The sequence goes on from CAVYUB010000010.1 coordinate 115,117, forward strand.
CCTGATGCAGTACGGGTTTTGGGGCGAGGGGCACACAAGCAATTTGCCGAACCCGTTCCCGGATTTTTTGACTGCGGAAAAGACTTTTCTCAAGATGACCAGGTTACAGCTCGATGTATGGAAGCGAACTCCGCTGGCCGTCAACACACAGCCGGATATCAGCCAGGTGGGCAACAGCGAAGTACTCGATCTCGCGGTGCGCTCAGGATGCTGGCTGCGCTCCGACAGCATTATCAATGAGGAGCCAATTCAAATCGAGGAACTCGCTAACCGGCCCGCGTGGCTGCCCGTGATCATGGAAGACGGGTATCTCCGGGACTACGATATAAAACGAATTCCGGTGGATGCTGCTGGAGTGAATCTTCGCGAGAACGCCATGCTGCATGTGTTGGATCTCGGCGCAAATTATTGGTCGCTTTGGACCGAGGCGGAAAACCTGGCGAGATATAACGAGCGTTATCCCGAAGGCTTCCGCACACTGCAGAGAAGGATGGGATACCGTGTGCGTCCCGCCTGGATCTGGCAGCGCAAGCGGCTGGGCACTTTCGAGCTAATCATAGCGGTGGCAAACGACGGAGTGGCTGCGATACCGGGCGTACTCCGGCTGACATTGGAGAGTGCTGATGGCAAATTCCGGCAGAGCGGGTCGCTGGATGGTGGCCATCCGCACGGCGGGAAAGTTCGACAGGCTTCGTTTCTGCTCCCGCGAGAAATGGACGCCGCGGACCTCAAGCTAACGGCTGAGGTGGAGACGAAGGGCGGTGTGCGCCGGCCTGTACAGTGGGCCTGCGCGCAGCCTCTTAACCGTGACGGATCATTGCCCATAACCCTGAAAAAAGCCGGTGACGCAGGCTGGCTGAAGGGAGTGTAGATATGCCTTCTAATACGCGACGGGCCGACAGACCCACAGACTTTCCTCTTCCGGCCAATTTGCCTCGACCTGTCGATGACGGGTTGGCAGACCATCTGGAGGGCATGCCGATGCCGAAAGTCTCTCTACCATCAACGATGGGCCGGATCATCGACGTTTCGAATCTGACTGGACCAAGAAGCGTGCTCTACTGCTATCCGATGACCGGAGTTCCGGGAAAGCCGTTGCCTGAAGGATGGGACACGATCCCTGGTGCGCGTGGCTGCACTCCGCAAACGTGCAGCTTCCGGGATCATCATCGGGAAGTGTTGGAATTAAAGGCCGAGGTAGTCGGTGTTAGTACGCAAACCACTGAATATCAGCGTGAGATGGCTGAGCGGCTGCATCTGCCATTCGAAATCCTGAGCGACGCGGAATTTAAGTTATGCGACGCACTGCGTCTGCCAACGTTCGAGGTGGACGGAATGCGCCTCATGAAGCGCCTGACGTTGATTGTTCGAGACGGGCGAATCGAGCACGTCATTTATCCAGTTTTCCCGCCGAACGAGAGCGCCGATCAAGTCATGCAGTGGCTCACAGTACATCCACTTCCAAGTTGATCTATTAGCGACTTACGCGGATTTTGCCCAATTTGTACCACCCGTCGCTTTCCCGTCCCTCTATGGCGAGTTGGATAGCGGGCTGAAGAGTGAGCGGGTCGAGCAATGCCACACTCAATTCATAATCTCCGGCCGGAAGGTCGTCAGGCGCGAATAGCGGGTCCTCGAAAACGGCATCTCCGGGCAGCCACTTGCGAACATCCGCGCCAGTTCGCACGATCGCAGCATGCGAAGGCGCACTGAACCGGAAAGCTAGAACAAACGGCCGGTAAATCGGAGCGACACCTTCGTTCACCCACCATGTCGTGAGCCCGATTGCCTGGCCGGCATGCACCTCTTGCTGCCACTCGGCGCGGCGCAGCGCGAAGCGATAACCCATCTTACGTTCGAAATCGTCGAAATCGTTTTTCCAGGGGACCGGAATAGGGCTTGATTTCACGTTCAGCGTACTCACGTGCCAGCGCAGGGCTTCACTGAGAATGTACTTCACATCCCATTCGTGGCGAAACCAGGATTCGGGAACGCCACACGTCTCCATGGAGACCGGCGCGTTTCTCCAGACGTCCTGAATATGCGTTCTCGCGATCTGTTCGGGATAGAAATCCAGCATATGCGCCCATGGTTTTCTGAGATCGCCGAGGCAATCAAATCGCCAACCAGCGCCATGCGATGTTCCATACTCGAGCGCTTCCGGCTCATCGAAATTCATTAACAGCGGCGTCTTTCGAAAGGCTTTCAAGTAGACGTCGATCAGCTTGCGTTGAACCGAAAACTCAGGCATGTAATCGCTCCAGCCCTCGCCCCAGTAGCCGACCGTGGAAATGTCGACGCTGTCGAGATCGGGATGTCCGTCGTAGCGCTTACCCGCTTCGATGACTACGGTGCTCCAGTATTTGAAATACAAAGGATCGCTGAAGTCGGGCTGCCAAATCTTGCCATCCTTTGATGAATCGTTGTTGGCGCGCCGTGCACCTGATTTCCTATACCAATCCGGCAAGGGATGCTTGGGATCGTAGGGCATCAGCCGAATCATCAGGCGCTGTCCATGCAGTCTCGCCTGCTGAAGGGCGAGATCGATAATCTCCCATCGAACTTTTCCCTGCTCGGGTTCGAGGGTTGCCCAGTGCCATCGGCAATAGGCGACGGTTGATGCTGGAAAATCCGGGTTGTTGGGAGGCGCAACAGGTGGCTGCACTGGCCCCTCTTCGGACCACTCGACGCCAGAATTCAGAGCATCGCCGTTGTAACGTTGAAAGGTCTGGATGCCCGTGCCCGGATTTATCAAGACATCGTGAGTTTCGACTGGACGCACAATCACTGTTGCGGGTTTTGGTAGAGCGGCGGAAAACAGAGTGCCAACGATAAAATGAAACGCGATTGAGGAATTGACAAGGTTACGAATGTGCAAAGTAGTCGAAGAATATCGGAGGAAGCAAAGGAAGTCAAATGAGTATTGACCGGCGGCAATGGCTGGCAGGGCTGAGCGCGGGCGCTGTGTGCGCTGATGTACTGGGCGGGAATGCAGAAGCGCAAGAGCACGCAAAACCACATCCGAAACCGCTTGACCTATCGCAATATGAGCCGCGGAGTATGCTTCACGTCAAGGAGACGCGGGTGGAACGCGCCCGTTATCCACTGATCGACATTCATACGCATTTGTCTTTTTCGAGCAAGGCTGAAAATGGAGTATCGCTTGGGGCTGGGCGCCACTTTCTTGCCTCTCCGGAATCCTTATTGCCGGTAATGGAAAGGCGCAATATCCGTGCGCTCACCAACCTAACGGGCGGTTTCGGCGATGGCCTGGTTGAATCGGTTCAGAAGTTTGATAAGGCCCATCCCGGCCGGTTTTACACGTTTACGGAGCCGTCCTACAACCGCTTTCTCGAACCCGATTATCCAAAACTGCAATCGCAGGCCATCGCTGACGCTCATTCCGCGGGCGCGAAAGGTCTGAAAATTTTGAAAACGCTCGGCCTGTATCTGCGCGATAACATCACAAGCGGCAAGCTGGTGAAAGTGGACGATACGCGCTTCGATCCTATGTGGGACACGTGCGGCCAGCTTGGGATTCCTGTTGCGATTCACGTATCCGACCCGATCGCCTTTTTCACGCCCACTGACCGGTTCAACGAGCGTTACGAAGAGCTAAATAACCATCCTGACTGGTCGTTTTATGATCACGATTTTCCGAGTAACGAGGAAATCCTGGAAGCGCGGAATCATGTATTCGCCCGCCACCCGAACACGCAGTTCATCGCATTGCACGTGGGCAACTTCGCCGAAGACCTGGAAAACGTATCCGAGAATCTCGATCGTTTTCCGAACATGTCCGTCGACATTGCCGCGCGTATCGGCGAGCTGGGCCGCCAACCACGGACGGCGCGCAAATTTTTCGAAAAATATCAAGATCGAATTTTATTCGGCACGGATGCAACCCCGAATGCCGAACAGTTTCCGCAGCAGATCTATAACGACAAACTGTACGAGATTTACTTTCGGTTTCTTGAAACCGACGACGAGTACTTCGACTACGCGCCCGCCAAAGTGCCTCCACAGGGCCGCTGGCGGATCTACGGCATCAACCTGCCGGAAGGAATCTTGCAGAAGGTCTATTCCGCGAACGCTGCGCGGCTCCTACATGTAACGATTTGAGAAGCGAGTTATGTCGACAGCGCAAGCGGCGGTCTCGGCGGATCTGAGTCAAAAGAAGACCGGGTTGCGCCGATATGTCGCGCTTGACGCATACCGCGGATTCATCATGTTGGTTCTCGCGTCAGAGGGGTTTGGATTCGCAGCTCTGAAGAATGATCCGGGATGGGGCCGCGTGGCGAGCTGGTTCGATCATGTGCCCTGGCAAGGGGCGGTGTTCTGGGATATGATCCAACCCGCCTTCATGTTCATGGTCGGTGTCGCGATGCCGTTCGCCATGGCGCGTCGCATCGAGAACGGGGCGACTTGGGGTGACAACCTGCGGCATGTACTCATACGCTGCGCGCGCCTCATCATCCTCAGTCAAATCATAATTTGGGTGGGCCGGGGCCGGATCACGCCGCAACTGATCAACGTACTGTCACAGATTGCCTTCACATATTTACTGAGCTTTTTGATTATGCGCTGGAAGTGGCGGTACCAGATCGTGGCGGCTGCTGGCCTGCTTGCGTTCTGGACGGCTCTGCTGTTTATTTTTCCGGGACCGGATGGCCCGTTCTCAAAGACTAATAGCGTTGGACTGGTAGTCGATCGAGCAATTTTTCACTATGACTACGACCCGGCATATTCGACGCTTAACTTTATTCCGAGTACAGTCTGGACTTTGTCTGGCGTGTGGATAGGCCGGCTGTTTATCACGACGCGTTCTCACACGGAGAAGCTGCGCGTCCTTGCTGCGGGGATGGCGCTAGCGTTCATTCTGGGGTTGACACTGCGGCCATGGATTCCGATGATCAAACAGCTTTGTACACCCTCGTTCATCTTCTATAGCCTGGGGTGGGTGCTGTTCATGCTGATTGGTTTCTACTGGCTGATCGAAGTGCGCGGCTGGCACCGCGCCGCATTCCCGCTGGTCGTCGTCGGAATGAACTCAATTTTCATTTACTCGCTATCAGAATTGCTTCATCGCTGGCTGGATCGCGCCGTGGGAGTGTTCACGTTCCACTTCAGCTTTTTAGGCACGTTTGCGCCGGTTGCGCAATCGACTGCCGTATTGCTGGTCATGTGGTATCTGTGTTACTGGCTCTATAAACAAAGGATTTTTATCAAACTCTAAAACCTGCTATGAAGAAAGCCGTTTTGTTCTTGTTACTGACTTTCGCGATCATCGCCGCAGTTCCATTCCTGTTGAGAGCTTTCGGCGACGTTACGGGACCCATCTTGACCGGGCAAGCTGCCTTCACAGATTACAAAAAAGAAGCGCCGGGGGTTGTCCGAAAGATCACAGTAGCTGACTTGCCGCAACCGTATGCGACCAAATCCGCCGGAAATCCGCCCACTGTCGTACCTAGGCCGTCGGATGCTTGGCCCAAAGCGCCGGCAGGTTTCAAGGTCGATCTATACGCAAGCGGGCTCGACTACCCGCGAGAGATCCGGACAGCTCCGAATGGAGATATGTTTCTCGCGGAGACGGAAACCGGCAAGATCAGAATTTTTCGCGGTATTACGAGCGATAGTAAGCCTCAACAAACCTCGATATTTGCTACGGGTCTGCATCAGCCCTTCGGTATCGCGTTTTACCCTCTTGGCAATAACCCGAGTTGGGTTTACGTCGCCAACACAGATTCGCTAGTTCGGTTCCCGTACAAGAGCGGCGATTTGAAGGCGACCGGCAGCGCAGAAACTCTGATCACTGGGATTCCGACCGGTGGCCACTCAACTCGCGATGTGGCCTTTTCGCAAGACGGAAAGAGACTGTTCTTGTCAGTGGGATCGCGATCCAATGTTGACGATCCCGACACTCATGCAAGAGAACATAACCGCGCTAACATCCTCGAATACACTCCCGAAGGGAAGTTCGTGAAAATCTATGGGGCAGGCATTCGCAACCCGGTGGGCATTGCAATTCAGCCTGAAACGGGCGAACTTTGGTGTTCGGTTAATGAGCGGGACGCGCTGGGCGACAATCTGGTGCCCGACTACATCACGCATGTGCAGGAAGGCGGATTCTACGGATGGCCCTGGTACTACATGGGAGATCATCAGGACCCGCGGCTCCCAGGGAAGCATCCTGAATTGAAAAACAAGGTGATCGTTCCTGACGTATTGCTGCAGCCACATAATGCATCGCTCGAGATGACGTTTTACGAAGGCAACCAATTTCCGGCAGATTACAAGGGCGATGTCTTCGCATCCGAGCATGGATCCTGGAACAAGTCGGACCGTGCCGGTTATGAGGTGATTCGCGTACCACTGAAGGATCACAAAGCCACGGGCGAATATGAGGACTTCGTGACTGGATTTGTTACACGCGATGGTCAAGTGTGGGGCCGCCCGGTGGGCGTAACGGTTGCCCCGGATGGGTCGTTGCTTGTAACCGACGACGGCTCAAAATCGATTTGGCGAGTCAGCTATACGGGAAAGTGAACCTTATTCTGGCGCTTCGAGCTTAGCCTCGGTCGGTGCGAGTTCTTCCGGAAAGCTGGTTGCAGCTCGTTTTAGGGAGACAGATAATGGAACCTATGTTCCGCCGACTCACTTTCCTTGCGTCTACGCTGTTGTTGATTGCGGCACTGAATCTGAATGCTCAATCCGGATATGAAGCACAAATTAGGGGAACCGTCACGGATCCGAGTGGAGCTCTGGTTATTGGCGCAAATGTCACGCTGGTCAACACCTCGACCAGCGTACCTCTGACTACAAAAACGAATGAGAAGGGAATCTACACCTTTAATGGGCTGCGGCCGGATAAGTATGACTTATTCGTGGAAAGCTCCGGGTTTCGACGTGCGGAATCGAAGGATATCGTCCTTGCTGTTAGCCAGCAAGCCGTAATCAATATCGCCCTTCAGATCGGTACCGTCTCCTCCTCAGTTAGCGTCGCCGAGTCCGCGCCGCTCCTCGATACCGGAAGTGCGACTTTGGGAACTACGGTCTCAGGGAATACCACTCGCGAGATTCCGCTTTATGGGCGCAGTTATTTCGGCCTCGTCTTTCTTTCGGGTGGAGTCACTGAATCGCCCGGCTCCGGTATCGCCGATAGCTATCCTTCGGGCACCAATTTCATTTCGAATGGGCAGCGGAATGCCACTGCAGAAGTGCGGTTGGATGGAGCTCCCACGAGCGCGCCCGAGCAAGGAGAAGGTGGAAACAGTAACGTCTACTATCAGCCGTCGGTCGAAGTCATCCAGGAATTCAAGGTGTCCAACAACAGCTTTTCCGCTGAATTCGGTAACAATGGCGGAACTGTCCTGAATGTGCTGATGAAGCAGGGCGGCAACAAATTTCACGGGAGCGGCTGGTGGTTCGGGCAGCGCTCAAGCTTGGACGCGAACGACTTTTTCAGCAACGCCGCAGGCCTGCCACGAGCCGATCACCGTCATGACCAATACGGGTTCATGCTGAATGGTCCGATTAAGAAAGAGAAGACGTTTTTTCTTTTCGATTTCGAGAGGCTGACAGACTCTTCACCCGTTCAGATCGCTACAACCGTGCCAACGCTAGCTGAAAGGCAAGGCGATTTCTCACAGGCGTACTATACCGACCCAAATGGCAACCCAGTTCCTAACATAATCTACGATCCGAACTCCGGACTGCCTGGCTCGCGCACCGCTTTTCCGGGCAACATTATCCCGAAAACAAGGCTGGATCCCATCGGGATGAAGGTTGCGGCTCTGTATCCGGCGCCAAACCTTCCTGGCGATCCTCTTCTCCAAACTAATAATTTCCTCACGAATGTCTTGAGCACCACTGCGGGTTATCAACTGGACGCGAAAGTCGATCAGCAACTTACTTCGGATCAGCACTTATCCGTTCGGTATAGCCGGCTTCAAAACAGTAACGACACACCTACCGTGCTGGGCAGCAGCACTTTCAACGATGGCGTTCACTTTCGAACCACCGTCCATAACGTCGCAACGGACTATACGTGGACCATTCGCCCCACGCTTCTGCTGGACTTGCGCGCCGGTCTCGATCTCGCCATTGCACCGGGGTTTTCCGATTATCCAGACCTTCGCTCAGTCGGTTTTCCGACTGTGCTGGTCGCAAATGGGCTCTACCGCATGCCCTCCATCACGATGGATGACGGCCCGTATACCGGCTTGTTCACTCAGTGCTGTGTCGATACGTCCTTCGCTCACACTTTGTACACCTATTCCGGATCTGTGAGCTGGATTCACGGAGCGCACTCGTTCAAATTTGGCGGTGAGCAAAGGCTTTTCTACAATAATTTTGGGCAACCTGATTCCGCGACCGGCACCTTCCACTTCTCGCAGAGCACCACCGCGAACGATCCCCTGGCAGGAGACGTAACGCAAGGCAATCCAATCGCCAGCCTGCTCCTCGGATATGGTGATAACAACTCAATCATCACCATTCGTCCGCGCGTTGCGGACAAGTCCGTTGAAACCGGTTTTTATGTTCAAGATGACTGGAAGATCTCACGCAAGCTGACGGTCAATCTGGGATTGCGTTACGAGTGGAGCAATCCATACACAGAACGCTACAATCGGACGCAATTCAGCGACTTCACCGCAAGCAGCGGAGTGGTGGTTCCGGGTCTTTCCCTTACTTCGGGTCCCTTGCCCGGCACTACAGTTTTCGCCAGTCCGAGCCAGCGCAGCATCGCGACAGACCGTAACAACTTCGCCCCACGTCTTGGGTTTGCGTACGCCCTAACTCCAAAGACCGTGATTCGCGGTGGCGGCGGAATCTACTACGGCATGAACATCGCTACGAACTACCAATACGCGGGCCCGGCATTCTCGAAATCCGAACCGATTCGCTTTTCGCTCAACGGCTATCAGACCCAGTACGCGACACTAGAAAATCCGTTTCCAACAGGTCTTGCTGGGCCTCAGGGCAGGACCTATGGTCCGCTTGCGCTGTGGGGACTCACGAACGATAGCGATCTCAGCGACCAAACAGATCGAAACGCGGAAATTTATCAATGGAGCTTTGGTGTCCAGCGTTTACTGCCGAGTAATATCGTGGTCACCGCGGATTACTCTGCAAACCGCAGCACGCATTTACCCTGGGGCAGCTGGAGCTTCACTCGGAATCGGAATTTCATCTCTTCGGATATTCGCAGCCAGTACACGAGTGACCAGCTAAGTTCGCTGGTTGCCAATCCCTTTCTGCCGCTGTTCTCAGGCCCGAACGCCATTTTTCACGAACCCGATTCGATTTATAACAATCCGACCATCCCGCTGCTGAACCTTCTTCGCCCTTATCCGCAATTTGATGGAGAATTCGATGGTTTGCCTCTTCTTGCGGCTACTTCGCGCTATGACTCTCTCCAACTTACGTTCGCCAAAACAGCAGGGAAAATCCTCACGTTCGAAGGGAGCTACACGTTCTCGCATTTGACGGACGACAGCTCCTCGGGAGCGAACAGTTGGATCGGCTATTACAGTTATGGTGCCCCACAAGCGCTGGATCGGCTTCAGGGTGAATATGGGATTAGCGCGAACGACACGCCCCATCGGCTCGCCGGTGTCGCTACGGTTGCTCTTCCAGTAGGGCGGGGGCTCCGCTTCGGCAGCCACATGAACCCGATTCTTGATGGTGTGATCGGGGGCTGGTCAATCGCGACAACATTTACCATCCAGAGCGGTCAACCCATTCCGATTGGGATGAGCCTGCCTCGATTGGCAGACGGGACCCAACGCCCTAACGTCACTTGCTCGAATCCTGGAACAGGGATCAGCTATCATCAGGCAGCAGCCACTGGGGCGCCGTTTTTCAACGTGAACTGTTTCGCCGACCCCGGAGATCAGCAGCTTGGAAATGCGCCGCGATACTTCGACAATCTTCGGTTGGATGGTATCCGGAACGTTGATGCGGCCCTCAGAAAAGAATTCTCAATTCGGGAAGACGTGCGCCTGCAATTCCGCTTCGAAGGATTCAATGTCTTCAACAGAACTCGTTTTGGGCTACCAAACAACGCGTATGGGGATCCGCTGTTTGGGAATGTGAATTCATTGGCGCCGGGTTTTACTCCCAGGCGCATCCAAATCGTAGCTCGGGCGGAATTCTAAATCCGCAAGTATCTTGCACGCATATCTCACTCTTGCACTCACCTCGCTCTTTTTGGGTACGGCATTCAGTGCCGAGACGTCGAACCACGGCAGCGATTGGACGCACTATGTGCGCATTGCCGGACATGGCCTGAATCGGAATAACGTTCCGGCGATCGTTTCGGAATCGGAGAAGAGCAACGTCTTCGGAATCGAGGTGGACAACGACATTCCAGGCCGTTACGAAAGTTTTCTTGATCCCACCGAGAAGCTGAACGCAATCCGGGCCGCAGCTGAAGCGGCCCACAAGGCAGGCAATAAAACTTTCGTCTACATTGCGGGTCTGGAATGTATAACGGCAAACGCGGACAAAACCGCGCACTCCTTTTTTAAAGACCATCCCTCCTGGGTCCAGCGCCAGATTAATGGAACGCCTGCAATCTTCGGTGGTGGTACTGCTTTCTGGATCCGCCCCGGCGATGAGGACGTTTGGGTATCGCCATTTCCACCGCAATGGCGCACGCGCTACATGAGCCTTGTCCGGCAGATTGCAGCAACAGGAATTGACGGCATCTATGTGGACATACCTTACTGGATGACTCACTTTGAAGGATGGGAGAAAACTTGGGCCAGCTTTGACGACTTCACTGTGGCGGCATTTCGCAAGGAGACAGGCTTAGACGCCCGCCACGACATCAGCTTGAACAATATCGCCGACCCGCATTTTCGCCGCTGGATCGACTTTCGCATTCAAGCTTTGACGCAATTCATGAAGGAGATCGACACCAACGCGAAAGCAATCAACCCGCACTGTTTGACTATCGCCGAAATCTACCCGGGAATCGAAGAGACAGCACCGAGAGTTGGCGCGGACGTTTACCAGCTCTATCAGGTCGTAGACGTTATAGCTCATGAGTACCAGGGCATGGGGCCTGATATGGCTGCGTCCAAATCGGCTTTCGATTGGCTGGATCAAATGATTGGCATGTTCGCCTTTCGAGCTTTCGCCGGCAACAAGGCGACCTGGATGCTCAATTATTCGTGGGACGGAGAGAAAGGCGTCAGTATTCCGGAAGCGATGAAGACGCTTTTTGCCGTGCAACTCACGGCGGGAGCAAACTCCTGGGATGCGCAAGGCCACGTGATGTCGGGATCGAATGACTTAGCTGTCCGGACTGAAGTTTTCGATTGGATTCGAAAGCATGAGCACACGTTTTACGATCAGCGTGAGCCTGTCGATCCTATTGGCGTTTATTTCTCGCCGCGCACACGCAACTACTTCCCCGACGAATTCATTCGGTCCTTTAAAGGAACGATGAGTTTGCTTCTTCTATCGCATCGCGAATTTGAAATCGTGACACCCCGCACGCTGGCTCAGTTTGGCGGGCGAATTCTGATTCTGCCTGAGGTCCGCTGTGTTGATGATGATGAACTAACCACGTTCCAGGATTTCATGTCCCACGGCCGTCAACTGATCTTCACAGGAAAGAGCGGAGATCTCCGTATAGATGGGGAACGGCGTTTTGCAAACCCACTGCGGCAGCTTACGCCTGCGGGGCCGTATCCCGATTTCGGAGTTACCTTTGAGCAGACGTTGATCAACACCTACGCATCTGCAGCGGCAAACGCATCTTCATCGATCCCGAAAATCGAGGAGCCGTTGGCCCAGTTCAACCACTCTGTGCTCCAAAATTTGGATGCAGGGCGCGCAGTATCAATCACTGCTTCGCCGTTCGTGATCTCACAAATCGCAAATGTCGATGGCAAGCTACACGTTTTCTTGAGCAATTTCAAAGGAATCATGGCGAAGCAAAATCTTGCGCCGCAGCCCGAGAGCAGAACAGTGATCGAGTTCCCGGCCGCGGCCGCAGCGCATGTTTATGCTTTACCCTACCTCGGCGACCGGATCGAGCTCGCTGCTCGCACCCTCGGAAACAAGCTGATCGTGAATGTTCCTGCGTTCACGCGAAGTATTGTGGTCTGGTCTGAGTGATTACCACTCGAAACGCACGCCAAACTGACCCTGCCGCGGCAGCGAATTGACACCCGTAACGTACCCGTAAGTGGGGCTGTTAAGAGCTGTATCGGGATCGGCGAACGTGTGTCGATTGAAGATGTTATAGAACTCAACTCGAAGTTGAAATTTATATTTGCCTTCGGGACCGAAGTAGGTGTTCTTCAACAGACTTGCGTCCTCACTTTTCAGCCCAAACGTCCGCAACGCATCGATACGGGCCGGCCCGGTCCCAAGCTGGCCATAGGGCGGGTTAACGGCCACGGACCCGGGAAAATACAAGTCCCCGGCAGGCGCAGGATTCGCATCGGTGGGGGGGATGAAGTTCCCTGAAAGAAACTGGCTCCCACGGTAACCGGCCAGATTGTAATTGACATAAGTAGCGGCCCACGCCGGATAATCGTAGTAATTACTGGAGTAAAACGTCAACGGTTTTCCGGAGGCGTATCGCACGAGACCAGAGACTCGCCATCCGCTGATCAAGCCATTGATGAATCGATTTTGATTGGAAAGCAACGCCCGTCCACGACCGAAGGGAAACTCATAGGTCACGGCGCCCTTCACAACGTGTTTCTGATCGTAAGGCGATAGCGTGTGGGCAGCTTCCGTCAGATTTGCGAAGTCCTGGATTCCGGCCGTATCATAGCTGTCACCAAAGTTGTTGACGGTATCTCCTTCCTGCCGCGAAAGCGTGTAGCTGAAATCCAGCGTGAGTCCACTGGATAACCGCTTCACCAATTGCACGACCATTGAGTCGTAATAGGATTGCCCGAGCGGCAGGCCGACGTAGAACAACGTCGGATAGAACCAGTAAGTGGTTGCCGCAGCGGCAAGTTGTGGAAATGGTGCAATGGCGGCGAAGGCAGGCGCGCAGAAACCAGAGTATGGGTAAGGAACGCCATTTGCCGCAGCATCCTTTGCACTGCATACATAATTAAACCCGTTCCCGGACTGCGCCAAAGGGAAGAACCGTTGTGCGCTCGCCTGATTGTTCTGAAGACCGCTGTCTTGTAAGTGGTGCCCTCGGTTGCCGATGTAACTCACCTCGATGCGTGTGGACGGAGTCAGCTCATACTGCACGCCGAGATTCCAGTTATCCGTGTAACCGGCAAGCAGGGCGTTCGGGTCGACTGTCACACCTAACACGTTAGTCGGCAGAGTGGTGGATTTAACGCCTGGCATGAATACGCCCGGATAGCCGTTGTCCCAATTAAATGGTGCAGGTGCGACGTTCGTTCCGCGGAATCCGGGAGCGAAGCCGTACGGTACGCCTTCGTAATACTGAATGCCGATTGGCACATACAGTATCCCAAAAGACCCGCGGAACACGACCCTTTTCCATGGGTTGTATGCAATGCCGATCTGCGGACCGAAATTATGCCAATCCTGGTTTTTCTCAAAGCTGTCGCTGCCGCCTTTTGCATAGACGACTGCGCCGGGTATGCCCAGATTGGGGTCAATCGTGTTCAAATCGAAATTCGCCCAGTGGCCATATTTCTCGTGAAACCGGAAGGTTGCGTCCCACCTGAGGCCCAGATTCAAGGTGAGCTTGGGCGTCACCTTCCAGTTATCCTGCGCAAAAAGATCCATCGCTTTGCGCCGCCCATACAAATTCAATGGCGTGCTTTCGCTGGCCGATTGTACGTCGCCTAGCAGAAAGCTCGCAAATCCGAACCCAACCTGATTGGCGAAGTTCGCGTTCGGCGCTCCGGTCGTGTTATTGGAAAGATTCAGACTGAGTGCCCCGGATCCCGCGTTACTGCTGATCTGCATCGCCCGGAACTCGCCCCCAAACGTGAACGTGTGCTGGCCTTTTGTCCAGGAGAGATTGTCGCCATAAATGAACGTGCTGCCGATGTAATAACCTTGCCAGGTGTTTCCGATGCTCGTAGTGCCAAAACCGTTGACGGTCGAGCCGAAATTGATCGCTGGAAAATTGTCCACACCCGTATTGCCAAGACCAAGCTGAGAAAGCCAGTTTGTTCCTGTCTCGGCGGGAACCGAGCCATTCCAGTAGCGATTGTAGGTTGCATTGAACACGTTCAGCAGATTTGGCGTGATGGTGAAGGAATCGCTGGCGCGAAATTCGTTGGAAACGGTGCGTTGATCGCGAGCGCAGGCTAGAGGTCCGCCATCCGTACTCCCGAGCTGCCAAACGCCGCCACAGTCATCGTTGAGGCGCGGCCGATGATCGTAGACCCAGGAGCCGGAAAGGTGATTGCGATCTGTCAGGTTATGGTCGAGTTTCACGACAAACTGGTTCGGTGTCTGCGACGGAGTGCCGTTAGCGGGAATCCGTTCATTTCCGCTGATGGCGCTCGACTGCGGAGCATAATCTTTTTGATAAATCGCTAGGATCTTCTGAGATACCGAGCTGAACATTGTCTGCGGTATCTTGTTGCCCACGAAAACGGCTCCCGGGTCATTCGGATTGAAGATCGCTCCGCTGTAGATCGGGCTGCCGTGAACGTCCGTACCCAACACTTGGCTTGTATTGAGGAGCGCGCTGAAATCGCCTGTTAGAAACTCGGGCGTGGGCACGCTGGCTGCCCCCGTTGTGTTCCCCAAGCCGCCGAGCGTGTAGTCGTGCTGCTGGTAGCGCTCGAAGGCGCCAAAGATGAACGTTTTATTTTTGCGAATCGGTCCACCGGCGCTGAAGCCGTAATCCCAGAAGCGCGACTTCGCTTTCACAGGGTCCCCCCAGGTTCGGGCATTCAAGACTTCGTTGTGGCCGTAATCAAATGCGGTGCCATGAAACTGATTCGTCCCCGATTTCAGGTTGAACATCACTACGCCGCCATTCGTGATCCCGTTCTGCGCCTGTAGACCGCTGGTTTGCGACTCAACTTCCTGCAGCGCTTCCATAGTGGGACCGATTTCAACCGAATCGCCCTGAATGGTGGCAGTCCCGGACGTGCCGTCAACTGTAAAGTCCTTCGTGAAGATTTGCGTGCCATTGATCACAGCTTCATATGTACTGCTCGTTGCAGAGTAACCCGGTGTGAGAGCATACGCGAACTGTTCGATATCCCGGCCTCCATTGATATTCAGCGGCAGGTCCGTAATCACCTCACCCGAGAGATGCGTTCCGATGGTGGCTCTCTCGCTGTCGAGAATAGGCGCTTCCGCCGTAACCGTCACGGTTTGCTTATTGGAACCGACCGCCAGCGCCTCATCGAATTTGGCCACTTGAGTGGATTCGAGCGTAATGCCGGGAACATCAATCGGCTGAAAACCAGCCTTTGCAAAATGAAGTGAATACTTTCCGGGGAAGAGGTTGAGAATTGTGTAAATGCCGTCGTTATTTGTGAGCGCGCGGCTTATCTCTCCCGTGGCAATATTTGTGGCTGTGACCTCGAGCTCCGGTACTCGCGCGCCGCTCGCGTCCGTTACCGTTCCCGTAATTGCCGCGCGATTTCCTTGCCCCTGTCCGTAAACCGTCCTCGCATCGAGTAAAACCAGCAATGCGAACTGGCAAACACATAACGCAATCTTTTTCCGCATCCCACCTTCTCCTCGGGGCCTGAAGCAGGGTTAAAGTACGATTTCCCCTCCAGGCTGCGCCAAGATTTTTGCTTGGAAAAGCCGAAGTTGTCAAGCAAAATTTGCCGAGATCAGCGCCTCAACGATATCGAACCTGATAGACCTTCACATCAAGCTTCACGTCATCCTTTTCCGCCGACGTGCAGCGAATGACAATCGGTTCTCCCGGTGCGAACTGCTCGACTTCACCGACCCCCCACGAAAGCCCGCTCCAGATCACTTTGTCATAATTGATTCGCACGGGAATTGGTCGCCCTGGTTGCAGGGCCTCGATTTTCAGCATCTCGCCCATATTCTTACCTTTCGGCGGCCCACCGGCCCAAGTTCTCCGAATATCGCCTTCAGGCGTGCGCTGCTGCAATACGATGCGCAAGCGGCCACCGGACGGGGGCGTAATCGATCCCTCCACGATATTGCGTCCTCGTGGCTCGAATGAAGCGGGAATCGGCTCGATGGACTGCGGAATCACCACCTCGTTCTCGATGCCCAAATCGAATTCCGCGCGGGCATACTTTCCGAACCCGATTACGGCCATCTGCTCGGCACCGAGCGTGATTGAGTTTCCGGACAATTGCGGTGTGAAGCCTGCATCACGAAATAAAATTCTTCGGGATCCGGCCTCCGTCTGCTCTTGCGACAGCCGCGGCAGTTCGATACTGCGCACCGCCTCGGCCGGATTAACCACTGTGTATAGCGCTCCATCTGAATCGAGCGAAGCGAAACCGTACGGCTCGACCTCGCCCGGGATGCCTCCGAATGTCTTTTGACGTCCCAAAGACTGCATCCGTAGATATAGCTGAAATACCCGCGCCATCCACGAAGCCTTGCTGTCGTCGATCAGCTCGAGATTTCCGTGTATTGTGTTCACCCAACCGCCGCGCGCGAGCATCAAGAGCAAGCCGCTCTTCCATGCGTTTGTCCGCCGGTAATAGACGGTTCCCGTCGTTCCATACATCACGCTTGTTGCGTCGATCCGTTCGAGCGGAACGCCGCTGTCCTCAAAGCGCCGCACCATGTGGTCACTGTAAACGTCCTGCGATCGCCAGAAGTTCATCATCGGCACATCGGAGGGTCGCGGGTCACCCGAGTAAATCGAGTCGAACACGGTCAGCCAGCGCAAGTCGATCGAATTGTGGAATGGGAACGGACCAGCCGTGCTCTCCATGTCCCCGCCGAAACCATTGAAGCCAACTAGAACTACGCCCGGGTTCTTCTTCCGGAAGTTGCGGAGCGCTTCGCGGAAGGCGTTTTCGTTGCGCACGCGGATCTCTTCAACGGACGTAGAGGCCTCGACGTCGGGCGGCGCCGCAGTAAAATCCACGAAATCGAATTTGAACAGGCGGAATCCGCGGTTATACCACATCTGAAGCGTCTGCATGAAGTGGGGCAGAAAGCCGCCCTTGTACAGACACATCGCTGAGCGCTTTCGATTAAGAGAATCGTCCCATTCGGGTATCGGGTCTAATTGCACAAGCAGGTTGGTACCAAACCACAAACCCGGTTTTACTCCGTTTTCTTGGCAACGCTGCAACCATCTCTTCGGCCCCTCGGGCCATGTCGATTTGCGCCAGGTACGATAGCCGCCGTCCTTCGCAAACCAGAACGCATCCATAACGTAGTAATCGAATCGCACCCCATCCCGGCGCAAACGAAGGAGTTCATCGAGCTCCTTCATTGCAAGCTTTTCGGTTTGCTGCACGTTGTCGGAAAGCTCGTCGTACGCCGACCAGTTGTTGTAGACGACGACAGGGTCCGGCAACATGCGGAATCCGGCATCAGGATCTTTTTCCCCTGCGAAGGCGCAGACGCATGTAGCGGCCACAAGAAGACGGAGCAACTGTTTCATCATTCAGGACTCATTTGCGCATAATCAGGTCTGCCGAGAAAAGAGCGCAGCTTCAGGCCCAGCTCGCCCGGCAGCGTGAAGCCGTCATGATGCCAGACGATTTTTCGGCCCGGATTCACGAGTACTAGCGCCGGCATATGCAGGACGTTCAATGCGCGTGCTGCGCTCCCGTCATCGAACAGAAGCCGAATCGCGCCCAGGTTCCAGTCGTATTGCAAGTTGCGAGCGTGTTCCTCATCGGCAACTTGCGCTGGAATGATGATGACCTCGAGGCCCGCAGAATGAAACTGCCGTTGCGCGCTCTCGATGATCGCGACCTGCCCGCGCGAATCGTGGTCTGCCGGCGCAGTGGAAACGAAAGCCAACAGAACCCATTTGTGCGGAAGCCTCCCGGATGGCACAGGCTTTCCTTCAGCATCGCGAAATGACAGGGCCGGAATTTCTTTTCCTGGAGAGACGTCACGCGTTGTAGCGACTCTATTGGTCGGATGATTGTATGAATTATTGTCGAACACGAGGGAAGAATTGCTGCGAATCAAGAACGGCGATGAAGACTCGATCGTATTCTTCTCGAATACTCCAGCGCCATCGAAATCAGCAGTGTTCACAACCGCCGCGGTTGCAAGCGGCGGAGCCCAAAAAATCCTGTTTCCTGAGATGTGTACTCCCTTGAGCTTGCCATTATTCCACGTCGAGAGAAATATCGCGCCCTGGCGTTGCGCCAGCCGGGGGCTGCGGCCGTTATCCGCACAGATATTGTTCTTGATGGTGCTATTCGCCGTAACTTGGCCTGCGCCGAAAATAGAAGCGCAGTAGCCCTGCGTGTCATGCCCATAGCATCCTTCGACGATGTTGTTCGTATTGCTGTAGTCAATATCAAACGCCCCACCATCGACGCCTGGACTATCCGTCAGGAACGCTTCATTGCGGCGCATGGCGCAATCGGCGCACATCCAGGTCCAGATCGCGCTGGGCGTGCCGATGGTCTCCGTCTCCTGCATTCCCGTGTGCCATGCAACGCTGTTCTCGATCACTCCGTTGTTCACTTGAAAGAGTACGATGCCATCGCCCGCCAGATCATGAACGATCGAGTTCCGCACGATCACGTTTGTGCTGCGCGCACTTACGGGCAGAACGCCGAACCTCACTCCACCGACGAGAATCCCCGCCCATTGCGAGGTGTGGTAAGCCGTGACTCCATCCACGACGACGTCATCAAATTTTTGCTCGCCACTACCCGGTGCAATGACCACAAGCCCGCCCTCTTTAGTTTTTGGTTTACCCGTTACATCGTGAACAACCAAGTCCGACAGATGAATCCCGTGCAAGACCCCGCTTGTTCCGTCTATGAAGACGCCGTGGGGCTGCCCACCAGAAAAGTCCACGTGGTCAACGCTCCAATATTCCTGATTGGACAACCGAAATGCGGCCTCGTCACCGGCGATAGCTTGGATGTTCGGCAGCGGCCCGGTTCCCCACGCATCAATTCGAATGGGCGCGACGCCCGATCCCGATCCTTTCGGCCATAACATGCCGGAGCACACCGAGCCGCGCCGGAACGCTATTGAATCCCCCGGGAAAAAGCGATGATCCGATACCTTGCCAACAGATTTCCAGGCAGCTGAAGGCGACAGACCATCGGCAGCATCGTTTCCGGACCTGCAATCGACGTAATAAGTACTCGCCGGTTGGGCCGCACGAGTAGAAGTGCTGCTGCAGACCGTGAGAAATATACTCACGGTTATGTATCGGGTACGGCAGTTATACCTCGAACCGAGGCACATAGATCATGATTGTATTCCGTCGTTTTCCATTTTGGGTCTTATGCACCGTTCTTTTCTGCATTCGAAGTACATTCGGGCAGACTAATCTTCCCCATACAATCCTTCTTTGGCCTAATGGTGCGCCTGGCGCCCAAGGCGACACGGATTCCGATAAACCAGCGCTTACGATCTACCCGGTCGCTGGCAACCAAAAGGTGCGCACCGGGGTTCTCATAATTCCGGGCGGTGGCTACGTGCATCTAGCGACTGATCACGAGGGGCAACAAATCGCCGCATGGCTGAACAGCTACGGCATTTCTGCTTTCGTGCTTCGGTACCGCCTCGGGCCGAAGTATCACCATCCCATCGAACTCGAGGACGCACAGCGGGCCATCCGGTATGTGCGGGCCCATTCCATCGAATTTGGGATCGACCCGCACAGGATCGGTGTGTGGGGATTTTCGGCAGGCGGACATCTTGCTTCATCCACTGGAACTCATTTTGATGACGGGAAGCCGGACAGCAGCGACTCGATTGAACACCACGGTTGCCGGCCGGATTTCATGATCCTTGCTTATCCGGTCATCACGTTCGAGGAACCGTATCTGCACCGTGGCTCGCGTGATGCGTTGCTGGGATTTAATCCAGATCCGGCGCTGGTCGAGTTGCTTTCTAATGAGCGTCACGTCACGAAGGATACGCCCATGACATTTCTGTTTCATACTTCCGATGACCCCGTTGTTCCCGTACAGAACAGTCTGCTCTTTTATGAGGCACTCCGCACAGCAGGCGTTCCCACGGAAATGCACATCTATGAACACGGTGGGCACGGAGTCGGCCTGGCGAGGAACGATCCGGAGCTCGCGACTTGGCCCGATCTGCTGGCGGACTGGCTAGAGCAACGCGGGCTGCGGTGAGCGTGGCATCGCTACATTGCGAAGGGGAAGCTTTCCGGAGCCTCTTCTTTCTCCCATTCGGCATTCCGCTCAAGCGGCTCGACTGTGCGAGTCTCATCGAAATGGAGAACCGGAAGACGGCAGGGTACGCAGCAGGACCGCCCATGCTCCAAAACCAACCGTGGTGATCTCGACTCCGTTTACGCCAACTGCGGCTGCGCTAGGATACAGTGCACGTCTCGCTCCACCCGAAAAGAACTTACAGAAGCGCTACAGTGCGTACCCTAGATCCCATTGCCGAACTCCCCGCGGATGTAAGACAACGTACCCGCAAACTTCCACAGCCATCTTGGATCGCGCCGATGCTCGCAACGCTGGTGGATGAACCCTTTTCACGCGAGAACTGGATTTTCGAGCCCAAGTTGGATGGCGAGAGGTGTCTAATCTTTTGTAATCACAAGAATCCTCACCTGCTTTCCCGTAACAGAAAAGTGCTGAATGAAACGTACCCCGAATTAGTGGAGCCCCTCACTAGCCAAGCGCGGGCGAGCTATATAGCTGATGGGGAGATTGTTGCATTCAGAGGTGACGTCACAAGCTTCTCCGAGTTGCAGCGCCGAATGCAACTCCGCGATCCCGACGAGGCGCGACGTGTGGGTGTGGAGGTTTTTTACTATTTGTTCGACCTGCTGTACCTGAACGGTTATGACCTTAGGGAGGTGCCGCTCGTGCATCGGAAAGGACTCCTGAAGAAAGCCTTCGAGTTTCGTGATCCCCTGCGGTACGCGCAGCATCGAGAGCGTGACGGCGAAGCTTACTACGCAGAGGCTTGCCGCAAAGGTTTAGAAGGCGTTATCGCAAAGCGCGCCGACAGCATTTACGTATCCGGGCGCTCACGTGAGTGGCTGAAATTTAAATGTTGGGAAGAGCAGGAGTTCGTCATCGTCGGCTTCACCGACCCTAAGGGAGCTCGGGTCGGTTTCGGTGCCTTGTTGCTCGGCTACTACGAAGGGAGTAGGCTGCACTATGCGGGCAAGGTGGGGACCGGCTTCGACACCGGCCTTCTCATGGGCCTCGGTAAAAAGTTGTCCGCATTGAAAATCAAGCATTCTCTGTTCGCAGAAGAGATAAAGGCTGGCAAGGGGGTGCATTGGGTCAGACCGAAGCTGGTTGCGCAGGTGAGCTTCACAGAATGGACCCGGGACGGCCGGCTGCGCCACCCCCGTTTCCTAGGTATTCGCCGGGACAAGGACCCTCACGAGGTCGTGCGGGAGCGGCCGCTGTGAGTCCGCGCTCTGAAAGTTCCGTCCGCATAGGTCGCAGGGTCATTGAAATCACACACGCCGAGAAGGTGCTTTTTGCCAATGGTGGAATCACCAAGCGGGACTTAGTCGAGTATTATGAGCGCATCGCGGCGACCATGCTACCGCATCTGCGCGGGCGGCCTATCGCGATGGAACGGTATCCCGATGGTATTCACAGCCAGAGGATTTTCCAAAAGAATACGCCGGCTTACTATCCCGCATGGATCAAAACCGTTTCGCTGCCGAAGAAAAATGGCGTTGTGCGCCATGTCACTTGCGATGACGCGGCCACCTTGGTGTATCTCGCCAATCAGGCGGTCATCACTCCCCATACGTGGTTGAGCCGTATCGACGAGCCAAATCATCCCGATCAGATGATATTCGATCTAGACCCTTCAAATGAGGACTTCAGAGTGGTCTGTGATACCGCGAAGCGATTGCGCGAGCGGCTACTCGAATGGGGACTCACTTCATTCGTAAAAACCACGGGGTCGCGCGGCTTGCATGTGCTAGTGCCCTTGAATCACCGTGCAGATTTCGAAGCAGTCCGGGCGTTCGCGCTCCGGATCGCTGCCGATCTTGCCGAGAGCGATCCGGAGCGCCTGACGACCGAAGTGCGCAAGAGCAAGAGGCAAGGCCGTATTTTTGTCGATACAGCACGCAATGCCTACGCCCAGACCGCTGCGCCTGCGTACGCAGTGCGGCCACGCCTTGGTGCTCTAGTTGCGGCTCCGCTCCACTGGAATGAACTGGATGGCCGGGGGCTTGAGCCTAGTCTGTTCAACATTCGCAACATTTTCCATCGGCTCGATAAGCTGGGTGATCCTTGGAAGGACGTGAGGCGACACGCCCAGATGCTGCCGCACTAAGTCTACAGGCAGACAGGCTGCTTCGAGCAATCGACAGTAATGCTGGAGCGGAACATTTCCCCTACGAGGGCTTTCGACGGGACCACGATTAATCACGAGGCTCTTTAAGAGCCACTGCAGCCTTAAGACCGCCAGGCCCTTTCTTCACGGGTACGCGGACTTTACAGTCTGGATCTTGGATGTCTGGATTGCGTCTGAGAAAACGGCGGAGGCGAAACAGGAATACGGCAAGCTTACGCGTATTCATTGGATTTTTTCTGCTCGGCGGCCGGCGCAGGCGATTCGTTCAGCTTGTACTCGCTCATCACTCGGTTCAGTTGCTCTCGTACGATGCGTTCCTCATCGGAGTAGTGACTGGCTTTGGGGAAGTCGTGGTTTGCGATGGCAAATTCCATGCAGCCGATAAGCCGCTGAAGCCGCTTTTCAATCTCGACGACCTCCCTTGGCAGGTTAGATTCCTGCGAGAGGCAGCGTGAGCTTATATAGCCGTCATGAGCTGTCCAATTTAGAGATCCACTCCCTAAACAGGCCAGTAAGTAGACCCGTTAACTCGCGAGCAGCAAAACAGAAATAGGCGGCGGACCCTCGCTTGCGCCACTCCACGGCCGCCTCGTCGAAAGTCTCCATCATCTCCGGAGCGAAGGTCGCTCTGTGTTCTGCAGGATAGAGCAGCAGAATAGCTTGGTAGGCCCGACGCATTATGCTACGCCTCACTCTCTTTCATCCGTGCAGTTGCTGCACGGGTCAACTGCTTCATTCGCTCAACTTCCACCTGCAATTGGCGCCGCCCTTCAAGCGTCAACCTGTAGGCTTGTTTGTCTCGCGACTTATCCGCCTGCCGAAAACGCTCAATCAAGCCATCTTCAAGCAATCTGCGAAGAGCTCCATAAAGTGTTCCGGTGCTTAATATAACTCGCTCATTGCTGATCTGTTGGATGTCCTGCATGAGGGCATACCCATGCCGAGGCTGGTTGGCTAAGCTTGTCAGAATTAAGAATACTGGCTCGGTAAGCGGTTTACTTTCCGAAGTGTCAGGTTGTCTTACGACATGTCGCATACCGCCATATTAACCGCAGATTGAAGGCCTGTCAAGCGGACAAATTGTGCGCTGCGTTCAAGAGCGCAGGCTTAATGTGAGGAGTAGATTATTCTCCCGCCACGGATAACGAGCTGAACTCTCGACAGCGCATCGATGTCCTTCGCTGGATCACCTTCCAGCACGGTCAAGTCCGCGTCCATATCCTTCGCAATGCGTCCGCTACGGCCGGAATATCCGAACCGCCGCGCCGGGTTGGTCGTTACGGAAGCGAGGATTTGCCGAAAACTCATCCCCGCCCGCGACATCAGAGTGAATTCCAGTGCCGTATCGAGGTGGTCGATATAGCCGACATCGGTTCCGAAAAGAACCTCGCCTCCGGCTTCCGAAAAGGCGCGCAACTCGCCTACCATTTTGTCGATCCACTCCTGACGGTCGCGATCAGAGGCACCGGCCTTGCGAGCTTCGAAATCGAAGAGGGTCAGGGTGGGGATTAGAGCCATGTGTGCCCGCTTAAGTCGCGCTACAAACTCGGGAGTCCAAGCCGGCGATTGTGGCGCAGTATGGGCTAAGATGTCCACCTCACCATTGATCGCAACTTCAAGACCGGCAACATTCTGAGGGTGTGCAAAGACAGGCAGGTGGTGGCGATGTGCTTCCTCCGCGGCGGCTCGAACCATGTCAAGAGGCATGTTCGCGACCTGCCCGCCGCCTTGTACGGAACCGGTGAAGAGCTTGATGCCATCGACTCCTTGTTGAGCGAGTGCTCGCACGCGAGTCATGGCCTCCTCTGGTGTCGTCACGATCGGCATGCGGATGTGGTTTGCTTCGAAGAAGGCGCGGATGTAGATGGGCGATTCCGTCCAAAGTGGTTCTCCCACGGTCAAAATGCGCGGGCCGCGAATCTCATCGCTTTCGATTCGGCGACGTAGTGCAAGAGTGTTGTCGAGCACCGAGCCAATATCGAATACTGTCGTGAAGCCCCAGCGGTTGAGCATCCCGTCTAGTTGCTTATTAACTTCAATAGCGCTCTTGTCGAGCACGTGGAGAAGACCGGGGGTGAGGATATGGACATGGCTATTCCAGAAACCGGCGGTAATAAATTTCCCGGAACAGTCGAGGACCTGGGCGTCTTTGGGAATTTGGACGGACGCGCGCGGACCGACTCTGGCAATCTGCACGCCATGGATGACGATGACAGCGTCAGCGGTGGGGCTCGCATCAGGCGAGCCATAGACTGTAGCGCCGGTGAGGACAAGTTCGGCGGCTTGGAGAAAGCCGGCAGAAAAGAAAACCAGGGCAAGAGCAGCGCGCATCAGTGTAAGAGTACGAAATTGAGAGCGGGATGGCCCAGTAAATCGCCGGCGCAAGATATGCGGATAAACTTGAGGCGAGAAGCATCTAATTATCGGACTCGTCAAGCACACGTGAACCACTCCAAACTCCACAGGCATTCACGCCTGGCAAACAAGGGCGCGAGAATCTCCGGACACATTAGACATGCGCCTGAAACAGTTAGGTTTCTGCGCCATGCTGCACCCGCGCTGTTGCGCAAAGTAGCGAAAGAATACAAACGCGAAAGTGTCGCGGCATTGCATCGACCCGAGCCGAAATTATGGCCGGACCGCGGTTTGCATGCGGCTTGGCTTGGTCATAGCACTGTACTACTGAAGCTGGATGGGTTTACAATCCTGACGGATCCGGTATTCAGCACGCGTATTGGGTTGAACCTCGGTCCCCTGACGGTCGGGATCAAGCGGCTCGTCGAGCCTGCCGCATCAATCCGGGACCTCCCACATATAGATCTTGTGCTGTTATCGCACGCGCATATGGATCATTTCGATCTGCCGACCTTGCGCCAACTGGAGAACCGCCGAACACGCGTCGTAACCGCGTATCGAACCTCTGATCTGCTGCGTTTGAGGCGGTACGGGCACGTGGAGGAACTACGGTGGAATGAGAGATTCCAGGCCGGGAGCGTGCAGGTGAGAGCTTTCGAAGTGGTCCATTGGGGCGCGCGTATGCGTAGCGATGTATTTCGCGGGTACAACGGATACGTGGTGGAGGCGGGCCGGTATCGCGTCTTTTTTGGAGGTGACACTGCCTACACAGACTCCTTTAAGCAGCTACGCTCGTCGCGGAAAGTGGATTTGGCCATTATGCCTATCGGTGCCTATGATCCCTGGATCCGAGTGCACTGCAATCCTGAACAAGCCTGGAAGATGGCCAATCATGCCGGAGCGGAATTCGTGCTGCCGGTTCATCATCAGACCTTTCAGCTGGGGCAGGAGCCCTGGTACGAGCCGATCGAACGCACGATAACGGCCGCAGGACATACACCCGAGCGCGTGTGCATTCACGAAATCGGGGAAGAGTTCCATTTGTAAAGGGATCACCGCAAAACGATACAATCCGAAGCGTGTCGAGGACATCCCAAGATAAACCGCCGCTTGAATTTGAAGAAGCGCGGCGGATCGTGACGGATACTGTGCGGTCAGTTTCTAGAGCCAGCACCGCGGAATCGGTTCATTTGGAAGAGGCACATGGCCGAGTGTTGGCTGAACCGCTGCTGGCGGATCGCGATTACCCTACAGTGCGGAGGTCATTGCGAGATGGCTTCGCAGTGAAATCGAGCAATGTTCCCGGAACGTTGAGAGTGCGAGGCGAAGTACGGGCGGGGGAACAGGAACAAGGACCACTCGAGAACGGCGAGGCGCTTGAAATCATGACGGGCGCGCCGGTGCCGGATGGGGCTGACGCCGTTGTAATGATAGAGCGCGTGGTCCGGGTGAGTGATGCGGCCGCGAGGGGGAGCGTAAAGATCGATGAGCACGCCGAGCCCGGGCAGTTTGTAAACGATCGCGGTGCTGAAGCACAAAGCGGTTCCGTTCTAATTCCGCAGGGAACCGAACTGGACGCGAGTCATATTGCCGCATTGGCGATGACCGGTCATATTTCTGTCCGAGTGGCGCGGCGCCCTTCCGTCGCCATTCTCGCAACCGGTGATGAAATCGTCGATTTGCACGAACAGCCAGCGCCGCACCAGATTCGCAATTCCAATTCCTATATGTTGGCGGCTCTAGTTCGCGCCTCGGGAGGTACAGCTAATGTCCTGCCAGTGGCCCGTGACACGCGCGAAGCTTTGCGTCTGTCACTTGGTCAGGGATTGCAACATGATCTTCTGCTCGTGACTGGCGGTGTTTCGGCCGGCAAATACGATCTGGTGAAACCCGTGCTTCGGGAATTGGGCGCCGAGTTTCAATTTGAGCGAGTGCGCATTCAACCCGGCCAACCAACTGCCTTCGGAAGAGTGGGCCGCATCCCCGGTTTTCGGATTGCCTGGCAACCCTGGTTCAACGCTTGTCACATATCAGCTCTTCGCGCGAGCGGCCCTGCAGTTATTAGCGGGGCAGTCTGATCCCGTTTTGCCACTATTGTCCGCTCAGTTTGAAGCGCCCTTCCGGCACAAAGGCGGATTGACCCGCTTCCTTCCGGCACGGTTGAGCGCTGACGGCCAGCATCTGCGCCACATTCCTTGGCAAGGATCAAGCGACGTTCCGGCGCTGGCGAAGGCAAACGCATTTCTGGTCGCGGATCACGATCGTCAAAGTTGGGAGATCGGCGATTCGATTCGAGTGATGCTCAAAGCATGAAAAAGCGGCTAACGCATTACGACTCGAAAGGGCGCGCCTCGATGGTAGACGTCTCAAATAAGGAGATTACCGAGCGGACCGCCACGGCCCATGCCTTTGTCGCGATGAGCCCAGAAGTGATTCGGTCTTTGCCGATGAACCCCAAAGGCGATCCGCTGGAAGTAGCGCGCATTGCAGGAATCAGCGCGGCCAAGAAAACGGCGGACTTGATACCGCTGTGCCATCAATTGCCGCTGACGCATGTTGAATTAGAATTCCGCATGGGCGCGCAAGGGATCGAGATTACGGCCACAGCGGCGACCTCGGCTAGAACTGGAGTTGAAATGGAAGCTCTGACGGCTGTGTCGGTGGCGGCTCTAACCATCTATGACATGACGAAAGCGTTAAATAAGGGCACCGAGATCCGGGAGATCTACCTTATCGAGAAAACAGGCGGGAAGTCCGGCACTTATCAAAGAACGGCTGCGAAGAAATGATTAAGGTATCGATTCTTACGGTCAGCGATTCCGTCGTCGTCGGTAACAGAGAGAACGCTTCAGGGCCGGCAGTTCGTGAGCGTTGCGAGCAGCTCGGATGGCGGGTAATGGAGGAAGATGTCGTTCCAGACGATGAAAGTGCCATTGCGCGGCGATTGCAACGTTGGGCTGATAGCTCAATCGTATCCGTAATCTTGACTACTGGCGGAACGGGAGTATCGGCGCGAGATGTTACACCGGAAGCGACGCGCAGTATACTCGACCGGGAAATCCCAGGGATTGCTGAGCTAATGCGGTTAAAGGGGTTAGAGCAGACGAAGTTCTCAGTTCTCTCCCGAGCAGTGGCAGGGAGTCGAAAACAGACATTGATTGTGAATCTTCCGGGATCGCCGCGAGGCGCTGTTCATTCCCTCGATGCGATCCAGCATTTGGTGCCTCACGTTGTTGACTTACTCGAAGGAAGAACTGACCACTCCGCAGGTGCGAAACTGAAGACGGTAGTAGAAACTCACGGAGTCAGCAGAGACATCTCAAGACATATGAAGAGCGGACGGTTGAGAGCTTGTTTAAGTGCAGGCAGGCGCGCCGGTTTACCCGGTTTGGTGCTGATGTTTTCCGCATTCGCTGCGGCCCAGATTTTGCCGCCTGGACAGCTTCCACCGAAGCCGCCACAGCCTGGAGAACTCGGCCCGTCGCCTGCAAACCGGCCCGGCGCGCAGTCGTCTCCGCAACCCGCGACAAATCAGCCCACGAGTAGCGATAACACGGCAATCCGCGTTCCGGTTCATTATGTGCTTGTGCCGACGACGGTCGTCGATAAAGATAACGGGAATTATATTAACGGCCTGAGCGCAACGGATTTTCAGCTTCTGGATAACGGGAAACCGCAAAAAATTGAGTCCGATCTGACTCAGCAGCCGCTTTCGGTGGTGCTGGTGGTTCAGGCAAACTCGGAAGTGGAACCGATGATCCCGAAGATCAGGCGGACGGGCGTGCTGCTGCATGGCCTGGTTACCGGTCAGGGTGGCGACGTAGCGGTATTGGCCTTCGATCACCGCATGCAGGTCATCCAAGATTTCACCGACAATCCGGACAAATTGGACGATTCGATGCAGAAGATCACGGCGGGGTCAAGCACTGCGGCCCTGATCGACGCTGTCATGAAAGCCGATCATATGCTGAAGGATCACGATCCGCAGAATGTCCGCCGACGGGTGATTTTATTGATGAGCCGCAACATCGATAAGGGCAGCGAAACGCATTTGCAAGAGGCTGTGCATGCAATGCAATTCGACAACGTTATCGTCTACTGTGTCGATATGTCGAAGTTTCTTACCGCACTCTTGAAGAAGCCAGACTATCCGCGGCCTCCGAATGGCGGCGTTCCGCCAGAAGCACTTCCGAATCTGCGGGGCAACGGCGCGTATAGTGAAACAAACGTGGTGCAACAGGAGGATGGCAACCTGCTAAACGCGGTTCCTCCGATCTATCGCTCTGTTCGGGATCTGTTCAAGAAGACACCGGCCGAAGCATTCACTTACTTTACGGGCGGGAAGATCTATGGGTTCGCGGCTGAAAAAGGGCTGGAAGCTGCGATTACAGATATCGGTAAAGAGCTAAACAGCCAATACCTGCTTAGCTACAATCCGAACGACAAGAACGAGCCTGGATTCCACACGATCAAAGTGGTGATAGATAGACCGCGGTTGGATATCCGAACCCGGCTGGGCTACTGGTGGGGTGGCGGGCAGCAGTAGAGTACGAACTTACTCTCACGATTCTTGAAAGCGCAACGCGCCAAACGTGACGACACTCTGAGGGTCGATCTGCCACTGATGATAATGGAGCAACTCACCGCGTACCTGAGGCTTTACTTTTAGAAAAGTATAGAGGGGCGATGCGCCGCACCATTTCAAATCGTCGTTGTTTCTCTTGAACCAGTTCCCAGTAGGCGGATGTATTTCCAGCCGTAATATGGCTGATTCGCTGCCGGTCGCGCTCCTTTATGAGGAGCATCTCGCCGGAATGTGCGACGGCTCGAACTGAATCTCCATATCGTCTGCCGATATGGGCCATGTCGACGCCGAGCACCCAAAACAGGCGGTTGCCTTCCCGAGCGGACATAGTGCCGAGCGCGTCGAAGAACCTAGCCACGCGATCTGTGTCTTCAGGCAAGCCGCCTTCGTAGATACTCTTCACAAACGGCCCGCATAAAACGGGCAAAATGCGCACACTAGGCCCGTAAACGTGCTGCAAGAAGAGGATCTGAAACTCGATGGAGTGTTCGACGAAATGGCAATAATCTTCCATGCGAATGGCGTCGCCGGCAGCCCGGTCCAACTCGTCGACCAAAGCAATGTTGGTTTGCGCTTCGCCGAGAGGGGTAACGAATTGCTTACGCGTGAGGCCGAAGCGTTCCGGGGCACCGTAATGCGACGTGCCGAGAATAACGAACGTGCGCTCTTGTGTTTCATCGACGTGCGGCAAGGATTGGTAGGCGGCGCGGTATGTGTCCCAGCTACCCTCGGGACTGGCATGCGGCGCGGCAATTCCAACCGTCGATGCTGTACCGAGAGGGCTTCCGACTCGCGCTGTCAAGAGGGTTGCCAAAGTCGCACCGTCGGCCGGATAAGCTGCGCCGGCAAAGATAGCCTCCCGTTTGGGCTCTGCCGCGAATTCAGCTTCGCGCTGCGCCTTCAGCTCGCGGTAGGTGTCGTTTTCCAGAAATCCAGCTTCACTCAGCGAATCAAGCAGATTTTTTTCGATTGGACCCACTTGAATCTCGCCGGTGAGGCGCACAAGCTCGGAGCGAAGGTCAAGTGCGGACTGCGTACCATCGAAGCATTGGAGTGCTTGGACAAGAATTGGCGGGACCAGTAGCGTCGCGTCGGAGTAATGATATGGATCGCGAATAAACAAGCCGGGCCGCGAGGGATCGGGCGAGGGCATGAAATCGAGATTGAAACGAAGTCTGGGGAGAACAGCAGACACGCCCCAATTGTAACGACGGCAGGCGGCAAGACCGTCCGCTCCACAGAAAAGTTTGCTGCGTCCCACTTCAAGCGATAATGGAACTGCGTCAACCGATGCCACAACTCGACCCGACTATCGTTCTGTCTCAGTTCCTGGGATCGCTACCCACCTTCATTGCCGTCATCCTTGCCTGGATGCACAACAACGCGCGCGCATCGGCGACGTCAACAAGCGTATAGACGACGCGAACACGCGATTCGATAAACGATTCGACGACCTGAAAGATGTGATCCGCTCCGAGATACGCCGCATGGAAGAGGTCATGGACGCGAGGCTGAAACATCTCGAAGAGGGCTGATGCCCAGTGCGCTTAAGATGCTCTCATGCGATCCAAGAATTCGCGCGGCACGCGGATATTGTTCCTCAATCCTGTTCCAAGTTTGACGCCGGGTTTTACTGCGCCGTGAAAATCGGACCCGCCCGTCGGGAGCAACTTCAATTCGTCTGCCAACCGGAGATAGTGGGCTTGCAACTTCGGCGAATGCTCGGAATGATAAACTTCCAATCCGAGCAAGCCCGCATCTTTCAAATGCTGGAGCACCTGCCGCTCGATGGGGATGGGGCAGTGACAGCCTCACGGGGTGCGCTACGACAGGTATGCCGCCCCCGGCGCGGACGATCTCAATTGCCTCCTCTGTGGTTTGGCTTTCGCGTTCAACGTAAGTGGGAGCAGTTTCGCCGATATATCGCTGGAAGGCGTCGTCGGAATTTGCCGCGTATCCTTTTTCGACAAGAATGCGCGCGAAATGTGGACGTCCCGCCATGCTGCGGCCCCGCGCTTCCACTTCTTCGAGCGTGATGTCGATTCCTCGGTTCTGCAGAGCTTCTACCAACCGGCGGTTGCGGGTGCGTCGATCTTCTTGCTCCCCAGTGAGCCAAGCGTTGAACTTCTGTAAGGGCGCGCCAGACGGAAAATATGCGAGCACATGAACGTGTCGCTGATCGGAATCGATCGCCGGATTAAGTCTTGAATTAAGCTCAATGCCGCGGAGCATATCGAGTCCTGCCGCTGCGGCGATTGGTTCAGCTTTCTCGTATCCGGCGAACGTATCGTGATCGGTGATGGCAAGCGCGGCGAGACCGATTCGCTTTGCGAGAAATACCAACTCGGCAGGTGTCAAAGTTCCATCTGATTCCGTCGTGTGCGAATGCAGATCGATGAACCCGTTCAACGGACCGGAATCGCCAGACAGAGGCACTAGCGGCTTTTCAACTCCGCATATGT
This sequence comes from uncultured Acidobacteriaceae bacterium, assembly GCA_963771565.1. GTDB lineage: Bacteria > Acidobacteriota > Terriglobia > Bryobacterales > Bryobacteraceae > Bog-105. The sequence goes on from CAVYUB010000010.1 coordinate 146,914, forward strand.
TTCGAATACAAATATTTCGCCGCAAGTACGAGCGATAAAGCGACCTGTGCCAAGGCTTTTCTCCTTGGTTCGATTTTCAAAGAAGACAGCACCGTCGGTGCTATCGCCAGGCTTCAGCTTCGTAGGCACGAAAGTGATGGCAGAAGCGGCGGCAGCAGCTTTGAATCGTGCATTAACAAACTGGGCCATGGCTGCCTCGCGCCGCTGCTCGTAGCCGTTAGTTGAACGAAAATTCGACAGAGCATAGATGGTGGATTCATAGAGTAACTGAAGCTTGATCACATCATTGCGGCTAGCCTTCTCGAGCAATGATGAGACAACCTCATCGGCGGAAATGGTTTGAAGAACGTGCCGTCATGCCGTGTGAACGAAAAATCGCTCGGCTTTACGGTCCAGGACACTGGGGAACCGTTCGTGACGGTCACCTGGACGATGTTGTACTCCTTGACGTGCGGCGGCAAAGGGGCAAACATCACTGTGATTCCGCTCCTGGTGAGCGCTTCGTAATGCATGCCGTGCGATTCAAAGTCAATTGGACCCGAGCCGTTTTGGGGAGAATTCTGCTGCGGAGGAGCGGGGAGGGATTGCGGGTCGGCAGTAACAGCCAACAGCGCCATTAAGATGAGCTTGGAATGCACGCGCATAAGCCGGGCGCGCGCATTTAAATTGAACATTCAGACCCATCTACATCATAAACGCCGACGCGGCGCGCGAAAACGTGTCAAAGCGCAAACCTTGTTATGCGCGATCGTTAGCGAATTTAGCTGTGAGAAACCACCGCAATATTCCCTTAGGTTGAGAAGGAAAGCTGTCAAAGTCGATTCGCAAAATGGAACCTTTCTTCACATCAACCTGAAGATCTGGCGCGCCAAGGAGATATCCGGCTAGATCGGCGAACAGCGGATTATGCCCCACGAGCACAATGGCGGGTTGGTCGCGGTGAGTGCGCAGCTCGCGCCACACGTCCTCGACGCTGGAATCCGGCAACAGAGATTCGGTGCTCACCAAACCGCCCTTGTACGCAAGCACTTTCTGAGCGATCTCCGCCGTTTCCACGGCGCGCTTCAAAGAACTGGTCAATATCAGCGTGGGTTGAACATCTGCATCGGATGCCGTACGCAGGGTCTGCCGCAGTTTCTTGCGTCCATCTTGCGTTAGCGCACGATCGGCATCGCTCAAACCGTTTTTCGCCTCTTCCGCGATTCCGTGGCGGAGTAAATAGACCTGCATAGAGGGTTTACTCTCCATGCTGTCATACTGGGGCGTTCATGTTTGTGACTCAGGAGAAACAGGATCGAATTCTGCTAATAATCGCGATCGCTGCGGCGGCCCTAATTCATGTCTCCATAGCCGCCAGTCAAATGCTGCTCGGTCTCGGCATCCTCTTGCTCTTAATGTTTCGACAGCGCCTTGAATTCCCGCGGATCTGGATCCCATTGGCCGCGTTCTTTTTGTGGACCGCGCTGGCCGATGTCGTTTCCCCCGATCCGTGGGGCGGACGGGCACAGATCCGCAAATTCTTTGTATTTTTGTTTATCCCCTTAATTTACGGGGTATTCACCCGACAATTTGAGAAAGTTTACTACCTGATGCTTGCCTGGACAGCTACTGCTACCGCGTCCGGATTGTGGGGTCTCGTCCAGTTCATTACGAAATACGAGCACGACAAGCTCTCGCCCGAGGGATTTTACGTGGCGTATCTCCGAAGACGTATCACAGGATTCGAGAGCCACTGGATGACATTCGGCGCATTACAGCTCAGCGTGTTTTCCTTATTACTTGCGCAATTGTTTTTTTCGAACCGGAAAATGCCAGCTTGCGCTTATAGCAGCCTGGCAGTGCTTTCCGCGACAATTCTACTGGGTTGGACGCGCAGTATCTGGCTGGCAGTGATCCCCTCCACGCTATATCTGGTCTGGTTCTGGCGGCCGAAGATGACGCTCGCCGTTCCCATCATCGCCATCCTAGCTTTCAGTCGTTGCTCCTCAAGGTACTCGAGACCGTATGATGTCGCTGATCGAGCCTCGCGCGGATGTCGATTCGAACCAGCATCGCATCGTCACTTTTCGAACGGGAATAGAAATGATCAAGGCCCACCCGTGGTTCGGCTTGGGACCGGAACAGATCCGCCGCAATTTCGATTCCTATGTTCCAGCCGACATTCAGCGGCCCCTTCCGGTCGGTTACTACGGTCACCTCCATAACATTTACGTTCAATATGCGGCGGAACGTGGCGTTCCTGCCTTGGTATTTATCTTGTGGCTGATCGGCATGACGATATGGGACTGCTTTCACGCCATTTTGCGTGTCGGCAGAGCGCGATCGCAAAAACTCTTCGTTCTGCACGGGACGATTGCGGTTATCATCGGCGTGCTTGTGGGGGGGCTTTTCGAATACAACCTGGGCGATAGCGAAGTACTGATGATGTTCCTCAGCGTCGTTGCGCTTGGGTATGCGGCCGTGCACAACGTTGATGCGAAAGGGGTAGCAACCTCGCTATCATAGAGAAAACATGGCTTCTATAACACTCGATCGAACTGCGTCAGAATACAAGGTCGCCGATCTCGCCTTGGCGGAGTGGGGTCGCAAAGAGATTTCCGTCGCCGAGCATGAAATGCCAGGGCTTATGGCTATTCGGGAGAAGTATGCGCCGGAGAAGCCGTTAACTGGCGTGCGCGTTACGGGATCGTTGCATATGACGATCCAAACCGCGGTCCTGATTGAGACGCTAATTGCGCTAGGCGCAGATGTGCGATGGGCAAGCTGCAACATATTTTCGACACAGGACCATGCGGCAGCCGCCATCGCAGTAGCGGGCATTCCGGTGTTCGCCTGGAAGGGCGAAACGCTAGAAGAGTATTGGTGGTGCACCTACCAAGCGACTACCCACCCGGGTGGAAAAGGGCCGCAGCTAGTAGTCGACGATGGCGGCGACGTCACGCTTCTGATTCATAAGGGATACGAGCTGGAGGAAGGTAGCGATTGGATCAAGACAGCATCGTCGAGTCACGAAGAGAAGGTGATTAAAGATCTTCTGAAAAAAGTTTACGCCGAAGATCCGCGGCATTGGCACTCGGTCGCTAACGACTGGCGCGGTGTTTCGGAAGAGACTACGACGGGTGTTCATCGCCTTTACAAGATGCAGGAAGCCGGCAAGCTGCTGGTTCCTGCAATCAATGTAAATGACTCGGTGACGAAATCGAAGTTTGACAACTTGTATGGATGCCGCGAGTCGTTGGCCGACGGTATCAAGCGCGCGACAGACGTCATGGTGGCGGGAAAGGTTGCGGTGATCTGCGGTTACGGAGATGTGGGAAAAGGTTCAGCCCACTCACTCCGCGGCATGGGAGCACGCGTCATCATCACGGAGATCGATCCAATCAATGCATTACAAGCGGCAATGGAAGGGTTCGAGGTGACTACGATCGAAGAGACGCTTGGCCGCGGCGATATCTATGTCACCTGCACGGGAAATCTCGACATCATCACGATAGAGCATATGCGCTACATGAAAGATCAAGCGATCGTTTGCAATATCGGCCACTTTGATAACGAAATTCAAGTCGATCGCCTGAACTCCGAGCAAGGTGTGAAGAAGACAAACATTAAACCGCAAGTGGACATGTACACCTTCCCGGATGGGCATAGTATTTTCTTGCTGGCGGAAGGGCGGCTCGTAAATCTTGGCTGTGCGACGGGTCACCCGAGCTTTGTGATGAGCAATAGTTTCTCCAATCAAACCTTGGCGCAAATTGATCTTTGGAAGAACCGCGATACTTACAAAATTGGTGTCTACACGTTACCGAAGAAATTAGATGAAGAAGTGGCTCGATTACACCTGGAGAAAATCGGCGTGAAGCTCACCACTTTAACTTCGAAGCAGGCCGAATATCTTGGTGTGCCAATCGAAGGTCCTTACAAAGCGGATCACTATCGTTACTAGAATCGAGGTGCGCAGATGAGACTTTCTCTCATGCTGCTGACAACTTCTCTCTTCGTGCCGCTCGGCTTGCCTGCCGGCGTCACCTCACCTGCGTTGTTCCAGGTGCAGAAGTTCTGGGACTCACAAGCCCAGGCGTGCGAATACGCGCCGGGCGTCGCACCGGAGGAATCCGCACATAAAACGCCACAAGGCGACAAGCATAGAACTACCTAGATCCGAGCTCTTCAGCCGGAACGGCCGCAAACGGAAAAAGCCCTCGGCGGAGTAAACTGCCGAGGGCCTTCTTCGTGCGACCCTCGCAGGCGCACAAGCTTGTCCCCGATTTGACACGAGTAGCTGCGATTGAAGTACAGTTGTCAGGATTGCCGGTGCCATCGCTACGTATAGGGGTCGCGAAGGCTGTTGATACTGTGGCCGCTTGCGGTACGCAAACGGCACGCCACCCAGCGCAGACGTATACAAAAGTAAGCGGATCGCCGGCTTCACCTCACAAGTTTCCAGCGGACCCGTTTTAGCAGTACACTGTTGCCAAAGAGAGAGGAGGATGGGATCTGGATAAACCTCGTCATCCAAAAGTGATTCGGACTTGGAAGCTACACAATTCTCTCCGAGGTTTGCCTCCTGACAAAAGCCAGGTTCAGCGGCAGCCCCCAGTTCGCGGGGTCCCGCCGGTCCAAAAGCCTCGTCGCCGCTCGCAAGTTGAAAAGCCGCAGCAGCCAGAATGATGAACGTCCTGAGTGTTCTCGCGCTGGCACTTTACCTTGCAGGGCTGCCCACCTGCAATGGCAACTCGCGGGACGCGCAGTATCGATCGGAACAGCAACTCTCCATTGGTGACATTCTTGTCGCAAATGAGAAGCTGGCCGATCCCAACTTTGCCGAATCCGTGGTTCTGATTGTGCACTACGATGACGATGAAGGAACGGTGGGCCTCATTATCAATCGCCAGACCGAGATTCCACTTTCACAAATCTTTCCGAAGAAGAAGCATACAACTCACGATCCTGCGTACATGGGCGGGCCCGTTGCGATCACGGCGGTTCAGGCGTTAATTAGATTGCCCGGGAAAACGGATCAGGCCACGCGCGTTATGGCCGACATCTTCGTAACCGGGGCGAAGGAGTTAATTGAAAAATCGATTGCGTCGCGCTTCGACGCATCCAAATTTCGCGTTTATCTGGGTTACGCTGGCTGGGCGCCCGGGCAACTCGAGGCGGAAATCCGGCTGGGCGCGTGGTCCGTGGTCAACCGCGACCCCAAGATCGTGTTCGACGGAGATCCCGATTCGCTCTGGTCGCGTCTGATACGCGAGTCGCACATGCAGACCGCGTTCGCTCTTATGCCGGTTCCAAGCTCAGCGATTCCGTGTCTTCCTGCAGCTCTTCAACAGTCGCCACGCTGAGCTTCCGGATATCGTCGTGATACGGACAGTGAGGAATGCCGTTCTAAGGTACAGTTCTAGAGTGCGCGGTTCGCACAAGATTTTTATCGAGCGCCATCCTGTCCTCTCCTATTTCGTGCTGACTTTTGTCATCTCTTGGGCATCCGCGCTTTCCGTGGCGGCACCACACCTTATGCGCCGCGCACCTCTTCCGAAGGTGACCGGCATTCTGATGTTTCCTGCTATGCTTCTCGGCCCAAGTATTGCCGGTATCATTTTGACCAGAATCGTGAATGGAAAGGGCGGTTTACGGGACCTCTTCTCGCGAATATTTAGGTGGCGCGTTCCGGTTCAGTGGTATGTAGCGCTTCTGATTCCCCCAACTCTGGTTCTGACCGTTCTCTTCTGTTTGGAGACATTCGTGTCCCCGGTTTACGCCCCGAACCGTTTTTTCATGGGTATCTTCTTTGGTGTTCCAGCGGGATTCTTAGAGGAAATCGGCTGGACGGGCTATGTATTTCCCAAAATGTGTTCACAAAGCAATGCATTGTCGCCGAGTATCTTCTTGGGGTTGTTGTGGGCCACGTGGCATTTACCCGTCGTCAATTACCTGGGGACCGCCACGCCGCGCGGTTCGTACTGGTTCTCTTTCTTCCTTGTGTTCACGGTCGCAATGACGGCTATGCGAGTGCTAATCTGCTGGATCTACATCAACACAAAGAGCGTCTTAATGGCCCAGCTCATGCATGTGACCTCCACAGGCTCTCTGGTCATTTTTAGCGCCCCGCGTGTGACAGCTGCACAGGAGGTGACTTGGTACGGAATCTACGGTGCTTTGTTGTGGCTCGCTGTCGGGATGGTCGGCAGAGCTTACGGTGAGCGGTTGGCGCCGTAGTCGCCGGACAGCTCGGTTTGGAATCTCGGCCAAAATGTTTTTCGACAGCTTGGCCCCTCATGCAGCCCATTGTGGGATTCAGACGGGAAATTCTTGCGGCGTATCGCACGCCGTGCTGTACCCCCCACGCGGCACGCAATAATACGTGATAACATGATCAACCAGTGGGGTCGCTAGATAACACTCGGAGTGCGAGTGTCGGCGTGGCGGCCAGTTGGTCCGACCTGCCGAGGAGCGAAGTCTTAGCCGAACTCGATAGGGTTCTCCAGAGTCATCAGTTTCATACGAGCAAGAAGTGTAGCCGTTTCCTTCGGCATATCGTCGAAGCCGCCGTAGATGGCCGCTTGGATTGCCTGAAAGAGCGCACTCTCGGCGTTGATGTTTTCGATCGGGAACCTCACTACGATACTAATCAGGATCCTATCGTCCGTGGCACCGCCGGAGAAGTCCGAAAGCGGCTCGCGCAGTACTATCTGGAGTCAGGAGACGGTGAACTTCGATTTAGCCTACCGTCCGGATCGTATGTACCGGAAGCTCATTACGCTGCGCCTGAGCGACTGAAGCAAGTACAACCTCCTTTAGGACTAGCCACGAATGCTCCCGAGCAGCGTACTTGGATCTCGATCGCAACAGCAGCGCTTGTGCTTTGCGCCGTTCTGACGGCCGGTTTATGGCTGCTCTTGCGCCCCACATCGCTTGACCGCTTTTGGGCGCCCGTCGTTGGCGGCAAGACTGTGCTAGTGTGCCTAGGCCAGCCACAGTTCTACACGTTTCGTTTCGACACTGCGCATGCTCTAAATTCCTGGTTTGCAAGCGGACAAGGTAGCCCTCAGGCGTCATCGGCGATCGCTTCCGTGCCGCTGCATGAAATCGTACCGATGTGGGACAAATCAGTGGCGCTGGCCGACGCGCAAGCCTTCTCGCGGCTGGCAAACCTCTTTGCACGAAAACGCAAGCAAGTCGACCTGCGCGGTGAAAGGTCAGTGTCTCTCTCCGATTTGCGGGGCAAGCCCGCCGTTTTCATCGGTGCTTTCGACAATGAGTGGACCCTGAGCCTTACCGGCGAACTCCGCTTCTATTTCGATACCGACGAGCCGCTGCACGCGCAAGTCATAGGCGACCGGCAAAGGCCGGGGACGACAAATTGGAAACTAGTGGACGCATGGCCTCCTGGCAGGCAAATAAATAAGGACTATGCATTGGTAACGCGCGTCGTGAATCGCACAACCGAGCGAACCGTCGTCATTCTTGGCGGTATCACACAGTACGGCACAGAAGCGGCCGCCGAGTTTGTTACCGATCCAAGTTACTTCGAGCAAGCGTTGACGGACGCTCCGAGCGATTGGTATCGAAAGAACATGCAAATCGTGCTCTCTACACGAGTACTGTCCAGCGTAAGTGGCCCCCCAACTGTACTTGCAGCCTATTTCTGGTAAGTCAGAGTTCGTAGGCCGGATCTCGCCCGATATGTCAGCGATTCGACAGCATCCCGCTGAGCGGTGACCAGGGGTAAAGTTCCGTAAAGTACCTCCGGATTTCTCTTTTTCGCGTGTACTCTTGGACGGGCAGTGATATACGTGCTCTACGGGAGGGGGTTTAAGGATGCATTCAGGGATAAGTACGCTGCACGTCCGAAAAGATTTTACACAAGTGTCCTCACCGCATTTTGGTGCGCACCACATAGAACGACTGCGGTCGCGGCGCATAATTTCCTTGTCGGTTAGCATCCTGCCGTTGTTGCTCCTGGTTGTTTTGATGGCTGCCTTAGGCTTTGCCCAAAACACCAACTCGGGTGAGATTCGCGGCACCGTCACTGACCAGTCCGGAGCCACGGCTCCCGGCGTGAGCGTCACGATTCTGAACGTCGATACCGGAGTCTCGAAGGAACTGACGACCAATAATGCCGGCATTTACGACGCGGTCTCGATTCTTCCCGGGCACTACCAACTCACCTTCACCAAGGCGGGCTTCGAGAAGCTGGTGCGCAGCGGAATCGACCTGACAGTGGGAAGCACTACGGTGGACGCACGGCTGACCGTAGGAGGAACTCAGGCCGAGGTCCAAGTGACCGCCGAGGCCCCATTGCTGCAGACCGAAAACGGCGAGCAATCGACCACTCTCGAAGCTCAAACCATGCAGCAACTGCCGAACGTCAATCAGAGTTGGGCGAATTTCACGAAGCTTCTACCCGGGGCCGCAGGTTCGGGCACTGGTGTATCGGTCAATGGGAACCTGCCTTATTACAATAACTTCCTGGCCGATGGCGCCAACGTGATGTTGCCCCACAGCGCGAATTTCGACCAGATGGTCTTTGAAGACGTGGCCGAGGTTCAGATGAATACTTCAACCTTCTCGGCTGAATATGGAGTCGGTGGCGCCGTTTTCAACCAGATCAGCAAAGGCGGAACCAATGAATGGCACGGTTCGGCGTACGAGTATTTCCAGAACGACGCTTTGAATGCCAGAAACTTTTTCTCAACGACCGTTCCGTTTCAGCGGTTTGATAACTTCGGCGGCAGCGTCGGCGGGCCCATACTGAAGAACAAGTTCTTCTTCTTCTTTAATGTGGACAAAACCATCAATAACTCAAGCTTCGTTTCCACCAACACCTTCCCAACCGCCGCCATGCAGAGTGGAGACTTTTCCGATCGCTCCGAGTTCCCGATCATTTACGAACCCAATACGCTCGGGAAAGGGCCCGGAAGCACCCCGACGAAGCCCACGCGCATTCCATTCCCGGGCAACAAAATTCCCGCCAGCATGCTGGATCCGCTTGCGCTCAAATTCCAGTCGCTGTTCCCGCAGCCGAATCTGCCCGGTTTCTCGAACAACTGGGTTGGGACCATAGAAGACCTGAGTCCATTCCTCAAGTGGTTCGGGAGATTAGATTACAACCTTTCGGACAAGAACCGGATTACATTTTCGATCACACAGAGCGATAATCCGGCACTTTATCCGTCGGCAATCCCTATTAATGACCAATCCGGGGATGTGGACCGATACAACACCCAGATCTCCGACGTGTATACAATTAGCCCGAACACAGTGAATGAGTTCCGCGTTGGCTTTACCCGGCAGGGCAACTGGTTCGAACCGCTGAGCTTGAACAAGAATTTCCCGCAGAATTTGGGCTGGACTTATCCTGAGGCCAATCTCCCTCCGACCCTCCAGTTCAACGGGAATCCCAACCTTACCTGGCCCGGTCCCGCTACGAACGCGATCTACGTGGAAAACGGGTTCGATACGTCGGATGTCGTGACCCTAATCCGCGGTAAGCATATCCTCAAATTCGGCGGGGAGATCTTGGCCTACCAGGACAACTCGACACCTTGGGGCAATATTGATGCCGGTACCTTTCTTTTCAGCGGCGCGTTTACGCAGCAGGCTCCCTCGGGCAGTGGCGGATTGGGCTATGCAGACTTTCTGTTAGGTCGAGGTAGCGAAGTGGAGCTCGAGCAACACGCCGATTGTCGGATTCCGGCGAGAAGGTCCCCCAGTTTTTTGTTCAAGACGATTTCAAGGTTACACCGACCCTGACCCTAAATCTTGGACTCCGTTACCAGATCCAGCAAGGATGGCATGAGGTCGCTAACCGTCTGGGCGATTTCGATCCCACTATTACAAATCCGGCAACCAATACTCTTGGTGCCATGTGGTTTGGCGGCCAAAACGGGCGCACAAATCTCGAGAACACGATCTATGACATATTTCTTCCCCGTATCGGATTCGCGTGGTCTCCGAAAAGCAATTGGGTTTTCCGTGGAGGCTTCGGCATTTACGACGGGCCATGGAGCCTTGATACTTATGCCGGCGGCGCTGAGGGATTGGGCACCAATAGCCACGGCAGTTTGACTTCCACCGATCAGATTAACCCAGTCTTCATCCTTTCTCAGGCCACTTACGCGAACCTGAATTACATTGGCCCAAACCGCTCGCCGGACTCCTTTAACGGCCAAAGTCCGCCGTACTATCCGCAGGAACACTCCCATTTTGAAGCAGTATCAGTGGTCGTTCAGCATCCAGCGAGAATTCGGTGGCGGCATGATGGCTCAGGCGGCGTATGTCGGAAATCACGGGACTAACTTGTCGTTCCCTGCGGACACTAACCAGGTACCAGCAAACTTGCTCCTACAGAGCGTCGCTAACCCACGTAACGCGCAGAATCTGCGCCCGTTCCCACAATTCAGCAGCTTCGGCGGAAACACTTACAATGCGATCTCGAACTATGACGCTCTGCAACTGACTTTCACCAAGCGCCTGTCGCATGGTCTTCAGTTCAGCGCTAACTACACCTGGTCGAAGATGCTGGACGAGCAGGATTCCTCCGGCTGGGGCAGCCGCGACGGCGGACAGAACTATCAAGACGCCTACAACCCGAAGATCAATTACGCGCTCTCGAATTTCGACATACCCCACATGTTCAAGGGCGACCTTGTCTACGACCTGCCGTTCGGAAAAGGAAGAGCATTTCTGAATAGCAATGGTCTGCTCGATGCCATTCTCGGCGGCTGGCAGATCGGGACGACTTTCGTCTTTGAATCTGGTTTGCCGTTTACTCCAAAGGTTGGCGCCACCAACCAGCCTGGAACTTTGACAGGCGGACCGTCGGGCGGGAGTCTTGTATCCGGACTTGATCGGTAACCCGAACGTCTCGAACCAAAACATCAATAATTGGTTTAACACCTGCACGACTTTGCTTGACGGGACGAACTTCCCGGTAGGCTGCACCAATCCGGCATGGGCGGTTCCGGCGCCGGGTCATTTCGGCAATGCCGGCCGCAACATTTTGCAGGCACCCGGCATCCAAGACGTCGATTTCTCGCTTGGCAAGAACTTCAAGTTCCCGCTGCCGCACGAAACTGGAAATCTTCAGATTCGCTTCGATGCTCTGAATGGTCTGAATCACCCGAATTTCGACGTTCCAGGCAACAGTGTCGGGAACAGCGGCGCCGGAGTCATAACTGCGACTACCGGCAACTACAACTCGACCAACTCGCAATTCGGGCAGCGCACGATTCAGCTCGGCGCACGGTTCTCGTTCTAGTTCATCCGCCAAAGTCCCGCGCAGGAATAGGTGCCGCGGGCCTTTCTTCATGTGAAACTAGACGCATGATCAGCAGGTCGATCATTGCCGTCGGCGTTTTTGTCCTTGCCGCGACTTCACTCTTGTCTCAGACGGCGGACGAAAAACAGCAGCAGATCCAAGCTCATTCCCGCCAAGCCCAGCAGTACCTCCAAAATAAAAGGCCGGATCTGGCCGTGGGCGAATTCAAGGCCATCCTGGCGATTGATCCTGACAATCTCGATGCGCGGGGGAATCTCGGAGTACTCGAGTATTTCCAAGGCCAGTATGCGAAAGCCGCTCCGGACCTCCGGTCGGCACTCAACATCGATCACACCTTATGGAACCTCCAGGCTCTCCTGGGAATGAGCGAAAAGCGGATCGGCGAGAATACAAAGGCGCAGGCGGATTTGGAGAAAGCGTTCCCTCAGCTTCAGGAGCAGAAGCTTCGGGTGCAAGCGGGATTAGAACTCATCGAGGTCGATTACGCGCTGAGCGATCTGGGTAAAGCCGCGGAAGTTGTCAACGTGCTTCGGCAGCTGGAACCCACCGATGTAGATATTCTGTATACCGCGCACAGGATTTACTCGGAACTGTCGGACGAAACGATGCTGAGCCTGGCCATGGTTGCCCCCGATTCCGCTCGTATGCACCAGCTCATGGCGCACGAGTTGGCAAGACAGGCAAAGGACGATGTGGCGATCACAAACTATCGCATCGCACTGAAGATCGACCCGCAACGAGCAGACGTCCACTATGAACTCGCCGAGATGCTTAACACACAGTCGTCTGCATCCGCACAGGCGGAAGCGGAGAAAGAATACAAAGCCGCTTTGGCCGGCAATCCTTTCGATGAGAAGTCGGAGTCGAGATTGGGTGATATTGCCTTGCGCCGGTCTGATCTGAAGAGCGCGGCGGCGTACTATTCACGCGCACTCGAAATGCAGCCCAATGACCCTGATGCCAACCTCGGAATGGCCAAAGTCCTGATGTCCATGCACGAGCCTCAAAAAGCAGCGCCTCATCTGGAGCATGCCGCGCAACTCGAGCCGTTCAATCCAGCGACGCATTATCGTCTTGGGGTGCTTTACCGGGAACTCGGCCGCACAGACGATTCTCATCGCGAGCTGGCGCAGTTCGAAAAGCTCAAGAAGATGAAGAATCGACTCGGCGATCTTTATCAGCAAATGCGTTTGCAACCCGAAAAGCGGGACGCATCAGACTCAGATATCCCCGAATAGCTTCGGCCTCCGTAGGTTCTGCTCAGCGGGCCGAGTCGTAGTCTGGGGTTGTGTCTGGAAATCGGCAGCATGTTGCTTCGTTGGTCGACGACTTTGAGCGTCACCAAAAGCAGCTCGCAGTGGTTTCCCGGCACGGAGTGCGCGAACGTAAAACAACCTACGGCCAACTGGCTACTTTAGCCCGGCGGTTTGCGGCCGAGTTGGTGAATCGTGGAATCGAGAAAGGCGACCGGGTCCTGATTTGGGGCGAGAACAGCACCGAGTGGGTGGCCGCATTCTTCGGTTGCGTGATCCGCGGTGTTTTACCTGTTCCTCTGGATGTGGGAAGCAGGCAAGAATTCGCACTACGTGTTGAACGAGACGTATCGCCGAAGCTGATGGTTGGCAATCAAGACAAACTTTCTACGTGGCCCTCCAGCGAACGGCAAATCGCGTTCGAGCAATTTTCGCGAGCGCTTACGCTCGAAACCGCGAGCACGATTCGTGATCTTCAGGAGGGTGATGCGCTTCAGATTATCTTCACGTCGGGTACAACGGGCGAGCCGAAAGGCATAGTTCACACCCACAAGAATGTCTTGGCAAGCCTGCGACCGATTGAGCGCGAGATGCAGAAATATCTGAAGTACGAGCGCCTCGTGCATCCGTTGCGATTTCTGCATACGCTTCCGCTCAGTCATGTTTTCGGGCAGTTCATGGGCCTGTGGATCCCGCCGCTGATTCCGGCCGAGGTGCATTATGAATCCCGGCTCGTCGCGGGCGAGATTGTGCAGCGTATGCATAACGAGCGGATCTCGGTTCTAGCCACGGTTCCCCGAGTCCTCGATTTGATGCAGAGTTATCTTTTAGATCGTTTTCCGAGTCTTGATTCACGCGTTGCTGCTTCGGAGGGTAAGAGCGCGTGGAAACGCTGGTGGCGATTTCGCGACATCCATCGGATCTTCGGTTTCAAGTTTTGGGCTTTTGTTTGCGGAGGTGCTTCGCTTGCCCCTGTCAGTGAACAGTTCTGGAATGCACTGGGATTCGCCGTCATCCAGGGTTATGGGATGACCGAGACCACTGCTTTGGTCAGCCTGAATCATCCGTTTCATCCCGCGCGCGGGCACGATCGGACAGGTGCTTCCGGGGCGTGAAGTGCGGCTGAGCGATGAGGGTGAAGTGCTGGTTCGAGGCGAAACGATTTCGAATGCGGTTTGGGAGGGAGGCAAACTGAAGCGGCAGCACTCGGACTGGCTTTCAACCGGCGATTTGGCTGAGTTCGATGAGAGCGGGAATCTCCGCTTTCGAGGTCGCAAAAAAGATGTAATCGTCAGCTCATCGGGCCTTAACATTTATCCGGAAGATATTGAAGCAGCGCTGGCGCGCCAACCGGGCGTAAAGGCCGGCACCGTAGTAGAGACGACCGGCGAACACGGACCCGAGCCCCTCGCTGTGCTCGTGATGGCGACTGATGGGCACGCCAGTGCCTCAGTCTCAGCAGCAAATAAGGAATTGGCTGAATTTCAGCAGATTCGGCACTGGGTTGTTTGGCCAGAGCCCGATCTACCTCGTACGTCAACTGGTAAAGTGCTGCGGCGCGAAGTGGCGCGTAGGATCGCAAGCGGCGAAGTTGAAACGGCTGGCCTGCCCGAATCGCTCGCGTGGCGATCTGAATCTCGATAGTCTCGGTCAGGGTCGAGTTGCAGGCCCGGCTGGAACAGAAGTTTGGAGTGGCGCTCGATGATTCCGCTTTACAGACTGTCAAAACGGGCGAGGAGTTGCGCACGCTTTTTTCCGAAAACACCCGACCGGCGCGGGACGAAAGCGCGCAACACGTTTATCCGCACTGGCCCTGGAATCCTGTGTTTCAGGCAATTCGAAGTGTATTTCTCGAGTGCATCGCCATGCCCCTGGTTCGTTTTCTAGCCAAGCCAGCAGTAAGGGTTGCTGTCGATCATTGGCCGTCGTCGCCGATGCTCATCGTGTCGAATCACGTCACATCCTATGATGTCCCGTTCATGTTGTACGCCTTGCCGGGCCGGGTGAGGCGGCGCGTTGCTGTGGCAATGTCCGCGGAGATGATGCTGGATTGGCGGCGTGGGCGAAACCAGGGTAATTGGTTCCTAAATTTGGTTGCACCAATTGAATATCTGCTCGTAACAGGACTTTTCAATGTTTTTCCATTACCCCAGATGAGCGGGTTTCGCCGACAGTTTTGCGCATGCCGGCGAAGCCGTCGATCGCGGTTACAGCGTGATCGTGTTTCCAGAAGGACGACGTTCAGAAGACGGTACTCCGGCTTCATTCAAGCCGGGCGCGGGACTGCTTTGGAAAGAACTAGGAACGCCAGCATTGCCGGTGCGTTTGGAAGGACTCGGCGAGATCAAGGCTAAACATGAGCGGTGGTTTCGCTCCGGCCGGATTTCCGTATCGGTAGGCAAGATTCTCGAACTCGAACCTACCAATTCGCCGGAGGATCTAACAAAGTTGTTGGAGCGCGCAGTATTTAATCAGTGAGGTGCCTTCGTTTAAACAAATGCAGCGCGTCTCCCTTCAGAAATGGACCACCGAACACGCCCACTCCGAGCAGCCCTCCGAACAGAGCCATAGCCGATTGCCCCCAGACCCTACGCTCGGCCCTTAGAACTGAGCATCAGCTCTTTTCCCTTGCACCGGCATCAAATGCGGTTTATGCTACTTCGGGGTCGGGTACGAGTTGGAACCTGAATTGGAAGAACAGGCAGGGGCTCGGTTTGGAGCAGGTGGATTTTCAGCTTCACCTTCAGTCGGCTTCTTGGAGGGTTGCTCGTGATCTTGCAGATGCGTTTTCATCGGATGATTATCTTAAGCGTGATTACCGCGGCGGTCGCTTGCTCGGGCCAGTCTTCCTCAGCAACATCCGCGGCAGAACCCGGGTCGATTAGATGGCACGCCCAGAGAGCCCAGCAGCAGGGTGCCCCTTCTATCACGATTCCCGCGCCGCGCGGAATGTTCGAAAAGATTAGCAGTCTTGATCAAGCGCTCTCCACTTATCACGTGGTCGTTGGGATTCCGATCGCGTCCGTGACACAGGTGCTGGATAGCAATCACGTTTATACCTGGTACAAGCTAAGAATACTTGAGAGCCTGGTACCTCACCCGAATCCAGAAGTTCCCGCCGTTTCGATTCCCGAGGCCCTATTGCCGGTTAAGGCGAGCGAGATCGTTGTTCATGTGCCACAAGGCACTGTGACGGTAGATGGCGTTCGAATCACAGTGACTGATCCGGACAGCCGCTTGCTAACTCTGCACGAAAAGTACCTGTTCTTTCTGTCGCCTGACAGCTCTGGAAAATTCGCGTATCTGCGCGCCGGGCCCAATGCCACCTTCCTTATCAAACCTGATAACAAAATTGCACCCTTGGTGGACACGCAAAGTCACATGCAGGTCGATGTGGAAGCCTCAACTGGTGGCTCCCTTGATTCACTGCGGACAATTGCCAAAGCAAAGGCTGCCGAACAGCTGCAGCAGCACAACTAAGTTTCACCACCCAATGCCAATGTGAGTAAGAGGGCTACTCAGGAGGGCTATTCATGTTCACGGTTCGCGATCAATACACTTCCGCTAAATTGCTGTTTTGTTGTACTAGCCTACTTGTTTGTTCAACAGCATTTGCCCAGACTTGTCCGCCTTGTTGCTACGACCAGGTTCCGTTGCCGTCTTCTCCGCTGAAGGCCTCTATTAAGGACTCAGCGACATACTTTTCAGGAGTACGGCGCGAGACGAAAGCGCGCAACACGTTTATCCGCACTGGCCGTGGAATCCTGTGTTTCAGGTAATTCGAAGTGTATTTCTCGAGTGCATCGCCATGCCCCTGGTTCGCTTTCTAGCCAAGCCAGTGGCAAGCGTTGCTGTCGATCATTGGCCGTCGACGCCGATGCTCATTGTGTCGAATCACGTCACTCCGGCCGGATTTCCGTATCGGTAGGAAGATTCTCGAACTCGAACCTACCAAGTCGCCGGAGGAGCTAACGAAGTTGTTAGAGCGTGCAGTATTCAATCAGTGAGGTGCCTCCCGTTTAAACAAATGCAGGACGACTCCCTTGAGAAATGGACCACCGAATACGCCGATTCCGAGCAGTCCTCCGAACAGAGCCATGGCCTCATAGCTTTCGCGTCCTTCACGTTGCCAATAGACATCGCTGAGATTGAGCCATAGTGCGAATTCATCCAGCGTGAGGGCGGCTGCAACCCCGAACAACATGGACGTTAATCGATCAGCAATATGGAAGCAGGAAGGGCCGCCGGTTCCGATCTCGTTGAGCCAGGAGTATCCGACCAGAAGCAGGAGAAGAATACCCCAAACGAGGTGATGAATGTGGCGACCTCGCATGCTGATGTTGTGAAACGGTCCGATGTTGTTGTGAATCGCGATTGTGAGACCGCGAATAACGACGACCGTCGTAAAAAAGCCTACGGAAGCGAGGAAAAGCCGTTCTCGGCGAGTCTCGGGGAACTGCTGTTTGTAAACAGACCGTAAACGTGTCCGAGAAACAATGAGTGCAAGCAATCCGAGAATAGCCGCGATAATAAGCGGCCCGATCCAAAAACTTCGGTGTGTCCACGGCATTTGAATGTCATCTTAGTCCATGGATGGTGCTTGGCACAGGGCTTCGACGAGACTTTCTATGGTGTGGGCCTCGGCTTCAGTCGCGAGACTAAGGCCGTGCTTGCGAACCGTTTCCGACGTAATTGGGCCGATGGTGGCGATGCGCGTGTGTCGCAGCCGGTCGACACCGATCAGATTCACAAGGTTGTCGACGGCAGAAGAACTCGCGAACAACACCCAGTCTGGATAGGGCTCTCGGAATATGGCCGCAGCTTTCGCGGCAGTTTCGGGAGGAATCACATTGCGATAGGCTTCAACAACGTCCACGTCGGCGCCGCGCTTTCGCAGTTCACGAGGAACAACGTCACGGGTAACGGCTGCGCTGGGAATCAGGATCCGGCGATTCTTCAGGTCTTCTCCGCTGAACGCCTCTATTAAGGACTCAGCGACATACTTTTCAGGAGTAAGGCTGACTTGAAACCCACGCTCTTCCGCTGCTTCGCGAGTCGCCGCACCAATTGTGGCGATACGCGCTTTGCAGGCTTTGGGCGAGCGTGGCAGTTCGGCGACGAAAGCAGCAAGTCCATTCGCGCTGGTGAAGATGATCCAATCGTACTCATTACAATGCGCCGCAGCCCGACGCAGAGGTTCTATATTCAGAGGGGGCGCGATACCAATAACCGGCAGCAGAATGACTTCGGCTCCCAGCGCGCGAAGAGGTGTGGCGAGTTCTTCAGCCTGATGGGCAGCGCGAGTGACCACGATGCGCTGGCCTCGAAGAGTACGCATTTATTCGCGCGCGATCAAGATCTTCCCTGCACCTCTACTTAAGAGATCCTGCGCGAGAGTTCGGCCTAATTCTTCAGGACGGTCGCGAGGTCCAGCTGCCTGAGCTCGCAAACAACGCGCGCCATCGGGCGAAAGCACCACAGCTATAGCTTGGAGAGTGTCTTCGATCGGTTCCGCAAACACGCCGATCGGTAACTGACATCCCCCGCCAAGGCCAGCAAGCACAGTTCGCTCGCAGACTACAGCCTGACTGGTCGGCTCGTGGTTCAATTGCGCGCAGAGTTCACGAGCTGGATCATCGATACGCGTCTGGATGGCCAGAGCGCCCTGCCCTGGCGCCGGGCACATCTGCTCGGGGGAGAAAATCTCTGAAATCTCATGAGCGAGTCCGAGCCGAAGGAGTCCCGCGGCTGCGAGTACGACCGCATCATATTGGCGTTCTTTCAATTTGCGCAGACGCGTATCGATATTCCCGCGGATAGGCTGAACATTGAGGTCCGGCCTCAGAATTCGCAACTGTGCCGCGCGGCGGCCGGAACTGGTACCGACCACGGCACCGTTCGCTACCTTACTGAGCGTGTTTCCTACGATCGCATCGCGCGGATCTTCACGCTCCGGTATTGCGGCTATGGCGAGAGCCTCCCGTGACTCGGTGGGCAAATCCTTCAAGCTATGAACCGCAATGTCGATGGTGCCGGCGAGGAGAGCTTCCTCAATTTCTTTCGTAAACAGGCCTTTGCCCCCGGCTTGCACCAAAGAAGCTGTCTGGAGGTGGTCTCCAGTAGTTCTGATGATGTCGATCCGGGTTCTTACGCCGCAGCTATTCAGTTGGGAAGCGACGAAACGAGCTTGCCATAAAGCCAGTTGCGAACCTCGGGAGCCAATCGTCAAGACACGTGTTGCAGGGGCGCTAATTGGCATGCAAACTAGCGGTCGCGTAATCGGAACATCCGGCGGACCGCGTTTATAAGCTCGCCGTCGCGAATGTTGTCACCCCATTTCTGTAGAGCTGCGTGACGCCTCAGCTCGGAAATAGGACCATGAGCAATCTTATTGATGATCGTACGCGTAAGTGCGTCGAGCGCCTCCTCCTGATCCAGCGTCAATGGGCCGAGGCGGGGCCGATAGCGCTCGAGCGCTTCACCGCGCACAGCTTCGAGTTGTTCTTGGAGGCTAACGATAGTCGGCGTAAGATCGCGTTCGCGAAGGCGGGCCTGAAGGCGGGTGACTTCATCCGCAACGATGCTTTCGGCCTGCTCTGCTATTTCCTGGCGGGCTTGTAAGTTCCTGTCGGCCAGACGCTGCAAATCATCGATGTCGTACAGAAACGCGTGGTCCACCTTGTTCACATCTGGCTCGATGTTTCGCGGAACGGCAATGTCAATGAGAAACATGGGCTGGTTCTTGCGAGCTTCGATAGCTCGATGAACAGTATCTCGAACCAGAACATAACCGGGAGCTGCCGAGGACGCTATGACTATATCGACTTCGGCAAGCCGCAGGTGGAACAAGTCATACGGGACCACTTCGCCTCGGAAGAGCTGCGCGACCTCGTCCGCGCGTTCGGGCGTCCGATTGGTGATGAGGATCTCCGTCGCTCCGGCGCGCAACAAATGGCGTGCGGCAGCCTCGGACATCTTGCCTGCTCCAATAATCAAAACGCGCTTTTTGTTCAGCGAGCCAAATATCTCGCGCGCCAGCTCGACAGCCGCATACCCGACTGAAACAGCGCTTTGCCCGATTTCAGTCTCTGAGCGAATTCGCTTGGCAACGCTAAAAGCTCGTGTAAGAACGGTATCGAGAATGCTCCCGATCGCCCCTTCTTCACGCGCTTGAGCATAGGCTTGTTTCAGCTGACCGAGGATCTGCGGCTCACCGACAATCATTGAGTCGAGACTCGAAGCAACCCGGAACAGATGACGAATCGCCTCACTCTCTTCGAACAGATAAAGGTGCGGCTGAACGGCCTCGAGGGTAAGGCCGTCGCGACCCCTGAGAATAGCTTCGATCAGCGTATCGGTTGAGACACCATCTGCTAAAGCGGCCGTGACTTCGACTCGATTACATGTCGAGAGAATGAGCGCTTCCTTCGCGCCCCGGGCCTGCATATTGAGCAGTGCGGCGGGAACGTCTTCCGTCCGGAACGCGAGCTTCTCGCGCATCTGCACGGGAGCTGTGCGATGGTTAATGCCGGCCAGAGCCAGTTTCATCGCAGCCACAAACTCCTCAATCCGACGTGAGTCGCCCATGTAATAATCGAGCAACCTAACACGCTGACCGCCAGCCAAGCGATTCGGCGGCCACGCCATCCGGCTGAAATGCGCAGGAAAATCATGGCCAGGTAAAACGCCCAGGTGAACAGAAAGAAGGCAATCTTGGGATCGAGGATCCAACGTGTCCCGCTTTCAATGAATGCCCAGACAACTCCGGTCACTGTCCCGATCGTGATGAAGACAAAACCCGCGTTCATAGCATGGGTAATAACCCGGTCGAGAGTGGCAAGGGGCGGTAGGCGGTTCGAGGATGGGCTTACGTCTTTACGTTTGAGCTGGCGTTCCTGGAGTAGGTAGTAAACGGAGGCCACGGCGGCGAGGATCAGGGCCGCATAGCCGATTAAGACGGTCGTAATGTGGACGATTAGCCAGGCGTTTCGGACTCCAGGGCTGCTCCAGGAAGCCACCGGGAACTCAGTCGCTCCGATGAGGGTCATGAAAAACACTAAAGGGAAGAGGCAAACGCCAAATATAGCGATGTGGTAGTAGCTGTACGCCAGCAAAAACAGGACGGCTATAAGGAACGCGCAGATTGAGCTGGTCTCATAGAAATTGTTTAGTGGCAGATGACCTGTCTCGGCACGCAGCTCGACAATCGAAACAAGGTGAAATACGGTTCCAATCCCGAACGCGATCAGTGCCGGAGTGAATAGCCGCGTACTTTTTCGGAACAGGTAAATCAGCGCGTACAGCAGGCCGCAGGAGTACAGAGCGGCGGCCGTCCGCAGCCAGAAAACGCTCATGGTTACAGTTCCGCGCCGGTCACAGTGGGGCTCTATTTCAGTATAAGTACCGCAAAACCTTTCTTTGTAGGCAAACCCACGCTCTGACGCGCGTATTAAATCTGCGCGAATTGAGTCATTCAAGTGGGCCGGTGGTTGTACCCCACCATGTTTTGATAAAGCGTGAAAGGATTTTAAGCCAATTTATGAGTGAATTCTTATCCGATAAGAGAGCGATTGTGACGGGGGCATCGAAAGGTATCGGACTCGAAATCGCGAGGGCTCTGCTTTCTGAGGGCGCGGACGTGGTGATTTGCTCTCGGAACCGTGCGGCTGTGGAAAACGCCGTGACCGATCTCAAAAAGGTCGCCAAAGCACGTAAAGTTACTGGGTGCGTAACAGATGTAAGCAGCGCCGAGGAGGTCAAGCGGCTCTTTGAGTTTGCAGACAAAGAGCTGGGCGGCCTGGACATATTGGTTAATAATGCGGGCGTTGGGATCTTTCGTGCCACTGCCGAGCTGACGGTAGAAGAGTGGAATCGCGTGATCGGAACGAATCTTTCCGGTGCATTCTATTGCAGCCGGGAGGCACTGGCGCGCTTCCAGATCGCCCGCGGCGGATGGATTATCAACATCAGCAGTCTTGCGGGAAAGAATCCATTTGCCGGAGGCGCAGCTTACAACGCCTCGAAGTTTGGACTGAATGGGTTTAGCGAAGCCATGATGCTGGATCATCGCAACGACAATGTGCGCGTGGGTTATATCATGCCTGGCAGCGTAGACACCGTATTCGCTGGTCACGATGCGAAACAGAAGTCGGATTGGAAGATCGCGCCGGAAGATATAGCCGAAATCGTGCTGGATATTTTGCGCAAGCCGGGAAGAACACTTATCAGTCGAGTTGAGGTGAGACCTTCCCGACCTCAGAAGTACTAATCAGAAAAGCCCGATAGTTGAAAAGGTAACAACGACCCTTCATAAAAAAGGTCCCTCTGACGATGAAGGAAATAGGAAAGAGCATGGCGGTGTTTGGCACGATGCTTGCTCAATCTCAGTTTGAAGCCAAAAAGAATCATAGGCTGATCCCAAAGCTGTCGGGATCAGATCTTCAAGCGCTCAGGCAGTGAAGAGAGAGGGGATCTAATATGGGCCGGCTCCGAAAAGTACTCGATCCGACAAGGACGGGCAAAGACGCCGAATCACTGGAAAAGACGCTGTTGAAGCTGGTCGTCGGCCAAGACGAGGCAGTCGAGCAGATCGTCAACATCTACCAGATGTATCTTACAGGTCTTACGGCACCGGGCCGTCCGGTGGGGAATTTCCTTTTCTTAGGACCGACTGGCTCAGGGAAAACCCGCACTGTGGAAGCGACGGCGGAAGCTCTTGTCCACAATCCTCGCGCAGTGATCAAGATCGACTGCGCTGAATTTCAGCACAGCCACGAAATCGCCAAGCTGATTGGTTCGCCTCCCGGCTATCTGGGACACCGCGAGACACACCCGCTTCTGAGTCAAGAGGTGATCAATCAACACCACACGGACACGATAAAGTTAAGCTTTATTCTTTTCGACGAAATCGAGAAGGCAAGCGACGCACTCTGGAACCTGCTCTTAGGCATTCTGGACAAGGCTACTCTGACACTGGGGGATAACCGCAAAGTCGATTTCTCCCGAGCGATGATTTTCATGACAAGCAATCTGGGCGCTGGTGAGATGAGCGCCTTGGTCGCACCGAAGCTCGGATTCCTGGCGGCTTTAAGCAAGTCTCAGCCCTGCACGACTAACGAAGATCTGAATAAGAAGATCACCCGAACCGGTGTAGAAGCAGCGCGGCGCAAATTCACTCCAGAGTTCATCAACCGCATTGATAAAGTTGTGGTGTTCAAAACCCTCGGCGAGCCAGAGTTGCGCCGGATTCTTGACCTCGAGCTCGGGCAGGTACAGCAGCGAATCCTGGTATCACCGGCAGAGAAATCATTTGTGTTCACCGTTTCGCCTGCTGGCAAGAACTTCCTTCTGACCGAGGGTACGGACGTTAAATATGGTGCTCGGCACTTGAAGCGGGCTATTGAACGACTGCTTGTGCATCCGCTCTCAAATCTCATGGCGACGAACCAGGTAGATGGTGGCGATTGGATTCAGGCGGATCTGGATCCGGAACGCCGCTCGCTGGTCTTTACTAAGGAAGCTGAAGGCATGGAAATGCACGCCATGGCCAGCCTAGTCGGTGATAGCTTCCGCATGCCGCAACATGCAGCTGCGGCTTCCGCTCAGTCCGAAGTCGTGAAGACCGTATCAGCGAAGTCGTCGAAGAAGTAGACCTGGCGGGCCGCCGGACTTAGGCGGCTAATTGGCTGGATCCCATCAGGAACTTGTCGATGTGGTGGGCAGCTCGACGCCCTTCAGCGATCGCCCAAACGACTAGGGATTGCCCGCGTCGCGCGTCTCCGGCCGAAAATACGCTCGGGATCGACGTCATATACGCATCATCGGTCTCAACGTTACCGCGAGAGTCGAACGCGATCGGCAAATGATCGAATAATTGGTTGCGCACCGGGCCCGAGAAGCCGATTGCAATCAGGACCAGATCTGGCATCAATGTAGAACTCGCTGCCAACAGACTCGATCGAGTGCCGGTTTCGGACCAACTCGCACGCAGTGCAACTTCTTGACGTTTCCTTGCTCGTCGCCACTGAAGTGCGTCGTAAATACACTCCACTCGCGAACCCCGCCCTCTTCGTGCGCCGCTTCCACTCGCAACTCGAGCGGCCACATAGGCCAAGGTGTACTGTGATGACGCTGCGCCGGGGGCTGGGGGTGTATTTGCAGCAGGTGAACAGACGCCGCTTTTTGGCGATGAGCAGTCCCGAGGCAGTCGGCGCCCGTGTCGCCGCCGCCGATGATCACGACACGCTTGCCTGTCGCAAGGATCGCATCCGCGTCCGTGAAGGAATCGCCTGCGCAGCGCTTATTCTGCTGGGTCAAGTAAGTCATTCCAAAATGAATGCCCTTCAAGTCGCGACCCGGTATAGGAATTTCTCGATGCTGCTCCGCCCCCACGGCCAAGAGCACGGCGTCGAAAGTACTGACTAAGTCTTTACCAGGAAAATCAATCCCAAGATGCACATTCGGCCGGAACTCGATGCCCTCAGCAAATAGCTGCTCCAGCCGCCGGTCGACCACTCTCTTTTCGAGTTTGAAATCTGGGATACCATACCGCAACAAACCACCGATTCGGTCGTGCTTCTCGAAAACAGTGATCGAGTGTCCCGCCCGGTTTAGTTGCTGGGCAGCGGCAAGCCCGGCCGGCCCCGATCCTACAATCGCGATCTTTTTCCCGGTCCGCAGCCGCGGCAGCCTCGGGTTGAACCCAGCCCTCGAGGAACCCACGGTCGATAATATTTTGCTCGATCGTCTTGATGGTGACGGGCGATTCATTAATACTGAGCACGCACGCCGGCTCGCATGGCGCCGGGCAAATGCGGCCCGTAAACTCGGGAAAATTGTTCGTCGAGTGCAGTGCCCGCAACGCTTCGCGCCAACGGCCTTTCCATACGAGATCGTTCCAGGTTGGAATCAGGTTGTTTAGAGGGCAGCCAGTATGGCAAAACGGAATTCCACAGTCCATACACCGGGCGGCCTGTTGTTGCAGCTTATCGGCGGGGAAATCCTGATAGACCTCGAACCAGTCGTTCACGCGCTCGAATACGGGGCGGCGGTCGGGCGTTTCGCGGGGATATTCAAGAAATCCAGTCGGCCTAGCCAGATGACTACCTCGCTCCTTGTGCGACAGCCACTGGCTCAGGCGGCATAGTGATTGTAAGCCGGCGCTTGTGTTCGGAGGTCCGGGACACGCCGAGCACTCTCTTGTACTCATGCGGAAACACCTTCACGAAACGCGGCAGCGCCTCAGCCCAGTTGTCCAGAATGCGCCGGGCATGTGGACTGCCCGTGTACTCGAGATGCTTATCGATTAAGCCGTGAAGCAGCAGGATATCGTCACGCTCCAAAATGGGATCAAGATCCACGCCACCGCGGTTACAGCAAAGCCGGGCAAAATCACCGTTTTCATCAAAGACGTAAGCGATTCCGCCACTCATGCCCGCGCCGAAATTGCGGCCGGTTCGGCCCAAAATCACGACCGTTCCCCTGGTCATGTATTCGCAGCCGTGGTCACCGATTCCCTCCACTACAGCCGTTGCACCCGAGTTGCGAACCGCAAAACGTTCGCCCGCAACTCCGTTGAAGTAAGCTTCACCGCTCGTCGCGCCGTAGAGGACCGTATTGCCGATAAGTATGTTCTCTTCGGGTTTGAACGTCGAATCCTGCGGTGGAAAGACGATGATCTTGCCGCCCGAGAGACCCTTACCGACATAGTCGTTCGCATCCCCCTCGAGGACGAGTGACACGCCCTTCGCGAGGAATGCGCCGAAACTCTGACCAGCAGATCCGTTGAAGGAAATTCGAATCGTATCGTCAGGCAGACTCTTCGACCCATGCCTGCGCACGACCTCGCCGCTCAGCATGGCCCCCACCGTCCGATGCACATTGCGGATAGGCAGACTGAACGCGGTTGGAATGCCTTCCTCAATGGCTTTCCTTGCGAAGCTCATCAGGGTGTGATCCAAAGCCTCCTTCAGTCCGTGATCTTGCCCGATGAGGCAGCGCCGCCCGACGCGCCGGGGAACTTTCGGGTTGTAAAGCATGGTCGAGAAGTCAAGACCGCGCGCTTTCCAATGTTCCACCGCGCTGCGCATTTCAATCGTGTCCACGCGCCCGATCATCTCGTTCATGGTGCGGAAGCCCAGCTTCGCCATCCACTCACGCACTTCTTCGGCCAGATAGAAAAAGAAGTTGATTACATTCTCCGGCGTTCCGGCGAATTTCTTTCGTAGCTCCGGATTTTGCGTTGCGATGCCTACCGGACACGTATTTAAATGGCATTTCCGCATCATGATGCAGCCCATACTGACCAGCGGCGCCGTCGAGAAACCGAACTCTTCCGCTCCCAGAAGGGCAGCAATGACCACGTCGCGGCCGGTTTGCAACTTCCCGTCGACCTGTACGCGGATGCGGCTGCGTAGATCGTTCATTACCAGCACTTGCTGCGTTTCGGCAAGCCCTAATTCCCACGGAATCCCAGCATGCTTAATTGACGTAAGCGGAGACGCGCCAGTACCGCCGTCATATCCGCTAATTAGGACTACGTCGGCGTGAGCCTTTGAGACACCAGCCGCAACAGTTCCGACCCCTACTTCCGCAACCAGCTTCACGGATATCCGCGCGTTTGGATTGACGTTTTTCAGGTCATAGATCAATTGCGCCAGATCTTCGATCGAGTAGATGTCATGATGCGGAGGAGGTGAGATCAAACCCACGCCTGGGATGGAGTGGCGCACTCGCGCTATCTCCGAATCCACCTTGTTGCCGGGCAACTGTCCGCCTTCGCCGGGTTTCGAACCCTGGGCGATTTTGATTTGAAGGTCATCAGCATTGACAAGGTAATGCGTCGTCACGCCAAACCGCGCAGAGGCGACCTGTTTGATGGCACTGCGTTTTGAATCGCCGTTCGGCAGTTCGATAAAGCGCGCCTCGTCTTCCCCGCCCTCGCCCGTATTGGAGCGGCCTCCAATCCGGTTCATGGCGATGGCGAGCGTTTCGTGAGCCTCCGCGCTGATTGAGCCGAACGACATGGCACCCGTTGCGAATCGTTTCACGATCTCACTCGCGGGTTCCACATCTTCGATTGGAACCGGGTGCGAAGCGGGTTTTAGCTCCATCAATCCGCGCAAAGTGCATAGCTGCTCGTTCTGCTCGTTTATTAGCGCTGTATACTCCTGGAACGTTTCATAGCTTCGTTGCCGGACAGAGTGCTGGAGCTTGCTGACTGTCAGCGGATTGAGAAGATGGTATTCACCGTTTACCCGGTATTGATAGTTGCCTCCGACCGCCAGCTCCATATCGGAATCCGACACGTGGTGAAGCGCGAACCGGTGCTTTTCAATGGCCTCTTTGGCGAGTACTTCTAAGCCGATTCCCTCGATGCGAGACGGCGTTCCCGTGAAGTACCGATTTACGAGCTCCTTATTCAGGCCGATTGCTTCAAAGACTTGAGCCCCCGATAGCTCTGCAGTGTGGAGATGCCCATCTTGGAGAAGACCTTCAGCAAACCTTTGTTGATGGCCTTTACGTAATTCTTGGTCGCCGCCTCTGGTGTGACGCCATCGGCCAGTTCACCCGCCTGCGCGAGTTCCTCGATGGTTTCGATTGCCAGATACGGATTGATTGCACTCGCGCCATAGCCAATGAGAAGGCAGTAATGCATGACTTCCCGCGGCTCACCGGACTCTACAATCAAAGCGACACCAGTCCGCGTACCTTCGCGCACGAGATGATTATGGACCGCAGTAAGCGCGAGTAGAGAAGGAATTGGAGCAAACTCCTCATCAATGCCCCGATCGGACAGGATCAGTAGCGTGTAACCTGATTTAATCGCAAGCGATGCGCGGCGACAAAGGCTGTCGAACGCTCGCCTCAGCCCTACTTCACCATCGAGCACATTGAAGATTGTGGGCAAGGTCGATGCCAGGAGATCGCCGCGCGAAACACGGCGCAACTTTTCCAAATCTCGATTGGTCAGCACCGGGTGCGGCATTTTCAACGTATGGCAGTGTTCCGGGGTTTCTGCAAGAATGTTGCGCTCTGTGCCGATGTAACTAGTGAGAGACATCACCAGGTCTTCACGGATCGGATCGATGGGCGGATTCGTGACTTGCGCGAATAGTTGTTTAAAGTAGTTGAAAAGCGATTGAGGCTTATCGGATAAACAGGCGAGCGGAGTATCCGTTCCCATAGAGCCCAAGGCCTCTTCGCCACTCGCTGCCATGGAAGAAATCAGCATGTTGATGTCTTCGTCCGTGTAGCCAAAACATCTTTGACGCATCAGCACAGTTTCATGATCCGTACCCTGCACGCGGGACGGTTCAGGGAGGGCATCGAGTGAGATTTGATTTTCTGTGAGCCACTCACGGTAAGGCTGACGTGACCCAAGCTGATGTTTTATTTCTTCATCGGGCACAATACGGCCTTGTTCCAGATCGACTAGCAGCATCTTGCCTGGCTCCAGCCGCCCTTTGTGCTCGATGTCTTCCGCCTCGAATGCAAGCACGCCGGCTTCAGAAGCCATCACTAACAGCCCAGTTTTTGTGACCAGATAGCGGGCGGGCCGCAGGCCGTTGCGATCGAGCGTCGCCCCGATCATCCGGCCGTCAGTAAACGCAACCGCCGCCGGGCCGTCCCACGGCTCCATCAGCGATGCGTGATATTCGTAGAACGCTCGCTTCTCATCCGGCATGCTGGCGTTCGCATCCCATGCTTCGGGAATCAGCATGGCCATTGCGTGAGGCAGCGAACGCCCGGACATGGTTAGCAATTCAACTGCATTGTCAAGTGCCGCCGAATCGCTTACACCTTCTTGAATGATCGGGAACAGCTTCTTAACGTCAAAATGAGGTGACGCGAGCACTGGCTGGCGAGCATTCATCCAGTTGACATTGCCACGCAGAGTATTAATTTCCCCGTTGTGGCACAAATAGCGGAATGGATGCGCGAGCTGCCAAGTCGGGAAAGTGTTTGTAGAAAAGCGCTGATGCACCAGGCACAGCGCGCTGGTTGTGTCCGGATCGAGAAGCTCGTTATAGAACTCACCGATCTGATTGGCTAACAGCAAACCTTTGTAGACAATGGTGCGCGACGAGAACGAAGGCAAGTAGAAAAAGTCTTTGTCGCGCATCTCAGACGAAGAGACGAGCGATTCCACTCGCTTTCGCACCACAAACAGCTTGCGCTCAAATTCGTCCGGCGTCATGCCGGCTGGCTGACCCACGAAGAACTGCTCGATATATGGTTGCGAGGCGCGCGCCACGCGGCCGATCGCATCCACATTTACAGGTGCATCACGCCAACCGAGAACCGTGAGGCCTTCCTCGCGCGAAACCTGTTCGAGCAAGCCTTCACATGTTAAGCGCTGCTGTTGCTCGACAGGCAGAAAACACATTGCCACACCGTATTCGCCCGGCGCGGGAAGAGAAAAATCGAGTGCAGCGGCTTCTTTCGCAAAAAAAGCATGAGGGATCTGGATAAGAATCCCCGCGCCGTCTCCCGTTTCTGGATCGCAGCCACAAGCACCGCGATGCGCCAGGTTGACGAGGATCTGCAAACCTTTCAGCACTATCTCGTGTGAAGGGCGTCCGGCGATATCCGCTACAAAGCCAATACCGCAGGCATCGTGTTCGTTAGGAGGATCGTAGAGCCCTCGTGATGTGGGTAATTGGGTCCTGTGTTGGCTTGTATACACTTCCTCTCCTCAATTAAATTGCGAGGAATAGCCAAAGTATACTAACAAGATTTAGTATTCGTCAAATCGAATCTATGTTGCTTTACAATTAGAAAATCTTATGCTAATTTGCGTCTTGTGGTACTTACGAATCTCCGGCTGATCCGTGATGTGGCGCACCATCACAGCGTAAGCAAAGCCGCTCATCTTAACGGGATAACTCAATCTGCGGCCAGCCAACGCATACGGGAACTCGAGACGCAGTTGGGACTGGAGCTTTTCGATCACCGCAGGCGGCCGCTGAAGGTGACTGTGGCCGGCAAGCTGTACCTGGATTATTGTCGCGATGTGTTGCGAAGACACGACGAGCTGGAAGCAGCCTTACACGAATTAACAAAGGATACCGGCGGAACGGTACGGCTCGCAGCCATATACTCGGTCGGACTTTCTGAAATCTCAGAAATTGAGGCGCGCTTCGCAAAACAATTCCCAGATGCCGAGCTGCGTATATCTTATTTACGCCCTGAGAAGGTGTACGAAGCCGTGGTGGAGGACGAAGCCGATTTCGGCCTGATGAGCTATGTCGAATCCTCGCGTGATGTAGTGGCGCTGCCCTGGCGAGAAGAAGAAATGGTGGTGGCGGTCGCCCCGAATCATCGGCTATCAGGAAAGAAGTCGGTACGGGCCTCAGCTCTCAAGGGAGAGCTTTTCGTTGGCTTTGATGAAGATTTGCCGATCAATAACCAAATAGAGCGTTATCTGCGTGAGCACAAAGTGGATGTCGAGATGGCGCTGCACTTCGACAACCTGCAGATGGTAAAGGAAGCGGTGGCGCATGGAGCCGGGATCAGCATCATACCGAAGCGCGCCATGCGTGAGGAGTTGCTTCAGAGGCGCATGATCGCGTTACGATTGGATCCGGCCGAACTTCACCGGCCTTTACGAATCATTCATCGCCGCCGCAAGGTGTTCAACGAAATCAGTAGTGGATTTCTGGCCCTGCTTCGGGAAAACGAAATGTTGCACATGCCTGATCAGTCAGTCCGTTCGGGACCCAGACCCTCGGTCGGAGCTCAGTGGCGACGCTCGCATCAACCCCGCTAATGGATGCTGGCAACATATCCGGTTACGGGAATTCCCGATCGGCGATATACTAACGCTTCTTGCTAGAAACACCGGACAGACTTATCGGACAGCGCCACAGGCGAGGCGGGCTGGTTTTTCTTGCCATTGCGCTGCTCATCGTGCTGGTGTGCTCACGGTACATCGCATCGACGCTGATCGATTACGAATGGTGGTCCGAGTTGCACCAGCTCGACACATGGATCAACCTTCTGCTATATGGCACTGTTCCTATCGTCCTGGCCGCCGATCCTATTTTTCTCTGCGTTCTGGATCGCGTTTAAGATGGGCATCCGGCGGGAAATTCAAGCCTCGCGCACCAGCATTTTCAGGCATGCGTTTGTCTCCCGAATTGCTTTGGTCGTCTTTGCACTGTTGGCGATCGGCGTCGCTAACGCCACGGTGGACAGCTGGGCCGTGGTGAGGTACTTTGGCGGTCTGCGCCTTCCTTCCAGCCCCTCAGAGTTTGTGGACCCCATCTTCGGGCGGCCGCTCCATTTTTATTTCTTCGGTCTGCCGTTCTACAGTCTGCTACTGCGGGTCGTGCTCGTGGGAGCGGTGCTTGTACTGCTGATCTATTGGCTCGCCGCGCACGCGGAGAGTCTGAGCAAGCGCCTTCCGCGCTCCTATCCAGGAAGCACGTTCGAGTTTGAACAGATGCCACTCGGTGAACTTTTCGACTCGACTTTCGTCCGGCTCGCAGCAGCCATTTTGCTGTTTGGGCTTGCGATCAAGTTCTACTTCAGCCGTTACAATTTCCTGCTAGAGGACCACGGAGCTTACCTCGTCGGCGTGGACTGGGTTGCGGATCACGTTGTCTTACCGCTGCAATGGTTGATGATTGGTGCCGCGGCTAGCCGGCGCGATTCTCATTCTCGCGAAGCGCGGACGCTGGGCGCTACTGTTGCTGCTCGTTCTGCCTGTCCGCTACATTCTTCCGCCTCTCGTTTCCGGATTGTACGTACACCCGAACGAATTGGCTTTGGAGCGGCCGTACATTCAACACCACATCGAAGCGACGCGCTCGGCTTATGGTTTGAATCAGCGCGTGAAAGAAACGGGCCTCGAAGCACAACCGGAAATCCCAATCGATTACGCCACGCACAAACCTCTGCTCGACAATGTGCGCCTATGGGATTGGCGGGCATTTCACGACACGGTCTCCCAGATACAGCCTCTACGGCCTTACGTGTACATCGATTCGGATGTGGATCGCTACAACATCGATGGACAGATCCGGCAGGTTTTGATCTCGCCGCGCGAGCTCGATATTCGCCAGCTCGGAGATGCGCGGAACCGCTGGATCAATCCGCATTTCATTTACACGCATGGATACGGCATTGTAATGGCGGAAGCAAACCGAATTACGCCCGATGGTCTGCCGGTCCTGTTCATAAAAGATGCGCCGCCGGTCGTAACTACCAAGAGCCTGAAATTCACGAAGCCCGAGATCTACTACGGCGAGGTGGCGCATGAGCCGGTTTTCGTCGACACGGCACAACCCGAATTCAACTATCCTTCCGGCGCCGAAAGCGTTTATACGCGCTACAACGGTACGGGCGGATTTCCGATTTCATCTCCGTTGCTGCGCCTCGCTGCTGCAGTCGAATATGGCGACCTGAACATCATATTGCCAAGCCCACTGAATGCGAACAGCCGCATGATGATACACCGGGCCATCTTGCAGCGGCTTCGGAAAATGGCTGGGTTTCTCACCTGGGACTCCGATCCCTATCTCGTGCTTACCAACGCTGGTCGTCTGGTCTGGATGGCGGACGGATATATGATTTCCGATGCGCATCCCTACTCGCGGGCTTTAGATTTGGCGAGTGGTGAGACGCTGAACTACATTCGTAACTCGATCAAAGCGACTATCGATGCATACACCGGAGAGACGAACCTGTACGTTTTCGATCCGGGCGACGTATTGATTCAGGCGTATTGGCATTTATTTCCAACCCTCTTTAAGCCAGCGTCTGCAATGCCCGCCGATCTCCGGGCCCACGCCCGATACCCAGAGACCTTGTTCAGCGCACAGGCGGAAATGTATCTGAATTTCCATATGCGCGATCCGGAGGCATTCTACAACCGTGCGGATTTGTGGGACATTGCAAAAACCAGTAGCAAACAAGGCGAACCTGCATCACCAGTGACGCCCACGTATGTCGTTGCCACATTGCCCGGCGAGAACACGCCGGAGTTCATGCTCATCATCCCGTTTACACCTGCCAACAAAGACAATCTGATCGGCTTCATGTCGGCGCGCTGTGACGGCGAGCATCTGGGCGAACTGGTCTTCGAGCAATTGTCCAAGCAAAACATCATCTATGGGCCAATGCAAATCGAAGCACGCATTAACCAGGACCAAAATATCTCGAAAGACCTAACCTTGTGGAACCAGCAAGGCTCACAAGTGCTGCGCGGCCAAATTCTGGTGCTGCCTATCGACAACAGCTTTCTTTATGTGGAGCCCATCTATATTCAGGCTTCGCAAGCCAGCATGCCGCAATTGAAAAAGGTGGCGCTCGCAATGGGAAACCGGCTGGCTTACGCCGACACGTATGAACAGGCGCTCTCGCAATTGATCGCCTCCTTGGGCGGTACTCCACCGAGTGCCCCGAGTGCCGCGCCACCATCGACTACTGGCCCTCCCCAACCGACGGTACCTTCCACCGAAGCTCTACAGACCCTTGGACAGGTTCGCGAGCACCTGCGCCGTTATCGTGAGCTGAGTGCTCAGGGTAAGTGGGCTGAAGCCGGCAGAGAGTTAGAAGAAATTCAGCGGCTACTTGAGAAGTAGGTCAAGCTTATCCTTGAAGCGGGAGTACACATACGATGCGGCAAGCAACAGGATTCCTAAGGCGACGAACGCCGAAACGCGGTAAAAACGAGTTAGCAGCCAGACATCATAGAAGTACAGCTTCGCAACTACGATTCCAATAACAACCAGCCCAATAACTGCGATCGGTTGGCAGCTTCCGTATAACGCCAGACACGATCATCCCCACGGCGTAAAGCGCGAGAAAAACCGACACACTTTCGCTGATAAAACTTGCCCTGGCGAGAGGTTCGACATGGTGTGTTGCCCAGGTGTCGATCTCCCGTATGACGGCGTCCAACAGACATGCGTGGCCAATGACATAAAGCGTAATGGACAGTCGCCGGCTCGGCACGCATAGTGTACGCACCGGCGACATAGACAATCGCTAATGCCAGTGCGAATAGCGCGATCCAACTCGAATCGTTCCCATGGGACAGTGTCGAAGCCGAAACTAGGGTCCAAAATGCATTAAACGGGAGCAGCACTAGCGGCATCGTTTGCTCCGTGCGACGAAACAACTGAATTGCCGCGGCAAAGAACAGAGCGAAGAAGACAGAGAGGAAAAACAAGCCGATACCGATTTTGGCCGCTCCGGCCGAGCTTGCCCAGGCGATGAACACTATTGCCGTTCCGGAAAACGCAATAACATGCAGGATTGGCCAATGCCGGCGGACGGCTATAGCAATGGAAAACCCATCGAGTAGCAGTAGGTACGGAAACAGCAGCCAAGGATTATCGTTTCGCGTGTGCAGCAGCGGTGGAGTGAGAAATCCGCCTATCAGGCCGAGAGCTGCAATGGCCGGATGATCATACCGGAACGAAAGAACGACAGCCAAGACACATGCAGCGACCATCGCAAGAAACGCTCCTGCCTGCGGAACAAGCTGATAGTAGCCGAAGGCATGCATAGAGCGAGATGTAGAGGATGGCCAGCCCACATCCGCAAACACCCTGCGAAAAAACCCGCTGATCGCGCCGGCGCAGCCAGTCAGCAACGCCAATCAGAATGAGTCCACTGACCAACCCAAGAACAACCCGGCCCGCTGCACCAATCCATTGGTTGTCAGCCGCATACTTAAAGAAAAAGACAATGCCGATAGCGAGCGTGACTGCGCCGATGCGGTTGACAATTGTGAGTCCAAGCCGCGATTCAAGTTGTTGCGGCGGCGGTTGAGCGATTGACGGATCGCTGATAGCCCGGGCTGGAACCGGCTGAACGGGTAGCGGTGAGGATGGAGACGTGAGGTTACGCCCCCGTTCGAGGACGATCATTCGTTGCTCGAGTTGAGCTACTTGCTTTGAAAGAGTCTCAACCGCGGTTCGTAACCTGGTAAGCTCATCTTCCTGATTCGGCATAGGCGACCGGCTCAGGTGCGCCGTACCTCTGCGCCACGTAGTTGTCGAGGATTTCGCGAAACTCCGCCACGATGCGATCGCCACGCAGGGTAGTCGATAGTTTGCCGTCGACGTAAACAGGAGCTACTGGCTTCTCAAAGGTGCCCGGCAGCGAAATGCCAATATTGGCGTGCTTCGATTCGCCCGGTCCATTGACCACGCAGCCCATTACGGCCACCTTCATCTCCTCCACACCTGAATATTTCTCGCGCCAGACGGGCATCTGTTCGCGCAA
This sequence comes from uncultured Acidobacteriaceae bacterium, assembly GCA_963771565.1. GTDB lineage: Bacteria > Acidobacteriota > Terriglobia > Bryobacterales > Bryobacteraceae > Bog-105. Next base: position 181,690 of record CAVYUB010000010.1, read on the forward strand.
ATAGGTTTGGATCTGATCGGCCATGTCCTGGAAGAAAGTGCTTGTGGTGCGTCCGCATCCCGGACATGCGGCAACCTGCGGCGTGAAGCTACGGAGATTCAACGCTTGAAGAATCTGCTGGCAAACAATGACCTCTTCGCTCCGGTCACCGTTGGGGAGCGGTGTTAGAGACGCGCGAATCGTGTCTCCGATTCCTTGCTGCAGCAGAACGGAAAGTGCCGCTGTACTGGCAACGATTCCTTTCGAGCCTAAGCCGGCTTCGGTTAGCCCAAGATGCAACGGATAGTCGGAACGAACCGCTAACATCTGGTACACGTCAATGAGATCCTGAACGTTACTTACCTTCGCGCTTAGGATGATCTTGTCGTGGCCCAGACCGCATTCTTCGGCCAGTTCCCCGCTCCGAATTGCACTTTCGACAATGGCCCGTTTTGTCACGTCCATCGCGTCCAAGGGTTCAGGAGACCGCGAATTCTCGTCCATCATGCGCGTCAAAAGAACTGCATCGAGTGAGCCCCAATTTACGCCTATGCGCACCGGCCGATCATATTCGACGGCAACCTCGATCATGGTTCGGAAATTGTCGTCGTGTTTCTTGCCGATATCCACGTTGCCCGGATTGATGCGGTACTTCGATAACGCTCGGGCGCACTCCGGATATTTCTTCAGTAGAAGATGGCCATTGTAGTGGAAGTCGCCGATTATCGGTACATTCACCCCGAAGTCGCGAACGGTGTCGACGATTCGTGGCACGGCCTGGGCAGCTTCTTCAGTGTTGACCGTGACGCGAACCAGCTCCGATCCAGCTCGGGCCAGATCCATTACCTGGTTTGCAGTCGCGACTGTGTCCGCCGTATCGGTATTAGTCATGGACTGCACGACGATCGGATTCGAGCCGCCAACCTTTACGCCTGCGATGTTGACGACCACCGATCTTCGGCGGGGTGAAACAGCCATCTAAACGGAACCTCCAGTGCGAAAAAGCCGGATTTGACTCTTCATTCTAACAATCGGATCAGCAATTTAGGGTAGTTGGCTACTTTGAAATCCGGTAGCGGGCTGCTTTCAATCCGTCACTTTCTCAGGCTGGCATTGTTTCTGGTACAGTACCAGTAATTGCCGGAGTTCTAACAGCAAGGCAGTGCTTACTAAACTTTGCATTATGTCTTCTCAGGGTAGGACGCGGGCGCAACATCAGTATAAGTGCTCAAAGGCACTGGCATCTTACGTACAGTTGATCGAGGAGGGTTGCGAACTCTTGGGCAAGACCAAAGAGATTCCGGTGCCGGAACACGAGCGGAACGAGATCTTCTCGCACCGCAGACAAGAATTGTGGGCACACAGTAGGTACACAAAAGCGAGGAAGGAGTTGTGGGACTTCTTAGTCGACTCCAAAAACAACGAGTTCCAGTAAGCCCATTTTCAATCAGGCGTTACTGCGTGTAACTCGCCCGGTAGTGTCCTAAAGTTGCGTTGATTCGAAGAGTTTTGAAATCCGACACTCTTGACTTTGGCCACTAATCCTGCCTCGGCGTCCCTAGGTGGTCTTCCACTTCCGCTCTGATCGCTCGGCCCTCCATAAGCAAGCTTTGCACTTCAGTTAGGGCCGCGTGAAACTCGCTTGGCCTTTGGCTACCGGCAAGTGTGGACACACGCAAGCGAGCCTCTTCAAGCCGATCCACGGCGTCCTGGAGAGAGTTCGAAAGACGCTGGCACGTTTCACAGTCCGGATGCACCGACCCTAATCCTCAGTTATCTGAAATCGGTATCCATTCGGGAGGCGTACTTTCCGGCGGGGGAGGATCTTGCAAGATTAGGGTCCTGAATCTGCGATAGACCTCATCGGCTATTTTGAAAGTTGCCTCAATCTCAAATAGCTGTGCGGCAGTTCTTTCTCCGGGGTCAAATCCATGCCCCTGTTGCACTTATCTTAGAGCTTTTCCGTCACATAAAGGCAACACCTCCAGATTTACTGCTAGTAATCATCCCTATGTTAAGGGCGAAGATTGAAGTCCCTACGCCGCTCTTTCTAACCCCGTTCTTCAGCTTCGATCAGCACAACAAAATCGAACACTTCGGTGGTGGATCAATTTGAAGAGCGGCTGCCATTTCCCAGAACAGGGCTTATGTTCCGAATCGCGTCTAGACCTGTGCGGTCGCTCAACGAATAAACGGGCGGTCAAGGCTGCCGCCCGTGCTTCGAAAACGCAAGCGTCTGTTCGAGTGGACTTCCAAAAGTGAGGGCACAACTTAGCCATACGCCAGCAGCGTTATCGGTCTGCTTCACAAGCCGCTTACGCCTCGAATCCAGTCCGATCAGCCGGAGCCTGCTCAGCATGACCCCGACGCACTCGATTGACAAGAAAAGCAGGTTCGAGATTCCGCGGAGGAGCTCGTAACTCGGACGTGAAACGGCGAAACCGCACTACCGCAATTTAGAGCGATTTTGCGAAACGAACCCCTCAAAGCGGGCTATAATGGCTTAGGAGTTCCTCTAATTGAATCTGCGTGGATTCGTGCGTCTTCTCGCGCACATGCAGTTACTTCCCATTCTCGAGAACGGTGAAGAGACCACCCTGGTCGGCGGTCAGGCCGTGATGGAAGGCGTCATGATGCGCTCACCTCATAGCTATTGCGTGGCCGTTCGCAAGCCGAACGGCGAAATCGTTCGTGAAGAGAGCCCGCTGCCGCGCCTCTCGGAGCAGTACCCGATATTCAAATGGCCTGTGCTTCGAGGTTTGGGGACGCTTGGGCAGGCGATGTGGCTCGGCATGAAGGCGCTCCGGTTTTCCGCCAACTGCGCTCTCGAAGAGGTTGCGGGAAATCATGAAAAGAAACGCAAAAAAAGGGAGGTTGCCTCTTGGGCAATGGGGCTGAACATACTGTTCTCCCTCGCTTTCTTTATCGCCCTCTATAAATTTGTTCCGCTTTATCTCGCTACTCTGCTGGGCAAGGCCGTCCCCCTGGTAGGCAGCCGGTTTGCGATCAACATGGTCGACGGCATTTTTCGCATCGGAATTTTTCTTGGCTTCCTCTATTTGCTGTCGCGGATGAAAGACATCCATCGCGTCTTCGAGTATCACGGCGCGGAGCACAGGGTAGTTTTCAACTTCGAATCGGGCCAGCCCGTCAGTGTCGAGAATGCTCAACGCTTCGTGACCTGGCACCCGCGCTGCGGAACCAGTTTTTTGATGGTGGTCATGGTTATCTCCATGATCGTTTATGCCTTTCTTCCGTTCGATAGTTTTTGGTTGAAATTTGCGTCACGCGTGGCGCTGCTGCCCGTGATTGCGGGTGTGAGCTATGAACTGATTCGTTTCGCTGCGAAACGTCAACGTGGCTTAATGGCCGTACTCACGCGCCCAGGCCTTTGGCTGCAACGTGTGACCACCCAGCCGCCATCGAATGTGCAGACCGAAGTAGCCATCCATGCGCTAGAACGGGCCATGGAGCTCGAACGGGCACAAGGGGGCGTGCTGGTGATCGCGTAAGCGGCGATTCCTTGCACCGTGACATTTGATGCAATATCAAGATCGTTTAGACGAAGCGGAAGCGCGATACAACCAGATCACAGCGCAGATGGCCGATCCTGCGGTGATCAACGACGGGGAGCAGTATCGGAAAATCTCCAAGGCTGAGAGTGATCTCACTGAACTCGTTTCGAAATACCGGCAATGGAAGAGGGTTTATCAAGAGCTGCAGGACGCGCGAGCCATGTTGACGGAAGACGATCCCGACCTGCGTCAAATGGCGGAAGCGGAAATTGTTCGCCTTGAACCAGAGCTTGCCGCGACCGAGCAGGACCTTGAAGTGCTTCTTCTGCCCAAAGATCCCAATGATGAGAAGGACGTAGTGCTAGAGATCCGGAAAGGCGCGGGAGGGGATGAGGCATCGCTTTTTGCGGGCGAAGTGTTTCGTATGTACACACGTTATGCCGAAGAACAGGGGTGGCGTGTGGAAATCACTTCTTTGAGCGAGTCGTCGGTCGGTGGGCTCAATGAGGTGATCGCGCTGATCAGCGGCAAAAGAGTCTACAGCCGCTTGAAGTACGAGAGCGGTGTGCATCGGGTGCAGCGGGTGCCGGCGACCGAAACTCAAGGACGCGTCCACACCTCGACCATTACGGTTGTCGTTATGCCCGAAGCCGACGAAGTGGACGTGCAGATCGATCCGAAGGACCTCCGTATCGACACGTTCTGCTCCTCCGGTCCAGGCGGCCAATCGGTTAACACGACGTATTCGGCCGTGCGGATCACGCACCTGCCGACTAATACCGTGGTTTCCTGTCAGGACGAGAAATCGCAGATCAAGAATCGTTCCAAGGCGATGCAAGTTCTTCGTTCGCGCCTCTACCAAATGGAGTTGGAAAAACAGCTTGCGCAGATCGGTGCGGAACGAAAAAGCATGGTCGGCACCGGTGATCGCAGCGAAAAGATCCGTACATACAATTTTCCGCAAAATCGGGTGACTGACCATCGCATTGGCCTCACCTTACATCAGCTCGACTTGGTAATCCAAGGCCACCTGCAGCCTATCATCGAGGCGCTAACCAATTATTTCCAGGCTGAGCGGCTGCGTGACCAAGGTCGCGCCGCTTAGCACGGACGACACGCACCAATAATCAGGCGCGGCTCACTTTTCGGCCTCTGTGACCGTTCAAACTGCTTTACTTCAGGGCACCGAAATACTGGAGAAGGCGTCGATTTCGGTGCCTCGGCTCACCGCTGAAGTGCTACTGTCCCACGCCATGCACTGCGATCGCCCGTACTTGTATGCGCATGCCTACGATGACTTGACCCAGCTTGCCTGGATTCACTTCGGACGTTATCTACACGAGCGGCTTAAGGGTAAGCCAACTCAATACATCACGCATCAGCAGGAATTCTTCGGCCGCGAGTTCTTCGTAAATTCGAATGTCTTGATTCCTCGTCCAGAGACCGAGCATTTGGTGGAGTCTGCACTTAGGTTCTTGAAAGAGCATCCGAGTTCTCGAATTCTGGATGTCGGGACGGGATCGGGTGCCATTGCAATCAGCGTTGCGCTCGAAAGTGGGTGTCCCGTGCTCGCCTCTGATATTTCACTTTCCGCGCTTGCTGTTGCCGAGCGGAATCGGCAAACATACAGCGCCCCAGTGTCTCTTTTCGCGGCCGATCTCTTGGATGCAGTCATGCCGGCGAGCATTGATCTTCTGCTTTCAAACCCGCCGTACGTTCCGGGCGCAGATGCGGCCAACATGCAAACCGAAGTTCGCGATTGGGAGCCGCCGCTTGCGCTCTTTGCGGGCGATACTGGATTTGAAATCTATGAGCGTCTCATTTTGAGTGGCGCGATTGCTCTCAGGCGTGGCGGTCGTTTATTGATGGAGCTGGGATATCAATCCCTTGAACGAGTTCGCGAGATGCTACTACCAGCCTGGAGGGACATTGAAGTAGTCTCTGATCTAGCGGGATTGCCCCGGGTAATCGGAGCCACTCTGAGAGGTTGACCTGGAAGCCACACACGTGTACCGCCTTATCTGCCACGTTGATATGGACGCGTTCTTCGTGTCTGTCGAGGAGCTTTTCAACCCATCTCTTAAGGGCAAACCCGTCGTAGTCGGCGGAAAGCGAGATCAGCGTGGAGTTGTTGCTGCGGCTTCCTATGCTGCACGCAAATTTGGCGTGCATTCTGCGATGCCTTTGCGCACAGCCGCCGGACTATGTCCCGGCGCAATCTTCGTCGAAGGAAGTCCACATCGATACCGAGAATACTCGAAGAAGGTTTTCGCTGTTCTCACTCGCTTTTCGCCACAAGTCGAGATGGCGTCGATTGACGAGGCCTATGTGGATTTAAGGGGAACGGAACGGCTCTGGGGCCCCCCTATTAGAACGGCTCACGCGGTTCACCAGGCAATCCGAAACGAGACAAGCCTGAAGTGTTCATTAGGGCTGGCCTCTTCACGCCTGGTCGCGAAAGTGTCATCGGATCAGGCCAAACCAGACGGTGTGTTGTACGTCTTGCCTGGTCAAGAGGCGCGCTTTTTGGCTCCGCTCGACATACGCAAAATCCCCGGAGTCGGGAAAAAAATGGAGGCTTCGCTTCACAAGCTGGGGGTCCGCCGAGTTGCAGATTTGGCAGAGCTCGAGGATCACTTCCTTGCTTCTCATTTCGGCCGGTGGGGTCTAGCCCTCGCAGGGAAGGCCCGTGGAGAAGACGCGGGTGGGTGGTTTGATGCCGCAATCGGCGAGGCGGAAGATCCAAAGTCTATTAGTCACGAACATACGTTCTCGGAGGATATCGCTGATCAGGATCGCCTGGAGACCACGCTGCTCAAACTTTCCGAAATGGTCGCGAAACGTTTGCGAGAGCATCAGCTCTACTCACGCACCATCCAGCTTAAGCTGCGTGATGAAGATTTCTCGACAATCACGCGCGCCTGTACGCTCGATCACGCGACGCAACTTGATGCTGAGGTCGCGGCAGCGGTGATTCGGTTATTTCGCCAGGCTTGGGACCGCCACGCTCCGATTCGCCTTGTAGGCGTTCACGCGGGATCATTGCAGCATGTCGAAGGTCAAATGAACTTGCTCGAAGAACCACAAGTTGCGCGGTTACGTGAGGCGTTTCGCTCTGTCGATCACATTCGCGCGCGCTTTGGTGAGAAGTACATCTCACTTGCGAAGACTTTGGATGCCGGTATTCGTGAAAGAGTGCATGAGAATCCGTTCGATCTTCCCGGCAAGACGGCTGAGGATAAGCCCAAGCTGAAGAAGCAAGACGAGGGTCTAGAAGATAAAGCTGACTGGAATCGTGATTCCTGAAAATTCGAGGTTCTCACCGCATAGGAGAACCGGACAAATAACTTAACGAATATTTGTAAGAGAAATGAATTCCCCGGCAGTGTCCTGACCGTACTTGCGCCACTGTTCAGCCGTATTGAGGAGATTTTCCCAGGAAAATACATACGCTGATAACGTCCCGAGATAGTACGTATTCTCCGCGTAGCGATTGTGCATGCTGGTGAAGAAAATAGGGTCCCCGATATCCTCGTCCAGGCCGGCAACTTCACCCGATCCGGTCTCCGTGCAGATATTGTCGTGAATATAAACATCACGAGTCGCATGCGACGGCTGTGACGGACCGCTGCCGCACTGATCGGTGAAATAAGGGCAAATCGGTGTTCCGTCCGGATACGTGGTCTGGCCGCCGGGTAACATGCAGGAGTCACAACGCGCCTGCTGCAGCATTCCGATCCCGTTCAGGCCGCTCGAAATGTTCCCGTAGACTTCCACATTTGCAGAGGCTGCGACGAGGATATTAGCCCCAACGAAGAAACCGACATTCTCCGCAAGGGGACCATTATTCACGAGTATGTTGTTCCGGATCACAGCCTTGTCACTGATCTCATAATGGATGCCGGATCCTTCGCCTTCGGTTCCGACGCCCGCGCCTTGCAAAAAATTGTTCGTGACAAGATTGTTTTCAAAGGTCGCGTTGTAGCAGTTTATGTCGCACCAAAGGCCGGTGCCGTGGTTATCGTGAACATAGTTGCCACGAACCAGCAGGTTATCGATTTGCGCCCATTTCCCTCCGCCAGCCTCCCACTCCACGGAATAGCCTGCCGTGTTATTCAGGGCAATTTCGTTCTCGAGAATCACTTCCTGGCCAGGGGTAGGCAAAGATGTGCCGTCGATTCCGATCTGCCCGTTCTCATGGATGTAATTGGATTGGATCAACGAACCATCTGCGATCAAGCCGGGGCCGTGGTTATAGCGGATCTCATTCTTCAACACGCGCCAGCCATTCACGCCTTCCGCATCGATTGCACCTATCTGCGCACGGTTGGCGGCTTCCTCGACGACCAGTCCCTGTACTGTCACACCGTTGCTACAGACTTCGCCCGGTTGGCAGACTTGGATAATAGTGGGCGCAAAGGCCTGTTCGATCACGTGGCCGGCGGGATCATCCGCCAGGAAGATCTGGTTCGTCTCGAAACGCTCGTAGAACATACCTGAGGCAAGGTCGGCTAATCTCAGCACGCGAATCAATGGCGAGCCGTCGAAAAACACATCCTGTGCGTAGCTGCAAGCCGCCCTCAGGCACACTCCGTAGGTGTCTGGCTTCTCAGGAAGGAAGCCGTTAGCGACAAAACTGACTCCAATCGGCTGAAATCCTGTAATCAGCTTGGAACCATTCAGGATCGCTGTCCCTGGTTGAACCGCGATCAGACTTTGATTGGGTTTCGGAGTCAGAGCGCTCTCAATGCGATATGTCCCAGGCTGAAAACAGAAGGTGGTTCCCGGGGGATGGGATAGCACGAGTTTCTGGATCTGATCTCCGGGATTGACCGTCACTCCTGTACACTCTGCCGCGGCGCAAATGGTGTTTAGCACCAGAAAAGCCCCCACTGCCAGCAGCCAGCGAACAGGCAGAGCGGTCGACATAGAAATTTAGAAGCTCAGTTTTGCGCCGAGCTGAATGTTGCGGTTGGTGTTTGACGAGGTAATCGTTCCGACTCCGTCCGATCCAATATAAGGATTGGGCTGAGCGAAATTCGGGTGATTCAAAAAATCGTAAGCTTCCGCTCGAATTTGAAGTCTGCCCGCCTCGCCCAATTTAGAAATACGGAAATTCTTCGCCAGACTAAGGTTCGCGTTTTTCCAGGACGGCCCACGGAGTATGTCCCGTCCGCTGTTTCCAAACGTGAAGGGTGCAGGCTGTGCGAAACACGCCGGATTGAACCACAAATTAACCGTCGGATCAGGAAGTGTACCGTTGCAAAGGCGGTTAGGAAACCAATTTCCGGCCAGAGCGCCGCTTAGGTTCGCCGTACCCATCATGGGCGTAAAGGGCTCCCCGCTGTGAAGCTGAACCGTCGACGATACTTGCCAGCCTCCAAAGACGGCGTCCAGCAGCTTGTTTTGATTCAGGAAATGTTTTCCGTGTCCAACAGGTAGTTCGTACAGCAAGGAACCGTTCACCAGGTGTGTGATGTCGAACAGCGCCGGGCCATAATTGGCACGCATGTCATAAGCATTCTGGTACGTTTCGATATTCTGCGAACCGCCCCAACCCGAAGCGCTGCCGGTGTCCAATATCTTGGCAAACGTATAGGTCGCCGTGAATGAGAAGCCGTTCGAGAAATCCTTTCTCGTCGCAAACTGGAAAGAGTGGAAGTGCGAGTATCCATCGAAAAGCGACGAATAGATCCCGGTGTACTGCGGATAAGGCCGCCTTGGCTGTGCATCGCCGGGGCCCAGCAACTGGGGTGGAACCTGGTCGATGTCGCGGCCGAAGCCTAGGTGGACCGTGTGACTGCCAACATATGCGACATCCAGCAGGATGCCGCCCGCTATTTGATGTTGTATGTCGAAATGCCACTCTTGGACGTAGGCGGCCGGCGTGTTGTACGGGATGTAAGTGATGCCCTGGCCGTTCAGCATATCCGGCGTCCGCGCCGAAGCCGAGGGATACACCGGCAATGGAGGCCCGTTCACCAGTTGGAAAATCGGGGTCAATTGATCAGTGTTGGCGAGATATCCCGATGTCCCCCATCCTAGTCCCTGTCCAGCAGTGTAAGTGTTGGCACCCCACATCCTGTCGAACAGGCCGTACGCTCCGCGCACCGACCACTTCTGTTTGGGAGACCACGCGAAGCCGACACGGGGTGCGAACAGGTCAGTAATCGTCTTTTCCTGTGCCGTGGGGCAGTGGTGGCTACCGAAAGTCTGGCCCGCAAAACACAATGCGCCGAGGGTTCCCGTGGCTGGGTTAATCAGAGTAGGGTCGAAATTTGCAAGCCGGTCGTGAACCTCCGTCCATCCTGGCTGCAACTGGTACCTCAATCCGATGTTCAGCGTCAGATTCGGTTTGATCTTGTAGTCATCCTGTACGAAAGTCTGCAAGTTCCATATTCTTCCGCCGATCTCTGGAGTGAAGCTCACGCCCCAGGTATCCGGAAGGCCGAACAGAAAATCAGCATAGCCCAATCCGGCGCTGTTCGGATCGGCGGGATTGCGAGTGAACAGGCCACTGAAATCGAAGTCTCCGGAGTCTATGTCGGCCCAGGATTGATTCTGCTGCCATTTATTAAACTCACCGCCGAACTTCAATATGTGCTTCCCCCTTGTCCAGGTCATCGTATCCGACGTTACGTAGCTACTGAAGGCCAATAGCGCGTGAAGCCCGCCGCCGATACCGGTCCCCACCGCCCCGTCGATCGTAATATTTGGAAATGAATCCGCTTGGAGATTCTTCAGACCGATCTTTTGCGGAAATCCTTCCCCCTGATCGGGCGTTGACCAAACCCCGTATTGTCGCAGGAAAGAGATTCGGGCCTCATTCACAAGCGTCGGACTGAACGTCCAGGTATCGGTGATTTGCGCCTGACTCAACTTGCCGGTGGAATTTTGGCAGCCACTTGAAGCACTCAGTGCCATAGGGCAGGTGGGGGCGGAATTGAAACTACTGCCCGGGTTAATCATGGTGGAACCCGACAAACGGTTCGACCCGGACACGTTGTAGTCGATCTTGGCGTTGTACGCCTGCCCGCTGTTAGGATTGGCGGCAGGGAAGTAGACGTTATTGGCCAGGCCCGGCAGATTGGGCGTGGGAAAGTAGTTTTGAATGTTCGCCGCAACTGGATCGATTCAATACTGCGGTATGCGATTGCCGGGAAACGGAGTGCGTATCCAGCTTCCGTTCACTTGCACCAGGCTAGCTGGGTCGTAGACCGTCGGCAGACCTGGGGCCGAAAAATCTCCCGCTTTCATCGCCGGAGTGGGGAAAGTATAGTAACTGGGCGTAACGGAATTATTGGGATTGCTCTGAAATGCAAAGAAGAAGAAGGCTTTATTGCGAACAATGGGACCGCCGATGGTGCCGCCGTATTCATTCCATCGGAGCGGTGTTATGGTAGGCGCGAAAAAGTTTCGCGCTTCAAGCTTGTCGTTCTGCACAAACTCGTACACCGACCCGTGGAATTGGTTCGTCCCACTCTTAGTGATGGCATTGAAAACCGCTACACCATTGCCGTATTCAGCCGAGAAGTTGCTGGTACTCAGGTCCACCTCGGCGATGGCATCGATCGGCACCGTCACCCCGAGGTTCTGACTATCTGGCAAGGTCGTTACGCCACCATCGGTTAGGAAGTTAATCTGATAGGATTCGGTGCCGTTCACTCCGACACCTGCATGTGACGCGTCCTGTCCGTTGTTATTTGCTGTTCCGCCGGTACCACTTGCGCCGGGGTTCACTCCCGGCAGCAGGCCGGTGACATCAGTCCAATCCCGCCCAACGTTCGGCAGTTCGGAAATCGTTTTGCCTGTAATGGTGGCTCCTCGCTCGGATGTCTCGGTTTGGACAAGTGGCGCTGCAGCTTCTACCGTTACCTTTTGGCTCATCGAGCCCACCTCTAGCATCGCGTCGACGGTAATCGCTTCCACGTGCAACACAATACCCGCGCACGAGCTTCTTGAAACCGTCTGCCGTAAACGTGATGGAGTAGTTGCCTGGCTCGAGCGAGGGCGCTTCGTACACGCCGTTGCGGTCGGCGACAAGCCTGGTAGCTACTCCGGTACCGGTATTGGTTATTGTTACGATCACCCCAGGAATTCGGCCTGCGGACGCATCCGTAATCGTCCCGCGGATTTCGCCAGCATTCCGGTTCTGGCCCGAAAGGTGCACTGGCTCCGAAACGAGCAAGAGCGCTACTGCGATATTGCCCAGCAAGCTGGGCACAGCACGGATTAAAGATTTCGTCATAGCCCTGGCTCCTCCCCTAAGCACAGTGATTGCCATGATGCTTATCAGGACTTGAGAAGCAGGTCAAGGATGAACGTGTTCGTACGCTACGAACCTAGAACCGCCCGATGTTGTCCAATCCGCTTCAAAGGCATTGTAACGCTGAACAGCTGGTCGTATACTCGTACTCGACATAGGAGACATTCGATTGGGCTTGGTCACGCGTAGCTATCCATCGCCCACGCCGCACGCGGAGGAGGTGGCCGAAGAAATCGAGCGGATTCTTTCCAGCGATCGATTCAAGATCTCCGATCCTCTTCGAAATCTGTTGATCTTTCTGGCGAAGCGCGCCGCCGAAAACCCTGGTGTACCCGTCAAAGAATACGAATTAGCAGTCGAAGTGCTCAAACGGAATGGCGACTTCGACGCACGCCTGGATGCAGGGGTTCGTGCTGTCGCCAGCCGTCTCCGTTCCAAGTTGGCCGAATATTACGTCCACGAAGGGGCTGGAGACGCGATTGTCGTCGATATTCCTAAGGGGCATTATTTACTCTCCAGCATCTATCGGGGCGCGCCCGGACCACCTTCCGATGGAGGTGTCGTGCCGCCCGAAACGGCCCCAGCTAGAGACCGTCGCTGGCTCATGGCGTTCGCCATTGTGGTCGTAGCGGTCGGAATCGCGGCTTACGTCGCCGGCCGGGCGTCCGCCCTCCCCAGAATCCCAGCAGCTTCCAGACAATTTTGGGGGGATTTTCTTGACTCGGTATATGGCCCCACGGTGGTCTACTCCAACCCGGCGTTCGTGTACTCGCCTCAGGCTGGCATGCAACTCGTAGATTCCCGTGCAGCGGGACAGCACTTGATCGATGCCTACACCGGCACTGGAGAGGTGATCGCCGTGAGCGATCTGACGCGCCAGTTTTTGCTGTTTGGGAAACCGGCACGTGTGAAGCGGGCGTTGCTGTTCACCTGGGATGAAGTACTTGCCAACGATCTGATCTTCGTCGGCTCGCAGGACCAAAATCTCCCGGTTGGACAGTTGCCGAGGCTCGAGAAACTAAATTTTCAGAAGACTGAAGAGGAATCTGCTCCGACAGCCGTGGTGGTTCGAAACGAAATGCCAAGACCCGGTGAAAAAGCACTGTATCTCCCAACCGGCGACCTGGATGAGGGAGTGGACTACGCGATCTTGGCACTCACTCAAGGTGTCTCACCCGAGCGCCGGGTGTTGATCCTGGCCGGCGGAGGCACTTACGGTACTCAGGCTGCCGCGGAGTTCGTTTGTAACCCAGTCCGTCTGCGAGAGTTGCTCGGAAGGCTGCAGTTGCGACCGGGCTCGCCGGTACCGCCCTTCGAGGCGCTGCTGGAGGTGCAGATCCGAGGCGGCGTGCCCTCCGAAGCCCGGCTCGTCCTCGTGTATAGAGCGCCGCTAACCGGCCCAATTAACTCGCTTCTCTCGATCCGAACTCTTGTCCGCCACTGGATACGGAGCGATGATATTGAACGGATTATGGTACGCTCCATTTCTCCTGACATCAAAAGCAGGAGACTGCCGACGGTTTGTTATTGTCTCGCTCTGGCACTCAGCCCGTTCGCCACGCCGACCCTATTGCCTCAAACCGCCGCGGACAGGCACCGCGAGATTCAGGCCCACGTTCAAAAGGCCCAAGAAGCCCTGAACTCGCGCAATACAGCCGCGGCTGAGGCCGAGTTCCGTGCCGTTCTCATTCTGGATCCGAAGAACACGGACGCCCGCGCTAACCTCGGCGTGCTCCGCTTCTTCCGAGCCGATTGGGCGGGAGCCGCTGATCAGTTCCGCCAGGTATTGAAGGCTCAACCATCTCTTTGGAAGGCACAGGCACTCCTCGGAATCTGCGAAAAACGGCTCGGTCATGCTGGTGAGGCGCAGCATCTGCTCGAAGAATCGCTACCCCATCTCAAGGATGGCGCCCTGCGTCTTCAGGCGGGTTTAGAACTGGTCGAGATTCCGTATCGGTCAGGAGACCTCGAAAGAGCGGCTGAGATCGTCGGGGTTTTGGAGCGCGCGAACCCGACGAATATCGACGTCCTTTATACCGCATATCGTATTCATGCCGATCTTGCCAATCGCGCTCGCGATGCTCTCGCTCTAATAGCGCCGGATTCTTCGCGCATGCACGAGATCATGGCGCAACATATGGTCAACGAGGGAGATCTTCTTGGAGCTATTGCGCAATACCGGAAGGTCTTGGCGATCGATCCCCGGCTCCGAGGTGTTCATCACGAGCTGGCAGAAGCGATTCTCAAGGATTCCCGATCGGATGCCGCTCTCGACGAGGCCCAGGAGCAGTTCCGGGCCGCTCTGGCTGAGAATCCTGGCGATGCCGGCGCCGAGTACGGTCTAGGCAGGGTGTGCGCGCGGCGAATGGACTTCAAATCTGCGATACAGCATTACGGCCACGCACTGGCGCTCCGGCCAGACCACGTTTATGCCCAGATCGGAATGGGCGAGGCTCTAATGGAGATGGACGAATCGCAAAAGGCATTGGAGCATCTGCTCGCCGCAAGTCGCCTTGATCCGCTGAATGCCACTGTTCACTACCGGCTCGCTAGCATATACCGCAAATTGGGGCGAGAGCCGGATGGCCGCAGCGAGGTCGAGGCATTCAAGAGGCTGCGAGAATCGAAGAAACAGATCGAGCACGTCTATCAAGAGATGCACCAGGTGGTTCCGGAAGAAGACGCGATCCCGTCAGACACTCCGAAGCAGTGATTCTTGTATGATCGAGCGACCCGCAGCCCTTCTAAGCAGCCTTTACGATTTTGGCGAACGATTGTGGATCCAGGCTTGCGCCGCCTACCAAAGCGCCGTCAATCTCCGCTTCTCTAACCAGGCCCTTGATGTTGTCAGGCTTGACGCTTCCCCCATATAGGATCCGGAGCTCCTGCGCCGCATCGCTTCCAAATCGCTTTTCAACTTCGGAGCGGATAAGCGCGTGGGCTTGCGATGCTATCTGCGGAGTCGCTGTTTGCCCGGTACCGATTGCCCAAACCGGCTCGTAAGCCACAACGATCTTCGCAAACTGCTCCTCGGTTAGCCCGGCGATTCCACCCGCGAACTGCCGGATAAGAATCTCCGCAGCTTTCCCAGCCTGGTGATCGTCCAGTCGCTCACCAACGCAAACGATGGGCGTCAATCCCGCTTCTATTGCGGCTTGCGTCTTCTTCAGCACGTCGTTGTCAGTCTCATGGAAATACTGCCGCCGTTCACTATGCCCGACTAATGCCCAGGTTGCCCCTGCCGCCTGCAGCATTTCACCCGAGATTTCGCCCGTGTATGCGCCCTCTCTGGCCCAAAACAGGTTTTGCCCACCGATGCGAATTACCGTTTCTTCCGTCGCCTGAACTGCAGTCGGAATGTTGATGCTTGCGAGGAAAGATCACGATTTCACAATTCCCGGCACCAGCTATTAACGGGTTAAACTGTTCGAAAAAAACTGCCGTTTGCTGGACGGTCTTGTACATTTTCCAGTTCCCCGCCATAATGCACCGTCTCATGGCTGTGATGTTGATTACTGTCCTTTCTGAAGGTCTTCAAGGAAGCTTGTGCCAGCTTGAATTTCAGTTCCAAAATTTTCTGCTACGGTCTGGCCAATGTCGGCGAGAGTTGCCCGCGTGCCGAGGTTCACATTGGCTCGCACGCGATTCCCATAAACTAGCAGCGGCGTATATTCGCGCGAGTGGTCGGTAGAGGGAGTAGTGGGATCACATCCGTGGTCGGCAGTCAACACGACCATGTCGTCCTCTCTGAGGTCCAGACCGGGCAACCAACGATCCACCGTTTCCAAAGCTCCTGCGTATCCACCGACATCATTGCGATGCCCAAAGAGCTGATCGAAGTCGACCAGGTTCACGAAGATCAAACCGTTCGGCTGTTTGCTCATCGCCTGCGTGGTCTTCTGCATTCCATCATCATTATTCTTCGATTTCACGTATTCGCTTATGCCACGCTGAAGAAAAATATCCGCAATTTTGCCGACGCTGTAGACCGGCACGTGCCGTTCAGAAAGTTTATCCAGCAGCATGTTTGGCGGCGGTGGCACCGCAAAGTCCTTCCGATTCGGCGTGCGAACAAAGTGCCCCGGCTCACCCTCGAATGGGCGTGCAATAACACGGCCTACTTCGTGCGGGCCGCGCAAGATTTCCCGTGCAATTTCGCATGTTCGGTACAGCTCAGCGAGCGGGATTACACGCTCGTGAGCTGCGATTTGAAACACACTGTCAGCTGACGTGTAGACGATGGGATAGCCAGTTCTAACGTGCTCAGCCCCAAGCTCCTTAATAATCTCCGTTCCGGACGTTGGTTTATTGCCAAGCGTCTTGCGTCCGACCCGCGCCTCAAATAACTCCATGACCTCAGGCGGGAAACCATGCGGATAGACGGGGAACGGTTTTTGAAGCAGGATTCCGGCCATTTCCCAATGCCCTGTGGTCGTATCCTTGCCGGGTGATGCCAGCGTGCATTTTCCGTATGCACCTATAGGGTTTTTCGCTGGCTGCAAGCCAGAAAGCGGTTTGATATTTGCCAGACCTAAGCGGCAGAGATTCGGCAATCTGAGCTTTCGCTGCTTCGCTATGTTCCCCAATGTGTCACTGCCTACGTCGCCGAAATCCGCAGCATCAGGCATAGCTCCTATTCCGACGCTATCCAGCACGATCCAGATGATCCGGTTAAAAGCACTCACGAGCCAATCAATTTACCTGTGCGGACATGAGCTGATTTCAGTCTTGACCCACTCATTTGGTCTTCTGTTCGCTGGAAGGGGTGACCGCGGCTGCCTGAAACTCATCTCTCAATCGTGCAGCGCGCTCGCGGGCAAGATGCATATAGGCCTCATGTGTAGTGATGCGGTTGAACAAAGGAATGAATTGGAGCGGCGCGGCTAGCTGCTTTCGCAGCCAGAGAGACTCAATCCCCGCTAAAGCCTCGTTTACGCCGAGCTTGTCATAACGAACCGTCCGGTCAAGTTCTAGATACGCGCGCTCGGCTTCGCCGATCTGCTCGAACCGCTCCAACAGCTCCCGAGCCGTTTCATTGATTGAATAGTTGAACGACACTTCCGTGGCGCTACCATTCTCGTTCTCATATCGAAAAGTTTTCTTTCCAGTATTCGCAACTTTCAAGCCCGATTCGAGAGGTGACTTGAAGAAATCCAGCTTCTCAGCCATTGAGAACAGCGCCGCAGTATCGGCTTCTTGCAACTGAGCCGTCACGGGCTGATCATCAGTCGGCGATTCCTTATATTGCAGCAATCCGGTGCGGTCAACTCGTATGGAGAAATATGCAGGTGTGCTTCCGGGGAAGCTTCTCGTAAAGATGACCTTCGGGCTCCCAGCGCATAGTGCGACAGAGAGCATCAGCGCCAAAACTGCCGTTTTCACTGACGCGCTCCAGTCGAGCGTAGTTAGTTTCGAATGCGTAGCATGGCAGATGGCGACTGCAAGAGCGTCTGTGGCATCGAACGATTCGATCCGCTGATCGGTAGCGAGAAGCGAATGAACCATCATCTGTACCTGGCGCTTCTCGGCCCGCCCATATCCGACCACGCTTACCTTGACTTCAAGCGGAGAGTACTCGCTCACATCCAGCCCGGCTTCGGCCGCAAGTAGGAGGGCGACACCTCTCACATGCGCAAGCTTCAGCGCAGACTTTGCATTAATCGCATGGAACACTTCTTCCACCGCAAAAGCTTCTGGCGCGAAAGTCTCGATTACAATCCGCAATTCGGTGGCAATGAACCTGAGCCTCTGTTCCAATACGTCAGCAGGTTTCGTGCGAATGACTCCGGCAGAGACCAATCGATGACAACGGCCATCAGTGTCGATAACACCAAATCCTGTCTTTTCGGTCCCACAATCGATTCCGACAATTCGCATCAAAAGAATTCGCTGCCGCAAAACCGAACAGCTGCAGAGATTCGTTAGGCCAAGGCTTCTACTTCTGCCTCATCCACTTCATAATTGCCGTACACATTCTGAACGTCCTCATGTTCCTCCAGAACTTCGTACAGTCTCAGCATCGCCTGTGCGTTCTTGCCTTCGAGCTTGATGGTATTCTTGGGCACCATCGCAATTTCGGCTGATTCCGTTGGGATGCGCGCCTTCTCGAGCGCTTGCAAGATAGCTTCGTGCGCCTCAGGCGGCGATAAAATTTCCCAGGCGCCCCCATGATCGCGGATGTCGTCGGCGCCAGCGTCCAACACAATACCCATTAATTGGTCTTCGGTCGCATTTTCTGCGTCTACGAAGATCTGGCTCTTGCGCTCGAACATCCAGGAAACGCTACCCTGTTCACCAAGATTCCCGCCATTTTTCGAGAAGACGTGCCGGATCTCGCTTACCGTGCGGTTGCGGTTGTCGGTTGCCACATTAACCAAGACGGCAGCGCCTCCCGGACCATAACCTTCAAATAGAATTTCGTCGATCTGGCCGCCTTCCAGTTCGCCCGTGCCGCGCATAATGGCGCGTTTGATGTTATCGGCAGGCATGCTCTCCGCCTTCGCCGCCAGAATTGCAGTGCGTAAACGTGGATTCGCATCAGGGTCGCCGCCATTGCGTGCGGCGATCGCAATTTCCTTGATTAAACGCGTGAATGCCTTTCCTCGTTTGGCGTCGAGAGCCGCTTTTTTGTGCTTAATCGTGGCCCATTTACTGTGTCCTGACATGGCAAACCTCTAACTACTCCGTAACTTCCGAGGATAACAAAGACCGGCAGACTCGGGATTTGTTATAAAACATCAGCAAGAAAGTCCGATATTCATCAGAGGCCTTCGAGAAGTCAGCGAAGGCTTTTCAGAAAACTCACGATCTGCCAACGCTGCTGCTCAGGAAGATGTGCATAGGAAGGCATTCCACGCTTCAGCGACCCGTTCCTCAATACCCAGAACAAAGCTCCCGGAGCAGCCCGATAAACGTCGGGTATGACGAGTGGCGGTGCCTTACCTATACCGCGAGCATCTCTGCCATGGCATGCAACGCATTCTCGCTGAAACAGCTTCCGCCCGGCTTCGATTGCTGCCCGATCTTCGTCGTAAGGATTTCGAAGCTGTGCAAATTTCGGAGACGCCTGCTGCACTAAACTTCCGTTGCCCTCGCCGGCCACCGTAAGGCATAGGAGGAGAGCCGCCCAAAAGATCACCAGCATGACCTTCATTGGTCACTCCGTGCATGCGGAACATTTTGCGTGCGGCCCGACCAAATTGTGCGATTTCATAAGTAGCGCTGAATCGCAGCAAAAAGCGGGCACTTGTTCCGGTTACACCAAAGCTAGGCGAGATTCTGAAAACGGCGCCAGACGCCGAAGCTCATGCCAGCGTCGGTGCCGGATAGTGAGACGTTCCCTTTAGACCGAAGCCAGGGTACGTTCCCAATCCTCCGTAAGCCTCCAGACCGGCTTGGAAGTTTTCAGGGCAAAACTCACATCGCTCCGGTCTCGCAACCAACGCGAGGGGTCGGCTGACGCCAACTGCGTAGCCGAACTCATAGGGTTCATGCCGGACATTTTTCTCGGCAATTAAGTTTTCCGCAACCGTCCAACCCTTGAAGTAGCTGCTCAAGATCAGCTTAGTCTAAATCTCACGTTGTCGCTCACGCCGAGCCTCATCATTCGGAACGCTGAGATCTGCCTTCCCGTCGTGGCCAACGACCTCCAACAAAGTCTTGTCGGCGGCATTGATGTCCTCGAACTCGACATACAGAACCGGATTGATCCAATGCTCGCCGGGTACGATTCGAAAGCGGTTCTCCCACCTATAGCCCAGTAAAGATTGTGCTCTCGCCCGCCGTGCCTTGCCCGTCCAGGTAGAGCTCGGTTGTCCACCAACCCTTGATCCCGTACTCCAGCTCAACCGCAGCGGCAAAAAAGCGACTCTCTCCGCTCGGTGAGCCCGTGACAGCCTTGCTCGACATCTCGAGATTGTCTGGCTCTTCCATTTGGTGCGTGTAAGTAATGAAGAAGGATCCCTCCCCAGCCCGTGACATGCGAGGAAGATGATGAGCAACAGCATTCCTGTCCACAGATTCCGCTGCCAGCTGGCTTTAGCCTGCTTAGATTGTTGATCGAACACAACGTCTCCTCTTGTCCGTCGAACCTGAGAAGAATGGACTCGCGACTACAATAGAGAAGGCGCGACTCACTATTCGCGGCGCTTTGCACGGAGTGGCCTCGGGACTCGGCCAAGAGTGAACCCGGATCACTCCGTGTGAAAATCTGCTACGCAAGCCCGCTTAGCATCCGTGAGAAAGTGCGTTGCATTGCGGCGACGATTACTCACCTGCAGATTAGGCGCAAACTATCCCGAGATCTACAAATTTTCAGCAACTGCCGTGCGTATAAACCCGAATAGCAGCATAGCGGACTTGAATGGTCCTATATAGCGAACCCTCGTGGACGAAGGACGCCTCAGCGATATGAAAAGCGGCTCAGAGAATTACGACGCTTCGATTCAGAAATCGGGTCGGCAGAAAAACACGGAACAATTACTCGTTACCCTCGTATGCCCGTTTCCACCATCGCTTCGCTTCAGCGTCGAAATCGCGAAGCGAGGAGATTTCGATGCGATGCGTGATGCGGTCCTTCTTCGCGAACCCGCCGGTGTCGATCAGGCGGTCAGTCGCCTTCAGGTTGCGGAGGGCGAGCCCAAGGTCGATACGGGACCGCGTCGCGGGTTTGAGTTGCGCGAAGACGTGCTTCCGGTAAAAAGGAACGATCGTGCGGCAAGGACAGACTTTTACGTCCCCTCCTAGCGATAATCCAAACGCCAACAGTTCGTCATAGATCGGACGCAACGGCGCTTTCGGACCCGAGAACATTGCGTCCATGCCTTCGGGGTCGTATTGTTCCGCGATACCGCGGCCTTCCGTGCGCTCGGCTACGAACCAAGCGTAGTTCGTGCTGAACCCGTGTTTTTCCTTCAGCCAAGCTCGGCGTTCCTTTTCAGTAGGTGGCCCCGACTTTTTGAGGATCGCGACCCATTCATCAACCGTCTTGCCGGTCTTCTCCTTCAGTTTGGCCACGCACGACGCCTCCATGGCGAAACCGGGATGCGGACTGTACACGGACATCGGAAAGTATTGTATCCCCGCCGGCTTGGCTATGGTCTGGGTTCCGTTAATGGCAGGTCCACTGTCATTGGTGGATGGTCCGAGATTCGGTCGGGCGCTGACTCATTCACTTCCCGCATAGTGAGTGGGAAATGGGGTGCTAAGCGATAGCTCTGTCCGTCGCGGCGCGGGTCCTGGATGAACGGCTTCACGAAAAACCAGTCCAATTTGAAACGGCCAACCCAACCCCGGAAATCTCTTTCAAAACTATAGGTCGGGACAAAGCCCTTCCTCCCTCGCTGATTGCTATCGGCCAAGGTCCGTTGTTTCTTGTCCAGCGTTCGTTCTGTTCTGCCTCTAAAATCGAAAGCGTAATCATCAGCAAATCGGAAGTTCTCGATTTTTTGAAATAGTCCCCGCTCGCGGTTTTCCCAGAGAAACGGAACGTGCCGGGCAGTCGGATCCAGATAGCTATGGAAGTAGCGAAGCGGAGCCAGCGCGTACTGGGGAATGGGACTGTACCAAAACACCCCGTGCTTGATCCAAAAGCGGTAGTCGGTCACCCGCTTCATAATTTCGTTGCGCACCGAAGTGGGAGTCGTATCACCACCGGAAGTATTCAGGTCGCCAGCCATGACCAACGGATTATGCACGTCTCGAATGGCTCCCAGCAAGGCGCTCATTTGTTCTTGCCGGCAGCCGGGCGGACATTTATTCTCGAGGTGAACGGACACGACGGTCAGTTCGCCACCTGGCACACCCGGAACTGCCAAGTCAACAATAAGTGCGATTCGCCCGCCATGGCGTACTTCACGCTCGATTCGTTCTCGGAACAGCTTGCGTGCCGTCCATCGCTTACCTGTTTCTAATTTGGCGATAGCCTTGAGTTTCTTTGTTGTACCAGTCGTAACAGACTGGCAGACGTAAAATGCGGGCGCGGCGGATGGAATACCGGCTCAGCACCGCGTTTCCATGAAGGCCGCGATAACGATCAGGGTCGATCTTCAAGTCTTCTTCAATGCGGTTCTCTACACTTTTGTTTGGCAGGTCGACTTTTTCAATACCCAGATCGGATAAGGGGATCGACTTCCACGAACTCAACCGCGTATGCGTAATTCATCCGCAGCGCGGCCGCTAAGTCTCGCGTCACATCCCGATACTCGGTCCGCTTCATCCCGAGATCCACCTCATTGAGGAGCAGAATGTTGGTGTCCTGTAACTTGCGAAGCTGCGTTTCGATAGTCTGGCCGGCATTGCCAGTTCCGCTTTGGTTTGCCGATTCATCCCAGGGCTGCGTGCCGGCCAGCGCTGATTGAATCAAATTGAATCTGAGTCCTCGCTCGATATTCCAGAATCCAACTCGAATGATGGGCCCGAGTCTTTCGGTTGAAGGACGATGTGGCTGGACGCCACTCACTGCTGCGTCATTCCGCACGAACGGCGTGGTCAGGAGCTGCTGAAGCCGCTCACCCAATGTCCCTTGCGGCTCGGCTATTTTCGATAGGGCCGTAAGTTCATCGAATGATAAGAACTGTGGCTCGGGAAATTGCGTGGAGTCATCGGCAGCGCCTCGTGGCGCAGTTGCACTGCCGATAAGACACAGCAACGAGAAAGTAGGCTGCGCTTGACTTGATCTTCATGCGTCGGTTTGGATCAGTGTGACATACGCAGCAACCCACGCGGTTCCGCCAATCCAATATCACGCGATCGAGTGCCTTTCACGTGCCTTATTATTCCCCTCTTGACAGCTTCGCCCACGGTGCTATTTTTCTAGCAGGATGCTAAAGCTACAGCATAAGCTCAGCCGGCGCGAGCGGCAGATCATGGACGTTCTCTACCGCCTCGGCCGTGCGACCGTGGCCGAGATTCATCAAGCGATCCCCGATCCGCCCAGTTACTCCGCCGTTCGGGCCATGCTGCGCGTTTTAGAAGAGAAAAAGCATATTCGTCACGAGGAGAAAGATCTTCGTTACGTGTTCATACCAGTTGTGCCGCGGGATAAGGTGCGGCGGTCGGCGGTACGTCACATGCTCGACACGTTCTTCGATGGATCGCCGGAGCAGGCCGTGGCAACGTTGCTGGATGTATCTGCGCGTAATTTGTCCGAAGATGAATTCGACCGGCTGGCTGCGCTAGTCGAAAAGGCCAGGCAAGAGGGTCGCTGATGCCGTGGGCATGGGCTAGTTTGCTGATCCGCTCGGCGGTCGTTCTTATCGCGGCCGAGATTCTGCGGCGTTTCCCTCGAAAATCCGCTCCTGCTGACCGGCATCGAATTCTGCTTGCTGCGTTCGGACTGTTGATGATTTGGCCGCTGTTTGCCGCCGTCATGCCGGTGATTCACCTTCCGCTTTGGCCTCACCTGCGCGTTGCCGATAGCATTACCGTTCAGCAAACAATCTTCATTCTGCAGCGCGATATGCCCGCGCCCAACGTTCTCAATTGGCCGGTTATCGTCTGGCTCACTGGTGTGTTGCTTGCGCTTACGCCGGTAACCGTTGGCTACCTTAACGTGCTCCGGATGGCGCGTCAGGCGGCCCCGCTTGTTAACGCCTCCTGGAAGGATCTTCTCCAAGCGCTATGCAAGCAGTTAGGCATTCGCAATAAGCCTGAGTTGCTGATTCTTCCAGGACCGGTTATGCCGCTAACCTTTGGACTGCGCCGGACTCACATTTTATTACCGGCCGAGTGCGTCGAGTGGACATCTTTTAGGCGGCGAACAGTGCTGCTTCACGAACTGGCACACGTGCAAAGGCGCGATATCTTCGCTCAGCTCTTCGCAAACGTAGTGACCGCATTGTGGTGGTTCCAGCCGTTGTGCTGGACCAGTCGTTGGACTTTGCGGCGCGAGAGTGAACGGGCGTGTGACGCCCTGGTCCTAGCGTCAGGGGTCCGATCTTCGGATTATGCAACGGAGTTGTTAGACATTGCGCAGAATTTCAGTGGACGCCGGTGGTCGTCAGCCGCGATTACCATGGCTCGCCGCGGCGAGCTAGAAAGCCGCCTGAACGCGATCCTCGCTTCGCAGCCACACAGAAAAGCAAGGCTCTCGTTTCCCGCCATATCTGTTCTCATCGCATTGACGGCGACTGCGTCCGCGCTCACTTTATTGCCCGAACAAGAAACCGATTCACCAGGAGGTTCACCCATGAAACATACATTATTGTCCGGTCTGCTGGCCTCAGCAGGTCTTTCAGCCGCCACCATAGGAGGCTCAATTTTTGACCCAAGCGGCGCCGCGATTCCCAATGCGAAGGTATCGCTCTATGATCCTGATACCGCCGCTGTCCAAGAGACCACAACGACTCCCGACGGCAAGTTCGGCTTTGATAATTTGCCCGCTGGCTGCGTATATTCTGCGTATCGAGAAGCCTGGCTTCGCTTCACTGTTCCGGGAATTCAACGTGCAGACTGAATCCAAGGTGGACCGAGGGCTTGTATTGAACCTTGGTCGGTTCCGAAGCAAGGAAACGGCGAGACTAAAGATCAGCCAGCAGCCTATCCGCCAGCCATTGAATCCCGAACGGCTTCGAGTTGGCGGAATTCTCGCAGAATCGAACCTGATTAACAAAGTGCAACCCGTGTATCCCGCCCCTGCCAAGGCAGCCGGAGTCGAAGGAACTGTTGATATGGAGGTCGCGATTTCAAAGGATGGTGTACCGGAGGAAATTCGGGTCATTTCTTCGCCTAGTGACGATCTGACGCAATCGGCGTTAGAGGCGGTTCGGCAATGGCGCTACAGGCCGACATTGTTGAACGGTGCACCGATCGAGATAGTGACCGACGTCATCGTGAACTATACGCTCGCGCACTAAGAAAGACTCACCGGGGCTGGTCACACATCGGAACGCTAAGAGTCACACCCAATTGCTCTACGTAGGAACCGCCGCCCTTGGTGTCACTCGGCAGAATGTACCAATTGCCCTGGGATGGCCGCCAGACGGCATAGTCGCTCCGCCCGCTGCCTTCGAAATCGCCGGCAACGGGAACATCGCCCGGTAACCCCCATTGCTGGGTATATCGAGCGCTGCCATCGCTCGGCATGATGTACCAAGTACCGTTTGATGGCCTCCAGACCGCCAAGTCGGTTCCTCCATTGGAGGTTGTGAATTCGCCGGGGGCGGGAATGTCACCTGGCAGGCCCCATTGCGTTGCGGATGTTGTTCCACCGTTTTTCGACCTGATGTACCACGTACTGTTCGCGGGCCGCCACACGGCATAGTCAGTTAGCCCAACGCCCGCAAAGTCGCCGAGCACTGGAATATCACTCGGCAAGCCCCACTGCACCTGAGATGTTGTTCCACCGTTGCTCGGCATGATGTACCAGGTACCATTTGATGGCCGCCACACCACGAAATCCGTCGCTCCGTGAGCCGTTGTAAAAACGCCCGGCACTGGAACATCCCCCGGCAACCCCCATTGATGAGTGATCGGCGCTGTTGGCGCACCGCTCGGGACAACAAACCAGGTGGCATCCGCTAACCGCCACACGGCGAAATCGAGCTGCCCGTCGCCATCGTAGTCCCCGTTTACGTAGACATAAACACCCGCACCGAGGCCCCCTACGTCAAACTTGGTCGCAAGAATATTCGTGGGCGAGTTCACCCGCTGCGCATATGGCGCCCTCTGCTTACCGCTCGGGACGATGTACAGGTTTTCATTCGACGGCCGCCAGACTGCGTAGTCGGTAATTCCGTCGCCGTCGTAATCCCCTGGCACTGGAACATCACCGGGTAATCCCCATTGCCGCGTGAACGGCGATCCCGTAATGCCCGATACGATGTACCAGGTCCCATTGGACGGCCGCCAGACTGCCACTTCCTGCTTTCCACTGTTGTCAAAATCGCCGGTGACAGGAATATCACCCGGCAGGCCCCACTGGGAGTCAAGCGGCCTGGTGGGGTCGCCGCTCAGAATGATATGCCAAGTTTGATCCGAGGGCCGCCACACTGCGAGATCCGTCTTTCCATCACCATCGAAATCACCAGGGATGGCGACATCACCCGGCAGGCCCCATTGCACGGTATAGGGCAATCCTGTCTTACTCGACAGGATGTACCAATTCCCCTCTGACGGCCGCCACACCGCGATCTCGGTCTTTCCAATCTCGTCGTAATTACCGGGAACGGGAACATCACCGGGAAGACCCCATTGCCGTTGAACAACGGAAGCGGGGTTGCCGCTCTCCGAGATGTACCAAGTACCATTTGATGGCCGCCAGACCGCATAGTCGAGCTTTCCATCTCCATCAAAATCGCCTTGCACACGAATGTCGCCTGGCGCAGGGCTGAACGCCGGCGTTGCCTCAATCGTATAAGCGGCGGCCGCTACCGCGCTGGCCGAGAACCCATTGCCTGCCGCCATGCCTTTGATTGTCAAGCTCGCGGTCACCGCGATCGGCTTCGTGTACACGCTAGAAGAGGTTGTGGGCGTGCTCCCGTTCGTCGTGTAGTAAATTGTCGTGCCTGCCGAAGCATCGGAAATGCTCACAGACTGAGCCGACGTGTAGGTTCCACCAGCCGGACTGAAGCTCGGCGTAGCGGCAGTTTGCCCGATGCTGTAGGTCGCACTCGCTACTGCGCTCGTCGTGAACCCGGAACCTGCCGCAATGGCTTTGATTGTAGTCGTCGCGCTCACCGCGATAGGCCCCGTGTACACGCTCGAAGAGGTTGTGGGCGTGCTCCCGTTTGTCGTGTAGTAAATTGTTGTGCCTGCCGAAGCATCCGAAATGCTCACAGACTGAGCCGACGTGTAGGTTCCACCAGCCGGACTGAAGCTCGGCGTAGCGGCAGTTTGCCCGATAGTGTAGGTCGCACTCGCTACTGCGCTCGTCGTGAACCCGGAACCTGCCGCAATGGCTTTGATTGTAGTCGTCGCGCTCACCGTGATCGGCCTCGTGTACACGCTCGAAGAGGTTGTGGGCGTGCTCCCGTTTGTCGTGT
The DNA here is from genome assembly GCA_963771565.1 of uncultured Acidobacteriaceae bacterium. GTDB lineage: Bacteria > Acidobacteriota > Terriglobia > Bryobacterales > Bryobacteraceae > Bog-105. The sequence goes on from CAVYUB010000010.1 coordinate 208,431, forward strand.
AGTAAATTGTTGTCCCTGCCGAAGCATCGGAAATGCTCACAGACTGAGCCGACGTGTAGGTTCCACCAGCCGGACTGAAGCTCGGCGTAGCGGCAGTTTGCCCGATAGTGTAGGTCGCACTCGCTACTGCGCTCGTCGTGAACCCGGAACCTGCCGCAATGGCTTTGATTGTGGTCGTTGCGCTCACCGCAATCGGCCCCGTGTACACGCTAGAAGAGGTTGTGGGCGTGTTCCCGTTTGTCGTGTAGTAAATTGTCGTGCCTGCCGAGGCATCGGAAATACTCACAGACTGCGGCGACGCGTACGTTCCACCAGCCGGATTGAAGGTCGGCGTGGCCGCGGTTGTCCGCACGAGGCCATAGATACTAAACGTCGCCTGCGATCCGACATACACTTTGCCGTTGGCCACTGTGGGTACGGTAAACTTTACTGCTCCCCCGAAACATCGCGGCTGTTCGGAGCTTGATTACTGTTATAGAGCTCGGTGGCCAGATCCGTTGCATCGTATGCGTGTAATGCCTGGCAACAACTCGACGCATTCGTGCCATTCTCTAGCGCCCACACGATGCCGTTTGTATTCTCATTAGCCGAGACGGATGGCGTCGGCCCAGGAAAGGCGAACACCTGGGCGGATTCAGATGTAAGTGAACGTGAGAGAAGGCCGCTGTTATTGGCATTGAATGAAAACGCCTTCAGCCTGTCGCCTCTCCCACCCAGATACACGTTACCGTTCCAATATGCCGGCGTACCCCACATTCCGCCAACTGCGTTTGGTATCTCCTGTACGATCTGCGTGTCACTCGTACATCCGGAGCAGTACTGCCCCATATTGTTGCGATTTATCAGGTACATCGTTCCCATCTTGCCTACTTCCACTAATAGCTGCGGGTGAGCGGACCCCGAGGGCAGGTCCGGGAGAAGTACTACGCCGCCTGAACTCATATCTTGGTCGTTCGTGTTCATGTAGGCCTGATTGTAGGGTGTGAACCAATCAGTCAGAGGAAAAGACCCGCCGGTGGGTCGATTGACTTTCAAAATGCTGTCACCGAGATTTGAGCTCCCGTCATAATCCCCGTTACCAGTAGAAAAGTAGATATGCGAGCTTGCGTCCGCAGCCAAACCGGCCCCGCTCATCCATACGCCTCCTCCGCTGCCGTCAGGACTTATGTTAAGTACAGCCTCTTGCGCTAGCGTCGTAGTATTGTAGGACATGACCCAGCCGTGATATGGAGAATGGTCACAGTAGGAAGCCCAAGCAATAACGAGATTCCCATTCTGCAGAAGCAGACCGGCGCGCTGGTTACTTTTGAGCGCGTCGAACGAGACGGTACCACTCACGCTCCCACTTCCAGTGCCGGGTACAGTCGCTTGGATCACCACCGGGCCGCCGAACTTTTCGGCGTGGGTCGCTATGTCAATCGCGTGCAGTCTTTGAACGTAAGCGTTTTTCTCTTTAGTGAACGCAACTAAATAAATAGTGCTCGTGTCGACGTCAATCACCGGGGTGGAAGTAATGCCAAGGTGGGGCGCAATATTTCCACAAGCGGTATCGGTGCCAGGTACGGCGGTAACACCGGCCGAGAGAAAACTGAGCTTCCACAGAACCGACCCATTGTCGGCGTCAACAGCATAGAGACTGTCGTTCTCAGTGGCCACATATACGACATTGTGCGTTCCTTGGCCGGAAATGTTAAGGTTCGTCACCACAAGAGGCTGGGCATAGACGTACCCGTCCACGCTCACGGAATACAACTTGCCGAACTGAGCCGAGTTTACGTTTGCCGGAGTTAAAATTGTCTCGCCAATGTTCTGCCCCGTTCGGGCGTTGTCGTTGTGGTAGGTAAGGACATTCGTCTGAGCCTGTGCGCTTCCTGATGCCGCCCAGAAGAAAATTACACTCAGTGCGCAAACGCCTCTGAGACTCTTTGCTGCTCCCATTTGATACTCCAGTGACGAGACAGTTCTCGCGCCGTCGTTAACAGATCGGCTTCATTTTTTTTGGATTCAGAAACCTTCAAGCGCACACAGGACGTGGTGCGCCACTTGCACGCTCTCGAGTTCGATTTCCACGCCCTCACGTTTCCGATTGGGAGTGCACTCGATAAGGCAGGTGGCAGGCCAAGCTACAGACGAACGTATTTGCAATAACTTAAGATTTATCGGAACTCTTGAGATGGAAACATATGCTGAATGCGTAACCGATCGGATAACGCAAGTCTCGGTACTGTGCACCCGTAAGCAAAGGCAGCGCGTCACTACGCAGGGATTCCACACGCTCGCGGCGACTCGCCGAGACCTGCTAAATCGCCAGCAAGATGCCCGGGGACAACGAGCGGAACATCATATTCAGGTCAAAATTCAAAACAAGCAGGTCTCGCTGTACCAGTTTTCAACTACCACATCGGTTGCGCGCCAATTGACGTCGCTCGTTCAGGAAATGGCACGTAGTATGCGAAATTCCGAACACATTTTCGAAGTCCCCGCGCCGTGGGGCTGCTGATTGCATCTCTCGTTGTAAATCCAGTGCGGTTGAGATTCGGTGGGGATCGCCTATCCCATCTCAGGTGCGAACCGCCTCGCCGAAATCTAGAAAGGCTTTGCGCCTAAGTAGCGACGGTCTCAGAGAGCAGATGGGCTTCGCCCGTTTTCAACACACTGCAACCCCACGTACGCTCCTCGACGATTTGCAACACAATATTGCTTTCGAGGTGTCTATGGTGGAGACTGTACCAGCACTCTCGATGAGTGTCAATTGGTGAGATCCCTAAGTACGACCGTGCGCGTTACGGCCTCGTCGATCAGCGCCGGTCATCTGGATGTCTAGGACGTCGGCATGTACCCATTCAATGCTGGAATACAATTTGCCGAACTGATTCGAGTTTACGTTTGCCGGCGTAAGACGGTCTCCCACGCGCAAACTTTAGGAAGGCGTGAGGTCGGCCAAGGTTCGCACGCCTGCTGTGTGGAGTTTGGTGTTCGTTGTGTGCGGTTCTATACTGAAATCGGCCTGCGCGGCCGGGCAACTGCTGGACGCACTCGTTCGCGAGTGCGTCGAGAGGAAAGTCCGGTCTTCATAGGGCAGCATGCCGGCTAACGGCCGGGGGCGTGCGCCGAAAGCGCACGCTACGGAAAGTGCCACAGAAAATATACCGCTTGCCGGATATCCGGCGAGTAAGGGTGAAAAGGTGCGGTAAGAGCGCACCGCAGCCTGAGTAATCGGGCTGGCAGGGTAAACCCCATGTGAAGCAAGACCAAATAGGGGAGGAGGAGTGGCCCGCTCCGTTACCACTTCCGGGTAGGTCGCTCGAGTCTCTCAGGAATGAGAGACCTAGACGAATGGTTGCCACCCGCTACTTGGCTTACCCCTTGTGGCGGGCACAGAAACCGGCTTACAGACCGCGCAGGCCTATTAATCCGCCCTTAGTTCCGCAATAACACCTGAAACCTCTGATGGCCCGAGATGTCTCAATTAATAGACGGGATGCTAGCTCGTCAAATTGGTACTCGTGGCTGGCTGATCAACTGTACGCCACCGAGCTACATTATCGCTGGTCAGCCTCGCGCATTGGTACCGGGAAAGGCTACTATGCGAAAGATCTTATCAACAAGTTGGTTTTCAGCAGCGTTAGTGTATGCATTTTGGGAGCCTGCACTGCCCTGGCGCAAGCTCCCGGCGGCGGGGGCAATCACCCTCGACCCAACAGTCGTCTCCGTCTACCCGCTCACCTCCCGCGACATGAACGGTCCGGGGGTCAAATCCGGATAACACTCCGGACACGATGACGCGCAAAATCGACGACAAGAAATTCCTGAAAGACGCAGCGATAGGCGGAATGACTGAAGTCCAGCTAGGGAGGCTTGCCCAGCAGAAAGCGTTCAGCGATGCGGTGAAACAATTCGGACAGAAGATGGTGGACGACCACACGAAGGCCAACGATCAGCTGAAAGAGGTTGCAAGCAAAGAGAACATCCCTATTCCCGATGCCCTCGACTCGAAGCACGAATCTCGCATCAACAAGCTATCCAAGCTGTCAGGTCCTGATTTCGACAAAGCTTATATCAAGGATGAAGTCAAAGATCACCAGCAGGATGTAAGTGAGTTCAAGACCGAAGCGGGCAATGGCTCGGATCCCAATATCAAGCAGTTCGCATCCAACACGCTTCCGACGCTAGAACAGCACTTGGACATGGCGAAAGAGTTGAATAAGACGGAAAAGAAGAGCTCCACGAAATAGGTTCCTGGCCCGCTCGTGGGGGGAGCCGCGAGACAGCATTAATAGATTCTTGGCTGGATCGACCCAATCTGCGGCCACTGGCTCCGGCGATCAGCACTGCGGTTCGCCCCGGCAGACGATCATCGCGAGCCAGGCACCCGTTTGCGGCTATCCGATGCCCAGTTCGCCGCCTATGAGTTCGGCGGTGTGCTTCACACGACTGACCGTGATTTCTCGACCTTCCTGGACTACGCTGGACTGACCCGTTGGCCTAGCACGATGAGCGGCTCTGCTTGACAACCACTAGTGCGTGTCCTCATATTGTTCTATAAGACTAGTACACTATTGTTCTAAATGCCCGCCGCGATCACCAGAAAAAAGCTCTTTCAAGTTCCGCTTGGACCTGCGAAGCGGCACTCCCGTATACCGCCAAATTATCGATCAGGTAATGGGCGGAATCGCCGCCGGAGCACTCGCTGCAGGTGACCAGCTGCCTACGGTGCGACAACTGGCGGTGGATCTTTCAATCAATCCAAATACCGTAGTACGGGCTTACCGTGAGCTCGAAATTCGCGGCATACTCGAGACGCAGCAAGGAACCGGCACCTTCATCAGCCATCAAAAGGTAAAGCGCGATGAGGTTGAGCGGCAGCGCCGCCTGAGTCAGCTGATTGGTGAGTTCGTGGCGCGTGCGGGAGAGTGCTGGTTTCACTCTTCGGGAACTGATTTCAGATCTGCAAGAGATGCAAAACGATGTTGAGAAGAAGAGGAGATAAGGTCATGATGCTCGACAGAAACAAATTACATATGAGCGGCGTTGCGGTCGCGCTATTCGTTATCTCAGTTGCAATCGGCGCGGGCATTTCCGCCATGCTCGGGGCTCAGGTACCGGGAAATGAAGTGCCGCTTGTCGTAGGACTGGTCGTCGGCATCTACCTGCTGTTCTCGATCAAGGTGGCCGATCAATGGGAAAAGGTCGCGGTCTTACGGCTGGGCCGGTACATCGGCTTGCGCGGGCCGGGCATTTTCCATGTGATTCCAATTGTCGATACTCTCAGCCGCTTCGTCGATCAGCGAGTGCGCGTGGCTAGCGTCACGGCCGAGTCCACGCTCACGCGTGACACGGTGCCGGTGAATGTCGATGCAATCGTCTTCTGGCTCGTGTGGAACGCCGAGAAGTCCATCCTCGAAGTTGAAGACTTCGTGCAAGCGATTACTATGAGCGCCCAAACCGGCCTGCGGGAGTCCATCGGCCGCCACGAGCTGGCGCAAATGATCACGGAGCGTGAATCGCTAGGACGCGAGTTACAGCGGATCCTGGACGAAAAAACCACGCCCTGGGGTATTACGGTTCAATCGGTAGAAATTCGCGACGTCCGCATCCCGCAAGCCCTCGAGGACGCCATGTCGCGGCAGGCACAAGCCGAGCGCGAGCGCCAAGCTCGCAACATCTTGGGACAGGCGGAAACTGAGATCTCCGAGAAGTTCTCGCAGGCGGCATTAACGTACCAAACAATCCTGTAGCTCTGCATTTGCGCGCAATGAACATGCTGTACGAAGCAATTAAAGAGCGGGGATCGATGGTAATCGTCCCTTCTTCCGCAGTCGAAACGATGGGCTTAGGCGGAACGCTGGCGACGGCCGCGCTCGGCGGAGCGAAATCTTAATGAGGCTGGCGGAAGCTTTAGTGAACGTCCACCGACATGTTCACGATTTCGAACTCGAAACGCTCCGGCGGGAGTGAAGAGATCGGACTTGGAGTCATGTCGAGCCAGGTGCGATAAGCAGTTGTCGCGACCGATTTGTTGAGATAAAAGAGAAACTGATCGGAGCAGCAGCGTATCGGCGGCATCTGCCGGAACGCCAGCCTCAGTCCAACGGCGCTTTCCAGTTGAACTCCTTCGGTCTTGACTGCCTTATCTTCGAGCAGTGTCACAAAGCTGCTGCGGCCGGCATGCGGCCAAACATCGCTTCTCAACAGACTACGAAGTTCTAATCGCGCACCAAATGTGATCTCGCATTGGCGGATCCACTCAATCACGGCATCGCCCCAATACCAGTGACACAGTAATCCCAGATACTGATCGACTAGGTTTAACGCCAGATCCATTTTGCGGCGCTCAACGGATTCTTCGTCCGCGAGCTTGTCACCGGCAACAGAAGGAACCATGTCCTCTTGTTCGATGATGTCCGCCGCGATACCCATCATCTTGTCCAGCCGCTTGATGCCGGGCACAGTCTTCACCAGCAGCGGTGGCAGCTCATGTGTCTTGCCGCCTGGAACTTCTACGAATTTTCGATCACCAATGATGTCCATAAGCAGCCTCGCTGTTTCTTATCGACAACCCGGTCGATTGGGTATTCGCCTCTTGATTGTAAAGACGCTTACGTTCGGTTACAAGTTTCTGAATGCAGGCCCCATCTGCCTTTAGTAACAAGAGTACCAAAAAACGTTTTATTCTCTCCCAAGTTATTCTTGGGGATATATGCGTGTTTTGCGCCTGTGCGCATCGGTTGCTTTATTTTTTTTAATCGTCTGGCCCGCCCTCGGTGCCGTCCCCGCTTCTTGCTCTCAAGGCGTGCGCGCCTTCTCGCCATGCGAGCTTACGTTCGACTGGCGCGACGGCGAGGTGCCGCAATCTACCTCGCCGTATAGAGATGAAATTCTAAACGTTGAGTTCCGCTCCCCTCAACACGTCACTTATCTGATCCGCCCGTTCTGGAATGGAGGGCATACTCTCCGCGTCCGCTTCACGCCTATCATGCCGGGCACCTGGACCTATCACGTCTCGGGTTCGATCAAACGTTACGACAATCAGGAAGCGAGCTTCAGTGTCGCCGAAAGTGGCAGTCCCGGGTTCGTCGATGTCGCCAACCTGCGTCACTGGTGGACGACCAACAAGCAACCTCATCTGTGGCTGGCGGCTGCAACACCTTTCCTCGAAATCGACCAAGGAGCGTTTGAAAGCTGGCTCGACGCACGCAAACACGACGGCTTTACCCACGTTCGCGGCCCGGTCCTCACGCTTCGCGCTTCCTTAAAGCCAATTACGGGAGATCTGCAGCCCAACTTCGCCTATTTTGATACGCTCGATGATCGTCTTCTAGCAGCCGATAAACGCGGCTTGACGCTCGATCTGCTTCTGGCTGACCAGTCTTTCCTCAGCTCGGGCCAGCTTGGCAACTGGCAGCAACGCGATTCGCTGATGCGCTATCTCATTGCTCGCTACGGCGCGCTGAACGTCACATGGCAGGGCATCGAGCATTTCGAAGACACGGCCGACAGCCGCGCTCTATTAAAAGACCTGGGTTCGTTTTTGCAAAAATATGATGCTTATCATCATCCCCGGTCCACCGACGCGCGTGTCACCTCTTCCCCGCTCCTCCCTGATGGCTGGATGAATTATCTGATCGAAGCATCGCCTCATCCGGAGTTAGGCGCCGTCGAGCACCAGTTCACACAGTCGCCGGAGATTCACATGATCAACGCGACTGATCCCGAAAGCTTCCGCCACGAGCTGTGGACTGCGACCACAAACGGCGAGTACCCCAGCGTCTCCTATGAATCTTTACGAAACGAAGCCAATGTTAGAGCTGTTCAAACCTGGTTCAAGGTGGTGTCCGACACCCGCCACTGGGAACTCGAGCCGTACTTTGACGTGGACGGTGCCCGCGCAGTTGGTCTCGAAGAAGTAGAATATCTCGCCTACGCGCAGACCCCCGGCATTGTTGAGATCACTTTGCCCAAGCACAAGTACAACCCGGTTTGGGTGAATCCCATCAGCGCGCGAAGAGATTCCATTGAAAAACTACAAAGGCGAAGTGTTCAGCCGGCAAACTCCGGACTCCTCACACGATTGGGTTCTCCAAGTGCCCCGCGAAGGCCACAAAGAGCACATGCTCCACTCCTACTATTTCGAATCCCAAGACCCGCCTGTACAAGAAATCGAAAGTGATCCATCCAAAGTTCCATTCCAAGTCGCTGATCCGCCTGGGGAGCAGATCAATGCAAGAATCCCGACCCCCTTCCGAGTAAAGGTGACCCGGACGAACCGCGCCAGTCGCAGCATGCAGTTCGTTTGGTGGGGCGAGGTGGTTCCCGGCGATCAAGGAGCGCGCGTGCTAGGGGTGGGTTCGTTTGGTAATTTCACAGTTCCGGCAGAACTCATCAAGCCCGGCTCGGAAACCCTCAGCTTACGCGTCCTCGCGATCAATGCCAACGGCAAAGCTTACGAGCTCGACAAGGTCTACCACCTGACCCCATAAAGCAACCAGTGACAATTTTGGCGGTCGACACGACCTCGGAGTTCGGTAGCCTCGCCATCCGCGCGAACGAGCAAGTTGTAGCCGAAGTTGCGCTGCACTCGCCGGAGGGCTTCGCGCATGTGATCTTTCCGGCCGTTCAAAAGCTCTTGAGCGATGCCGAGGTCACCCTCGATCAGATCGAGTGTTTTGCGGCGGCGAGCGGCCCTGGTTCGTTTACCGGAGCACGCGTCGGATTGTCGGCTGTCAAAGGCTTAGCGGAAGCGATGGGCAAGCCAGCTGTAGGCGTATCCAATTTGCGGGCAATGAGTTCGTTTGGCAATTTGGCTCATCGCGCCGTCGTTTTGGATGCGCGCCGGAGTGAAGTCTTTGCCGCAGTCTACGATTCGAACCTGGAGCTCATGGTACCCGAAAGCGTCCTGAAGTTTTCAGCATGGCTCGACAGCCTTTGCTTGCCCTCAGACGAATTCATCTGGATGGCTGGTGCCCCGTTCCGATCCGCTCTTGAAGGAACGAGATTCGCCGAAATGCCTTTTGTCGAAGTTCCTCGCAGCTTAGCCGGTGCTGTAGCCTATTGCGCCGAACTTGACGGACAAAACAAAAAATGGCTCGACCCGGCTGCTTCTGGATGCAAATTACGTCCGGCGCTCAGATGCCGAACTATTTTGGAAAGAGCCTAATGCGAAAGACCCAAGTGCGCTGCATTCGAGGTGAACCAGCTTAGGAAACCGTTTGCCACGGCCAAGCCGATGAAGTAGTATGCGATTCCTTCATTCGGTTGCGCGGGAACATCCCGCTTCCATATGCGGTATCCGGTTGCGAGTGCCACGGCCAGGAAAAGGTTTTCGTGCAACATGTACCACATCACCAAGCTGACGCCGAGCACTGCCAACCGCCCCTGCATGCCTATGGCGTGCATCGCAGAAGCGCCATCGAAGATCAGAACGGGAATCAGGTTCAGCAGGTTCAGCCATCCGGCGAAATGTGCTACGGCAAGCCAGACGCCGTGACCTGTTGAAAGAAAAATTCCGTATGCGATCAGTCCAGACAGCAAACCGAAGAGCGGCCCCGCAAGCGAGATCTGGGCGCGGATACCGGGATCGACATTCGCTCCGTTCCACTTCACATACGCACCAAATCCCGGCAAAAACATGGGCAGCTCTGCGGCAAATCCGAAGCGCCGCACCATAACGTAATGCCCCATCTCATGCATCAGCACAGACCCGGAGAGCCCAACTGCGAACCACCAGCCATACAAACTCCAATACAGGCCCAGAAACGCCAGAATACTGATCAGGAATTTGGCCTTCATTAGCACAACGAACAGAACCGTTTTGAATTTAATAAGCGCCGCGATCAGAATCCCCACCGGACCGAGCCGCTTCTTCCAGTCTGTTTTTTGCCCTGGCGGAGGAGGTGAGATCCTTGCGTTGATCTTGTCGATTTCGCGTTGTACGGCCCGATACTGGTTCGATTCCGGGGGCAGCAACTGGAGCGCACTCATCCATTGATCTCGCGCAGCCTGAAGTTGCCCAATCGCGGCAAGCTGCCGCGCTCGGATAGCGAGTTCTTCCAATTTGTCTGCCGGTGACCCGAATGCCGCCACAGCTTACTTACTGACCGCCGCCTCTTCGCTGAGGTCCGGCATATCATTCCTCGCCTGAGAAGCCAGGAACACGGCAACAATGGATTCAATGCCTTCCCCGTCGTCCTCGTCAAAACGATTCTCAGTCGCGCTATCGATATCCAGGACGCCGGCCAACTTTCCCCAGTTCAGCAAGGGGACGACGATTTCGGATTGGACGCGGTATCACAGAGGATATGGCCAGGGAACCGGTTGACATCGGGAACGATAATCGTCTTCCCTTTGGCTGCCGCTGTCCCACAGACGCCTTTGCCGAATGGTATTCTTGCGCACGCGGGCTTGCCTTGAAACGGGCCTAAGACCAACTCCTTACCTTCCGCGATATAGAAGCCGACCCAATTGACGTCCGGCAACGATTGAAACAACAACGCGGAAGTATTGGCTGCGTTCGCAACGAAATTGTTTTCGTCTCGGAGCAGCTCGCTTAATTGTTCGCAGATCTGTTGATAAAGCTGGTCCTTGGATGTGCCTGGCTTAACAGGGGGCGGAGTGTGCATAAGTGGACCTCGATAGTGGGTTAGCCGGCTGATCGCTTTCGACGGTACGGATTCGACATATAGCTCTTCGCCTCCGTCGCAGCCGCTGAGCCGGGTGCCGTCTTCATAGTCTCACGATACGCCTGCATGGCTTGTTCGTGATTACCCTCAAGATCATATATCTGTCCCAGGCGAAGCCAAGCCATCACCGCCGTCCCAAGATCAAGGTCACTCGCTTTCTCGGTCACCTGCTTGAGGTCGGCCAGAGCTGGCTCCAAATCGCCGTACCAGAAAAGTAAGTTCGCTCTCAAATATCTAATCTTCTCTGGCGCAAGATTTGCGTAACCCGCTGCTCTCGTGCGCTGCAGATCTTCTATTTGCCCAAGCACCGCCAGCGCCGAGTTCTTGTCGCCGAGATCGCTATACATCTCTACCTGTTCGAAGCGCAGCAGGTAGTTGCGTGGGAACTTGGCTGCCATGTCCTTCAGCAGCGGAATTGCTTTTTGAGGACACCGCTCGCGACGGTAAATAGCTGCCAAAATGATGGCTGCATCGTAGCGATTTAGAATGCCGGTCGTTCTCACTTGTTCCAATTCCTGGATACCGTCTTCCTTGTTGCCGTGGAAACCGGCAATGACTCCGAGTGCACGCATGTGAAACGGGAGACATCCGACTATGTATTTGTCGAGACCGACGATCAATTGCGCATCGATAAAGCTAGGATCGATTTCGAGAATCTGCTGACTGGCTTTTTGAGCCGCCGTCGCTTCCTTCAGTGAATTGAGCCACGCCTTTTCGACCAGAAATGAGTAGTTGGCACGAAGCCCGTGTGCGACGGCCATCGGGTACAACGCGTGAATGTCTTGTGGGTTTTTCTCCAGCAAAGCCCGGCTTAGATTTAACGACTGGTTTACACAGTCGCTGAAGCGCGCCTTATCTTGCGCGCTGATGGCCATCTTGGAACGCTGCAAGAACGCATTTGTCCCGCCTACGAGCTGACTTTCGAGAGCTCCGTTGCGCAACATTTCCTTGTAAAGGACGCCCTCCGCCAGGTGGTTGTACGACTCAGGATCGTTGGGATGAGCCTTGACGCTTTCTTCGAAAACTGTGATCGCCTCATCAAATTCATTGTTGTAGAAATGGACGAACCCTGGATTGCTAAGCGGATCTTGTAATTCGAGCGCAGCCGTAGACGCGAAACAAACAGGCGCCGCGACAAAGGCGAGCACCGCGGAGGTTATGGGTCTACTGAAGCGCATCGAGTATCCACCTGAGTACCCTTTGTATAGTGCAATCGCTTGTCGAAAACGCTCAGCGCCTGCCTGGCTGTTGCGGCCACGCCTTCGTCCGCATGGCGGGTCAGCTTTTCTAATGCATTCCGCAATTCCAGATCACCAGAGTTGCCTATCGCAATCGCGACGTTCCGCAAGAACCCGGCGTACTTGGTTCGCCAGACAGGCGTGTTCCGGAAACGATTACGGAATTCTTCTTCCGTCAGTTCCGCCAGAGCTTCCAATCGGGGAGCGAATTGCAATGGCTGGAGCGCTTCGTCCTCGGCGACGGGTGCGCGCCCGTTCCAAGGACAGACATCCTGACAGACGTCGCAGCCAAACACATGATTCGCAATTTTTCCAGCCAAGTCGTGCGGTATCGGTCCACGCTTCTCGATTGTCAGATAGGACACGCAGAGCCGCGCGTCTAATTTCCATTTCCCGTGTTCGGCGGGCACGATAGCCTCGGTCGGGCACGCGTCAATGCAGCGTCGGCATGTTCCACATCGGTCTGGTGGTGGCGAATCGGGCGCCAACGGAATCGATAGCAGTAGTTCGCCAAGAAAAAACCAGGATCCCTGCTGCTGATTGATGAGGCAGGTGTTCTTTCCAATCCATCCCAGCCCGGCCGCGCGCGCATAGGATCGCTCGAGCAACGGTGCCGTATCCATACAAATTTTCCATTCGAACGGCTCTGGATGTAGTTCTGCAATTCGTCGCACGAGCAGTTCCAAGCCCGTGCGCATGATCTCGTGATAATCCGTACCCCAGGCGTACCGTGAAATCCAGCCTCGGTCGGAGTCGATCACGTCAGTTGAATAGGGGTGCGGTGTGTTGTACAACTTGCCCACACAGACGATGCTTCGCGCGCTCGGCAAGAGATTTCGCGGATCGCATCGCAGGTCGCCACGGCGGTCAGTGAGGTATTTCATCTCACCCGCCAACCCGTCACTACGCCACGCCTGGAAACGGCTGAAGTCTTCAGTGGGGGACGCTGCCGCGATGCCGGCGAGTTCAAATCCGCAGGCGTGTGCCAGCTCTTTGATTCTGCCGGGCGTGATCACAACGGCCATTCTCGTCAGTTAAGTCTTTGAAACGTAAGAAGATGGCTGCTATCTTAAGAACAATTCAGCGTGCCTAATTACCCATACAACCGCTAAACCGCGCACTTCGCCTTCTTTTGCTTATCAATAAGTTACCCCAATTTTATACTGGGGGTATTCGGGGACATCCCCGAGCAGCTTACGGGAGAAATTCAAGCGGTCTTTCAGTTACCGACATGCACAAACCAGTTAAGTACATCGAAAAGGCAATTGCGGTGGGGGCGAACGCCACATGGCACGTGTTTGACGGACTTAACCAGATCAAACAGAACCCCTCCTTTATTCCGAAGTGGTCCGACAAGCCGCTGCTCAAGAGCTATCAGAAATCGAAGCCGCCTTTGGGCTGGCCGCGGGAAACCGATTCGCTTTGCCCCAAGTGCGTCCCGGAAATCCGGAAAAGGATCGTGGACGGCGAAGTCGATTACAAAATTCTCCTGAACGAGCCAGTGGGTGAGATCAAGGCGAAGATCGTCGAGCGCGACGGCCAGATCCTGATGGTGAAAGAATGCCCGAAGCACGGTCGCTTTGAAGACACCATGTCGATCGATCCGGCGTTTTCAAAACACCTGGAAGACGTATTCCCAGGCCGCGACATTCGCGCGCACAACGATGAGACTCTGCATAACCATGGCACAAGCACCATTAAGCACGGCCGTGGCTCCGTTCTCACCATCGACCTGACAAATCGGTGCAACATGATGTGCGATCCCTGCTTCATGGACGCCAACCAGGTGGGCTTTGTGCATGAGCTGAGCTGGGAAGATATCAAAACGCTGCTCGATAATGCGATTTCCATCAAGCCGCGCCGACAGATGTCGGTCCAGTTTTCAGGCGGTGAACCGACGCTGTCTCCTTACTTCGTTGACGCGGTGCGGTATGCGCGCAAGGTGGGATACAACAGCGTTCAAGCGGCAACGAACGGCATCGAGTTCGCGAAAAGCCCGGAATTCTGCAAGGCAGCGGCCGAAGCTGGCCTTCGGTACGCGTACTTGCAGTTCGACGGCATCGGCAATGCGGCAAACTCGCATCGCGCAGTCGGCAACCTTTTCGACGTTAAGTTACGCGCGATTGAGAACCTGTGGAAGGCCGGCGTCGACATTGTCCCTGTAATCACGATCCTTAACGGCATCAATAATGAACAAGTTGGGCACGTAGTTCAATTCGCTCTGGACAACCCGAAAAAGATTCCGTTCCTCTCATTTCAGCCGGTTTCCTTCACGGGCCGCGATGAAGCGATTACAGAGGAGCGCCGCAAAGCTCAACGCTATACGCTCTCGCACCTGGCTCACGATGTCAAGAACCAGACCGGGATCGGCGAGCCGGTTCGCGATTGGTTCCCGATCAGCTTCATGAGCACGTTTTCCGATTTCGCGGACCTGGTACACGGTCCAGCTGCCGACTGGGGACAGCTAAGCTGCGGATGTCACCCGAACTGCGGCATCGGAATGGCGGTGATGTGCGACAAGGAAACTAAGGAACACGTTCCTGTTACTGCGTTCCTGCACGCCGATCAGTTGGCTAAAGATATTGCGCGTATCAACGATGCGGCGCGCGGGAGGTTCCTTTCGGTGGCGGGCGTTACGCTTGCCCTGCTTCGCAATTACAACCCGTTCAAAGCACCCACGCACTTCAGGCTCACCGATCTGATAGCAAAATTCGACAAATGCTTTGGGATGTCAAAGAAGGCGCAATCCGGCGAGTATGGCAAGGTAACCGGCGACCGCACGCTTGCCGATATCGAGAAGCGCCGGGCTGATCGATGGAATTTCCTTTTCATTGCCGGCATGTGGTTCCAGGATCTCTTCAATTACGACTTCCGCCGCACGGAACAGTGCATCATTCCATACGCGACACAGGAAGGCGAAATCTCATTCTGCGCCTATAACACGGGCGTCGGTTGGAGAAACATCATCGAGAAGATGCATATGACGGCCACGCTGACCAAGTGGTACGAGGGACACGGACGGCACGAGATCTTCGCCGGTAATAAGGCCGTTCCGCTTGCGAGCAAGGACCATACTCTGGTACTTGTCGACGAGCATGTGAAGGCGGATCGCCAACATGATCTTGAGCTAAAGGGCATCGCAAAGACTGCACGCGAAGAAAAAATGCGTGCACGTGACGAGGCGCTGAAGAAGAAGCTGGAAGACGAGAAGATGATGCGCCTGTATCGCGAGCATGTGCTGGGCGAAAAGAAGCCCGAAGGCGGGTTCGTGCCCTTAGATGGTCTACTCGGCTCCGCTGCGAAACCGGTAGAGGCCGAAAAGCGCGAAGAAGTCGGGGCAATGGGCGACTAGCGTTTCTTCAGTTTCGGATTTATTTGCCGCCGCCGAGCCTTGGTGCTCGGCGGTTTTGTTTTTGGAGCACGCCGAATCTGATATAGTGCCGCCTTGGAGGAACAAACATGAACGGGTTTTTGCGCATCAGTTTGCTCACAGTTTCGGCGCTGACTTGCCTGCTCGGCGACGTTACCTATGATCAGAACGTTCGATATACCGGAGGCGCGCTGCTCGACGTGATGCGAAAGATGGCGAGCAATCCCATGCTTGGCCGCATGGGTGGCGGCAACCTGCAAGCGGCGTTTCAAGATCAGAAATTTACAGTTTATGTCAAAGAATCCAAAATGGCGCGCCTCGGCCCTAGCTTCTCATCCATTTACGACCTGGACGCGGGCACGATCACCACGATCAATAACCAAAAACGTACCTATTCAGTGATGACGTTTGAAGAGATGCGCCAGCAAATGGACCAAATGCAGCGGCGTGCAAACAAAACTCAAACTCCGAACGTGGATTTCGACGTGAAATTGGACACGACAGGGCAGACGCGAAATATCTATGGGCAAACTGCCAGCGAGGTGCTAATGACCTTGACGGCGAAAACCGCCGGTCCGAGTGGGCAAATGGTTGTGAAAGCGGATGCCTGGCTGGTACCGCTCAACCCAGCTACGCGCGAAGTGATCGATTATTCGAAGCGTCTGTCGGCGAAGTTTGGCGAACTCTTTTCCGGCTCGCCGATGTTAGGTTCGGCTTCCGCGGGAATAGGAGCAGCGATGAAAGAAGCTTCCAAGCTCGATGGATATTCAATTCTCACCGACATCGACGTGAGCGGTGTCTCCTCCCCCATGCTGGCAGCTATGGGAAGCGCCAACAACGACGCGAATGCCCCGCTGATCAAAATGGAAGTTCAGTCGTCGAATTTCGCTTCAGGAACAATAGACGATTCAAAATTTGCAATCCCGAACGGGTACACAGAGCAAGCCCATCGTGGGACGACCGAAGCCCGGCATTAGGAAATCAAAAAGCCCGCTCGATCAAAGGTGGACCGGCGGGCTCTTTAATTTCACGGAAGGAAGCTATTCGATATCGCGGGGGCGCTTTTTACGATTGCGCTTGCGCGCGAGAGCTTCCTTGGTGCGGCGTTTCTCTCCTGGCTTGAGGTAAAAGGAGTGCCGCTTGATCTCTTTGACAATATCCTCTTGCTGAACTTTGCGCTTGAAACGCCGTAGCGCACTCTCAAGCGTTTCACCATCTTGCAGATGGACTTCTGCCAACTAAATTCACCACCTTCCAGCGAAACCCGGTGGCTAGAAACTGCCATCGGGCTAAACAGGTTTATTGTAGCGTGAATGCTCGGACTATCGCCATCTTGGCGATAGTGCTGAAATTTGCTTCATAGTAGCGTCACTTCAAGCGTCCAACCATTGTGCACGGCACAATCACTCGCGTCAGCCATCCCTCAAAGCTTAAGAACTGGATCTTCATCGCTCTCGTAGTTGTGAGCAACAGCGTCGGAAATCTTTTTCTAGGAATGGGGATGAAATACATCAATTTTCACAATGCCTCGCTCCTCAGCTACTCTGGGTTACTCTTGACGAACATTTGGATCGTGCTTGGAACGTTGCTAATGATCGTCTACACAGTTGCGCAGCTGTCGCTATTCAGCTGGGCAGACCTCAGCTACGTGCTTCCAGTGACTGCGAGTTCGTATATCCTGACAGCAATTCTGAGTAAGACATTTCTCGACGAAAATATTTCCGTCGCTCGCTGGGTGGGCATTGTGGTGATCTCCTTTGGGGTGGTACTCGTTTCAGAAACACCGCCTCATACGGAAGAGAGGCCAGGAGGCGGCCAATGAATTGGGTGCTCGTGATCATCAGCGTAGTATCGACAACCGTTGGCGACCTGCTCAGCGCAAAGGGGATGGCGCTTGGCGGTGAGATCAGCGACTTCAGACCGCGCGGAATTGCTCGCTTGCTTCGCTACGTCATAACTCACCGTCTGGTTGTCATCGGAACGCTGAGCAATGCTGTTGCTTTTTTCTCCTTCTTAGCTTTGCTATCGATCGCGGATGTCACTTTTGCGGTACCAGCCATGGCGCTGAGCTATATCTTAAAAACGGCTCTGGCGAAGTGGTATTTGGGAGAGTACATTACGCCCCGGCGCTGGGCGGGAGCAATTCTTGTCGCGATCGGAGTTGTGTTGATTATCCTCTGACTATTGCGGGCCAGCGTCGGCGCCAACTCCTCCCCGTAAGCCCACGAGCACCAGCCCCACAATAACCAAAGAAGTCGCGATCACTTTAGCAGTGAGCACCCATCCCCGAAAATCCTCTTGGAACCACGATGGTTTCCACTTTGTGATGGCATAGGCTCCCAAAAAAATAACCACGTAGCGAATACCCGAGACCGCCTCAACCAATGCTGGATTGGCTCGGCTAACCGCGTAGACCAGAAGAAAGGAGCCAACTCCGGCCATAAACCGGTTCACCATATACCGGAATTTTCTTTCCGGTGGCGCGCCTTCCGATTCCTCGAAAATTTGGCGTCGCCAGGACGGCGGAATCAACATCGCTAACGAACCGAGAAAGGTGCCGAGTGTAAAGAACACGTAGCCGCTAACAAAATTAGTATGGTTGAACACAATTTTCTGCAGCACGTTTGTCATTCCGAAACAGGCGGAAGCGATGATGATCTTAGGCAGCATTTCTCTGAGTGGTCTCCTTTCGGCGAAAAACATGATGAATCCGCCAATCGTCATGGTTGTGAAGCCAGCCAATTGGCCGCCAACCGGCCTTCTGAGCAGCGGAATTGCAATGAGCGCGGTTGCTACGGGGGCGAATCCTCCCATAACCGCAAGCTCCTCTGATGCTTCGCCTGATTTCAGCGCTGAATAGTAGAAATACGATGCGATCAGGTCCAGGAGCCCGGCTGCAAACGCCATGCCAGCGACTTCCCACCCTGGCATCTTGAATCCGAAAGGAATCAATAGCAGCCCGAACACGCTAATGGCGCCAAGCCAGAATACATAGGACAACAGGTTCTTTGTACCGGTTCTCCTGAGCAGGAGCTTATCCCA
Organism: uncultured Acidobacteriaceae bacterium; assembly: GCA_963771565.1. GTDB lineage: Bacteria > Acidobacteriota > Terriglobia > Bryobacterales > Bryobacteraceae > Bog-105. The sequence goes on from CAVYUB010000010.1 coordinate 226,760, forward strand.
AACCAAGGAAATACCGATCAGCCCGTGAGCGATGATGGCAATGAGAATGCCATCTGATATGACACCCTTAATCAAATTCATTCGAGACGCAGCGGTGCTGCTGAAAGATAGACGCGGTTAGGACGAACACGAATGGAAATCGTCAAAGTAATAGGCAGAGAAATCTTGGATTCACGCGGCAATCCGACAGTAGAGGCCGACGTACATCTGGCGGATGGCACAATCGGGCGCGCGGCGGTTCCCTCGGGAGCGTCCACGGGCGAACATGAAGCCGTCGAGCTACGGGACAACGATAAATCGCGTTACCTGGGGAAAGGCACACGAAAGGCCGCTGAAAATATCAACAAGGCGATCTCCCCTGCCCTTGTAAGTCTCGATGCAGCGAATCAAGACTTGATCGACCGCACGATGATTTCGCTCGATGCCACGCCGAGTAAAGGCAAACTTGGCGCAAACGCGATTTTAGCTGTTTCGATGGCGGCAGCGCGCGCCTCCGCGAAATCAGAAATGACGCCGCTCTATCGCTACATCGGCGGTGTTAACGCACGTGTGCTGCCGGTCCCCATGATGAACGTGATCAACGGCGGAGCGCATGCCGATAACTCTGTAGATTTTCAAGAATTCATGATCGCGCCAGTCGGTGCCAAGACTTTCTCCGAGGGTCTGCGCATGGGAGCTGAGACGTTTCATACTCTGAAGAGCGTTCTCAAAAAGCGGGGTTACTCGACTGCTGTCGGTGATGAGGGCGGCTTCGCGCCCAGCCTCAAATCAAACGAAGAAGCACTCGAAGTACTCACGGAAGCCGTTGAGAAGGCCGGCTACAAACCGGGCGAGCAAATTGCTCTTGCGCTCGATCCGGCCGCGAGCGAATTCTACGACAAGGACAAGAAAAAGTACGTCTTCAAAAAGTCAGACAAGAGTGAAAAGACTTCCGGGCAGATGGTCGAGTTCTGGTCAAAGTGGGTAAGACAGTTCCCCATTATTTCCTTAGAAGACGGCATGGCAGAGGATGATTGGGACGGATGGAAACAGCTTACCGAGGCTCTTGGCAACAAAATTCAACTGGTCGGCGACGACATTTTCGTTACGAATTCTGAACGTCTGCAGCAAGGAATCGAAAAAGGTGTCGGCAATGCGATTCTCGTAAAAGTAAATCAGATTGGGTCACTGACCGAAACTCTGGAAGCAATGCGCCTTGCCGCAAGTGCGAACTACACAACCGTCATCTCGCATCGTTCCGGTGAAACCGAAGACGCCTTTATCGCAGATCTTGCAGTGGCAACCAATGCGGGTCAAATTAAAACGGGCTCGCTCAGTCGCACGGATCGGATCGCCAAGTACAACCAACTTTTACGCATCGAGGAAGAACTTGGCGATGGAGCGGTCTATCTGGGCAGGAAGGCTTTCCGCCATCAGACATGCCGGTAAGTAAAATCAGACCTGTTGTTCTCACGATTCTCGATGGCTGGGGTTTTTCTTCAACGACTGAAGCGAATGCCATCGCTGCGGCGCACAAACCAACTTACGACTATCTGCTCCAGACGTATCCGAACACGCTGATCCACACTTCTGGTCCGTTCGTCGGCCTGCCAGAAGGACAGATGGGCAACAGCGAGGTCGGTCACATGAATATGGGCGCGGGGCGTGTCATTTACATGGATGTGACGCGGATCGATTTACTCATCAGTTCTGGAGGGTTCTTTGAAGATTCGGAGTTGCTGAACGCCATGGAGAAGGCGCAGGGTCATCGGCTGCATCTGCTAGGCCTATGCAGTGACGGAGGCGTTCACGCCCAGCTCACACATCTATTTGCTCTGCTCGAGATGGCGAAAAGGCGCGGTCTTAAAGAGGTCTTTGTGCACTGCTTCACAGACGGCCGCGATACGCCTCCCGAAAGCGGAGCCGGGTATATCGAACAGCTCGAGCAGAAGATGCGGGAGCTCGCTGTTGGCGAGATTGCTTCGGTGAGCGGCCGCTACTACGCGATGGACCGCGATAAGCGATGGGACCGCATCGAGCGCGCTTTTGGCGCAATGGTTCTGGGTAATGGCGTGAGATCAGAATCGGCGGTTGACGCTGTTCGGCGATCCTACGAACGCGGCATAACAGACGAATTCATCGAACCTATCACCATCGTTGACCGGCGCAATGAGCCGATCGGGCTGATTCGCGAGGACGACAGCGTCGTTATGTACAACTATCGAGCGGATCGTGCGCGTGAGATCACATTGGCCCTTACGGACGGGTCACTCGAGAAGCCGTCCCGGTCACTAGTGCCGAAAGGTCTCACGTACACGATGATGACGCAATACGACAAGACTCTCCAACTTCCGTTTGTGTTGCCGCCTGAGCATCCCGACAACATTTTGGCCGACGCGATGGAAAAGACTGCTTTGAAGAATTTGCGCGTTGCCGAAACTGAAAAGTATGCGCATGTGACTTACTTTTTCAATGGCGGAAACGAAAAACCGTATGGCGGCGAGGAGCGCGAGCTGGTTCCCTCCCCTAAAGTCGCCACCTATGATTTGCAGCCTGAAATGAGTGCGGCTGGTATTACGGAGAAGGTGGTGGGAGCCATCGAGCAGGGCAGCTTCGACGTGATCGTGATGAACTACGCGAACGCGGATATGGTTGGACACTCGGGCAGATTTGAGCCTACTGTTCGCGCCTGTGAAGCGGTCGATGCCGGGCTGGGTGAGATTTACAAAACACTGAAACGCTCGGGCGGCTCTTGGATCATCACGGCCGATCACGGCAACGCCGAGATGATGATCGATCCGGTGACAGAGGGACCGCATACATATCACACGACCAATCCAGTGCCGCTGATCTTAGTCGCAGACGAGACGGTGAAGCTCAGAAAAGGTGGCGCGTTGAAGGACATCGCTCCGACGGTGCTTGGAATACTAGGCCTCGAAAAACCAAAACAGATGAAAGGCGAGGATCTTCGCGCTGGTATGGGGAACTGAGTCACTTGTAGGGATCTTCGAGAGTAGTCTCACTGCTGTTTCTTCTCTTTGCGCAGCTGCTGTAAGAGTGGGCCCACCGGTTCTGCCGTCGCTGATTCTTGTTCTGAGCTTGCGGGTTCGTCGCTTGCTCCGGCCCAATCCCGGTACTCCGCTAGTCAACTTGGACGGATCGCCGGTCGTAGGCAGCGAGTTATTGAGCTTCATCTTGGCCGTCGCTTGAACATCGGGCGCAAAGATCGGACGCGTAATCGTTCCAGTAACGATTACCGGCAGAACCAGCTCGCCGTTCTTATTCGCCAGCGCCGTCTTCAGGAATCCTCCCGATGTTCCGCCGACAGTTTTGCTAACACCGTTCCCGATTCACTCTGTGGTAGGAGCGGTGTTGACGAATTTCCCAACCTTCGACAACTCGGTCAGAATATTTATGTTCTTCAGCTCCCCGTTCGTCACATTGAAGCTCATGGTGCCGTTCAGCGTGCGCGTCAGGTTGGGTCCCGAGTACCTTTGAGTCTTTTCGCAAGCAGCGGCGCCATCTCGGGCTTAGCCCTGCCAACTACTGAATAGAACTCCGTAGCTGCATGAGTGCATTGTCTGCCGCGTCAACCCGGATCAAGCCGGAGCGGGGATCATCGAGGTCCACTATTGCGTAGATAATGATGGAAATGATAGCCGCGTAGAGGAACAGGTGGAGCAGACTGCGCCGTTCTCGTTTTGCCATAGCGTAACCCGCAAAAAGGCCGCTGAGAAGTGCGACACCGATCAAAAGGTAGAAGATAAGGAGAGACAAGCGCGTGTGCAGTGCGATGCTGCGCGCAGTCGCGATGTCGATCATCTCATTGAGGGCTGGTAACAGAACACGGGACACGTCTCGCGTCGGGTCTGTAGCACGGGCGTCGATCGCCTGCGACCAGATCCGCTGCTGTATTTCGACCGCTCGTGCAAATGCCCGATCAGTAGCATTCAAGTCAGGAAGACTGGCATAAACTCGAAGGCGCGCGTCAAGGTACTCCCGAAACAAGTGGCGCATTTCGGGCTGCGTGTTGCCCGCGAGCAGGTCGACCCGGAGATAGGCCGTGCCGATAGCATTGGCTTCTTGCACGATCAGCTGGCGACGCGCGTCCAGCCGCCCGGTGGAGCCGGCAAAACTAAAGGCGAGAAGCAGACCCAACAGCGCGAAGACGGCACCTTCCATGGCGCCGATGCCTTCGAACGCAACTCGAGTTAACCGCTCAGCACTATGGCGTCCGAGGCGATAGCCAATTTCCAGGCAGACCACCATGCCGAGAAAAACACCGACTGACGACGCAATCGCCAACGCTGCCGGATTCATGTATCTAACAGTACGTTCGGGATTTTCATTTGGAGTTCCCAGGCAGAGGACATTGTAATCCGGTTGCCTCATAGCAGGTAGCACGAAGAGGAATCGTAAGAGCGGGCGGTGGTGAGAAAGCGGCAAGCTGAAGTTGCGGGATGTCTCTGAAATCCGCCACGTTCAATGTCCACAGATCAGCATCTCTGACCATTGCGCACGCCGCAATTGCCATATCCAGCTCGGGTCCGCGGGCGCGTTTCAGCGATCGGTAGAGTTCAGCGCTGAGCGTGGCTTCGCGGGGCCCAAACACAACCGCGCAGTCCGCAGGGAACGAAGGGCCTTCGCTGAACGTTTCGCTCCAGAAAGACTGTCAATCAGCACCGACGTTTCGAGAACCGTCATCTCTGGTCTGAACGTGTTCGGCGTCCGCCGGCTTTCCTCGCCTGCCGCACTGTGGCGAGCTCTCGGTCGACTGCCGCAGTGCTGCGTGGAGCAATTTTTGGAACCACTTCGTGAAACGTACGGAGCGGTGCAGAACGTTCGCGGTCGCTCAATCGTCCGAGACGGTCGTGGAATTCCATGTTGGCCTCACGAACAACTTCGCTCTTAGCCACGGCAAGCCTGTCTGCCGCCTCCCGCAAGCGTTGAATTGAGATCCGATCCAGCGTGAAGGTGACCTTCGTCATCATATTCACACCATGTCACCATACAAGCCGGCAGTGTCGTAAAATGCCGCGAGTGTCGCAACCGCAAACAATTTTGTTTTCACAGTTATGTGCTTAGTTATGTGCTTTTGTGTTCAGCCTAGCCCGTCTTCAAGGATTCTGCGGAGCCGCAGGTCTCGATGCCCGCACATAGCGCACGATTCCGTGGGCGTCGCCAATCCGGTGCTGTACGATCAGTTCTACTTTCAAGTTGTCGCCACCCACGCTTATCTCCGCTTCACCAGCAGCTTTTTGCTCAGCAGTTAGCGGTATGGCGCTTCCGTCGTCGATCTTGAGAGCGGCGAATCCGGCATCTCTCGTTTCTTCGACAGGCCAGGAAACCAGCAGGGTTGAAGGTTGCGGCTCGATCGTAAGTGGAATCGCAGACGGCGAGATTCGCTGGTAGGTCCAGTACCCCAAAGCGCTCCCTAGCATAGCGGCGATCAGCAACGCGCTTGCCAGGCGCAGACTGAGGCGCTTATTGCTTTCTTTAGCCGGCCGCATCTGATACTGGGCATCGTGCGGAATCCAGAGCTCTTCGCTGAAGCTCGAGCGGCCGTGTCCTGCGGATTTCGTCGAGCGGCGGCAACGCTCTGGTTCTCACAAGAGCTTCAATGAACGCGTCCTGCGGTTTGTCAACGGTTTCGGGAGATTGTTCCGCAGGCCCTTCGGGCGGAGCCGGTGCGCGGGAGATTGCCATTGAGAGCCGGTGGGACATTGTGTTGGTTCGTTCCCCGCCGAGCATCTCTCCCGTGGCTTGGGTTGGTTCCGCTGGCGTACCCCGGTTCGGTTCACTCGTTACGAGAGATTCTGGAATGATCTCCGGGACACTTTGCAGCGGATTTGCCGGCGAATGATTGCGGATCAGCTCCTCCCCCCTGAAAGGTGTTCCGTCGGCGGTGGGCCTCTCTCCTGAAGGTGCCGCAATAGAGGGAATGCCATCCGCCCCGCCGCCGCTATCCGGCCGTCCAGGAAGCGGCAAAATGATCGCGTGCTGGGTTCCGTCGGTCTCCACGCGGCCATCTGGCTCGCGCACCAGGAAAGCAAAGCGCGTAGCTTGAAATCGCTCGGGTTTGATTAGCAATGTCACTTTTCCCGGCTCAGGGAAGAGCTCGTCGAACAAAGCAGCCTCACGCTCGTTCGTGCTCAGCTCGCTACGTGTATGCGCGATGAACCACCCCGCGACCTGAAGGCCCTGAAGCTCGGGATCCGAGCCTGCGCTAGCGAGCTGTTGCCTCAATGAAGCACGATCACGTTCCGACAGCACGAAGGAAGGCCCCGAGGCGTGCTCACACTCAATACTCCGAAATGCTTCCAGCCGAACCGAGTTGTTTTCAAGGCGCCCGAAAAGCAGCCCACCAACCTCAATTCCGCCATACGGAATTCTCCGATATCCTTCGTTCACCACGAAATCGATTTCGTGAAACAGCGGGAGCGAATAGCTGACGGCAAATTGCGTTCCCGGCCGTGTCCAGGTAGCGTACACAGCAGTAGTCTCGTTTGCTGGCATCAAATATCTAACGGCGGGATTCTGTCCGGACGATAGGCTGAAATAGTACCCGATTCATCGGAATCGGCAGCCTCTTCTTGGATTACGTAGTAATACGTCACCGCGCCCATAACAGCCGCTACGACTATGATGGCTGTTAGCCAACGAGCCGACCGCAAACTCCAGATAGAATCTTCCGAGACAAGTGCGGCGGTGTACGCCACAACAGCCCCAGCGAGGGACAAACTCAGGCCGAGTTTCCAGCCCCAGTGCATGAGGTCGAGCGCCGCTTGGCCGCCGATTTCGGACCAGGCCGTGAAGATGGCTACCAACGCGACGAGAAACTCGAACGCGTAGACAAGCCGCAGCAGTTTTGATCTCATCCCGAAAGCACTCTCATTCTACGATGGAGAATGCCTAAGCCACGAACCTCAGAGCTACAAACCTCAACGGGCAATTGTCGAGCCGCCGTCGTGAGATGGAGCCAATAATCGCCCCATGAAAGTCGTTCTTGAAGGGATTGACTTACACCTCGCGCACCCGGACGAATTGAATATCTCATGGGTGGGACAAGAGGAACCAATGCGCCAGCTCATGGCGGCGTGGATGGTAATTGACGATAGGGATTTTCCTATGAATCCACGTCTGTTGGGCAAGCCGGGCGTCGGCAAGACGACCATGGCCTACGCGGCGGGGAGGCGCCTTGGCCGTGAGGTGTACATTTTTCAAGCCACCGTGGATACGCGGCCCGAAGACCTCCTGATAACCCCCGTTATTGAAGGGCCATCGCAGCTTAAGTATGTTGCGTCTCCTCTAGTTACGGCCATGATTCGCGGCGGCGTGGGCATTCTTGACGAAGGAAATCGAATGAGCGAAAAGAGCTGGGCGAGTCTTGCCCCGCTGCTCGATAACCGCCGGTACGTCGAATCCATAGTGGCCGGAGTGAAGATCAGAGCTCACCCGAATTTCCGTCTCGTAGCCACCATGAACGATGATTCGTCAACCTTCGATTTGCCTGAATATATCCACTCACGCTTGCAGCCACAGATTCTGATCGATTTTCCAGAGCGCGAGGAGGAGCTTGCTATATTGCGTGAGAATCTCCCTTTCTCGCCCGACGAAGTGCTTCAGTATGTCACGGATTTTCTGCAGCAGGCGCATGCCTCTGACGAGAGCTATACGGTTCGAGACGGGGTAAATGTCGCTCGCTATGCTCTCAAGCTGAAGCGTGAGACCGGCCAACCCGACCGCCTGCTCTTGCAAACCGCTTTACGAGCGGTACTCGGTGAAGAGGCTCTCCGGTACGGGTTACGCCGGTAGGCGAAATTATGCGGTCGGAGTCAAGCGCTGCGGGAACCCTGAACCGCGGCAACATAACTTATCTACCGGTCGTCCCCGGGCGCATAGAATTTTCCCTTCGCGTCAGGCGTTATTTGCTCGAGCGCCGTCCACCCGTTATTGCGGTTGAGCTGCCATCGTCCCTCGATGACCAATATCGAGCCGCCCTCCTGCGTATGCCCGAGATGTCCGTGATAGTGATTCCGGAGACAAGTAACGACGAAGAGGAACACGCAAGTTACATCCCTGTTGAGCCTGGGGATCCCTTCATCGAGGCGCTCCGAACAGCTTACGAACTCGAGGCGGATGTCCTGCTGCTCGAGCCTGCTACTCACGAGAAGCCGCACGTTGCATGCACGTATCCGGAGGCCTACTCGGTCGAGTTTATCGGTATGGAGCGGTACGTTGAGGCGTATCGCGTGTATCCGCAACAGCGCACGCCGGAAATCGAGGCGCACGCCGCGGCCATGGCTTGGAAGCTGCAGGGGGCGGACCCGCTCGCCTCTATTTGCGTCGTCATCTCGCTTAACATGCTCGATCCATTGCTGGACGCCATGCAAGTGCCACAAGATGAGCCGCCGGCGCCGCGTGCCCGCCTGTTTGGTCACGCAGAACTCTTCAACTTGCACCCGGACTGCCTGGCGGAGGTGACGAGTGAACCGCCTTACTATCAAGAGTTGTACAACGAGGCGCGACGGCAGGACATTGGCGCTTTTCAGCTGGACCGCCCGCGATGGCAGCTCGCTTTATTGCGCGATGCCGAAAAAGAGTACTCCATCAACACGGGCGAGAAAATGCGATCGTGGCAGCGCCGCACTCTCGCACGCTTCACGCGCAATCTGGCCGTCCTTGATGGCTCTCTCATACCTGGCGTTTACGACCTCACTTTAGGAGCACGCGCGATCGTTGACGATAACTACGCGTACGAAGTGTGGCAGATGGCCAATCGCTACGCCGTCCAGCAAGCTGAAGATCCGCCTCTCGAGACGCTAAGTCTTTCCGGCGAAGAGGTCTGGATTCGAACGCGCAAATTACGCATACGGCGGCGGCTTCCGCGCATGAAGCAGATGCTGAAACCAGCGGGGCTGAAGTCGCGCAAACGGGAGAAATTTAAGGGCGAATGGGCCACTCAGACCAGTGGAACGTCCATCTGTTCTTACCCTCCCGAAGATTTGGTCATCGAAAACTACGGCCGGTTCGTCAAGCAGCGTGCGAAGACTACGCTTTCCGAGGAGCGTTCCCGAATTGAGCCATTCGCAACCTCAATGCTCGACGGTATCGATCTTCGCGAGACCATTCGCAACTGGCACAAAGGAAAGCTGTACGTCCGGGAAAACGGCAGATTCTCCGGCAATGTCGGCGCGCTCGTGATCATCTTCGACGAAGATACGAATAATCGCTATTCTTATCTGACGACGTGGCTTGGCGAGCACCAGAACGAGTCAGATATGGCGTTCTACTCTACTCAGCCCTTTGAACATATTGTTGGACCCGGTATCGGGCGCGCCGAGTACGGTGGCCTCCTGATGACTCTCCCTCCGCGCCGGTTGTACGATGTTTGGACCGACCCGGATTACGATCTAGCGCAGACGAAGGCCGAACGCTTACTAATGGCAGCTCTCGATTATTCCATGGAGCAGCACGTTGTTTACGTCGCGGCCAAGACTCCGCGGAGCATCTTTCGACAGCTAGCGGCCCGCAGCAATCGCAAAATTGTGTACATTCCACTCGGTCAACTGTCGCCGGCAAAGCTCAAGAAGATTCGTGTCGTGCATGTGCTCGACAGCTATCAGAGGCGCGAGGGCGCCACGCAATACATCTGGTAGAGGTGGGCATTAGAGCGAACCCTGGAAGATGAGCTGACGCTGAGCGCCTTGCGTATGGCACTGTCTCAGCGCGCCGATCCATCCTCGGATTTCTCCAACAGGTGTACAACGAGAAGCGGCTGCACTCCGCACTGGGCTACTCTGGGTCGGCTAGACTCCCAGCTTGCGCAGCCAGATCACCAGGCCTGTAATCACCATGACGACCAGCAGCAGGCTGGAAACTGCCACGATCACGTGGCCCGCCGTGCCGAGAATGTCGCCGGTATGGATCGAGCGGTTGAAGCGAACGGCGCGGTATCCCGGCGAATCGGTTCGGAAATCGACTTTGTGCAGCACTTGCCCGCTGTACTGCTCGATCAGGACATAACTGTGCACGGTCTCGGAGGTCTCCTCGGGCAGGCGTAGGTCAACCACGTAAATGCCCTTCGGATTCAGCGGCAGCAGCAGGTCGGTCACGGTGGTGCCTGGAATCGTTTCGCGCGCGATCTTCATGGCGCGGCCGATTTCGATCGGTACGGCGATGGCTGCGCCGGATGACTCTACACGCGGAATTCGCGACGGCCCCGCGAATGGGTCAGGGCATAGAATAGGCGTCCCTGCCCGACCAGCACACCGGTGACAGCCGCCACGAATAGAAATGCGCCCGCCCAGATCCCGACGGTGTGATGCGCATCGAAACGGATGCGCGACCAGGAGGCCTTCCATTGAATCGTGGCCCGCTTCGTGCGCCACCACAGAATCGCGCCGATCGGCACGAGCAGAAAGAGGAGGAAGCCCGCGACTTGCACGACCACTTCGCCTAAGACGGCGGCGACCCGGGCTGAGCGCGGATCGGGCACCAGGTAAGTATGCAGCTGGTGAATGTAGCCAAGCCAGCGCTGGGTCCTGGAAGGGCCCGTTCTCCTGCCCTGGACCGCGCCGTTCTACGGATTCACCATAACGGTGGCTCGGTCGGTCATCTGAAAAACCTGAACGAGATCGCGCTCCCGAAAAATGTGTACACCGGCCACGTGCGCCGGCGCGTAGCGCTGCTCCACGGCCCGGATCAGAGCACTTTCCGGGAGGGGCGCCGCTCCGGTTTTCACGTACCACACCGCGGGGTGCAGCCAGTGATCGATATCGTCTTCGAAGGCTATGACGCTGCCGGTAGTTCCGAGGATGACCAGGAAGATCGCGGCCGACACCCCGATCCACAGGTGCAGCTGCAGCAGAACCGCGCGCATCCTCTTTCCCACGCGTCCGATCATATCCGAGTTCCGGGGACCGATGCCCACCTAGGGCAGCATAATTTAGTTGCCCCATCCGGGGGAACGAAATGATCCCACGGTAGACAGTGCCTTAGCTGTTTGTGTCAACTCAGGGGGGCAGGCGCATACCATCGGACAGTAAGTGCAGCTGCGGACCAGCTCCGTTATTCAGAAATCTTATCGGATTCAGATGGCCGAGTCTTGAACAGCAATGCAAAAGCTGCAAAACCACCCTTAACTTTTGTCTGCGATCAGCCGATCAATTCTCTTAGGAAGGGTAAGCGTTGCCTTTGCATAAGAATGGAGCTGGTTGGGCGAAACGGCTTGCGGTCAGCGGACCGTACTACGGTATTAAAGCCGTAACCGCTATCCGGCGTGCGGCAGCCAGTGTAACCCTTCTGTTTATATCGGCAGCATGTATTCAGGCACGGCCCAGTTTTGACCCAGTCACGCCTATGAGCGAATACATTCACCAGGCGTGGCAATCGGGCCAAGGATTACCCCAGAGCTCCGTTTTGTCCATTGCACAGACCTCGGACGGGTACCTATGGCTCGGAACTGAAGAAGGACTGGTTCGATTCGACGGAGTGCGCTTCACGATCTTCGACAAACATTCAACGCCAGGTCTGCAGAATAATCAAATCCTGGCGCTCTTGGTGGATCACCGCCATAATTTGTGGATCGGCACCAATGGAGGTGGTCTGTCCCGTTTCAGCAATGGAACTTTCACCGCATATACATCACGCGATGGCCTATCGAACAACTCTATCCTTTCCCTGTATGAGGACAAAGCCGGCGCAATCTGGATCGGAACGGACGGGGGTGGCCTATTTCGCCTCAAAGGCGGAAAATTTGATGTTTTCACTAAAGCCGACGGACTTCCGGATAATGCAGTGTTCTCAATTGCCGGGGATGACCGTGGAACTCTCTGGATAGGAACGCACGGAGGGTTGAGCAAACTTTCAGGCGGCAATTTTGTCACCTGTAAAGCAGCAGCTGGTCTTGCTACCGACTATATTCGCTCGACGCATGTGGATCGGCATGGAATTGTCTGGGTAGGTACGAATGTTGATGGGCTTTACCGTATCGCGCCAAGCGGGACGACAAGGTTGAGCACTAAGGATGGCCTTGCAAGCAATGCGATTTTCTCGATTTATGAAGATCACGTAGGAAGTATTTGGATCGGAACAGGCGCAGGACTAGATCGCTTTTCCAACGGGAAACTCAGCTCGTTTAAGGTAAGAGATCGACTTCAAGAGAAGGAAGTCTGGGCGGTTCTGCAAGATCATGAGGGGAATCTGTGGTTTGGTACAGGCGGTAACGGACTTAATTGCTTGAAAAAGGGTTCTTTCACGACTCTTTCCAAGAGTGACGGCCTGCTGGGCGACGTCATACTGCCGGTTTACGAAGCTACTGACGGGGCTCTTTGGATGGGCTCCGATCAAGGCCTCATGCGATGGAAGGACGGCCGAATTAACGCCTACACCACCAAGCAGGGGCTCGCCGACAACTTGGTTTTTTCGATCGTGCAGGACCGTAACGGCAGTATGTGGGTCGGAACGCGCCGGGGCTTAGGCCGGCTCACAAACGGGATCTTCACTACCTTCAACGCAAAGAACGGATTGCCGAATGACTTCGTTTTATGCACGTACATAAGCCGAAAAGGTGACCTCTGGGTTGGCACACGGGGTGGCCTGAGCCGATTCGATGGGAAGCAATTCGTCACCTACACCACTCGGGACGGCTTGTCGAATAATAGTGTGCTGTCTCTCTACGAAGACAACGAAGAGAGTCTTTGGATTGGCACAGGTGGCGGCGGACTGAACAGGTTCAAGAATGGCCGATTTTCTGTTTTCACCACTCGCGACGGCCTGGCCAATGATTTTGTGTGGTCGATCTATGGGGATACGGACGGAACGCTCTGGGTGGCGACGAACGGCGGAGGAATCAGCCGCTTTCGGCACGCGAAATTCACCACTTACAGCATGGATAAGGGTCTTTACGATGATTCCGTTTTCGCGATTCTCGACGACAAGCTCGGCCGTCTGTGGATGAGCTCGAACAAAGGCGTCTTCACGGTCAGCAAAACACAGCTCGATGCCTTCGCCGACGGGCGGCGGGCAAGCATTACGTCGGTGGTATACGGTACTGCGGACGGAATGAAGACTCGTGAATGTAATGGTGGTTTCCAGCCCGCCGGCTGGCGGACCAGAGATGGACGTCTGTGCTTCCCAACCATGAGAGGCCTCGCGATTGTAAACCCATCTCGCTTGGTGAAGAACCAACTGCCGCCGCCAGTCGTCCTGGAACGCGTTCTCGTCGACAACAAAGATCGTCTGTTTGACAAGCCGTTGGTGGTTCCTCCGGGAAAAGGACAATTGGAATTCCAATTCACGGCCCCCAGCTTTATCGTTCCAGAGAAGGTGCAATTCCGCTATATGCTCGAAGGGTTTGACAAAGACTGGACCCAAGCGGGCAGTCGACGAGTCGCCTACTACACGAACATTCCGCCAGGGGAATATCACTTCCGGGTTATGGCGTGCAATAACGACCAGGTCTGGGGCACGCAAGGCGCCAGACTCTCGCTTACCTTGCAGCCTCATTATTACCAGACAACCACGTTTTGGTTTTTCCTTGCGGCGGCGTTTCTCAGCCTTTGTGCCGGGGCTTACGGATGGCGCGTTGACCAATTGAAGATGCGCGAAGAGACGCTAACGCTTCTCGTGAATGAGCGGACTTCCGCATTGCAAGAGAGCGAAAAACAGTTGCGGCATTCGCGGGACGAGTTGGAGCTTCGAGTTGAAGAGCGGACCAGTGAATTGTTGTACTCGAACCAGGCGCTCGAGGCAGAAATTGACGTGCGCAAACGCGCCGAAGAGCAGCTTATTGTGGCTAAGGAAGCGGCTGAAGGCGCCAGCCGCGCGAAGAGTGAGTTTCTTGCCAACATGAGTCACGAGATCCGCACGCCCATAAACGGGATTCTGGGTATGACCGAAGTCACCCTCGGCACTGACCTCAACGACGAACAGCGGGAATATCTCGAAGCTGTCAAGATATCCAGTGATTCACTTCTGGCGATAGTCAACGACATCCTTGATTTCTCAAAAATTGAGGCTAGAAAGCTGACGCTCGAAAAGACTCCTTTCCACGTGACGACCTCTATCGATGAACTCATTAGATCGGTCTCGCTCCGGGCTCGACAGAAGAATCTCTCGCTGCACGCTCACTTGGAGCCTGAGATTCCCCCTACCTTGATTGGCGATCCGCTGCGGCTGCGTCAGGTGATGCTGAATCTCACCGACAATGCCATAAAGTTTACGAGCAAAGGTAGCATTACTCTATCCGTGGCCTCAGAGCAAGTTTCAGATACCGAAGCGGTCTTACACTTCACCGTGGCCGATACGGGTATTGGCATCCCTCTAAAGAAGCAGAAAGCCATATTCGAAGCTTTTTCGCAGGCAGATTCGTCATCCACCCGAAGATACGGTGGAACAGGCTTGGGCCTGACTATTTCGTCCCAGCTCGTATCGCTAATGGGAGGGCGCCTGTGGGTCGAAAGCGAACCCGGTGTTGGGAGTACTTTCCATTTCACTGCGCGCTTTGATCTCTTACCTCCGGCTCAGAGCCCGAGGGCTGAATCAGCCGCGCCGGTTTCCGTGCCGGCATGAGGTAATTCGCCGCAGATCTCCAAACGTAGATTTTGCCTGGACTTTGGACTTCAAGATGGCATTTGTTATATTCGAGGCTGCAATTCAGGTTGCACCCCGTCCGCGGAAAGGGAAGATCCCACCTGAATGAGTTTTTAAACACCGAGCATTGACTTCTTCTGCCCGTGATAGCGGACACCGGGCCGTAGAAGGAGGAGTACATGTCTCGTGAGTTACCTCAAAAACCGAATCTCGAATATCTCAAAAAGCAAGCCAAAGAACTGCTGCGCAGCATGCGGTACGGCAAACTGGCGGATGCGCAACATACGCTGGCCAATGAGTACGGTTTCGCCACTTGGGCGAAGCTGAAATCACACGTTGAGGCGCTGGGGCTCACTCCGGCAGAGGCGTTGAAAGCGGCAGTGTGCGCGAGCGATGCAGCGCGCGTCCGCGACGTGCTGGAGCGGTATCCGGAGCTGCGGGCGAAGATCGACGATCCGCTGCCCAGCTTCGGCCAACAGGGGGGCTTCGGCCAACACGCGTTGTTCGCGGCGGTACAGCGGAGCGATCGGGCGACAATCGACGTGCTGCTGCGCGCGGGCACCGACATCCGGAAGCGAACCGAGTGGTGGGCGGGCGGGTTCGGCGTGCTGGACGATTGCGATCCGAGTTTGGTGGAGTTTCTGATCGAACGCGGCGGGGTGGTGGATGCGCATTCCGCTGCGCGGCTCGGAATGATGCCGAAGCTGAGAGAGCTGGTGGCGGCAGACCCGGACGTCGTGCACGCAAGAGGTGGAGACGGACAGACGCCGCTGCACTTCGCCTCCACTGTGGAGATCGCAGAGTTCCTTCTAGAGAACGGCGCCGAGATGGACGCGCGCGATGTGGATCACGAATCGACGCCGGCTCAGTATATGCTGCGCGCCGAGCAGAAGCGGCACTATCCGAGCGATCGGCAGGCTGTAGCTCGCTACTTGGTGTCCCGCGGATGCCGTACGGACATCTTAATGGGGGCCGCGCTCGGCGACACGGATCTGGTACGCCGGCACCTGGACAGCGATCCCGTCTGCATCCGGATGAGCGTATCGGAGGAATGGTTTCCAAAGCAGGATCCGCGCGCAGGCGGCACGATTTACATCTGGAGACTGGGGGCGCACCGCACTGCACACTCAGTAGCGCGCGACTTCGGTCACGAGGAGGTTTTCCAGTTGCTCATGGAGCGGACCCCGGAGGACCTGAAACTGGCGCTGGCCTGCGAACTGGGCGACGAAGCGGTGTTTCACGAATTTCTTTCGAAGAATCCAGACGCGGCCAGGACGTTGTCTGAGATGGGGCAGCGAAAGCTGCCCAACGCCGCGCAGAATAACAACACAAAGGCGGTGCGGCTGATGCTGGAGGCGGGTTGGCCGGTGGATGCCCCGGGAGAAATGGGAGCGACGGCGCTGCACTGGGCTGGGTTCAATGGCAATGCGGAGATGACGCGCGAGATACTGCGGTTCCATCCGGCGCTGGAATTGAAATCGCAGGAGTATGAGGGTACCGCGCTCGCGTGGGCCGTGTACGGGTCCGGGAACGGTTGGCATCGAGATACAGGGGATTTCGTCGGGACAATTCGGGCGCTCCTGGAGGCTGGGGCGATTTTGCCGCCGCATGCGGAGGAACTGGAGCCCAGCGAGGCCGTGCTAAAGGTGCTGCTATGAATGGAAACAAACGCCCTCTTTCCGTAACGATCCTCGCATGCGTGTATATAGCGGTGGGCACAATCGGCTTTGTGTTCCACTTTCAGGACTTCCGGGCGCGGGGCGCGTTTCAGTACGATGCCGTATGGGTGGAACTCACCGAGTTCGCGGCGATTGTGTGTGGAGCGTTTATGCTCCGAGGTCACAACTGGGCGCGCTGGTTTGCGCTCGCCTGGATCGCATTCCACGTAATCCTGAGCGTCTTTCACGCGTTTCCTGAATTCGCGATCCACTGTTTGTTCTGTGCGGTGATTGCCTGGGTTCTTTTTCGTCCCGAGGCTGCGCGGTATTTTTTGCAAACATAGATTTGCAACGACTTTAAAAGCCTGCACATCCAAATAGAGGAGCTACATCTCTACTGACATCTGCTCCATCCGCTACTTCGATATACTTTGAATAACGTCCGGAAATTCTCAATGAACAGTCGCTTTAAATGGACCATTATCGGTAGTTCAACTTGCGTTGTTGCTCTACTTCTCGTTGGCGCAATAAAGGGGCGTGCCGTTGCAGCAGATGACGTTTACGGCCATCTGAAAGTCTATACCGAGGTTCTCGAACGCATCAAGTTGGAATACGTCGAAGAACCCGATATGAAGAGCGTCACTCTCGGCGCAATTAACGGCCTTCTCGAATCAGTCGATCCTTTTGCAAGCTATTTGAATGCAGATCAATATCGGCAGTACGAAAAAACTCAGGATTCGGCTAAGGCCGGAGTTGGGCTTATTTTGGCGAAGCGGTACGGGTATGTGGCGGTTGTTGATGCGCTGCCTGGTTCGCCGGCTGAAAAGTCAAACGTTACTACCGGCGACCTGATTGAGAGCATTAACGGCGTCGCCACCCGCGACATGCCATTGGCGTATGCGGAGCAGCTACTGCGCGGGGCGCCTAATTCCACCGTCGAAATAACGGTTTTGCGGCTTCGTAATCCAGATCCTCAGAAGCTCACGCTGACTCGCACAGCTGTCGCGTTTCCAGAGATTATCGCGAAGCTGCTGCCCGAGAAAGTGGGCTACCTCAACGTGACCACGCTGGCCGGCAATCGGATTGAAGAAGCTAAGGCGAAGCTGCAGGACCTTAAGAAGCAAGGCGCCAAGTACATCGTGCTGGACCTTCGGCATTGCTCCACGGGCGAACCGGATAAAGGTATCCCTTTGGCTAACCTGTTTCTGGACAAAGGAGAGATCACCTATCTCAAAGGCCAAAAAACAGACAAACAGGAATTTGACGCCAAGTCCGACAACGATGTCTGGAAAGGCCCGTTGGTCGTCATCACCGATCGCGCTACAGCGGGCGGAGCGGAAGTTACAGCGGCAGCCCTGCTGGACGATACGCGAGCGCAGGTTGTCGGCGAGCGAAGCTATGGCGATGCGAGCCTTCGTAAGACTATACAGATGGATGATGGTGGTGCGGTCATTCTCTCCGTCGCGAAGTATTATTCACCTTCCGGCAAAGCTATTCAGGATACGGGTGTGGTTCCTTCCGTTCAGCTGACCGAAAACGATAACTCTCCCGAGCTGGATCAGGACGGTAACCCTATCCCGGGTACAGCCCCGAAGAATAAAGAAGACAATTTACTGAGGCAGTCCATCGATCTTGTTACAGGGAAGACGACAACGGCACAGTTAACCAGTGGTGAGAATGCACCGGGGCTTAATAGGGCGCAGCATCCTATCGTGGAAAAAAACCAAACGGATCCGGAGCGTTAACTGAAGAACTCGAAGGTATGCCTCTCTACGAGTATCTGTGTGAAGGCTGCGGTGAACGGTTCGAGCTAATTCAGAGGTTTTCTGACCAGCCCCTAACCACACACGACGCTTGCGGCGGAACTGTCCATCGACTGCTTTCCGCTCCAGCGCTCCAGTTTAAGGGGAGTGGATGGTACGTCAACGATTACGCCAAGAGCTCGAAACCTGAGGGTGACGGCACCTCGAAGAAAACTGAATCAACACCCGCCACCAACTCCGCTTCAGAATCTTCCAAGACCGCCTCGACTCCCGCCAGCTCTCCCGACAAGAAGACCAGTTCATCTGATACAAAGAATGAGTGAATACTCGTCGTGAGTTTCTAGGCGCTGTCTCCGGCGCGGCACTGAGTGCTCCCTTATTGGAGGCCCACGGTGTCCCTCAAGAATCTACCTCGCCGAACGACAAAATCCAAATCGCTCTGATCGGCTCCGGAGGCATGGGCCAGGAGGACGCGCGGAGTTCGGTGGCTTCCGGAATGACCAGAATCGTCGCCGCCAGTGATTGTTACGACGGCCGGCTCGAGCACATGAAGGAGCAGTACGGCTCCGACATATTCATTACCAAGCGCTACGAAGAGATACTGGCACGCAAAGACGTGGATGCCGTGATTATCGGTACCCCTGATCACTGGCATCAAAAGATCACTCTCGACGCATTGGCCGCCAAGAAAGACGTGTATTGCGAAAAGCCGATGGTTCAACACTTGGACGACGCGCCACCGGTAATCCAGGCGCAGAAGCAGTCCAGCCAAATTGTCCAAATCGGCAGCCAGCGCGTTAGTTCTGTGCTGTATAAGAAAGCTCAACAACTCTTTCGCAGTGGAGCGATTGGCAAGCTCAACATGGTTGAGGCCTGGTGGGACCGCAACTCGGCCGCCGGTTCCGGCGAGTACTTAATTCCGCCAGACGCCAACACGGCCACTTGCGATTGGGATCGGTTCCAGGGCCGCGCCCCGAGAGCCGACTGGGATCCGAAAAAATTCTTTCGTTGGCGCTGTTACCGCGAGTATGGGACCGGTGTCGCAGGCGATCTCTTTGTCCATCTTTTTTCAGGTCTTCATTTCATCACTGGAGCACAAGGCCCCACACATGTTTTCGCGACGGGCGGCCTCCGTTTTTGGAAAGACGGCCGCAACGTCCCCGATTTCTTCATCGGCGTCTACGATTACCCGGACGCCCCGAATCATCCGGCCTTCAATCTAATTCTGCGTGTCAACTTCGTTAATGGCGCGCAGGAGGATTCCGGATTTCGCTTCACTGGTAGTGACGGCATCATGAGCGTTGGCCGCACTGTGACACTCTCGCGACAACCCCAGCCCTCCGAACCCGGATATACGATCGACACGTTCTCACAGCCAATGCAGGAATCCTTTTTGAAGCGTTACCACGCGCGCTATCCGCAATCAAAACCTTCAGCGGCGACGCTGCAGGCCAGCCGCCAAGAAGTTTACGAGGCGCCGAAGCGGTACAGCGATCACCGCGATCACCACCTCAATTTCGCCCTGGCAATTCGATCGCGCGGGCCAGTCGTCGAAGATCCTACTTTCGGCTTCCGCGCCGCGGGTCCGGCCCTACTTTCCAATATCAGCTATTTCGAAGAACGAATTGTTAGCTGGGATCCTGCGGCAATGAAAATCAAGGCTTAGAACTCAATGTATTCGGCTAATAGCAACATTCAGGTTGCACTCATCGGCGCAGGCGGCATGGGGCAGGGGGATGCCAAGATGGCCGCCTCGCTTCCCGGCGTGAAACTGGTGGCCGCTTGCGATTGCTATAACGGCCGTCTTGAACACATGCGTGAAATGTATGGGCCCGAAACATTCACCACCCGCGATTACCATGAGATTGTTGCCGGCAAAGATATCGATGCGGTAATCATCGCGACGCCCGATCACTGGCACGCTCGCATCTCTGTCGATTGCCTGAACGCGGGCAAACACGTCTACTGCGAGAAACCAATGGTGCATGCGATCGAAGAAGGGCGATCGATCATCGACGCCCAGGCGAAGTCCGGCACGGTTTTTCAAGTGGGCAGTCAATATCGCAGCTCGCTGGTCTACCAGAAGGCAAAGGAACTGTTTCAGTCGAAGGCCATTGGCGAGCTTAACTCAGTCGAGGCTTGGCTCGATCGCAACACGGCGATCGGAGCTTGGGAATACTCGATTCCTCTCGACGCCAATCCCAAGACATGCGACTGGCAGCGCTTCCAGGGCAATGCGCTCAAACGCCCCTGGGATGCGGAACGCTTTTTCCGTTGGCGCAACTACCGTGACTACGGGACGGGCGTTGCTGGTGATCTCTTTGTCCATCTGCTCACAGGTCTGCACACCGTTACCAGTTCCATTGGGCCGACGCGCGTTTATGCCACCGGAGGAATTCGTTTCTGGAAAGATCGCGAAGTACCAGATGTGATGCTCGCGACGCTCGACTACCCAGCTACGGATGCGCATCCCGCTTTCAACGTGTTACTCCATGTAAATTTCAAGAGCAGTTTATCCGAAGAGTCCTTCGGAGTGAAATTCACCGGCAGTGATGGGGTAATGACGGCGAATAGCTTCACCAAGCTCACTCTCGACAGAACTCCACGTCCTGATGAGTTTGATTGGGGAATTAAGAGCCTTCCGGATGCCATGCAGAAAGAGCTCACTTCTGCATGGAAGGCCAGTCACCCTGAACCTACACCGCAAACGATTAAACCGGACTCGGCTGAAGTGTTTGATATGTCCGATTCAGATGCGCAGCTGGAACATCATAGGAACTTTTATACGTCGATTCGCGAAAATAAGCCTTCAATCGAGGACGCTACCTTCGGCCTGCGTGCCGCCGGTCCCGCACTTCTTACGAATGAGAGCTATTTCGAGAAAAAAATTGTTCGTTGGAATCCCGAGACCATGACACCGGCTGAAGCTTAAACGTTTACGTCGAGCCCACCGCGCTGATCCCGGCATTTAGCGAACCTTGCCGATAGCCTTCCAAGTCTAGGGTCACGTAGAGAAACCCGAGTTGCTTAAAAATCGACGTAAAGGATTGGGCAGTCTCGAGCGTCAGCGCCTTTGAGAGCTCATCTTTTGCAATCTCGATACGCACAACATCGCCGTGAAATCTCACGCGAAACTGCCTGAAACCAAGTGCGCGGATCGCCTCTTCACCTTGCTCTATCGTCTTAATCGTGTCGATCGTGACCGGGGTTCCATATGGCACGCGTGAGCTGAGGCAGGCAGCTGCGGGACGGTCCCATGTTGAAAGTCCTGCTCTCCGGGACAGCTCGCGAATCTCAGCCTTCGTCAGACCGGCGTCCACTAGCGGCGTCTTCACCCCGTGGATTTTCGCCGCACGCTGACCGGGCCGGTAATCACCCAAGTCATTTTTGTTCACGCCGTATACGATATGCGCAAAACCTCGCTGACTCGCATAATCTTCTAAACACCGGAATAGTTCGTCCTTGCAATGGAAGCACCGATTTTTGTCGTTCTTTACGTACTCAGGATTATCGAACTCGTGTGTCTCTATGTACTGGTGCCGAAATCGACACTCCCGAGCAAAGGCCTCGGCGTCACGTTTATGAGAATCCGGGATGGATGCCGAATCGGCCGTAATGGCAATCGAATCAGCACCTAAAACTTGATGCGCCGCCCACGCCAGGTACGCCGAGTCGGTTCCGCCCGAATACGCCACAATCACGCGACCCAGCTTCCGAAGCTCTCCGAATAGCGCCTCCTCTTTCGCGGTCAGGTCTGCGGGATCGAGTTCGATGGGCGTGGCCTCAAGCGAGACAAGCGTCGCCATAGTTGAAGTATAGCTAGCCAAGCATCCCTCCCGTACTTGGGTCCCGGGCCGCGCTCCTGTATTTCTACGAGTGCTCGCGCCAGTTGACGCGCCGGAGTGCTTCGTCCACAGTAAAACCAACAGGGTCCAGGCTCCGATGACAAGCCGGATCTGCCAGAAATGCTTCCGAAGAATGGAGGACAAATTAATGGACGCAATACCTCTCCCCTTTTATGAAGCTGCTTCGCTCGACAATATCTGCCATGGCCTAAAAGGCGTCCGCATCCTGTTCGTGAATGTTTTTGCCGTCTCATCTGCTAATGGCGGCTGGACGCTAATCGACGCCGGACTCTACCTTTCGGCAGGCAAGATCAAGCATTGGGCGGAGGGCCACTTTGGTAAGAACACGAAGCCGGATGCTATCGTTCTCACTCACGGCCATTTCGATCACGTTGGCGCGATCAAGGATCTGCTCGATGATTGGAACGTGCCGGTTTACGCGCATCAGGACGAATTTCCGTATCTGACGGGACACGCCAAATATCCGCCTCCGGACCCGTCTGTAGGTGGTGGACTGATGGCTCTCATGTCCCCGTTTTATCCCCGCACCTCGGTCGACCTCAGTGGTCGCGTGCAGGCGTTACCGCCCGACGGCTCGCTTCCGACTCTTCCAGAATGGCAATATATCCACACGCCTGGACACGCGCCGGGTCACATCTCGCTCTTTAGGCCGGAGGACAAGACTCTCATCGTTGGTGATGCATTCTGCACCACCAAACAGGAATCTTTTCTCGCCATCGCCAAGCAGACTCCGGAGCTTCACGGGCCGCCGTCGTACTACACACCGGATTGGGATGCTGCCCGCCAGTCTGTCGAGAAACTAGCGGCCTTGCGTCCCACCGCCGTTGCTCCTGGTCACGGCCTCCCGATGTGCGGCGACGAAGTTCCTGACCAGCTACGAAAATTGGCTATGAATTTCGATCGCATCGCGGTACCCGATCACGGCAAGTACGTCCATAAAGCAGCGAGTGCGGATTGAGTAATGCCGCCGGCGCGATAACATTTCGCGAGCCATACGATTCGGACCTTTGGCAGACTCAAGCCCCGAATCTCGCCGCAGCGCGGGCTTTCGCCTTTGCGGCCTCCTTTTCCCGTGTCTTCGGCGGTGCGTTCGTCTCGAGCGAACGGAGAAGGCGGGCCGAGATGCCAGCTATCTCATCGACTGCAGCCATTAAGGACGCCTCGTTTGCCTTCGACGGTTTGTTAAAACCGCTTATCTTTCTCACGAACTGGAGCGAAGCAGCTCGGATCTCCTCGTCTGTAACGGCCGGATCGAAGTTAAATAGGGTTTTGATATTCCTGCACATTCAAAGCTAGAAGAACACTCGAGCGGTTCGAAAGATGATTGGATTATTTAGGGGTTGTGCGTAATCCGGACAGAACCGCGCTGGCAGATTCCCCAAAAGGCAATTTTAACAGGATCTTGAATTCGCCGGAACGATATTTCGCCAGTATCCCGGCGCTGACCACTTTCCCGTAAGGCTGTTTTCTGGCCGGAGCGTGCTTAGAGAAGGCCTTGTGAGCGGGGCGGGATGAATCTCAGTCTCGCCCAGAGATGAGCGCCCGGTCGCGTCCTCGCGCCCAATGTCGCTGAAGTACTCGGCGGAAACGGTCATTTCGGGTTGCCAGAAAACTTTTTGATTCGGGTTGCGGCCAATACTCAGGCGCGGCTTGGAAGGCTTCCGCCAGTGCGTCTTCCGCTGCTCGGTCGGCAGATTCGGTCTGACCTCCACGATGCCACCGGCTGCTGTCGGATAGCGGCCGGCCCACTCCAGCGGTGTATCCAGATCGGGTACATCAATGATGAAGAACCCGCCGAGCTGCTCCTTTGGTATCAGCATAGGGGCCATCCTGCACTTGGCGCTCGCCTTCGCTCAACTTCACGGTGGTCGCAGTATCAGGCGGTTGCAAACCAGCCCCGGCAACTACGATTCCAGCATCTCCGAGTGCCTTGATATAAGGACGAAACTTCCCCAGAATGCTTCTTTTTTCTTTGGATCGGTGCGGGCCGCGAAATTCTCGGGATTCAAGTAGAACAGTAAAGTGTATTGTATGATGACGAACGAACAAGCGTCATTTCGATGTCGGCTCGACTAACGGGCGAGGCCGGAATTATGCTCCTCCTGGCTAGCTTGATTCTTTTCTCTCCGGATGCTCTTCCCCTGGGTCGAGTGCGCGAGAATGCCGAGACAAAAAGAAAAACTAGCCCATGCTTTTACAGCGCACGAATGAGTAACCCGCTTTGGTCATCCCGTTGAAGACCGTGCGCCAGCGCGGCGCGGTCCGCATTTGCCGGTCCAGATTCCGCCGACACCGTCTGCAGAATTGGGAACTGTGTACGCAAATTCGCGGCCCGCCACAGCGGCACGGCACCTCATGGGAAGCGCTCTCAGTGGGTGATAGCCCTTAAAATGGCGAAGGCCGAAATTTCGGCAAAGTAGGAACCGTGAAACTTTCCGGCAGAGTGGGATCAGCCGCGGCGTGGCGTGCGCTTGATCCGCAACAGTCCAGACGGTCCGCGTGGAGAGAACCGGCGTAAGCTGTTCAGGCTTTTGAACACCCCGTCTCAATCTCTGGTATCGCTGTTTGCCGAGCATAGCCTTAGCGATATTGTTGCCGTATCGCGGGAAATTACGCTCGGCGAAGATGCGTTAGCCGAGCGTGGCTGCCCGCGCGATCAGAAACAAACCTGTCCCAATTACGACGACTCCGACGGCTCGCGCGACGCGCTCACCGGCCGGTGCGAGGCGTTCGACGGTGATGGCTGCCGTCACGAGAGCCATGGCACGCAAATCCATGACACCGATGGCAAGCAACACTGCTGCGAAGCTGGCGCAGCAGTAGATGCAGTGGAGGCCGAGACCCAGGCCGAATCGCAAAGCCGTACCGGCGTCCGCCGGCAACGCGCGGCCACGTCCCGGCGCCTCTCGGCAGCAGCCAAGGTGATATGCCTTCAACGAGGTGAACTGGAGCGCGCCGGCAATTAGGACGACCGCACCGACGGCGATCGGAGCGGTGCGCGCCAGCACGGGCAGCTGCATCTCGACCGCCGCCAGCGCAAGGCCCAGAGGATAGACCGCCATTCCGAACAGGGTCCACACGAAGAAGTAGCCAACGCCCACTAGCGTGGTCAGCCATGCCTTGCGACTTTCGCTTGTGCTACCGACGGCCTGGCGGTAACGCCACAACATCGGCGCCAACGACGGCAACATCATCGCTAGCATCATCACGACCCACATGCCGATGAACGACGCCGCGGCCTCGGGCCACGTCTGTCCGGGCATCCGCATCCAGACCATCGACATCGTCCAGCCGCCGGGCATCGGCATCCCTCGCATCGCCGACATGGATCTGCACCAGACGATGGTTACTGCTGTGCTGATAGCAAAGAGCAGGGCTGAGACGCCAAAGAACGCCCGCTTGGAAATTCGCTCGGAAATATTGCGAACGTCGATGATGCGTGTATAGGTACCCGTATTGGAGATCCTCGAGCGCATCTCCCCTTCTATCGAGGCGGTTACAGTGTCATGATTCCTGAAAACCAACTACTGCACTCGTTTGAGGTCCTGTACCCAATTGGTTTCCCACGTTTTACCACCATCCGGCGAGTATGCCTGCTCCCAGTGACATGAGGTGGGTGTGATCTTGGACCATATGAATCGTATGCGGATTGGTTTCCCGTTCAAGATATCGTCGGCGTAGAACGTTCCTAGGCCATTGTGGAAGCGCCCTCTCACGGGCGGATCCAGCGGCTCCAGCGGCGTCCTACTGTCGAGCCACCAGATCGACCATTGCTGCGACTTGGCGTCGAACGAACGCGGAGCTACACCGCGATAAGTGCCGCCCGGAACCTCGAACACGTCGTCGTCGACATTTGCGTAGCCACCCATCAGCAGTTGGCTGAACAATGTCCCTTCGAATTCGATCCACTCGTGACTGTTGGCGAGGCGCTCCTTTAGCTTTCGATGATGAACTCGCCAGTGCCCCACTAAGAAATCGAAGTCATGGAGTCCGGGCACCGCACGTTCTGCATAACTTATCTCTTCTCCCGAACCCGGGGAGGACCGCGCGACAGAGAGCCCCGACGCCAACAGGATCAGACTCAGCCACACTCTGACAGCCATGCGCTGATGTATTTCCATGTTTGACTCCTTTTTAATATTGAAACGTGACGAGTTAGAACTAAGGGTATCGGGTACAAGAGCGCGTTTTGCGGGAATCATGCTAGTCATCTAGACTACCCCGATGAGACCAGGCGAGTTGGATTAGCCCTAGTCATACTCGTCGTGGCGGTGCCACCAAACCGCAGTCTCGTTCAGCCCTTTCGGAGCGCGGTCGAGCCACCGGTACATTCCCAGAGGCCGTCGAGTCCGCGCGCATAGCGTGGCGACTGGCCCCTCGGTTCAGCGCCTGCCGGTTCCCAGGTCGTCCGAATACCCGGTTTCAGGCGGGACCATTGGGCGGTGGGACGTCCATCGGTACGGAAATTTTGCTTGCCTTCAAACCGTTGTGGCCAGCCGGTCGGCGAGTCCTCCCACGTCTCCTGTCGCCCATAGACGGTCAAGTCGAGCAACCGATAGTTGTTATCCATCGCCTCGACGCCGCGTATCGTCGTCCAGTACGTCTCGAAGACATTCGATCCTTGTCGCAGGTAGCAAACGATGTGCATCCTGCCCACCCAATCCCCGGCACGCGAATGCGGCGTCCAACCAAGAGCGTGTCGAGCGAGTCCTGGGCCGAGTACCAAGGCATTTCCCAGCCCATGAAGTCGCGGTACCGGGCGCTCTCTTCGTACGGGCCTTGGCAAAACACGGCGAAGGTGACGTCGCGAGAATGAATATAGGACAGCTCTCGGACCTGCGATGTAACCCAGGTGCACCCCTCGCACTGCTCCGGCGCAGCGTGGCCGATGTGCCACATGAAGTAGTAGGCGATGAGCATCCGGCGTCCCTCAAACGCGTCCAATAGTGTCACCGCGCCACGTTCGCCAATGAGCGGTGTGGCGCCATCCACCTCGACCATGGGGAGCCGTCGGCGGGCGGCCGCAATGGCGTCGCCTTCTCTTGTGTGAGCCTTCTCTCGGACCCGCAATGCGTCCAGCTCCGCCTGGAAGGTGCTCCGATGGACTATTTTGGGCGCTCCAAGTTCATCTCTCATGGTGTCTTTCACCGTTCTCTCCTAAGCAATTCGCGCAAGACGGGCGCGGAGTCAAGCGCGCCGAGCCAAAAACAGCGGAGTGGCCCTCCTGCATCTCGGCGCGCATCCGCGCCCTTTGCGCTCTCTTGCGAACCTCGGTCATGCTTTCTCCTCTGCCTCGCGCTTTCGGGCGGCTTCTTGAGGGTCGGTTATTATGTCGATCCACTTCGGGTTAGGCGCGGCCTCGGCGTCGTAGTTGTCGTGCCAGTTCCACCACTTGTACGGCGGGGTCTGGGGGTAACCCTCTGGCGAGTCCTCCCAAGTCTCCTGACGGCCGAGCGGCGTGATATCGAGGTAGCTCCAGGTGGTCCCCATCGCCTCGTCGCCGCGGTTGTTGATGAAGTACGTGCGGAAGATCTTGTCGTGGTCGTCGCGGATGAATGCATTGTGGCCGTGCCACTCGTCCACGCCGAAGTCGGTGTCGAAGCTGTCGGTGATGGTGTACCACGGCATCTTCCAACCCATTCGTGCCTTCAGGCGCTCGATGTCCTTCTGTGGCGCGCGCGAGGCGTACGCGAGCGTGGTGTCGCGGGCGTTCAGATGGGCCAGGTGGGCGACCTGATCGGCGCCGAGGGAGCAGCCGCGGCAGGCGTGCTCGGGCCAGCCGAACACCCTGGGCTCGAAAAAGGCGCGGTAGACGATCAACTGTCGACGGCCCTCGAACAGGTCGATCAGGCTAACCTTGCCCTGGGGCCCCTCGAATTCGTACGCCTTCTCGACGGCCATCCACGGCATCCGCCGGCGTTCGGCGGCCAGCGCGTCACGAGCGCGGGTCAAGGCCTTCTCCTTCACGAGGAGCTGCTGGCGCGCAGCCTCCCACTCCTGCTGCGACACAACCGGCGGTGTGTTCATCGCGAGATGTCCTTTCCCGTGTTCCTTCTCTCTCTCCTTGTTTGTTGCCATCTTATTTCTCCTTTTTTTTCTGAAACAGACCGCGACTATTCGCTCTGAAAAATTTTCCAGTCCTACGCTGTATCACCAGTCCCCTTCAGTCGCTACATTACGTCGCTGACGAATTCGCAGAACTCTCAGGCACGAGAGCTGCGAACTGTCGCTCGAGGGCCTTGACTACGCCGGTGCGCCAGCCCTCCGCCAAGGGCTGCGATATTGGATCGGGGAAGATATCCTCATCTCCTCTCTCAAACCCGTTGAAAATGGCCAGCGCCACGGACTCCGGTGAAGCCTTCGGTATCTGTAGATCTCGTGTCATATCGGTTTCCACGGGGCCCAGAAAAACAGCGTGGACGGTTATGCCTCGGCCCGCCAGGAGCATCCTCAGTGACTGGGTCGTGCTGAATGCCGCCGCCTTTGAAATCGAGTAAGCCGGTGAGAATGGCACGGAAACGAGCGATGCCAAGGAGAGGCTGTTCACGATGGCCCCTTTGGACCGTATCAATACTGGTAAGAACGCACGCGTCACTTTGAACAACCCGAAGCAGTTGACGGCCAGATGCTGCTCGATGAGATCGGAACTGCTTAAATCATCGTTGATGGAGATGCCGGCGTTGTTGATGAGCACGTCGAGGGTATCCACGTCGTTGGCGGCTCGCTGGATCTGCGAATCGTTGGTCACGTCCAGCGTAAGAGAAGTGACGCGCGCATCCGAGTGGGTGAAGGGACTGCGCGTACCGGCATAAACCCTTTTCGCGCCTCTTCTCAGCGCTTCTTCAACAAATGCGCGACCGAGGCCACGATTGGCTCCAGTCACCAGAACCCCTTTGTCTGCGATCTTCATATGACTCCCTGTTGGTTTCGCTCAGCGCTTGGCGTACTCATCGTGGCGCGCCACCAGACCCCGGTCTCGTTGCGTCCCTTGGGAGCGCGATCGAGCCATTGGTACATCCCCCAAAGGGCATCCACTCCGCGCGCATAAGTAGAATAGGTGTGATAGGCGACGCCGTCCTCCAGCGCGAAGGCACTCATACCGGGCCTTTCGCGCGTGTACGTGGCGATGTCGGTTCCGGTCATAGTCGCCATCGTCGCGACCGGCCCCTCGCCACCGCGCCACTCTCCAATCGATCTCGCTTGTTCCCACGCCGGCTCCCGTCGGTAGTTGTATTCGACGCCTCCTTTCTGTTGCTCCTCTGTGAGCGAGGCCGTGAAGCCGAAGTTGAAGTCGGTACCGAACGAGGATGCCCAAGGAAACGTCCAGCCCATCCGCTGCTTATAGGCGTGCAATTTCGCGAGCGATGCCCGGGACACTGCCCACAGCATCACGTCATGGCCGATACTCCTTGTCGATCTGAACCCGCGGCAACGCCTGCCGTTGCTGGGCCAGCTCGTCGCTCCGCCGCGTGAGTTCCTTCTCCGCCTTGAGTAGTTCGAGCCGGGCCGAGAGCCACTCTTCCCGTGTCCCGGTCTTGTGTTTCGTCATTTCTCTCCTCTCCTTTCTGTGTTGCGTTTCTGTTGCAGCTATCGGATTTCGTTTATCCGTGACGCAAGGTTGCACTCGCTCACTACGGTCCGTGCGGGCTATGAGTTAACCTGCTTTCGGGCGCTTCTTGGTTTGTGCCGCGGGAACGTGCGTACCAGTAGGGTTTGCTTCAGCATCTTCTTTGATACGCAGCAGGTGGCTCGCCCACAACTCTTCGAAGCGGCCCACCCAGCGCTCATAAATCTGCCGGATTGGCACGACGTTCAATGAGTTGATCCGGTGCCGGCGTTCTTCACGCGTGTGAATCAGGTCGGCCTCGCGGAGCACGTCAATGTGTTTCATCACTCCGAAGCGACTCAGGTGCGGAAAAGCCTCGACGATCTGGGTCGTCGTTCGGGGGCCCCGCCGCAAGAGATCGAGAATCGCCCGCCTGGTGCTATCGGACAACGCTTTCCACACGCCGTCGAGTTCGTCGGCGGGCACATTAGCTCCATTGCCCCTGCGCCTTTGCGGAGCAATCCTCGGCGACTCTATCCAACGTGTACTTCCAGCCGGTAGCCACCTGTCGATGCGCCGGATCGATGAAACCGATGGCGCGATGACGGAACTCCACATGGATTCCTTCCGGCCGCTGCTCGAGCTTCACTTCGATGGTTCAGCGCTGGGTACGACATGAACAAAGGGCCAGTTAATTCCAGCAGCACGGGCGGCTTGATCACCTGCACGTGTCCCCAAAGGTGGCCGATGCCATTGCCTCGATCGCGGAACCACCGGCCGCCCGCCCATTCTTCCATCATCATCTGCAACGATTCACCTTGCGGGTTGGTAAAACCGTCACCGAGCCGGTGCAGTACGCTGCGAAAGACGTCTCCAATGTCCGCCTTGATGTCAATGCTCTGTGTCGTATCCAGCGTCAAATCGTCAATTGTCACGGTAAGTTCCCCATACGTGACTCTATAGTAACGTAAGTTTAAAGTAACGTCAAGCGAGATTTTCGTGGCAGGGCAAATCAAGGATCTTGATTGCACCCCAGATGCATCCGCTTCTGGGAATTGGCAACTGGAGGCGCCCTCCGCCAGAGCTATGAATGCATTACCAACTCAGCCCTGACGTAACGCGATCATCGGGTCAACAGAGCTGGCGCGCCGTGCCGGAACATAGCAGGCGAGCAAAGCTGCAACCAGCAACAACGCCGCCACAGCGCTGAACGCACCCCAATCCAAAACGCCTGTTCCATACAGGCTGCTTTGCATCGCGCGACTCGCAACGTACGCGCCAACGAAGCCAAGACCCAAACCCGCAGCCACCATTCCAGATCCCTGTTTAAGAACTCGTACTACCACCTGACTCGGACTCGCGCCCAATGCCATTCGCAAACCGATCTCGGACGTGCTCTGGGCGACTGCAAATGACATAACGCCGTAGATTCCGAGCGAAGCCAAAAGCAATGCGATTCCCGCCAGGCTGGCGTAGAGAGCCATTCCGAAGCGATCCTCGACGAACTTATCGCGCACGAGCTGATGCACGGTCTTGATATTCGCCAATGATAGGTTGGGATCGGCGGAGTGGACGACGCCCGCGATGGCTTTCGTCATCTTTTCCGGGTCTATGACCGTGCGCACCGCCACGACGGCATGTGGCCAGGGACTCTGCGCAAAGGGGACCCAGATTTGCGGGAGTTTGGGTTGACCCAGCCGCTCGCTGTTCTGCACATCGTGAAACGCGCCGATGATTTGCCGCTCTACGTCATGGGCAAACGCCAATTCCCCATTTTGAAGCTGCCCGATTGTGATACGCACCGAAAGGGGATCCACGCCATTCAGGAATCGATGAGCAAATGTCTCGTTGACCATCGCCACAGGCTGGCTGTTCGCCGTATCCCGCTGATTAATCATTCGACCCCGATCTATGTGCACCCCGAAAGTCTCGAAATAGCCGGGTGTCACCGCCTCAAACCCGACATCCGGCGGTGTGGAGAAACCCGATACGGTTCCCCCCACGATGGTGGCGGGCAACTCGAGATCCGGGTCGTCGAGCGGAGTATTGGTCGCCGCTGCCGCGCGCTGGACGCCTGGAATCGCCTCGAGTTTGGTAAGCAGATCCCGGTAGAAGCTCTCGGTCTGCTCCGCTCTGGGTAACCGCGATTGCGGCACGGGCAAGTAGAACGTAAGAATGTGATCGGTTCGAATACCTAAATCCACGTGCGCGCGATTTACAAAGCTGTGAACCGTGAGAGCGGCGCCGGCCAACAACGTCAAGGCCAGCGCAAACTCGAGAACGACTAAAACTTTCCGCAGGCGAACATGTCGGCCTCCTATGGCTGATCGGCCTCCCTGTTTCAAATTCTCATTCAGGTCGACGATTTTCGCTTGGAATGCAGGAGCGCAGCCGAATAGTACGCCCGAAAGCATAGTCGTCGCGAGCGTGAAGAGTAGAACCGGCAAGCTGAGGCGAACATCTGCTTCCGGCGACAGCGTTCCGGGCGGCAGTATCAAAAGGATTATTTTCAGCAGCGCTCCGCTTAGCAAAATACCGAGTACTCCACCCAATCCCGCCAGCGTCAGACTCTCAATCATCATTTGAGAGATAAGACGTCCGCGAGAAGCGCCGAGGGCAGCGCGCACTGCGAGTTCTCGATGGCGGGCAACGCCGCGCACGAGTAGCAGGTTGGCCACGTTCGCGCAAGCGATGAGAAGCACAAAACTTACTGCCGCGAGCAGGAGCCACAGATTTCTAAGAGTGCTCGGGCTCTGGAAAGCGTTCTTCAGCGGTTCTACGCTTGCGCCCCAATCCTTATTAGTTTCTGGATACTGCTCAGCAATGCGTCGTGTCACCGCATTCATCTCCTGCTGAGCTCGCAGGATCGATACGCCTGGCTTCAACCTGGCAATCACATACCAGAAAGTGGTGCCCCGGCTCAGCTCCGCCCGGCTGAATCGCAAGGGCACCCAGATCTCTTCATCGTGCCGGTCCGACGGTCCCGCGGGCATCACTCCGATCGCAGTGTAAGGCTCCCCGTTGAGCTGGAACTGCTTGCCGATGATATTGGGATCAGCCCCAAATCGGCTCGCCCAGCAGCGATGCGACAGGATGAACACGTGATCCTTCCCGGGTTGATCTTCATCGGGGCGAAAATCACGGCCCATCCATACTTTTTCGCCGAGCAGCTTGTACCAGTTCGTGGAGACTCGCTGACCGTCGATGTATTGGGGCTCTTGCGTTGAGGAGAGATTGTAAGGCCGCTCAACGAACGCTGCCATTTGCTGAAACGACGACGCCTGGCCCTTCCAGTCCAGAAAATCCGCTGCCGAGACCTGATTGCGATCTCCCTTTACCTTTGACCAAATCATCACAAGCTGGTTGGCTTGGGATACGGCAACGGGCCAGTAGGGTCGCGTACACCACGCTAAAGATCGCTGTATTGGGTCCAATGCCGAGCGCCAGCGCAAGCACGGCAATGGCAGCGAATCCGGGACTTTTTGCCAAGAGTCGAAATGTAAACCGCAGGTCTCGGACTGAATCAGGCATTCTGGACATCAAGCATACCTTGACGCCATTACTCGATTTTGAGTTGAATAGAGACACTCCGCGATTACTTACCCGAAGTCGCCCGTGGCAGGGTTCCCAGGGTTGATGCGTACCCGCGTAAAATAGATAACGCAGCGGGAGGCGGACGTGATCAAGATCATCGCGCTCGAGCGCGAATATGGCTCGGGTGCTGCAGCCATTGCAAAGACACTGGCGGATCGTCTGGGCTGGACACTTTGGGATCACGCCTTTACCTGCGAGATCGCGCGGCGTCTGAAATGCGACGTCGCAGCCGTGGAGCGACGCGAAGAACGTCCCGACCCAGCCTTCTACCGGTTAGTGAAGATATTCATGCGCGGGAGCTACGAAGAAAGCCTGCAAGACGGTGGCAAGCTCGAGCTTCTGGACGCGGAACATCTCGCCCTACTTTTCGAGAAGATAGTCGGCGATATCGCGGCGAAAGGGAACTGTGTCATTATTGGGCGCGGGTCTCCCTACTTTCTCCGCCATCGGGACGACACACTCAGGGCGTTCATCTACGCTCCGGAAGAGGACAAGATTCGCCGCCTCACCGCACAAGGAAAAACCCGGAGCGAGGCGGAGGATCTGATCAAGACTGTCGATCGCGAGCGAGCCGCGTTTGTAAAAAAATATTACGGAGCGCATTGGCCAGAGCGTTATCTCTATCACCTTATGATCAATTCCAAAATAGGCGATGAGGCGGTTACGAGAATGATCCTGAGCGAGATGGATCTTCTCGATGGGAAATCAGCGTTGGCTGACCGTGCCGGAGCCGCGCAGAACCTTTCCAGGTAGTGCGTTTGTCATCTTGCCCTGCTCGATGACCGGCGCACCGTTGACGAGCACATATTCCATTCCGACCGACAGCTGATTCGGATTCTCAAATGTAGCAACATCGTGGATCTGCGCCGGATTGAAAATTACTACGTCGGCCCACATGCCCTGCTTCAGAACACCGCGGTCAGTGAGGCGCATACGCTGAGCCGGGAGCGCGCTGAATTTCCGGATCGCGTCTGGTAAGGTGAGCAGTTTTTCTTCGCGCACATACTTGCGCAAAATGCGCGGGAATGTTCCGTAGGCTCGCGGATGTGGATGCTCCTTGCCGAGGATTCCTTCCGGCGCCGTTCCTTGCGAATCATTGTCGACCGAGACCCAGGGTTGCTTCAGGGCATACGCGATATCCCGCTCCGACATCGCGAAGACGGCGACAGACATGCCGGGATCATCGATCAGCAAATCGAAAATCGTGTCGATAGCATCCTTGTTTTGTGCTTTCGCGATCTCGGCTATTCTCTTTCCTTGAAGAGATAGAAGCTTCGGATTGTTCACGATGCTGACGAGAATCGCTTCGGGACCAGGAATCTCGAGCCATTCATTGTCCCAACCCGAGCTGTCCGTCTCCATTTGCTTACGAATGCGGACCCGTGTGGAGGGATCCTTGAGGCGCGCCACCATTTTTGCGTCCCCTCCGTCATGAACCCACGGGGGCACGAACGCGGAGAACGAGTTGAACCATGCTGGATAAGCATAGGTGTCGGCTTCGATATCCACGCCCGAGCTTCTGGCCTGATCGATCCGGCCAACGATCTCGGGCATTCGGCCCCAGTTGCGTTTGCCCGCAGCCTTTAGATGCCAGATTTCGACCGGGATGTTTGCCTCGCGCCCGATCCGAAATACTTCATCGAGTGCGGCGTCGATCGTATCGCCCTCGCTTCGCATGTGACTGGCGTAAATACCGCCGAATCTGGCCGCTTCCCCTGCCAGCGCAATCAGCTCCTCAGTCGTCGCATAAGGTGCGGGCGCGTACTGAAGTGCTGTCGATACACCGACCGCTCCGTCCTGCATGGCTTCGCGCACAAGCGCTTTCATTTGTTCCAGCTCGACCGTGTTCGGAGCACGATTGTCATCACCGAGCACCATGCGCCGCACCTGGGTAGCGCCAACATAGCTGGCGAGATTAATTCCCAGACCTTGTTTCTCAAGCCGGCTAAAGTATTGCGCGAATGACCACCAGTCAGGCTTGATGTTGTAATGCGCAAAGCCGGCGCGATCCGCCGTTAGAATCCGTTGGTTCAATGGCGCGATGGAACCACCTTCGCCGGTGATTTCGGTCGTGATCCCTTGAAAAATCTTGGACGGGACATGCGGATTAACGAGCATGGAGAGCTCCGATTGACCGAGCATGTCAATAAAACCAGGCGCGACAGTCAGGCCACGCGCATCAATGGTCCGGTGAGCGGGAACGTCCTTGAGCGATCCGATCAGCGCGATTCGTCCGTTGAGAATGGCAATATCACCCGCGTACCATGGCGAGCCGGTCCCGTCGATGATGTGCCCATTACGGATGATAAGGTCGAACGACTGCGGCTTCGCGACGAATGGCAGCGCGAGCGCGGCCAAAACAGCAAACGTAAGGCTCAAACGGCGATTATACGTTGGTGAATTCACCGGATTGACAAATCTTCAAACAAGATCCATTCTTGTTCACAAGGGGTTATTTATGCGCTGCCTGCGCGTTCTCTTCCCGTCCGCCTTCGCCTTCCTGGTTTGTCTTCCCGTTTCTGGACAGTTGGTCGTCTCTGTCCATTCAGGAGTGGTGCATTTCTCGGAAGGCTCAGTTTTTATTGACGACCATCCGCTGGATCAAAAACTCGGTACGTTTGTCAGCGTCAAAGAAGGGTCGACGCTACGAACCGAAGAGGGTCGCGCGGAAGTTCTTCTCACCCCCGGCGTATTCCTCCGGGTCGACGAAAACAGCTCAATCCGCATGATCTCGAATGCCATTAAGGATACTCGGGTGGAGTTCGTGGGGGGCTCGGTGATCGTCGATTCACTTGACGCGACTGCCGACAATTCCGTCGTCCTCACCTTTAAAGGTTGCCAGGTCAGATTCCCGCAAAAGGGAGTGTACAGAATCGATTCTGAGCCGCCCGTACTCCAGGTGTACAACGGCGGAGCGGAAGTTACTCATGATGGCAAGCCATCATCGGTCGATGCATCCCATCTTTTCTTCTTTTCCTTGGGACTCGTGACACAAAAATTTGGCGAAGGTGCCGACGACGAGTTTTACCAGTGGTCGAAGGACCGCAGCGACTTTATCTCCGCGGATAACCGGTCCGCGGCTCAGAGTGCGGGCGATCCCGGACAGATGGATAGTGGACAGGGCGTCGCCAGAGATCCCGACCTTTATCTGGGAACCCCAATTTATGGCGGCGTAGGGACGCCAGGTTATGGTGGCTTGGGGATGCCGGGTTACGGCGGCCTCGGCAGCACGTTTCCGTTGGACTACAATCTCTCCTACTCAAACGTGCCATTTGGAATGGGCGTTTGGAACATGTATTCCATTTACTTTATTTACCTGCCTCGCTATCGCCATTGGCCGGGGCATGCGCCATGGCCGGTCGGAACTCGTTATCCCGGCTTGCCCCCCACGCGGATCGGCATTTCGCATGGCATAGGTATCGGCTCGCCTGGCTTTGTACCACGTACTGTTCCCAGGGTCGGCACTGTTCCAAGGGTCGGCACCGCTACTCCCGGATATTCTCATCCAGGTGCTGTCGGATTGCCCAGAGGTGGCGTCCCGCATGTAGGAGCACCTGCGATCGGCCATGCGGGCATCGGCCACCGATAATTCATGCAAATGACCGCTCACTGCGTGGGAGCGTAATATCCCAGCCGCCAGCGTGCTTTGAGCGACGGAAGACCTTCAGGTTGTTTCATCTTCACTTCCACTTTGCGGTACGTGCCATCCCGATTCTGATCTGTCGGCGAGTACGCGAGCACGTACTGGTTACGTAACTCGATACCGATCCTGGTGGCGATACTCGGCAGATTGCTATCGGTCGACGCGGCGAAAGCTCGACCACCGGTTTGCTCGGAGATTTGAGAGAGTAAGCGTGGCCCTGAGAGTTCCGCGTCGCTGATTCCCAAGTAAGGAAAGCGTTCAAACACGCCCATTGAATAGATCTGGACGTCCGCTTCGCGTACTAAGCTCTTGATTTGGTCCGCGGTGTATCGGCTATTGTTGTCGCCACCGTCAGAAATAATGAGCAGCGCCTTACGCGGGTTCTTAGCCTTTTTCATCTCATGCAGCCCCATATAAACCGCGTCGAGCAGAGCCGTCAGGCCTTGTGATTCCACCGACGTCAGCTTGTTCTCAATCTCGTCCGTGTGCTGCGTAAATCCTACGGCAAGTTCCGCCCGATCGCTGAACTCGACTAGAAATGCTTCGTCCTGAGCATTCATTGTCTTCAGGAATTGAGCCACGGCCTGGCGCGATGTCTCAATTTTCTCTCCCATACTGCCGCTCGTATCCACAAGTAAGCCTATTGATAGCGGCGCATCTTCGCCGGCAAATTGTTTAACTTTCTGCTCGGTGCCATCCTCGAGGACACGAAAGTCCTGCTTATCGAGGCCCAGGACAAAACGGTTCAAAGAATCAGTGACGGTCACCGGTATGAGCACCAGGGTTGTATTCACCCGGATATTCATCCCCGCACCCGGTTGAGAAGTCGTCTGGGTAGCCGCTTCAGCGGCATTTGGTTGCGCTATAGTTCTGGTCCCGTCTGATTGCGACTGACCAGGGAGCAAAGCGGCGAAAAGTAAGAGGGAAAGGAGGGATCTGCGGCCCACGTTCTGCGCACTCCCAGTCGAGAACGAGTCTACCATGAGAGCTCTCGCGGTACGTCAGTTCCTCCATGCGCTAAGATCGAACTGCTTTGCACGCCTTACTCGCCGAGTGGGTTACGGCCATCTCGGCGGTATTCTTTATCGTCGATCCTTTCGCCGCAACACCCGCGTTCCTCGGCATGACCGCCGGTTATAAGCATGCGCGCCGCAAGCAGATGGCTCGCCGCGCCGCGCTGACTTGTTTCGTAATACTAAGCGTGTTCGCAACTGTCGGCAAGTACCTCTTCCGGATTTTCGGGATCACTCTACCTGCCTTCAAATTTGCGGGTGGTCTATTGCTGTTGCTGGTTGCGCTTGATATGCTGCAAGCCCGCCGCTCGCGAACTCGCGAAACACCCGAAGAACAAAGCGACGCCTGCGAAGGAGAAGACGTCGGCATCATCCCGATGGGTATTCCCATGCTCGCTGGACCAGGTTCTATCTCGACGGTTATGGTGCTGGTCGGACAAGCGCCTCGCTGGCGCGACGCTATCCCGGTTCTCGCTGGAATCGGTATCACGTCGCTGGTGTGCTATGTCGTGCTTGCGAGCGCGGATCGTGTTGAAGCGGTGCTGGGCGAAACCGGAATTCGGATCGTCACGCGCCTGATGGGCTTGATGCTTACAGCTATCGCCTTTCAATTCTTCGTCAGCGCCCTGGTGGATCTGCGTGTCATCGCGCCAGTCGCGTTGCCTTGAGCTCCGCTTTACATATCGATTTTACAT
The DNA here is from genome assembly GCA_963771565.1 of uncultured Acidobacteriaceae bacterium. Classification (GTDB taxonomy): domain Bacteria; phylum Acidobacteriota; class Terriglobia; order Bryobacterales; family Bryobacteraceae; genus Bog-105. The sequence continues at coordinate 265,112 of CAVYUB010000010.1, forward strand.
ATCGACCCGGCGCTCCGTTCTACGACTGAGATACCAGCATGGGCTGTCGCCGAAGTGAGGAAACAAAGAGTGAACGCATTGCTCGGGTTGAGGCTCGTCAAAAAGAAATCCCGTCTTGCCGTTCTTTTGCGGAACCGCGTAATACTGCTGGACTTTGACGCTCCCAAATTGATCGCGGTGATTCGGGATTCTGTAGCGAACTGACAGATAGTCGCAGACGTACACAATGCATAACGACAGCAGAGTGATGACAAGGATCCGTCTGCTTACACGAGTCACGCTCATTCTGATTAGCTCTCCTGCTCTAAGCGGGGCCGCCTCAGTCAACTCCGGTCGCTGAGGTTACAAGCTTTTTACACCCTTTCTACCACTGAACGGATTTTACGACGTAGACCTGCGCCCAGAGTGATTGCCAGTTCATCTCACAGTTTCTCTTCGAGATCCCTCTGTTTTTGAGTCGCAAAGGACGTTCTCTCCGTAATTAGATAAAGAAGGGAACAAACGAGGGCTCTTGGTAGCGAGTACGACATCGCGGACCGCGCCGGCACAGGGGGGAATCAGGCTGCCGACTTTCCCGGACGCAGTAGAAGCCAATAAGGCAATGGTGTACAGCATTGCCTGGCATTTTCTCCGCGATCACGCCGTGGCCGAGGAACTGGCGCAGGATGTGTTTCTCGAGCTACACCGGAACTGGTCCTCAATGCAGTCAGCCCAACACATTGTGTTCTGGCTGAGAAAAGTGACGAGCCGCCGCTCGATCGATGTCGTGCGGCGACGGAAAACGCGAGCAGAGACAAGTCTGGAAGAGATGGCCGAGCCGACCACGCTAGAGCGCGTCCACGACTCGATGCTTTCGTCGTACCTGGAGCGGATGGTCGCCTCGCTTCCGGAGAAGCAGCGTGTTGTGACCATACTTCGATATCAGGAAGGGATGGAGCCGGAAGAAATCGCGGAGATGTTGGAGATCAATGTCAGTACGGTCAAGAGTCAGATTGCGCGCGCGCTCGAATTGCTGCGGGTAAAGACCGCGCGCCGGTTGAAACAGGAGTGGAAAGAAAATGACGCCGTTTGAAGAACACCTGAAGGAAGCACTTCTACGCAAGCAACCATCGCAGGACTTTGTAGAGCGCGTGCTCGAAAAGACGCAAGAGCCGCATCCTCGTGCGCCTGTCCTGAAATGGTGGTCTCAACGAGCTTGGGTTTGGCAATTTGCTCCGATGATGGCCGCGTTGATTCTCGTGAGCGGAACAGTGATGTACCACGAGCATCAACGCACTGTACGCGGAGAAATCGCGAAAGAGCAGCTGCTGATTGCGGTACGAATCGCGGGATCAAAGCTGCATGAAGCACAGGAGCATGTGATGCACATTCAGCATGAGGGGGTAGAACGATGACGTGGAGACTGTGGGAAGTCCTGGTGGGGGCAGCAGTGGCCTTGCCGCTGTGCGCCCAAGACATAAAGATTCCCTTGAATCTGGATAAATTGGCGCAACACGCGACCGAAACCGTGGATGTAACTCTCGATGCGTCAATGCTGCAGCTTGCAAGTAGATTCTTATCCAAAGATGATCCAGACCAAGTGCATGTAAAGCAACTCGTTTCCAAGCTCAAAGGCGTTTACGTGCGGAGTTTCGAGTTCGATAAAGAAGGGCAGTACTCGAAGAGCGATGTGGAAGCGATCCGGTCGCAATTGAAAACGCCTAGCTGGACGCGGATCGTAGGCGTGAAGTCGACGAAAGGAGAAAACTCGGAAATCTATTTGAAGAAGAACGGTGATCAGATCGCCGGGTTAGTGGTAATCTCCGCGGAGCCGAAAGAGTTGACTATCGTTCACATCGACGGAGCCATCAATCCTGAGGAACTGAGCGAGCTTGGAGGGCACATGGGCATCCCGAAGCTGGATAAATCGAAGCCCGGCGACAATGACGATAAGCCTAAGTCAAAAGCCAAGGACGAGGAGTAGCTATGCGTCGTTTACTCGCGGTTATGAGTCTCACAGCGGCCCTGCCGCTCGCGTGCCAAGCCAGTGAATTCGACTGGCTGGTCCGGGAGTTCTCACGCCAAAGCGCTTCGAAACCAATGCACATTCCGCTATTTGGGTTGGCCCGCTTCGTAGTCGCAACGAGCCATCCGGCGGGCACTAGCGAGTTGCATCTGGCTGTGTTTCAAGATGTGGACATTGAATCGGAACGATTCAGCCAGTTGACGGATTCGGTAGTCGGACCGGCCTGGAAGCCGATCATCAGGGTGCGCTCGAGGAACGGCGAATCGACCAACATTTACACCCAATCGATTGGGAAAGATCTTCGCATCTTACTTACAACACTTGACGGCGGTGAAGCAACTCTTGTCGAAGTGCGCGTCAGGCCAGAAGTGCTGCTGAAGTTTGTGGATGAGCACGGATCATCGCGCCAAGAAGCAAGTCTTGGACCATAAGGTTTCGCACCGCTCATAATCAAGGAGGATGAAGCAGAGCGCTGCTGTTATCGGAAGCGGACCCAATGGGCTTGCGGCAGCAATTGTCCTGGCGCAAGCCGGATTCGAGGTCGAGGTCCATGAAAGCGCGCCAGTGGTCGGGGGAGCCGCTCGATCCGGCGAACTCACCCTGCCGGGCTTCGTACACGACCTCGGCTCTGCCGTTCATCCCATGGCGGTTTCTTCACCCTTTTTCTCGAGGCTTGCGCTCCACGCTCATGGGCTCAATTGGATCTGGTCGCCCGCAGAACTCGCGCATCCGCTGGACGATGGCACGGCAGTGCTTCTGGAACGCGATGTTGGCGAGACATCGAAACAACTGGGCAAAGATTCAGTGGCTTACCGCAAGATGTTCAATTATTTGACGAAGGATTGGCGGAAGCTCGCGGATGGAGTGCTTCGTCCCCTCGGAGTCCCGAAACATCCCTTCTTACTCGCCCGATTTGGCTTGCAAGCTTTTCAACCCGCAACGCTTCTCGCCAGGAGTTCGTTTGGTGGTTTCCGGGCGCGTGCGTTCTTCGCCGGTCTTGCCGCCCATTCGGAGCTCAAACTCGAAGACCCGCTGAGTTCGGCATTCGGCTTAATAATGGGTGCATCGGCACACGCCGTGGGGTGGCCGATCCCGGTCGGCGGAGCGCAGCGCATTTCGAATGCACTCAGCAGTATGCTTGTCTCGCTTGGAGGACGCATCGCGACCGGATCTCGCATAGGAACTCTGGACGAACTGGATGGCCGTGACACGATTCTGTGCGACGTTACTCCCCGGCAATTTCTCGGGCTTGCCGGCAAGCGCCTCCCGTCACAGTTCCGCCGTTCGCTCGAGCGGTATCAGTACGGACCTGGCGTCTTCAAGGTTGATTGGGCTTTACGCGAGCCGATTCCCTGGAAGGCGAAAGATTGCCTGCGGGCGGCAACTGTGCACCTCGGCGGATCGCTTGAAGAAATCGCCGCTTCTGAACGCGCAGCTTGGGAGGGCAAGCCACCTGACAAGCCGTACGTGCTCTTGTCCCAGCCGAGTCTGTTCGATGCAAGCCGTGCTCCTGCGGGACAGCACACGGTTTGGGCTTATTGCCACGTGCCAAATGGTTGGCCGTACTCCGCGTTGAATCAAATTGAAGCACAGATCGAACGGTACGCTCCGGGGTTTCGCGAATGCGTGTTGGCGAGAGCGACTCACACGCCCGAGCAGATGCAGCGCTGGAACGAAAATCTGGTCGGCGGCGATATCGGTGGAGGTGCTCTAAACCTCAAGCAATTTGCTCTCCGGCCGAGTTGGCGCCGCTACCGTACGCCGCTGAAGGGTGTATATCTATGCTCGTCTTCTACACCGCCGGGAGGTGCAGTGCACGGAATGTGCGGATACTACGCCGCTCAATGGGCTTTGGCGGATCTTAGGAAGAAATAGAACTAGCCGCGCACCTTTTCCTTTTCGCAGACCAGCTTCATATCCACTTGGCCTTTCGGAGTCGTGACGTGGCTCGAAATTGTGAGTGTCTGCCCATTATCCGAGAGCTCCCAGCGGTCTTCAACGAGCTCATCTTCGTCCTTCGAATCCTTCGTCTTCGTTCGGATCACGAGAGCGGGCCCGTCCCAGAACGCTTTGCTCACTGCATCGCGCCCACTCATGGAGTTGGTTGTTTCCGAGCCGTCAGTGAAGTAACTCACATCCACGGTTGAGGTTTTTCCGCCGCTAGTCTGGACGGTGTGAACGTTCAGAGTGGGGTCCCGATGTTCAATGACTCGAACTATAATGTCGGGCGCCTTAAAACCGCCAAAATCGCTCTTGTCCTTCACCATTCGCCAACGACCCGAAAAATTCGGTTTGGCTGGTCCGGCCGGAGTTTGGCCCTGTCCAAAGGCCGGGATCGATAGAGCGCACAGCGCGAGTAAAATGGACTTCACTATTCAGACACTACCAGGAGCTTGAACGTGCCGGGCAGAATCTTTGGACGCGGCCGCGGATTGTCAGCAGTTGCTGCAGGAGCTGGACCGAACTCAGCATCGGCAAGATACACCTTGTGAGTCTTCAAATCCAGCGCCATAGTTCGAGCTCCACGCTGCGTTTTCACGTTCTGAGCGACCGTATAGCTATCTGGAGATTCTTGTTGAACGACAGTCAGCGTTCCCTCACCATTGGAAGAAAACACCAGCTTCTTTTCCGGATCGAATCCCGCCGCATCCGGTCCTTCGCCGATCGGCACTGTGGTGATCACTTTGCCGCTACCGGCGTCTATGACCGCCATCATCTTGTTGTCGCAAACAGGAAACAGACCGCTGGTTTTTCGCATCGATAGCCAGCCCCGATGGCGACTCGCATGGAGCGACTGACCAGCGGTTCTTTATCGTAAGCGTTTTCGGATCAAAGTGCACGATCTCGCTTTTATCCTCGATATTTACGTAGATGTTGCCCTGAGCATCCGTTGCCGGGAACTCCGGCTTGCCGCCCAGAGGTACTGTTCCGGCGACGTTTCCGGTAGCTCGCATCAATGGCGGTCATGTCCTTGCTCCGCCCGTTGAACGCGAACACGCGCTGGCTGAAGGGGTCATACACAATGCCGTCGGGATTAGTTCCCGCCTTCACGGTCGAAATCACCGCGAGCGTCTTGAGGTCGAAGATGGTGACTTGATTGTCGCGGCCGTCGCTGACAAAGCCCCGATTCAGATCGTCGGCGATGGCAATCCCATGAACGCCATTCGTGTTCGGGATCTTGCCTACCTTAGCTTCCGTATCGAGATCCAGAACGTCAACCTCGGTTCCATGAGACACGTAAAGTCGGCGGTTCTGCGAATCCGCCGTGAGATAGTCCCAGCCCCCTTCGCCCCCGATTGGAATCGACTTCACGACCTTATAAGAGGTAGCGGCGAGTAATGCGGACCCAAGCAGAAAACCGATTAGAACGCGGCGTAAGTTCAACATGAAGAAAGAATTGTACCATCTTAAACACGCGCTCATAGGCGGTGCTGTGCGAATGATTTTCTGAAAGGCGCACGAGCTCGCGCCGATAAGGAAAATGAGCCGGGCGCAGGTCCGCTCGAGTGAAGCTCTTATGAAACTCACACGTTTCAGTCTTAAGAATGGCACTGCAGAGAGCACGGACGTCGCACAATTATCGAAGCTGAGTTCGGTATTGAATGGGCTCGAACAGGGTGCGTGTGCGATGAGACGGCGAGCTCAACAACTGATGCGAGCCGTTCGGGCCGGCACGTATAAAGTCGACCCGTTGAAGTTGAGCCGCCGCATCATCGGAGACACGCTGTCGTCGGCTTAAGGTTCTCGAACTCCGGAGCCATAGGTAAACCAGGACCGGATCACTTCATTGCGCCGGTTCTCCAGCGCGATGCAGTGAAAGGATCCCGTCCATGGGCGTCCAAATCGCAGATCTGTTAAATCAACTCGGGTTCCCTCGCCGCCGTCGATAGCGGTTGGCGCTTCAGACCAAACCGGGAATCGTGCGAAGTAGAGAAAATATCGAAACGGCTCTGTACGTTTTGCGTTCTCGATACTCGGCCGGGGTGAGGGCTTATAAAAGACTTCGGCTGCTCGGGGGTCGAGATCGCCGAAAGTATTGACTGCGTGCAATCGATAAGTGTCCGCCGTCTCGACCACACCTGTCCATTGAAACGGGGTGAAAGGCTCAGGTAGTGCAGCGGTCTGTAAGGGTGGCGCGTCATTGTAGAGTCTCGCCTCGAGTTGTGCGATTGCGCGCTGATGAAGCACTGCACGCGCAACATCAAACAGCAGAAGGAAGGCGAGGGCAAACACGGCAGTTCCCTGCCCCGCGGGTGCGCGGTCTCCGATCTCGCTGCTCACCAGCCGCGCTAGAACGGGCCAGAGTGCCGCAAAAATGAGCACAGCCCATATCCACCCGTCATACAGGCTATTCAGGTCGAGATGAAACCAGGCAGACGAAAACGGCAGCAGCATTCGGACACCATAGCTGTTCGTCCAGTCAGTGACAATGTGACTGCCAACGCCAATACAAGAGAGTAGCCAGGCTCTCGTCCAGGGCAACTTTTGCCGGTAGATCGCGGCTACTGCGAGAACCGGCAGTACAGCGAGGAACGGGAGACACGGAAGAGAGTGCGAATATCCGCGGTGCCATTCGAGGTAGCAGAGCTGCCCGCCTCGAACCGTTACGATGTCGATGTCAGGAGCGTTGGCTGAGAGAATCATCAGCAGAGTCGCGTGCGGACAAAAACGATTCAATCCCGAGCGGGCAAGCGCCAGGCCTGTCAGCGAGTGGGTGAGGTTGTCCATTCGGGAGGTTCAGGCGCAGACTGGAATTCGACGTACGATTGTTCCCGCGCCAGAAACTTCTGTGGGACGAGCAGTGAGAGTGCATCGGGCACGATCTCGGTTGTGATGGGGAGCTTGCCCGCCAACTCGCCGTCAATTTGCACGAAGACTCGACTGCCGGATAGTTCCTGACAACTTACTGAACGCCCTCGCAATATCGTGCAGCCGTTTATACGCTGCGGACGACGCAGTATGACGCCCGCAAGGTAAGTCAGATATCGAAGGCTCAGCGTACCTCGAAACAGTACGATTTCGAAATCGTTCCGGAGAAGAGAGGCATTACGCGCAATCTCCAGATCGCCGCCATAGTTTCGGACGCGGCTAATCAGCGCAAAGCTGGCTTCGAATCGCTTCCCGTCGACGGTTACTTCAAACTCGCGCACTGACCGAAAGACTTGCGCAAAGCCGCCGAGATAATAAGCCAGCTTGCCGTGCGTCGCCTTGAGATCCAGATCGAGGTGATAAACGATCTCGGCATCAAGGCCGGCACCGGCCATGCACAGAAAGCATCGCTGACCGGAAGCTGGGCCTCGGAGCGTGCCTACCGCAATCCGGCATAGCTGCAATCTAGGGATCTCTGCCGCGGCTCTTTCGAAATGAAGCGGCAAGCGGATCTCGTGCGCCAGAACATTAGCTGTGCCGCCAGGCAATATGGCAAGCGGGACATCGCTACGCAACATCCCGTTTGCCGCATCATTGATAGTTCCATCTCCTCCGGCAACAATAATCAAATCGCAGCCAGCCTCGATCTCACGACGCGCTTGTGATGCGGCGCTGCCAGGACCTGTTGTCGCGATGAGATCCGCTTGCGTGCCCTGGCGTGCGAGTACCGCGATGGTACGTTGAAGCAGATGTTGGCGGCGTGACAGGCCCCTTGCGATGGGATTGTATATGAGTGCCGCGCGTTTCGCCTGGAATGGCTCCAAGATCACATTATAGGTTTTGCGGATGAAAGATTCGCTCTCAAAGCGCGTGGACAATCTACGTAGACAGCTGGAACATCACGAGTATCTGTATTACGTTCTCGACCAGCCCGAGATCTCAGATGCTGAGTTCGATCGTTTGATGCGGGAACTGCGCGATATCGAAGAGGCTCATCCAGAACTCCGGTCGCCTGATTCGCCCACGCAGCGCGTGGGTGGTCAACCGCGCGAAGGCTTTGTCAAAGTGCCGCATAGCTCGCCAATGCTGAGCCTCGACAACGCGCTTAACGAACAGGAACTCCGTGATTTTGACGGACGAGTTCGGGCGCTTCTGAAAGGCGAGCCTTACGAATATGTTGCCGAACTCAAGCTGGATGGCCTCTCTATGGCCGCGTACTTTGATGGGGACCGATTCAAGCAGGCGGTCACGCGCGGGGATGGACGCGTCGGTGAGGAAGTCAGTGAGAATGCCCGGACGATTCGCTCGCTTCCTTTGCGGATTAAGAAGGACGTAATCCCGCAAGATCAATTTGAAATTCGTGGCGAAGTAGTGATGCAGCTTCGCTCTTTTGAGCGCCTGAATGAGGAGCGGGAGCGGGCCGGCCTTTCGCGCTTTGCAAACCCTCGGAACGCCGCGGCAGGAGCGCTGCGCGCGCTTGATCCATCGGTTACGGCTGCACGCCAGCTCGATTACTTTACCTATTTCCTGCTGCGAGACGGACGTCCAATGCTCCCGAGTCACTGGCAAACTTTAGAGACGTTAGCAGCCGCGGGATTCAAAGTGAACTCCCACCGCAAAAAATGCAAAGGACTCGACGAGCTGCTCGAGTTCATTCACGAATGGGAAACAAAGCGTGAAAAGCTGCCGTATGAGACCGATGGTGTGGTTGCCAAGATTGATTCCGTGGAAGAACAGGAGAAGCTCGGCTGGACATCGAAAGCACCGCGCTGGGCAATAGCGTTCAAATATCCGGCGCGGCAAGAATCCACGGTGTTGGAAAACATCGAGGTGCAAGTGGGCCGGACTGGCACGCTCACGCCTGTGGCCCACCTGAGACCGGTGGCGGTTGGCGGCGTCACAGTGTCGCGGGCCACTCTACATAACGAAGACGAGATCGCGCGCCTGGATGTCCAAATCGGTGACACGGTCGTAGTGGAGCGTAGCGGTGATGTGATCCCGAAAGTAGTGCGCGTCGCTGAACGGCCAAAGAATCGACGCCCGTTCCGCATGCCGACAGTTTGTCCAGTTTGTGGCGGCCATGTTGTCCGAGAAGAAGGCGAGGCTGCGAGCCGCTGCATGAACACGAACTGTCCGGCGCGATTGCGCGAATCGCTGCTGCATTTCGCGTCGCGCGGAGTGATGGACATTGACGGGATGGGCGATGCGTTGGTCGATCAGCTTTTGAGCCGTGGACTGGTTCACAACATTGCCGATCTGTATACGCTTAGCGTGGATCAACTGCTGGATTTGGAGCGCATGGGCAAGAAATCGGCATCCAAAGTGATCCAGAACATCGATAACTCTCGTTCGCAACCACTGCCGCGGGTCTTGAACGGATTGGGTATTCCGTTCGTTGGGGAGCGCACGGCGCAGATTCTCGCCGAGCACTTCGGCAGTCTTGACGCGATTGCCGGGGCATCAGCTGAAACGCTGCAGGAAGCGAACGAAGTTGGCCCGAAGGTTGCCGACTCGATACGGCAGTTCTTCGCTGAAGAGCGAAATCGGGAACTGATCGAGCGGCTTCGGGCGGCGGGGCTGCGTTTCACTGCGCCGAAGGTGGCGAAGAAGCAAGGACCGCTTACCGGGCTCACTTTTGTGCTCACCGGAACGCTTCCAACACTTACCCGCGAAGATGCGAAGATGCGGATCGAAGCTGCGGGCGGAAAGGTCGCTGGTTCTGTGAGCAGCAAGACTAGTTACGTTGTTGCCGGTGAAGAGGCAGGCTCGAAGCTTGATAAGGCGCGAGATCTGAAGATTCCGGTGCTTGATGAAGCTGGCCTCTTCGATATGCTGGGCTCAAAGGGTGGGCGGTAGCCAGTTTACGATGCAAAATTCGAGAAACCGCTTACTAACGTGCGCGGCTCAGAATCAGTTTTGAGCGTTCACACGGGATTAAAGTACCTAGCCCGGAGCGGCAGCTGAAGCACCTCATACAAATTTTTATCTCCTGGGGTCCGTATGGGCTTCTTTTACTTTCGACCCTCGATTCCGCCGGAATTCCAGTAGTAGGCGGGGTTGATGCGCTGCTTATCGCCGTTGCGATCAGAGATCCCGTGCAGGCTTACGTTGGCGCGATTTGCGCCGTAATCGGATCGGTTGCAGGCAGCCTTGTCCTGTTCGCCATTGCGCGGAAAGGAGGCGAGGTTCTGCTCGCAAAACACGTCTCGCGCGGGCGCGGCGCCCGGCTGCATGCTTGGTTTCAGCGGTATGGCCTTGTGACTGTTTTCCTTCCGGCATTGTCGCCCCTTCCGATGCCAATGAAGGTTCCGGTGTTTTGTGCGGGTGCTCTGCAGGTGCCCTGGTCGTACTTCATTTCAGTTGTCCTTTCGGCGAGAGCCATTCGTTACTTCGCGCTTGCATATCTGGGCAGACATTACGGACATCAGACCTTTCGGTTCTTGCTCTCCCATGTATGGCTCGTGATCACGATTGCCGCGGCGCTCGCATTATTATCGATTCTCATTTTGCAATTCATCGACCGGCACGAGCATCCGGAAATATCATCCACGCTGGGCGACGGCTCCATAGGGCATGAAGGCTCTGGATAGTATAGAAGGCATGGCCAATACTTCCCGGCGTGCGTTTGTGATCCAGTCTGCTGCGTTGCTGCCTTTGAGCCATGCAGTGTTTGCGAAGGATAAGCTGAGCGAGAACAATCTCGGCGTTCAGCTCTATACGGTTCGAAACATTATTACTAAGGACCCGGCCGCTGTCTTAAAAGCGATACAGGACATCGGCTACACGGAAGTCGAGGTTACCTACGACAATCTCGATCAGATCTGGTCGGCGCTGAAAGAAACGAAGCTGAAGCCGGTAAGCGCGCACGTGGACGAGAAGGCGTTTACGGGAGCCGGCCAGCTCGATCCGGTGCTGAGCAAGCTTAAGCAAGGGGGGTTCGAATATATAGTGGCTCCTTCATTGCCGACTAATCGGGGCGGAGCAGATAATTTGAAACGCCTGGCCGACATGTTGAACAAGGCGGGTGAACAGGCCAAGGCAAGCGGGCTCACATTGTGCTATCACAACCACGCGCACGACTTTCAACCGGTCAATGGGGTTCCGGCTCTCGAAACATTATTAGAGGAGACGCAAAAGGATCTGGTTTTTCTCGAAATGGATATCTTTTGGGTGACCGAAGCCGGGCACGATCCCGTGCAGATGTTGAAGAGCCATGCCGGACGAGTTCCGCTGATCCACTTGAAGGATAGGGCCGCAGGAGTTCCCACGCAGTTCAACGAAAACGTTCCGAAGAATGCGTTCAAAGAAATCGGGAGCGGCTCGATCAAGATACCGGCTGTTCTAAAAGCGGCCGATTCGGCAGGCGTGAAGCATTACTTTGTGGAACAAGATCAAACCCCAGGCGATCCTATCGAGAGTTTGCGGAAAAGTTATAAATATTTGAGTTCGTTGTTTGGAAGTTGAGAGCGGTTCTAAGCTCTCTCTTGATACGTTCCGCCTGAAGTACTGATGCGGATGCGCTCACCCTGGTTGATGAATGCGGGGACTTGTACAACCAATCCGGTATCCATTTTGGCTGGCTTCGTGACGTTCGAAACACTTGCCCCTTTCAGACCCGGCTCGGTTTCCATCACCGTCATTTCCACGCTGGGTGGCAGCTCGACGCTGATGGGCTTGCCTTCGTAGAACTCGACGTTTACTCTGAGCTGCGGTATCAGATAGAGCACGCCATCGCCAAGCATGTCCTTGGTTAAGTGCATCTGCTCGTAATTCTCGGTGTTCATGAAGTAGTAGTCTTCGCCGTCGTCGTACAAATACTCCATCTCGTGCTCATCAAGCGCCACACGCTCCACTTTGTCTTCCGAAGAGAAGCGGTGCTCAATCATAGAACCCGTTCGCAAATTGCGCATTTTGGCTTGAACGAAGCCACGCAGGTTACCTGGGGTGCGGTGGACCATGCTGAATACCGAATGAAGCTCATTGTTGAACTTCACGACCATACCCGGGCGCAGTTGTGTCGAGGCGATCATGCTGGAAGCCTCAGTGTATCAAGCATGCTACTTCTGCGCGGCGGAAGTGCAGACCTTCCCATCAATGTAGCCGGGCAAAACCCACATGCCTGCGGGATCGGCTTGGCCCGAAACCTTTTTCTGTTCGTTCATGTATGAAACCGTTTGATGGGGCTGTAATCGCCAGATGATTTCCGCTTGCCTTCCCTTTAGGTGAGTCACTTCGATGCACGGCTCTGCCATGGGCATCAACGTCATGGAGCCGAACGTCTGCGTATGCTGCCGCCAATCTGCGGGACAATTCGCTTCTTCGACACCGCGAGTTGAGATGCTGATCCAGCAGGCGTGCGGATCCCAGTCTGCGCGTGCGAACAATCGGCCGCCCGGATCATACGACCATGGATCGAGATTCCGATAACTAACTCCGGGCAGATATGGATCACCCCATAGCAGCTCATAAGCGACACCCGGGCCTTCGCGTATCATCTGCCGATCTTCCATCGCCCAGCCTTGCAGAAATTGCGAACCCTCCAGATTCGGGTCTAAGCTGACGAGCGCCAACGCAGCAGCGGCGGCCTGCCAGGTGGGATGATCGAGCTCACCCGGCTTCATCGAAAGCAGAAACTGAGCCGGCAATAACTGGAAGAATGCGGGATTGTCCCGGCGGATGTCTACATGCTCCGTGTCGCGGACCGCTTCCATGTATTCGCACGCTGCATAGAGCTCGCTCGGATCTGTGAGGCCGAACTGTTCGAGTTGTTGACCCGTAATCGGCTGTCCCGGATCTTCGCCGCGAACGATGTGCAGGAAGAGTGCGTCCCGGATCGCCTGGATATCAGGTACAGCATGATTCGCGTCGGCGGGACAGTCTGGAGCCAGCAGCTTTGGCCGGTCGAGGTGAGGGACGAGGCCATCACACCAGTCGAGAATCAAGGCGACTTGGCGCGCATCGCATTTGTGAGCTAACGCCCATTGAATGGCTTCCTTCCCGCGCTTTTCATCGTGCGTTACAGCATAGTAGAGCGCCAACTCAAAGCCGCGCTCTGGCGAATCAGGGACAGAGTTGACACGGTTTTCGAAATTTATCCAGCGCTCGGTCTTCCGCTCGTGATCGCGCTGCAGGCGCTTCAGGCGTTTCGGGGTGAGGAGCAGTCGCGGACCTTCATCTTGAGCGCGTGCGGCGTTGGGAAGAACACACATGAACAGCAGCAGCGACAAGACGTAGACTCCCGCGAGCATTCGATATAGTTTCGTGAGCACCTTCTTAAGACTACAGACGATCGGGCGCACGCGCCACGCTGCGCGAATTCCGGAGGAGATTGAAGCGGCGCGCCACCCGAGATCGAAGTGGTACTACAGCTGTTCCGCCGTCCCGCCCCAATCCTGTGGATGCACATCCGCCACCGACTGCGAAAAAGTCCACGAGTATCCTGCGAAGTCATCGGCGCTGTATTGCCGCTCGCCGTACGGGTGAGTCACCGGGTCTTGTGTGATCCGCGCCCCCTGATTTCTGGCACGGTTACAGTGGGCATCGGCGTCCTCGACGCGAACAGTGACCGAGTGTCCCATGCCCAGCACTGCGTCGATCTCGTTGGGGCGCATTTCCCTCACGATCACTGCCCCATCTCCCACATTCAACTGCACGCGGTGATCACCGATCCGCAGACGCACGCTAAACCCGAATGCATCACACAGCCAAGCTGCAGCCTGATTTACATCTGGATACGCTAGCACTGGAATTACAGTAGCGCGAGGTATCGATCTGTTCGACAGCATCCTGTTTTTACCTCGACCAATTATGCCAATAAAATTGGACGGGTTTGCACTTCCTAGCGCAGATCGTTCCTAGCAATTTGCAGCTGCGCGAACTTGGTAGGTTAGCCTACGCAGACTCACGCACGGGTACCCAAAACGCACGATACAGTTTCGTGAGCACCTTCTTAAGACTACAGACGAGCAGATTCGAACTGACGAATAGCCGCCGACAGTTCGGGTGTGGACGGCGGGGTTGGTGAAGGATTAGGCGGCTTTTTGAGCTTCTAAAGCTTCTAATCTGTCCTCTTCGGCAGCTAGGGCGACGATCTGGGGCAGTCGCTGGTTTGCAGTCAACGCCCACTGATGGTCAACCTTGGCTCCTGCGAGCAAAACAGCATATTCGTGCAGGTCCTGCTTGCGCTTTTCGGCTGCTTCGTGGCGATTTTGGTCGGCTACTTTACGAATTTCATCGTTCTGCTTACGCTCTTCACGATTGCGGCGCCGGGCTTCTTCCGCCTCTTTTTGTTTTTGCGATTCGAACCCAATTTCTGCTCTTCGCTTTTCGGCTCTTAGCTTTAGAAACTGATTCAGGCTCTTATGGAAGGCGCGATCGTGCGTGCTTTGGTAGCGCAGATAGAGAGCGAGCTGCTTTTCGGGGTTGTCCGGCGCGATCTCAGGATGAAGCATGTTCCTTGGAGGGCGATGGCGCGCTGGGTGAGCCAATAGTGCTGCGCCATGTTCTGAATTAAAATCTGTTCGGTGACGGTGGCGGGCTTGTGTTCGAGCTCGAGCTGGGCCGAAAGCTCAGTGAAGGCGTTCGGATCTTCCCATTCGAGAATTGCGAATTCGGTGCCGGTGAGACCGTGCGAAAGATGGTTGTGTGAGGAAGCAGCTTTGCCGGCTTCAGTTCTGGCGCCGGTGGAATGCTGCGCGTTGGCTTTGTTTGCCGTGATCTGCGCTTGCGTTGGCATGATGAGAAAGTCCTATCCAAATGAAAAACGCCGGAGAGGCACTGGGCCCAACTCCGGCGTTTTTCAAGAGATTTGGAAGCGCGACGGCTCCTTGAAACCAGTATACAGTATGGTTCCAAATGATTTCTTGTAAGTTTCTGAAAAAAAGGGAGATTGGGGTTGTGATGGCCCTCGCTGGTTCAGCCGAATTAATCGTTTTGTTCCGGCCGTGTTCAGGGCCGGCCGGTCCCGTAATTCGTTCCGGAGTCCCTCAAACCGCGTTTTCGCAATCTCAATGCAGTATACGAAAATGTCCAAGGGGGCTATCACTACTGGCGCGTTTAAAAAGGACTCGGCCATACCGTGCTCCCAATTGTTCACAGCGGCTAGGATGTAGCACGGCCGGTTCAGGCCGTTACAATAGCGTTCAGTACGCAACGACTCATTAACTGGTTGCCGGCTTTAACCGCAACTGCGACGGGCGCCAGCATTCCCCGATGGGGACTCTTTATGGATAAACGTAGGAAGTTTTGGGTTCTCTGGACCGCGTTCTTGTTGCTCGGCTTCTTGTTATCGTTCACTCCGTGGGACAAGTGGCCAATAGTTCATGGCCAAGTGTTTCTGTCGGACTTCTATCGAAACTTGCTGTGGAAATTCGGAGAGGCTATCATCGTCGCACAGTTCCTGGCACTTGTCGTCGATGCGGCAGCCAAGCAGCGGCTCCTTGAGGAATTTGCAGAAGACGTTTCAACGCACATCATCGGCCGACGACTTCCACCGCAGTTGAGGAAGTATATCGAGCAGTACCTGGAAGCCGACCTCGTTCGCACAACTTGGACAATCACCTATACGATCACCGAGTGGCCAGAGCAGCCAGAATACGACAGACTGGTGACACTCTCCGTATACGAGTTAGAGAATCGATCATCTTCCACCAACAAGTATGAATCCATTTACGAAATCGAGTCCTCCTCTTTCCCGAATATTGGGAAAACAGAGATACTCCATTTCACAGGAACCAATCTTCTTGATGCCAAAGATTTCTTCGACTATCCGAGGCAAAGTGAAATAAAACCTAAAGAATGTGATCGCTGCATAACGATCTCGAAGGACGTTCACATTCCAGCCCATAGAGGCCCGGCGTATCGCTTTTCAGCAGAGTCCGTCGAGTGTTTCCGCGACGGGTCCATTGTTCCTTTCTTTGCAAAACAGCCAGTGCTTTCGACGACTCTGACCGTGTTCTATCCGACTGATCGTATGAAGGTATTTGTTGATCTCTCTTTCGGCAACATCGAGGAGGACGCCGAGCGTATAGAGTTGTCGAATGGCCTTCAATGGGTGTTCAACAGACCAATTTTACCCGGGCAAGGGTTTTCGACGAGATTTGTTAAAGTACCGAGCCACAGTTGAGAAAGACGTAGTCGACTCGAAGACAACCAAGCAGTGAGCACAAGACAAGTCAAATTGCGAAAGAAGCAAGTGTCACACGCTAATTCATCAGGAGTTAAAGATGTACACTCATACTCGGAGCCCGACAAATTTCGTGTCCGCCACCTAGATCTAGATCTGGATGTTTCATTCAGCAGGAGGCAGCTGAATGGGGTTGCTACACTCTCTATCGAAAGGTTCGATCGAACAGCTGATTCACTAATCCTTGATACGCGTGATCTTGCAATCCACACCTTGGCGGGCTCGCCAGACGGCAGCAACTTTTCGTCTCGCGTACATGACGTTGGGTCAAGGGACCACCTTCTCGGGTCGCCATTGAGTATTCGACTACGCCCAAATGATCAGTTTGTGCGTATTTCATTTTCGACCAGCACCAACGCTTCGGCGCTTCAATGGTTGGAGCCTGAGCAGACCGCGTCTGGGCGTCTTCCGTTCTTGTTCACTCAGTCGCAGGAAATCCATGCTCGAAGTTGGTTACCGCTCCAAGATACTCCGGCCGTTCGCGTGACTTTCTCGGCCCGAGTAAAAATACCAGATCAGCTTACTGCGGTTATGGGAGCGGACCACAAGATGGAGCCGGTCCGAGATGGTGTTCATAATTTCCAAATGCCTCAACCGATTCCGGGCTATCTCATCGCATTAGCCGTTGGCGATATAGACTTCGCTCGGACCGGGAAACGAACGGGGGTCTATGCGGAACCACCGGTGCTCGCGCGCGCAGTTCGTGAGTTCGAGGATACCGAACACATGATTCAGGTCGCGGAAGAGCTTTATGGTCCCTATCAGTGGGGACGCTTCGATATTCTCGTTTTGCCGCCAAGCTTTCCTTTCGGCGGAATGGAAATACCAAAGGTTTCGTTTGTCACACCGACGCTCATTACAGGCGATAAAGGCTTAGTGTCACTAATTGCACACGAACTGGCACATTCATGGGCAGGCAACCTCGTTACGAATGCGACTTGGAGCGATTTTTGGCTGAACGAGGGCTTCACGACTTACATAGAATCTCGCATTATAGAGAAAATGTACGGCCGGTCGCGGGCAAAGATGGAAACAATTTTACAACGAAGAAAATTGGAAGAAGAGATGGCCGGTCTCCAAGCTTACGATCAGATTCTTCACATAAATCTAGAAGGACGCGATCCAGATGCGGCATCAACGCTAGTTGCGTACGAAAAGGGGGCCCTTTTTCTAAAGGCTCTTGAGAACGCATTTGGTCGACGACGTTTCGATAATTTCTTGAAGAGCTATTTCCAACACTTTGCATTCCAAAGCATTACGACTGCTCAGGCGCTCGACTTCATAAAAAGCAAGCTTATCGACAAGGAACCTCGCGCTGGAAGATCAATCGACATTCACGAGTGGGTCTGCGAGCCCGGGATGCCAGCATCTGCGCCTCGCATACGCTCATCTAAGCTCGCATCAATCGAGGAGGGTGCATTGGGCTGGCTAGGAAACAGACTTCAATTAGAACAGATCAGCATTAATTTACGGAACACTCAGGAGACGCTCCACTTCCTCAATTCGTTGCCGCTCGACATTGGCGAAGCCAGGATGCAAGCGTTGGACCATCGTTTCGCATTCACTTCATCATCAAATAAGGAGGTCCTTCAGCGTTGGCTGTTGATGTCTGCAACGAGCAACTACAAACCTGCTTATCCTGCGCTAGAGAAGTTTCTGCTCGATGTTGGCCGTCGACGGTACATCAAACCTCTGTATGAGGAGCTCGCAAGATCTCCAGAAAATCGGCACTGGGCAAAAGCCATTTACGCTCGAGCGCGTCCTCGCTACCATCCGATCACCCAAGCTGCAATCGACAAGATCGTCGGCCCTCAGGGCCCTATCTGTTTAGCTTGAGAGTTGGCGAAGGACGTTGTCATCACCTCAAGCTTTGCCAAAACAGCGACTTAATCACGACAAGATGTTGCTAAGGTGTTCGACTGCCTTGAAACGCAATTCATGCTTGCAGTCTTGAGAGATTCTAGAGTAATAGATCCGCGTACTGTTGCGCGGATACAGCATCGGTCTCCCGGAACAACACGAAAGACGGGTGCGACGCTTCCTGGAGCGCAAGCAGTATTGCAAAATCTGAATCGGCCGAAATGAGAACTCTTTGTTCCACTAGTGCTCTTTCGAGCACGCCGACGTCCTCGGCCGCATGCCGTAGTCGCGGACATGTGCAGCCTCGTGACCGGCGTTCGTCAGTAATTCGGCTAAGCGCGGCGGCAAAGCATTATCAACTAGGAGTTTCAAGCGCTTTGTGGAAGCGGTAATTCGCGTTCGAGAGCGGCGGCCGCGGCATATCGCAGGCATTCTCGAATGTCGGCGGCTTCCAGATCCGGATACTCATCAAGGATCTGGCGCTCTGTCATTCCCGCAGCAAGCATTCGAAGCACGGTGGCCACCGGAATGCGCAGTCCGCGGATGCAAGGTACTCCGTCCATCTGCCTAGGGTTAACGGTAATTCTCGGGAAGTTGAGCATCTAGTTCCTTGCTCCTTCATTCTGTCAGAGGACAGGGGCACGCACAAGAGCTGCGATACGCTGCAACAGGGGTCGCGGACGACACTTGTTGGTTGTTGATTCGCGTGATCTCGGTGCGAGACATGAATCGGCGAGAACAGGAATTCTATGAGAAGCACGAAAAAACAAATTCCTAAATTTCGTTCAGAAGAAGAGGAGTGTAGCTTCTGGGCGGAACACGATTCCGCCGACTTTATCGACTGGCAGGCC
Source organism: uncultured Acidobacteriaceae bacterium (assembly GCA_963771565.1). Taxonomy (GTDB): domain Bacteria; phylum Acidobacteriota; class Terriglobia; order Bryobacterales; family Bryobacteraceae; genus Bog-105. The sequence goes on from CAVYUB010000010.1 coordinate 283,881, forward strand.
GCCCAAAGGCGCCGCTTTCCGAATCTGAAGCCGTCACTTCGCACGATCTCCCTGCGTTTGCCCGTATCCATGATCGAGGATTTGAAAGTGCTCGCCAATAAACGGGACGTTCCCTATCAATCGCTGCTGAAGGTTTTTCTCGCCGAGCGACTGGAAAGAGAACGGCGGCCGGGATAGTGGGGTCACTGCGGGGACACAGCTTCCTCGAAGGATAGGTCACACAGCGGGAGTTTTCTCAGTTGCCCACCTGGATGTGCCAGAGTCTGCGCCTGAATCTTTCGGGCATATCGAGGTGTCCTCCGCTCAGCAAGCAAACGAGGGTGTCTCTGTCGATTAGTGCTCTCCTTTCCTGCGCTCCAGGGTTCGGCGAAATCGATACCGTTCCAGGCTCGACATTAGGCCGGGAATCGTTCATCGGTGGTGACATGAATGGCCGAGAGCAGAAGTCACGCTACAAAAACAGGGCGGTTCAGAGAATGAGATCAGCCGGCCTTCTTCTTAGATCCTGCTCTAGTCGACCGCTCTTCGCTTAAGGCACGACCGATGAGTGTCTTAATTACCGCTTGCCGGCTGATGTTGAGCCGGGCCGCGCGCTCGTCGAGTTTCCGCAACATCCCTTCGGTCAGATCGATGTTGACACGCCGTACCGGTCTGACCACAGTGAACTTGTTCGTGAAGTAGGCTGACACATCTTCGCCTCGTGATGCCAATTCCGCGATCTCATCGGCAGAGAGTGGTTTCCTAAATGTTTTCGGCATAGTCTTGCTCTTCCTGTTCGGTTGCCTTCCAAGTCGTGATCAGGTGATAGTATTCGCCCTCGGAATCATGCCTGATCTCGAATATGACAGAAGTGAGGCGGCCACGGCACCATCCGATCGCGCGAAACTGTTCGGGATCGTCACTCTTTTGGTCGACCAGGTATACCTGATCGAAGATCTCTTGCGCCTCTCTTAGGCTGACGCCGTGTTTTCGTTTGACCTCCCGGCTTTTTGCCAGATCGAAGTCGAAGCGCATTCATGTATATAACTGTTATACGATCATTCACTCTGGGCTGGACCGTTTAAGAGACAACTTCCTATGGCTCGAAATCGCTTCCACATCACTCGCGGCTTCCGGATGAGACTGGACGAGTATTCCGGTCATCATCGAGGCGCTGGTGAAGATGAGTCTACACCTCCCACCAGCTGATGGAGCTGACAGCAAGGCGAGCGTTGTGATCGAAAAAGATGAGCACGGTTTCTATACTTGGTGTCCCGAACTCAGGGGCTGCCAGTCTCAAGGGGCCACGCTCGAAGAGGCTATCCAGAATATCAAAGACGCCATCGAACTCTATCTCGAGACGCTGCCAGCCGACGAGCGTGACGTTCTCCTCAGCCGCGAGATCCTGACAACCGCTGTAGAGGTGAATGCCTAAGCCTTCCCGGTGGACGGCGACCGATGCAGAGCGTGCGCTGTTTCGGGCCGGTTTCGAGCTTCTTCGTTCAAAGGGCAGCCACCGGATTTACGGGAACAGGGGAGTACAGAGTTACTGTCCCATTTCACGGGCAAACTATCCTCCTCCGAAGATTGTCAAACAAGTTCTGGGAATCATTGAAGACGCCCAGGGGTCGCCCTCACCGCGATACGTCTCAAGAAACGCCCTCGCGTCCGCGGATCCAACCATTGACTGATAACTCCTTCAAAGTGAATGCTTCGTCCTGAAACGCATTTCAAGCGCTTTGTGGAAGCGGCAATTCGCATTCGAGAGCGGCGGCCGCGCCGTATCGCAGGCATTCTCGAATGCCGGCGGCCTCCAGATCCGGATGCTCGAAGCACGGTGGCCGCCGACAAACGGGACGTTCCGTATCAGTCGCTGCTGGTCCCAATAGTGAAATGACTATTCGCGAGTGAGACCGAACGATTACCGGCCGGATGCCTGCTGAGCAGCCGACTGCCTCCAGTTTTGTTCAAGCCACCTGTTAAAGGTTGTCAGCTGCGGGTACTCCTGGCGCACTCCCCCGATGTCGACGCTGTAACCCTTGTCTTCGAACCACCGGTACATCACGGTCATCTCGTGTCCGGCCCGTTGCTCGAACTTGTCCCACGGCGCTGCTGGTACCGCACTTCGCGGCCGGACGCACGGCTGAATGCTTCGGCCAACTCGCTCATCGACAACTCGTCGCCGGCCAGTTCATAGGTGCGGTTACGCCAGTGCCCCGGATGTTCGAACGCCAGTGCCGCGAAGGCGCCAATGTCGTCTACAGCGATCATTTGCAGCCGCGTCTGCGGGCTGAGCGGAAGCGTAATTGAGCCGTTCTCGACGCCCTCGCGCATCATGAACCAGTTCTCCATGAAGAACACCGGTCGAAAAATCGTATACGGGGTGCCGATCTGGCGGATACGCTCTTCGATCTTGCCCTTGCTTTCAAAATGCGGAATGCCTGTATTCTGATCCGCGGCACCAACGGAACTGTAAACGAGATGGCCGACATCCTGCCGGTTCGCCGCTTCGGCGAACGCGATGCCTTGACGGATCTCCGTTTTTTGCGCCGCCCTGCCAGTCTTGCACCGAGTAAGCGCCGTCGGCTCCGTCCAGGGCGCGTTTCATGGATTCCATGTCGTCGAAATCGCCTCGAAGGACTTCGACGCCGTTACCTTCCAATTCTCGTGCTTGCGGCTTTTCAGGGTTGCGCACCAGGGCGCGAAGCGCGAATCCGCGCTGTTTCAAGTGACGGAACACCGCGCCGCCTTGCTTGCCCGTGGCGCCCGTAACGACGATTGTTCGATTTCTGTTTGCTGTCACTGCGTTTACTCCCGACCGTAATGGATGCGGATACGAATGCTTTAGCTGCACACAAATTCAGCCTTTATAGGAAACTAGGCCAAAGCTTGTGGCACAGCGTCTTCCCATCGGCCTTGTGCCTTCAAAATCAGCTCTATGACCTCTCGCGCGGCGCCGTGACCCGCGAGCCGACGTGTCGTATAGTGGCAAACTGCCTTCAATTCCGGCGCTCCATCGGCGACAGAAAACGCAAGCCCGGCCCGTTGCGCTAACGGTATATCCGGCAAATCATCACCCATGTAGGCCACCTCTTGTTCCGCAACGCCGGCCTTCTTTATGCATTCATCGAAAGCCTGCGTCTTTCTAGCTTGCCCCAGGTATACGAAGGTGACCTTTAGTTCTTCTGCGCGTTTAGCTACAGCAGGCGAGCGGCGGCCCGTGATAAAGCCGGTCTGGATACCCATGGTATGCGCAAGCGAAAGGCCCTGGCCGTCCTGGGCATTGAAGACTTTCATTTCTAAAACCCTTTCAGGACCGGCGCCGTCGGCCGCTGTTGCGGAGATTAGGCAAATCCCACCGTCTGTGATGGTGCCGTCTACATCCATTAAGAACAGTCTGATTTTGCGAGCACGAGAGAGGACATCTGGCGAGGCCAGATACGCGAGAGAGACGTCGGACATGAGCCAATCGTAGCCCCGGGCGGCCTAGCGTGCCGCATTCGGTAGTAACACGACCGTCACAGTCCATATGCCGATTTGTCGTTCCCTTCGAGGCGGCTCCATTTTCCGATGGAAATTGGGGCGACACCTCGCTCACGCTCGGGCTCAGTTTCGAGTACCGGCATGCAAGTGGTTTGTGAATCGATCGGTGGGGTTCCCCATGCGCGGCCGGGGTGATCAAGGGATTAGCAGAATCTTCCCGCCTAGCGAACCTTTTTCGGCGAGTGCCTGAGCTTCACCTGCTTCGCTAAGTTTCATCCTCTTGGCAATGGGAATAACAAGTTTTCGATCCCGAACGGCGTCCGCCATTTGCCGGAGAAGAGACGCGTCCGGAGTTGCCATGAAGGCTTCGACCCGGATATTCTTTCCCTCCGCTTCTTTTGGCTTTCCCAACACGGACCCGAGCACGCCGCCCGATTTCAATTTTGGTATCAGCTTGCCGATGACATCCTGATCAACCGTATCTGCTATGGCATCGAGTTCCGGCAGTTCGGCCATTTCTTTGTCATTGTCTAGCCCAACTACCTGATCTACAGCCAGTGAGCTCGCTTGTTCCTTCTGCTTTGTCTTGACCCCGGCGATGACCCGCGCGCCCTGGTTTTTGGCTAGATACACGGCCGAGCTACCTACGTTTCCCAACGCCCCGGTCACCAACACCACGTCTCCTCGTTTGGGCTGCATGTGCTGTATCAGCTGTGCGCCGGTGGTTACAACGAGCGGCAGAGCAGCCGCTTGTTCCAGTTCAAGGCCGTCTGGAATCACCGTGAGGTGGTCCGCTCGCGCCGTCACGTACTCTGCATAGCTGCCGTGCACGATGCCCATCATCTTTTGCCCGGATTGTGGATTCCTGACGTTCGCCCCTGCTTTCACTACCGTTCCAGCCACGTCACGTCCCAGAATTACGGGAAACTTTACCGGCATTCTGTCTTTTGCTGCGCCGCTCCGTATTTTCCAGTCAATCGGATTCACACTCGTTGCGGCAACCTTTATCAGCACTTCGTCTGGTCCTGGTTCCGGTGTTGGAACATCTTCGTACCGCAATTGGTCAATACCGCCGTATCCATGCAGACGCACTGCTTTCATCTGATCTCTCCACAAGCATAGATACGCTCCGCAGGGCGTTAGCTTCTGGCGGAAATTACTTGCGGCGGCTCAGACAAAACCTGCTGAATGCAGCCCAGCGACAGAGCCGCGCGCTACGGGAGTGGTGTGTTTTCGGGTTGATGCTCCGTCAAATGTGACGCGCAAATTTGTCAGCCCGCGGAAAAGAAGATGACTGCGCCATGTTACTGCCTCTGCTTCGAGTTGCAGGTCGGACAAATTCAGCAGACAGTCGAGCGCCACCTGTATCTCCAACCTCGCGAGCATCGCGCCGATACAGAAGTGAGGACCCCACCCGAACGCGAGATGGCGATTATTAGACCGCCTCAAATCCAAAGCGTCCGGGTTCGGAAAACGCGCGGGGTCGCAATTAGCCGCCCCAAGCACCGCAAGAACTGATTCACCGGCGCGGATCTGTTTCCCTCGCAGCTCAATATCGTTCACCGGGGTGCGGCCCGTAAGCTGAACAGGCGAGTCGTATCGAAGCAACTCTTCTACAGCCGGACCGAGAAGCGCGCGATCTCTGCGCAGCATCTCCATCTGCTCGGGGTGATTGAGTAGCGTAAGAACACTGGTTCCGATCAGATTCCTTGCCGTCTCATACCCTCCTACCAGAATCCCGATTGAGTTCGCAATAATCTCATCCTCGGTCAGCGTGTCTCCATCTACGTTTGTTGTTATGAATGAAGAAACAAGGCCGTTATTGGGCGAATGTCGCAGCCGGGAAATGCAATCGCGAAAGTAACTTGTCATCTCCGCGCAGGACTGCAAGATTGCGGATGTTCGAGTGGGATTGTGGGTAAAATTTCCGAAAGTCTCTGCAAAATCAGCCGCCCAGATACCGAGCTGCCGGTAGTTTTCTTCTGGAATACCGAGGACCAGCGCAATTACCATTGCGGGGAAAGGGTCTGCGAAATCCTCAATGGCCTCCATCCGGCCGCCGTGCAATTTTTCAGTTATGAGCTTCCAGGCAATCTCTCGTATGACTTTTGTTAGCGCTGCGATCTTTTCGGGCGTGAACGCCGAAGCTACCAGTTTGCGAATCCGCGTATGATACGGCGGATCCGAAACCAGCATCTGCTTTTCCATAACCGAGATGATTGGGCTGAAGTGGATCAGCCCCTTCTCCGAGAGCCGATCCTCTGAAGGCGTCCGTTTCGCGGATAAGTTTCGAAGAACCCAAACGACATCGTCGTATCGAGTTACGACCCAAGCGCCTATAAAAGCATCCCACCGGACCGGGCTCTTTGAACGAATCTGGTGGTAGAGCGGACGCGGGTCGGCCACCACATCTGGATTCAGCAGTTGGCAGAGACTCAGTCGAAAATCGGCATCAGCGTCAGGCAACGATTTTAACGGCAAGTAAGGAATCTCCGGTCCCCTCAACCGAGGGTGCTGCAATGAACTCGCTCACATCAAATGTCTCTGATTTTTGCAGATTTTGGTCAGGATTGCAAAGTGGCAGGTTCACTTCCGCGCTCGGACGGTACTGGAGGTCGCGTCGAGGCGCGCGTCAGATTTTCAACAGCTTGTCAGGCGTAATCGGCAGATCGCGCACTCGGACGCCAGTCGCGTGATAAACCGCATTCGCTATTGCCGCTGCGACGCCGGTGATTCCAATCTCGCCAAGACCACGGCAGCCGAGCGAATTGAAGTTAAAATCCGGTTCGTCTATCCAGCTCACATCAATCTCTGGCACATCCGCATGTACCGGTACCAGATAACCCGCTAAGTCTGCATTTACAGGGTGGCCATGCTCACGGTCATAGGTCAGGTCTTCAAAAAGCGCGTGCCCAATTCCGAACACGATTCCTCCAATGAACTGGCTCCGCGCTGTCTTTGCACTCAAGATGCGTCCACAATCGAACACGCTTACAATCCGCGAAACACGCACGCGCCCGATTGCTTCGATAACGCACACCTCGACAAAATGCGCGCCGAAGGACTGGAATGAGTATTGGTCGTTATGTCCAAAAAGGGGAGTCGTCTTACCCTGTGCCTCGATGGCATCGCATCCGCCCAATATCAGCAGATCTCCGTAGCCGATGCTGCGCGCGGGGTCCGAACGGTGCGCCAGCCGGCCCTCGCGAAACATGAACTCGCTCTCGCGCCCCTGTGCTCCGGTGAAACCGTCCGCCGTCTTAGCGGCGATCTTTAGCAGCTCGCGTTTGATCTCTGTGCATGCGTCTGTCGCGGCAGGGGCCGTGCTGGCGGTCAGATTAGATCCTCCGGCCACTGCACATTCTGTCAGTTCTGAATTGCCGAGCTCGACTGACACTCGCTCCAGCGGCAGTCCCAATCCTTCAGCCGCGGTAATTGCCAGCATCGTGTACATTCCGGTTCCCGCATCGCTGCCGGCCGTAGAAACAAGGGCACGGGTGCCGGCGGCATCGCGCTCCAGCCGTACGTTTACGCTGGCACCCATGCGGTAACCAGGATACGTGGCGGTGGCCGTTCCCCAGCCGAGCAGCGCCTCGCGATCCCGCATGGATTTCGGCTTGGGATTTCGAGCGGCCCATCCGAAACGCTCTGCTCCGCGCGCGTAACACTCCAGCAGGTGCTTGCTTGAAAACGGCTTTTCGTTGTGTAGATTTACTTTTGCGTGATTGCGCTGCCGCAACTCGACTGGATCCATCCCGAGGCGGTAAGCCAGCTCGTCCATTGCGCTCTCCAAAGCGAACTGGCCCGGCGTCTCGCCTGGTGCACGCACCCAGGACGGTTTCATAACGTTCAGTCGAACCGTTTCGTGCACCGTCTTGTAATTCGGAACGTGATATAGCATGCGCGAGGTTACACTTGCGAATTCGACGAATTCGTCGTTCAGCGCCGTATGGGTTGTGACGTGATGCCGCATCGCGGTAAGAGTGCCGTCATGTTTTGCGCCGATCTCGAACCGTTGTATGGTCTCCGAGCGGTGTCCAATATCGGTGAGAACCTGGGTCCGGCTGAGCACCACTTTGACGGGGCGTTTCAGTTGCCTGGATGCAAGCGCCGCCAGCAGGACATGTGCACCTGTAAGCGCCTTGGATCCGAACATGCCGCCGATGAACGGGCAGAGGACTCGCACCTTATCCAGCGGCAAGTCGAAAAGCCGCTGCGAGTACCGCACGGTCGCCCATCACCCATTGGGTTGAGTTATAGACCGTCAACGTGTCGCCGGACCAGGAAGCTACGGTTGCATGCGGCTCCATTGCACAGGAATGTTGGTTAGGTGTGGAGTAGGTTTCATCCAGCCGTACATCTGCCGCATCGAGCGCCTGGCGTGGGGTTGCCGCGCTCAACCAGCAGCGGCTCGCCAAGGAATTCTTCGGGCTCGTAGCGGGTTTCGGGCGCGTCCTCCAAAGCCACTGCGAATCGCCCGACTTCGTACTCGACCTTGAGCAGCGATGCCCCAGTGCGCGCCTGCTCCATGCGCTCGGCCACTACCATGGCGACATATTGCCCGGCATGTAGAATGCAATCATCTGCGAGCGGCGGCACGGCTCTCGGCAGCAGATCCGCCGGCCATAAGCGAATCCGGCAGTTTGGCCAAGATGCTCCGCATTTTGATGCGTCAAAACGAGCAGTACGCCAGGTGCACGCTCCGCTTCCTCTATGTCAATGCCACGGATTCGCCCACCACCCACAGCGCTGCCCACCAGCACCGCGTAGGTCATTTCACCTAGTGCCACTTCAGCCGCATACTGTGCGACCCCGGTTACTTTCTTCCGTCCGTCCACGCGATTCACGGGCGTGCCGATCAATGTTGCAGCCATGTTGTCCTACCCCGTTCGTTTATGCAACAGTTGGTCGAGTGCAAGCACAAGTGTCCGCTTGGCCAGCTCTATCTTAAACGCGTTATGTCGACTGGCTTCGCATCCGCCAATGCGGCGTCCGCCGCCGTAACAAATGTTTCGCGCACGGCGGGCTTGTTCTCAAGTGCCGTCTCCGCCTCTCGCGAGCGCCATGGTATGGTGGCGATTCCGCCTAGGGCCACTTTCGCGCGCATGATGGTATCGCCATCCAATTCGAGCGCTACTGCCGCTGAAGCAAGCGCGAACTCATAACTCGCCCGATCGCGCACCTTAAGGTAATGCGAACGGCTTGCCATAGGCGTATTCGGCAAGTGAACGTGCGTGATCAACTCGCCATGTGCCAGCAGCGTTTCGCGCTCCGGAGTTTCTTCGGGCAGAAGATAAAAATCACTCAGCGGAATCCTGCGCTTCGATCCGTCACGGCGTTGTGTCTCGACTGTAGCGTCCAAAATGATGAGAGCCACGCACATATCTGACGGATGCGTGGCGATACAGTGCTCGCTGGTACCGAGAACGGCATGACTTCGATTAAAGCCCGTCATGGCGTCGCAACCTGAGCCTGGCTGCCGCTTATTGCATCTGGAGTTGATGTCCCTGAAATAGGTACACCGGATGCGCTGCATCAGGTTTCCCGCCGTGGTTGCCATGTTCCGCAATTGCCCCGATGCCCCTGCCAGTAACGCCTCGGAGAGTACCGGAAAACGCTCGCGAATTATGCGGTTATGAGCGAAATCACTATTGCGAACGTTCGCGCCAATGGTAATGCCGTTTGCATCGACATCGATCGAAGAAAGGGGGAGGCGATTGATGTCCACTAGTTCCGCTGGCGTCATCACATCCAGCTTCATGAGATCGACGAGCGTAGTGCCACCGGCAAAGAATACAGCGCGTGTATCCTCTGTAACTGCGTTCACCGCTGCTTCCGTGCTGTCCGCCTCCACAAACGAAAACGGGTACATCGCTACGGCTCCCCGCGTCCGAAGCTCTGGGCATGACGGATCGCCTCGACAATATTCGGGTATGCTCCACAGCGGCAGATATTTCCGCTCATTCGCTCGCGTATCTCTTCCGCCGAGAGTTCATCCCGAGCCGGCGGGTGCAATACGTCAGGTGTGACGTGGCTCGGTACAGCCTTCCGCAGATTCCGTGAGCATTGCTACAGCCGACATGATCTGTCCCGGCGTGCAGTATCCGCATTGAAAGGCGTCGCACTCGATAAAAGCGGATTGCATCGGGTGAAGTTCGTCGCCGCTCACAAGACCTTCGATAGTAGTAATCTCGTCCTGCTGGTGCGCGACCGCGAACGACAAACACGCGAGTGTCCGGCGCCCGTTCACATGTATGGTGCACGCTCCGCACTGACCGTGATCGCACCCCTTCTTGCTTCCGGTTAGCCCGAGCTGTTCGCGTAAGGCGTCGAGCAGAGTCGTGCGCGGGTCTACCTGTAATGTCCGAGGCTCGGCGTTAATGTGTAGCGTGACCGTTATGGTCGATTCAAAAGAGCGTTTGTTCGTTTGGCTTGAAACCGCAGTTTCGCCCATGGGAGCAGTATATGCAATTAGTTTGACTGGGAGTTTTCGGGTGGAACACGGGGGAAGACATTCGATCATTCATCGGATCGCGCTCCCCGATCCGCTCTCTTAGTCCGGGACCTCTGGCCACCCATATGTCTTGTAGAGGTCGTTCCACGGCGTAGGGCTGTGGAGATACGCGTCATGATACCGGTGTGTGTGACCGAAAAAGCACCGTGTCGAAAATACTCGTCTTGCGTTCTATTCAAAACGGGTCCACTGATGCGGCGCTTCTAGCAGAGAATCGGCCAAGGCCGTGCGAGCCTCGGGGAAGATAAAGAGCGTCCTCCTGAGCAGCGTCTTTCACGTGGCCCCAATTGTAGTCACCTCAGAAAAACCAGGGTGGTGCGGTAAATCTGAGTTGATCGTTACATTCGCTGTGCTGGGAAGCTGGAGCAACGGCGCGTGAACTTACTCTAGTACAACGATCGAGTTGCCACTTGAAGATCTCGGTATTTTTTTCTGGAAAAGCGCCGAAATGTTGATAGGGCCCGCTTAGTAAGGGCACTAAATGCCGGAGGGATTATCTTGACGACCCAGACGATTTCGAGAGAGATGCAGCAATGCATCGAAGCTTGTATGGAATGCCAGAAATGCTGTGTGGCGCTGGAAACGAGCTGCCTGAAGAGCGGTGGCGCGGATTCCAGAACGATACAGACGGCAAAGGACTGTGCCGAGATGTGTCAGATGTGCTCAAATTTTGTGATGCGTGAGTCGCATTTCGCCGTTGACATCTGCAAATTGTGCGCGGAAATATGCAGGAGCTGCGCAGCCGCGTGTGACAGAATGTCGAAAGGCAGTGTTGGGAAGGAATGCGCTGCAGCGTGCCGCCGCTGCGCTGAGACGTGCGCGAATGTGAGCTCTCCGGTCCACGCATAGATTCATTTTTCACCCTAATTGCGGGCTTGCCGGTGGAGATAGGTAGCTAGCTCCGCCGGTATAGTGCTTTTAATGGCTCGTATCGCGTGTATCGCCGGGTCAACACGTGGCGCTTTACTCGACATCCGCAAAGACCTGCAAACACTCGCATGTAAGTAACTGGCACTTCTCGGTACCTCGCAACCTCACAAAAAAGCGCTGTTGGGTTCCGATTCCCCGGCCGCAAACGGCATTATGAAGAGTTGAGTAGCGCTCATGAGATGTACGTTTCGAAAGAGGAACAATCAATGCCGACCCGCGAGAATGTGAAAACCCTAATATCCTTGGTAGAACAACGGAGATTCCTTGAAGCCATTCAGGAGTTTTATGGAGAAGATGCCAGCATGCAGGAAAACAACGACCCACCGCGTATTGGCCTAGCCGCTCTCCTCGCGAGGGAGAAACAGTTCCTGAATTCAATTCAGCAGATACACGTCAGCAGGGCGGATTCTTTCCTCGTCGATGGAGACCGGGCGGCGATTAATTGGATTTTCGAAATGACCGATGGTGGGGGCAAAAGGCGTCGCCTCGACGAAGTTGCGTACCAACTCTGGAAGGACGGCAAGATTATTTGGGAGCGCTTTTACTACGATCCTGCTCAGAGGCAGGTCGAGATTTGATTCGCCCTAAGCTTTGAAAAGCTACGTATGCTGCCCTGGCGATCTGGGCGATGATCCGATTCCTCGTCCGCTGGTCCCGTGTGCTTCCTTTGATGTACACGGCGATTGCGAGTTCACCTGCATCTCCCGGGAGCATGATCACGCCTACGTCGTTGGTACCTCCATTCAATCCTTTAATGGTGCCCATAGTACCTGTTTTGTGGGCGACGATTGTGCCGGGCGGCAGCAAGCCTTTCAACCTTTCTTTTCCCGTAGCGGTCTTCTCCAGAATTGTTTTGAGTTGAGCAGTGCTCTGAGCTGAAAGCAGCTCGCCTTGGAATAGGCGTCCCAGCAAGTTTACAGTGCCGTTGGGAGTTCCTGTGTCACGCGGGTCATTCAAGAACTTTTGCATGCCTAAGTATTGGGTCTGAAGCGGGATTTTCGCGATTAATCGCGTTACAATTCCTGGAGTCCATTGATCGACAGGAGGATAATTCATCACACCGTGCGCTTGAAGAGCACACTCGCCTTCATACCGATCTACGCGGATGCCAGTCACCTGCCATCGGGTGAAACTGGCCGCCATGGCCGACGCTTCGCCACCAACTCGAAACAAGGTTTGAACCGCTGTGTTGTCGCTTTGTGCAACCATCAGCTCAATAAGTTCAAGGAGCTTGAAGCGGCGTTCGCCGGGCCAAAGCGAGGCGAGGTCGCCGTCCCAGCAAGGCCAGACGTCTCGTGGCAGCACTTCGACGTTTCGTTCGAGTTGCAGGTGTCCGTCGTCAACCATCATGAGCAGCCGAATGGCAATGGGGAGCTTGCATACGCTCGCCAATGGGAATCTTTCTTGACCGTTCAGGCTTAGGCATCGTCCCGATTTGAGATGTAAAGCCGCCGCGCCGACTATGCCGTCGGTAGCGGAAGCGATTCGCCGCCATTCGTCGGTCAGCGATTTTCGTGAGGTTGCGAGAGTACTGGTACTAAGAAGTGCTAGGTACTTACGTCGAGTGAGAGACACTCCCAAGGATCTTACAACGGAAATCTTCGCGAGTGGCGTCTTGACACGCCCTCCTTATTGTTTACTCTATGCCTAGAGTAACCAATGAACGCGGACGAACAACGTGGCCTGTTTCCCGGTGCGCTGGAGATGATGATCCTGCAAACGCTCCGCCGCGGGCCTCTACATGGGTATGCGATTGTGCAATCTATCAAGCAGAACTCCGAGGATCTGTTGCGCGTGGAAGAAGGCTCGCTTTATCCCGCGCTGCAGCGCATGTTGAAAGCGGACTGGGTACAGAGCGAGTGGAGCATTTCGTCCAGTAACCGCCGTGTGCGCAGGTACCGGCTCACCACGGCCGGGCGCAAGCAACTGGAGCGCGAGGCTTCGCAGTTCGAACGTATGTTCGCGGGAATTAGGAAGGTGATGAGGCCATCAGAATCATGAAATGGATTGTGCAGTGGTTTCGCCGCGACCGCCTGGATCGGGAATTGGCCGAGGAGATGGAAGCTCACCTGGAGGAAAGAACAGCCGAGTTGGTGCGCGAAGGCGTTAGCGAGAGCCAAGCGCGGGACCAGGCACGCCGCGAGTTCGGCAACAGGACCGGGTTGCGTGAGCGAAGCCGGGAGATATGGAGTTGGCCATCTCTCGACGACTTTCTGCGAACTGTGGCCCACGCAGCCCGGGCTTTACGGCGTGGCGGCGCTTATACAGCGGTCAGCATAGTAACTCTCGCGCTTGGTATCGGCGCGAACACCGCGATTTTCAGCCTCATCGATGCAGTTCTGTTACGGCCGCTCCCATACAGCAATCCAGAGCAGTTGGTGCACGCTGGTCTAATACTTCCAGGCATGAGCGAAGCGGCTGGGGTCACGCCAGAGTTTGTCGCGTGGCGCAATGAAAACCACACGTTCGCGGGTCTCGTAGCGTGGAACGACGAAGAATACACATTGACGCGTGCGGGCGAGCCAGAACGAATCAGTGCCGCTAGCGTCAGCAGCGATTTTCTGCGGGTGCTCGGAGTACGTCCGAATTTCGGCCGCGATTTGCGGAAGACAGATGACCGCCCTGGCGGTGCGCGTGTGGCGCTGATTAGCGATGCCCTTTGGCGCCGCCATTGGAATGCCAGCCCGCTGGTTTTCAGCCGGGGCGCGGTGTTGGACGATGTGCCGGTGCAGATAGTGGGTGTGCTTCCGCGCGGTTTTATGTTTCCAGGCGACCAGAGGCCGGACATTCTTGTACCGGGACAGTTTGGGGACAAACCCGATTGGTCTGCAATGAGGATGGGTCTTCTCCGGGTGATTGGCCGCCTTAAGCTCGGCGTTTCCAATGAGGCCGCAGCGGCCGATCTCAATCTAATCAGCCGCAGGCACAAATCAGACAAGCCGGTTTGGCTCGCGTCGGCGGAGAAGGATTCACGCGTGACCGCGATTCCGCTGCAAACGAGCCTGGTAGGCGACGTTCGCCCGGCTCTTCTTGCGCTGTTGGCGGCTGTGGTTCTGGTGTTGCTTATTGCCTGCGCAAATGTGGCGAGTCTGCAGCTTTCCCGATTTAATGGCCGAGTTCGCGAACTGGGAGTGCGCTCGGCGTTGGGCGCCAGCAAGTTTCAACTGTTGCGGCTCGTGGGAATGGAATGCGCGCTGCTCTCATTGGCAGGGGCGGCCGTGGGATTTGTAGGCGCTGGCGCGTTGATCCTTTTTGCACGGCGTTACTACCTTCTGCTCCATCTTTCAAATCCACAAAGCATCGCACTGAATGCTGACGTGGTCGCGTTCTCGCTGGGTCTTACTTTGTTTTGCGCTTTGTTGTTTGGCATCGGTCCCGCCATGCTGCTAAAAGGCGCAGACGTACAGAACGCGCTGCGCACTGATGGAACGCGGGCGGTTTCCGGATTTCGCAACGTGTTTCGCAGCGTGTTGATGATGAGCGAAGTGGCGCTGGCGGTAATTCTGTTGCTCGGCGCCGGTCTGCTGCTGCGAAGTTTTCAGCACCTGATCTCAGTGGAACCAGGTTTTCGAATCCGAGGCGTGCTGACCGCGTCCATGGCCCTTCCGGATTCACGCTATCCGGAGGATAAGCAGCAATCCGCTTTCGTCCGTGAGCTGATGATGCGATTGCGGAGTCTTGCCAGGTCTAGGCGCAGAGGGTGCGGCGAGTTCACTGCCTTTCACGCACTACCATCTGGGTGCAAGCATTTTTTTCGAGGGACGACCGACACCGCCGGCTGGGCAGGGGCCTAACGCGCCAGTGATTTCCTCGACGCCTGGATATTTCCGGTCATTGAGTATTCCGCTTCTAACCGGACGCGATTTTTCGAGCGACGACTCGGCGAGCCGGCCGTGGGTCACAATCGTGAATGCCGCGTTCGCTCAGAAGTTTTTCCCACACGAAGACCCGATTGGTAAGCGTATCCGGTGGGCGCAGACGCATCCTTGGGCAACCATCGTGGGGGTTGTCGCAAATAGTCATCACGAAGATCTGGCCAAGCTCCCGCAACCGGAAATTTTTGTTTCCTTCGACCAATTCCCGAGCTCTCACGTCATGGTCGCGATGCAGACGGCCGTCCCGCCGGAATCTCTCGTCAATTCGGTACGCGCTCAGGTGCTGGCGATCGACCGCGACGAGCCTCTCTTCGATATTTCCACGATGGAAGAACGCGTGGAGAATTCGGTCCGGGACAGGCGAGTGGAGACGTTTCTCCTAGGAGCATTCGCGGTATTGGCGCTGTGCCTTGCGACTGCGGGCGTTTACGGCGTGATGTCCTATTCCGTGGCACAGAGCACGCGAGAAATTGGTGTCCGCATGGCAGTGGGAGCGACTCCGGGGGGCGTCACTCGACAGGTGCTGAAACGAGCGCTTTGGCTGAGCCTGTCGGGGGTCATTGGCGGTCTGCTGGCCACATGGTATCTGACTCGTTTCCTCACCGGCTTTTTGTATGGCGTGGGGGCAAGAGACCCGCTGACGTTCAGCGCCGGAGCCACGTTCCTGGTTGTGGTGTCGCTGATTGCAAGTTATCTACCCGCACGCCGCGCCGCGCATGTCGATCCGGTGGAAGCGCTTCGCGCGGAATAAAGTCCAATTTTTCTTCAGAGCCGCAAGACCTAAGATCCGTAATGAATTCCGTGGCAACGGGAGTTTATTGTTAAAGGTTGAGGGGACAATGAGGTTCACTGAAAAAAAGATCGTGAATCTGTCGATTCTCGCGGGTTCCGTTCGACATAAAAGTAGAGGCAAGGTTCAGCCGGACGCAGTCCGGAAGCCCGGCTCAGGGTCGGAAAACCAGAGGAAGCAATCATCATGATTTTCTTGCGCGACATGAAATTTGCGGTGCGCTCGCTTGCGCGGACCAAAGGGCTTGCGGTAACCGTGGTGCTCACGCTCGCGCTCGGCATACGGCGCGAACGCGGCCATTTTCAGCCTCGTGCGCGGCGTGCTGCTGCGACCGCTGGTCAACCGCGACGAGGACCGGTTGATTTACATCCGCCAGAGCGCGCGCGGCTTCGAAGATGCTACGTTCTCGGTACCAGAGATCCGCGATTTGCGCGAGCGTGTCAAAACGCTGAGCGCGTTCGGCGACTTCTCCACTATCGGCTTCTCAATGGTGGGCCTCGGCCAGCCGCGCGAGGTTCAGGCGGGCGTGGTAGGAGGTTCGTATTTCGAGGTGATGGGTCTACACCCGGTGCTCGGGCGGCTGCTCGACCAACGAGATGATGGCCCGAATGCCGCGGGCGCGGTGGTGCTGACGTATCGTTTCTGGACGACGGTGCTCAAACGCGATCCGTCCGTAATCGGCAAGACCGTCAGGCTGGATTCATTTGATTCGCGCACCGCCACCATCGTGGGCGTCCTGGAGCCATCCGTCCCTTATCCCGCGGACACGGAAATCATCGCCAACGTCGTGACCAGCGCGCATCATCTATCGGCGACGATGGTGACCGGACGGGTGCATCGGATGACTGAGCTATTCGGCCGACTCGCGCCCGGAGCAGATCTCGAGTCGGCGCGGGCCGAGCTACGTGCCGTCTACGGAGCCATGATCAAACAACATCCTGAATCGTATTCGCCGAAAGCAGAGTTCCGCATTGATGCCGTGCGGCTGCGCGACCAGATCACGTCGCGGGCGCGAACCGTGCTACTGGTACTGCTTGCGGCCTCGGCGCTCGTCTTTATCATTGCGTGCTCGAATGTCGCGAATTTGATTCTCGCGCGAACGGTTCGGCGAGAAAATGAGCTGGCTATCCGTGCAGCACTGGGCGCAAGTACTGCTGCGCTACGCCGGACGTTACTGGCTGAAAGCCTTCTGCTCTGCGGTGCTGGTGCAATAATCGGCGTCCTGAGCGCTCGGCCGATGGTGGCTATCCTGGCGCGGTATGCCTCTCGCTTCTCGGTCCGCGCGCTCGACCTAACTGTCGACTCCAGCCTGCTCTGGGTCGGGGCGGTGCTGGCGGTCATTGCTGCGGTACTTTTGGCGTTTGTCCCGCGTCTGCCTTCGGTTGACACCTCGAATGGACCTGGTCTGGCGAATGGCAGTAGCGTGCGGATCACCGGCGGCACGAATCGGCGGTTGCGTGTCTTCGCCGTCACACAGATCGCCGCGTCCTTCATGCTGCTTGCCGGTGCGAGCATGCTGCTCAAGACGCTGCTCGCGCTGCAAGCGGCGCGGACCGGCTTCGACACACACCACGTACTCGCGGTGAACGTGCCTGTGATGTCGTACGGACGGACACCCGATCAGATCGTGGGATTCTACAAGGAAACGTTGCGGCGCATCAAAGAGCTTCCGGGCGTGGATAGCGTGGCAGTCGGCACTGCCGTTCCGTGGCGCGACGCCAACTTCGGTTTTGGGCTCGCGTTCTCGGCGGACGGCCACGTGCACGCGCCGGGCGAAGAAGATCCGCATGCACGATTTCGGATAATCTCGCCGGGGTTTTTCGCGGCGCTCGGCGTTCCGATAATTGCCGGACGCGACTTCACTGATGCCGATCGGCGGGGTGGCGAGCCGGTCGTCATCGTGAGTCAGAGCGTGGCGCAGCGGATGTTCCCGAATCAGGATGCGGTCAACCGCCACATCATGTGGACCGATCCGGTAATTAAATTCATTGACGTCAGCCCAATGCCGCGGCGTATCGTGGGCGTGGTGGCTGATATTGACGACGAGCATGTGGTGCCGAGCCCGATGCTGACGGTGTATCACCCCTTCGATCAGCAGGCGCTCTGGGGAGGCCGTCTGTTCGTGCATGCGCACACGGATCCCTACGCGCTGGTAACGCCGATCACGCGCATTATCCGCACGATGTCCGCGGATCAGCCGGTGGAGCACGCGGCAACGCTTGAAGACATCCGTGCAGAGGTGCTGACGCCGGATCGGCTGAACACGCTGGTGTTCGGCGTCTTTGCGGCTGTTGCGCTGGCGATCGCGGTGGTTGGGGTCGCGGGCGTGCTGGCGTTTTCAGTGAGTGCCCGGACCCGGGAATTCGGCATCCGGCTGGCGATTGGATCCCAGCCGCGGGATTTGGTGACGAGTGTCATAACGGAAGGCGTCTTCATGGCCGGGGCAGGCGTCGTGGCAGGGGCAGTGTGCGGGTTTGCATTGGCGCATCTTGCGGGGAGCTATTTCGAAGACATGAAGATGCCGGGGGCGTTGCCGGTAATCGGCTCCGCAGTTGTACTGCTGGCGGCCGCGGTCATCGCGTCGATGCTGCCGGCGGCCCGAGCCGCACGGGTGGATGTCATGCAAGCGCTGCGATCTGAGTGAGAAGTCGTGGAAATGCGAAAATTGGGTAACGCCTCGCTTACGCTCGGGGCTCTGTTTGAGCTGACGTGCATTCGTCGCTAAGCCTTTGACGTTTCCTCGGGACTTTTTTCGTGGGGCTTAACAGTTGAACGGACCACGATGAACTTGTTCAACATATCGAACCAGAATGGCGCGCCGAGACAAGCAGCAAAAGCTGTCAGAAGCCATCCGACGATTTTGAGGAGCCAGCCTCCGAAATCTGACGGAATGCCGCGATGGTTCTGTCCCGAACGGTTCGTTGGTCCATCCAATCGGAATACCCAAGGCTTTGAGTTGGGCAATGCTCGCAGTGATTCGGCAATCGGGACTTTTGGGATCCGCGCAGCCCTGGGTCCCAGAAGTGTACTGATTTTCTTGCGGAATGCCGCCATGTTTTGCTTGTTCTTGGGCAACGGAGATAAGCGAATCGCGCACGGACTGGTCGGTTGAAATAGTATTGACGAGGGTTACCGAATCGACATTCACACCTGCTGCAGCAATCAAGGCGACGATGGCAACGATCGCTTGGGTGCGACGTTTGTACCATCCAGATACTCTGTCCATCGCGCTGTTGTACCAATTTTCGATATTCTCCCGAGCCCTACTCACATCAGTTCCGGCAGCATCAAGCAACGTGATGAGCGCTTGCTTGGTCTTTGCGTTTAGGATCGTACTTGCCACGACAGCATTCCTCAACTGCTCAATAGAATTTCCGCCATTGACGGTTGTGGGTTGAGGCGACGCTGCACTCGGAGTGAGCGTGTTGTTAATGACCACTCCGGTCTGAGTGGGCGTCACTGATGCCGGCGTGGAGCCAGCAGCGCCTGAAGCCTGTGTTCCCGACCCTGGCAACGCCAGATCCATCAGAGCTAAGGCGAAGTTTCGGGCAGGAATATAGGACGGCAACGAACGACCTTTCTGCCACCATTTCTTTAGCGCGGCGGACTGGAAATCCCCCGCGAAGAGTGAATAAATCAGCGGGTGATCATAAAACTTCTGGACAGCTTGATCTCCCGATTGATGGCTGAGTAGTTCGCGGATTCCCCGCTCGAGATCGGCGGCCCGATTCTTGGCGAACCCTTCGATGAGTTCGCTAATAGCCGAACAGATGAGACTGAACAACAGGTAAATCAGACACATGCCGATTGCGACGTCGAGTATGGTCGAGCCGAACATAAGCCCCTTCCTATGAGTCGAGGAAGTATATCAAAGCACCATAAGCGGGAGGCGGGGAGACGGGAACACTCGAGTTGCAGCTGGTGTCTGTTGCTAGTGAGCAGATGTTCGATCAGACCTTCGTTAACGGAAGACGAGAGACGAAAAAACCATACGTGATTATTTTGTCTCTGCTGCTGCAGATAGCCGCGATCTGTATTTTGATTGCGATTCCACTGATTTATAGTGAGGCTCTGCCCAGTGCCCAACTCAAGAGCACGCTTGTCGCGCCTTCGGCTCCGACCCCTGCACGTCGGGACTCCGCTCCTGTGAAGATGAGCAAGCTGACAGCCCGGCAATTCGTTCCACCACGCCTAATAGCGCCCACCACGGTTCCGAAGCAGGTGAGCGAGATGAAAGACATTGCGCCAGCGCTCGAGATTTGGGTCGTACCCAGCACTGAAGGGAATGGGACGCCAAGCGGCGTGATTTTCGACGTGATTGGCTCGAAGCCCAGCAATGCGCCGCCTCCGGTTATGGGGACCAAGCCGCGAGTACGAGGCGGGCCAGTGAGAATCGGCGGCCAGGTCGCTCAGGCTAATCTGATCCGACAGGTTCAACCTCTATATCCGGCGCTTGCGAAGTCCGCCCGCGTACAAGGAAGCGTCGAGTTTACAGCTACGATCAGCAAAGAAGGTGAGATTGAAAACCTGCAGCTTGTTCGTGGGCATCCTCTGCTGGTGAATGCAGCCAGAGAGGCGGTTTCGCGGTGGCAGTACCGGCCAACTCTGCTGAACGGGCAGCCGGTGGAAGTTGTCACCGAATATTGTGGTGAACTTTACCCTGAACCCGTGATCTGTGCGGTATTGAAGTAAATTCAACAGCTTGCAGAATACGGGGGTCGAGCCGCGCGGTACCTCAGACGGGAATCGCCTGCGAATCCGCAACTGCGCTATAGAGACGGCCAACAATACCGATAAATTCCTTGTATGGCACAAGGCATAACGGGACATTTGGGCGTCAGGCAGTATCGATACGGAATGCTTGCCGCTGTGTGTCTAGCGTTTAATTTACCTAGTTTAGGCGCTCAATCCGCGCTCAATTTCGTACCTATCGCACCCTGCCGAGTAGTGGACACGCGTAATCCAATAGGCACTTTCGGGGGCCCGAGCCTGCCGGCCGCTACCACCAGGAGTTTCCCGGTTCTATCTGGACCGTGCGGGATTCCCTCATATGCGTCAGCGTATTCATTCAACGTTACGGTTGTGCCTTCAGGATTTCTCGGCTACTTGACAGTATGGCCAGCTGGCGCGGCCCAACCGCTTGCGTCCACCATCAACTCTTACTTAGGTGTAGCCGTCGCAAACGCCGCCATTGTCTCGGCTGGCACGAATGGCGGCGTGAGCGTATATGCCACAAACCTGACGGACGTGATTCTGGATATCAACGGATATTTCGTCGCGCAGACCAGCTCGAGCACGCAGAGCCTGGCGCTAGGAACTAATGCATTGCCGGCCGCGAGCATAGGGATGGCCAACACGGGAATCGGAGTCAGCGCGCTCCAGACCAATAGCACGGGAGCATATAACGTGGGGGTCGGGACGGCTGCTCTTCAGGCGAACACTACGGGCTCGAACAATACCGGCGTGGGAAGCGCGGCTCTGGGAAACAACACGGGAGGCGCATATAACAGCGCCTTCGGGTACGACGCTTTAGCGCTGAATACGCTCGGAAACGGCAATACGGCGCTCGGATACACTGCTCTGTTTGACAACAACGCTAGTTACAACACTGCTGTCGGGATCGCTGCGCTGTCAGGCAACACGATGGGGGGCAACAACACCGGCGTAGGATACTTTGCACTCTCAAGCGTGACTACTGGCGGAGGCAATATAGGGATCGGGAGCGGCGCCGGTCAAAATGTTGCAGGCAGCGGCAGCTACACCATTGAAATCGGCAACTCAGGCACGGTTACTGATTCGAATGTTATTCGCATTGGTACGCCGGGTGAGCAAATCAGCACCTTTATTGCTGGCATTAATAACGCGACCATCACCGGTTCGGCCGTGCTGGTGAATCCCAACGGCCAATTGGGTGTTCTTTTGTCATCGGAGCGTTACAAGAAAGATATTCAGGACATGGGGACGGCCAGCGATGCATTGATGCAGCTTCGTCCTGTAACATTTCGTTACAAGCAATCGACAGATGACGGATCTCAACGCCTAAATTATGGGTTGATTGGCGAAGAGGTAGCTAAAATCTATCCTGACCTGGTGGTTTACGGGACCGATGGACAGGTGGAGTCAGTTCAGTATCATCAACTCCCTGCTTTGCTGCTGAATGAAGTGCAAAAGCAATATCAGATTATTCAGCAGTTGGAGGAGCGCGTCGCTGCGCTGGAGAGTTCGTTGCACAATCGAGCTCAGTCAGACAGCACTGGCGGGCACTGATCTAAAGGCTTCGAGTCAGATCGACGGGGTAGAGATCTTACCTCGCGGCAGGACGCTGACCTGTTACGATGAGGGTTCCGAAGCCCCGCCGTGATGACGCTCCGCGATTTCCCTCCTCCGACCCGCTGCGCTCGGTCAGGAATTCTGGCCGAGATTGTTCAGCATAAACATGAGGAATTGGCGGATGTGCGCTCACGGGCGGCGATACTGGAGCAGCAGGCATATGAGCGGAAGACTCCGTCGCGCTCCTTTTCGGACGCACTCCGAAAATCGACTCCGGCAATTATCGCTGAAATAAAGAAGGCCTCTCCCAGCAAGGGTGTTCTACGGCAGAATTTCCATCCGGCTTTCATCGCGCACGCTTATGAACAGGGCGGCGCAGCATGCTTGTCGGTGGTTACCGATAAACGATACTTCGACGGATCACTGCTGGATTTGGAAGCCGCACGCGCGTCGGCGAACCTGCCCGTGCTTCGAAAGGATTTCATCATAGACCGGCTGCAGATCTTCGAAGCCGCCGCCCACAATGCCGACGCCATTCTTCTCATAGCCGGGCTTCTCGACCTGGATGAACTCAGCAGCTTCCGCGAGCTTGCTTCATCGCTCGCACTTGCGTCGCTGGTTGAAGTTCACAATCAGGAGGAGCTTGCGAAAGCAATTGACTCCGGTGCCGAGATTATAGGTGTTAACAATCGTAATCTTGAAACCTTCGAGGTTTCGCTTGATACTTCGCTGCGACTCAGCCTATGCATGCCGGGCAATGCTACGCGTGTCAGCGAAAGCGGGATTCACACCCGCGCCGATATCGATCTTCTGCGGGGCGCTGGTTTCGATGCATTCCTGGTTGGCGAATCGCTGCTGACCTCGCAGAATCCCACGGCCTCGCTGAGGGCTCTCCTTCAACCGGCGTCATGAGCTCGCTTCGTGACATTGCATTTGTAGTCAAGATCTGCGGGATCACGAATGAAGAAGATGCGCGAGTCGCGCTGGACGCCGGCGCAAATGCGCTCGGTTTCAACTTCTACGCCGGGAGTCCACGGTATATTACGCTGGCTCGGGCGCGCGAGATTGTGGAGGCGGTGCAAAGACCGTTTCTGAAAGTTGGCGTGTTTGTGAACGCTAGCGAAGCGGAACTGGAAAAGGCGGCGCGGCAAGTACCTCTGGATATTATCCAACTGCACGGAGAAGATTGCCTGGCTCAGCTCTCGCGTTCGTATCGCATATGGAGGAGCATTATCGCGGACGATGCGACCTCGTCTGAAAACGCGATTGCTGAAGCGTATGTGCTCGACACGCCGACTCCCAACTTCGGAGGCTCGGGAAAGTCGTTCGATTGGTCGTTAGCGGCAGGAATCGCGCATCGAAAGATCATTGCGGGTGGACTTGATGCGTCGAATGTAGCCGATGCGATCCGAATCACGTCGCCCTGGGGTGTGGACGCGTGCTCACGTCTTGAATCAAGCCCAGGCAAAAAGGATGAGCGACGCGTGCGTGAATTTGTCCGCGCGGCGCTCGCGGCTCACTCGCAGGAAGTCATTCTATGACACCGAGTAGCGCGCCAGACGCTCTGGGGCACTTCGGCCCGTACGGTGGGCGCTATGTGCCCGAAATTCTGATGTCGCCGCTCGAGGAGCTCGAGCAGGCTTACACGGCAGCGCGCGAAGACCCGGCTTTCAAGAGCGAGCTGAATTCACTGCTTCATCACTACGCGGGCCGACCCACACCGCTCTATTTTGCCGAGCGGCTCACGCGAAATCTTGGCGGCGCTCAAATCTGGTTGAAGCGCGAAGACCTGCTGCACACGGGTGCTCACAAGATCAATAACTGCCTGGGCCAGATACTCCTGGCACGACGCATGGGCAAGCAGCGGATCATTGCCGAGACAGGCGCGGGCCAGCACGGGGTCGCTACCGCCACGGTATGCGCGCTGTTCGGCATGGAGTGCGTGGTCTACATGGGTGAGGAGGACATGCGGCGGCAACGCCTGAATGTCTTTCGAATGCGATTACTTGGGGCGAAGGTGACCGGCGTCAAGAATGGCAGCCGGACGCTAAAGGACGCGATCAGCGAGGCGATGCGCGATTGGGTGACGAACGTCGCAACGACGCATTACCTGCTTGGGTCGGCTCTTGGCGCGCATCCATACCCCATGATGGTCCGCGATTTCCATAAAGTAATCGGGGAGGAGGCGCGCGCGCAATCACTCGAACAAGTGGGACGTCTGCCGGACACGATCATCGCTTGCGTTGGCGGTGGGAGCAATGCGATCGGCATTTTTTATCCGTTCGTGAACGATTCATCAGTGCGCCTGATAGGAACCGAAGCTGGTGGAAGAGGGGCGAAGCTGGGGCAGCACGCGGCTCGTTTTAGTGGTGGCTCGCCGGGCGTGTTGCACGGCGCGTTCAGTTACCTGTTGCAGGACGAAGAGGGCCAAGTTTGTACGACGCATTCGGTCTCGGCAGGACTTGATTACGCCTTGGTGGGACCGGAACATGCATGGCTGCATGACCAAAGCCGCGCAGAATATGTTTCGGTGAGCGATGCGGATGCGCTCGCGGCAGCCAAGACACTAGCCCGTACGGAAGGTATTATTCCGGCTCTGGAATCCGCTCACGCGATTGCCGAAGCGATTCGTCGCGCGCCGTATGATGTCGAGGCAGCGTATCTGGTCAATGTTTCGGGTCGCGGAGATAAAGACATGGACATCTATCGTGAAAATATGCCCGAGATGGATGCCTGATGCCGACCGAGGTCACCACCCGAATTACGAACCTGTTCACTCGTTCTAAGCCCGAGGGCCGTAAAGCGTTCGTTGCTTATATCACAGGTGGCGACCCCACGCCCGCTCACACCGTTTCGCTGGTACTTGCGCTCGAGCGCGGCGGGGCCGACTTGATTGAGCTCGGCGTTCCTTTCTCGGACCCGATCGCCGACGGCCCAATCATCCAACGCGGATCCGATCGGGCGCTTCGCGCCAAAACGACTGTAGCCGGTCTGCTCGACGCTGTCCGCGAGATTCGCGCTCACTCTCAAATTCCTTTGCTGCTGTTCAGCTACTTGAATCCGCTGCTGCGCTATGGATTTCAAAGACTGGCGAGCGATGCCGTTGAAGCGGGTGTGGATGGAGTTCTCTTAACAGACCTGTGCGTTGAAGAGGCGGGCGAACCCGTGCGGCAACTTCGCGAACGGGGTCTTGACACGGTGTTTCTCGCTGCGCCGACAAGCACCGAGGCCCGTCTGCGCCTAGTTGCGGAACACAGTTCCGGATTCATTTATTTAGTCTCGCGAACAGGAGTAACAGGGGAACAAGCGTCGTTATCGGATGCTGCGGCGCCGCTCGTCAAGCGCATGCGCGCTCTCACAGACCTGCCATTGGCAATGGGCTTCGGCATTGGCACACCACAGCAAGTGGCGGAAGTTGCACGTTTGACAGATGGCGTGGTGGTCGGTAGCGCAATAGTGAAGTTTATTGAGGAGAACGCGGGTTCGCCCGATCTCCCCGCGAGGCTTGAAAAATGGACTCGCCAGCTCACGTTTCCGCTTCGCTCCTGACCCAATTTAAACATTAGATAAATCCAAGGAATTTTAATTGTTTTCAGTATTTTGCAGCGCTAATAGGAAAATTTAGTTATTTCTTTGTAAAAAGCTAGGCTTTTTACTAGTATAACTGGCCTGAGAATGCGTATAATCACAAACGAGGCGAATACTGTGAGCTCTCTTGCGTTTGCGATGCGGACCATGTTGCTATCTCAAGCTGAAGTTAGCCGCGTGGCTTCAATCCGCCGCTCCACATCTCTCTTTTCCCAAGGCCAACCGGCCGATTCGCTGTATTTTGTCGACGATGGACTAATTAAGCTGACTCGAACGAACGACAGTGGAGATCGTATCATCATTTCAATATGCGGACCCGGAGAACTGGTCGGCGAGGAGGTTCTTGCGGAAGATGCATCGGTGTACCAGTCAGACGCCGAAGCGCTAACTACAGCCAGCTTGTACCAAATTCAGCGCGAAACACTAGTCAGGCATTCTTCGCATCAATTTCGAGTTCGCCGCTGCGCTGATCGATTATTTGGTGCATAGGAAATCGGCGCTGGCCCGTAAAGTAGAGTTGTTATGCCTGCACGATGTTGAGTATCGGATATTACACTACTTAGCGGAACTCTCTGCTTTGGTAAAGCCGGTCATCAATGGCGAAGGTTACCAGTTGCCCATCACTCAAGCGGAATTAGCAGATATGATCGGAGCGACGAGAGAGACAACTTCAACAACCCTAAATCAGCTCGAGCGAAAAGGGCTGGTGAAGCTGTCGAGGCGTCTCCTGACAGTTCCGTCGCCACCGGCGCTTCGAAGCGTTGCCGCAGCGAGGGAGACTCCGGCACACGCTGCCGCGAGCGGTGCGTAGGGCGTTGGCCTTGTCGTCGGGGACGGCTCGGTGAGCATATGCTCGCACGGTAGGACTAGGCGCTGTAAGTACTGTAACCCGGGTCAATAGCTTTACGTAAGCCATTCATTTCTAATCTTTTTGCTTGCTCGAATCGAGTGAGTCTGTTACAGTGTATTGCAGAATTTTCCGATGCTAGCTGGTTGTGTTCTTGCGAGCCCGAATGATTCTCAGGAGGGCTCCGCTCTCCTGGTGCGTCGCTCGGGTGGACGGGCATTCACCTCGCATCTAAAACAGGAGATAGGTAGTGAGAGAAAAAGGTGTTGTTAAATGGTTTAACGCCGCCAAGGGCTATGGTTTCATCCAGCGCTCGAACGGCGATGACGTGTTCGTCCACTTCTCTGCGATCCAGATGAACGGATACCGCACGCTCGAGGAGGGTACGGAGGTGGAGTTCGAGGTGAAGCGCGGGCCGAAGGGCTTGCAAGCTGAGAACGTTGGCCATCCGTAAGTACAAACCAGCGTAGATTTAGGCCGCCGGTCATATGTCAGGGCCGGCGGCCTTCCTGTTTTTCCAGCCCTGTTTTCCTGACGTAATCCTCTTCTGAATCTGTTCCCCGTGATTTCGTAATGCTCGTCGTCTCGTTCGATGCCGGGTTTTGCGAGCAACGTTGTGAACGCGTTTCGAGTCAATCCAACGGAATTGATGCATGCGATACCGGAAATTGGGCAAAACTGAAGCGGAAATAAGCGAGGTCGGTTATGGTGCTTGGGGCATCGGGGGCAAGCAGTGGTTGGGCGGTGAAGACGACGAGTCGCAGCGGGCTTTGCGGCGTGCATTTGAGCTTGGAATCAACTTCGTTGACACTGCACTGGCGTATGGCGATGGCCACAGTGAGGGGCTAGTCGGCCAGGCGGTGAAGAGCAGCTTTCATCGCATATACGTCGCGACGAAAGTGCCGCCGAAAAACCGCGTTTGGCCAGCGTCGCCGTCTACTCCTATTTCCGAAGTGTTTCCGTACGACTACATCATTGAGTCGACGAACGAAAGCCTGAGCAATCTTGGAGTGGAACAGATTTATCTACAGCAATTGCACACTTGGACTGACGCGTGGGTTGACCGAGAAGAGTGGCGTCGCGCGGCAGAATACCTGAAGCGCAGCGGCAAAGTTCGGTTTTTCGGCATTTCGATAGCGGAACACGATCCGGATTCGGCATTGAAAGCTGTACAGAGCGGTATGATTGACGCCGTTCAGGTGATCTACAACATTTTCGATCAAAGCCCGGAGAAAAATTTGTTTCCACTTTGCCAGCAAAGAAAGGTCGGTGTGCTGGCACGAGTGCCGCTGGACGAGGGTGGATTGACGGGAACGATCACGGAAGACACACAATTCGAGCCTGGCGAATTTCGCGATTCCTACTTCCGCGGTGATCGCAAGCGCCAAGTGGTGGAGCATGTTGAAGCGCTGAAGAAAGATCTTGCGGGCGTTCCGGGGACGCTGCCGGAGATCGCCATACGATTCTGCCTTTCACATCCCGCTGTGACGTCGGTAATCCCGGGTATGCGCCGGGTCGCGACAGTGGAAAGCAGTTGCCGTGCCGCGGCTGCGGGTAAATTGGATGATCGCACGTTAGCAATCCTCAAACGGCACGCCTGGGATCGCAACTTCTACCAGTAAGCGCATGAAAATTGCGATTCTTTCGGATATTCACGATAACCTTTGGAATCTTTCTTCGGCGCTGAATGCTGTGAAAGATAGCGATGTTCTCATCTGCTGTGGCGATTTGTGCTCACCGTTTGTGGTGGATGAATTGGCGAAGTTCGGCCGCGATATTCACATCGTCTTCGGCAATAACGATGCAGACCTATACCGAATCACGTCGAAGGCGCTCAAGAAGGCGAACTGCCATGTACACGGAGAGCTATTCGAGGCAGAGTTCTATGGCAAGCGCCTGGTTGCTAACCACTTCGATTATCTGGCGCGCCCAATGTCCAAGTCGGGCGATTACGATGTGGTCTGCTTCGGACATAACCACGAGCTTGAGATTTCGCAGGCAGGCCGTTGCTTATTGATCAATCCCGGACCGATTATGGGCGCGAAGTTTTCAAGCGGACGATGGGAGGACACGACCGCCACTTTCGTGGTTTACGATACTGCCTCAAATACCGCTACGGCGTTCGGCCTGGATCGAGAGAGCAGAGAGACAAGGGAGCTGCAGAAGTAATTCTCTCACCAGACGCGGCAGGCGTTTTCGCGAATCATCGCCTGGACTGGTTTGCAACCAAACGCCTGTCCGAATTCCGGCAAGTTCGAAACCACGCCATTGATGCGGAACTCATCGGGGGAGTGCGGGTCGGTAATAGCCAGCATGCGCTTCAGCTCCAGACGCGTATCGCCGCAGGCCCATTGCGCCATGCCGACGAAGAAGCGCTGATCCGGCGCAAGGCCATCGACAGGCTTGAGATCCTGGCCTGCTGTCGCGTGTTTCCAAGCGATGTAGGCGAGCAATGTGCCGCCTAGATCGGCGACATCCTCGCCCAAAGTAAGACTACTGTTAATTTTGACGTCGTCGACAGCCGTGTACTGCCCGTATTGATTTCGTACACACGAAACTCGCTTTTCGAATTCCTTGGCATCGGTTGGGGTCCACCAATCCTTGAGGTTTCCTTGGGCGTCAAACTGCCTGCCTTCATCATCAAAGCCGTGCGTCAGTTCGTGACCTATCGTGGCTCCGGTATTACCGTAATTCGGCGCATCGTCCATCTTCGCGTCAAATAGCGGCGGCTGCAAGACACCCGCAGGGAAATTGATATCGTTCATCTGCGGGTTGTAATAAGCATTGACAGTCGGCGGTGTCATGCCCCACTCCTTGCGATCGACCGGTTTTCCGATCTTAGCGAGTTGACGCCGTTCCTCGAATTCCGAGGCTCGAGTGACATTGCCCACGAAATCGTCAGCTGTAATTTGGACGGAGCTGTAGTCGCGCCACTTATCGGGGTAGCCGATCTTGTTCACTACCGCATGCAGCTTTTCGAGCGCTCGCTGTTTGGTTGCATCACTCATCCAGGTGAGGTCCCTGATATCTCGTCCCATGGCCTGCTCAATTTCCTCGGTGACCTTCAGGGCGTCCTGCTTGGTTTGCGGCGAAAAAGTCCTGGCAATGAAAACTTGCCCAAGGGCCTCACCAAGATTCCGGTCCACAAGGCGGGTACACTTCTTCCACCGTGGTGGTATCTGAGTAGCACCCGTCAAGTATTTGTGGAAGAAGTCGAAATCTTCTTGCACAAATTTCGAAGACAGGTAAGGTGCCTGCGCATGAACGAGATGCCACCTTAAATAGGCTTTCCAGGCGGTCAGATTTTGGCCGCTCAACTCCTTGTTAACCTCATCGAAGAACTTGGGTTCAGTAACATTCACTTGCTCGAAAGGCGGTGGAGCAATGGTGTCCAGAAAGGCATCCCAGTCGAAGGCCGGGACCATGTGAGCCAGATCCTCGCGTGAAACTTTATGCTTGAGATTGTACGGATTTCGCTTCGCGACTCGAGTTAGCGATGCCCGCGCCAGTGCGGTTTCGATGGTCATGACACTCCTGGCGTCGGTTTGCGCATCCGTTGCAGATTCGCCGATCAACACGAGCATGTGCTGAACATGTTGAACGTAGTGTTGTCTGGTCTGCTCGGACTTGGGATCGGTTTTCGTATAGTAGTCGCGGTCAGGTAAGCCCAAGCCGCCTGCCGAAGCAAACGCTATCACCTGAGATGAATTGTCGAAATCCTGATCGGACTTGAAGCCGAACAGCAGGCCTTCGTCAATACCATTTCTGTGTTCCTCCGCGATGTATGCGGCAAGGTCATTAATAGAGTTCAGTTTGGCGATTTTCGCGAGCATTGAATCGAGGGGCTGTGCGGCGATCCGCTCGACGGAAGGCTCGTCCATGCAAGCGTGAAAGAAGTCCCCGATTTTCTGTTCATTCGAGCTGCGCGATGCGCTCGAGTGGGACGCTTGCTCAAGAATGCCCCACAAAAAGCGCTGATTCTCGTCCGTCAATTTGGCGTAAACATCCCAGCGCGCCTGGTCAGGCGGAATCGGATTCAGCTTGTTCCAATTTCCACAAGCATATTTGTAGAAGTCTATGCACGGATCTGCGGATTTGTCCATGAACTGCGTATCGAGGCTCGGCGTGTAAGGGAAAATCGTGAGCGGTTTTTCCTGGGCAAAGAGCAGGCCCGCCGCGGCAGTCGCGAACGCGAGCAGAGAAATGCGCATGAATAAGATTGTCACAGGTAAACTCGCGAGTTTAGGTCACACCTGCGCATGAAGCCATGAGAGATACTTATCCGATCCATCGCTGATGGGAATGGTGATGATTTCCGGCGTGTCGTAACTGTGCAATTCCGCAATACGGTCTCTTATGGCAGGGAAGCGCTCCTGTGTTGTCTTAATTATTAAGAGAACTTCCTGCGCAGTTTCCACGTCGCCCTGCCAACGATAGATGCTTTGAATCGCTGGGAGGAGGTTCACGCAAGCGGCGAGTCGCGCCTCAATCAGCGCGTTGCCGATTGCCAACGCTTCCTCCTGCTTGCCACAAGTACACAAAATAATCACTGCATCTGTCATAAAGATTTCATTTTCGCTGGACCTTTCGTCCAAACAAGTTTATAAAGATATGTAAGGGAATAGTTTACGGTGTTACGCTCCATTCTTCGACCGTTGGCGGCAGTAGCTGCGCTGGCTGGCTTGGCTGCTTATGCAACCATCATGTTGCGAGGTCCGCAAGGACTTAGTGCACTCGCCGAGAAGCGGGAGCAAGTTCGAGCTTTAGAAGAAGAGAACGCAACCCTCGCTCGAGATAATGAAGCCAAAAGACGGCGCATCGAGAGCTTGAAGCATGATCGCAGCGCGCAGGAGCTCGAGATACGAAAGCGTCTGAAGCTGCAGCGGCCGGGCGAGACATCCTTTGTGCTTCGTGATGAACCGCATGCTCCGGCATCGCCCAATGCCCCACGAGCGACAAATCCTGACGAGCCGAAATAATCATTTGAGGTAGAAGGCAGGCCTTGGGCTTGGAGTAGAGACCAGGCGGGTGTCAGAATCGGGCATATGTCCGTTTACCAGGAACGCAAGGACGAGCTAGAGCGCTATGAGTTCATGATGGGCCGGGAGCGGGGCCGGCTTGCGGTCACTCTCGATTGCATTACAGACGCGCTTGTGTTGGTAGGACAACACGCTGTTTACTGCCAGAGCGCGCGACAAATCGGGAAGCCGGCAATGGACATTCAACTTATCTCGAAAAGCTTGGCGGACGCCAAGGAGCTCATCACCAGCGTGCTGGAAGGAATGAAATCGCAGAGTGAAGGCCAGCCAGCGGAATAGGCCTAATCGTTCTGAAGGAACGGATTCCGCTCCTTTTCTCTACCAATGGTCGTGTTCGGTCCGTGGCCGGGGAACACGACGGTCTGATCCGGCAGCTCGAAAAGTCGCGTTTTTATCGAGGAGAGGATCTGGCGTGTGTTGCCGCCGGGCAAATCAGTGCGGCCGATTGAATCGCGAAACAGAGTATCGCCCGCGATGAGCTTATTTTCCTCTGGAATCCAGAGACTCAGGCTGCCTTGCGTGTGACCGGGGGTATGTAGCACACGAAAGTCGGCTGGCCCGAGGCGCAAGATGCTACCATCGGCCGCGGCGCTATCGATTTCGACGCGCGGGGGTGTCCTGACCCCGAGCCATTTTGCCTGGGTATCCAGCGCATCGAGCAACTCGGTGTCCCGCTCATTCATATAGACTGGGGCTCCCGTTGACGCGCGGAGCTTGTGAGCACCCGCGACGTGATCAATATGCGCGTGCGTGATCACGATGGCTTTGACTTTGAGCTGATGGTGCTCGAGCACTTCCGTAATCTTTTCAATTTCGTCCCCGGGGTCGATGACGATCGCTTCACGCGTTTGCTCGTCGCCGAAGATGGAGCAATTGCACTGGAGTAGGCCAACCGGCAGGATGACGTGAATCATTCGATTGCCGCCCGGGTTACGGGCCAGGCGGTGAGATCAGACAGCTTCATAAAGCGATGTTCCTCTCTATAGACACTAAAGTGCGCCATGCGTAACGAGAACGAAAGCACTAAGTTTCTCAAGGTCACCCGATCCGCAACACTTCGCGATATTGCTCGGGTAAACGTACTGGGCGCCATTCGCGATTGAGCCAAATGTGGCGAGTTGAGCCTTGGGCAAGCAATCTGTCGGAAGCGGCCGCGCGAATCTGGTAAGCGAATTCGATCGTCCGCGAGGTCGAGTTCACGACTTCAGTTTGCACAATGATCTCTTCGTCATAGCGGGCGGGGTACAAATAGTGACAGTTGGCGTCTATAACAGAGAGGAATAAGCCCTCCGCCTGCTCGAGTTGTTTATAATCAAAACCGCGCGAACGAACTAGCTCAACCCGCCCGATTTCCATCCATATGAGGTAATTTGCGTAATAGACGACACCCATCTGATCCGTTTCCGCATAACGGACGCGAAACGTCGTGCGATGCTTGTCCAAGCCGGTTGAGTGATGCTGCAAAGCTTTTCCTCTTGGTTTGAATATAGCGAGCTAGTTGAATCGGACCGCAGTTCTCCGGTGGGGAGCGATGAAAGCCTGATTTCGTAGAAAATGGCGACGAACTCAAAAATAGCGACGGTTTCCAAAGTCGTTGTAGCGACGACAGTAGCGCTGTCGTTTATCAGCTACTGGCGCGGCGCAGCGATTGTTTTGAGCGATCTCGCTTCCTCGATGTTCTACGCCGGGGGTATCGCAGAGCAGGCGATCGGAAATTCAGCCGCATGGTATGTGCTGGCCGTAATGATCTTCAGTTTCGCCGTCCGTTCGGTGTACATGGAGAGCTGCGGGATGTTCGTTCGCGGCGGCGTTTATGTGGTCGTGCGAGACAGCATGGGTCCGTTTGTGGCCAGATTATCGGTTTCTTCGCTGGTTTTCGACTACATTTTGACCGGTCCGATCAGCGTCGTGAGCGCCGGGCAATACTTGGCTCGTCTCATCAATGAACTTTCCGGCTTCGTGCACCAAAATCTCCATCTTGATCCGAATACGTTTGCAGCTTTTTTTGCTGTGCTCGTGACGCTCTATTTCTGGTGGAGCAATATCAAGGGCATCGAAGAATCGAGCTCCGCAGCGCTAAAAATCATGCAGATCACTACTGTCATGGTGGTCGCGCTACTGATCTGGTGTCCCGTTACCATGCTGCTCCATGGAGTCGCGCAAGTGCCGCCATCTCCTGCACCGAGAAATCTGCGGTTCACGGATGAATCAATAGGCTGGTTCAGAGGGACGATTTGGCCCACGATCCCGATAGTTGCCGTGGTTATTGCTTTCGGCCACTCGCTCCTCTCAATGAGCGGCTTCGAAACATTAGCTCAGGTATATCGAGAGATTGCCCACCCGAAGCTGAAGAATCTTAAGATCACAGGCAATATCGTTTGCCTGTACGCAATCTTCTCTACCGGTGTCATCACGCTATTTGCCGCCATGATTATTCCGGATAACGTGCGCAAAACGTACGTGGATAACTTGATTGGCGGACTCGCCATGAATTTAGCCGGGCCGCAGATAATGCGGCTGAGTTTTCATGTGTTCGTTGTGATTGTGGGCGTGCTGATCCTTTCGGGCGCGGTCAACACTTCCCTGATAGGCGCAAACGGCGTTTTGAATCGCGTCGCAGAGGACGGAGTACTTCTTGACTGGTTCCGAAAGCCCCATGCCAGATTTGGCACGACCTTCCGAATCATCAATCTCATTACGCTCCTCCAGGTTGCAACGATTATCCTGAGTCGCGGAAATGTCTATCTGCTTGGTGAAGCGTATGCCTTCGGCGTGGTGTGGAGCTTCACGCTCAAAGCGCTCGGCGTGCTGGTGCTAAGATTTCAGCGCCAGGATCAAGAGTATAAAGTCCCTCTGAACCTTCATATCGGGGGCAAAGAAATCCCGGTCGGACTTGGCGCCACGACCCTAGTTTTGCTAGCGACTGCTATCGCAAATCTATTCTCGAAAAAATACGCAACTATTTACGGCATCAGCTTTACGATAGCGTTCTTCATTCTGTTCACGATCTCCGAGCGGATTAACTTTCGAAAGCACAAGATAAGACACAAACAATCACTCGAAGAATTCAATCTGGAGCAGCAGGCACATGTCGATGCGAAGTCGATTCATGCGCGGCCCGGATCTGTACTGGTCGCGGTTCGCAATGCGGATAACATGCAGCATCTGAGGCGCACTCTGCAAAAGACGAATTTGCGGCGCAACGACATAGTCGTAATGACAGTCAGACCACTGGGGCAGACAGCGAATATGAGCTGAAGGACGACCAAGTGTTCGGCTCGGACGAGAAGGCTCTTTTTTCCGCGGTTGTAACCATGGCAGAAAAAGAAGGAAAGCCAGTGGAGCTGTTGGTTGTGCCGGCTACAGATCCGTTCGATGCGCTCGTACAAACTGCAAGCCAATTGAAAGTTTCGCGTCTCGTCACTGGAGTTTCTCCTCGCATGTCTTCCGATGAGCTGGCCCGAAGAATCGGCCTGGCGTGGGAGCGTCTTCCGGGGCCGCGCCACCCATTCTCGCTCGAGATCATCACGCCCGATCGGCCATCTACCTACGTGAACTTAGGCCCGCACCCACCTCGCCTTTGGCCCGAAGACGTAGACAAGTTGCACGATTTATGGCTCAAGCTCAGCGAGGATAACGCGCTCGGCGCTAAACTCCATCACCGTGATGTTGTCGGACTGGCGCTGCGGAGGCTTGAACACGAATTACAAAGTCCCGAACGGGACGAAGCGATACGCAGGTTGAGGGAAGAGCTACGGCACCATTGAATTCCGACAGAAAGACCCGTCGTTTCGCTCTGGGCTCCGATTCTGATGCCCGTCTATCCCTCAGTCAAGAAACTCTCGCCTTGGACTTCGGTTCTGAAATCCATTTCGGCACACTGAAGAAGCTGCGTGGCTTCGCCTTCATTTTGCGCCACGAACAGCAAAATGTCGGTAATCGCATCCACAGCAGCAGTATACGGATCATTGCCGCTTATAGCTCGATATTTCTTGATAGCTTCTTGGCCGCGTCGTTTGCGTTCTTCAAGGGTGGACATTCAGGGTTACTCCTCTGTGCCTAAAGGCACGCGAAAGCGGTCTCTGGGCTTGGTAGGATTTGGGCATGCGGGTCAGGGTACTGTTTTTTGGGATCCTGAAAGATATTGTGGGCCGGTCCGAGGAATCGGTTGAAATCGAAGCCGATTCAACCTTAGCCAGCGTCTTTGAGGCATATTCTACCCGGTTCGAAACCCTGCGAGACAAGCGTCCGTCGATTCTATTTGCGAGAAACCGGGAGTTCGCCACGCCAGAAACAACGTTAGCCGATAACGACGAGATTGCATTTTTGCCTCCGGTCAGCGGAGGTTCTGTACCGGCCATTTGGGCACCGGAGGGCCACGCATTTGCCCTGACGCGCGATCCAATCGATTCACAGTTATTGTCGCAGAAATTGCAGCGCCCGGAAGATGGCGCGGTGGTGATTTTTGAAGGAGTGGTGCGTAACAACACAAACGGGCGGCTTGCTTCTTACCTGGAATACGAGTGCTACGAGCAAATGGCGGTCGAACAGATAGCCCGGATTGGAGGCGAGATTGCCGCTCGCTTTTCGTTGGGCCGCATCGGGGTGGTGCATCGCCTGGGACGTTTGGAGATCGGAGAGGCGAGTGTGGTTGTCATCGCCACCGCGCCTCATCGAAGGCCAGCATTTGAAGCGGCCCTGGAAGGAATCAATCGCTTGAAGCGCGAAGTGCCGATCTGGAAGAAGGAATTTTTCGCAGACGGAGCCGTTTGGGTGGAAGGCGAGTGGGACGAGACGTTGCTGGCAGGTTCGTCACAAGATGACGCACCGTAGGTTTTGTGCTGTACGGGCGACGGTCGTACTTTTGTGTTTAAGTACGCTTGGTGGCGGCACAGTTCAAGCCCGCAAATCCTGCTCGCCCTGCCTCGCAGCCTAGATCCGCAAAACAAGAAGCACCGGAGGAAGCGCCTTCGTTTTCCGTTCGGGTGAATCTGGTCAGATTGTTGGTTTCGGTACGCGACGCGATCAGGGGCTCTGGTCACGGATCTGAATAAGGCAGATTTCCGAGTATTCGATAGCGATGTGCCTCAAGACATTGCGGTGTTTGATCGAAATACATCTTTGCCGCTTTCAGTCGCGATCATGATCGACACTAGCGGGAGCACGCAAATCGAGCTCCACAACGAAATCGATTCAGTGCTTAAATTCATTCCCACAATTCTGAATGCTGGTAACCCAGATGATGTCTTCGCGCTTTTCAGCTTCAATTGGCGCACCAATATGGAAGTAGACTTCTCGCGCAATCAGCATCGAGCCGAACGCGCACTCCACGCCCTGAGGGGAGAAGGCGGAACTTCGTTGTATGATGCCATTTATCTGGCAAGCGACAGCCTCGTGGACAGAGAGGGCCGCCACGCGATGGTGGTCGTAACCGATGGCGGCGATACGACGAGCTACAAACACTATGAGGACGCGTTAAAGGCTGCCCAACGTGCCGACGTGGTGATGTATCCGATCATCGTTGTCCCCATTGCCAACGACGCGGGTCGGAATACGGGCGGTGAGCACGCACTTGAGACGCTGGCCGAATCAACGGGCGGCCGTATCTTCTATTCCGCTGGGTTTGAGCAACTGGACGAAGCTTTCACAGACATCCTGCAAGCGCTGAGGACACAGTATCTGCTGGGTTACTATCCCAAGAACGTTCGGGAAGAACCAAACCTTTTCCATCCGATAAAGATGGAGATTCCACGCCGTTGCTCAAGGTCACAGTTAGAAGCGGCTACTACCAACCTTAGGTGAAAACCATCCTGTGCTGAAGTGACAGTATATGGATGATTTCGTTGATGCGGCGATTGAAATTGCGCGGGAAGCAGGGCAGCTGTTGCTTTCACATCGCGGAGTGGGCTTCGAACTGAAAGGCGAGTTCGATCTGGTAACTGCGGCCGACCGAGCAAGTGAAAGACTTGTGGTGAAGCGGCTCCAGGAGCAGTTCCCGAATCACGGCATCATCGCCGAAGAGGGCGGTAATGTCGAAATGCATTCTGAATTCCGCTGGTATGTAGATCCTCTGGATGGGACAACCAACTTTGCGCATGGCTTTCCGATGTGGAACGTGACGCTTGCGATTGCGCGGCATGAAGAGGTGATTGCTGGAGTTATTTTTGACCCGCTGAATGACGAATTGTTTGCCGCCGAACGCGGCGCGGGCGCTCGCCTGAATGGCGCGCGGATTCGCGTCAGCAGCGTGCGCACTCTAAACGATTCTCTGCTTGCGACAGGTTTTCCCAGCCGGCGACGGCATCGAGACGTCAACATTCATTTCTATTACCAGGTTGCGATGCTCACGCATGGTGTGCGCCGGGGTGGTTCCGCCGCCTTGGACCTGGCGTATACAGCGTGCGGAAGGCTGGATGGGTTTTGGGAGTTTGGTCTCAATCCGTGGGACATGGCGGCCGGCACACTGCTGGTGGATGAAGCTGGCGGGAGACTTTCCGGAATGCACGGAGAACCGCTTGATCTGCATGGTGAACACGTTCTGGCCGATAACGGTTTCATTCACAGCGAAATTCTGGAGTTGTTCGCCGAGATCTTTCAGGGCCGATATCGCTCGAGCTGCCTTCCTTACCTGAAGACGCCTACGAGACGCAACGTGGCTGAACTTCCTGCAGTCCCCCTGACGCTCGAAGGCTCGAGCGTTCTGCATCAGATGTTCCGTTTTCGCAGGGCAGCCTGGCGAACTCTCGAGGATCGTCAACGCAAACACATCCTCGAGGAAGCGGTAGGGCTGCTGGGTCCGATGCAGGAAGCAGCTAAGGAGGGGAATCCGAATCAGTCCGCCGTCTACTCGCAAATCGGGCACAAGGGGGATCTGATGCTGTTGCATTTCCGCGATTCGCTCGAAGACCTTCACCGGGCAGAAATCGCTATCGCGAAGCTGGAGTTCGCCGACTACCTCGAACCCACCTATTCCTATCTATCGGTGGTTGAGCTGGGGCTGTATGAGTCGTCTGCGAAAACATACGCTCAACTTTCCGAGCAGGGCTTCGAGCCGTATTCCCCTGAGTGGAACGGCGGCGTTGCTGAAGTGATCCGGCGACAGACCGCCGCGATGGCGCCCCGTTTATTTCCTCAGATTCCAGCATCAAAATATCTCTGTTTTTATCCGATGGACCGAAAGCGAGCCGAGGAGAAGAACTGGTACCAGGTACCTATGGCCGAGCGGCAGCGCCTGATGCACGAACATGGACTGGTTGGCCGGCGCTATGCGGAAAGCGTTAAGCAGATTATCACTGGGTCCATTGGTTTCGATGACTGGGAATGGGGTGTTGACCTGTTTGCCGAGGACCCGCTCGTGTTCAAGAAACTAATCTATGACATGAGGTTCGACGAAGTAAGCGCAGTATATGCGCTGTTTGGAACCTTCTATGTAGGCTTACGCGTGCGGAGCGCCGATCTGCCGAGGCTTTTGGCAGGCGAACTCGCCTGAGACGGCTTGGCTCGACACTCCTAAACGGTAGCGCCCTTATGCCACTACTGAATCTTCCGGGATAGTCAATAGCCTCGAAGCCTGAATTGCCGTAATTTGGGGACATCAGGACGGCTGCTAGCGATTCGACAGCGGTCTTGAGGGAGGTAACGGTTGTGGAAGAGCAGATGTTGCACTGGAGTTCGTTGGGTATTGCCTTGGTATTAGGGGTGACAGTTCTGGTAGCTAAGCGACAGACGAGGAGAGAGCGCCGGTCTTGGAGTCAATGGATGATCCTACGGCTCTATATGACAGCGTGGCGCTTTTGGGTGATGGTACGTGCGGTCGATGTTGGTTATCTCGAGTATCGCCGCGCGATAGGAGAAACCCCGTTTGAAATTGAAAACGAGAGATTTCTCGGAAAACTGATTAAACCGTCGAGAGACAGAGCAGCGGTAGCTAGAGCTGCGTAGGCACACGCTAATTCAGTAATAGGCCCGCTGAACTCTGAGACGCATCACTCCGGCAACTCACTATTCCGGTGTAGATGATCTATCGCGCACTGTTTCGGGCCTTTTCTTCGGATTTAGCAATTGATCTCGGAACTGCGAATACGCTCGTCTACGTGGCTGGTAAAGGCATTGTTTTAAACGAACCATCGATTGTGGCCGTGAACCGGAACACGGGCGAGATTGTCGGCTGTGGAATTGAAGCCAGGGATATGCTGGGTCGAACTCCTAGCAATATTGTGGCGATCAAGCCGCTGAGGGATGGCGTAATCGCCGATTTCAAAATGGCCGAACGGATGTTGAACTACTTCATCCAGAAGGCACATAAACGTAAAAGTCTGGTCCACCCGCGGATTGTGGTGGGCGTGCCGAGTGAAACGACGGAAGTGGAAAAACGGGCGGTCCTCGATTCGGCTTATCGCGCTAAGGCCAGCGAAGTGTATCTGGTGGAGCAGGCGATGGTAGCCGCACTTGGCGCCGGGCTTCCGGTGACCGAGCCTTGCGGAAATATGGTGGTGGATATCGGCGGGGGTACGACCGATATTGCGGTGATTTCGCTATCCGGCATTGTTTACTCACGCTCGATACGTGTCGCGGGTAATCAGATGGACGACGCGATCATGGAGTACGTGAAAAAGAAATACAATCTGTTGATCGGAGAACGTACCGCTGAGCGAATCAAGATGGAGATCGGTTCAGCATACCCGCTCGAAAAGCCGATGACGCTGGAAACCAAGGGGCGTGACCTGATTCAAGGCCTCCCGAAGACGGCGATGGTAAACGATGAAGAGATCCGCGAAGCGATTGCCGATTGCGTGGCTTCCATCGTGGGAGCGGTTCGGGCAGCTCTGGAACGCACGCCACCGGAGCTAAGCGGCGACATTACCGAGCGCGGTATCATTCTGACCGGCGGTGGCGCGCTCTTGAAGAAGCTCGACGAAAAGATTCGCGTTGACACTGGCCTGCCCGTGTTGATTGCCGACGAACCGCTTGCATCTGTCGTCCTAGGAACGGGCAAGATGCTGGAGGATTTTAAACTGCTACGCAAGATGGCGGTTAACTAGCCGGACCTCCCGCTCGGCAGCTCGTGGCCGGAGCATGAATGCCGCGCCAGAGTTGCCCACCACTTATCAATTCCCATCGCGCAATCGGCGCTGATCGTGTCGTTTCAATCGGTTGAGATGGTACGCTTAGAGATCGAAAATGCGCACTGTCGACCTGATTCATCGCAAACGGGATGGGGAGGAGCTTTCTGCCGAGGAGATCGGATACCTGGTGGATGGCTACACCCGGGGCGACATCCCAGATTACCAAATTTCTGCCTTTTTGATGGCCGTATACTTTTCGGGCATGTCCGACCGTGAGGTGAGCGCACTCACCGAATCGATGACGAATTCGGGCTCTCTCGTGGACCTCTCTTCCATTCCTGGCGTCAAGGTAGACAAGCATTCGACGGGCGGGGTGGGGGATAAGACGAGTTTGATCGCATCCCCTCTGGCCGCGGCTGCGGGCGTGGTTGTGCCTATGATTTCCGGGCGCGGCCTTGGACATACTGGCGGCACATTAGACAAATTGGAGTCTATTCCCGGGTTTCGGACAGATCTCACAATCGAGGAGTTCCTGCCGCTGGTAGCTGAACATAAGCTTGCTTTTATTGGGCAGACGCCAGAAGTTGCGCCTGCGGACGGTAAGCTATACGCGGTGCGCGATGCTACGGCCACGGTAGAGTCGATCCCGCTGATTGCTTCCTCGATCATGTCGAAGAAGCTGGCGGTCGGGCTGGATGCACTCGTTCTTGACGTAAAGGTGGGAGCCGGCGCATTCATGAAGAAACAAGTGGATGCGCGGCGTCTCGCGCAAATGATGGTGGGCATCGGCCGGAGGCTTGACAAGCGCGTGCAAGCTTTGATCACCGATATGAGCCAGCCGCTTGGGTACGCGATCGGAAATGCCCTCGAGGTAATGGAAGTTTCCCAGACCCTGCAGAACGCCGGTCCTGCGGATCTGACGCGCCTTTCGCTGGAGCTGGCAGCGCGCATGATCTTCCTGGGCAAAATCACCCCGACCTTGGACGATGCTCGCGAGATGGCACAGGCCAAGCTGCTCGACGGTTCCGGATATCAAAAGTTTAAAGACGTAATTGCGGCACAAGGCGGGAACCCACAAGTACTGGACCGCTTCGATCTTCTACCAAACGCAACCGGCGCACAAGAAATTACGACCAGCCGCGGCGGGCTATGTGAGCGCGATTGACGCGGAGCTGATCGGCCAGGCATCTTCCATGGTCGGAGCGGGCCGCAACACGAAAGAAGATTCAATCGATCCGGCGGTCGGCGTGATTCTTGAAGTGAAAGTCGGGCACAAGATAGAAGCGGATAGCATCCTGTGCCGGATTTACTATACAAGCGAAGAGCACGTGGCGGAAGCTGCCGGGCTAGTCGAAGATGCCTTTAAGATTTCACAGCAGCCGGTGGAGGAACGCGATC
Organism: uncultured Acidobacteriaceae bacterium; assembly: GCA_963771565.1. Taxonomy (GTDB): domain Bacteria; phylum Acidobacteriota; class Terriglobia; order Bryobacterales; family Bryobacteraceae; genus Bog-105. The sequence continues at coordinate 325,659 of CAVYUB010000010.1, forward strand.
TGATTCTGGAAGTCGTCAGCTAGCCCGAGGATAGATGGCAAGATTCGCCGGCCTGGTCGGTTTACTTGCCATCATTGCTTGCGCTTATTTACTCTCTACCCGCCGTTCTGCGATTCAAAAACGTGTTCTGGTGTGGGGCATCGTGCTTCAGTTTGGATTCGCGTTCTTAGTCCTGAAAACGGTCTTCGGGCACGTATTCTACGCGATCAGCATATTCGTGAACGCAGTGTTGAATTGCGCCGCAGCAGGATCGAGCTTCGTTTTCGGTGATAAGCTTGGCCTGAAAAATACTCAATTTGGCGTAATTTTCGCTTTTCAAGTTCTTGCCGATCGTCATCTTCATTGCTTCGCTGTTCGCGATCCTCTATTACCTCGGCATCATGCAAGCGTTCGTAAAGGGCATGGCCCTCGTAATGCAGCGCTTCATGGGAACGAGCGGCGCAGAATCGACCAGCGTGGCGGCCAGCATTGTGATGGGTCAAACTGAAGCGCCGCTAACAATCCGACCATTTCTGGAAAGCTTGACCGAATCAGAGCTCTTCACCGTTATGGTGAGCGGCATGGCGCATGTATCAGGGTCCGTGATGGGCGCCTATGTAGCAATTGCTGGCGTTTCTATCGCGCACCTGCTGACAGCCGTCATAATGACTGCTCCTGCCACGGTGATGCTGGCGAAGATGTTTGTACCGGAAACAGGCGCTCCCGTTACCGCAGGAACTTTAAAAATGGAGGTTGAGAAACCTGGCGTGAATGTGATTGACGCCGCAGCTCGTGGCGCGGGGGATGGACTGCACCTCGCATTAAATATCGCCGGTATGCTGATTGCGTTTCTCGCATTGATTGCGATGGTCAACGGCGGCCTCGGGTGGTTGCACTCGCACGTCCACTGGATACCAGGATCGCTCCAGCAGATCCTTGCGTACTGTTTCGCGCCGATTGCATGGATGTTGGGAGTGAGTTGGAATGACTGCGCCACCATCGGCGAACTTTTGGGAACCCGAATGGTGCTCAACGAATTCGTTGCCTTCTTGGATTTGGCGAAGGTGAAGGCGATCTTACAGCCGCGCTCGTTCGTAATAGCGACTTTTGCCCTGTGCGGCTTTGCTAATTTCAGCTCAATTGCTATTCAAATAGGCGGTATCGGTGCTCTCGCACCATCCCGTAAGTCAGACCTCGCAAGACTTGGTTTTAAAGCGATGATCGTCGGAACCCTTGCTAACTTCATGTCTGCCTGCATTGCCGGAATTTTACTGTAGATTGCCGACCGCTACCGTACACTCAAACCATGCGCGCCGCGGCACGCTTCGTGGAATCGAAAACTTCTATCAGGCCCAAGATAGGCGTCGTGCTCGGAAGCGGACTAGGTGCATTCGCGGATTCTCTTGGGCATACCATGCGGCTTTCCTATAACGAGATCCCCGGTTTTCCTGCGTCGACCGCTGCCGGGCATGCGGGCGAACTCGTGATCGGGACGCTGGGAGCAAACGGCCAAGGAACAGCGGATCTCGCCGTTATGTCGGGCCGTTTTCATTTGTATGAGGGCTATACGGCGCAGCAAGTGACCAGCGGAATCCGGTTATTTCGAGAGCTGGGAGTGGAGCGCGTCGTGTTGACGAACGCGGCCGGTGGAATCAATCTGAATTTCGCCCAAGGCGCGCTGGTCCTGATTTCCGATCACATCAATCTCCAGGGCATGAATCCACTCGTCGGGCGCAATGATGATCAGCTTGGGCCGAGATTTCCCGACATGACGGAGGCGTATTCAGCTAAGCTCCGCGAACTCGCTCGCGAGACTGCCAATGAATTGGGAATCACTCTCCATGAGGGTGTCTACGCGGCTGTTTTGGGACCAAGCTATGAAACTCCTGCCGAGATCCGTTTTTTGAAAGCTATCGGCGCGGATCTCGTGGGCATGTCCACCGTGGCCGAGACCATTGCCGCCAACCACATGGGCATGGAGGTTCTGGGCATTTCATGCGTAACAAATTTGGCGGCTGGCTTGAGCGGCGAGAAGCTTAACCACGAAGAAGTTTTGGAAATCGCCAATCGCGTTTCCGGCACTTTTTTGAAACTGCTCCGCGCGCTTTTGCCAAAACTGCTCGAGGAATAGAAGCGCAAGACTCGTGAAGAGATCGGAGAGCCTGGTCCTATTCGATATCGATGGAACGCTGGTGCGCGGCGCGGGACTGCATCATAAGCAATCGCTCATCGAAGGCATTCGCACGAGTAACCGGGCTGTCAACAACACTCGATGACGTGCCTACCGCAGGAATGCTTGATGGGGATCTCATCATGAGCATGCTTCGGACTGCGGGCCACAGTAAGAGTGGAATCCGAAGAATCCAGCGACAAATCATCGCCGAATGCCAGAGCTGTTATGTCGCGAATTGTGCGATGGATCTGCGGAGCAGTGTGTGCGTGGGCGTGCCGGAATTTCTGGCTCAGCTGCAAGCACGGAGCGCCGTACTCGGACTGGTAACCGGAAATTTGAGCCAGATTGGTTGGAAAAAAGTGGAATTGGCAGGACTCCGCGCATACTTTTCCATTGGTGCGTTCGCGGAGGATGGAAGTACGAGAACACGGCTGGCTCGAGTAGCAGCGCGGCGTGCGATAAAGCAGGGTCTGATTGGCAAAAACTGCCGGATTTCTTTAATCGGCGATCATGTAAATGATGTCGTGGCAGCAAAAAGGAATGGTTTCCGGGCCGTTGCGGTTGCAACAGGAGTTACTTCGCTCGAAGAGCTTCAAGCGTCGAAACCGGACATCCTGGTGTCAAATCTAACTGAGCTCGATCCAGGCAAACTGATCTAGCGACTTGGCAGTATGAGCGGTTACGAATGCATATTCACGTCGTAGACTCACATACCGGCGGAGAGCCGACGCGCGTGGTGCTCAATGGTGGCCCCGATCTGGGAAGCGGAAGTATGAACGAACGACTTGCTCGGTTTCGCGAGAGATTTGACTATATTCGGTCGGCAATCGTAAACGAGCCTCGCGGTTCTGATGCCATCGTTGGTGGGCTGCTGTGTTCACCGGCCGATTCGTCGTCTGATGCTGGAGTTATTTTTTTCAATAACGTGGGTTATCTTGGCATGTGCGGCCATGGCACTATCGGGCTTGTCGCAACCCTTGCTCATCTGGGCCGTATTCGCGCAGGTCATTTCCGCATCGAAACGCCTGTCGGATTGGTAACTGCTGAATTGCACGATACAGGCGAAGTCACGGTTCGCAACATTCCCAGCTTCCAACACCGTAAGGACGTGATGGTTCAAGTGGAAGGGCATGGGCCGGTGACAGGCGACGTTGCGTGGGGCGGCAATTGGTTCTTCCAAGTACACGGCGAAACCCCTTACGAGCTCAACCTCCGCAACGTCGAAGAGCTAACGAATTACACATGGCGAATCCGGCAAGCGCTTGTTCGTAACGGCGTAACGGGAAAAGATGGTGCGGAAATCGATCACATCGAGCTCTTCTCTGCCCCGCGCGACCCGCGTGCACACAGCCGCAACTTTGTTCTTTGTCCAGGCAGAAGTTATGACCGCTCTCCATGCGGAACCGGAACAAGCGCCAAAATGGCCTGTCTTTACGCAGAGGGCGCGCTCAAGGAGAATCAGCTTTGGATCCAGGAAAGTGTCACGGGCAGCATCTTCGAAGGACACGTTCAGCTTGTTGAGGGTCAGTTGGTTCCGTTTATCAAAGGGTCCGCATTCGTCACCGCCGAGGCAGAGCTGCTGATTGATGAGCGCGATCCTTTCCGTTGGGGCATTCCCGCTTAAGAGATGGGGGGATACGATGCCATCATTATCGGCGCCGGCATCATCGGCGCGGCGTGTGCCTACGAATTTACTCGGGCGAATCTGCGCGTAGCGATCGTTGAACAGAACGCTCCGGGAAGCGGTGCTACGGACGCCGGCATGGGTCACCTCCTGATAATGGGCGATTCCGAAGCGGAATTCGTTCTGACGCGCTACTCGCTGGAGCTTTGGCGCTCGTTTGCTGATTCGCTGCCGTGTGAGTGCGGATACTGGGAATGCGGCACGCTATGGGTGGCGGTAGACGAACGAAGAGCTGAAGTTGGCACAGCGAAAATGCGAGTACTACAACAGCAATGGCGTTGCAGCTGAACTACTGGATGTACGACAAATCGCGGAAGCCGAGCCTAATCTGCGCCCGGCCCTTGCGGGAGCAATGCTGGTTCAGAAGGGACGCAGCCATTGACCCGCGTCTTGCTGTACGCTTTCTCTTGGATAGTGCTTTGCAAAAAGACGCAGAGTTGATAACGGGGAAACGTGCCGTGAGCTTGAACGACACGGCCGTCCATTTAAGCGATGGCAGCTGCACTTTCTGCGGGAAGCTTCATCAATGCAACCGGGACTGCCGCTTCCGTTTTAACTCCCGGTCTTCCGATTCGCGCGCGAAAGGGCCACATCGTGCTAGCGGATGCGGGTCCGAATTTTGCGCGACATCAGATTGTCGAGCTGGGATATCTGAAGAGCGTGCACAGGACTGAAAGCGATTCGGTGGCCTTCAACGTAAGGCAGAAAACGAGGGATGAACTGCTCATCGGATCGTCTCGGCAATATGGGGTAGAAGAGGGTCACGTAGAGCCAGCGATTCTCGACCGAATGCTCAGCCGCGCAATTGAATACATGCCCCGTCTAGCGAATGCACGACAAATTAGAAGCTGGGCCGGCTTTCGCGCTGGAACGCCGGACGGGCTGCCGTTGATTGGCCGTTGTCCAGGATTCAAGCGAGTGTACGCGGCAACCGGACATGAAGGGCTGGGCGTTACTACTTCTCTCGCGACCGCGCGTCTGCTTCGCGATGAGATTCTGAACCAAGCTTCGGTTTTGGATCGCACGCCATATAGCCCCTCACGGTTCGAATAAGGAGGAGATGGAACAACGATGAGCATCGAATGGCACGGGGTCATTCCCGCAATTACTACACCTTTCCGTGTCGACGGCTCGATTGACCACGAGTTTTTCGCACGACACTGCGGTTGGTTAATCGAAAACGGCTGTACCGGGATCGTAGCCCTGGGATCGCTTGGCGAAGGTGCAACGCTGAGCTTTCACGAAAAAGTTTCGATTCTGGAGACAGCGGTCGAGAAGTTACGAAATCGGGCACCTGTGATCGCAGGCATTTCCGCCTTGAGCACTGCCGAAGCGGTAAAGTTGGCCGAGGCAGCACGGTCAGCAGGCTGCCAAGGCTTGATGGTGTTACCGCCTTACGTGTATGTGGGCGATTGGCGCGAGATGCGCGCCCATGTCGCGGCGATTTTGGACTGCTACGCCTTTGTCCTGCATGCTGTACAACAATCCCGATTGCCTATCACGTTGACTTCCTTCCCGAACACGTAGCCGAACTGGTTACCGATCACTTCAATCTGCATGCAATCAAGGAATCGAGCGCGGATGTCCGCCGAATTGCCGCATTGCGAAGCGCTCTTGACGACAAAATCAGCAATCTTGTGTGGCGTCGACGATCTGATCGTCGAGGCAGTATACGCGGGCGCAAATGGATGGATTGCGGGTCTGGCGAACGCGTTTCCCGCGCGAATCGGTCGAGCTGTTTGAGCTGGCGCGCGCAAGGCCGCCATACAGCCGCGTTTGACTTTATACAAATGGTTCCTGCCGCTGCTCCGCATGGATACGGTCCCGAAATTCGTACAGCTCATCAAGTATGTGCAGGAGCTTACCGGCATGGGCTCGGGACGCGTGCGGCCGCCGCGGCTCGAGCTGAGCAGCGAGGAAAAGGAAACGGTGCGAACGCTCGTAAATCAGGCACTATCGGAGCGTGCTGCTCCAACCGTTGCAGTGCAAAGATGATCGAGCACATGGACGGCAACAGCGCACGAGCGCGGGTAGCACCGTCGATCGCGAAACCGGGTTTATTCGCGAGCTCGGATTGTTCGATTCGGCAATGATCGTGATGGGCGCGATGATCGGCTCGGGGATTTTCATCGTGCCGGCCGACATGGCTCGCAATATCGGCAGCCCTGGCTGGCTACTGGTGGCTTGGCTATTCACTGCGGTTGTGACCGTCGCGGCGGCGCTTTCTTATGGCGAACTTGCCGCGATGATGCCGAAGGCCGGCGGAATGTATGTGTATCTGCGCGAGGCATTCTCGCCAATCTTCGGTTTTCTATATGGCTGGACACTATTCACTGTTATCCAGACTGGCACGATCGCGGCCGTTGCGGTAGGTTTCGCGCGATTTACCGGAGTCCTTTGGCCGGCGATCTCCGAAGAGCGATTACCTTATCGCGCCGATTCACATTTCGAGTGGATACGCCATTTCGCTCTCGACGGCCAATTGATTGCGATTGTTGTGATCGCGCTGCTCACGTGGACCAACAGCCGAGGCATCCGGTACGGCAAGATCGTCCAGAATCTCTTCACGTCCGCCAAAGGTGGTCGCTCTCGCCGCGCTGATTCTGCTGGGCCTGATTTTCTGGAACCACGATGCAGTCTCCGTCAATTTCGGCAAATTTCTGGCAGCCGCACGACGTGACTCCGCTCACCGCATCACTGAGCGCGCTGACAGCCTTCGGCTTGTTTGCGGCCATTTGCGTTTCGCAATCGGGCTCCCTGTTTTCTGCCGATTCCTGGCACGACATCACGTTCGCCGCTGGAGAAGTGAAAGATCCCGGCAGCACCATGCCGCGCGCGCTGGCCATGGGAACCATCTGCGTCACAGGCCTGTACGTCCTGGCCAACGTGGCTTATCTGCTGGTGCTGCCGCTTAGCGCTATTCAGCATGCCCCTTCCGATCGCGTCGCAACGGCCATGCTGCAGGCGATTTTTCCGGGCTGGGGCGCCGTGCTGATGGCCGCGGCAATCATGATCTCCACTTTCGGTTGCATGAACGCGCTTAGTTCTGGCCGGTCCGCGCGTGTACTACTCAATGGCGCAGGATGGGCTGTTTCCGAAATCCGCAGGCAACCTGAATCGCGCGCATGTGCCGGGTTGGTCGCTGATGATCCAGGGCATCTGGTCGGCGGCACTGGTGCTGCCGCGCACATATCAACGCTGCGACGAGCTCGTACGGAAGCCTGTACAGAATCTGCTCGATTACGTGATCTCGGCAGCGCTCTGATCTTCTACATCCTGACGATTGCGGGCGTCATTCGGCTGCGGATCAAGAGGCCGAATGCCCACGGCCGTATCGCGCTGTTCGGATATCCGGTTGTGCCGCTCATCTATATCGTCGGAGCGGCTGGCGGTTCTCGTGTGCTTGTTCGCTTATCGCCCGGCAACTACTTGGCCGGGATTACTCATTGTGCTTGTGCGGGTGCCGGTTTATTGGATCACTAAAGGCTCGCGCACTGCCACGTGACTGAAGCGAAGGCTTCAATCTCGGAAACTTCTTCTGGACTAAGCCGAAAAGCCAGCGCCCCCATCATGCCCTGCACCTGATCTGCCGGCGCAACCCGACGATTGCGCCGGTCACCGCCGGATTGTTGAGCGTCCAGGCAAGCGCGACTTCTCCCGGCGTGCGGCCGTGACGATCGCCGATTTTCCGAAGCACTTCCACAAGCTCCAGATTCCGGCTGAGCTTTGGCTCCTGAAAGTCTGTATTGCGGCTGCGCCAATCATCCTGCGGCTAGATTGAGCGCGCGCTCCTTAGTCATCTTGCCCGTCAGGAGTCCGGCGCGCATCGGCGAGTAGACAATCACGCCGATGCCGTTCTCTCGCGCGAAGGGAAGAATTCGCTCTCCGACGTCGCGCGCCAGCAGAGAATACGGCGGCTGCAAGCGAAGTGATCGGCGCGATCTTCATCGCGCGCTTCATCTGCTCGACATTGAAATTTGAAACACCGATCCAGCGCACTTTCCCTGTTCCTTCAAGCGCGCCATTTCGGTCCAGCCCTCTTCGATATCGGCGTCGGCTCCGGCCAATGGAGCTGATACAGATCAATCACGTCGATCTTCAATCGCCGCAAGCTGTCCTCGCATTCTTTGCGAATAGAATCGGCTTTCAGAGAACGGAAGATCTTACCGTTCTCGTCCCAACGCCGCTCGCATTTCGTGAAAACATACGGTTTGTTTGAAACACCTTCAAGCGCCTTGCCGACAACCTCTTCGGAGTGGCCCAAGTCCATAAACGGCAGCCGTATCGATCCAGTTCATTCCAGCATCCAGGGCCGCGCGGATCGCCGCAATGGAATCCTTATCGTCCTGTTCGCCCCAGGAAAATGCCCAACCCGAACCGCCCATCGCCCAGGCGCCCATACCTAACCGGGTAATTTCAAGATCGCTGTTTCCAAGCTTCTTAGGCTGATTCATAATTTCCTCTATACCATTGATTAGATATCACATCACGCCTTAGTATTACGCCGGATCTAGGCTCTTTTTCCGACCGGTGAAGCCGATTCGAAAAGGTATATCGGGTTCTATTCGTCGCGGGCCTAAGGTGTGCCCGAGACTCCGAAATTATGCTACGTACTGACCGTTTTCAAACACCCTAAAACCTTGGAGACACTGGACCGCACCATCTAGCGCCTTTAAACTCGAAACAACTGAACGCAAGGGCCTGATGTAAATAACAGGCCCGACGGCCCGAAAGAGACCGCGGTTCTCTTGAGCCTCAAATCGACTGAAAATTTAACTTCTGGAGAACTAAAATGAAATCGATTCTTAGCTTTTTTATGTTCGGCGCGCTCCTTTCGGCGGGGCCGGTAAGTGTAACTCTTCTTAACGCTGGTAATCCCGTTCTAAGAGACCCAAAAAGTTGACGTAAGTCCTTATACTCTTTCCGCGAACGGAATGGATTACGCTGCACTGTGCGTTGACAACAAACATTGGAGCACGTTGAACACGCCTTGGACCGCCATTCTAACACCCGTCGGAAGCGCAAACCTCAGCAACACGTACCATCCGGCAGAAGGGACCGAGTACGAGGAAGATGCTTATCTTTACACGTTGATTACCCAGGCCTCTGGCACGAATCGCATCAACATACAACACGCGGCTTGGGACATCATGGACGATTCCATCACCAGCTCCACGTCACTCGCGGGCCTAAAGAACTTGTTCTCGGGCGATACGACGTATATCAATCAGGCGACAGCTAATTACAACAAAAGCGGGTTGAATTTCGCGAATTTTGATATCGTGTCGTCCATTAACTGACGGGAAGCGTAAGCAGGAGTTTATCATAGAACGAACTGTGATGCCCTGAACCCGCGAGCTTCGCATTGCTTGGCTTGGGTTTGCTAATAGCTGGCGCAAGCCGTGCATGGAGCCGCCGCAAGCAACTGGCTAAGGTCGAAGCTGTCTAGTTGTGATTCTCTAGGTCACCTGTCACCGGTCGATCCAATGGATCGACCGGCTTTTTTTGTGTGCAATGCTTCAATAACCGGCGGTCCGTGCGGTCCAGGCCGGAGCGCGAAATCAAAATGACCCGTACGGCAATCAGGCAGCGGAGATCCACGATAGTAAGCCAAGCCGTACTGCCACTCACGATTTAATCCCGCATCACACACGCTGCCCGGCAGTGCTTGAATCTCGTGCCACAAGCCGCGTGCCGAGACTTCCCGATCGAGAACCGGGTACGCGACCGCCTTCAAATAGATTGCTCCTGCCGTAACACAAACGACCAGTAGGACGACAGCCCACGAGCGTCGTGCCACAAAGACCACCGCTACAGGAATGGCAATGTAGAACACGTCTGCTCGCGTGAAACTCCCGATCGGCAACGACGAGAAGCGCCAGACGCTGAGCCATTCAGGTAGCGCTCGCGCCAGCATCGGAATGATCGAGATCAGCAGCGCACAAGGAAGCAGCCAAAGCCGGCGTACTCGCGATGCGCTTACTTCTTCGAATTGAAGAGCGATTAGGACGAACAGAGCAGGGAGCAAAGGCAGCAGGTATCCAGGCAGTTTATTGAGCGAGATACTGAAGAGCAGGAACCCGAAACAGAAGACACCAACGAGAAAGCGTCTGCGTTCGATCCCGCCAGCTGCGCTTCGATGCGAGCAGCCCGATGAGAGGTGTCCACGGAAAAAGCCCTCCGAGAAGCACAGGGAAGTAGTAATACCACGGCTGGACATGCTCCAATGCCGCCGAGTACAGCCGCTCAATGTGGTGTTTCCATAAGAAATCTTGAAGGAACTGATTCCCGTTGCGCGCGTAGACGGCCACATACCATGGACCAGCGACAATCAGGCAAGCCACAAAGGCAAGCCACCAATAACGTCGAGAAGCGGCGCAGAAACCACAAAAACGGTAAGCATAGGGCAAGCGGGACAAGGCCCTTCGCGAGCATGCCCAATCCAAGACAAACGCCGATGAGCGCGAAGCGCCGCTGAATGAGCTCGATCTGCGGCTCATCGCGCAGCAATGGCAGCGCTAGGAAGACAGCCAAAGAAAAAAAAACCGCTAGAGGCAAATCCGTTAAGCATAGCCCGCTATAAGTCATCCAGCCAGCGGAGGTGGCTAGCAACGACATTGAAAGCGCCGCTACTTCGATGTCAAATTCGCGCCGCAGCAACCAGAACGACACGGCCAGAAACGCCAAGCTAAGCAGCGCTACGGGAAGGCGCGAGGCAAGTTCCGGATTTAAGCCGCTCACCGTGCCAGCAGCAGTCATCCAATACAACAAGGGCGGTTTTTCGAACCAGGGTCGAACCCCACAGCCTAGGCGTAATGAGATCCCCGCTTTCGGCCATGGCCCGGCCGATTGCGGCATACCTGGGCTCGTCGCGGCCAAGCAAACCAACGCCATCAATGTCGGTATAGATACAGGCCTGAAATCGCGAGAGCAAGGGTCAACAGCCGAGCGTATCGGCGAAAAAAAGACAAGCTCCTTCAGAATATATGGAGGAAGCTTGCGGACGTCTGAATCTTGTAATGTCACAATCAATAATCCATGCCGTCAGCTGTCATCACGGGTGCGTCCACCGGGCTCGGGCGCGATTTCGCACGCTTATGCGCACGCGATGGCTATGATCTTGTATTAATTGCACGATCACAGTCGAAGCTCGAGGAGCTCGCTACTGAAATTAAGCAAGGCACAGGCCGTGCTGTTCGAGTCATTAGGAAAGATCTGTCTATTCCGGACGCTCCGCGTGAGGTCTTCGATGAAGTGAATAGCGCCGGGATGACAATTGAACTGCTGATCAACAACGCCGGCTTCGGACTAGTGGGCCGCTTCTGGGAGCTTGATGAACGGGAACAGATGGAAATGGTCCAGCTCAACGTTGGAGCGCTCACGCATCTGACACGGTTGTTTCTTCCAGGGTTCGTGCAGCGGCGCCGTGGCCAAATTTTGAACGTGGCGTCAACAGCCGCGTTCCAGCCCGGCCCATTAATGGCGGTCTACTACGCAAGCAAAGCCTACGTAGTTTCGTTCTCCGAAGCGGTTCACAATGAGGCTCGCGAGTACGGAGTCACCGTGACGGCCCTCTGCCCCGGCCCGACCAAGACAGAGTTCGACAAGCGCTCGGGCAGCACAAATACAAATCTTTTCAAGAGTAGAAACATGATGGACGCAGCTACAGTGGCGCAAATGGGTCTGGCGGCGCTCAAGGCAGGCAAGCCACTGGTCATTGCAGGGCGACTCAACAGCGCGATGGCTTTTCTCACACGCTTTGCGCCTCGGCAGTTGACCGCGTCGATGGCCCGGCGCTTCCAAGAATCGAAGTAACGTTCTCGCCATATAGCCAGTGCGGCGAACGATCCTCGAGAGAAAATGCCTCATTCCGATCTGCTTCGAAAAGCCCTTCGGCATTTTCGGTCGCGACGGATGCGGCTGTTTGAAAAGACGTTCGACATCTCCTCTCATACGCGCATTCTCGATGTCGGAGGATCGCCTGAGATCTGGGAGTTCTTGACGGTTCGGCCTCGTCTTACCATTCTGAATTTCCCGAGCGCTTTGCAGCGACGTGCGGAGCTCCGTAAACTTCGTCGCCGCCGATGGCCTTATGCTGCCCTTTAAGGAAAATGCGTTTGATATCGTGTTCAGCAATTCCGTTATCGAGCACGTTGGCGATCGCGCAGACCAACAAAGGTTCGCTGGAGAAATCGCCCGGGTTGGTCGATCCTACTGGGTCCAGACGCCAAACCGAGGATTTCCGATAGAACTGCATTTGATGCTTCCATTCATCCATTACCTTCCAAAACCATGGCAACCGCGATAATTAAAAGATTTACGGTGTGGCAACTACTCGTTCGACCGAGTGAAGAACAACGTGCGTTCTATATCGATCACTTCTTAAACCAGCTCCAAGCTGCTTGATAGGAACGATCTGCTGGCGCTATTCCCCGGCGCAACAATACTCTCAGAGCGAATGCTAGGTTTTGTGAAATCCAATATTGCGGTCCGGCTTTAGTATGGCCGCTCGCCAACAATGTTTCCGGGTGGCTCGTAATCGCATACCCAAACTTCGCGCGTTCGATTTCGTGCAACACCGCAGCCCAGCAGCTTCGTGTCGCGCCAGATGACTTGGGTGTAGTGCCCGCATGTGCCGGAACAGGTGTTGTTCCGGTAATCGTAATTTTTGGCCTCGGAGGTCCAGGCAGACACGACATCGTATGCTGTCGCGGACCGGCCGGAAATCTCGAAGAGATTTTCCCCATACCGCGGATTGCGACTATGAGCAAATTCGCCCGTCGCGATGAGAGTATTTGCCCATTTCTGCGCATACTTCGCAAGTTCGTCTGACCAGGCCAGAGTCGGCACCGCATGGCCGGCTCTCACCGAATTATGAGCGGCCAGCATTTGCTGGGCAAAGACCGGTAACCGGCTTTGCCGGTTTTGAGAGCTCCCAATGAACGCGAGCAGCAGGAAGCCGAGTGCACACGCCGAGACTGTAGACAATCTGCGGCCGAAGGGTGTAGGATGTCTACAGCTCGTATGTCCAGAGCTGGTATGTCCAGAACCCACTATCAAAATCGTATCGAACTGCTGCAAGGGACGCTGGACATGTTGATTCTGCAGACGCTCCAATGGGGCTCGCAACACGGTTACGGGATCGGCAATGCAATTCGAGCGAACTCGGGCGATCTTCTGCGGGTCGAGACAGGTTCACTCTACCCGGCGCTTCATCGTTTGGAGAAGCAGGGATGGGTGAAATCCGAATGGAAGCTTACGGAGACGAGCCAACGCGCGAAGTACTACCGGCTCACTCCCGCCGGAAAGAAGCAACTCGCCTCTGAACGAAACCGATGGACGCAGCTAGTAAGCGCCATTACGGGCGTTCTGAATTCGGCGGACGGGGAGGGACAATTATGAATCTCTGGCATTGGCTGATCAAGCGCCGCCTGCGCGAACAAGATCTGAATGACGAGATCCAAGCCCATTTACGAATGGCGGTACACGACGGGGTCGAACGCGGCGAAACATTTCGACAAGCGGCGCAATCCGCGCAACGGGAGTTCGGGAATCTGTTGCTGATCAAGGAGGTCACGCGCGAGATGTGGGGATGGACGTCGATCGAGCGATTAGGTCAGGATCTTCGTTATGCAGGAAGGCTTCTGCGCAAAAGCCCCGGTTTTACAGCCGTCGTGGTCTTATCGATGGCACTCGGGATTGGGGCGAACACCGCGATATTCAGTTTGATGGACGCAGTGATGCTGAGGTCCCTGCCGGTTCGGAGCCCGAACGAACTGGTTGTTGATCGGGGATCCGACTCGCGTCAGCAGCTTGCACGAGGGCGCGGGGCGGGACGGACATTTTCTCCTATCCGTTCTATGAGCGTTTCAGAGAGCGCAATCACGTTTTTACAGATGTATATGCTTCAGGTAAGACGGAGCATTTTGATGTAGGACTAGAGGCGCGCGAGCAAATGCGGATGCGCACGCCGAGGCACTCCGCGAGCCCGGCTCGTGACCGGGAACTACTTTTCTGTACTTGGCGTTCCTGCTGTTGTAGGGCGGACGTTCACGGAAGAAGAAATTCGCATCGCTGGCGGGGCGCCCGTGGTTGTGATCAGCTATGAATACTGGACGCGGAAATTCTCGCGTGATCCTGGAGTGATCGGCCGAAGCTTGCTGGTAAGTGGCTCCAGCTTTACCATCATCGGCGTAACCCCGCCTGAATTCTTCGGCGATATTGTTGGCCGCCCGACCGATATCTGGTTCCCCATTACGATGCAGGCGCAAGCGAATCCAGGGGACACAATTACATGAAGGATGCGCACGTCAGTTGGCTCATGATAATGGGACGCTTGAAGTCCGGCGTGTCACAAGCAGAAGCAAGGGCTGTCACGAACGTACTCGCACCTCAGATTTTTAAGGAGCTTTACGGCTCTACTTTGACCCCGGAAGAGCTTAAGCGGCTCCTTAAAGAAAAGCTTGAAGTTTTTTCTGGCGCGAAAGGCTTTTCTCGCTTGCGGCACGAATTCTCGGTGCCGCTGATGATCCTGATGGGAATCGTCGTGCTCGTGCTTCTCATCTGTTGCGCGAACGTCGCAAATCTTCAGCTGGCGCGTGCAAGTGCGAGAGGCGCGAGATAGGTCTTCGGTTGGCGGTCGGCGCAGGGCAGACCAGGCTCATCCGTCAATTCCTGACGGAAAGCCTGATGCTGTCGATTATGGGAGGCGTGGTAGGACTGCTATTTGCGCAATGGGGGAGCCGCTCACTTCTGAATCTCATAGCGCAGAACGGCCAGTTGCCCCTGGATGTTCATCTTTATACGAGCGTCCTCATATTCACTGCCGCCGTTTCAATCCTGGCCGGATTATTTTTCGGCCTCGCTCCTGCACTACAAAGCGCCCGGCTAGACCTGATTTCGAATCTCAAAGAGAGCAAATCCGGACAATCGTAGGGCTTCTCGCAGAAATTTGTAAAGACGCTTATCGTCTCGCAAATCGTCTTTTCCCTCATGCTGCTTGTCGGAGCGGGTTTGTTTATTCGTACCCTCCAGAATCTTCAGAATGCGGACGTGGGGTGTTCGCGCAAAAGACTGTTACTCGTCGAGATCGATTCTCAGACGGCACCAGCTTCTAAAGCTCAGAGCCGAAAAGCGCAAAACCGAAATTGGGTTCAAATCGCAGAAGCAGAAACAAGCCGATCAAACTCGCCGCGAAGCATCCGAAAATCGCAAGCAGGAGCTGCATCGATATAACGTTTTGCTCGCCGAAGCCAAATTCGAGCACCAGGATTTCCAGAATTTCATCCTGCGGCACTCCGCGACTGCGGTCTCCAGCACCGAAACGCGCTCCATGGAGGTCCCAAAAGCCGCCTGAACACCACCTGATTCTCCGCGAAATGGAAATTCATACCCGAACTCCGCGTATCGATCTTGTTAGCCTGAAACGTGCCTGACGATGTCTAAAATTATTCTCTTCGTTGTCTTCGGCGCATACGGCTTACGCGCGGACGCTCCACCGAATTCCATCAATCCGCAAATCGCGGAAATCATATCTCAGATCTCAGCGGACAACATCGCGGACATTCAGAAGAAGCTCGAGAGCTTTGGAACGCGCAACATTTACTCTGCAACGGATGATCCGTCACACGGAATAGGCGCACGCGCGCGAGTGGATTGCCGCACAGTTTCGTAGCTACAGTCCCAGGCTGAAGGTATCTTTCGATAAGCATCGTCTCGCAAAGCAAGCTCGCGCATTCCGCAATGTCGAGATCTGGAATATCATTGCCGTCCTGCCGGGTACGAGTGAGCCGGAGCGGCATGTGCTCGTAAGCGGCCATTACGATTCAATTGACTTGGTGTACAGGAAGGCCGCAAATGGAGAGCGAGAGTTGGATCCAGAGGCTACCGTAGCTGCACCAGCGCCGGGCGTCACTGATGACGGAAGCGGAACTGCAGCGGTGATGGAATTGGCGCGTGTGATGAGCCGATACCAGTTCAGGAAGAGCATCGTCTTTATCGCATTCGCGGCGGAGGAGTACGGCCTATTCGGAAGCGGTCTGTATGCCGAAGCAGCGGCGGCTAAGCACGACATCATTGAAGGCGTTTTTAATAACGACATCATTGGCAGCGACGTGGCCGGTAACGGCGAGACGTGTAACCGCTACGTCAACGTGTACTCAGAAGAGCCGAATGATTCCAGCTCACGGCAGCTTGCCCGCTATATGAAGCAGATCGCCGAGCGTTATCAGCCGGGATTCCAGATCAATCTCGTTTTTCGGCAGGACCGGTTTCGACGAGGAGGCGATCACAGTTCCTTCAACGCCGCCGGTTACCCAGCCATCCGAGTCACAACGCCGGTGGAGAATTTTTCGAACCAGCACACCCCAACCGATACATTCGCGAATACCGCTCCCGCGTATACCGCGCTAGTCACCAAGGCAAACGCGGCAGCTATTGCCGAGTTGGCGCTGGCGCCGAAAGCACCGGAACTGAAGACGCCCACGCCGTCTGCGGGCCGCGCGCTCGCGTCATCTCTGAGCCGTGGAACGGGATACGATGCTGTAATGAACTGGCAGAATGACAAGCCAGAGGCGGATTTGTTGGGCTACGCGGTCGTGATGCGGCCGACAACTGCTCCGCTTTGGGAGAAGCAGATTTTTGTGGGAGACGTCACAACCTATACTCTGCCGAACGTGAATATCGATGAAGTCGTACTGGGCGTAAAGGCCATCGACAAAAATGGAAATGAGAGCCCGGTTTCGGCGTACGTCGAAACGCCATACCCGCAGCGTAAGATCGAAACGTACTAGGGAGCGACACGGTCCGCCACCATGCCACTAACAGTCAGCTCACGGCTTGAAGATAACGTTGCAGTTCTCGAATTAGCCGGATCGTTAACGCTCGGCCCGACACTGAGCACGCTTCGGGAAACAGCGCGGCGAACCCTTGACGGAAACAAGGTCACCGGTATGATCCTGCGCGTCGCGGAAGTGACGACCGTTGACAGCGCCGGGCTCGGAGAACTAACCGTCGTCTATACGTCCGCAACCAGACGGGCCTGCCGAATTATGCTGGTCGAAGTGAATCCGACTCTGCATAAAATGCTCGAAGTTACGCATCTGGACGCGCTATTGCCCTCGGCAACTGATCTGGCATCCGCGAAGAAACACTTAAAGAAGCAGTAGCCTGCTGGCTCATTCTCGTCTAACGAATATGGAAATTCACGGCAAAAACATTATCGGGTCGTCACTCTCGTCCAAGGGCAACAAGACATTTTCCGCCTATGACCCCCGGGCAGGCCGCGAGATGGAGGCGCGCTTCTTCGAAGCGACCTCGGAAGAGCTTGAGAAAGCACTCGATCTGGCGGATTCTGCAGCACGCCCATTCGGGCACGTCGATCCGAATCAGATCGCAAATTTCTTGACAGCGATTCGAGAAGAAATAGGCGCGATCGGGGATGAGCTGATCGACAGAGCGGCGCACGAAACGGGACTGGACACGGAGCGGCTCAAGGGCGAACGCACGCGCACGCTCAATCAAATCGGCATGTTCGTTGACATTGTGAAAGAAGGCTCTTGGGTGGATGCCCGCATCGATAAGCCGTTACCCGAACGACAGCCTCAGCCCAAGCCGGATATCCGGCGAATGCTTCAACCCATCGGTCCAGTGGCCGTGTTCGGCGCGAGCAATTTCCCGTTGGCGTTTTCTGTCGCGGGCGGCGACACAGCCTCTGCGTTTGCAGCTCGAAATCCGGTGATCGTAAAAGCGCATCCCGCGCATCCAGGCACGTCGGAGCTCGTGGGAAGCGCGATCGCGAGAGCCGTCAAGCGGAGCTCCATGCCGGAAGGCACCTTCTCGATGCTGCACAGCACTGGCCCTGAAATCAGTCTTGCACTCGCCTCGCATCCAAAGACACGAGCGGTTGGTTTCACTGGTTCAGAACGAGCTGGACGCGCACTGTTCAACGCGGCGGCGGCCCGCCCCGATCCGATTCCAGTCTATGCGGAGATGGGCAGCGTGAATCCGGTTTTTATTCTTCCAGAGGCGCTCAAGAATAATGCGCGAGCTATTGCGGACGGCCTGTTCCGATCCGTATTACTGGGTGTTGGTCAGTTTTGCACGTCTCCAGGTCTAGTTTTCGGGTCGGACAGCTCGAGCTTGCGAACATTCTCCGAGCAACTGATCGCAACTTTTGAGCAAGCGCAGCCGGGAACTATGCTGAATCCAGCCATCCGCAAAGCCTATACGGAAGATCTCAAAGGCGCGTCCGGCATCGCTGGTGTTCGTGCTTTCACCGCGTCGCGTGCAGCCAATCCAGCTTTGACGGAAGCCCAGGCAGGCTTGCTTGTCACCGATTCGGGCACATGGCTTGAAAATAAAAAACTTCGGCGGGAGATCTTCGGGCCAGCTACAGTTTTGGTCAGTTGTTCGTCCGAGGCAGAGTTCTTGCGAGTTGCCGCGGCGCTCGAAGGTAGTCTTACAGCTACGATTCACGGCATGCCCGACGAGCTGAAGCAGTATCGCGAGCTGGTTTCCGTTCTGAGGACGAAGGCCGGGCGCCTCATCTTCAATGGCTTTCCAACCGGCGTGGAAGTGGGCTACGCAATGCACCACGGCGGCCCCTATCCAGCAACAACTAACGAAAAATTTACTTCCGTGGGTGCAGCCGCCATCTATCGCTTCGCGCGACCCATATGCTATCAAGCCTTTCCTGAAGATCTCCTGCCGGCTGAATTGCAAAATGCGAACCCTCGAAACATCTGGCGCATGATCGATGGGCAGCTTACTCGGGATTCGATTTAGCACGGGACGTGAAATGAGCCTTCCCTTGCCTGTCGATTATGCTCCGATGGAGGCCGACACGGCGCGTGAGATTCCGAGCGGCCCGGAGTGGGAGTACGAGCCGAAGTGGGACGGATTTCGCTGCTTGGCGTTTCGCGATGCAGGCAAAATCAATATCATGTCGAAATCCGGGCAACCGCTAGCTCGCTATTTCCCAGAGATTACGGCTGCGCTGATCGCATTGCCCACAAAAAAGTTCGTGGTAGATGGCGAGCTGATCGTGACGCATGAAGGGACGTTGAATTTCGATGCGCTTCTGCAACGCATTCACCCGGCCGAGAGTCGCATCAAGAAGCTGTCTGATGAAACACCCGCTACCTTGATGCTCTTCGACCTGCTCGTGAATGATCGCGGAGTGGATCTTACTGCGCAAGCATTGGACGAGCGGCGCAGCGAGCTAGAGCGATTTGCGGAGACATATTTGAAGGGGCAAGATCGGATTCGGCTCTCCCCGCGTACTCGTGATTTCGATGTCGCAAAGTCTTGGTTCAAGCGCATGGCGGGACCGCTCGATGGCATAATCGCGAAACGTGTCGATCGGCCGTATGATTCTGGCGAACGTAAATCCATGCTGAAAATCAAGAATCTTCGGACAGCGGATTGCGTGGTAGACGGTTTTCGCTACGGCGCAAAACAGCGGCTGGTCGGATCTCTGCTGCTGGGCCTTTACAACGATTCCGGACTGCTGGATCACGTCGGTTTTACCTCCGGATTGGCTGTTGCAGAAAAGGAAGCGCTGACAAAAAATCTGGAATCACTGATCGAGCCACCGGGATTTACCGGGGCTGCGCCCGGCGGGCCAAGCCGTTGGAGCACTGAGCGCAGCGACGAATGGGAACCGGTCGCGCCGAAGCCGGTTGTCGAAGTGCAATACGATCACTTTTCCGGAAACCGGTTCCGGCATGGCACAAAGCTTCTTCGCTGGCGACCGGAGAAAAAGCCTCAAGACTGTAAACTCAGTCAGGTTCGCAAAGAGAGCGAATCACCTTTGACGCTGCTGAGCTGAGATGCGCGTTTACGCCCGCGTCAACCGAGCGCGCGCAATCAACTGTCTGTAAACATCTCTGTGGCTATCAATGTCCTGATCGGTCGGGGTATCGAATCGGTCGTCCACCAGCAGTGCGGACATCGCGCGAATTCCAAGGCCGAGCGCGCGGAAACCAGGTGCAATCCAAATGTAGTCCAACTTTCTTCCTCGGACCAGAACGAAACCGATTGGCAACTTGCCCCTGGAGCTCTCCATCAGCAATCGATAGAGGTCAACGCCTTCCTTCTTTTTTCGCCGATACTCCTGGAGAGCGGCAGGATCCATTTTGTTCAGATCGCCTTCCGATAACACTGTGTCCTCGATCTTCACCTCGCCTAGCTCGAAATGAAACCGCCTCTGCAGGAAGGATCTAAAGCGCGAGCCGAACATGTTCGCTGTCACGGCCCACGTGAGTCGCATCGTTTCCGAATTTGCCCAGCGATAAAAAGTGTTGATCCACCCTTCATTGTCGGGATGAGAGAAATTATCCTCCAGCTTGAGATCCATGTATACGTCCTCCATGAGCTGGAAGAGTGAGGTGCAGTAATGGAACTGGGGCCAGAAGTTCTCCGGATCGGCTGCGCGCACCTTAGGTTCAGACCAGTCCGCCAACTCGGGGTAGAACTGATAGCCGAGCGAGTGAAGTTTCGGATCCGAACGCAGCCTATCATTCAGTTCGTCGAACTTCTCCGCGTATTTTCCAAAGGACTTTTCGTTGGCTTGGCTGGCCGGATACCACCTTCTCTCGAGGTCCTCAAACACGTTTTCAAGGTCCTGCTTCTGGTTGTAGGTTGCTTGCGGGTTCGAGGCCTTCGCAGGAATTGGACGACCAGGCCGGCGCTGGCCGACTTCGCCAGGATCGATCTCTCCAAATGCTTTTGCCATGACGTGATACCCCAGCTTGCGGTAGCTCTCAAACTGCGATTCGGTAAAGAATTGATCGACTGTGGATTCGTGCGGAAACTTTAGATGAACCGATTTGTACTCGAGGATATCCGCCGGCTCATCACCAGTCAACGTCGGCTTCACGTAGAGCAGCTTACCTTGCTTTCCGTCCTTGTAAAGGACTTTCCCCACCACGCAATGAGCCGAGCTTCTTCCATTCTCATTTACGCGTAGCGTATCCACGCCGATCTGAATCTCGGCACCAAAATCTGTGCGGCACTTTCGGATAGCATTGGCGAGATCCTCGAAACTCAGCTCACCGTCCTGCGAACCGTCACAGACGATGATGTAACGGCAACGCCTGCGCACCAACTCATAAAGCCCAAGATTCTCGAAATGGCCACCATCCGAGAGATACAAATAAGCACTCTTATTATTCGTTGCGGCAAGAACCTCGCGGATGAGATAAAGGAGCCCCCAGCGTGGCGAAGATCGGTGCCACGTTCTCGTATGGCGGGTGTTCGAAAGCCACCAGCCAAGCCGCACGTTGAACACCGTCATTAGGAAGGCATTTGCCGGTGACGTGTTGTAGCCTTCGTTGGGGCTTGCCGCCGCACCTGAAATCGCCATTACGCTGCCGAGGTGAATACCCGTGCGGGG
The DNA here is from genome assembly GCA_963771565.1 of uncultured Acidobacteriaceae bacterium. Lineage (GTDB taxonomy): Bacteria > Acidobacteriota > Terriglobia > Bryobacterales > Bryobacteraceae > Bog-105. The sequence goes on from CAVYUB010000010.1 coordinate 346,890, forward strand.
ATACGCATACTGGCGCGTGGGCCGGAAGCCGTAATTAGCTATTTTCGAATCCGGTGCCGATTTGGCGTTCACCTCTCGCGTAGGGGTCGCAGCATAACCGCAAAATTCAGGAGTGAATGTAAACGACTGTGCCTTGCGGTCCTGCCACGCCAGCTCGTCTCCCTGAACGAGGTTGAGGGTCGCGTTGACCAGCGCGTATGGTCCGGAGTAGCGTGGCCGCGCTGGTTGATCAGACGGAACCGCTACTAGCGGCGCATCCACCTTCGGTGTGAGATCCGCTAAGCATCGGTCGTCATCTGGATCGAGGCCCGTAAATCGGTTGGGCTGCCGGTGTCTTTGTGATGCTCCGAGATAACACCGAATCAAGCGATTCCGATAGAAGTGGTGCATCGAGAACTCGTTGATGTTCACGCGCAGAGCGAGAACGAATGCCAGGCCCGCGGCTAGCGCGGCGGCCACAAGAGCCCATAACGGGCTCAAATCAAGGTACCAGGCGTGACGCGTCTGAACGAGTTGAGAACAGCACACCCGGGTTGTCGGATCGATGAGCAGTTGAATTGCATAGGAGAGCAGAACCAACAGCCCGACGACGAACACGTATGGTGTTACCTTGGCGATCGCTTCGAGAACAGGGTTCGATTTCATCCCTTCCGATTTGCGATCAACTCCGGTGTTCTTGCTGTAACCCGAGATTACTCCCGCCAGCGTAGAAAGCAACCAGCCACTCAGCCCTGTGGCGGAAGCCCAATTGTGGTGAGAGATCCAAACCACTAGCGATGGCCCGTAGAAGGCCGTTCCAAACAGAGAGAGCCACGAAAGCATGTACATGCCGATATACGCACCCAATCTGCCCCACCACTCGCGGCGATCATCCAGTAGATTTCGGCCGAGGAATCCGATATGCGCGATAAGCACCAGAGCGCATACACCGAGTACAGCAGGCGTGCCGAGGGTCAGCATGTTCCAAGAGGCCGCTTGAGTATTGCTTCGAATGATCTTGATAGCCAAGAAGGCCAGACCGGCAGCAACGGCTCCCGTAAGCAACGAATAGCCGGACAAACCGATCCACGCCAATGCTTTTCGTTTCTTCGGAGCGGCCCCGTCGGCCCAGCAATTGTAATAACGGCCCACGATACTTAGTAGAAAGAACAATCCGGCGCATACCGAACCGAAAACCCACCACGACCGATCGAGAACCGAGGTTGAGCCATTCTCTTCGGCATTAGCGGCACCAAAGGCTACAGCCGTCAAGTAAGCGGCCACAAACACCAAAGGAAGCACGATCAGCACTTGCACACCTTTCTGCTGATACCAGAAGCGATCCTGACGCCGCTTCGAATCGTCGAAGGACCTGAGATTCACAGCCGCAACCATCACCGCCAGGAGCGCCATTCCCACAGTGAAGCCCAGCGCTTTCCAATGGTGGGAATTCATCTCCTCCCAATAGAAGGCGCCGTGAAACACGCGCGGAAGTAATAGAACAGCGCCTAGGGCAAGAATGAGAATGACCAAATTCAGCAGCGTGTTGCGAAACCAGATCGCAAGCGCGGTCCACGTGTCGGCACTGAAGAAACCTGCCTCCGGCGTCAAATACCGGCTATAGCGGCGTAAGAACTTGATGGGGGCCTGTTCCGGCGCTTCCGGATCTGGACTTTCGATCGGCGACATATCGGCCAACACGTGGTCGATACCTTTTTCGGGCTCGGAACCGATCGCCAGGCCCTCTCGCTTGCAGTGTTCATCCGCGCGCAAGATCCAAGCATGTAACCATCCGCCGATATAGCCGCCACCTGAAACGGTTGACAGATAGTCCACCAAATGCAGCATGCGTTTCGATCCACTAGGATCCGGCCGTTCCGCGAGCGCCTGCAAAACACCCAAATTGAAAGTGGCGCTCCGGATACCGCCGCCCGACAGAGCGACGCCGAACAACTTTGCATTGGCCGCTTTTTCCCAAGCTGTCGCTCCATTGATCGGTTCAAGTCTCCCATTGCGTATGAGCCGTGAACTCTCGATGCACTCCATCTCGCGGTTTAGAACTACTGTGAAAGGCATGGGAAGTTCCAGCACGAGTGCAATTCGCCGCGCGAGCGCCTCATCCAGAAAGAAAAGCCCTGCCAGACGTTCGGCCAATGACTCATGTTCACAGATGCTTTCAGGCGACGGCGGTTCGTAATCGTTTTCTACAGCCTCCAGGCGCGGACTGAACTCTGCGAGTTTGTCTTTATTTCGGCTGGCGCGCACGTCCAGAACCCGCGCTGACAACTCAAGGCAGAATTCGTGGGTATCGAATAGCTCCAACAGGTCGGCGCGTTTGCAGGGATCTCGCGCAAGCGCGTTTCTCACATTGGCGAATCGTGATCTCGCTCGGGGACATCCGCCTTGAGGCCTATGCTCTTGCGCAAAGCGTCTCAAAGCGCACTAATCCGAGTTTCAGCCTGCTCGCCGAATAATGTGGCGAAAGTTGAAGACTGGGCGCTGGGCTCATAATATGTTCGAAGTTGCAGAAGGCAGACGAAATCCCTAACCGCGTCACGAGTTTGCATCACATGCTCCTCTCGCCCAGCTCAGAGGCAATGTCAAAATAATACTCAATTTCGGTAAGCTGGCAAATTACATGCGACTATATCGAACACCTCACGGGCCACTCATCGAAGAGCGCGGGCAGTTCTATTCGGTTGAGAGCACCTCTTGGGATGGTCTGATCACGCGAGACGATCTTTACGAACATCTCGAACAATATTTGGTTCGCGCAAAGGCCATCGAGCGTGCGGCTTTAGATCATGTTCAAGCTCCCATAGGAACTCAGGAAGTGTGGGCCGCGGGAGTGACTTACTACCGCAGTCGCGACGCGCGTATGCAGGAATCGAAATCATCTGGCGGAGGCGATTTCTACGACCGCGTGTACGCGGCCGAACGGCCCGAGCTGTTTTTCAAGGCAACCGCTCATCGCGTTGCTGGTCCGAACAGCAAGGTGGCAGTCCGTAACGACGCGACCTGGTCCGTGCCGGAACCGGAGCTGACCGTACTTATCACCCCAGCGGGACGCATCGTGGGCTACACGATCGGCAACGACATGAGCTCACGCGATATTGAAGGCGAGAACCCTTTGTACTTGCCGCAGGCCAAAGTTTATGACCGGAGCTGTGCGTTAGGACCGTGCATTCTTGTTTCAAATTCACCGTTGCCAGGCTCGACAGAGATTCAACTCGAAATTCGCCGCGGAGCACAAACGGAATTTTCCGGCTCGACTAGTCTTGCGGCCATGAAACGCGATCCAGCCTCCTTGGTCGAATTTCTCTACCGCAATAACAGTTTTCCAAACGGCTGTTTTCTTCTCACCGGCACCGGAATAGTGCCGCCTGATTCATTTACTCTGAAACCGAATGACGAGATTCGGATCACGATTACGGGTATCGGAACGCTCGTCAATTACGTAGGTTGAGGCAAAGTGAAGAACGATGGAGCAAATCGATATAATCGCCGATTACGGCGACTTTTGCGGCGAAGGGCCACTTTGGAACAACCGCGAACAGGCCCTCTATTGGACCGATCTGGCGCGGCGCCGATTCTATCGATACAAGTGGTCCGACCGGCGCTCGGAAATTGTCAGCGAAAGCATGCAGGTGTCAAGTTACGCGTTCAACGAACCCGGTGGATTTGTGGTCACGAACATCACGGGCATTTGGCTCTGGGACATAGAGTCCAAACCAACTCTTCTGGCGAAGGAAATCGACGGACACAAATGCATCATGAACGACTCCGTTGCCGACGCTGAAGGCCGCGTCTACTCCGGTTCCTATCTTCGCGATGAACGTGGAGAATTTGTCGAAGGCGTCGGCTGTCTCTTTCGCGTCGATACTGACGGTTCGGTACAGATTGTCGATGAAGGGTTTCAGCTCTCGAACGGACTTGGATTCTCTCCAGATTGCCGAACGCTCTATTTTGTCGATTCTGCAGTACGCCGGATCTATTCGTACGATTGGCAGCGAGCGGCCGGAACTCTTCGCAACCGTCGCGTGTTCGTCCAGGTTCCGCGCTCAGAAGGCATTCCAGATGGTCTTACGGTTGACGCAGAAGGATTCGTTTGGTGCGCTCACTGGTTTGGCGGCTGTGTGATTCGGTACGATCCGGATGGAAAAATCGAACGGCGCATCGAAATTCCTGCATTACAAAGCTCTTCGGTCACGCTCGGCGGCCCGGATTTCTCGGACATGTTTGTGACATCGGCGGCTAAGACCGACTCTCTATCGCTCTCTCCACCGGGTTACGACCCCTCCAACGGCTACATCGGCGGACCGGTTTATCACGTTAGGGCGGACATCCAAGGACGTGAGGAGTACCGGGCAAATGTTTCCAAATCCGGCACGAGCCGTCACGCATGAGCGTCTCGGGGGGAGTTCTCCTCGCGCTTCTCGCAGGCATTCTCAATGGCAGCTTCGCCACACCCACGAAGTATGCTGCGCGCTGGAAATGGGAAAATCTTTGGGCGATCTGGGCGGTGGTGGCATTCTTCATTGTTCCTTGGTCGCTTGCAATCCTGACAGTTCCTCACTTGCTCGCCGTGTATGGGGGCGCGAGCTCACGCACACTTATTAGCGTGATCGGCTTCGGAGCAGGTTACGGCATCGCCGCACTCTGTTTCGGCCTGGGCGTCGAGGCGATAGGCATCGCATTGAACTTCGCAATTGCCCTCGGAATCTCGACCGCAGTCGGTTCACTGGTTCCTCTTGTTTCACTTCATCCCGAACAGGTATTTACTCGGAAGGGTCTGATCGTCGAAGCTGGCATTTTCGTGATTGTGCTGGGCATCGTCGTATGCGCGATTGCTGGACGCGCGAAGGAACGGCAACTGATCGAAACCGCCCCGGTGCCGGGTCAGCCTCCGACAGATCGAACTCGTTTCAAAGTCGGCCTTGCGTATGCCATCGTCGCGGGTCTCGGATCTCCGCTCGTGAATTTTGGGCTTGCGTTTGGCGGTCCGTTGTTGGCCAGCGCAGCCGCTCAAGGCACGGGGGCTGCCAGGCAGGCTAACGTAATCTGGCCACCCCTACTGACGGCAACTCTTATTCCTTACCTCGCATATTGTGCCTATTTTTGGCATAAAAACCAAAGCCTGCGATTGTTTGTCCTGCCTGGGACCGGATTGTACTGGTTGCTCGGCGCACTCATGGGCGTCCTTTGGATGAGCAGCCTTGCGATATACGGAACTGCTTCCTCGGCCATGGCAGAAATGGGTCCGATTCTTGGTTGGCCCCTGTTTATGTCGGCAATCATCATCGTTTCGAACGTCTGGGGATTCGCTACGGGCGAGTGGCGTGGCGTGCATCTCAGAACGCTCGCAATTGTATTTATTGGAATGCTCCTGCTGATTCTTGGATTCTGTACGCTGGCCTGGTCCTTCCGGATTGCGTGACCATGCTACGCTCTTTTCACCAATGCGTTTGATAGATCGCGTCGCGTTCGTATCCGGTATGGCGATGGGAATCGGTGAGGCAATTGCCGAACTTTTTGCCCGCCAAGGTGCCGCCATTGTGGCCGCCGACATTAACGAGCAGCATGGAAGCGTGACAGCCGAAAGAATTCGCGCGCGCGGTGGGCGCTGTTTATTTCGGCGCACGGATGTGAGTGAGGAAAGCGATGTTCGTGCGCTGGTCGAAGCGGGAACGAAAGAATTTGGAACCATTGACGTGCTGGCGAATGTTGTGGGAATCGCCGCCGAAGAAGCGCTTCACGAAATGGAACTGAGCGAATGGGAACGGATCCTTCGCGTAAACCTTACGAGCATGTTTCTCACTTCGCGATACATTCTTCCAGGAATGCTGGAGGCGCGCCGCGGATCGATCGTCCATATCTCATCGGTACAGGGCATCCTGGGCTTCCCAGGTTATCCCCACTATGCGGCCAGCAAGGGAGCGATTTTCAGTCTCACCCGGCAGATGTCGCGAGAATACGCCGGGCGAGGCGTACGAGTAAACTGCATCGCGCCTGGCACGGTGGAAACGCCGCTCAATGTTCAGGTGCTCGAACGCTCTTCAGATCCGGCCGCGTTGCGCGCAGCATGGGAACGGATGCATCCGATCGGGCGCCTCGGGCAGCCCATCGATATTGCTTATGGGGCGCTCTATCTTGCTTGCGATGAAAGCTCGTGGCTAACTGGACAATGTCTGACCATCGATGGTGGATTGACCACGTCAGCTCTATTGTGAATCTATGAGGTGGACTCCTGGCGGTGTAAGCGATGACATCGAAGATCGACGCGATGACAGCGGAGGCGGTGGGGGCTTCGGATTCGGACATTTAGGCATCGGCGGCGCGATTATTATCGGACTGCTAAGTCTGCTTTTCCATCGAAACCTGTTTGTCTTGTTTTCTGGAGCGCCCTCTTCAAAGGTAGTCCACCGCGCTCCTGACACGCAGCAAGATGCGCGCGAACAGCCCGAAGTGCAGTTTATTTCATTCGTTCTTGATGATGTCCAGCGAAACTGGAGCCGCATTCTGCCGCAAGCCGAAGACATTCCGTACCGTCACGCAAAGTTAGTTCTGTTCCGAAATTCTTACCCATCCGCTTGCGGTATGGCGCAAGACGCGATCGGCCCGTTCTACTGTCCGGAAGATGAGAAGGTGTACCTCGACCTCAGTTTCTTCCATGAGCTCAAGACCCGATTTGGCGCTCCCGGCGAATTCGCGCAAGCCTACGTTATTGCGCATGAAATCGGGCATCACGTGCAGAAATTATTAGGAATCGAGCCGAAAGTCCGGCAGCTTCAACAGCGCAGACCTGACGAAAGGAATCCATTATCCGTTCGTTTGGAGCTGCAAGCGGATTGTTTCGCGGGCATTTGGGCCAACTCGACCGAGCAGCGAAAGATCATAGACGCGAGTGACGTCGCCTCAGCTCTGGGCGCCGCGGCGGCAGTTGGTGACGATCGCCTACAAAGAATGTCCACCGGACACGTAAGTCCTGAAACGTTCACGCATGGATCGTCGTCTCAGCGCGTCGGATGGTTCAAGCGCGGTCTTGCATCAGGCCAAATTTCCGCGTGCAATACGTTTCGCGCTCGTTAGCTCTTCTTTAAGTTTTCGATCAGGTGCTCCGTTGCCCGCAGCGAAAATGCGAGGATCGAAATCGTTGTCGTTTTATCCGTACAGTTCGGGAAAACACTGGCATCCGCTACATAGAGATTCGGCACATCATGTGTTTGCCCGAATCGGTTCGTTACGAACTTCTTGGGGTCATTCCCCATGCGGCACGTACCCGTCTCATGCAAACTGGTTCCGGGTACGTCGATTTCTCCGGCACCGAGGTATTCTGCGCCGCTCGCTCGAAGTAGGTCCTCGCAAGCCTGTTTACCGTGCTCCCACATTAAAGCGTGTTCTTATCCCACTCGAAATGAATCCGCACTGCCGGAATGCCGTATGCATCCTTTACAACCGGATCGATGTCAACATAATTCGAGTCGCTGCGCTGGGTCGGCGCTTGAATATAGAAGCTGGCTGGCGTCGGGTAGCGCCGTTTGATCTCGCGCTTGAACTGCCGGCCGAAGCCCTCGATTTGATCGAAGTACCAGGGAAATTCGGTGCAGCCTCCGTCGGGATAAACCGAATAGCCACGAATGAACTTTTCCTTGCCGCGGATTTTCGAGATTCTGCCAACGCGGCATCCACGCAACGGTACTGGAGGAAACATTATCGGGAAAGCTGGGCTGCCCGAGCAATTGCGGCAGATAGCCGCGCGCCGTTGTCCCGTACAGGTGGTCACACAAATTTCGGCCGAGCTGGCCGCTCGAATTGGCAATGCCTGTTGGCCAATGGCGCGACTTGGAATTCAGCAGAATACGTGCGGATTCTATACACGAGGCTGCCACTACCACAGCACGGCCAAAGACCTCCACTTCCTGCTTGGTTTGGCGGTCAATGTAGCTCACGCCCGCCGCCCGGCCATTGCGGTCCGTTAGTATGTTTTTTGCGAGCGCATTGGTTCGGATTTCCAGATTGCCCGTTTTCTCGGCCTGCGGCAGGAAGAACCACGGGGTTGAAAAGAACGCGCCAACGTCGCAACCGTCCGTGCAGTTAGCGCAGTAGTGACACGACGGATGCCCCGCGTGCGGAACCGTTAATTGCGCGATGCGATCCGGAAGATACGGAATTCCGATCTTGCGGCCTCCGCTCTGAAGAATATGATCGAGGCAGCGGAAGTTCATGGGCGGCAGATACTCGCCGTCCGGATTGCTGGGACGGTTTTGCACCGTGCTCGCCACACCGATCATGCGCTCCACTCGACTGTAATAGGGCGCAATTTCTTCATAGCTCACTGGCCAATCAACATCATAGCCATCCCGGCTAGCCGCCCGAAAATCGATATGTCCGAAACGCGCGGACGAGCGTCCCCAGAAATTAGTCTTCCCGCCAACTGCGAAACAACGGGGCCAAAACCATCTGCGTCCCCGGCGCGGTGGTGTACACGATATCGTGTTCCCAGATGCCTTCCGTGTATTCGTTGTCCATGTAGCCGATATACTTTTTCCTGGGATCGCCAAAACCTCGAAACTTCATGTCATACGGCATGCGGTGGTTTCGAAAATCCTTGCGTGGATCGAGCCGTCGGCTGCCATTCAACGCGCACACTTTAGCGCCCGCCTGGCACAGAGCATGTATCGCCATTCCGCCGCCAGCGCCTGTACCTATCACGATAACGTCGTAAATTTGTTCAGGCATTTCAGTACCTCGCGGGCGGTAAATGCCGGTGTTCCGGATCGTCCTATGTGAGGACAGGCTGGCGACTCCGTGTATAACTTGAAGCCAGGAAAGTCGAGTTCCTCCAGCCCCACGCGGCTTGTGTAATAACCCATGACTGTATAGCGCCGTACCAAAAGAAAGAACTCATGGCCGGCCCTTTGCTCCGGCGGATCGTGCTCGTCGATATGCCACGGTTCTGAGCAGCACATTCTGCTGCTCCGCCGAGAGACGCGCAAAGTCACGCCCATTTGTTTTCCGCGCCTGCTCATTCAGCCATCGAACTCCATCCCGGAACGGCTGCTGAATCTTGGGATCGTGCGCTGCCATGAAATCGATGAATTCACTTACTCCCGCTTCTCTCGCTCCTGGACTCTCATCTTTCGGAATGATTATCCCGGTTAGTTGATCCACGAGTGCGTACTCGTCTGGCGAGAAGAATTGCGGACGATAAGCTGCTGGCCTGGGTTGCGCGGCCATACTCATCGCGTGATCCGTTGCATGTTGAGCCGCGCAAGCCCACTTACTGAATCCCGGGAATTGGCTGGCCAGAGCTGCCAAGGCAAGCATCTCCAGAGCTTCTCGCCGATCATGACCTTGATTCGCCATTACACCAGTATCTTCAACGAGCTTTCGCTCGCGAGTGGAGCGTGAGGCTCGGCAGGGCTGCCCGATATCAGAAAATGAACCTCAGCCCAAACTGGATCTGCCGCTCAGTCGTTGCCGTTCCGGTAGAAACGCCGAAAGCCGATGAGCCGATTATCTGGCCGGGAGTCCCGAATGTGGCATGGTTCAGAAGATTGAAGAACTCGGCCCGAAACTGGAGTTGTATGGACTCGGCGATCTTGGTGTCCTTGACCAGCGAAGAGTCAAAATTCCACCAACCGGGACCGGTGAACGTGTTGCGCCCCAAATTTCCTGGGGCGGGCAGCACCGCATTTCCGCTCACGGGACTGGTGACGGTAGGTAAGCTGAAGAATCCGTCGCTCGCCCCATAATTAGTGCCGTTAATTACGGCATTGGAGAAAAACTGTGGGCCGCCGCTGGGAGCTAGCGTTGGCTTCTGAAGCAGGAACGGTCTGGCGCCGAAACCATTGAAGGAGTCGTAGCCGTATTCTAAGGTGCCGTAAGGCCCTGCGACCGTAAAGGGAAGACCCGATTGTGCAGTGAAAATGCCCAAGATCTTCCAGCCCTGCGTCAGGCGAGCCGGGAGCCGCGAGAATCCACCCCAACTGTTCACGGGAACATCATATTCGAAGTTGGCCACAAAGCGCTGGGCAACGCTGTAGCTTGCGGGAGCTCGTTCGCACTTTATACATTGCGGATTGTTCTGGCTGATCCCGCCACTCACCCACCCGGAACTCCATACGGCATCGGAATCGGTCATATCCTTTGCCCAAGTGTAATTGCTTGGAACTGCAATCCGTGTGTAACCGAGATCTTTCGCGCCTGCAACTGTAGTGCGTTATAGGTGGAATGGCCGCCATTGTAGAACACCTGGAGTTCGCCCAGCCCGGGAGTGATGTTGCTGTATGGCGTGTACTGCGATTCCGCACCGTTGAACGCATTGGGATAGACCGAGTTATACAGTCCAACGCCGTTATTGGCAATGTACGAAGCTTGCACGGCAACGCTGCCAGGAAACTGGTGTTCCAGTGTGACATTTCCACTGATGGTGTACCCGTTTCTCATCTGGTCGGAGGGATAATCGCCGCCTAGCGGGCCGAGGATGGCCGCATAAGGCGCAATGTTCACTGGGGTATTGGGTGGAACTGCTTTTGAGTTTCCACTGGCGGCCAGGGGCTGTCCGGAGGTGCTGGTTAGAACCGGAAGAGAAACCGGGAGCGGCGTTAACGAAAACGGCGCATTGGGCAGGTAATTGAGCGAAGCAAGCGGGAAATTTACCAGGGCTTGGTCTGGATAAACGGTGGGGATCATATTAGTGAAAAGCGCGAACCCGCCTCGCAGAACCGTGTTCTTCCCCAGGTTGAGCGCCATGCCAAATCGCGGAGCAAAATTCCCGGCAACATAATCCGGCTTCCACAAAGGCTGGGGGTTCACGACAAAATGGCCGTAAAGGCTGCTGTAGTCCGCCGGTCCCGCAAAGCGGTCGCCGACCTCTGAGGGAACCGACGCGTACTCATAGCGGAGGCCCAAATTTAGCGTAAGTCTTTGATTGACTTTATAGTCATCTTGAATATAGCCGGCGAGCGTCCAGCGGCGCAGGCCCCACCATACCTCGCCACCTCCTGGCGGACCATACCCCGGCACGGTCGTCGCACGTCCATAGTTCACGTCATTGCCCTCCATCATGCTGACCAAACCGTTTGGACTGGGTGTACCCACGGGTAACGAAGGACCGCCGTCGGTCGAGGTGATGGCTGCGGTCAGAGGCGTGCCTGCGTTGAAGAAATACACGCCGCTTGGGCCGATCGAAGTCACGCCCGTGCCGTTGTCCCACTCCCGGCGAAACTGTCCGCCTAGCAAGATCGTATGGCGGCCCTTACTCCAAGTGATGTCGTCTTTGTAATCGAACAGCGTGACGACATATTTCGTCTCGAATGTGTCGGGTCCCCAACCCTGGAGGCTGCCGTCCTGGAAGCCGATTGCAGTGGTGTCTTTCTCTGCGGGAGCTTCCGGCACCCCCTCGATGCCGCGATTCAGCGTGAATGCGAAGAGGTTAAACAACGTGGGGGAGAAAAGATGAGTGTCGCTGATCGTATAATTACGCGCGTTGCCGACGTTGGATGTGGAAAAGTTTGTACCACCCAGTACCGCCGCCCAGGGATCGGTTTCCAAAGCGTTATGGTTCGCGTGAGACGCTCGCACAAACAGAGTGTCGTTTGCAAAGTGGTGGTCTACGCGCACGGAATATTGGTCGTCGTTGGTCGGCTGCGAGAACATGTAGTTGAAAGTGTTAGCCCCATAGAGCCCGCTCGGCTGATTGGGCATCGGATATTTATTGAGAATCTCGCTGGCGACGGGATTCAAAGGTACCCGGTAAGTAAAGCCGTTAAGAGTTACAATGCCTTGTCTCTCCTCCGCGGTTGGAACGGCGACGATATTCGGCTCGCCCAGGCGTTGTCTCAGACCGGCATACTCGACAAAGAAGAATGTCTTGTCTTTCTTGATGGGGCCGCCAAACGTCGCGCCGAATTCGTTTCGCTTGAAAGGCGGTACGGATGTGGCGAAGATTCCGCGCGTCAAATACGCTGTTGCGCACAAATTCAAACGCACTGCCGTGCCATTCGTTGGTGCCACTCTTACTGACCATCTGGGTAATGGTGCCGCCGCCCTGGCCGTATTGGGCCGAGTAATTGTTCTGAAGGACTTTAAATTCGGCAATGGCGTCCAGGTTGAGATTTGTAAACTGAAGCGTGCCCATTTCGGCATCGCTGATATCCGAATTATCCAAAGTGCCGACGGCGGTTTCACCTCGATTGCCATTGCCTATCCACTGCCCTGCCGGAGCCATCCATCCCATTGAGCCCGTGTTTTGCACGACACCGGGCTGCATCAGGACCAGTCCTGAGATGTTTCTCCCGTTCAGCGGCAGCGTCTGCACTTGCTCTTCCGACACCAAGCCACTGATCGTTGCGTCTGTCGTGTTGATCAGCGGGGGAGCGGCAGTCACCTCCACGGTGGATGCAACTCCTATTAAGGTCAGCTTGAAATCGATTTGGCGCGTCTGGCTCACGTCCAATGTGATCCCGGTGGCGCTTCCGCTCTTGAATCCCGGGCCTTCCGCCCTGACATTGTAGGTGCCGACCACCAGATTGGAAATCGTATAATTGCCGGCACCGCTGGTCACGGTGGATTGCGAAACGCCAGTGTCGACGCGGGTAGCAGTTACCTTGGCGTTGGGAATCACTGCCCCGGAGGGATCGGTTACCGTTCCCGTAATCGCACCTATCGCCTGCGCCCAGATGGGCAGAGGAAGCAACAGAAGCAGGACCAGCAGACACCAACTGGCGGTTTTGAAGAAATGGATTGGGGACAGCGGTGCCGACTCGATTGCCCGCACACTCCCCGCCTGCGATTTATGCGTAAACATATATAGCCTCCCGTCAGGCAGCCCTAATGTTGCAAAGGCAGCTGAGCTACCTGCGCCCCTAAATTTCTTGAGCAAGAGTATATCAAAATGCGCAGGGGGGCGTCACTGGCACGTCTTTTCCTGGGAGTCTTTTCTCTGTCGGTAGCACGGTGGTTGTCCGGTCTAATTAGCACGGTATCTGTCCGCTTCGAGAAGCGGAGCGGGAGAGGAACAACGCTGGTTGAGCTGATTGGTTTCCGAAAACTGCGCCTGGGCGGCGTCGTCGCTCTGGCCTGGAGCAGCCTCGCCAGTGCGTAGCGAGCTCTCTTGTCCTCGAGCCCTAGCTCGTAATGGGCGCGAGCAACTTTGGAGTCGAGCTGCACGGCATTTTCAAGTTCGCTTCGCGCCCCTTCGTTATCACCTTGCTTGGAAGCGGTCCAGGGCCAGGCAGCGGCCGCAGTCAGTGCTAACCCAACCCACAGCGTTGCTTTAAGAACCCGAGCTTGCGCCATACGGTACACCCTACAACTCGATTTGTAGCACTGCCTAGGTAGCTGCGGCCGGAAAGCTTGACGATGAGGAAGACAGAAAGAGAGAGCGCAATGAAACTGATCTGCTGGATGTTCGGACATAGAACAAGGTGGGCAATGAACAAGAAGTCGGGGACGATGCTCCCTCAGTGCGAGCGTTGCAAGAAGCAGATCGCAACATCTAAGGATCTTCCGCTAGACTCGTTCTATATATGACCGGCCGGCCGGCCTTCAAACGTGGAACCCTGACAGCCAGTTCTTCATCTTATAAGTGACCACTTTGCGATCTTAGGAGAGATGTTATGGCGACAGCGAAGCTGATCCGGAATGCGTTGCTTGGTTTGCTTTTTGCCACCTTCGCCAGCGCACAATCGCGTGCGGACCAGCAATCGACAACCACTCAAACCACCGTTCAAAAAGAAAAGAAAGCGAAAAAGAGCCCCGGAGCTGCGAAGGAGATTGGAAACGGCGCGGGAAATATCGGCGCGGGCGCAGGTAAGGGAGCAGGTAGTCTAGCCAAAGGCACGGCGAAGGGAGCAGGCGATCTCGTAACTTTGCACCCCGTTGACGCCGCGACCTCCGTCGGCAAAGGCGCTGCTGGTGCTGGCAAGGACGTTGGTGTCGGTACTGTAAAGGGTACGGGCAAAGTAGCCAAGGGCATCGGGAAAGCTTTCAAACATCTTTTCTAGTAGCGCGATCTTCTAAACGGAAGTTGAACTCGTCGCTTCGCTCTGGGCTCCGAGTTCACGATAGTCCAGTTCCTACAACCGCGAGTTCCGTTCGGGGAAATGCGAATTTGCGGCCGAGCTCGTCAATCAGGTTTACCTGGCATTTGTACTTCCCGGGTTCGATGTTGGACATCGGAACTTGAAGCCAGACGGGCACGGCGCCGTCGCGTTTCGCGCTAAACCGATTGGCTCGCACTGATGCCGATTCGAAGACTTTCTTTTGATCGGAATAGAGCGCGATACTCGCCTCGACATCCGCTACGCGGAAATTTTCAGGCAAGCTCGCTGGGATCATCGGATCGTAAACTTCGAGATAAACAAACATGTTTTGACCGGGATGAAACACCCTTGTCACGTTCGGCACGAGTTTCTGCCCGCCGTCATCGATTAATGGATTGACTGCAAGCAGCTTTTGCTTGTTCTTTACGCCCGCAACTTGCTGATCCACTCGCTCCCGCTGATTGCTCAGGACGATCGAACTCACGCGAAGGGCATTACCGGCCGCCAAGTCCGGCACTGTAAAGGGCGACTCAAATGTGCCCACCTTTCCTTCCCCGTTCTCGCGAGCGACGAATCGCAGCCTGTAGTTGCCGGGCGCTAGCGTTACGCCTGTGTCGTATTGAACACTCTTGCGAACCACCTCTTGCGCGGTGACATCGTTAACCTTTAAAGGAATCGTGTCTCTCACAGTTGCTGCGGACTTGTTTTTTGTGTCGAAGACCTCGGCAATGAAATCGAGCTCGGTAGCTTGTTTCGAACCTTTGGCGTGGAAGGCGAGGGCCGATCCGGGAATCTTCACCGAAATCGGGATGAAGTATTTGGCCTTCTCGAGCCGGAAGTAATCAATCTCAACCGCGATCGGCAAATCAGTTACCGGATTATCGGCCATGAGAGCTTGTTGAAGCTGGGCTTCCTTATCGACGTCTCGCATACGCCCGAAGGTGGTCGGAGCGTAGTAGCCCTGCCTGTAGTCGAGCTTCGCTTTGAGAGTAGCCAACGCGAGGCGTCAGCTTAACTTGGATGCGCCGATAGCGCCCGTCCTGAGCAGAATTGGAACTGGCATAAGCGAGGACATAGTAGCTCGAGAAATCTTTTTGAACCTGCCTCATGCCGAGCGCGAGATCGTTCGAATCGAGGAGCGCCTTTCCGCCGGTATCAAGCGCAAGAGTGCCGAGCGTCTCCTGCTGATTGTTGAAATTCTCTTTCAGCGTCCGTTGACCCGCACCGCTATACAGATTATTTCCGACTGCACCCGCTTGCGTCGCGTCTCCACCCGGCACGAGTGCCACCAGACCTCTCGCATCGATTGGGTAAAACGCTACATTAGATCGTACCGCTGTGTTGACCGTCGCTCGCAGCTGCGACTGGTTGTCGACGCCTGTTTTCTGGATGCCGCTCGAGAAATAGATCAGCGCCTTCTTCTCCGGAAACTGCGCAAGACGCCGCGCCGCGTCTTCAAGCGCCGCCAGTTTCAGATCCGAGTTAAAGATGTTGAACTCCGTTTCGTCAGCGACGAATTGGCCGCTTTGATCTTGAGCATCCGCACCGGTATCAGCCATTGCCGCATTTTCGCTGGACTCGCCGATGCGGAACCTATTGATCGCCGCAGTGAGCAAATCACGGTCGGAAGTGAAGTCCTGAACGGTCTGAAGCACCGTGCCGAAGGTCATAATTGATACCATGTCGCTCGCGGTCATCTGGGTCATCAGAAATTTAATTGCTGCTTCCTTCGATCGAATTTGCTCGGCAGGTTCCATTGAGGAAAAATCGAACAGCATTACGATCAGCCGCCGGTCCTGATATTTCGTGATCATATTGCCCTTCAAAGTTGAGGTTTCGGTGACCGGTTTATGTTGGTTCGACGATGCTGATTCGTCTGTTCTTTGCTTCAGTTGATTCATCGGCGGCAGGACGTTGTCGTTCAAGTGCTGGAAATCGACCGATTGCAATTTTTGTAGCTTCCCGTCCTCGTATAACTCGAAATCATCCTTGGTCAGGTGTTCAATGGGCTTGCCGCTCCGATCCAGCACCGTCACATTGACGATGACTACGTTTGTCGTGGCAGAAAAGGTTGGCTGTTGCTGAGGCATCATCGGTTGAAGCGCCAAAGCGCCGATCACGACGAGAGTTAGGAATTTCAAAATCGGAACCTCACAACAGCATCAAGTGTGCGCATCGCGCCCGCTGCATTTGGCAAGCCGTAATTGACAGCATTCACAACCGTATAGAGACCCGTATAGTTGACGTTATTCAGTACGTTGTTTCCCTCGACGCGGAACTCCAAGCGCCGCCGTTCGCTGAGCTGAAACGATCTGGCGAAAGCAACATTCAAGGAGAACAGTCCGGGACCTGGAATAGTATTGCGTCCTGCATCTCCGTAGGCCCCCGGAGGCGGCAATGTAAAGGCATCCAGATTGAAAAACCCGGAGCCTGTCTCAATCGGCTGGCCGGTCGCTTCGGCGCGCTGGCTCCCTATCCCGCCGGTTTGCGCAAGCTGAGCGGTGTTACCAAGCACGCGGGCGGTGAGAGGATTTCCTGTTTGCGCTGTAATAGCGCCGCTGAGTTGCCAATCCTTCAGTAATCTTCCGATTTTGGTGTCGGGAGCAAAGCGCGACCCAGCAGCACCGATTGGTGAAGTCCACACGAAGCTCGCATTCAGCTCATGCCGAACATCGAAGCTCGAGAGTCCCCGCTCGGCCCCTATATCGAGCCAATTCTGTGCGACGGTATTGCCGACGCCACCGAAGGTTGAGGAATCGTCGATAGATTTCGCAAACTGGTAGAACACATTGACAGAAATGCCTCTGTTGAATCGCCGCACGGCGCGAACCTGCAGGGCGTTAAAGATAGAGTTGCCAACGGAGGAATCGTAAATAAAGCCAACCGCACGACCCAATTGGTTCCGCTCCGTGGGTGAGAATCCGCTGCCAGGAGGGGGCTCATTCGGCAGTGTTCTGACATCCAGATGCGTGCCCTTGGTGCCTAGGTACCCAAGCTCCACAAAGAATCCCCCGGGTAACTCGTGTTGCAGGGTGGCGTTCCAAGTCCCCGCGTAAGGTGTGCGATAGCCGCGGTCGACAGCGAACGTATTCGTAATGTCACGCGGCTTGCTTGTAAGAAAGCCTTGTCTCAATGTCGACAGCTCGGTGGATTAGTATTGGACGTTGCAAACGGCGGCTGCTGCGCTAGTTGTGAGGCGAATTGAACGTACGCCTGGCCGTTGTAATAGATTCCATAGCCGGCACGGAAAATCGTGGATCGCTTGATGCCTGGAATTTTCCAGGCAAGCGCAACACGTGGAGACCAATTCTCATAATCCGGATTGATCAACCCGCTTGGGAATGCACCCGTGTAAGGTCCGGGTTGAGTTGGGGTGACAAGTGCTACATTCGTGAACCCGGGAGCAGTGTCGAGGTTGGCCATTCGCCCGTACTTTTCGCTAAAAGGAGAAAAGTATTCGTAGCGCACGCCAAAAAGCAAAGTGAGGCTCGGCCGTATCTTCCATTCGTCCTGGGCGTAGGCGCTCCATTGATTCTGCAGAAAATAATTGCTCGTGTCGCCATAGCGAATGGAACTGGACTGGGCAGAACCAAGCAAGAAATCAGCGAAATCGTAACCCGTTCCGGAAACGGGGCTTCCATCTGGGCCAATGGCGCTGGTTGCGAGGCCGGTGAAGTTGAAGGTGCCGCGTCCGTTCGGGTCAGTCCGAGTACTTAAATCAGCTCGCGTGTAACCGACGCCGAGTGTCACCGCATGCACGCCCTTCAATAGACTGACGCTTTCGGTCCCGCTCTGCGTCTGATTGCGAGTCAGCGCGGCCGTTGCATCACTAAGCGCGCCAAAGTTGGTGAAATTCAAAGTAGGCGGCCCGTAGTCAATCGGATTTGATGACGTGCCTGGGATGTTCAGTTCCGCCGCAACGTTCGGCCCAAGAGCGAAGAAAGGCGTAAGGTCAGTTGTGCTGCGATTGAATCTGACTTGAGCGTTGCTCAGCGCAGTCGCACTGAGAGTACGGGTCCACTGGAGCTGCAGGTTCATGCCATATCCGCTGGTCGTGTCGAAATATCCGAACGGCTGTGCCGTCGTGCCATTTCGGTCTTGGTACTGGAAATTGCCGGAGAGCCGGTCCTTTTGAGTAACGTTTCGCTGAACTCGAAGGCCTAAGTTATTCGTGTTTCCTACTTGTGCCGTTTCGTATTGATAATTGTTCGCGTTGCCGGGCTCGTTCGGAAGCGGATAGTAGCGCAGAAGGCCCAGCGCGATAGGATTCAGCAGACTGGAAGGAATAACATTGTTCACAAACGGCTGGTGAGTCGCCGGATTAAACAGGACGACTGGCGCGTTGATCGACGTTGTCCCGAGTGACTGCGTGGCTTGCGAAAAGTTGCCTTGCCGCTCGGCTTCGGTAGGGACGGTTTCAGTAAACAGCTCTGGGTTGCGCGCGCGCGTCCCGAAATAGGTAAAAAAGAACTGCGTGCTCGGATCCTTCACTATCTTTGGAATCGACAGCGGCCCACCCATGATGAGACTGAACCGGCTCTGAGCATATGCGGCTTGTGGGATATCGAGACCATTCAGTGAGAATGGTTTTGCGTTCACCGCCGAGTTGGCTAAGGTGAATGAGGCTTGTCCGCGAATTTGATTCGGGCGTCGCCGGTTACCGAATTGCGCCCCGCCTGGTCTTCCTCCGCGGCCGCCACGTCCAAAGCCGCCCGGACCGCCAAATCGCCCTCGACCGCCACCGAAACCACCCCCGCCAAACCCTCCAGCGCCAGAAGGGGGGCCGAATCCGGGCACAGCGGGATTATTCCCCGTCGCGGCTCCGAACCCATTCACTCCGGGTCCCATTTGGAATCGCGCGTCAGGTCCTGAATCGGGCTGCGCGTTTTGAGCCATACCCGGACTGAGACTGCCGGATATCAGGAACGATTCGTTACTGGCTCCACTCGCCGACGCCTGAGGTGTCGAGCTTTGCTGTTGTGAATTGACCGCATTTTGCAGCTCTTGCTCGAATTGCTGCCCGCTCGTGTTGCGATTTTGAAGTCCGCGCGCACCATTGCGCCCGGCCGTGAATTGCTGGAGCCGTTTCACAAACGGCGACTCCTTCAAGCGCAGGTCGAAGTTTACTGGTCCCTTCGCAGCCGAGTAGTCGATGTCTTTCGTGAGCGTCTCGAAGCCGAACATTTCCACCGTCAGCTTCCAAATTCCGGGCCCCAGAGGTGAAAGTGTGTAGCGGCCGCTCTGATCCGTTACGGCCGATATCGTTTGGCTGTCCTGTTTAGCGGTAACCACCGCCCCGGGAATCGCTTGGTCACCAGACTTAATGAATCCGGTTTGCGCCAAGATTCCCTGGCATGTCGCGAAGAGCAGGAGGGGAAAGATGAAACGAAACCCTAACAAGAGCGGTACTACTCGCTTTCATGAGTGGACATTATAAGGTGGCCAGCGATGAACCAAGGTTACCGTGCGCGTCGGACTTTCTAAGCTCGCGCGTAATAGCCGTTCCGGGTCTGCACCCTTAGCCCCTTCTGCTTGACCGTGAGCTCGATTTGTATCTGCTGCTGGCCGAGTCTATCAACGAGTATGGGGAGATTGTAGGCCTCGCTGCGACAAGCAACGGCGAGCTTCACGGCTTTCTAGCAACTCCGTGCGACCGATCACGCTGAAATGAAACTAAGCCTGCTCAGCCCTAAGCCAGCGCAGCCCTTGATGTACCAGATTGTGGAATCGCTGAGCGCGTTGTGTGCAGTAATTTGGAAAGCTGGCTAAGCGTGGGCCGGGACGAGGGATTGACGTTCAGGCAGGCAAGAAAGACCTGCCTGAAAGGGTCAGGCAGGTTTGCTCTTTTGTCTGCAAGCAGTTTCTGCAGAGTCTGGCCAAGTGCCCAGACGTCCCACGCGGGCGAAATAATTCCTTGAGCAGCTTCAGGAGGACATGTGTCTAACGTCGCGGCGAGCCCCAGAATTTCATCACTTATGTCAGTGCCGGCTACTCGGAGTTGGCTCAAGTCGCTCAACTTCCAATCGGTCCCCACCCGAACCACGGTGCCGGGCGATAGAACGCAATAGACCAGATTTCGGGCGTGCAGGTATTCCAGAGCTGAGAGGACGTGCTCTGTAAATGATAAGGCTTCTTCCTCGGCAAGGGACGGGCTGGCCCACGTGTCAGACCGCTCAGTGATCGCATAAGCCAGGGTGCCTTCTTCGCACGGCAGCGCACCAGCGTTGACGTAGCGAAGAATATGCGGATGGTCAAGATACATCCCTTCAAGAAACCTATTGACTCTTTCTACAGGGCACTCTCCATTTTCGAGGAATAGCCAAACCAAAACTTCGCGGAGCTTTTCGCCGGGATCCAAGTAATCCGCCCGGAACACCGCGCGGTTGGGATCTGAGACGATGAGCTCCCCAAGCTGGACGTTTAGCGAGAGCAGCCTGTCAGGTTTGAGTTCGTCCCAGATTCGTGGAGTCATGCTTCTCCCAGCCCTGTCAGAAATTGGAGCTCATTTTTCGGGCTTACGAGGTGAATTCACATCCGCTCGATCGTTTCCCAATGAAATGATCTGCGAATCCTGTATGGTGGTTCGCTTCTTTACGATTCGAATTTCTTCACGCAAGATGAGTTGCTTTTCCACCTTTAGGCGTTCTTCCATGACAGGAATAATGGTGACGCCATCCTCGATTCGAGTTTCGGCCGGTCGATCGAGGACACGGTTCACGGGAATTCGCTGCACGTCGATGTCTTCTTTGAACAGGGAGCCATCGATTTGGAATTTCCCAGCCGCTGGCGTGTCCGGGTCAGAAGCCGTCGTTGGGGTCTCGCGTTGACCCGCGATATCGGTTTGGCCATCCTGAAGATAAAAGGACCCGTCTTGCTGCGGTTTCAGAGCCGCGGATGGCACCGTGAGTTCCGTACCGTTGCTGAGCTTCACAGTGTTGAATTCTCTCTTATCCAGAAACCGGGAAGTTCTCAGAACCGTTCCTTTCTGTCCACTGCTTAGTCTTACTTCAAACTCCTGTAACTCTGCCATTACCTACTCTCCTTGAAGGGTCGCCCCCGTTCAGCGAGACGTCTGCTGTCGATAATTCGTGACCGACTCGCCCAATTCGGTGCCATTTTGTCCTAAGATCACGAGCCGAAACGACGCATTGCCATGCACGGGCCCGTAGAGGACGGAGCCAGCTCTTAACCGGTTTCCGTCAACCAAGACTTCCTTCTCCCGCCGATTTACTTGGCGAATCGTCAGCATACCTCCTGTAGCGGAAGCAAGCACAGGCGCCGTGCGGTCCCAATCCAGCCGTATATTGTCGCCGTGTCTCTCCGCGCGCAACACGAACCGGGACGCCCGTGAGCCGGTAGAGCCCACCTGAACAGCAGCCGGTCTGGAATTATCAGTTCCCTGGTTCAGCTTCTCTGCTCGATCGAACAGGGAGTATCCGATGAGAGCAGTGAGGATTATCGCCGCCACAAGAATAAATGGCGGAGTTCGGTTGGAACGCGGCTTTAACTCAACAAAATCTTCTTGAACCCCTCTGATTGCTCGAATGGGTACTGGGTGTGGCGCCGGCATAACTGCGGGCTCCGCCAAATCTACGGACTCGGTCGTATCCTCGGGCCCTGCTTTGAGCGGGTGAACGTCCGGCGATAGGCTGTGCCACAACTCGAGCCATCTCGGCAATCCCGATGCATCTTCAGAAGAATGGAAGTCACATGAAATGTGGCATTGGTCACCTACGAAGAGTCTGACGCTGGTCGATTCCTGCGCAGTTAGCTTTATCAACAGGACCACCTGGCCGCTATCTGGAAGGCATGTACGAATGAGCCCGAGGTCCTCTTCCGTCAAATCGAATCCGCCTCCTATGTAGCTGTGATAGAACCCGATGACGGAACCGCCATCTTCCGAAAGTGATCTGACCTCCGCGGTCACGCGTTCAAATTCGCGCTTTCCTGGCCCGGTTAGCGCGTACGCATGATCCCGGGGACGCATGAGGAATACGGGCCGACAATCTGTGATTTCTGTTGTAGGACTGATCTTCCCCAAAAGAACTCCGGCAACCTCCGCCGTACCAGTGGGATTTGAGGTGAGCGCCCATTCCACGTCCTCACAAAGGCGGCGCACTGCGTCCGAACTCCATCGAAACGAGCGCCCGGCTCCACATATATGATCACTGTCTCCGGCATTACTCGTGCTGCTCGGCGGCTGACCTTCGGATGCAATCACTTGCCCTGTCGCTTCAATGGGATCGGCTTTCAGCGTCGAATTCATGTTGGCTCACATACGCGGTTCACTTCAATCCGGTAGGAATAACTTCGCACATCGTCACAGCCCGCTCAAATATTGTAACGATACGGTAACAACGAGAGACAGAGCAATCAGATGACCGCCCGAGTCCAGGATCGAACTCCCCAGCTAGCAAGAGAACAGGCGTGCCATTTCGTTATCATCTCCCCCGACGCCGTACAGCTTTCTATTGGGGGCGAATGCTAGACCGCGAATTCGGTACTGATTCAGTGGCTTTTCAAGGTCCTCGTATGCGTAAACGCTGCGGGTCCAGTCTGAAAAGATACCGTCCGAGCTACCGCCGAAGAGGCTTCCATCCATTTTTTGTCCTGGGAATTCGGCGCGCACGAGGACTAAAGGCCGCCTTGCAACTGGCGAATTTTCCAAGTGGCATTCGACAATAGGAGGTCAATAAAACTCCGTAGAAGACTACCTGAATCCCGTCCGAGGCTCCGGAAAGATTTCCAGATAAATTGAAACTACTATCGTTCAGAGTGTACAATTAAACGCGGTCTTTCCGGGGGGACTGGCTCGGGGTGAACATAACCTCGTTCGCCTGAGCAAAATCGACAGGACGAAACGTGCCACCACGGGCTTTAGGTGCCACGATGACGTGCCGCAGGCGAGGAAAATTTCGGTGAAAAAAAAGCCGTCGTTTAAGGATTTGGCCAAGCTCGCAAACGTCAGTGCGGCCACCGTGTCACGAGTCGCCGCCGGACAAGTACACGTTGATGCCACCATCCGGGCCCGAGTCCGGAAAGCCGCTGAAACACTTGGCCTCGACCTTGATCAGAAGCGAAATGAAAAGTCCAACATCGTCGCTTTTATGTTGGCCAACAGGGATCTTCTTCATAACTTTCAGGCCAGAGTGTTATTTGGTTCCGAGGCTTACTGTGCCTCTCAGGATCGGGATCTTCTCTTCATATCGTTCCGCTACTCGCCCGCAGTCGAACCGAGGGAATTGCACCTTCCAAAAATACTGAGTCAGCGAGGCATTGTCCGCGCCTTGATTTTGGGGGGAACAAACTCATCGAACATGCTCGCCGCATTGCGCGAACGGGAAATACCCTTCGCTGTTCTGGGAAACAATGTGATCGGCGATTGGACCCCAGCCGAGTACGATGCTGTATATTCCGACGATGTCCAGGGGGCCTTCGACTTGACTTGTCAGCTCATTTCCAGCGGTCATCGCGACATTTGGTTTATCGGAGACGTCGCGCTGCCCTGGTATGCCCGATGCGCGCGAGGATATCGCGAGGGTATGCGCCGGGCGGGGCTTGAGGCTCGGCTGAGCGAGATCCACTCTGACGATCACCAGTTGGGTTATCTTGCAATGCGGTCGATTCTCTCCCGTGGCGAGCCGGTTACGGCTGTATTTGCCGGGTCAGATCAAATCGCTAGAGGCGTATACGAGGCGCTGCGCCAATCCGGGCTCGGTATACCGGAAGATATCAGTGTGGCTGGCTTCAATGATAGTGAGGGGGCTTTGATGACTCCACCGTTGACAAGCGTTCGAGAATTCCCCGAGGAGCTGGGTAAGCACTTGGCAGAGTTCGTCGTGAGGCGTGTCCAAAAGCCTAACCGTGAGCCTCAGCAATTGACGATCCCTACGCAACTCATAGTACGCGAATCCACCCGGTCGATTTCGGCACGGCCCCTCTCAGCATCGCGCGGGGAAATCGCGAATACCAGTTCTGAAGTGCCCTCCGGTTGAATCTAGCCGTGCTTTCAGAGGAACAGGCTGCCTGAATGATCTTGGTTTCTGCAAAAACTGAAACGTTTCTTGACAATGCGGCTTTCGTTTGGGTAACGTCATTTCTGGCCGCCTCTTGATCATGACCGTGATTCGGAATTCTCTCCTCTGCTTGCTCGGACTTCTTGTGCTTGTTTCGCAGGGTGCTGTTTCGAACCAGCTGAGGATCAGCGTGCATGTATTTCCAGGCTTGGAGCGGATGGATGGCAACTGGGCTGCGTTGTTTGCCGCGAGCGACGGAAAAGTGTATGCTGGGCTCGCATATCACGGCGGCGACGGCCATATTGTTTACTTTGATTCGAAGATGGGAACGATGCACGACATCGGCAACCTGACAGAACTCTGCGGTGAAGAAGCTCTGAGGCGTGGACCTCAATCGAAGGTGCACGCCAAATTCGGCGAAGGGAAGGACGGCCGCATCTATTTTGGAACCCATGCCGGCCTGTGGTGGGATTATGCGCGCTTTGCAACGAAGGAGGGCTACCCAGGCGCGCACTGGATGGCATATGATCCGAAAACCGCTCACATCGAGGACTTCGGCGTTGGAGTACGCAATGAAGGCATCAACACAGGTGCGTATGATCCAAAATTCAACCGGATTTACGGTCTAACCCACCCACGCGCCCACTTCGTGTATTTTGACGTCGCAACCCGACGTACGGTCGATAAAGGCCGTATCAACAACTGGGAATCGATTTGTCGAACGCTCGGAATTGACGATGAAGGCAATGTTTATGGAACGTTTGGCAAGGGACAAGTTTTTAAATACGATCCGCGTACGGATTCGCTTTGCGATCTGAACGTCTATATTCCGATTCGACAAAAGGGTATCTCGTTGGGGCGGGATTACAACAAATCGGAAACGGCATGGCGAACTGTCGTGTGGGATCTGGAGACAAGGCGATTTTATGGAGTGGATGAGAGCGCCACGATTCTCTTCTCGTTTGATCCATTCAAAGGCAAGGAGGGGGAAGTACAACACCTAGGCGAACTCTGCATTCCCGAGTTCCGCGGCAGGCGTGACGTTCCCTACGCAACTTTGAGTCTTACGCTTGGGCATGACCGGAAGCTGTATTATGCCGCAGCGGGACGGGAATTCGACTATGGCGGATCTGCCGGACCGGCCGCCAGCCATCTCCTTACCTATGATTTAAAAAGCGGCCAAACCGAGGACTTGGGAGAAATGGTCTTCGGTGACGGTCTACGCGTGTTAGGCACGAATTCTGCCGATACCGGAACCGACGGAACACTCTACTTCGTTGGCGCAGTTGAGGTGCGTCCGACACCGGGGCAACCGATTAAGGCCGGGGGAAAAATCGGCAGCGTCTGGTATCGGCTTGCGCTCATTTCCTACCACCCGCCCGCATGATCCCGGGCAAGGCTCACAGCTCGACGCTCTCTTTGATCTGAAATCGCCCGCTTGCTCCTGTATTTCGGTAAACCTGCTCTGTCCAGGAGTATGTGCTCCGTGCCAACCCCAGATCGACCGGTTCCTTCATCGGATTCGTCGGCGACACAAGCACTAATTCCCGGTCGGCGATTGCGCCTGCCACTTGGGGCAGATCGAAACCTTTCAATACATCTCGAACGAAAACATCTGCGCCGTGTTCGTAGCGATCCACTTGCGTAAGGCTCTGATACGACAATAGTCCGCTTTGCGCGACGACACTGTGAATGCGAGAATCCAGTGCTGCGGCGTAGAGGGCCCATAAGGCCCCAGCTCCCGTTCCAAATACGCGAATCCCCTGCTCAGTACCGACATCGACACGGCCTTGCGTGTAGTCCAGAGTACGTATGACGTCGCGCACTCTCATCCCAAACAACGACTCATCCATGAACCACGCCATATAGGAGATTGCGGTATCGACGTTGAACAGGTGGGCAAACGGGCCACTCCCCTCTCCTGCATGCGGCGGCGTTGTCTCTCCCACTCCGCGCACATCCACTGCCACAATCAGGTATCCCTTGCGGGTGAGTTTCTCGAGCAAACCAAATTCTTGACCTTCGATATCTTTGCCCAATTCGTGCACAAACACGAGCGCATCCTCGCGATTTCGCTGTTCGGGAACGAAGACCCAAGTCGGTATGTAAATCCCGGGTTCGGAAAAAAACTCGACATGCTCGACCCGATAGCCCTTTCGTGGCGTAGTCACCAGATGCCGGACGCCCTGTGCTTGGCCGCTTGTGTCGCATCGAATCGTACGCTGAATCTCGTCTCGCATCTTCCCCCGGAAAGCATCGAGTTCTGATGCTGTCGTGGGTACGTCCCAGAATGGCGTGGCGGCAACTCCCTTTTTCAACATCAGAGAAAAGATCGTGTCTCCCTGGCGTGCGTACTTGATCGAGCCATTCGGCGTGCAATAGAGCGTTCGAGGAGTTTCCCCTTCAAAGTCCGGTTCGACCTCTGGGCCAGGTTTGCCGTAAAAGTTTCGTGAGAACCAGTCCGTTGTCGCGAGTCGAAGCTTCACGGTCCAGGAATGCGGATCGTCCGCCTCCGCAGTCGCGAATTTTTCGGGGGCTCCGAACAGCCGATAACGTGCCCTCACTTCAGCTACTGCTCGATCGAAGCTAGGCGTATTGTTCTCGACGGTGATCAATAACGCCCTCGGAGCAACTGCGGCCAACAAATCCGAAAAATCAACGCCCAACAACGCCGCCGGGAACAGATTTTGTTCCACATCGGACGGCCCGAGCGGGCTTCCTGGCTCTACCGTTACCGGCCAGCGATCTCCGGCGCCTCCCTCGTTCACCGCAGCACACCGGACTCGCTCATCGAGCGCGCTGATAAACCTGGTGAGGGTGCCGCCGCCCGAATGCCCCGCACAGCCGATGCGCTCCGAATCCACCTCCGATCTCGTCAACAGATAATCGATGCCTCTCATCCCGTCCCAAATGCGATAGTGCGTCAGGTCTTCCTGCATCAACAGCAGCACCTGTCCGGGCATCGAGTGCTCATAGGTTGAGGCTCTCGCAACTTCGGTGTTATTCGTCTGCGGGTCCCAGTACTGCCGTCGCTCACCTTGCCCGATCGGGTCGTAAGCCAGCACGACGAATCCACTTCGCACCAGATTGAGGTAGGCGAACTGGTACTCGGGCTCCATCCGCGCCTCTGGATAATGGCCGCACGGAGAAATGATGCCGGGGAATGGACCAGTTCCGTTAGTCGGTATGTACAAATTTCCGGTCACCCAAAAATTGGGACGGCTCTGAAACATTACGTTTTCGACTCGATAGCCTTTCCGCTCAAAGCGCTTCACGACCACCGCCCCGAGGGGCGTCCGGGCCGGGAGACCATGAATCATCGTGCGGAATTTCTCTCGCACAGCGGCATTGCGCTCCTTTAGTTCTGCTGCTGTTCTAACTTCCTTTCTGACGGCGTCTCGCTTCGTCGCCAGCCTGTTCAGCCTCTGGGCCATATAGGCCAGGAGCATGTCTTTGTATTCGGCTCCGTATGAAGAGACTTGATCCCCGAATAAAGGCGGTATCAGCGGAATGAGCGCTGCCGCACCGGTGCGGCTGATGAATTGGCGTCGATTGAGAGGCTGCATCCTCAGTAATCGTAAGCCGCGTCTAGAAAACCTTCAAGCTTTTCTGAAACTTTATATCCACGTGCTCTTCAAATCCACTCGACTGCGGCGAAGCAATATACCTGGATCTCTGGAACGGTAAACGAGACGGCCCCGCGCTTTGCTTCCCGCTTGAGGGTTGGACCGTCGTTTCCGTCGGGCGAATATAACCGGATCTCACGTACCCGCGCATCGCGCGGCAGCTGCACGTTCACATCGACGGCACCCACGGATTCCTGACTCTTTGACTTGTAATTCACCAGGTGCACCATCATCCGGCGCCGTGCCGGTTGAGTGACGGTATTTGCGACCAGATAATCTGGCCCACTTACAGCGACGGAAATTTGGTCCTTCGCGGCCCAAAGCGTCGCCTGTATAAGCTCGTCTGAATTCTTCGGCGCCTTCCAGAAGCGATTGTCGATTCTGAAATATGGTTCCATCTCCGGAAGTGGTCCGTCGAATCGGAGTTCCGGGATATACACAGCTCTTCCTTGCCCAATCTCTTTCCGAGACACGGTTCCAATAGTTTCGGTCTCCTCAACGGTTTCTTCGTAAGCCTTGGCCGGTTGCTGGCCGTCGACTAAGCCCGCCAGCCCCGGAGTCACCCGGAGTCTGCGCCACTGATCGTAAAGGCCCGCTTGACCCAGTACAACCAGACCGCCTCCGTTTTCCACGAAATCCCGGATCTGTTTCAACTGAACATCGGAAAGACATTCCGAATCGGGTAAGATCAACACGCGATATTTCGAAAGATCCGCGAGATGCTCATCGAACACAAGATCGAAAGGCACGCGGGACTGGATCAAAGCCTGTTCCGCTAGAATGGCCGATAACTGCGCTCTACGCTGGTTATAAGTGATGGAAGATAACGAGCGCAGCAGGGCAACGTTGGCCATGTCCTCCGTTTGCGTGAAATACTCGCGGTGACGTCGATAGAAGTCGACATAACTTGCCATTTCAGCCGAGATTGGGTCATTTCCCGCATAACCAATTGTCTGGTTAAATGCCAGACACTCGGCCATATCCAACGGATGTAGGGCGATGTAAGTCAACAGAATATTCCGGAATGCACGCGCGAGTTTATAACTCCGAATCTTAGAAACCAGCCTCCCATCAGACAGGAGCCCCGGAACATTCTCCTCCTCCGTCCAGAACACGTCCGTCCATTTTAAAAGCTGCGCGTGGTCAAGGCCCGCTTCCCAGGCGCGGTTTCCTCCTGTAATGCCGTGCGGGTTTATCTCGATCGCAACCTCCGGGTCCATAGACTTCGCGTACACCGACATCTGCCGTAAAGCATCCGCCATAATGTAACAGCGGAAGTTGATCCACTCTTGGATGGCGGGATCAAAAATGATCTCCATTTTCGCGGGTGGATTGCCCACATTCCATTCAGGAGGATTAATATAGTCGACAATCTCAAATCCGAATCGTTCCTTGCGTTGCGCCGGCGTGTACTTCTCCTTCAAATAAGATCGAAAGCGGCTCGTACATACTTGGCAATGGCAAGAGTCGGGCTCAGGGTTTAAGTCGAAATTGTCGAAGTGAATAAAGTCCGTCTTCACCTCTTGTACGGCATATTGAACAACCTTCTTTAAGTATTCGGGGTAATCCTGATTTGAAAAGCAAGGCCGGTACCGGAACGATTGCTGATAACCATAAGTCAGCATGATAGGCCGGCCAACGGCATCGCGCTGTATCCAATCCTTAGCGCGTGGCTCCTCGGCAAAGAACGTCTCGTACATCATCGTGTTCCACTGGATATACGTATCAACTTTCATCCCGAGCCTGTGGACAATCTCGGCCGTGCGCTTGGCATCGCTCATGCCTGAGGCCTCAGCGGCCATGCCAAATCCTTTGTAGAGATGTGTGTGGAACACCTCTATGCCCTGGTTCTTGAGCCTTCGGATGACCTCTTCGCTCTGGGCTCGTTCATACGTGTCATAAGCATCCAGACGATTGCCACCTCTGCGCACGACAAAGATATATGGCTCGTGCGATCCTCCGGCATCAATCAATCCGTTTTCAAGCCATCGGGGTTTCGATACGCTCGGAGCTATTTCCTTTGGCAGCTGGTGCGGATTACGCGTGGATGTGGCGGTCGCAGCAAAGGGCGCCGACAGTATCGAACCTAAGAAGTTTCTGCGCTTCATAATTGTCTTACTCCGGGTGATATAGGCACTCTCGATGTAAGTATGTATTGGCCTTTGCGGTTGTAAGTCGTCATGTAGAGTGGTAAGTCGTCATTGCCTACGCTCGAGCGCGGCGCGCACAGCGGGCTGGCGAGGATTAAGGATCAGCGCTTTTTGCCACAATTCCTTGGCCTCTTCTTTTTTCCCTGCTGATACAACAATTCGCCGAGGTTTACCAGTGCGAGGTTTTGATTGGAATCGATTTTCAAAGATAACCGGTACAACTCAACCGCCTGTTCTAACCGTCCGTCGGCCTGAAGAATATAGGCCATTTCGGTATACAGCGCCGAAATCGCGGGGCTTATCTCGTGCAGCCGTCAGCAGAAGCGGCCATGCCTTGTCATAAAAATCCGGCAGATTATATTTCTCGGCGATTTGCGTGTAAGCGAGTCCCAAATTGCGCGACGATAGGCCGGGAGAAAGGGCTCGTTGAAAATAAGGAACTAATTCGGCTGGCGCGCCCGGATTTGCAGCCGGGACGGACTGGCTGAGCCCGCGCTTTGGAATGGAGTGATCGGTAAAAACCGTGTGCCCCCATCATAGGCGCGTGCTTTGGGCATATGGCATTGGGTGCACTCCTCCTTACTGCGGTCAGGAGAAGGACACTGATCCGGAGCGTCACAGCTTAAACATTTTTCACGAAAACTGGCCGCAGGCCGATGCGGGTTATGGCAGGTGCCGCACCACAGCCCGCCTTGCCTGCAGCGGCTTCTCGCGAGCGCCTCAGCGTGACCATTCACTCGAATCCCGCGAGGAGCGGTTCCTGCGACAAAGACTTCCAAATAATCCGAGAGCGGTTGGCCTGGACGAAAATTCTCCATCGACTTACCCGGTAATGGTATGCGCATTTCACCAGAAAGATGACACTGCTCGCATATAGCATCCGCATGCGCCCCGAGAGCCGTCGAGGATTCACAATATTGTCACGGCTCGGCTGAGCAGCATGCCTCCCGCCCTCGCCATGGCAGCGCTCGCAGCTGACTCCATGCAGAGCGGCCCAGTTCAGAATGCGGTTTGAAGCCCCTTCGGCGAAGCGGGCTCCGCTCGCGTGACAGTAAAGGCATTCCCGAGTTATCGGTCGATCCAGATAGGGCTGTTTGTCTGCCTGGTATCCGGGAGCCATGTCCCAACTGCGACGGGTTGCATAATAGCCCACAGGGTCTTGATACAGATATCCATTGTCGAGGAACGCGTAACTTCTTCCCATGCGGCGCGAGCCGATAAAGAAATCCAAAATGAGGCGTTCGTCACGCCAACGCATCTCCAGGCCTTGCTTCGTTGGCACAATCTCGTACTTGGTGTTCGACGCACGATGGTAGAATTCACCGGCGAATTCCTCCGCAGGGTTCACCTTCCCACTGCTATTGGCCATCGGCGTCCTCGCAAAGCGCTCCACGATCTCCTTGTGGCAACTCACGCACAAGATGAGAGCAAGTACGAGCAACGTTTCTAGCCTTCCTGGATTCTAACAACCCAGTCGAAGTATGATTTCACTTCTAAATGACCCGCGATGACTTCTAAGTGCTCGGGATTCGCACTCCTTCTGCTCACGGCGCTCGGATTCGTCCCCTTCCTCCAAAGTCAAAGAGAAGAGGTCTCCAGACTTTATCGGGAGAAGAATTTTAGCGAGGCAGCCCGCGTCTTAGAAAAATATCTGGTCGAGAATCCGAATGACTATTCTTCCCGGCTTCTCCTCGGCCTTTGTTACCAGCAGGCGGGAAATAATTACCGCGCCGAGGCAGTGCTCGAGCAAGCGGTGAGGCAGCGCCCTGATCATGCTGACGCGCGCTTTTATCTCTCTCGCGTCGAGTACCTGTTGAGTCAGTTTGCCGAGGCGGAGCAAAATGCACGTTTATCGATAAAACTCGGAGGTAATGCCGCGCGGGCTTACGACCAGATCGGACTCATTTTAGTAGAGAAGAACGAGAACGAGCAGGCGATGAAAGCGTATGACGCCGCGATTCGCTCCAATCCGAGTTTTTCGCAAGCCTACCTCAACGCAGGAGTTCTCCTGCTCAAACTGAACCGTCCCTCAGAGGCGCTTCGATATCTAGGTTCTGCAATCCAGTTGAATCCGAAATTGGCGGACGCCTTCTACCATCGGGGTCGCGCGTACATTGAGCTGCAAAAACCGCGGGAAGCGGAACAGGACTTAGCAACTGCAGTTTCACTCGGCAATCAAGAGCAAGCCCGGCGTCTCCTGGCGCAACTCCGTTCGGGAGCCATCCAGGTTTCGAAAGCCACCCCGAAAGCGATCGCACAGCTTGCGCCCATCCGCTTTCGGAATGTCGCGGAAAGTGCGGGAATACACTTCGTCCTTGAGAACCACCCGACGCCGGACAAACATTTAATTGAAACCATGCCCGGCGGCATCGCGGCATCCGATTACAACAACGATGGGCTGACCGACATTTATTTCACCAACGGTGCCGATATTCCGTCGCTCGAGAAGGACTCACCGAAATACTTCAACCGCCTGTATCGCAACGACGGCGCCATGAAGTTCACCGATGTGACGGCGGAAGCCGGAGTCGCCGGGGCAGGATATTCAATGGGCGCGGCCGCAGGCGATTATGACAACGACGGCAACCTTGATCTTTTTGTCGCCGGCGTGAATCGCAACATTCTCTTCCACAACACAGGCCAGGGGAAGTTCCAAGACGTGACCGCCCACGCTGGCATCAAGGGTGACATGTGGTCCGTGGCTGCCGGGTGGTTCGATTACGACAACGATGGCCTACTGGACCTTTTCGTGGTGAACTATGTGAATTGGACACCTCAATTCAACCTGTTTTGCGGCAATCCCAATACCGGCCTTCGCGTTTACTGTCACCCCGTAAGCTTCCAGGGTCTCTCCAATACGCTCTACCACAATCGTGGCGACGGCACTTTTGAAGATGTTTCCGAGAAGGCCGGTATCGCGGAACACATCGGCAAAGGCATGAGCGTCGCATTCGCGGATTATGACCAGGATGGCTTCATGGACGTCTTCGTAGGCAACGACACCGTCCCCAATTTCCTGTTTCATAATCGGGGGAATGGAACCTTCGAGGAACTTGCTCTGACGGCGGGTGTCGCCCTGACGGACCAAGGAGATGAAAAGTCCAACATGGGCGCGGACTTTCGAGATTACGATAACGACGGCCTACCCGACCTGATCGTCACCGCCCTTAGTGGAGAAGCGTTTTCGGTGTTTCGCAATCAGGGCAGAGGAACCTTTCGGGACGCCACCTATCCCGGCCGGATGGGCCTTTTGAGTGCTACTCGAAGCGGCTGGAGTGACGGATTGTTCGATTTTAACAACGATGGCTGGAAGGATCTATTTTCCGCGAACGCCCACGTGATGGACAATGTCGAACGATTCAAGGATCAAAAGTACAAACAGCCCAACAGTATTTACGCCAATCTCGGAGATGGAACTTTTCAGGACGTGTCCGACAGTGTCGGAGAGGATTTCCAGGTACCCCGGGCGCATCGCGGCAGTGCTTTCGCGGACTTCAACAACGACGGGAAAATAGACATGGTCGTCTCCTCCCTCGGAGGGTCAGCTGAGTTGTGGGAGAACATAAGCCCTTCGCGGAATCACTGGATCGTGCTCAAGCTGGAGGGGACAACGAGCAACCGTGAGGGTATCGGCTCGCGCGTAAAACTGGCAAATCAGTATAATCACGTGACCACGAGCGTCGGCTACGCATCCTCGAGCGACACCGGAGTTCACTTCGGAATCGGCAGAGCCGAGTCGATCGACAGGATAGAAATTCTGTGGCCCAGCGGAACAGTACAAGTGCTCAGGAATATCAAAGCCGACCAGGTCTTGACGATTCGGGAACCTGCCCGTTAACTACCCGCCCAAATTTTTCATTAAATGCCTTGAAACTAGAGCGCAGCCCACAGTAACATTTCTCTAATCCAGGAAATCGCAAAGGGTTCCTAGAATGAGGTGGGTTCAAATGTTACGTCCGTTCGTTCGCCTGTTGCAGGCGTGCGTGGTTTTGGCCGCTCTATCGGGCTTGCTTCTTGCCCAGAATGATCGTGGGACCGTGACTGGTGTGGTCACCGATTCTTCGGGATCGGTCGTGCCCGGCGCTCAGGTCGTCGCTATCAACCAGGGCACTGGGATTGAGACGTCCACGATTACTGGGGCCTCTGGAACCTATACCATTCCGGATCTACCGATCGGCACCTATACCGTGACCTCGAGGTTAGCTGGGTTCAAAAGCTACTTGAGGGCCGGCATCCCAGTTGAGGTGAGCCAAACCACCAGGATTGACATTACTTTGGAAGTCGGGTCTCCTCAGGAAAAAGTCACTGTTACTGGCGAAGCCCCCGTGCTCAATGTTGAGAGTGGAGACCTGTCGATGGTGATGAACAGCACCACGTTTTTAGACCTGCCGCTCACGTTATCCGGAACTTTTCGAAGGGCGTCCAGCTTTATCTTTCTGGCGCCCGGTGTTTCGGGCACGACCTGGGACAAGCACATCAACGGCGGTGGGCAGTATAACGACGGCGTCTATTTCGATGGCGCTGCCTTGAACGCCTCGCCCAACAATGACGGGCAGTATAGCCCTTCAGTGGACGCCATCGGTGAGTTCAATCTCATCACCAACAACTACTCTGCGGAATACGGTCACGCCATGGCAGGAGTGACCAGTTTCACGATGAAGAGTGGCACCAACACATTTCATGGAGATCTTTTTGAGTTTTTCCGAAACGACAAACTTGACGCGCGGGGCTTCTTCAGCACTACCAGGCCGCCGACCCGGCAGAATGAATTCGGCGGCACGTTCGGTGGACCGATCATTAAAGACAAAACCTTCTTCTTCTTTTCTATCGATGATTTCCGCCTTCGGCAGGGTGCCATTCCGCCTCTCGTGACCGTTCCGTTGCCGCAATTTCTGCAGGGCAACTTTTCGCAGTGGCCAGAGACAATTTACGATCCCGCCACGACAACTCCTGACGGCAAAGGAGGCTTCACGCGCACGCCTTTCGCGGGTAATATAATTCCGCCCAATCGCTTCAGCCCGATCTCTTCCAAAATCGCTGCACTGCTTCCACCGCCCCTGATTCCGGGTCAGCTGGTGAACAACTATCTCGCCCCGCTGACGACTCCGCAGATTGATGCCAACAACTGGAATCTGAAGGTGGATCACCAGCTTACTTCCAGCCACAAAGTGTTTGGGACGTTCATGTTGAGAGATGGACCCGCGATCAAGGGTGGCGCCCCGGGTGTTGCGGGACCAGCCCAGGATCACAACCGTCAAGACCTCAATAGCCGCTTCTTCCGCGGTGGCGAGGACTGGATAATAAGTCCTACACTGTTCAATCACGTCATCCTCAGCTTCGATCGCGTCGTTGATACGAACCGCAGTCTTTCAGCGGGGGAAGGCTGGCCGCAAAAGCTCGGCCTGACGGGAGTACAAGGGGACCTCTTCCCCTCCGTGGCGTTCAACCAGGGATTCGTCCGGCTCGGAGACACAGATAACTACAGAGAAACGGAGACAACTTTCGGAGTTATCGACACTCTGAGCGCCACCAAGGGAAAGCACAGCTTGAAAATAGGATTCGAATACAACCGGCACCGGGACAACGAGCTTCTCCAAAACAACTCGGCAGGTACGTATCGTTTCTCCAATCTCGAGACCGCATTCCCTGGCGACTCCAGCACCGGGAACTCCATTGCCAGTTTTCTTCTGGGCGACGTGGACAGAGCCACCGCACACTTCATGGGAGCCGAACTGGGCATTCGGTGGAACTATTTCGCCACGTTTCTGCAGGACGACTACAAAGTCACTCCCAAGCTTACGCTGAACTTGGGGCTGCGCTGGGAAGTCCAGATGCCCTTTGCCGATCCTCTCGATCGGTTGTCCTATATGGACCCTAGCGTGCCGAATCCAGGTGCCAGTAATCTGCCCGGTGCCTACGTATTCGCAGGTCCGAATAGCTTCAATCGCATTGCCAATCCGGATTATAGAAATTTTGGGCCGCGCTTTGGGTTCGCCTATAATTTCGCGAACAAGTGGGTGATTCGCGGCGGCTACGGCCTCTTCTATTGGGGCACAATGGATCGAACCAGCCTGTCGATTCCCGCGGACGGATTCAATCTTGACCCGACCTTCACGTCTGGCAACGTTGGCATCACTCCGGCCTTCAACTGGGATAATGGGTTCCCTCAAAATTTCCAACATCCGCCCATTATTTCGCCCACCGTCGACAACGGCCTGAATCCTTTCCTCAATCTCCGATCGCGCGGCGGGGTCTGGCCTTACGCTCAGCAGTGGAACGTTGCCCTAGAGCGGCAGGTTGGCGCATCCATGATTGTGCGTGCTTCTTACGTCGGCACCAAGGGAAGTCGCTTGCAGACGCAGTATGATGCCACTGGATGGAACCAGGTGAGTCCTCAGTACCTCGCGCTCGGAAACTTGCTGAACGCCGATATCAATTCGCCTCAAGCTCTGGCGGCGGGTTTCCACGAACCGTTCCCCGGTTTCAGCGCCTTGTGGGGAGGCCAGGCCACAGTTGCCCAGGCGCTTCGTCCTTTTCCCCAGTACGGAGATGTCAGTCAGTTCAACGCCACGTACGGCGATTCAATTTACCACGCGCTCCAACTCTACACCCAGAAACACATGACCCGCGGTCTGGATTTCACGGCTGCATACACTTTCTCTAAGTCGATCGACGATACCTCTCAATTCGGGGACGTCGGGGCAAGCTTCCAAGATTTTTACAACCGCCGCTTGGATAGGTCCGTCAGCGCCGAGAATCTGCCCCAGATTCTCTCCTTCAGCTACAGGTATGAGTTGCCATTCGGCCAAGGCAAGCCGCTCCTCGGCAATCTGGGCGGTGTTCCTGGAAAGCTGGTTTCGGGCTGGATTATCAGCGGTTTTCACACCTACGAGAGTGGCCTCCCGATATCGCTCGTAACCACCAACACCCTTCCGCTCTTCAACCCCGGGCTGAGGCCCAATGTGGTTTTGGGCGTTCCCCAACGTGCTCCGATCGGACAAAACGGCTTTGATCCCGCGCGGGACCTTTGGCTGAACCCTGCAGCGTTTGTCCAGCCACCGGATTTTACTTTCGGCACTGCGGCGCGATTTTTAGGAAACTTACGGCAGCCCGCAACGTTCTCCGAATCCATGGCGCTTCTGAAGGACACACGTCTTTCCGAGCGATTCAACCTCCAGTTCCGATTGGAAGTCTCGAATCCCTTCAACCGCGTAATCTTTGCCGGCCCCGCTACCGACATTTCGTCCCCCGATTTTGGGACCATCAGTTCTCAAGCGAATAATCCGCGCAACGTTCAGCTCGGGCTAAAACTGATGTGGTGAGCGGGCAGAACGCGTTGACCATTTCTCAAGGTGGACGAACCCAGCTCTGCTCGGGGCGCACGTCGCGATACAGATTCATCACTGCGATCTACGTCCTGCTTGCGATCATTCCAGCTTTTCTCATCGCAGGCCTGGGACCGCTCTCTGGCCCTTATCCTGAACATCCAAATATTCCAACCCCAGCGTGGCTGAAAGATGAACCGCTGATTACCACTGGTAACTGGGACAGTATGCCCATATTTCGTCGCCGCGTCGGCGGAAATACGGTGTGGCAGGAACAGGATTATGAAAAAGAGCAAACGGAAGAGGCTGTCCGCAGGCTGAAAGCAATCGGTGTGACCCTGGAGGTAATTCACTTCTATAAGGGATTCGGGCTGGCGGCAGAAAAACAGCATATCGATCGAGCGCGTAAGCTGGCAGTACTTCTCCACAAGTACGGCATTCGCGTCGGTGTTTACGTCGGCAGCACGATAGCGTATGAGACGTTTCTTCTCGAGCAGCCAAATGCGGAGTCTTGGTTCGTCCCCGATTACATGGGCAAACCCGTTTTCTACGACGATCAGACGTTTCGCAAGCGGGTGTACTTCATGCATCCCGGATATCGCGCTTACATGAAACGCGTGCTGAGGCTCGCGGTAGAGGACTTGAAAGCAGATGAAATTCACTTTGACAACACAAGCATGCAGGCCCAGCCCCCGATTTTCCTGCATCCGCTCGCGATCCAGGATTTCCGCAAATTTCTAGAGACTTACTATACGCCGGACACCCTCACGCATCGCTTCGGTTTCTCCAATATGCGATTTGTTTCGCCGCCTCGTTATGACAGGCCACTCACCGCTATAAACGACCCACTCTTTCAGGAATGGGCGGACTTCCGCTGCTATCAGCTTCAAAATTACTATGCGGAAATGGCGGCCTACATCCGCGGCATGAACCCGAATGTGGCCATCGCGACGAACCCGCATTCAGGCATTTCCGGACGAAATACGGTTTGGGACCAGGGCTTTGACTATCCCGGCTTGACACGCGGCATGGATATTGTGTGGACAGAGGAGGGAAACGAGGCCGGCATCTCACCCACCGGAGTCTTGGTTTCGAAGATCCGCACCTTCAAAATGGCAACAACATTACAAAAAAGAGTTCTTACTTACACCGGAGGCGTTGACGGCGGAAAGTTACAAATGGCGGAATCAATGGCCTATAATCGCCAGACCCTCGGCGAGATTGGCGGGGGCTTGGCCGGCTACGAGTTTCCGCGGGATCAAGAAGAATACGTACAATATTTCCGGAAGAACTTCGCGGATTACCGAAATGTCAACAACATCACTGATGTAGCCGTGCTGCAAAGCCATGCCAGCATGGGCTTCAACAACGACCTGCCATGGCAGAGCACAATGCTTTTGGAACAAACTCTGATTCAGGCGAAAATTCCTTTCGATATTGTTTTTGATGACAACCTCCGGAATCTCAGTCGTTACAAGGTGCTAGCACTTGCCGATCAGGAATGCCTCAGCGATGAACAAGCAGAACTCATCCGGCAGTATGTGCGGCAAGGCGGGGGACTTCTCGCGAGTGAGCGCAGCTCTCTCTATACCAACTGGCGCGAACGGCGCCGGGATTTCGCGTTGAAGGACCTGTTTCGCGTCACCGCCCCGGAGTGGCGCCCCGGGCAGCTTCTAGAACCGATCCTGCCAGGCGGCCCAGTCAGAAGCGAGTTTGCACAGGGTCGCGTCGTCTATATCCCTGCAATCCAGCCTGCTCTCCCGAAACCGCGGTCAGTCTCGATGACAAGCGAGTATTGGAAACTTCCCCTGAACTGGCAGGAACTCGCCAGTGAGCTGCGGTGGGCCGCTGGCGGTGATTTTTCGCTCGAGGTGAAGGCGCCGCTCACAGTCACTTCAGAACTGCTCGAACAAAAAGAGACGGGAAGGCTCTTCGTTCACTTGCTGAACTATGATGCGAAAGCCAAACCGGAAGTCGATGGCATCGAAATAAGATTGAAAGTGCCGCCGGGACGCCGCGTGAAGACACTTGATTTGCTCTCGCCCGATGAAGACGGGGAACAGGCGTTGACTTACGACACGAGCAATCAAACCATTACCATCAAAATTCCGCGACTCCGCATTTACGATGTGCTGAGAGTAAGCCTTACCTGATTCGGATGAATCAAATTGCGATCGATGCACTGACGAAGACGCCTTTTGAACTGCAGGACAACGGCACGCTCCGTGAGGTCCAAGGCACAAAATCTGTGCGACAGTGGATGGCGCCGGGATTTATCGATCTCCAGGTGAACGGGTTCGGTGGTGTCGATTACAGCCAGCCGGATGTACCGCGCGCAGAGATCGGAAAGTCGATCCGCTCTCTGTACGCGACCGGCATCACTCGTTTCTTCCCCACGATCATTACCGGCAGTCCCACCCACATGCTGCGCGCGCTTCAGAATCTTGCAGCCGCCAAGAGATCCCTGCCGGAAGGCATGGCAATCGCCGGCTTTCACGTCGAGGGGCCTCACATATCGCCCGATGAAGGGCCCCTAGGTGCACACCCGCGCCATTGGGTGCGGCCTCCCGACCTAGACGAGTTTCACCGCTGGCAGGACGCAACCGGCAATCGGGTGCGTATGGTTACCCTCGCTCCGGAATGGCCTGGCGCCACGCACTATATAGAAACGATTGTTAGTGAGGGCGCGGTCGCCGCCATCGGACATACGAATGCGACAGATACTCAAATCACCGAAGCGGTAGCGGCGGGTGCGACGCTTTCAACCCATTTAGGCAACGGCTGCCACAGAGTGCTTCCCCGCCATCCAAACTATGTCTGGTCACAATTGGCCGAAGATCGGCTAATGGCGAGCTTTATCGTGGATGGTGTTCACCTCCCGCCTTCTTACGTAAAAGTAGCGCTGCGAGCCAAAGGCGTCGAACGCTCGCTGCTGGTGACAGATGCCTCAGCACCTGCTGGCGCGCAACCCGGACCCTATACGGTGGGTGAGCAGCAAGTCGAATTGACCGCTGACAACCGCGTGCTCCTTGCCGGCCAGGACACATTAGCAGGCAGCGCGCTAAAAATACACAATGGCGTGGAGAACCTTATGAGGTTTGCCGGTCTGTCCCTCGGTGCAGCGGTCACAATGGCCACCCTCAACCCTGCCAAAGCGGGAAAAATCTCCGGTCGGGAGAACGGATTGGTTGCCTGCGATAAAGCCGAACTCGTGCTATTCGATTTCTCCCCTAAGCAAATGAGAATCACCGTGCGGGAGACCTGGCTCAACGGCGAGCGCGTTTTTCAGTCTTCACAAGCGTAATGAAACGTCGAGAAATATTGATGATGCTGGCCGGAGCGACGGTACTCCGCGCTCAACGGAACCCAACCTATGATCGCTCGGTCGTGGGCCAGATTCGGATAGACTTGCGCGATTTAGGTTACCCACCCATCGATGTCATTCCGCCTGACGACTCTGAGATTCGCGCCTTGGCCGTAGCGTCCGACGGCGCCATTTTCGGTGCCACAAGTGGCCGCAAAAGTCATCTTTTCGTCCTATACCCGCAGCATGGGTATGTGCAGCCGCTTGGGGTTTTGCCCGCCATTACCACTGTGCATCGTTCCCTGATTGTCTCTGCGGATGGAGACGTGTATATCGGCGGCAGCATCGGCGTTGACAACAACGGAGCCGGCTACGAAAAATATGCAGGCGGCCATCTGCTGAGATATAGCCATCGCACTGACGAGAATACTGCGATTCGAATTGGGCAACCGCTGGAAGTTGCCGACCTCGGCGTTGCAGTAGCAGGGGAAGGGATTTATAGTCTCGCCATAGACAGAGCTAACGGCGTTATTTACGGCCTGTCATATCCTAACGGACACTTTTTCTCGTACTCGATTCACGACAAGCGCTTCGTTCAA
Source organism: uncultured Acidobacteriaceae bacterium (assembly GCA_963771565.1). GTDB lineage: Bacteria > Acidobacteriota > Terriglobia > Bryobacterales > Bryobacteraceae > Bog-105. The sequence continues at coordinate 387,937 of CAVYUB010000010.1, forward strand.
CACGGAGCAGTCGCCTCGCGGCCGATTCCAGGCGAGAAATTCGAAAACGAAAAGGCACTCGGGCGCGCAATAGTCGTCGACAATGACGGGGTTGTCTTTACATCCGGAGAAGAGGGCCGCTTTTTCCGCTTCTCTCCGAAGACTGCGAAGCTTGAACAACTCGACATATTAATACCCGGGGTGCCGGGGCGAGAGGTTTACAACCGCGTTGACGCATGGGCCAAAGCTGGGGACGGTACTCTCTTGGGCGGCAGTTCGGACGGGTATCTTTTCCGGCTGGATCCGAAAAGTTTGCAAGTCGAGGATCTCGGGAAACCGCTGAATCAGTACCGGATTCGCGGCCTCGCATTCGGTCCGAATGAGAAGCTGTATGGCGTTGGCGGGGACGATGACGAGATGGCGCGCCTCTTCTCGTACGATCCCACGCGCGGAACCTACAAAGTGCTCGGCATGATCGACGTGAATCATCGACCGTACTACGCATGGCAAGCGTATGTGATCGACTCCGTTGTCTCCGGTCTCGACGGGACCATCTACATGGGACAGGCCGAAAGGAAATCGAAACTTTATGTGTACTATCCGTCGTAGCTCCGTCTTCCGTCGCACCACGGTGGTGAGGGCAGGGCAGTGATTTTCATCAGCTCGTCTCGAATCGCTGTCCTTATTACTATCCTCACGTGGGCAGTTGCGGTTCCGGTTTGTAGCCTTGCGCAAGAGTCGCCATTCGCCGCAGTCGCGCGCACCACTTTTGCCGATCTCCTGAAAATTCCCGTAACCGACCCGGATGTCTCAGTCACCGTGCGAACCGTGAAAGAGGAGGACGGGCTCATCATTGAAGACATCGTCTGGGAATCTTTGGACAACGAGCACCCCATCGCGTACTTTATTCATGGGGCGAAAAGCAACGGACGACTCCCCGCCGTTATCTATCTGCCCGGCTCGGGCGGCAGCCGCGAGTCCGAATGTGCAAAGACCTTCGGCATGGGGCAATGGACTTCAGCCACAGGAAGGACCGGCATGCGATTTCTAGGCGCGGCCAGAGAACTCGCAAGACGTGGCTACGTCACACTGTCACTTACTCCGAGAGGGCTCGATATCCGTTCACATAATAAGGATCAGAGCAAACTCAGCACAGACGAAGACGCTAAAGACTTGCTCATCCGCGGGCGCACTCTCATGGGCGCAGAGGTGTACGAAATTCGCCAGGCGATCACCTACTTGCAGCAGCGCAAGGACGTCGATCCCAATAAGATTGGAATGAGCGGGCTCTCGTTCGGAGGAATTACCACCTTTTACACCTGGCTAATGGATCACCGCCTAGCAGCCGCTGCGCCCATCTGTGGATCTGTCGGTTCCGTCGATATCTTCTCGCGCCTGGGACAGCGAAGCTATCACGGGTTCTATTGGTGGATCCCCGATATGTTGACCAAGGGAGATCAGGCCGACTTCGCAGCCGCAATGGCGCCGCGGCCGTTGATGCTGTGGGCCCCCCTGGATGATATCGCGATGCCCAAACAGGGCGTGGACCGCTTCATCCAGGTCGTGCGCCCCGCCTATCAACGCGCCGGCGCAGAAAATGCCTTTGTCGTGTATCAGAGGCCCGGCGTTCACCAGCTTACGTTCGAGGCCTTTGAGCTGATGAGCCAGTTCTTCGACCGGCAGTTAAAGAAATAGCGGACCCTGTTATCCCAGCAACATTATGGATATGCAAAATCATCGCCGTTCGACTGCCATCGTAGGCCTTTGGGTCTGTTTTGCTCTATTCCTGCCAGCCTCCCCCGCGGCTGAAACGACTCCCTTTTGCGCCGACTCTGGCTGTGCGCAGACGCTCCAATTGCTAAAGAAGATCTGCGACTACATCGTTAGTGAGAAAAGCACGTTCTCTCACATTTACGTCGGTGGTTACTATATGCGGACGTTGGTGGCCGCCTACGATGTGTTCGGCGATCGGCGCAACCTTGACACTGCCGTTGCGTACGGCGATTACTTGCTCAAGAAACAGATGCCCAATGGTCTGTGGGGTACAGGCTACGGCTCGGTTTACCTTGCGGACACGGGCAGCGCTCTCGGATTGTTCATCGCTCTCTACAAGCACGTGAATCACGAACGTCAAAAAGCATATTTCGATGCTGTTCAGCGCTATATCAATTCCATCCAGAAAGAAGGGATGATTCACGCCAATGGCGCGCTTGGCACCGGTTGGCGGAAGGCTAAAGGCGATACTGTCAGCGGACCTATTCTTGATGAATACACGTTGTCATCTGCGCTCACCGGCGGCGAGATTTTCACATGGATGTATCACGTCACCCGGAAGGACGAGTACCGCGAGGTTGCTTATAAAGCATTGAAGTGGATTGTCAGCACCATGCGGAGCGATGGCAACATTCCCTACGTCCTAGCTATGGAAGGGGCGGATCTGGCCAAGCGCGGCGATCCGAAGAACGATTCCAACTTGTGGAACGAGATGACCTATTGAACCGCGGCATATGTCGGTGAGGGGATAATCGCCTTCGACTTGTACTGTGATCAGCCGGCTTGGCGTGCGTGGATTGAGAAAGCGGTCCGGCCAAATATCGAGTTTCTGTTACGGACCCAACTTCCGGACGGCACTTGGTCGCACCTCGGCGAGAAAACATGGGACCGGACGCGTAGTCCGGGAATAATCAACTACCTGACGTGGTATTACGAGCACGTGCAGAAGGATCCGCGCATTGTGAAAGCAGTCCAGCGGTTTGACGCTTTCATCTTGAATCCTCAAAACCGAAAGTCATACGGACAGCTGTACGAAGGAGCAAACCCGGGTCCGGTCGACCGCGCCAGTGCTTTCAACACTGCGACAAGCCTCACTGGCCGGGCCGTCGCAGACATACTATCGCCCGGTGTCGATGTGCGATGGTAAACCCGCGGGTCCGCAACAGAGACAGTGAAGCGGCTTCCGACAACGTACTAGTCTACGAACCTGCCCGCCTGCACCAACTCTATCGGAACCTCCTGCTCGATGACATAGTGCCGTTCTGGACAAAACACGGCATCGATTGGGAATACGGCGGAGTGCTTAGCTGCATGGCGGATGACGGATCAATCATTAGTGACCACAAATACATCTGGTCGCAAGCGCGCTCTGTCTGGACGTTTTCTGCGCTGTACAACCGGATTGAACAACGACCGGAATTCTTAAGAATTGCCGAGAACTCAATTCGTTTTCTGTTGGCTCACGGGCGCGACGAACAGGGCTCCTGGGTGTACCATACGACTCGCAACGGAACGGTCGTTGAAGGACCTATCAGCATTTACTCCGACTGCTTTGTCGTATATGGACTGAGTGAATATTACCGCGCGGTTGCGGATTCCAGCCTGCTCTCGATTGCTCTATCCACGTTTGAGCGAATAACCCGGCGAGTTGAAGCTCCCGATTTTAGTGAAACTGCGCCCTACACTCTTCCTCCCGGACGGAAAATTCACGCCGTTCCCATGATCCTCACCGAACTAAGCAACGAACTTTTCCAGACCACTGGATTTAGGGGTCTCGAAACCCTCCTCGACCGTTTCGTGGGAGAGGTGATGAATCACTTCCTGCGTCCCGATCGGAAGCTCTTGCTAGAGTTTCTCAGCGACACTTGGCAGGAACTACCTCCCACTGAAGGGACAGCCGTTATGCCCGGACACGCGATCGAGTCGTTGTGGTTTGTGCTCCACCTCGCACGGCGGCGGGGCGATCGTGAACTTATCCATAGAGGCACCGAAGCAATCCGCTGGCATCTGGAAGCCGGATGGGACCAGGACTACGGTGGCATATTTCTGGGTATCGACGCCGACGGTCGAGAACCGTTTGTTCGCAATTGGGACAAGAAGGCGTGGTGGCCTCATACAGAGGCCCTATATGCGCTGTTACTTTCGTACCAGCTCACAGGTGAGCGGTGGTGTTTGGAATGGTATGACAAGGTCCATAAATGGGCATTCGCGCATTACCCGGTTCCCAGCGGAGAATGCGCCAGCGCCTCACGCGTGAAGGGCAGCCCACCGACGAGGTAATCGGCCTTCCAGTAAAGGACCCTTTTCATCTGCCACGTGCAGCAATCCTGATTACGCAACTTCTGGCGGAGTCGAAAGCTTGAGTCATGTTTCTTTCCGGTTGCTGTGAACGGCCAGATGGCCATCATGCCCAAAAAGACGATCACCATCCCGAAACTGCGCTGGGTCATCGCAGCCCTGCTGCTGCTTGCCACGATGCTCAACTACATCGACCGGCTGACCCTTTCGGTTGTAATTACTGATCTGCGAAAAGAGTTTTCTCTCACCGAGCAGGACTATTCGCAGATCATCAGTCTCTTTCTGGTGGCGTATGCCATCATGTACGCCGGTTCCGGTTACATTGTGGACCGTCTTGGAACACGTAAAGGCTTCGCCGCCTTTATGGTTGGATGGTCGCTTGCGCAGCTGCTTCACGGTTTAGTGCGTGGCAAATGGTCATTAGCAGCATGCCGATTGCTGCTGGGGCTAACGGAACCTGGAAACTTCCCCGCCGCGGTCAAAGCCGTAGCTGAGTGGTTTCTCGTAAGCCAACGAGCCATAGGCGTCGGAATCTTCAACGCGGGATCTTCTCTCGGCTCTGCTGTCGCCATCCCGATGACCGTTTTCCTGACTGTTCGCTACGGATGGAGATCCGCTTTTTTAGCGACCGGCGCGCTTGGCTTTGTCTGGCTTGCGTTCTGGCTACTTCTATACCGTGCTCCGGCCCAGAATAGATGGCTCGCAACTAATGAGCGTCGCGAATTGACCGCTACAGCAGGAGCAATGGAGCAGCAGTCACACGCACATCGGGCAAAGAACTCCTGGCATGAACTCGTGAGAATGAGGCAGTGCTGGGCGCTTATTCTGGCCCGGTCCCTAACCGAACCCTCGATCTACTTCATCGTGTTCTGGCTGCCGGAATACCTGCGCAAGGAACGTGCGTTCAGTCTCCAGGACGTCGGAAGCTATAGCTGGGTGCCCTTTATATTCGCTGATGCGGGGTACATATTTGGCGGTTGGCTTTCCAGTCATCTGATCAGCCGTGGCTGGACGGTTTCACGAGCCCGCAAGCGCGCCATGCTGGTCGGTGCCGCATTATTGCCCGCCGCGATCGCTGCACCGTGGCTGCCGTCCGCCGGATCTGCAATCGCAGCAATCTGCGTTGTGCTGTTGGGGCACGCGATCTGGGTTGCCAATCTGTTAACCCTGCCCGCGGATCTGTTTCCCGCTTATCAGATCGGAACGGTGAGCGGCTTATCCGGCATGGGCGGAGCTGTTGCCGGTATCATCGGCAATCTCGCCACTGGATTTGTAGTCCCGAGATTCTCATACGCACCGATATTTGTTATAGCTGGCCTGATGCACCCGCTAGCAGTGTTCTTGTTGTACCGGCTCATCCCAGAAAAATATTTTCCGCACTCAAATGTCGCGTGGACTGAAAGGCTATCTTTGAATGCTGAACCCCCAACCTGAAGTTAGTAATCCTCGATTAAAAAGTTTGCGCTCCAAGACCTCTCGCTGCTCATGTGCATGCTCGCGGGCTCGCTTAGCGCTCAGCAGGCGGGACAACTAGCACTTCTGGGTTTCACCGCCCAGAGTACGAAAGATGAGAGTCAGTGGGAAGATCGCTTCAGAGCTCTTCCAGATCCGCAGCTAATGCGCGCCGACATGCAGCTCCTCAGTGCACGCCCGCACCATCTTGGCTCGCCGTATGACCATCAGAATGCCGAGTGGATTCTGGCGCAATACAAGCAATGGGGCTGGGATGCTCACATCGAAGCCTTTCAGGTCCTCTCTCCTACCCCCAAGCACCTCTCCTCGAAATGATCGCGCCCACACGCTTCGTGGCGAAGCTCGATGAGCCTGCGCTCTCAATCGACCCCACCAGCAAGCAGAAGAACGAACAACTCCCCGCCTATAACGCATACTCGCCCGACGGAAATGTAACCGCTCCATTGGTGTACATGAATTACGGCGTGGTTGAAGATTACGAGGAGCTTGCCCTGCACGGTGTGTCAGTCAAAGGCGCAATCGTGATCGCGGGTTATGGACATTCGTGGCGCGGCATTGCTCAATGCTCGAGGTTTTCACGAATTCTTGTGATTTTTCCAAAAGAGGTTCAAGCTCATCTGGCAAGATCTAGGGAGCAGTGTAGTTGCCGAATCCGAAAAGGAACAAAGCGTGCCCAGTGTTAAGCCAGGTTTAATTGATCGGGAGTAGAAGCAATGGGCTCACAGGACGGACGCAGTGCTGCTCCGGCGCTTTCGCCAACTTGCTCGATAGGAGAAACGCATTGAAAATCGTGCGGCCTTTTCTCGTGACCATTCTCATCACAACGACCATCGCCGCTGGCGTGAAGCTTTCATCCGTTCTACTCGCAGCTCAAAAATCCGGGTCCGCGGCAAGCGACGAGAGCGCGCTGCTCAAGGGCTTTGCGGAGATCCAACCCATCGATGTACACACCCACATTTACAAGGATGATCCGGAACTCAATGCCCTTATCCAGCGCCTGAACCTGCGCGCGGTCAACATCTGCGTGATTGACGATCGCGATCCCGACTTCAAGGGGCTGGAGCCGCAACGGACGGAAGTTCTCAAGGTCCGGCAAAGTACTGTCGGCCGCATCGCCTTCTGCACCACGTTCAATCCGTATGGGTTCGAAAAACTGGGGTTTAGCGCGCGGGCGGTTCGCCAGCTCAACGAGGATTTCGCCCATGGCGCCGTGGCGGTGAAGATCTATAAGGTGATGGGCATGGAGATGAAAAATAAAGCGGGGAAGTGGGTCATGGCCGACGACCCTGCGTTCGGGCCCATCTATCGCGATATCGCGTCGCTCCACCGCACGCTGATAGCGCACCTAGCCGAACCGGACTCCTGCTGGCAGCCGCCCAATCCCGCCAGCCCCGACTATTCCTACTACAAGGAACACCCGGGCGAATATGCTTACGCGCATCCCGAGTGGCCGTCGAAGGAGGCGATACTTGCGGCGCGCGATCACGTGGTTGCTGAGAATCCCAAGCTGCGCGTCGTCGGCGCACACCTCGGTAGCATGGAAACCAACGTCGATGAGATCGCCCGCCGCTTCGACCAGTACCCCAATTTCGCCGTCGATATGGCGGCGCGCGTTCCGTATTTCATGCTCCAGCCGCGCGACAAGGTGCGCGCGTTCCTGCTGAAGTACCAGGACCGCGTGCTCTACGCGACGGACCTGGTCGTGTTTCCCCGCTCCAAAACCGAAGACACGCTTGCCGAGTTCCGCAACACCTATGCGCGCGACTGGAAATTTTTCTCGAGTGACCAGAATGTCGAATACATGGGCCACACCTACCGAGGTCTGGCGCTGCCTCGTCCTGTTTTACGCAAGCTGTTTCACGATAACGCCGTGCGTTGGTTCCCCGGCCTTGTCAGCGGCGCGAAATGAGTTCTCAAGTCCTCGTTTGCGCAAGCGGACTCTTGGACCCTTGCTGGTGAGAAGGCGATTTATCGGCAATCATCACTTCGGCTTCGGTAATGTGAAGCAGATTTTTCGGGTGCCACCTCAAGAATCAGCTCGAGAGATGGCTTCCAAAATGGAGCGAAGTACGCTGAGTCGCAGGGTGAACGTAAGCCCTGCGAGTGCTACTTCGAATCCTTCGAAGCGCGCCCGTGCCAATCACCAGGACTGACATGATGATTTCTCCGTTCTCAGGACATCGGTTCGTTTCCGTGGATAACTTTGATCGCGCCCGACAGACAAAGCACGATGAAGTATTCGGGATACGTATGCGCGAGTCCGTCGCACTGAGTGCCTGAGTAATCAAAGTAGTCCCGATACCGTTTCAGTTTTGGGAGGCGGGATTATATACTGCGTGTCATCCCCAAAGAGGCATTATGCATATCAACCTCCTTGGCTCTGCTCTCTGCGCCTCAATTGTTGCAGCCCCGCTCCTCTTAGGCGCGGATACGGCTTTCGAAGTATGGGCGGCCAACGATTCGGTGCGCATCGACCCTATACGCAACCAACCGTTCGAGGACAATCAGAAGCTTTTCCCAGACGGAATCCGCCCGGGTTACAAGCAGTCCAACCTGATCTGGGACGGAACTGCACGGCGCATCACGCTTAAGGCTGCGCGAAACGAGACGGTGGCGTTCCAGATCGTTATCGAGCGCACGGGCGAGACGTTGTCGAACGTGAGAGTGGCGCCGGTGGAGCTTAGTGGGCCGAACGGCGCGAAGATCTCGCTCCAAAATGTGGACCTCTTTCGGGAATGGTACGTGCACCTCAAAAACCCAACGAAGGAGAGTTACACGCTCGGTCCGGGTTGGTATGCAGATGGCTTGCTTCCTTGCATGCACTGGACCGGTAATCTGTACCCGCACACTTACGTAATGCCGTTCGACCTACCCGATCCGCTAAACAATGTTGGCAAGGAACAGAAGAGCGAGACGATGTGGGTGGACGTGTACGTTCCGAAATCGCGCGAGGTTGCGCCACCGGGTAGGTATGCTGCGCCGATCACGATTTCGAGCGATCAGGGGCGAATAGAGTTGAAGCTGGAGCTTCAGGTATGGGATTTCGCCCTGCCGGATGAGAGTCATCTCAAGCCCAACATCCACACCGACACGGAGATCAACACGTTTCCGGAGGAGATGGAGCTCAAGTATTATCAACTTCTGCGCAAGCACCGATTATCGATGTACCCGCTGGGTTACGCGCCGGCGTTGAAGATCTCCGGCACAAACGTACACATCGACTGGAGCAAATACGACGCACGTCTGGCAAAGTATCTCGATGGAAGCGCGTTCACGAACAAGTATGGGTATAACGGCCCCGGTTACGGAGTGCCGATCGAGTATCTGGTCCTACCGTTCGACGCTTATCCGATGAATCTCTACAAGCAAGCGCGAGGCATTCAGCTAAGCGGAAAAGAGTTCAAGTTTTATGCTTCTTGGCCGGTTACGATGCCCAGAGAGGGTCCCACGCCCGAGTATCGCGAAATCTGGAAGAACGCTTTCCGGGCTTACCAGGCGCACTTCGACCAGCATCCGGCCTGGAACAAAACACGGCTCCTCGTCTATTTCCTGAGCCTCGATGAAGCGTACGATGATGTTGCTCGCGAACGGATGTTGTATTTCGGGCAGTTACTCAAGGAATCCGGCGCGCCCCGGCTTCAATACCGCGTGGACGGTTGGTATCCGAAGGAAACGATGGAGCGCCTCGAGAAGGTACTCAATGTAGTGATCCTCGGTCTTGGAGGATGGGACACCGCGACTGTTGATGAAATCAAGAAGCAGGGCGTGGATCCCTGGTTCTACACAGACGCATCCTGGATTGATGGCGATGGGCTGAAATGCCGGGCTCTCAGCTGGATTGCATGGAAACTGGGCGCCGGATCCTGGACCCTTTGGGAACTCGATTTCAACTCGCTACGCGCCTGGCAGTATCCAGAGACGTACGAAAAACAGAACGGGAGCGGGATGCTGGTGTATCGCGGCGAGACAATGGGATTGGACGAGCCGGCCGCAAGTATCCGTCTGAAGGGCTTGCGCCGCGGAAGCCAAGATTACGAATACTTTTGGCTTCTGTCGCAGACAAAAGCTGGGCGGGAGATGCTGGATGAGGCCGTAAACAGCATCGTCCACGGTTCAATTACTGGCAAAGCCTCTTTAGGGGCACCGGGCATGTGGGTGCACGATTCCGACGAGTGGGATCGCATGCGGGTGAAATTCGGCGAAGCGCTCGAAAAGATTCAAACATCTTCCGCGCAGGAGCGGTGACGCGACGCCCTCGAAGCACAACTTTCAGGGCCCGTTCGAAAAACAAGATTGGTCCGTCCAATCGAGGTGTGTGTTAAGATCCTTCCAATCCACTATGGAACCTGCGTTATCCCATGATGAATCCGATCTAGGAGAAATCACTGTCATGGAAGTTGCTGAATTGCGTACACCTCCCTCTCATTGCCAAAGTCGTGGACTGACAACGCGAGTGTGGTGGGTTGCACTGTTGATTTGCGCCCTTATTTCGGTTCGCGGAGCTTCGGGACAAGCAGTGGGGAACATCGCCGGTTATGTCAAGGACACAAGCGGAGCCTCCATCCCGGGCGTCGTGGTTACAGCAACAATGAGGGAACAGAAAACGAGCCGGACGACACAGACCGACAGCGAGGGGTTTTATAGTTTCGTTGGCTTGCTTCCCGGTCATTATGACGTCTCATTCGAGGCGAAAGGCTTTCAAACGCTGGTGCGATCGGGCTTGGAATTGACGGTTGGTCAGGACGTCCGCGTGGATGCGGCACTGACCGTTGGTGCGGTTCAAACGCGCGTTGAGGTGGGCGCCGCCGCGCCGCTGGTGGATACCGTTTCGTCGACTCTCTCCGGCTTGATCGACGACCGGCGTGTGGTCGACCTCCCTCTGAACGGACGCAATATCATGAGTCTGGCGGCGCTCTTGCCGGGCGTGACCAACGTGAGCCATGGAGGACGCCAGGCGCTCCCCAGACCATGGGCGATGCCCGCGGAGGTCCTGAAATGGATGTGAACGGCGGCCGGCCGAACATGAACCTTTTCACTCTGGATGGTGGGTACTTCAATAATCCTTCCCGGAATACGGGCATCAATTATCCACCACCTGATGCGATTCAAGAAGTCCGCATTCTCACGCAAAATTTCAGTGCCGAATACGGCCACAGCCCTGGCTCGCAGGTGGAGGTGCTTTCAAAAGCGGGCACCAATTCCTTTCATGGGGCGGCCTGGGAGTTTCTTCGCAACAACGATCTGAACGCGCGCGATTTTTTCGCGCCGAGTGTGCCTGCGCAAAAGCAAAACCAGTTCGGAGGCGCGGCAGGCGGCCCCATAATCAAGAACAAGCTTTTCATTTTTGGATCGTATCAGGGATTGACCAATCACCAGCAAGCGGAAACCCGTGTCGCGACCGTGCCCACCGCTGCCGAGCGGAATGGAGACTTCACCGCTCTCGGCACAACGTCTAGTTGACCCGACGAATCCCCTTACGGGACAACCGCTGACCGATATCAACGGTAATCCATGTGTAGCGGGCAATGTCATCTCGCCCAGTTGCATCAGCCCTGTAGCGACGAAATTGCTTCAATACATTCCTCAATCTTCCACAGGGCAGGTAGTTTCGCTCGCGTCCAGTCCGATAACGGAAAATTTAGGTGATAGTTCGGGCCGACTGGAACATAAGCGATAAGAACCACCTATTTGGCCACTATTACCAGAATCAGAACAACAACTCGGATCCGTTCGCGGGCGGTAATCTCCCTGGCTATATTAGTACGAGTTTTACGGTTGCTACTAAGGAAGGCACTATAAACGATACTTACACGTTCTCTCCGACGCTCATCAATCAAGCCATCTTTTCGGTGCTGGACAGCCGTTCAAACGAGCAAAACAACCAGACAATAAATCCAACGTCGCTCGGTATCAATTTGCCCCAGTACTTGCCCAATGGCGGGCTGGTCGTAAACATAGGGGGCGGTGGCAGCGATGTCGCCCTCGGCAGCAACACGCCAACGACGTTTTCCGGGCTCAATTATCAGGTTCGCGACAATCTGACCTGGATTAAGGGCCGGCACAGTTTCAAATTCGGTTTCGAGACACTCCGGCTGAACTTTCATCAGATCTTCATCGAGGCGCCCATCCATGACCTTCGATGGTATCCGGAGCGGAGATCCGATTGCAGATTTCATGCTGGGAACTTTCGACACGACAAATGTCGCTTTCGGTCTTCGGAACACCAACGCGTACTCGACTTTCAATTCGTTCTATGCGCAGGACGAATTCAAGGTGACGCCGCGCTTCACGCTGACACTGGGGTTGCGCTACGAGCCCTTCCTGCCATGGATAGAAAAGAACAATCTGATCGACACCGTCAGGCCCTATGTGCAATCGACCAAGGTCCCCAGCGCCCCTTTGGGCATCGTGTTTCCAGGCGACAAAGGCATTCCGAAGGGTTTGGATCCAGCCGATTTGAACAACTTTGCTCCCCGGATCGGCTTCGCTTGGGATCTCTTTGGCAATGGCAAGACGAGTATCCGAGCCGGATACGGATGGTTTTACGAGACCATCAATGCTGATTCCATCGCTCAAGAGAACCCCCCATACGCGGGATTTCTGGCTGCGGCGCACGGCAATGCCGACGATCCGTTCGGTTCCGTGGGGCTGCACGGCCCCGCCGGCCACAGTGACCGGACAATTCGGCTGCACTAAGATCTCGGCATATCCGGGCTATAGTTGCCCTCTGTTCCCGCTGCCCGTTTCTGGCCTGTTCACTGGCCCCAATCTAGTCTCGCCCTACATTCAAGAGTGGACCTTTTCCATTCAACACCAGCTCACGTCAAAGCACTATGATCGAGGCTGCGTATGCCGGTAAAATCGGCACGAAAATCGAGGCGTTGCGCACTTATAATCCGGCGAAATTTGAGAACGATCCGATTACTGGCGCGCCTGCCTCGGAAGCGAATGTGAACGATCGTGTCATTTACGAGCCGGGTATTCTCGGTCCGCAAGAATATCTATTGGGAAACGATTTCCGGAGTTGGTATCACAGCTTTCAGGTGCAGGTAACGAAACGATTCAGCCAAGGCTTTTCGGTTTTGGGTTCGTACACTTTGGCGAAGTCGATTGACACCAGTTCGACCGACAACCTTGGCGCTCAGGTTGCCAATCCTTTCAACTTGCATCAGGAGAAAGGCCGCTCAGATTGGGATCGGCGGAATTCTTTCGTCGCATCCTGGCTCTACACACCCTCCGTCCACTTCTCGAACCGTCTGCTCACCGGCGTATTAAATGGATGGACTTTCACTGCAATTCATACGCTTCAGAGCGGACTGCCGATCACATTTTGGGAGGGACAGGATGTGGCGCTCGATGGCACCCAAAACAGCCAACAGCATGCGGAACTCGTGCCCGGGACGTCGGTGAGCACAATTCAACTCAACCATCCCAACCGCAATGCCTTCGTGCAGGATTTTTTCAATGCTGCCGCGTTTGTCAATCCCAACCTTTTACCCCCGGGCACTTATGGCAACTCCGGCCGCGGTATTCTCAGTGGTCCTGGTTTCGCAAACACCGATTTTTCCGTCTTGCGGGATTTTACGCTGCATGAGAATCTTGAAGCTGCAGTTCCGAACGGAGATGTTCAACGTATTCAACCAAGTGAACTTCAACCTTCCTAATTCGTATGCAAACTCGGCTCTCGTCACCCCTGCCGGTACCCTGGCAAACGGGGGTACATTTGGCCAGATACAGTCGACTGTTTTTGGGACGGGGCGCCAGATCCAATTTGCGTTGAAGCTCCTTTGGTAAGCAGAGTGACCAATCCTCGCCGATAAGGCCGCTTGCTTGGCTCGGACGCCCTCTACGCTGATCGTTCTTGGTCCTCCTCTGCCTACCTCTCTCAGGCAGATCGCAGGGGGCTAATAGCTCGCTTATGGTCTTACTGGACCGCTATGCAGCCGATCCTGAAAATGCACTTCTTTGCGAACAAATTGGTGTTGCCTACACGCGCTTGAGCGATTTCACGAGAGCTGTGGAATTTTTTCGCAAGGCGGTTAACTTGAATCCGGACCGCATCTCTGCACGAAAGAATCTAGCCACTGTGCTGTGGTTCGCTGGCCAAAAGAACGAATCTGCCAGCATCTTCACCGCGCATGGAAAAGCGCACCCCGACGATCCTGTACCGCACCTTTATCTCGGTCTGAAGCGCGTACGAAGCAAAGAACATGGAACTAGCGGCGGAACACTTGGAGCGAGCAGGGACACTCGGATCGGATAATCCGGAGACGCTTCCATTAGTCATTGACGCTTTTCTGTCCACGAGTCGTTTTGAACTAGCCAGCCGCATCCTCGAAAGGCGAATCGCTTCTGGCGACTCTCATTCACAAACTTATCGTTGGTTGGGAGAAGCTTACGATCGTCAGGACCTGCCCGAGAAGGCATATCGGGCTTACTCAGAGGCAATCGAGCAAGAACCACATGTCGAGGAAAATTACTTGGCTCTGGCTGGCTTTTCGATCGAGCACGCGAATCTCCCCTTCGCGCGCGATGTGCTGAATCGCGGGCTGCGGCAAGTGCCAGGTCGGCGAAGCTGACGCTCGAGTTAGGCCTTGACTGGGCGCTTCAAGGCGACTTCGAGAAAGGCAAGCGCGCCTTTCTGGACGCAAGTGCGGCCGATCCTAGGTGGTCAATGCCTTGGTTGTCGCTGGGAGTAACTGCATTGCAGACTGGAGATGCCGAGTACGCAGCAAAATATTCCAGAAGGCTGAACGCGTAGCTCCCGACGATTATCGCTGTTATTATCTTCACGCCTTGGCGCTGAAGCGCTCTCAAACAATTCAGGATGCCGTAGTACGTGCCGAGGCGATATCGGAGCTTCACCGTGCGATTGCACTAAACCCCAGAGAAGCAAAGGCGAGGGTAGCGTTGGCTGAGAATCAGATTTCGGCTGGTCATCTGTCCCAGCGGAAGTAGAATTTCGAGAAGCTATTCGAAACGATCCAAGTGAACCGACAGCTTCTATAAGCTTGCGCTGCTCTGCCGCCGCCAAGGAAAGACAGAAGAAGCGGAGCGTCTGCTGCATACCTTTCAGCAGATGAAGAACAAATCGCAAAGCGAAGAAAACGAATTCGTGCTGATTTTAAAGACGGTCAAATAAGCCGAATCCATGCCTCGGTCTCATGTCGACACGAGTGATCTACCTCGTGGTGCTGTTGCCGGTTTTGCTTGCCTCAAATGGCTATGCCGCAACCAGCTCGCCGCTTTTCAGCCGGGGATACACGGTGATTCCGTCGCCGCAGAAGGTGAGTCTGGGGGCGAAGGACTTCGAATTCACGCGGGCTTGGCGGCTGGAACTGGGATCAGGCATCAAGCCGGACGATATGGCCGTGCAGAGTCTCAATGAACAGTTGCAGGAGCGATTCCAGTTAACACTGGGCGGGTCTGGGAATCCGGGAGTGGTGCATTTGGCGGTAGCTCCGAATTCGGTGAAGATCGGCACTGCGGACGGATGCAAATAAGCCGGCTTTGGCAGAACAAGCGTACCGGATGGAGTTGGCTTCCGATCGGGTGACGATTACCGGGAACACCGAGACCGGCCTGTTCTACGGAGTGCAAACGCTCGTGCAATTGTTGAAAGCGGCGAATGGCAAGCTATGGCTGCCAGAAGGTCAGATCGAGGACTGGCCCGACCTGGAACTACGGATTATTTATTGGGACGATGCGCATCACCTGGAGCATCCGGACGTGCTGAAGGCGGCGCTGCGGCAAGCATCGTTTTACAAGATCAACGGGTTCTCGATCAAGCTGGAAGGCCATTTTCAGTATCAACATGCGCCCGCGATTGTCGAGCCCTATGCTTTGACTGCGGCTGAGTTGCAGGAGCTGACCGATTATGCATTGAAGTACCACGTGCAGTTGATTCCGTACCTGGACGGACCGGCGCACGACGCATTTATTCTGAAGCATCCCGAGTACGCGAAGCTGCGGGAGTATCCGGACAGCAATTACGAGTTCTGCACCACGAACCCAGAAACGTATCAATTGTTCGAAGGAATGTTTGAGGATCTGCTGGCGGCCAACAAAGGCGCGAAGTATTTTGTGCTCTCGACAGACGAGCCGTATTATGTGGGGCTAGCGAATAACGAGCAGTGTCATGAGGCGGAACGGGCGCAAGCAGTTGGGGAGCGTAGGCAAGCTGCTGGCGGAGTTCGTGACCAAGACGGCCGGTTATCTGCACGATCATGGACGGACCGTGATTTTCTGGGGTGAATACCCGATGAAGCCCGACGATATCGGCGCGCTCCCGAAGTATCTCGTCAATGGCGAGGTGTATGGACCACAGTTCGATCCCGAGTTCAAGGCACACGGTATCCGTCAGCTCCTCTTTACTTCGACAGTCGGATGGAAAGAATATTTGTTTCCCAACTACTACTTGTTGCCACAGTCGGAACACCTGCCTGGGCCTGCCGGAGGAACCTACGAGCCCGTGCATCAGGGACCGGGCGCGGTTGACGAAATGTTCGATTTCATCTCGTTCAATCCCGCTCGGCAGCAAGCCGCTCTGATGGGGAGTTTTGTGGCCGGTTGGGCAGACGTTGGGCTACACCCTGAAACCATGTGGCTTGGGTACGGTACGGGTTCGGCGGCGGCTTGGCATGCTGCGGGCTCCTGATCCGCAGGAGTCGATGAACGCGTTCTACAAACTGTTCTACGGCCCGGGCGCTGCGAACGTGGGCCGCTTGTATCAACTCATGAGCGAACAGGCGCAGTTCTGGAAAGAGAGTTGGGACGTCAAGGCGTCCGCCGCACGAACCCCGATATGGGGAGATTGGAATATTATCTACGAGACACCCCATCCCGCGGAGGACCAAACACTGGCCCAGATGCCGACACCACAACTGCCTTTACTTACGTTGCCGTACGATTGGGATCCACAGAATTCTTTGCGTCTCAAAATGGCAGGAGAATTCTTGAGTGAGAATGACGAGCTGCTGGATCTGATCCATTTAAACCTGAGTCATACGCAGCTTCAAAGGTACAATCTTCGAGTGTTTCTCTCGATCGCGCAGCTATTCCGTGAAAACATTCAAATGCTTCTCGATCTGCAACGAATCAGTGCTCAATTAAAATCCGCAGAAATGTATGCTGGGCGAGCGGATGCCCCCAAAGCAGTCGCAGCACTCGATCAGGCACTTAACATTGCTGCAAGCATCCATACCGGGCGGAACGAAGCGCTCGAGGACGCTACGCAAACTTGGTACGAGAGTTGGTTCGCTCGCGTTTCCGAAGCAAACGGCCGTCACTTTTTGAATGCGGTGGATAATGTGAAAGATCATTTGCCCGTTCGAACGGTAGATCTGAGTTACTTGATTTACCGGGAGCTTTTGTATCCCCTGGGCGATTGGGCCAACGGCACCGTCACGGTCCGAAACGAATACGCTACCGCTCATCATCTGTCGACCAGGACTTTCTCGTGGATTGGAAGAACACTCGACCAGCGCAGCCAAATCAATAAATCAGTCGACGCCATGCGTAGAAATTTAAAACTCGAAATCACGGTTTTGTGTTTCCAAATCATCACTGCCACGAGCTATGCAGCGACTTCCTCGCCGCTCTTCAGCCGAGGATATACAGTGATTCCGGCACCGCAGAAGGTGAGTCTAGGGACAAAGGACTTCGAATTCACACAGGCGTGGGGGGTTGAACTGGGACTAGGCATCAAGCCGGACGATAGCGCCGTCCAAAGCCTGAATGAACAATTGCGGGAGCGCTTCCAGTTAGCACTGGGCCGGTTCCGGGAGTTCGGCGAGTGGTGCACCTGGCGGTAGCTCCGAATGCCCTAACAGATCGGCACTGCGGAGGATGCGAACAAATCGGCTTTAGCAGAACAAGCGTACCGGATGGAGTTGGCTTCCGATCGGGTGACAATCACCGGGAACACCGAGACCGGGGTGTTTTACGGAGTGCAGACGCTGGTGCAATTACTCAGACCGGAGAATGGCAAGCTGTTGCTGCCGGAAGGTCAGATCGAGGACTGGCCAGACCTGGAGCTGCGGGTGATTTATTGGGACGATGCGCACCACCTGGAGCATCTGGACGTGCTGAAGACGGCGCTGCGGCAAGCGTCATTCTACAAAATCAATGGATTCTCGATTAAGCTGGAAGGCCATTTTCAATACCAGCATGCGCCAGCGATTGTCGAACCCTATGCCTTGAATCCAGCTGAGCTGCAGGAGCTGACGGACTACGGGCTGAAATACCACGTGCAGTTGATTCCGTACCTGGACGGACCGGCGCACGATGCCTTCATCCTGAAGCATCCCGAGTATGTGAAGCTTCGAGAATATCCCGACAACAATTACGAGTTCTGCACGACGAACCCGGAAACGTATCAGTTATTCCACGGCATGTTTGAGGATCTGCTGGCGGCCAACAAAGGCGCTAAGTATTTTGTGCTTTCCACAGACGAGCCGTATTACGTGGGACTGGCGAACAACGATCAGTGTCATGAAGCGGAACGCGCAAAAGAGTTGGGGAGCGTGGGCAAACTGTTGGCCGAGTTCGTGACCAAGACGGCTGGTTATTTGCACGATCACGGCCGAACGGTGATTTTCTGGGGTGAATATCCGATGAAGCCTGATGACATCGGCGCGCTTCCGAATTATCTTGTGAATGGCGAAATGTATGGGCCTCAGTTCGACCCGGTGTTTCGCGCGCATGGCATCAAGCAAATGATCTATACGTCTACCGAGGGTGAGGAGCAACTTTTTCCGCAGTATTACATTCTGCCCTCCTCCGAGCGATTGCATCCCGTCGAACTCGGTCCAGGCCGGGTGCAAGAAATGTGGGAGCATGCATCTTTCACCTCGCTCGACAGCCTCTCCTCCACACGCCCCGATTTCGCGCACGCCAATGAGGCCGATTTGATCGGCGAATTTGTTGCCGGCTGGGGAGATCCGGGACTGCATCCGGAAACGTTCTGGCTGGGATATGCAACCGGACCCGCCGCTGCATGGCATCGAGCGGCACCAAGCCCGAAGGAATTGGAGAGCAGCTTCTATCCGCTCTTTTATGGCCCGAGCGCGAGTGACATGGGAAGACTTTACCAGTTGATGAGCGAGCAGGCCCAGTTTTGGAAAGATAGTTGGGAAACTGGCCCGTCCGCCGCGCGATCACCGATTTGGGGGAACTCCTACGGCCCTTTCAATCCGCCCAGGCCCGCTCACGACCAATATCTTCCACTGCTTCCGTCGCCAGCGCTGGCGCTTCTGCATTTGGGCTATGATTGGCGCCTCGAAAACCAGAAGCGCCTGGAGCTGGTGGGCAAATCTCTAGCTCAGAATGATGAGCTGATAGATTTGCTGCACACAAATATCGCCAGTGTCGAGTTGAACCGTTACAACCTGCAGGTGTACCTGTCAATCGCAGACCTCTATCGCCAGAATCTGACCATGCTCCAGGATCTCGGCCGAATCTCGGACGCTTTGAAAGCAGGGGAAATGGCCGCCGGAAAAGCCGAAGCGGAACGTGCCGTCGCATCGCTAGACCGGGCGATTGATATTGCAGAAAATATTCGGCAGCACCGGAACCAAGCGCTTCAAAACGCTACGGCAACTTGGTACCAAAGTTGGTTTCCTCGTGTAAAGGAAGCAAATGGCCGGCAATACCTCAATCAAGTGGATGACGTTAAGGATCATGAACCGGTCCGTACAGTTGACATGAGCTATCTCGTGTATCGTGAACTGCTCTATCCGGTGGGCAATTGGGCGAATCAAGTCATCGCAGTACGAAATCATTATGCAAATGCGCACAAACTTCCTGTACGCAATGTCAGC
Source organism: uncultured Acidobacteriaceae bacterium (assembly GCA_963771565.1). Taxonomy (GTDB): domain Bacteria; phylum Acidobacteriota; class Terriglobia; order Bryobacterales; family Bryobacteraceae; genus Bog-105. Next base: position 407,280 of record CAVYUB010000010.1, read on the forward strand.
TTCGATTGGAAGGAAACTTCCACGACAGTAACTGCCGAGCGTACCGCCGACGAATCGACCGATTAGACATGGCGGCTAAGACGTGCTTTCGATGTGATCGTTGTGTCTGTGTGTTTCTGTTTCGTTTGACTCTCGCTCTGGTCTGTTGCGGCTCGCATGCGAAGGCCGCGAGCCCGTCACCTCTATTTGCCCGTGGTTACACCGTCATCCCGGAACCTCAAAGAGTAGATCTGAGCGGTGGCGACTTTGCCTTCGGGAATAGATGGCTCGTGGTGGCGGAGTCGGGAGTTCAGCGCGACGGAGCGGCGATTGAAGTGCTCCACGATGATCTTGCCTCCCGGTACGGAATCCATCTTGAGACGGTATCGAAATCAGCTGCACTTGCTAAAACACTTCGGATGAGAATTAGCCCCGGTTCTGTGAAGATCGGTTCCGCTACGGACCGTGATCGAGACAAATTGGCTGAGGAAGCCTATCGTCTTGATCTCTCTCCCGATTCCATCGCGATTACTGCGAATGCTGCACCCGGCTTACTGTATGGGTCGGAAACTCTGGTGCAATTGGTGAAGTTTTACAACGGCGCGAACTGGTTGCCAGCCGGCCGGATTACCGATTGGCCCGATCTGCAAAACCGTTTCATTTACTGGGACGATAAGGCTCATCTCGACCGAATGGATGTTCTCCGCGACGTCCTGCGCCAGGCTGCGTTCTACAAGGTCAATGGCGTACTCATCAAGTTGAACGCCCATTTTCAGTATGCGAGTGCGCCGGCGGTGATTGAGCCCTATGCTTTGAGCCCCGGAGAATTGCAGCAACTGACCGATTACGGTCTGCACTACCACGTTCAACTCATACCTTATGTAGACGGGCCGGCCCACATCGCTTGGATCTTGAAGCATCCGGAATTTGAGAAATTACGTGCGTTTCCGGAGAGTAACTATGAGATCTGCACAACCAATTCAGGTTCGTACAAACTGCTGGAAGGCATGTATCAGGAACTGATGGACGCGAATAAAGGAGTGAAGTATTTCCTTTTGTCCACTGACGAGCCTTACTACGTCGGTCTTGCAAACAACGCTCAGTGCGATGAGGCGGATGAGACGAAAAAATTGGGCGACGTGGGAAAGGTGCTGGCCGAATTCATCAACAAAGCCGCTGGATACCTTCACGATCACGGCCGAAGTGTAATTTTTTGGGGAGAGTACCCGCTGAAGCCCGCTGACATCCCCGCGTTGCCGCCGTATCTTATCAACGGCGAGGTTTACGGCCCGGAGTTCGACCGAGTTTTTCGCGAGCACGGAATTCGGCAGATGATTTTCACTTACACGCAGGCGGGTGAACCACTGTTCCCAAACTACTATCTCCTGCCGGGGAGCGAGCAAGTCAACTACACTGGCTCAAGCCAGGCCGACGAAGCTCACTTCCGTCCAGCAGCGGACCGGATCTCACAAGCGTTCCATGAGATCTCGTTTTGGGGCGCTCGCAACACAGCAGACATGATGGGAGTGGATGTATGCGCATGGGGAGATGAAGGATTACACCCGGAGACCTTTTGGTTAGGATTTGCGACCGCGGCTGGATGGATTTGGCACCCCGGTTCACCCGATCCGGCTGAGGCCAAAAGCAGCTTCTACCGGCTGTTTTACGGACGCGGCGCCGCCAATATCGACCGGGTCTATCAATTGATGAGCACGCAGGCCGAGTTCTGGGCGAGCAGTTGGGAATGGGCGCCTTCCTCCATCCGGCCGGTTCTTTTCGGCAATTCGGATGGTATTCGTCCCATCGCGCCACGTGACCAGGCAATCTCGCTGCCGCCCATTCCGGTTGGCGATTACCTCCGTCTCAACTACGATTGGTCGAAAGTGAATGACAAGCTGTTGCAGCTTTCACAGAGATCATTCGCCGATAACGACGAGCTACTCGGATTGCTGAATCGCAATCTGGGCGATGTCCAGCTCCATGCGTACAACCTCGAAGTGTTTCTGTCCATCGCCGGGCTATATCGTCAGAATCTCGAGCTGGTTCAGGATCTCGGCGCAATCAGCGCATCACTTCATTCCGCTGAGACTGCAGCGGCCAAGCTGAACTATAGCGCTGCAGTTTCAGGCCTCGATGAGGCACTGCAACTTGCATACGTGATCAGGGCGCAGCGCAACCGGGCCCTAAAGAATGCCACGACCATTTGGTACAGGAGCTGGTATCCGCGAGTTCCGGAAGCTAATGGCCGCCGCTACCTTCTGGTCCTGAATAGTGTGCAGGACTACCGCGTGGACCGAACGCTGGGACTAAACTATCTGATTCAGCGTGAATTTTTATTGCCTTTTGGAGACTGGTTCACGCAGCTTCAGCAAGTCAGAAATCGTTACGCGACGGCGCACCAGCTTCCTGAAGCGACCCTCAATTTCGAGTGGCAGGATGATGTCTCGACATCTCTCGGAAGTTCGTATTAAGTACGCTGAGGATGGCGGTTCAAACCAAATTCAGACGCGTACTATCGCGGCGAGATCTGATCTTATACGGCCTCGTGATCTTGACGCCGACTGCGCCCTATCCGTTGTACGGAATCGTTCAACAGGTTTCGCATGGGCATGCGGCGCTCAGTTATCTGGTTGCCATGGTCGGAATGTTGTTCACAGGAAATAGCTACGCAAAAATGTCCGCCGCATATCCGTCCGCCGGCTCCACCTACACGTATGCGCAACGTGCGTTAAACGAGCATATTGGATTTCTGGCGGGTTGGGCCATGATTCTAGACTATTTTCTGATTCCCCTCCTGAGCGTTATCTATGCCGTATCACGGCCCAGAGGATCCTGCCGTCAGTTCCGTATTTGGCCTGGGCTCTGATATTCACGGTTGGAATCACCGCAATAAATGTGCGAGGGATCCGGGTCATCGCTAGGGCCAGTACAGCGATGATGTTCATTATGAGCATGTGCGCCCTTCTCTCCATTTGCTTCGCGGGGTATTTCGTCTTGCGTGCGCACTGCCCTACAGGTCTGTTTTCGCTCGCAGGACTGATTCGGCCGCAAACTTTTGGCTTGCGCTCTCTTATGCTTGGTGCGGGTATTGCCACAGTTTCATACATCGGTTTCGATGCCATCTCAACACTTGCTGAAGATACCGTTCACCCGGAGCGCGATATCGGCTTCGCGACAGTTTTGGTCTGTCTCCTGCAGACCGTGATTTGCGTGATTACGGTGTCTCTCGCTGCCTTGGTACTGCCGGATTACAATAAATTCCCCGATCCACAAACGGCAATACTCGATATCGCCAGCGTGATCGGAGGCTCATGGATGCTTGCACTGCTGGTTTTTGTTCTTCTGATCGCTGGATTGGCGAGCGCGCTTACCGGGCAGGCAGGAGCTTCGCGGCTCCTATTCGGAATGGGGCGTGACCGCGTCATCCCCTCCAGAATTTTTGTGTACGTGCATCCGCGCTTCGAGACCCAATGTAGGAGCCCGCAAGACGGGAACGGGTGGCGGCCGCTCGCTGCTTTTGTCCGGGCATGTTGATACCGTTCCGAAGGGGACGCAACCGTGGACGCGCGATCCCTTCGGAGGAGAAGTCGAGGGCAACCGGTTATTTGGTCGTGGCTCGAACGATATGAAGGCAGGTCTCGGAATAAGCCTATTCGTTGTCGAAGCACTCTCGAGGCTGAACCTTCCGCTCTCCGGAGACCTGTTGTTTGAGAGCGTCGTTGATGAGGAATTTGGAGGCGTAAACGGAACACTTGCTGGGCGGCTACAGGGTTTCAATGCGGACGCGGCCGTCATTACAGAGCCATCATTTCTCCGGGTCTGCCCAGCACAAAGGGGAGGAAGGATCGCGCATATTCTGCTGCAGGCACCCGGGGGCGTGCTCACCGAGCAGATGTTCCCTGCCGGCGTTATCGATCAACTGACCTTTCTTCTGGCCAGGGTCAAAGAATTCGCAGATAAGCGTCGGGCAAAAGCAACTGTTCACGAGTTGTATGCGAATCACGTGGATCCGGTTCCTGTTGCGATCACAAAACTCTTCACCGCTCCGTGGGGCACAAAAGAACCGATAACGGTTCCGGAACAATGCCGAATTGAGATGTACTGGCAAACCATGCCGGGAGCGGCAAGCGGATGTAGAGCGTGAATTCTTTTCCTGGCTGGATTCGGTAGTCACTTCCGCACCGCAGCTGTTCCCCAAGAGAGCGGAAGTGGAGTTCCCGATCCGATGGCTGCCGGGTTCATCCATTCTAAAATCCGAGCCGCTTGTGAAGGAACTGGCCGCTTGCGCCACTCACGTAACGGGCAAGCAGCCGCCCATCGTTGGCATGGAAGGGCCGTGTGATATGTATGTGTTTCATCAGGCATTCGGAATCCCGGCGGTGTTATGGGGGCCACGCGGTGGAAACACCCACGCAGCGGATGAATATGTTGACATCGATTCTGTCGTGGAAGCGGCGAAAACTCTTCTCGTCTTCGTCTGCCGGTGGTGCGGCTGTTCTCGATAATGGTTGCATAAAAGTGAGACGACTTTCAGCCTAATAGCCAAATGCATGAGGGTACGGTGGACGTGAAAGGTACTCTCCATCAGGGTGATCCGATGCAAGACGTCTCCGCAAACTCCACCTTTGAAAGCCTCAATGGGTCGCAACGGTTTCTTTGAAGGCTGTTGGAGCCGCGGGCCGGGATCGAACCGCCGAGTTCAGGTTTTGCAGTACTTTATCTTCGCAGCTCAAAACCTCTTGCTTCAATGACTTACGTTTTGCCTTGTCCGACTTTTGTCCGATTATTTTGCAGGGTTTCTCGAGACGCTTTTCATCTGCTTGGTCGGTTTGCAACTCGATTTCATTAAGTGTCGGCATCCGCATATATCTGCCTTCGCCGCGAGCGCTGATGGAGTTGCGGGAGGTTTTCACATATTGGAATCGAAGAAGCCCAAGCGGTTCGTTCTCGCTCAGATACTCAGCGGTGATATGCACGCGAGCTCCAGCGTTGGTCGAATTTGTCATGACGATTTCACCTGTCGATTTCTACGCTCTGCAATTGACCGCAGAGAACTAAACTCTTCAGACGAAGAATCCGAGTCCCGAGATTCGACTCCGGATATGATTCGGGAGAGCAAGAAATTGGGTACCTATTAATAAAGAGGCCTCGTTCGAGGAAAAAACCGTTCGAGAACGCAAATTTATTTTCGGACCAACCTGAAAGTGATTGCGGGGCGCCATGTCGCGCTGGTTCCAACGTTCAGAAAATCTGTTCTATCGTTTTTGCACTGTGTTCCCGCCAACCGGGACTCAGAGTCCGGCCGGATTCCCAAGTGGAAAATCGGCCGCCTTTTTTCCTGTCTTTGGGAGGACGCAATGTGCTAACGATATCTAAACCCACAGATTTTCTTTTCTGATTGAAAAGGGGCGCGGCCGCTGGAAGGCCGCTCCCCCAGTAGCGTCATCGGTGCCAGCGTCCGAGATGCGATCGGCGTCTTCAGCCGAGTTCTCTGCGCGATCGAGTTTGCGAATCGATTCCGCACGAATGAACCAGGACCGGACGTTCCTCGTCTCCGGATTATTCTTGGAGCTATCTTTCAGCTGCGGAGCTGCAACCAGGGCAATGCAACCAAGCACATAGACCAATATTGCGAAACGAACTGGGCCATTTCCCCCAAACGAACGCGCTTGGGTTCGTTTTTTATTTTTGGCGCTGCACTCAAATCAAGGCTTCTAAGCGAGGGCGAGAATCCACAAGGCCAGAAGAATAATTATCATCCCGGCCGCCAGATATAGGCGGATGCGCGTGCCTACAACCAATTGATTCGCAGTTCGCGGATCCAGAACTTCCTAGAGTGGTGTTCTTGCGCAAGAGATAAGCACAGTAAAGGCAGTTTGCGAGGAAGCCGCCTGTTATGGCCGGAGCTGCGACCACGTTGATCTGTGATCTGGCAAAACCAAAAGCTACTGCTCACCTTCCTATTCGAAGCCAGTGCCGCAAGCCTTCTCGAAGTCGCCGCCGATCCCAGACACCTCGGTGTCCATATCGGGTTCTTAAGCGTTCTGCACTTGAGGCGCAGACGTTACAACCGCATCCGCACATTCACTGCGTCGTCCCCTACGGCGGGTTGTCACCGGATCATGAACGCTGGATTCAGTCACGGCGAAAGTTCTTCCTTCCCGTTCGAGTCCTCAGCCAAGTGTTTCAAGGCAAGTTCGTTGCCGGCCTCAAGCATCTTTTTCGTAAGAACAGGCTTCGATTCTTCGGAGCTTGCCAGCAGCTGTCTGACCAGAAAGTATTCGCTGCTTTCCTCTGTACCCTGTTTCGAGATGACTGGAACGTTTACTCCAAACAGCCATTCGGTGGACCCGAGCATGTAGTACATTACTTGGCTCGCGACTCGGCCCGCAACATTACACCTGCACTCAGCCTTATCTGCCGGGCCGCTTCCGATAGAGATCTGTCGTCAACTGCCCACAATCGTGGCAGGGGCTTGGAGAAGTGATTTCTTCACTGCCGTGCTGCGATTTAGGCACACAGCGATTTTACAGGGGCTTTGGTCTCGGAAGCAATATACAGTCTTTCCAGCTGGAGAAGCAGGATTGTCGCGGAAGAACCGCATAGACATTGTTTCGCTTGTTGAGCTCTTTCGGCTCCAGTATTCGGCGAGGCGGCGGTATTCTTGAGAATGCGTCGTAAGTTGCCAACTGACGGTTGCAACGAGTGGTACCCTCTAAACCGGCGAAACTGGCTCCGTAGTCTCATCTAGAAAGGAGGGACGATCTCTAGGAAATTCCAATCTCATGTGGATATGCGCTAAATGAGACCACTATGACGGCTTTGACCGGTGAACCAATTTGTTGCGCTCCGACTGGTGATCGATGCGGCGAGGGAGTGCTGTGGCACGACCGGCGAGGAGGTTGTGTATTGGACGGATATCACGCGGTTCCTGATTCACCGGTTCGATCCCGCCATGCGCATCGGTCAAATCATGGCTTTTTGATGAAGCCGGTAACGGCAGTACTTCTCACGAGCCGGGACGATGTTCTGGCGGTATGCCTGGGTTCGCGATTGATTCTGTGGGAGCCTGAAACGGATGTCCGCCGCGACCAGGGTTTTGTGCTTCCCAATTGGCCCGGCGTTGCGAATGAATGACGCAGGCGTGGATCCGCGAGGATCGCTTTGGGTCGGTTCCATGCGCAACAACGTGAACGCCGATGGCTCAGATGGTGAGGCTGGCGGAACGGATGGAATTCTTTTCCGCATCGATCCGGGCGGTAAGGTAACGGAAGTTGAGGATCAGATCGGAATCTCGAATACCTTGGCTGTGGAGTCCCGATCAGAAGAAGTTCTATTTTGGCGACACGCTGGTCAATACCATCTGGTCGTATGATTACGATAACCGGACCGGCGACATCCGGAAAACGGGGAATCATCTGGCAAACTTTCCTCGAGGATTGCCTGACGGTTCTACAATCGATGCGGATGGTTTTATTTGGAATTGCCGATGGGACGGTGGTTGCATCGTGCGTGTCGCGCCCGCGTGGAGAAATCGATTCGCGTAGTTGAGATGCCGACCAGGAACATCACCAACTGCACGTTCGGCGGAAAAGATCTCGACATTCTCTACGTCACCACCGCCGCCTCGCCCGGCGACAAGGGCGACCGGCTCGCCGGCAGCCTATTTGCAGTCAAAACCAAAGTGCGCGGCCTGCCGGAAAACCGATTTCATCATCGCGGGCTAGACCCTACTTGCTTTTCCGCTATTGACAGCCGCTGTCTCGAACGTTTAGCCTACAACCTTGCGGAACGATTGGTCCGCGATGCGAAACGCAGAAATCTCTTCGGAAAGGCGAATACATGAAGATTGTTGATCTGAAGACTACGCCCGTCACGGTTCCGATGGAAGCCCCGCTTCGTTGGAGCTTGGGCGTGGAACGGGGCACCACTCGAACCATCCTGGAGGTGGAGACCGACACAGGCCTTGTTGGAATCGGGGAAACATATGGAGGAGCTGCGACAGTTCGCACACTGCAATCGCTGAAAGAGATGGTGGCGGGCACCGACCCATTCGAATTCGAGAAGACCCTGAAAAAGCTTCAGGTCTTCTGTATCTCGTATGAGACATTCGTAGCGCCCCATGTAACGGCGGCCCTGGAAATGGCGTGCCTGGACATTGCGGGCAAGGCCTTGAACCGTTCAGTCAGCAGTTTGTTGGGCGGCAAGCACCGGGATACGATTCCGTTCGCCGCCTATCTTTTCTACCGTTATCCGTCCACCGATGGCAAGGGTGGAGAAGATTCGCCGGAAAAGATGGTGGACTACACTAATGCCCTGGTCGAGCAATATGGATTCGACGTTCTCAAGTTGAAAGGCGGCGTGCTGCCGCCAAGGCAAGAACTCCGGACAATCAAACTCCTGCGCGAGGCATTCCCCGAGTTCCAGATCCGCTTCGACCCGAACGCAGCCTGGTCGGTGTCCACCTCGATCAACACTCTCCGGCGCATGCTGGACTACGACATCGAATATACCGAAGATCCCACCTGGGGAATCGAGGGCATGGGTCTCGTTCGCCGCGATGTACCAATGCCCCTGGCAACAAACATGTGTGTCATCAACTTTGACCAGATACCGCTGGCCGTCAGGACCCGCTGCATCGACATCATTCTTTCCGACGTGCACTACTGGGGTGGACTCAACAGTAACAAGAAGCTCGCCGGCGTTTGCGAGACGTTCCAGATCGGGTTGGGAATGCATAGCGACCGGGAACTCGGTATCTCCACAGCCGCGCAAATTCATCTCGCCGCGGCTCTGCCGTTTATGAGTTACGCACCAGATTCGCACTATCACCACCAGTCGGATGACATCATCACGAAGCCGTTTCAGTACAGAACGGCTGCTTCGCGGTTCCGGAGGGGCCAGGTTTGGGCGTGGAGATCGATCGCGACAAATTGGCGAAGTACTCCCGCCTGCACGATGAAGAAGGCGAATCCGGCGAGTTTCTGGACCCTATCGGCCGGAATGGGTGCCAACGCTGCCGCTTTGGTAGGTCGGAAGGGCAGAGTTTGGGAGCCGGGGACCTCTCGATATCGAAAGTCAAGTGGCGAGGGCGAGAGGCTTACACGCTCTCGAACGGTTCCATACGGCTCGTCACGCTCACCGGAGGTGGACATATTGCTGAGTTGAGCCATGCCGGTGCGAACAGCGTTAGCCCACTTTGGGTTCCGCCTTGGCCGACAATAGAGCCGTATTCCTATGACGCAAGCCGAGATGCGGTGCACTACGGGAGCATCATTGAAGGGAAGCTTCTGTCTGGACTTGCCGGCCACAATATCTGCCTTGACTATTTCGGCTCGCCATCTGTCGGAAGAGTCCGAACAAGGCCTGTCACAACATGGCGAGGCGCCGAGTTCTCGATGGATTCCAGCATCGCAGCGAACCACGGACTCGGAAGCGACATTTCCCTTCGGACGCGCCTGCCCGTCGGCTCGGCTCCAGTTTGAGCGTGTGATCACTCTCCACGCTGGCGGAGCCGGTTGTTTATTTTCGGGAAACAGTGGCGAATCTTGCGAAGGCGGATCACTTTTTTCACTGGACACAGCACGTTACTGTTGGGCCGCCATTTCTCGCGGCTGACGAAGTAACCATCTCGATTCCCGGCACGAAGGGCATGACCTTCCCGTACGGCTACGACGAAGGCAAAGCCCTTGCTCCAAGATGGGAAAACTTTTGAATGGCCAGATGCCCCGCGAAAGCTCGAGGGAACCACTGATTTGACACGCCCGCTTTCGCAGGAGGGACTTGGTTATGTGGTGGGAGTGCTTCTCGATCCTCAGGTGGAGTGGGGTTTTGTCGCCGCAGTGAACGACGGCTAGGGCTTCTGTTGGCATACTGCTTCCGCCGCGCCGATTTTCCCTGGGTCGCACTCTGGGAGGAAAACAAGGCGATCGAAGCTGTACCGTGGAAGGCGTGAAACAGTGGCGCTGGGTCTTGAGTTTGGAACCACCCCCCTTCCTGTTTCGCGTCGCGAGAACTTCACGACTGGGCGGACCATTGTTCGACGTTCCGACCGTGCATACGTTCCCGCGCGCCGGGAAAAGATAGTCGGCTACATCGCATTACTGGCGAAAGTCCCGCCGGGTTTCGGGACAGTCCGGTCCATCGCGCCTCAAGGGAGCGGAAATGGTCATAACGGGAGATGCGACTTCAGTTCCGATCCGGCTGGCTGCCTCGTGTCTTGATCAAATTTGGCCGCCGACTCAGTTGACATGAGAGCAGAGATCGGGCAGACCAGCGGATCGTCTTTTCGCTTGACAAAAATAAACCCTAAAATCTACACTTCAAAGTGAAACGCGCGTTTCGGATTCGGAATGCATATCGGGCAAACAGATCGCAACATTCTCAAAGTGGTCGCCAAGACTTTCCGGGTGATTGAGGTGATCGCTCAGCACTCCGGATGGAATCCAGTTGGGTGAAGTCGCGCGCAAATGCGAGAAGGCGCCGAAGGCGACTATTTTTCGAATCCTGCATACGCTGAAGGCATTGGGTTATGTTCAGCAGGATGAGTCTTCCGGCGCCTACCGGTTAACCGCACGAGTTGGCGTGGTTGGGCCGGAGTGAAACGCGCGATACCTTGAAACGGGCCGCGAGGCCGCACCTCGAGCGGCTCCGTGCGCAATTTGAACAGACGGTGAGGTCTGGCCGTGCTCGATCACGACCAATTGCTGTACATCGAAATCCTGGAAGGCCTTCGCTCGGTACGGATGAACGCGACGGTTAACACCTATGCACCACTGCATACCACATCACTGGGAAAGGCAATTCTTTCCAAGCTTGACACCGAGGAGGTCGACGCGGATCCTAGGGCGAAAGCCGTTGGCCAAACTGACGGTCAAACACAATAACCTCGCATCGCGCATCTCGAACGGCATCTGGCCGAGGTTCGATCCCAGGGTCACGCCGTAGACGACGAAGAGACGGAGGAGGGTGCTCGCTGCGTGGGCGCCGTGATCTCCGGCCGACAAGGGAAGCCGGTCGGCGGCGGTCAGCGTGTCTGGCCCGCTAAGTTCCATAACCTCGAACGAGTCCCGGTCATCGCTCGCGAAGTGAAGAAGACTTGTCGGTCCATATCGGAGCTTTTGGGAACGCAGGACAGTGCGGCTCGGCGTGGGTGAAGAAAAAATGATCGCCAACACCGGAGGGGGAGAGGAACATCCAAGACCATGCTCAAAGACAAAGTAGCCATAGTTACCGGTGCGGGCTCGGGTATCGGAAAAGCGACGGCAGAATACTTCGCACAGCAAGGAGCGCAAGTAGTGGTTGCGGAGTGGAACGCGCAGTCCGGTCAGACAGACTGCCGCATGCGATTACCAAAGCTGGCGGCGAGGCGATCTTCTGTCACACTGACGTATCGCAGGCGTCCCAGAGTCGAAGCGGCTGGTGCGGCAAACGGTAGCAAGGTTCGGCGGCCTGAACATCCTGGTCAACAACGCTGCCGTTCAGATTCTGTCCAAGCTGGCCGACACCACCGAAGCGGATTGGGACCGGATCCACAGCGTAAATCTGAAGGGTGTCTTTCTTGGCTGCAAGTACGCCATTCCCGTCATGCAGAAGGCCGGAGGCGGGGCCATCGTCAACATCGCTTCGATTCTCGGCTTTGTCGCGGATCCGGATCTGGCCGCCTATTGCGCGGCGAAAGGCGGAGTAATTTCACTGACGAAAGTCGCAGCGCTGACTTATGGCCCGGACCGAATTCGCGTGAATTGCATCTGCCCTGGGGACGTTGAAACGCCACTGGTACAGGAGTATTTCGATAAGGATCCCGACCCAGCCAGACTGCGCAACGAGATTTACTCGAAGTACGCTTTGCGCCGGATCGCCTCCCCGCAAGAGATCGCGAAGGCTGGCGGCGTTCCTTGCCTCGGACGATTCTTCGTTCGTTACCGGAAGCGCGATGGTTGATCGACGGAGGTCTCACGATCAAATGTTACTGAAGATCCCTCCTGTTTGGCGGACTTCAGTTCGTCATGGTCGCTGGAGTTCTGCTCCAAGGCGCTGAACGCGTGCTGTGGCAGATCGGCAAGGTCGATTACTCGACTCTCGAGTTCAACCAGAACTGGGATTTCTCTACTCGCGGCGAGCCTAAGTTCTCACGGAAACTAGCGATCCCGCAAAGGACTGGAGCGCTTTTCAGCCAGGGTCTGAGGACGAGTCCTCGGGTAGCCGTCCGCACCCATTCAGCGTCATTTTCGAACTGAAGAGCTCCGCCTACTGGCGTTTTCCATTTGAACATCAACCTTCTTGATCAAGTCAGCCGGGATACCCCAATACATTGTCGAGATCAACGGCAAGAAGGGCCGCTTTCCTGCTGAATCCGCAGCTCAGTCAGGAGATCGGCGATCCCGAGACTGCCTGGAATATTCTGTTTTCCCGCCAGCGCTTGTCCGTCGAGATTCCCGCATCCGTATTTCATTCCGGCGTCAATCGACTGGTGCTCACTTGCCTCGGCGGCAACTATGAGCCGATTCTCGGGAGCGGAGCGAGGTTCAGCGGCATATCCGGCGTTTACTACGACGCACTTCAACTTTCCAATGATCCCGGAAGCGAAGTGGATGCCGCGCAATCATGCTCACAGCAACACCCAACGATGTTTTACCGTTCCGGCCCATCCGGCCTTCGCGAGACGGTCGTGCTAAGACTGTCCAGCACGGCGGCGGCTCACAAAGGAGCGGCGGCACTCGAGATCGAGCGGCAGGAGATATTCGTGCGAGTTGAATTCAAGTTACGACTTTGGCGATGCGGAATGCGCGGTGGAGGTTCCTGAGTTCTCGAACGCAACGGCTGCGCAACTTACTGTCCGGTCCGCTTCATTCGTCGAGGCGCGCCGACGTGACATTGACGCCCGCCCGAAAGTGGAAGTTGTTTCTCGCTCCGCTAATTCATCTCGACATGGGGTATACAGATTACCGTCCGGACTCGTACGAGGTCCACGCGCGCAATATGGACGAAATCGTTTCCACATTGGAGAATCACAAGGACTACAAATTCAATCCCGACGGCGCCTTTATTTATTCGGACTATTGGGAACACCGGAACCAAGGCGCCGTCGCGATCGTGTTGTCGCAGTTGATGAAGGAAGGGCGGTTGACGTTACCCGCCCAGCTATTCACGTGTTAACACAGGGCTCGCCTCCCCTGAGGAGTTGTTCCGTCTCTTCTACTCGAGCGCCGGTTTCGCGCGGTCCCATCAGGTCCCAATTACTGTACGCCGATCAGACCGACGTGCCGGCGCACGTCTGGGCACTCCCGTCCTATCTGAAGGCGATTGGCATTTCCCATCTGGCGATCTCCAGCAATCCGTTCCGGGGTGCGATCATTCCCAACGGTCGGATGAACGCACGAGCGCCTTTCTGGTGGGAGGGCCCCGACGGAGCTCGCGTGCTCACGTCGTTCTCGCGGCAATATACCCAGTTCGAGCAGCTCTTCACCACCCGCAACAGTATTCCCGCAGGCATCGACTCGCTACCCATCTTTCTTCAAACCTATTCGAGTCCTGGTTATGTTCCGGACGCAGTACTGCTGTATGGCACACAATCCGACAATCGCCCGTTTCTCGCCTCGGAACTGGACTTCCCTGAGCATTGGAATCGGGAGTTTGCTTTTCCGCGACATTCAAATAGCGACCTTGGAGGAGTACTTCGAATACATCGAGCGCGAGTTCGGATCGTCACTGCCGGTGTTGAGGGGTGACGGAGGCGCATGGTGGGAGGAGATGGCGGCTTCGAACGCGCGCTCCGCCGCCGTGGCCAGGCGGACCAAGGAGCGGGCGCTGGCCGCTGAAAAACTCGCTTCCCTCGCCGCCGCAATCAATCCGGACATCCCGTTTCCGGCCGCATTGGACAAGGAAATCTGGGAGAACTTGCTCTTTTACACCGAGCATACCTGGGGCGCGTCGAGGACTTGGAAGCGCCCCGAGAGCGACCAGGCTGTCGTGCTGCGATCGAACAAAGAAGCGTTTACGCAGAACGCAGCTCGCCAGGTGGACGACATGATGCATCGTGCGATGAGCCAGATTGACGACAAGCTAAACCTGCGCGCCCCGGCCGTCGCCGTGTTCAATACGCTCTCCTGGCCGCGGTCCGGAGAGGTCGAGATCGAAGTCAAAAGGGGCGAGGGATTGGCGGATCCGGAAACCGGGAACCCGATCCCGCTCGAAATTGTCCGGCGCGTACCGGATGAAGATTATGATCGCGTCCGGTTCCGGGCTCAGGATATTCCTGCGCTCGGATATCGCTGCTACTCGATCGTCCCAGGCGGTGCATCCGCCGAGGCGGAGAAACTTCCACTTTCGGACACGATCGAAAGTCCTTCCTATCGTGTGGTGGTGGATGCCAGCACGCGGCGCAATCGTCAGCATTTACGATAAATCTCTAGCTCGCGAACTGGTCGACATCAAGAGCCCTTTCGGCCTCAACCAATATGTTTACGCCGGTTATGGCCACGACGGGGAGAGCCTGATTCACCAGCGAGAAGCCCGCAACAGTTCACTGCTTCAGCTCAGCCCGGCGCTGCCTCTTCCCGATCTGAAAATATCGACGCCAACGCAGGGTAAAGCTGCTGTCCGTCGAAAAGACACCATGGGGAGCGACGGCTGACAATGACCAGTTCGGCTGTCCATACTCCGGCAATTCTCACCGAAATCAGACTCTTTGACCGGGAGAAGAAAATCCAGATCTGGAACCGGGTACACAAAGAACCAGTACAAGCGCCCGAGGGAGTTTATTTCGCCTTTCCGTTTGCCGCCAGGGCCCTCCCGGTTCCACTACGAAACCCAGAACGCATGGGTCGATCCAGAGCAGGACCAGCTTCCGGGTGCGAACAAGGAATGGTTCGCTGCGCAGCATTGGGTTTCGGTAACAGCGCCGGATGTGTCAATCGGTCTGGTGCTGGATGAGGCTCCGCTGTTCACTCTCGGTGATATCGACCGCGGGTTGTGGCCGACAATCTTTCCAGCCAAAAAATGGAACGGTTTTCTCCTACGTCATGAATAACTATGACGGAGACGATGAAACCCCCTTCCAGGGCGGAGACTTCTCATTTCCACTACAGCATTACTTCCAGTCCAAAATTTGAACCCGCCCGTCTCAGCCGTTTCGCGCAGAGAAGAAGTGAATCCGTTCGAGACTGACCAAGTAACCAACGCGGACAAATTGGTGTGGCGTGCCGAACCGTTAAGTGCCGTGACAGGTAGCTTTGTCGATATCGACCGGCCGGACGTACAGCTATTGACGTGGAAAGGCGCCGAAGATGGCCGCGGATCGATTCTGCGGTTCTACAATGCAGGCGAATCGCCGGTGAGAGCGCTCGTGCCAGTTTCCCACGCTTGCGATTCAAGGAAGCATATTGGTCCAGCGGAACAGAAAACGATAGTGGCGCCGCTGAGATTGCTGCAAGGCGCTTTAATTCTCTCGCTCAAGCCGCATGAAATTCGCACAGTGAGAATCATGGGCATCAGCGCATATCCGGGAGGCTGACAGCAGGTGAGTTCGGCCATGAGTACTGGGCGTGATCCGCGCAAACGCTCTCGTTGCTTTGGGCGCTTTCTCGTTCCTGGCACAGCGGGCGGAACAGCCGTCAGCTCAGGAGAGCTTATCCGCCATTCAGCACCTCCTCCAATCGGGCGATGTAAAGCGGGCCGGCGAACTGGCTACGGAGTTGGTCCGCACCCATCCGGATTCCGAAGCGGTTTACGAAGCATTAGGCCGCGTGAGGGATGAAGAAGGGCGCTACGGGGAGGCGGATGCCGCTTATCAACACGCGATTAAGCTGGCCCCCTCGGCAGCCGCTCCCCATGTGAGCCTGGGCGTCAGCTATGTTCGGCGCGGCCTAACTCAGCAAGCATTGCAGCAATTCCGAGGACGATCTGGAGAAAGAGCCAAAGAACTTCGCGGCATTGCTGAACGCAGCAAGTCTAGAGCTGGAGTGCCAAGCGGTTTGTGGATGCCGAAGATCTCTACCGCCGCGCAACCCAAGTGGCCTCCTCCGAACCTATCGCCTTGCTCGGCCTTGCCACCGCGGCTTTCGCGGCGGGCCACAAGGATCTAGCCCGCCAAACTACGCAGACGTCTGGCTGGAATGGACAACATCCACGTCCATTTTTCACTGGGACTGTTGTTCGCCAAAAACTCCTTGTACCCGGAGGCGGAGCGGGAGTTTGAAACAGTCGCGGCGAAGAGGCGCTACGCTCAGCCGATCTTTTCCTGAACTCTGGGTCTGGTTTGTTCAGCGCAACAAAAATATGGCATCGCTAAGGAGAGGTACTTCCAAGCGATCGATCTGAACCCTGATGATCCGGCGCCATACGTCCATGTCGGCGCGGATTACTTGTCTCAAAACAAGAACAATCTTCGCGCTCGCTTGGCTATATCGAGCCACGAAGCTGAACCACGATGCACCCGACACGATTTACCTTCTTCGGACAGGCGCTGCTGAAGGAGGAGTATTTTCAAACCGCCCACGAGTACCTGTCCAAGTACGTCCAAGCAAAACCGGCCGATCCCAAGGGATGGCTCCTGATGGGTGACGCTTACCTCAACGACGAGCGTGTGGAAGATGCGCTCGCCAGCTACCGGAAAGCGCTAACGATCGTGCCCCAATTGGCCACGGCACATTATCTCGTCGGAAACGCCGAGTACCTTCTCAGGCACATTCCAGACGCCCGCAAGGAATTGCTCGCCGCACTCCGGCTCGACCCTTCGCATCCAGAAGCGCAACTTCGCTTGGGTGAGATCGAATACCCGCGACAACGAAGATGACTCCGCCGGCGCACGATTTCGCGCTTTGTTGGCGGCGCACCCGGCGGATTCGGAAGCGGCTTACGATCTGGCCAAGATCTGCATGCGGCACGATCAGAAACGGCGAAGCACGAGACGCTTCTGATGAAAGCGATGGCTCAAAACCCGGAGGATGTCCGGTTTCATTATCTGCAGAGCCAGGTGTGCCGGCGGCTACACGAGGACGAGCAGTCTTCCCTGGAAGCCGCCACGTACTCCCGTCTAAAAGCGGAACAAGATTACCAGCATCGGTTTATCCGCCATTCTCACGTCTACGTTGAGTAAATCTGAGCCAAGATCGCTCATCTTGCAGATTTAACTTGACTGAGTGGAAATCAAAATGTTACAAAATTCTGTACCAGAAAGTGAAATGATCGTTTCACAATGCGGAACGTCGATGGGACAGACGGACCAGGATGAACCGATTCCTCAAATCACGACAGGAGGTTCTTTATGGGTTGCAGCCGGACTTTGAAATGCGGTGGGTGAAAGCATGTTCTCCGCGGGAGCGCGCTGGCGCTTGCTTTTATTCTGGCTCCTTGCGGGGCTGCGCCAGTGGTTTTTTGCCAGACCACAAATGGCAGTTTCCGGGGAACGGTCACGGACCAGAGCGGAGGGGCGGTTCCTGGGGCTCGAGTCCAGATTACGAATACCGGCACAGGCGTTTCGCTCGAGGCCGTCACGAACGAATCCGGAGAGTATGTTGTGCCAAGCGTACCTCCGGGTGTCATACAACATCCGATTGACCCTGGCAGGGCTTCGAAACTCTCGAATCGCTAGGGCGTAACGTTGCTCGTCAATCAGAACGCAACGCTGGACTTCAGCATGAAGCCCGGTTCGATCACGCAGGAGGTCACAGTTACCGGGCAGGCGCCGCTTGCTAACACGACCGACTCGACCGTTGGTACCGTGATCGGCACGGAAGCAATCGTGCAGCTTCCGCTGAACGGTCGGCAATTTACGCAACTGACTTTGCTCACACCGGGTGCGGCGCCCCAGGGAAGCGGGCAGCAAGGCTACTTTGAGATCCACAGCGATCTATGGGGCGATCAGTCCGGCGGTGAACGGTGCCCGTCCTGAGATGAACAATTTCACGATCGATGGCGTGGAAGACAACGAACTTTTCTTCGACTTTGCGGCAATCAACCCCCCGCCAGATGCTTTGCGCGAGTTCAATGTTCAGACGAATATGACGAGCGGGCAGTATGGCCGCGCCGCCGGAGCCAACATCAACATCGTGACCCAGAGCGGAGGGAATCAGTTCCACGGAGCGGCTTGGGAGTTCCTTCGAAATACAGACCTCGACGCACGAAACTTTTTCAATCCGGCGGTCAGCATCTTCCACCAAAATCAGTTCGGAGGAACCCTAGGCGGCCCGTTCCTAAGGAACAAGATTTGGGGATTTGGCTGGTACGAGGGTTTTCGAAAGACGCTGGGTTCCACCATCCTGGAACTCGTGCCCACCAATGCCCAGCTGAACGGCGACTTGTCCGGCTGTACAGCCAGATCTATAATCCGTTCTCGACGCAGCAGATCGGCACCGACTCGCAAGGCAATCCGGTCTTTTCGCGCACGCCATTTCCAAATAACCAAATCCCGGCTTCGTTGCTGAACCCGACAGCGATTGCCGTGGCGAAGCTGATCTATCCGCAACCGAATTACGTTGGTTCCGGCGTGAACTATCTCGACTCCGAACCGGTAAAGACCGACACCAATCAGTTCGGAATTCGCATCGACGCCGCCCTGACCTCGACCACAAATTTGTTCGGCAGGTACACGCAAGATACCGGAACGCGCGTTCTTCCTTCGGGAATTCCAAAGTCGCCCACAGATCAGAAGGGACTTTCCCGCCAACAGGTTCTCGGTCTGACCCACACCTTCGGCCCGAGCGCGGTGCTTGAGTTGCGAGCCCAGTTCCTGCGGACCGCCATCGGACTGCTTGGGGTATTTTCCACCGACTAGCTTTCTGGAATCGACGGGGCTTTTGAACGATTGGCCGGCGCAGAGCGACCTGCGCCCCGTCCTGCCCGGTTTCAGCATTTCGGATGCGGCAAGTGTTCCCGGCAACGCCGCAAAGTCTACCCGGCGATCCCATCAACAACTGGGAATACTCAGGTACTTTCACGAAGGTCTTCAGCAAACACACCATTTCAGCCGGGGCGTCTCTGGTCCACACTTGGGTGCTGGATAACTGCACTTATGCATCCGCAACGTTTAACAATCTGCCGACCGCCGATCCCCAAAACACTTCCAGTACCGGTTCGGGTCTTGCCAGCTATCTGCTTGGGCGTGCCATCGGCTGCTACGGACCTGCGTGGGACTGCCGAACAGCGACTGCACGGCAATTACTACGGGGCATTTGTGGACGATGTCTGGAAAGCGACCTCCAATTTACAGTGGACCTCTCCGTTCGCTACGATTACGCTCAGCCCTTGGCCGATAGCTCCGGGTAGGCAGGGTAGTATTGACTACACGACCAGCACGCCCTCTCAAACGGTATAGCTGATTGATCAATCCGCCCAGCCCGCCATCGACCTCAGCGGTTCCCCGGTCACTATCAAGAGGGTTCCGGACGGTATGTTTGAGCCGGACCGGAAAGACTGGTCTCCGCGCCTCGGCTTGGCTTACCGGGTTACACCGAACACGGCCATCCGCTCAGGTTACGGGATCTATTATGATTTCAATCAATCGACCGTGCAGGACACGCAGGATATTATGGGCCAGTGGCCGTTCGGCTTTCCCGACATCACGCCGCCCAACCTGAACCAGCCAACTAGCGCCAATCCGTTGCCTACCAACGTGCTTGGCATTGGCGTGTTTCCTCCCTTTGTGGCGAGTTCCACGCCGCCCGCCAATGCTGGATTCGCTGCTGCGCGCGACAATCGCAGGCCATACGTCCAGATCTGGAATGTCGGGATCGAACAGACATCTGGGCAATTCCTGGCTGTTTTCCGCGACGTATCTCGGCTCGAAAGGAACCCACTTAGTCATCACTCCGGTCATCAATGTGGCGCCCGACACCCGGGCCGGGAAACCCTCAGGCAAGCGCTGCTCTCCCGCAATTTGGGCCGTTTGAAGTTACCGGTAATTGGGGCAATTCCAGCTACAACTCCGCTCAACTCAAGGTTCAGCGCAGGCTTGCCGTCTGGGCTGAATTTTCTGGCCGCCTATACTTGGTCGAAATCGATCGATTATCAATCCGCCGCCCATGGCAGCGCCCAGCCAGGAGAAGGGATTCAAAACGGGTTGGATTTCCGCGCGGACCGGGCGGTCTCGGACTTTGATTTGCCTCAGAATTTCGTCTTCAGCGGCATCTATGAGCTTCCCTTCGGCGAGGGCAAGCGATTCGAATCGGACAGAAGCTGCTCAACCGGTATCTTCTATCCGGCTGGAAAATTGATGGCATTCTAACGCTCCACAGTGGATTTCCATTCAACCTGTATGTGCCTTACGACAACGCGAATACGGGGGGAGGCACTCTCGGTTCGGAGGAACGGCCCACGCTGATCGGGCAACTGTATCCCTCAGGTTTTCAGAAATCGCTGTCGCAATGGTTCAACACGTCCGCGATCACTGTGATTCCCTTCACCTACGGCAACATTGGGAGGAATGTTCTCCGGCAGGACAGTGTGAAGAATGTCGATTTTTCGATCGCTAAGGAATTCCTGAATTACGGAGCACCAGCATATCGAGTTCCGGGGAGAGTTTTTCAATTTGTTCAATCACCCGAATTTTGCACCTCCGGACGGCAACTACTCTGACCCGACTTTCGGGCAGGTGCTCTCCGCGTCTAACCCGCGGTTCATTCAATTCGGTTTGAAATATATCTTTTGACCACGGCGATTAAGAGGAGCCGGTCCGGTTGAAGAAACCGAAAGAGTCCGCTGCATGGTCTGTTCAAAGGAGCGCGGCTTCGGTGGTTGTCGCTGTTCTCGGTTTCGCTGGCTTTGGCCGCCGAGTTTGAGCTCGCAGACAACGACACCCGAGGGATACACATTTTACGTCGCCCCCCACTCGCATATCGATGTGGTGTGGTACTGGACATACGATCAGACCGCCGTCATGTGCATCGACATTATGAAGCACGCGTTGGACATGATGCGCAAGGATCCCCGTTTCACTTTCACGCAGGACCAGATGATGGCGATCAAGCCGTTCTGGAACTCACTCAACCCGGATGACAAGGAGTTCCTTCTCCGAATGGTGCGGGAGCGGCGATTCGAGTTGGCGAGCGGAAACTATCTTCAGCCCGACGAGGCCGAATCCGATTTCGAGTCGCTGGTCCGGCAGTTTTACCCGGCACTATCGTGGATGGAGACCACATTCTCCACCAAAGTTTCCACGGCGTGGAATATCGATACATACGGACATACCGTCCAGATGCCGCAGTTATTTCACAAAGCTGGATTGAAGTATTTCGTGTTCCATACGCGACGTTCTTCCGTCCTTGCAGGCTTCGATCAAGAGCCCGTTTTATTGGGAGGGCCCCGACGGCAGCAGGATCCTCAGTTACTGGCTTTCGGGAAGTTACTCGCTGGATTGGCGTGGGATGAGCGGAAATCTTCGCAGGTTCGTAGATCATAGCGCTCCCGGGAAACGACAAGATCCTTTTGTTATACGGCGGGGACGTCTATGTTCCAAAGGAGACGACGGCGGAAATAGAAGCAAAGATCCGCAAGGCTGCGGCAGAGGCTAACATTCGGGTGAAAGACGTCGTCTTTTGCACACCTTCTCAGTATTTCGAGAAGAGTAGTAAGTTCAGGCGTGACTCTTCCGGTCTATCGGAATGATTTCAACCCTCCTCTGTTTATTCAGGATCTCCGAGGCCTATACGGGGAGCGGCCGGACTCGAAAATGAATAATCGCAAGGCGGAGTACGCGCTGGAGAGCGCCGAAAGATTTTCTTCGGTAGCTGCCGGGTTCGGGTCTGAACTATCCCGCGGCCATCCCTGCATAACGGGTGGCTCAATGTGGTCTTCAATCAAGACCACGATGCTTTGCCTGGCAGTCACACCGATCCTGAGGAAGCGGACATGCGGACCGTTACGGCGGCGCGATGGAAGCGGGGCGTTCCGCGCTCGCGAACGCGCTTCTATCAGTATCTCCCGGAAAGATCGACACGTCTCACGCCGAACATTTCCCTTTTCTGGTGTTCAATCCACTCTCGTTTAGCCGGACGGACGCGATCCAATACACACCGGTTTTCAAGGAGCAGCTCACCAATTTCCAACTTCTCGATGATGCCGGCCACGAAGTGCCCTTCCGTACAAACTTCGCCGGGCGGCGCCAACCCGGCCAGCCGCTGAGCATGGCCGCGATCGAGTTCGTCGCCAAGGATGTGCCGGCCTTGGGTTACCGGCTTTATCAACTCGCTCCCCGCGATGGGTCTATCCAGGTCGCGCAGCCGATCGCGGTTCAGGGAAAGATTGCAAACCGCTTTTTCGAGATCGACCTTGACCCTCATACAGGCGCCCTGCGCAGCATCGTGAACCGGGAGACCGGCGCCGAATTGCTGGACACTGCGTCGTATCAAGGCAACGAATTGGTTCTTCAGGAGGAGAAGGATCCGGATATGGAGGGCATGCTGCACTTCACTGGAAGCGAAGTGAGAATGCGTGATTTCCCGGCAACCTCCATCACAGCGACTCACGACGGCATCGGCACTCGCATCAGCATCAGCGGTCGGATTCTTGACCGGGCAGAGGGTTCAGGAGATCTCTCTATATGACGAGATTCCACGCATCGATTTCCGCACGCATCTTCTCGGCTTTCCGGGGCACGATGGCGTGCTCGCGGCGGTGTTTCCTCTGCGAACCGGAAAGTCGACGGTTCTAAATTATGAGACGCACAATGCGGTGACCACGCGGCCTGACGGCATCTACTATGCCCAGACGTTTGTGGATGCGGGTGACGGAAGGCTGGAGTCGGGTTCTTCAATCGCGGCATGGGCGGAGTTGAAACCGATCAGGGCGTAGTGCGTTTGATCCTGCTTCGCTCGATCACTAATTACTCGGGCTACTACACTCCTGAGGCTTCCGAGGCGGGCAGTCACACCTTCGAATACAGTCTCTATGCCCATTCCGGAGACTGGCGCAACGGTGTCGTCAACCAGGCGCACAGCTTCGCCGGCCCGCTGATGCACCTGGCGACTGATCCCGCACTCGGGCACACTGCCCAGTCGCAATAGCTTCCTCTCTGGTGGCGGAAGGAAATTTTGAAGTCACGGCCCTGAAGCAGTCAGAAGACGGAAAAAGCTGGATTCTTCGAGGCCACGAGACCATGGGGAGAGCGGGCGCGGTAGTCCTGAATCTGGATCGCGCACCGCAACAGGCTTGGCTATCGGATTTGACAGAACGCCCCATCCAGATCATCCCCACCCAGAGACAAGCAGATCAAGTTCTCCTGCAAGCCTTTCGAATTCGTTACGCTTCGCCTGGACACAAAATGATGAGCGGTCCAACGGACGCCACGTTCAGCAGTGGACTCGGCCTTGCTGAAGTTACCGAGAGACTGAGCAAGCTATACTCGGCCGTAGTTTGCGACGCTCTCGACTCGCTTGGATTCCGGCGCCAGGCATTGTCTCATCGGACCAGGCCGGTCTCTCCGTCCTCGAAGCTGATCGGAAGCGCGCGGACCTTGGCCTCCTATCCAGTCGATCGGTTTCCCGATCAGCCATATGCCAAGGAACTGGAGGCTCTGGACACGCTGGTCGAAGGGGATGTCGTCGTTTTGGCGACCAACGGGGATGTCACCGCCGCCGTCTGGGGTGAGTTACTCAGTATCGCGGCGTTTCGCGAAGGGAGCGCGTGGCGCGGTTCTCGATGGACTTACACGAGACGCTTCCCGGATTAAAGACCTGAACTTTCCCGTGTTTGCACAAGGGATATCATCCTATGATTCTTTGGGGCGATCCGAGGTGACCGGATACGACATGCCGATCGAGTGCGACGGGGTTACGGTGCAATCCGGCGACATTGTCTTTGGCAGACTACGATGGCGTCGTGATTATTCCGCGCGCTGTTCTCCCCGCTACGCTTGAGAAGGCCGAAGTAAAGGCTAGCCGTGAAGGGATAGTGGAAGCTGAATTTCGAAAAGGCCGCAAAGTGGCCGAGGTATTTGCAGAACACGGCATCTTATGAACTGTTCCACACAAAACGGGGAAGAAGGCGCTCTTGCCGGCTGACGGTCCATCTAAGCTGCGCGCTGGCGCGATCAGCACGTTAGGAATCGCAGCCCTGGGCGCGGTAATGATGGCGCCCGCGTTGGGAATTTATGCCAATTTAGGTTTGATTGGAGCGGAAGCCGGGCGAACGGCTCCGGTCGTTTTCCTGCTCGCTCTCCTCTGCACCATTCCGACGGCTATCAGTTACGCGCTGATCTCGAAGGAAATTCCCTCCGCGGGCAGCGCGTATACATGGCTGTCCGATTCGCTGAATCCGCAGGTGGGGATGTGGATCGGTTTGCTGGTTGCGGCCATGTATTTCTTCGCCGTAGTACTGCAACCAATTCTGTTCGGGCTGTTTTTCAACGACCTGTTGCTTCCGTGTTCCAGGTTCATACTGGCTATGGAACCTTCCTGACAGGCGTGCTGATTTCCACGGCCATCGTAGCTCTGCTCGCCTATCCGGGCGCTCACATATCCGCCAACGGATCCATCGTTCTGATGGTTTGCGAACTCAGCGTAGTGCTGGCATTATCCGCCACCGTGTTCTTCGTGCTACTTGGCCGCCACAAATCGACTTCACGCCATTCGATCCATCCAGAGCGCTCCACGGCGCGCACGGTCTGTTTGGCGGGTTGATTTTCGCGTTGCTCACATTCGTGGGCTTTAGTGTTATAACGACGGCGGCCGAGGAAACCAACTCACCCCGTGAGATCATTCCGCGCATCGTCATAGTCGGCTGCGTTCTGCTGGGTCTTTTTTGGGCTGTCACCGCATGGCCATTAAGTCTGTCTTTGCGGGACGATGTGTGGGATACCCAGACCGCACAGGGCCTCAATCCAGTTGCAGTAATCTCCCGCCAATACTGGGGATCCGGTTCGATCGTTGTCACGCTGACGGCGCTTTCCGCCGTGTTGGGTGTATACCTGGCATCTGTCGTCGGTTACGCGCGGATCGTATTTGCCATGGGAAGGGATGGAACCATGCCGGGCTGGTTTGCCCGACTGCATCCCAAATATCAAGTGCCGTGGAACGCTCAGCATGTTGTTCTGGCCGTAACTGTCGCGTTGGATGCAATTTGGGCTCGCTGGCTAGGTGTCTACATGGCCTACGATTGGTGGGGGACCGCGGTGGTTTTCTTTGCGATGATTGCGAACATCTTTGTGAACGTGGGATGCACCGCCTATTTCTACCGCTTCCGTCGCGAGATTCCTTTCATCGCGGCTGGCACGTCGTGGTTCCCGTTCTTGGGAATCGTCACGAGCGTTGATTCCGTTGTACTACTCATTCGGCCCCGATCTCTGGCAGTCCGGATGGAAGAAGGGACAGAGCGTCATGTTGTGCTGCGGATTGGTAACCCTCGGCTGCATGCTTTACACGGCGGCTCTGCACCGCTGGAAACGGGACGTCTTCGATCGTCCGGCCCTATCCGTCTCAGAATAGTGCTCAAGAGATCTGCGCGGACCATGAAGCGCCATCTCCCCGTTCCAGGCTTGAGTTACTATATGCTGTCTCGGTGATCGTAGGCTGGGGCCAGCAGATCCCCGCTGCCCAGCGCGCTTACGACAGCGGATTGCGTTTGGAGGCACAAGGCCGGCACAAAGAAGCGGCCGAAAACTTCGCCCGTGCGGTGGACATCAATCCGGAATTTGGCGACGCCTACTATCAACTCGGCTTCAAGCAGAGTTCACGCGGGGGAGACACAAGCCGCAATCCAGGCATTCATATACTTGCTGCAGCTCGATCCAACCCAGGAAAGGGCCATGCTTGCCGCCGCTGATGCATACGTCGAACTTCGGACTGTTTGAAGATGCGTTCGTGCTCTATTCCCGTGCGCTACGCCTGGAACCAAATTCGGCGGGCATTCACTACAAATTGGGTTATGCACTTTTCGGGAAAGGGGAATACCAGGACGCGATCGGTGAAGTGCGAAAGTCGCTCGCTGTCGATCCGTCCAACATAACGGCGCACCGTCTGTTGGCCTCGGCATACCTCGCCAACGGGAACGGCCAGGATGCGGAGAAACAGCTCCGGAATTCTATTGGACAACTCTCGAAAAGCCCGGAGCTTCACAGCGATCTCGCAACTTGCTACTGGCGACCCGGCGACGGGCCGAGGCGGAACAGGAATTCGCGACCGCTCTCGCTCTGCGCCGGAATACGCACCAGCCCGTTTGGGACTTGCCAAGCTGTATCGCCAAAGCGGGAAGACGGCTCGCGCACTGGAAGAAGCTTCGACCGTCCTGGCTCAGGATCCGGAGAACTCAGCAGCATTCCTTGAAAGGGGCCAGAGCGAGTATGCGCTTGGGTCGATCGACTGCAGCCGCTCACTGACTTTCAGGAGTTTATCCGCAGGGAGCCGAACAGCCCCGAGGGTGAGTATTTGTTGGGGCTGCTCGACCTGACCGCCTCCCGCATGCCCTCCGCGATACAGCACCTTCAGCGCGCCGTTCAAATCGACCCAAAGCTCGCAGACGCTTATTACTATCTGGCTGAGGCTCTCTACAGCAGCAAACGTAACTCTGAAGCTAAGTTGGCACTGGTCAGATTGCCTGCAAATTGATCCCACCAGTCCCAAAGCGCTCGCTTTGCTGCCGAAGCTCGGCCAGAATTGAATGTAATGTTATGAATTCTGTAGCGCAAACGGAGCGGCGATGCTCTTTTCAGGCTCGCACTTCTGTTAGGCTGTGCCGTTCACCTGGCCGCCGCCAGCCAAGCTGGTTTCGAACAGCTACTAAATTCCGCGGAAGAATCCTTTAAAAAGCGGCGACCTGCCGCAGAGCCGAAAAATCCTTGTGGCGGCGGAGAAACTGAATCCGAAGTCGTTCCTGGTCCATAACAATCTGGGCACGTTATATCTGCAGCAGCAGCTTTATTCGCTCGCCATCAGAGAGTTCACGGATCGCTTCGGCTCTTAACCCGAAAGCGCCGACGTAGCGCGCAACTTGGGTACCAGCTACTTTCTCTCCAAAGACTATGCAGGCGTCGCTGAAGCCACTCACCCGCGCCAAACAACTCGACGAGCGCGACGTTCGCACGCGATATCAACTTGGTTACGTATTGCTGATGCTGAACCGGTCTGGCTGAGGCCAAGCCGAGCTGGAATATGTCCATAGCGCAATGCCCGCAAGATGAGGGCACTTTGTTCGCTCTGGTCAAGGTTTATGAGGCCATCCGGGATCAGCAAAACGCAGCCAGAGCGTTTGAGGAATTGAAGAGCAGCAATCCGAATTCCGATCTTCGTCCACATCCTGTTGGGCGAGTCGTACGACATTCAAGAGAATTGGCCGTCTGCGATGGCCGAATACCAAAAGGCCATTGACCAGGCGCCTTCCATGCCGCGACTTCATTTCGATCTTGGATTCCTGCACTGGGAGCAGGGTCACTATGCGGAAGCCGGCAATGAGTTTGCGAAGGAGCTCGAGGTGAATCCAGGATTCGCGCCAGCGCTCTACTATCAAGGCGACATCGCGCTAAATGCTGAGAAGCCTAGAGAGGCCCTGGCCTTGTTTCGTGCCGCTTCCGACCGGGACCCGGCCTGTCTTGAGCCATGGCTCGGGCAGGGTAAAGCTCTGGTTCGGCTAAACCGTCCGGCCGAAGCTCTCGGGTGCTTCGAGAAGGCAGCAAAAATAGATGCCGGACAAGCCGGACGTCTATTACTGGATGGCCACTGCATATCGACGCCTCCAGCGTTCTACCGAGAGCCGACGGGCGATGGAGCAATTCAAAACCCTCTCGGATGAAAAGACCAGCTCCCAGCGGCGAACACAAGGATAGATGGTCGAGTCCGGCCTGCGAGAGTGGATGGGGAAGCATACAGCCTTCAATGCCGCAGGGCCAAAGAGCTCAATAGGCGTGGTATGGCGGGGGCAGAAACTGGTACGAATAGGTTGCGAGATCAGCTCAGTCGTAGACAGGTGGTTGCTCAATCTGTTCTTTTGAGCAGCGCTCTCGGGAATGATTTCATGTCATCCGCCGCTCAATCCAACGTGGCGCAAGAGTTCCCGAGTCACCACTTGTCCGTTCATGAGCATCGGCGGGAGGCACTCTGGAGTTTGTTGGGCGATTTGCCTTGCGCCATGAAGCGGCGCCGCCACGCATTATCAGCACGGAACAACACGAAACTACCGGCTGGAGCGCTTGCTGATGGACTTGAATGGAATTGAGCCTGTCCCAGCGATTCTGCTCATCCCGAAGCGCTTGCAGCAGCCGGCGCCGGGGCTGCTTTTTATTCATTGGCACGGCGGCATGTATGACCCGGGTAAGGAGCAACTTCTTCGGGGAACTAATGTCCAGGCGGCATATGCTTCGGTTTGCTCCGAGTTGGGACCGGGCCGAACGAATTTCGCCGGGCTATGGCCGAGCTGAAGTCGTTCATGGAAACTCAATCACAGCCTTTATAAACGCGTCCCGTGGTGTCCGAAAACTCAAAGCATCGTTCCGTCGCACGATTGGCCATCGGAGACGACGTTCACAACGCGACCTATGGTCATCTCGTCTACTCAAAAATTCGAATCTTGCAAGCCGTACAGGCCGAATTCTGTATTGGCGATCTAGTAGTCTCTGGTTCTCAAGCTTGACCTCACCCGGGGTGGTTCGAGTTCTTCCAATCGGCTGCCGCAGCGGCGGCCAATTCAATCTTCCGGATTGATCTCCTACACGCGCAAGCGAGTGATATTGCAATTTGTGAGAGCGCGTTGGGGATTCGGACCGAAAAAGCCTTGGCTCCGGCGGCAGTCACTCGGCCGTATAGTCGCCTACGTGTAGATTGATAATCGCCGAACCAAAATCCGATAAATCGCCTTGTATTGGGTCTGGTGAATGATTATCTGCTAACACGCACGGCGATAATCAGCGTGCGGCGCGATTCATGGCCTGGCTAATCATGTGTAACGCTATGACTCTCAAACGGCCGCTTGGAGTAACCACCCAGTCTTGGCGAAAGAGCGTGCGTAGAAAGGCATGAAACGGCTTGGCCTGACGCAAGTGTTTCAGACTGCCCGGAAACAGGAGTCTGTCTTCTTGGAAAGCGTACTTCAAACCAGCGATGAACTTACCGCGAAATACACGGCTCAGTACCTTGACCGGAAGGAAGAAGGGATAGCGAGGGTGGATCCAATGCTGGTGATCGGGCGACAGACCGCCTGCTGGAACGACACAGTGAATATGCGGATGGTCCTGGAGATTCTGTCCCCAGGTATGCAGCACACTCAGGAAGCCGATGTCCGCCCCAAGATGCTTCGGATCGGCAGCAATCTCCAGGAGCGTCGCAGCACTGGCGCGGAACAACAGATCATAGACAACCTTCTTGTTCTGTAAAGCGAGCCACGACAGCT
This sequence comes from uncultured Acidobacteriaceae bacterium, assembly GCA_963771565.1. Classification (GTDB taxonomy): domain Bacteria; phylum Acidobacteriota; class Terriglobia; order Bryobacterales; family Bryobacteraceae; genus Bog-105. Next base: position 436,569 of record CAVYUB010000010.1, read on the forward strand.
CATGCGGAATCGTGAACACCACATGCACGTACTTGACGGGCAGCAGTTCCTTGCCGCGGTCCGCGAGCCATTTATTACGAGCGTTGGTCTGGCACTTAGGACAATACCGGGAACGGCACGAGTTGAAAGAGATGGTTTCATAGCCGCATTGGCAACAGCGATCCAGGTGTCCGCCGAGCGCTGCCGTGCGGCAGTGCTCGATGGCAAACAGCACGCGTACGTGCAGCCAGGTTAACCAGGATCGATTCTTTTCGATGAAGCTCCTGCCATGCGTTCGAATGATATCGGCCACCTCAAAGGGTGGCGCGTTCATCTGTTATGCAACTTCCGGGACCGTTTCACCTGGTCGGGGCTCGATAGCTCTACCTTGTCGAGCGGTGTTCCGGCCGCCTTCAGATGGCGCTCGGACATGTGAAGGTAGATGGAGGTGGGCTTGAGGTCGGCATGCCCGAGCAGCGCTTGCACAGTCGGCAAATCGGCCCCTCCCTCCAGCAGATGCGTCGCAAAGCTATGACGAAGTAAATGCGGGCGCACGGGTTTGGCGATGCCTGCTCGTTGCGCCGCTTCGCGGCATGCTTCCCACAGCATTTTCGGCGTGATCGGTTTATCTGCCCGTGAGCCGTTGATCGTGCCCGGAAACAAGTACGTCTTCGGCTTCATCCAGCGCCAGTACTCGCGCAAAGTCTCGAGCAGCTTCGGACTCAATGGCACGTCTCGATCCCGGCGCCCCTTGCCTTGACGAATATGGATGAGCATGCGATCGCTGTCGATGTCTTCCACTTTCAACTGGCACCCCTCGGCTCTGCGCATGCCCGTCGAGTAGACCGTCATCAGCATGGCGCGATGAAAGAGGTTGCTGGCTGATTCGATGAGCCTCACTGCTTCCTCTTGGGTGAGGATTATGGGCAAGCGTCGCGGCGCTTTCGGGTACGGCACTTCTTCAACCGGATAGGCTCGCTTCAGTGTTTTGCAAAAGAAGAAACGTAACGCCGCTGTGTGATGCCCGACCGTGCGCGCGCCCAGCTTTCTTTCGGTGAACAGGTACACCTGGTAAGCGCAGATCTGCTCTGGCCCTAGCTGGTCCGGAGAACGATGGAAATACTTTGCAAAGGCCGCCACGATCTTGAGGTAGCCATTTACGGTAGTCTGTGAATAATTACGACGCTGGAGCTCTTCCAGCATCATTCTGCGAAGTTGGGTCACAGGGACCTCCTTTGTGACCCACACACTACGTCAACTCACCAGGCAACGTTCAAACTACGCTCACGCGTAGCGTCCGCCGCGCGGGCGGCTTCGTTCTAACGGCCATGTGTTTACCAGTGCTAACCAGCGTTGGAAACTGCGTCGCTGGATAGGCAGCCCGTCACTGGATAAGCAGCCCGTCACTGGATAAGCTAGCTCGTGACTAAGGTAGTGCTCTCAGAAGGATCTTTGCAGGCCTTCGCCTAGCAGAGAGGCCGCGCGGCAACGCTCATCGCTGAACGGAGTTGGAGGCGCGGGCGAGAATCGAACTCGCGAATTTAGGTTTTGCAGACCTCTGCCTTCCCACTCCTGTTGGTAAGACCACAGGTTTTGCTGCGCCCAAATAAGGGCTGGCCTCATTCTCTTTCATTGCCCTCGCTCGGAAGTTCGGCTGTGCTAACAAAATGGATTCAAGAATGCCAGCGTGGTCCGCGCGGCAACATTCTGCATCAGATCTCCGGCCAATTTGAGGTTTGCGCGAGACCCAAGAGTTCAATCAGTTAGTAAGCAGGGAATCCCCAGCGGCGGGGCTCCGCCGAGTTACTCAAAAGATGGAGGGAGTGGGGAATCGGACCCCCGTGGGAAGCTGGCCATTCTTATGATCTTCGAGAGATCTAAACCACTGAAAACGAGAAATTCGGCGGAAGCTAATGGGAGTCGGAAGCGGGCACGTTCTTTTCTTGCTAGAAGTTATTGAAAACACGGGATTGCAGTTGTTGCCATGATTGCTCGTTTTGCCGCTGCATGTTACCTAATGTCACCCAGGATTGAGGACTCTGGAAGGCGCGAGTCCCTGCGCCCGCTTTGCGCGGCGCGTCAGTAGACGGATTTGAGCGCCTAGTTCGGGACCAGGAGGTCGGTGGTTCGAATCCACTCGCCCCGACCAAACTTTTCGCACGCAAGTTGCTGCAAAATCAGCGACTTGGCACCAGAATAAGAGGGGCTCTCTAGAGCCCCTCTCTCGCTTTGAGCGCCTGTTTTTCGGCCTTCCAATGCAAATATTGGACGGCTAATGGACGGAAGCTCTGCGTCGCAAAGCTGCTGCTCCTGCAATTCCCGGTGGTCTTTCAAATTTTCGCTGGAGAACCGCGAATATTTGGTCGGCTTCCCAGCATTCATCGGGAGTATCCGCGAGCTAGAAGTACGTCACGCGATCTGGGTGAATGAGGAGATGCGAGACTACGGAGCTACCGGGGATCGAGATCTGGAGTACCTGATCCAGTTTTGTTCCACAGATCTATAAAGCCGGGCGCATTCGATCCCCGGGGTCACCAGAGTGCAGCCAGTTGCACAGGATGCGGAGACAGCTAGATCGTCACCGATAACCGCTATTCGGGTAACGCGGTCGTCAATCCGAGGAACGGATCTATGCGTCGACGGGACGATCAATTTCCCGTTTGCGAGTGATTGAACGTGCTATCCGGAAACAAGTTCTCTGACGATTCGTAAACGCTTGGCGACGACATGCGATTGATTGCGACGTCTGTGCCCTGACCTGCCGATTTCTCATCGTAGATAAGTTTGGGATTTCTTGGATCAAGGCTCATTCACCTAAATTGTGCTTTCGCTGTTTGCCAGATGGGATACGGGAGTCCCGCGAGCCGGTTTATTACCAACGCCTGTGCGGTGAGCAGGATTACAGCTACTTCAATCGTCACAAGATATTCGGGTTTGGAGATGATCCCGAGCGAAACAATCATAGTGGTCGCTCCGGCAGGCGGATGGCTGACGCGCAGAAGCACCATGATGGCCCCCGTGAGCGAGAGCGAAAGCGCGGCGGACAAAACCCGCGGCCAGTAGATCTCGACCGGCAGGCCCGGTGGAAGATGACTCATGCCGGTAACAGAAAATGCAGCAAAGCCACAGCAGAGTGCTATGGCATGACCCAGAACGGCATTGCGGGGACTCGCTGGTTCCGCAAGCGGAGTGAAAAAAAACAGGTACGCCGTGGGACCGAGCGAGGGAAAAACAAACGGATTGTGCGTCAGGAATGCCAGCAGAGCCAGCAGGCCGATGGTGGCGAAACTGTTCACGAACACGTAACTCGCCCAGACGGCAGTGGGCGGCAAGTGGGCTAACAGCCAGCTCAACCTCAGCCGCTCGACGAGCCGGAAAACATGCTCCGCTCTGTCGGCCGCAGCGCTTGGAGAAATTTGGGGTTTGCCCCTGGTCATTTAAATGTTCGGCAGCAGATCAAAGTACTCGTCGTCTTCGTTCTTGCCGCCCTCGCCCTCTCCGAGCAGTTTCTCGGACTCGACAAATTCAATCCGCTCAATCCACTTGACCATTTTGTAGCCGAGCTGGTTTTCGACGCGTAGACGGAGTGGCGCTCCATAGACGGCGGGTAACGGCTCGCCGTTCATCTCAAACGCCAACAGGCACCCGGGTTTCATCGCATTGTAGATTTGTTGCGTATCGTAGTAAAGACCCCCGTACAACGAGCCTCCGAAAGAGTAGAATGCGACCACTTTGGCGTACGGCTTGGGCTTTACGAGTTCGATCAATTTGCGCATGGAGATTCCGCGCCATTGCGCAATGCCCGACCAGCCTTGGATGCAATGGTGCATGGTAATCGACTCTTCGGCTCCGAGAGCGCGCATCTCCTCGATCGAAAGCTCGACTGGGTTGTCGACCATGCCGGATACTTTCAGCTTGTAGCTCTTGAAGCCATCCGCCGCGAGTTGCTTCCAGTCTTCCCGCACAGGCATTTTGCCATTGGGCCAAAAGTAGGGCGAGATCTGCGCTTTCGTGTAATGCTCGCGCGGAATCAGACGATCGAGCGTTAGGAGCTTCACCGGCTCTGTGATCGCCTTCTGCGCATGCTGCAAGCCGCGCGGAAAATACCAGGAAATATAATGGGCCGCTACCCAGCAAAGCAGCACAACCCCAATCCCGATAAATCCCAGAATCATCCCGGTAGGGTGGCTGTCGTCAGTGCCTAGCACAATGTGGTTCATATTGCGGGCAAAGCCAGTCAGCGCGACAAGCGTGACGTGCACGACCACAAATGCCAGGAATCCCACGAGCATTAGGAAGTGGATAGACCGGGCTGCCTGCCGTCCGCCGAAGAATTTGGCATACCGAGGGAAACGGTTGACCAGCGCGGGAGACATCGCCATCCCGGTAAGAATGGAGAGCGGCGCCATAACGAAGATGGTGGCGAAATAAGCCAATTGCTGCAGCGCATTATAGCCGTAAAACCCATTCGGTTCGGGCGGCAAGTGGAAATTGGCGTAGTGGACGAACGTGTTCCAGGCTTCGACGAAGACGGCGGGAGAGGTGGGCACCAGCCGTTGCCACTGATTGCTGGTAAGCAACCCGCAGACAAAAAAAACACCAGTCAGCACGAACCCGTAGACGTTGATGAAATGCCAGGAGCGCGCGATCCCCACGGTGTGACGGTAGCCTGGCAGCGCAACGGCGGGCGAGATGTACCGCGCGTCGTCCTTGGCCGTCCAGAGGCGGTCCTTGGGCACGGTCAATGGCGTGAAGCGAATCCATTCCGTGCCGGGAGTGCAATGGTCATTCAGATATAGGCGCGGGTGGTCCATCAGAATCGACAGGCCGCTGCGGATCAGCATGAACAAGAAGATGAGGTTGAAGAAGTGACTCCAGCGGATCCATACCGGAAAGCCGTGCGGGCCGCTGGCTGCGCCCTCGAGAGATGCCGCAGAAGGGGCGATGTACGGCAGACCGAAGAACGCGTGTTGTACCCAGGCCAGCACCAATGGAACGATGGCCAGCACAATCAGAAGAATTAGAATCGAGGGGCGAATCCAGATTCGGAACCGCCGGTCCTTGGGATAGTGGACTGCCCGATGCGCATCATCGAAGGGAATCATACGATCTGCTCGGATATGGTTACGAGCAGGAGCGTATCTTGCTGGGCGGCCACGCTGTGAGGCATGCCAGGTGCCAAGCTGAGCAGCAAATCGGGCTTTAGCTCAGCACGCTCATCACCGCTCAAAAAAATCGCTTCGCCTTTCAAGCAGTGCACAGTTATCGCACCCCGGGTTTGATGTTCTGGAATCTGTTCGCCGGTCTTCAAGTGCAACAGCAGCGTGCGCAGGCCGTTTTCACGGAACAGCGTTGTTGTCCGTCCCAGCCCGGCCGTATCGCTTAAAAACGAGTGCAGATCTGCGTGGGTCATAGCGCTCCTCGCGTTGCTTCCGCCGTCTCCCGAACTGCCGGCTCATGATATGTCGTGATGGCGTGCAGCAAACGCTCGCCGATCATTTGAGCCTTTCGAATAAGAAGAGAGGCCAGCTCGTCAGAACACAGGACGGCGACGGTTTCGCGCCACAACTGCAACCAGCGTTCGAAATGATGTCGTGTCAGGCGGGGTAATTGCAGATGCGCGATCATTGGATTCCCTTTGTAGTCGCGAGAGGCAAGCAGTACGGACGACCAAAACGCTTTCATCTTGTCCAAGTGCGGTCCCCACTCGCTGCCGATAGCGCCGGCGAAAATCGGGCCTAGCAGGTGATCGTCGCGAATCCGGCAATAAAAGGTGTCGACCACCTCGGCAATACTGTCCTCGGTTAGGGTGTGATACATACGGCAGCAGTAAAGATGTATCTATAATACATCTTTAGGGAGCCGCCGATTTTCCTCTATGTACCTAACGCGCCAAGCCGATTACACAATGCGTCTTTTGATCCATTTGGCAGTTCAGCCTAGCGGAGTCGCCACTATCCAGGAGATTGCAGGACACTACGGGATTTCGCGCAATCACCTGATGAAAGTTGCCCACCGTGCCGCTCAGGCTGGCTATGTCGAAGGAGTACGCGGCCGGGCAGGAGGACTCAAGCTTGCCAAGAGGGCCAAGGAGATAAACGTCGGACAGGTTTTACGTGCGACAGAAGACTGGACAATCGTCGAATGTTTCGAACCTGCGTCGAATCGGTGCCCTATTGCGGGCGGCTGCGGTTTACGAGTCATCTTAAAGGAAGCTTTGGAAGCCTATTTCAGGGTTCTGGACCGGTATTCTTTAGCCGATGTGGTTCACCGCAAAACTCTTCTCGTCCAACTACTCGGCTTGAGGACTGCGTAACACCGCTTTGAATGGTCTCGGGCAACCATCCGGAATCCGCGGTTTCCGGGAATATATCCGCCGACTAGAAGTTCCTGATCCTGATTCAGCTTGAACTTCAACCAGGCTCCGCTTCGCTTGCCTGCTTCATACCGGCTGCATCGCCAAGAAAATCCCCGAACGCAACCGCTTCGGAAATTCTGTACGGAGCATTCGGGTCGTCACTTACAGCTTGATTCGTCGCGAGGCCGGCGAGTGCAACTTCAACGCTTCCGCGCGTGAATCGCGGCGACTTCGCGTCGGCGACTAGCTCGCCCTCTTCAGTTATCCTCCACTTTCCGGTATGGCCGGCGGGTTCTATATAGCCCTGGAGCTGAAGTACTGCAATCGCTTCCTTTGCATCTGCCAAGCCAATCTTCAGTGCCTTCGCCAAATCCTTTTCTGTCCACGTTCCAACCCCGCGAGTTTGCTTCAGAAAGCTCAGCAACTCGGCCGCGGGCAGCTGCGCAGTAGATTTTGAGATCGCTGTTTCAGTGCTGGGAAGGGCACGAGCGGCTGTGGAACTCTCGGCAGTCTTTTTGGACATGTCCGCTCCTCGAATGAGCCAGGCGTTCAATCGGTGAAGGGCAAACGTTGTTGATTTGGCGGTTCTGGTGGCCGGCCCTGAAAAGCCTTCTGCTGGTTCCGCAGCATGCCCGCAACGAACTGCCACGTCGGGCCTGGCGTCTCTCGCCACGGAGCTGGAACGCTCACTCGACAATAGGTTCCATGGTTCGGCTCAAAGTGGACCAATGTGCCGGATTCGGCATGCGCGAGTAATCGTTCATCTTGAGTAAAGGTTCCGATCTCAATCAGGCCGCATTCGATGGGAAGTTCGGAGGCGTTCGACAGCCCAGCAGGCGTTACGAAATAGAATTCGTTCGAATAGCGTAGCCCAATGCGGCGCTTCAATGGCCGCTTATTTCGCACAAAAAGTTTGCTCGCGAAGTCTTTACTTCGTAGCACACGCGCCCCATGGAAGTGTGTGGCAAGCAATTTAGCGCGAATGCGTCGAGGCGCTGCGCTGCATTGCCGTGGAACCCCGTCCCGACTCGCAGCTCGCGAAAAAACATCCACTCGGACGCACTTCTGTGAAGACATGCCTCAACGACATTGAGCAATACCGTAGAGCT
>CAVYUB010000011.1:0-249720 GCA_963771565.1 uncultured Acidobacteriaceae bacterium
CGGACTCGGGAACGATTGCGGCGGGCACCCTCCACACCGGAAAAAACCATATTCCAGACATCGCCCGTCCAACTGCCAAGAGAACTGTTGCGTGTGTACCATTGCTGCTGGGAGCAGGGGTTGACATTTCCGGTGACCACCGTATCGGCTGATGAATCCACCGCTGGCATATCCGCAGTATGAATCAGTCAGTTCGAGCCCGCCATTGATCTGGACCGCCGCAAAGGAGCGCCTTGCGAAACACCCCACTGAAGGGTGTTCGGCAGGAGCGTTTTGCGGGGTATCGGTGACCGGGTTGAAGGTCATGTTTTCCATGGACCGCCAGAAAGTATCAGTCACATTAGCCGGGGCCAAGGGGGTGTGAGACGCCGTAATTGGGTGTGAGGAAGCCGTTAATGATGACATCATTAGGCGTTTCGCCCAGGCCTGCAATCGACTCGTAGTACCCCACCGGCGCTTCGATGCTGTAGGTGCCCGGCATGAAAAGCACCGCATAGCGATTGGTGCTGAACTGCGGTTCCTTGAGAGTGCAATGAGTTTCGACTGCACCTGCCCGGCCGGCATAGTGGAGTCGAAGATGATGACGTTTGGGCCGAAGCCGGACGTGGCCTTTGCCGATCCGCTTTGCACCAAAGCTGCCGCGTTCGCAGCGGCGCCTCCCGCAAGAAGGGTTCCGAGCATCAGGCCAGAGAGCGCCCGCTTTGTGACAGTTAACTGATTTTTCACGCCCACATTCTATATCATCCTTTCGACTGCCGCGATTGGAATCTAGGGCCTACATAGCTCGTCGGGAGCGGGCTTAAATATGGCCGGCCCCCGTGTCTTTAAGCAACGATTCAGACGGAGAGTAAGCGATCGAAAAACGAGCGATATCGCTGTAATGCCTGGCGGAGATCTTCTGTTGAGACATCGCCGCCTTTATCCCAGTCACGCTCGAGTTTGCCTCGTTCGTCCGCGAAGATATCGGCCAACCGCTTCATCAGTGAGGCAACCAGCTCGTCGGCCTGACGAACCGCCGTCCTGGGATCGTCTACGAATCCGCTTTGTACGTTTTGCCAGCGATGGCGAAAGTCGCCAAGCTCGGCATCCGGGAAAAGAGGAGCTCGCTGCTGGGATTGCGATCCATTAGGAGTGGCATCAACGGGCGCGCATCCACTGGGCGTGCGTCCACTTTGTGTGCATCCACGCGCTCAGCGATATCGGCCGTCCTTAGGGGTTTCTCGATACGGGTCTCATCACCCCGCCGCACCTCTGGTGTATGCTTTTCAATCATCTCGCCACCTCTTCACGAACGCGCCGATCGAGGAGGTCCTCGAAAAGAGCGCGGTAATGGACCATAGCCTGTCGCAGGTCTTCGGTGGTGGCGGTCCCTTGAGAATCTTGTAAAGCGATGGCATGCGCAGCCCGATAGTTCTCAAGCACGACTGGGTGATCAACTGAAATGTCAGCCGCGCGCTGCTCAAAATCGCCCATCGGATAACCATGCGCTTTCATCAGCTCATTCACGAGGCGATCCGCATTCGCAATCGCTTCGCGCGGGGCGTCTACAAAGCGGGCCTGTTCGGCGCGCCAGGCGTTTGCAAAGCGGTCCGCATCCGCAGCATTCAGATCGCGAATATGGAATTTCTCTACGCGCTTTTGACGTTGCGCCAGGTCTTCTTCGGCCTTCCGTTGATTTCCGTAGCGATCAACCACGCGGTCATATTCCGGTCCGAACTTGGACCGCAGACGCCTGGTCCGTTCCCTCTGGATGTACATGAACAAACCAAAAGCTACAGCCACGACCGCTATTACGATCACAACCATGGTTACAGTACTCATAAGCAGTTACTGACTCCTCCTTGGGCGGAGATAAACCCCGCCAAGACAGCAGTGCAGTTACAGGGCCATGCCTCCGCGCTTTGAATTCTGTGTTCTAGGTGATCGGCGTAGGGCGCGACTGAAAGAAATTCATGACGGTACGCAGAATTTCTATTGAAAAGAATCCGATCAGAGTACTAAGAGTAACTAGGTACTTTGCTGATTTCATGTTGCTGAAGCAGGCCGGAGTCTTTGCGGCGGGATGTAGAGCGCCACGATGGCGAGATAGAGCGCTATGGCTGCGTAAATATTGACGAAGGAGATGCCAATCGCGATGAGATAGGCGAGAGGGCCAATCATGTACAAGCCGAGCAAGCGTCGTGTGCCCGCCGATTCTTCGGCGAATCCCTTTTTCCGAGCGTGCGCAAGAATCGCCATGTAGAGAAAACCGTTAATGGTCCAGACAACGCCGTAGATGATGGATGCGGACGCGGCGTCCGGGGTGGTCATGTACTTGGCGATCATCGCCGCGGTGAAAGGCACGACGCATATGCCGAGCAGGAGAAGCAGATTCAAGATGTTCAGTACCGTGTCGACGCGGCGAATCATGGTGAATAGACGATGATGATTTAACCATTTGATGCCAACCATCGCGAATGTCACGACAAACATGATGTAACCGGGACATTGCTGCTTGAGCAATGCACGAAGCGATATGTTTTCGGCTGGCACTTGGATATTGAGCACAAGCAGTGTGATGGCGACCGCGAAGACACCATCACTGAACCCGGCGAGGCGGGTCGCGTTCAAAGGCTCACTGGTGCCGGGAGGTTCTGTCGCGGTTGTTCGAGGCGGTTTGTTTTCCATGTGTACATGATGATGTGGCGCATCTAGCTAGGTCGCGTCTGCAATGAGAAATTTGCGGCTCCATCCCAACCATGAAGAAGAGGGCAGATTGGACTTACCGCCCGAGATGCGCCTTTAGTCAGGAGAATTAAATGCTCTTTAAACGTTGCATCGCGCTCGCTTGTGCTCTCGCGCTGGCGGTGTGCAGTCTTCCAGGTGCCGGCATTCCAAAGCCTCTCAAATCACGGTTTGTAGTGGGCGATCCGGTGTGGCGCGAACTGCCTGTTCGTGAGGATCTTCAAGGCCAATATGATAAATGCTGGCAGACGGCAGTCAATACCATCCTAGAGAACAACTTCGACGTTGCGACAATGGACAAGGAATCCGGCTATCTCCGCACTACTTGGAACGAAAGCGTCGTCAATCTGAGCGGCAACTGGTCTTACAAGGCTCAAATTAGCGTCAAATTGGTTTACGTGCCGGGCGATTCCAGAGCAAATCCGCCCACATCAGCGGTGATCCAAAAAGTTCGTGTACAGGTTGCAGGCGAGGTTTCCTACTTAGATCGAAGAAGGGTCGTTGAGTCTTTCCGCGGCTACGATCAGATCCTGCTGCAGAATCTTTTTCAAGATCTTCAGGGCAAGCTGGGTTCACGCTGATACTCGTCTCCTTGACATTCTACATATTGTGCGATATGTAGAATGACATAGAGAGGCGCGTCTTCTGCCAACCGAAAAATCCGACCTCCTCCAGGGCACCCTGGACATGCTTATCCTGAAAATCGTTGCGCTGGGCCCGGTTCACGGCTACGGTATCTCGCAGCGCATTCGCCAGATTTCCAGGAAGTCTTGCAAGTGCAGCAAGGCTCGCTCTATCCTGCTCTGCACCGTCTGGAGAAGCGCGGCTGGCTCGAAGCGCAGTGGGGCGAATCCGATAACGGCAGGCAGGCCAAATTCTACAAACTTTCGTCGAAAGGCCGCAAGCAACTGGCAGCGGAGGAATCGAACTGGAACCGCTTGGCCGATGCGGTGAGCCTGATTTTGCAAGCTGCGCAGTAGGAGTTGCTAATGCCCTGGTGGGATTTTTTGAAAAAGAAACGCCATCTGGATGCCCAGCTCGATTCCGAGCTTCGCTTTCACATCGATGGGCTCATTCAGGAGAAAATTGCCGCTGGCCTGACGCGCAGATGAAGCGCGGCGCGAGGCGATGCTCGAATTCGGTGGCCGGGAGCAGCTGAAAGAAGAGTTGCGCGACGTGCACCGTATCGCAACGCTCGAGAACACCATCGCGAATATCAAGTCGGGCATTCGACTGATGCGCAAATCGCCGTCGTTTTCGGCCGCCGTCATTCTCACCTTGGCTCTCGGCATTGGCGCAAACAGTGCCGTGTTCTCGGCCATCAATGCGATTCTCTTGCGGCCTTTGCCATTCCCTAATGGCGATGAGCTGATGGTGCTGGATCAGTATGACCGCAAAGCCAAGAACCCGCAGACGCTTGTCGCGCCGGTCCGCCTGGAGGATTGGAACCGGCTGAACACCACATTTCAGGCCATCTCCGGCTATTACACGCAGGACGTTTCGGAGACCTCTGGCGTGCTCCCGGAGAAAGTGACGGAAGCACTGGTCGCTCCTCGTTTTCTCCAAGTGTGGGGCGTTTCGCCCGCGCTGGGCCGCGATTTCACTCCTGAAGAAGAGCACTTCGGCGGACCGAATGCCGTTCTTATCAGCGATCGCTTCTGGCGCCGCCGCTTCCATGCGGATCCGAATGTGATTGGCAAGTCGCTTCACATGGAGCAGCATTCCTACACGATCATCGGCGTCATGCCGGCTTCATTTCTCTTTCCCGGACCACGACGTCGAGATCTGGTCTCCCAGTCCGGCCGACGCGCCTTACGCGCAAAGCCGGGAATCGACCTGGTTCAACGTGATCGGCCGGCTGAAACCTGGTGTAACGGTGGCCCAGGCGCGTGCGAATTTAGCGAATGTGCAAGCCCAACTCGGGCGGCAGTTTCCGAAAACGGATGCCAATTTAGCCGTTGAGATTCAGCCGCTAAAAGAGACAACCGTCGGCGGCGTGCGCCGGTCTCTCTGGGTTTTGTTTGGTTCTGTCTCTTTGCTTTTGCTGATCGCCTGTACGAATATTGCTGGCTTGCTGCTTGCCCGCACTGCTGAACGCGAACGCGAAATTTCTGTCCGCTTCTCACTTGGCGCATCTCGTGCTTCCGTTGATCGCTCAGCTTTTGACGGAATGTTTCGTTCTTGCGCTGGCGGGATCTGCCCTCGGGCTATTCGTCGCCGCTGCCGCTTCAAAGGCGTTTAGCACTCTCGCGAAGAGCCTTCCGCGTGTGGAGGAAATCACGCTCGATTGGCGAATCGTGCTCTATACACTGGCTTGCGCCGTCGCTGCGACTCTGTTGTGCGGATCATTTCCTGCGATTCGCGGCACTCGCCGGAGCATTGCAGCCGAACTGGCTCGCGCCAGCCGGACGCAAGTCTCAACACGCAATCCAGTGCAATGGCTACTGGCCAGCATACAGGTCGCGCTCGCCGTCACGCTGTTGGTCGGAGCCGGCTCTCCTGCTTCGCAGTTTCGAGGAGCTAGGCCGCGTTTCACCTGGCTTCGAAATAAGCCACGTACTCACGTTTCGCATCAGCGGGAATTGGGGTGAAACGGGCGACATGAAAAAACTCACGCAGCGAATCAACCGGATGCTGGATGAGTTGCGCGCGTCGCCCGGCGTTCGCGCCGCTGCGACCTCAGCGACTTTGCCGGGAGTGCTGGCCGATTGGCGGACTGAAATCAAGCTCGAAGGACGCGCCGAAAGGGAAGGCAAGATCGTCGCCGATAGCCGCTTCGTTTCGAACGGCTATTTCGTCACCATGCAAATCCCTGTATTGGCAGGCGAAGGCTGCCGCGAGTCTCTAAATTTAGAGAGTGTTGTGGTGAATCGCAGCTTCGCCAATGCGTATTTGAGCGGATCGCCAGCTATTGGGCATCATCTTCAGATGGTTTCAAACCAGTTCCTCCCTTCACCCGCCGAGATTCGCGGCATTGTCGCGGATGCTCGCGAGCAAGGTCTCAACCGTGAGCCTGCTCCCACCGTCTACTGGTGTGTAAGCGCTCCCGATCCCAGCCCGCATTTCCTTATTCGGACGCAAGGCGAACCGATGGCCATGGCCCAAATGCTACGCCGCAAGATTCATCAGATCGAGCCGGCCCGGTCTGTTTTCGACATTTCGCCGCTCGAGCAACATCTCTCGGATAGCTTCGCCGAAAATCGCCTTCGGACCATTCTGCTAACGCTGTTTGCCTTAACTGCTATCTCACTCGCCTGCGTCGGCCTGTATGGAACGTTGAGCTACTTTGTCACGGTGCGCAAACGCGAGGTCGGCTTACGTCTCGCGCTCGGCGCCGTGCGAGGGCCAAATCGTTACTCGTTTCCTGTTCAAAGGCCTCGGGGTATCATTCATCGGATGTATGGCCGGTTTGTGTCTGGCGGCGGCGTTCGCGCGAGTGCTCTCGGGCATGTTATACGGGGTATCGACGGCCGATGCCGAAACTTTTTTCTTCGTCGTGTTTCTCGTATTAACTGTCGCCGCACTCGCTTCGCTTGTGCCGGCACTCCGCGCCGCCCGCGTGGAACCGATGCAAGTCCTCCGGGACGAATAGTCGAAGCCGGATACTAGAAGCGAGTGAAGCGCATCGCAATCAGCGCGTTTCTGCTTTTTCATATTGTTGCGATCACGTGCTGGTGTATACCTTTAGATTCGCCGCTGATTCGAGAGATCAGGGACGTGGTTCGCCCCTACATGCTTTGGTCCGGACTCTTTCAAAGTTGGGACCCGTTCGCGCCATCACCTAAGTCTGTAAATATCTATGTCGAGGCGGTTGTCATATTCGAAGATGGCCGTACTCGCACTTTTAAGTTCCCGAGGATGGAGCAACTGAGTTTCGCGGAGCGCTACTACAAAGAGCGTTACCGCAAATTTGCCGAAAATTTCGCGCAGGATTCTTATTCGGCTTTGTGGCCCGACGTGGCTCGGTACATTGCGCGACAGAACAAGAACAACTCAAATCCGCCGGAACTTGTCATGCTGATTCGCTACTGGTCTGAGATCGCGCCTCAAGCTGACGGATCGTATCACCCCGGACCAGAAAGAGCGCGCATTTTCTTTCGGTATGACGTGAAACCTGAGGATTTGAAATGAGCCTGCGGAGGCTGCTGGAGGCGTGGAACGAATTCTTTTTTGCGCCGATATCGCCGGTTCCCATTGCGTTATTCCGCATCCTCTATGGACTGGATGTTATAGCCACTCTAATCCTGCTTCGCCCGGACTGGCTGGGCTGGTACGGCCCACATGGGTGGGTGAGTTTTTCCACAGTGCTCAAAGCAGAACCAGGTATGCGGCTGGATTTGTTCCGGGTGCTTCCGCAGAGTGACCGCTGGATTGACGCGTTTTTCTGGGTATCGCTAGCATTCGCCGTATTTCTTACCGTGGGCTTCCTGACCAGGATTAGCAGCGCGATGGTATTCCTGTGCCTCGCATCCATCCAGCAGCGGAACCCTTATATCGGTCATGCAGGGGACACGTTCCTGCGCGTCGCGGGATTTTTTCTGATCTTTGCACCGGCTGGAGCCGCTCTCTCTCTAGACCGGCTGATCCGTATTCGGCGAGGTAAGGAAGGCCCGGAAATCCAGCCGAGAAGCCCATGGGCTCAACGCATGATTCAGTTCGAGCTTTCGCTCCTTTACCTCATGTCGTTTTGGTGGAAATCGATGGGAGTTGCTTGGGTGAATGGAACCGCGCTCTACTATGTATTTCACCTGAATGAGTTTCGACGCTTCCCAATACCGTCTTGGATTCAGCACCCGATACTTTTGAAGTTGGAGACCTGGATGACGCTGGGCCTGGAATTCGCTCTGGGTGTGCTGATTTGGTTCAAAGAACTGCGCTATCCACTATTGCTGCTTGGGCTTTTGTTTCACTTGACGCTCGAGTACTCACTGAATATACCGATGTTCCAGTGGGACGTTCTGGCGGCGTATGTGCTGTTTGTCGACCCAGCCGATTTGACACGCGCCGGCAATTGGATACGAAGCCGCTGGCGCGCTGAACAAGCTCTCGCAGACTAAGAGCCCGGGCGGGCGAGCTAAAGCTCACCCAGGCAGACGAAAAGCGACGTCCGGCATAGCAAAAGTCTGCGCCACCTTTTGAGAAACTCTTATGAGCGAGGACCGAGATGAAAGAAGCGTCTTTTGACGCCGCACCGGAGCTCATTAATAAGGAATCGCGGCACTCCGGCTTTGCCGGTTTGATTGTTCGAGAGAAAGAGCCTCTTAATCTCGAATCTCCATATCACGCATTTGACAGTTTTTTAACGCCGAATGAGTTGTTCTATGTCCGAAATCATTTCTCGACACCGCAGCTCGACAGCTCATCATATGAGTTGCGAATCGACGGGGCTGTAGCACATCCGCTCACGATTACATATGAAGATCTGAGAAAGATGCGGCCGCGCACATATGCCGTCACGCTGGAATGCGCGGGCAACAGCCGAGTTTTCCTGGCTCCGCAGAAGAGCGGCGTGCAATGGGAGCTTGGAGCCGTGGGCACTGCGGAGTGGACGGGAGTGCCGCTTGACGACTTGCTGAGTCGGGCTCAGCCCATTGATGGTGCAGTCGAGGTGGTGCTGGAAGGCGCAGATCGTGGGAAGCCGGCAAACAGTCCCAAGCCCGCCGGGTCAATAAGGTTTGCGCGGAGCCTGCCGATTCGTAAAGCCCGTCAGCCCGAAGTGTTATTGGCTTACGAAATGAACGGCAGCGATTTGCCCGTCGAGCATGGGTTTCCGCTACGTGCGATTGTGCCGGGCTATTATGCGATGGCGTCGGTCAAATGGCTGACCCACGTCACAGTCGTTCGGGAGCCGTTCTGCGGCTATTGGCAAACAACCGAGTACGCCTGTTGGGACGCGAGCGACTGCACTCCCGTTCGTCGCCCACTGGCTTCCATGATGGTGAAGTCAGTAATTACGCGACCGCGAATGCATGAGGTCGTGGCGGCAAACACGGTGAAGCAGGTCGTGGGAGCGGCTTGGACAGGAGATTCGGATATCGCGAAGGTGGAACTCACGACGGATGGGGGCCAAAGCTGGCACGTGGCCCGGCTCATCGGTCCGATTCAGCGCTATGCGTGGCGGCATTGGGAATGCGAATGGCGGACACCGGCGCGGCCAGGGCGCTACACGCTGTTAGCGCGCGCGACGGACGCGGCCGGTTCCGTCCAGCAGGATAAGCACGATCCGAATTACGGAAGCTACGCCGTTCACCACACGCTACCTATCGATGTGCTTGTTGAGCGCGTTGTTCCTGAGCGGCGGCCTGCCTAGTACAAACGGCTCTATTGATAAGTGGTAGAGTAGGAAACCGAGTTGGGGATTTTTAGACGTGATCCTGAGCTTTCTACTAGGCAGCACGCGTGGCGCACGCTCTATGCGCTTGAAACCAGAAACGAATTTAGCGCGGCAAAACTTGTCCTCTCTGGTGCTTCTCAGCGCCGCGACCTTGATAGCCGCACTGCCCGTGTGCGCGGCGTCAGGTCCGGAGTTGCAGCAGGAAGCACTCCAGTATGAGTCCAGAGGCGACTTATCCGGTGCACGATCCGTTCTAGAACGGGCGGCTGGAACGCCTGGTAACAGTTCGGGTGCAGAAGTTTTGGCGGAATTTCTCGAGCGCCATGACGATCCAGGCAGCCGCGACGCCTACCTGAAGTGGGCCGCCGACGAGAGCGATCCGGCGAAACGGAAGTTAGCTCTGAGGCAGATCGTGCTTTTGGATTTCATGGAGGGGAAAGACGCGGAACTCTCGAGCGATCTGAACCGCTATCGTGCAGCAGGTGGTGATGATCTCAGCCTGCCCGCGAAGAAGACTGCCGCCAATCTGTTCTCAACGGTAACGATCCCTGGTCCGCTCTCCTCGTTTGCAAGGATGGCGGCGCTGTCTCCCGATCTCGCGCCTGAAGAGCTGCTTCCGGCACTGGCTCGCAATGTGGTGACGAATGGTTATGAAGCTTCGGGAAACGAAGCTCTGCAGCAAACGGAGTATCTCCGGCTGTTGGTCCGGTACGTAGGGCAGGCACGGGAATTGCAGGCAATGACGAACAAGGATCGGAAGATCGTGATTCCCAACTGCGACAGCCAAGAAACCGGAAACCTGTTAAAGGCTTTGGGATATCGTATGCGCGGCTCGTGCGGGGCCGACATCGTTCTGGAGACTGTGAATGCCACGCGCGCTTTCCTCACCATTGATTCAGGTTTTCCATTGACTCAACTGGAGCAGGACCTTCGCGCGAACCGGCGCTTCGAGCTGCCTTTTGCGTCAACTCAAGTGCCTGTTTTATACAACGCGAATTACTGGTTATCGGCGCTTGGCAGGACGGGCCAGGCTGATTTCGTTGACGCGTTTCTCTCCGATCCTTCGCTGTGCCGTTTGTATCTCGGGTTTATCGCGCCTCGACCGTACTACCGCTGAAGCGTTGCGCAAAGAGGCGTCGCCCGCCAAGCTCAAAGTCTATGCGCATGTGCTGGACTTTTTCGGCAGCATGTTTGAGATCCGAAACGGCGCTGCAGTCGTTCCTGGTTCGCCCAAGGTTTGGGCTTCGCTGGTCGGAGCGCCACCCAGCAATCCCGGAGTTTTTTTTGACAGACTCATCACGGTTGATGACGGATGGTTGGCAAGCTACTTCGATGCACTTTCCCGGATGAATGGACCGTCGATCAATTATCTGACGCAGCCCGAGCGCCTGAAGCGCTTTTACGACGCGCTACGGGGCAAGATCACCAGCCCGGGGCCCGCACGTCCGGTCTTTCGATCGAGTACTGAGCTACTACTACTCACGACGTCTCTTCGAATTGACGCGAACGGTCGGGCGCACGTTCCCGGCAATCTTGAAGTCTGGCGGACTCTGTTCATCAAGCATCCGCATGGCAAGTACGACGGCCGGCTGACGCGGTCCGCGAATTCATGGCGCACGAACGACGATCTTATTGAAGCTTTGTTCGGACTCAGCCGAAAAACGGTAGAAAACGAGCCGCTGAAAATTTTCTTAGCTCTTAACGACGTCGATCGCGACCGGGCGAAGCCCATGTCCGCGGAGCTTGCTGCGCGTCTGATCGCGGGCTACAGGAACTACGGCGCCCAATACATTGTCTTTGCGGACGCACCCTCCCTGAGCGAGGCGTCGATTGAGCATTACCTGGATACTTGTGCCGATATGTCAGGCATTCATGACGGGCTCGTGAAAGCTGACGCGGTCGGAACCCTACAGGCACTTGTCGAAACGTGGCAGATCTTTTTGCGCCAGAACATAATCCCAACCGACTCCGCGGATGCGAGCTTCACTAAGCTCATTGAGCCATTCGGCCATGTGAGGCAGGAATCGGAGGTTTTCAATGCCGGCCGCTCCGGTGTCGATGTGCTGCTTGCTACAGCTAAGGCAGAAAAACGAGGATCGCGGCAAGAGCAGTTAGTCGAGTTGCTTGTGGGAAAGGTGCATGCTTCCGATGCGTCGGTTCCATTTTCCCCTGCTGAAAACTTTGTGCGGGTTTTTGACGAACAACGTCTGATCCCTCTCGATAGCCTGTTCACGGTGGCGGATCGTGTAGGGAAGGGGAACGTCGACCAGAGGACGATGAAAAGGATCGATGAGCAGTTGGGCCGACTGGAGGATACCGAATCACTGCGTGGCTCGCTTTCCTCCGCAGAGAAGAACGCGATGTCGGTTGGCTACTGGAGCGAGAAGCACATCGACCAGGAGCGCAAGGTAAGCTTCGAGAATTTGGCGAAGAACACTGAAAAGAGGGACGCCCGCGCGGTGCTTGCGCCATTTTTGCGTGACTCTTTGGTGGGCCTGGTTTACTGCTATTACGCCCCCGCTGGCGCTCAGTTGCTGCTGACCAATCCACTGTTCGTGCGGGGTCACGATTTCATCGGTCCTCCCGAGGCTCCCGCTTCGTGGCGTGCCAACCGAGATTGTAGGAAGCGGTTGGCCGGCAAGCTCGGGCGGGCGTCTTATGGGATCGTTAACGTCGCTTCCCTATGCGGTTGCCGAAGCCGAGCAGAACTTTCTCGCTCCGAAACGCGAGCAGGCTTTAATTTGGGCGGACTTGGTTCCGCAGATGATTGTCGATGTGACGATTACCAGGTGGAGGAATATCAAGCCGGAACAAGTCCGTTGGGTGTCCCTCCATATTCAACGTGGCCGTGGTCTGTTGGCGGCGGCTGCATTGAATCCCTCGCATTCAAGAACGAGTTTTCGCGGCCTATGCGCGATGCGCAACTCCTTCTAGGGTGGAGCGGCTTAGAGATGAATTGAACGCCGGAGATTTTCGCAAAGCCGAATCAGAGGCGCCGCCTTCGGAACTTTACGCGCTGGCACAGGATCCGGACGCTTCGGGACGCCGCTCCTGATGTCGCATCGGACGCTATTGCTGCCATGGTCCAGGAAAACAACTCAGACTTAACGCCTGTCGCAATTGCCCGCGCATTCGGTACGCCGAAACCGACGCTGACGCATTCTTACCGGCCGGGACTTCTATACCTGCGTACCTTTCCGGCGTTGATGGGTTACTCGAGTAGGATTCTTGCGGAGACATGGGAATCCAACAACTTGTATTATGCCGCGCTAGCCGATGAGGTCGGAGTGCCCGTCGATCAATTGGATTCCTATGTGCCCGAGTGGAACCGCTTTGCGATCGAAAATATTTTCGCGACGCACTTAGAGGACTGGCCGGCAGTGCTGCGCTCTCTTCATACAGTGGGCGAGAACGTTAGACAGCGCGGGAATCAGCGCGCCGCGATGAACGCGTCACAGAATTAGGAAAGGTCACCGTGAAACCATTTCTGCACGTTATCGCCGGTACATCGCTAATGGCACTTAGTGCCGCACTGTGGATGCACGCTCAAGAGGATCAGACCACGTTCCATGTGAAGGTGGACATGGTTGTGCTCAGCTTCACGGTTACTGACCAGAAGGGTAAGTATGTGAATGGGCTCAAGCCCAGCGAGGTCAAGGTCTACGAAGACGATATTCCGCAGAAAGTGGCGAGCTTTGGTGAGGGCACTCGCGCTCCCGTGCAAGTTCTTGCAAATGGGGAAACCAGGCCTCTTCCTGCTGGAAGCAACGGCAACGCAAACGGCGTACCGTCAGGGCCGGGAGTTGTGAATTTGAGATCTGACGCGATGACGGGCACCAATGTTTTCGTTCTTTTCGATACGAGCAATTACATGTATCGCGGCTTCGTGTACGCATCCGACGCGATTGCCGATTTCATTCGAGGCTTGGATCGCGCCGATTCGATAGCCGTTTACACGTATAGCCGTAACCTGAATCGCGCCGTTCCTCTAAATCGCGATCGTACGACGGCAATAGCGGGTTTACGAAAAGCCGTCGCGGGTGACGACTCTGCTCTTTACAATTGCCTTCTGCTCACGCTGCGCGATGCAGCAAGAGTAGCGGGCCGCAAAGTGGTGATCGTATTTTCGAACGGGCCGGACAACGCCAGCATGGTTGCTCCTGATGACGTGCGGGCGGTTGCAGAAGATGAAGGCATACCCATTTACGTCATCTCGACTAGCGAGGTGACGAACGACCCGATATCGACCTCAATTTTCAAACGCATCACGATGACCACTGGCGGCAAGAGTTACTTTGCTAAAACGTGGCAGCGGCAAGTTGAAGCATTCGAGCACATTCGCGAAGACCTCGGCAATAGCTACACCGTTACCTACTATCCACAACCGAATCCGAACGAAGGTTTCCGCAGGATCACGATCCAGCTGACCTCGGAGGCCATGAAGAAGTACAAGATTCGGGCGCGTCCCGGGTATCGGCCGCAGCGTAGCTTCTAGCTGTTTTTCTGTTTTTCTCTCTTGACTGGCAGCGGTCCGAACGCCTGGCTGACGGGCATGATTTGAATTGTGTTCACGTTGAAGTGCGCGGGGCGGGTCGCCACCCAATGTATGGTGTCGGCAACGTCCTCCGCAGTGAGTGGCTGAGTTCCTTCATATACGGCTTCCGCCTTTTTCTTGTCGCCTTTGAAGCGCACCTCCGAAAACTCACTTCCCGCAACGAGACCTGGCTGAACGTCGGTCACACGGATAGCTGTTCCGAACAAGTCGGCGCGCAAACCTAAGCTGAATTGATGAACAAACGCCTTCGTTCCGCCGTAGACGTTCCCGCCAGGGTAGGGCCATTCAGCGGCCGAGGAGCCAAGATTTATGATGTGGCCCCGGTTGCGTTCTACCATTCCGGGCAGTAGAGCTCGCGTGCAGTACATCACGCCTTTCACGTTTGTGTCGACCATGGTTTCCCAGTCGTCGAGATTCGCGGCATAGGCCGGGTCCAGGCCAATCGCACCTCCCGCGTTGTTCACCAGAACATCCACGGCAGCGAATTCTGGGGGCAAGCTTGCGATGGCGTGCTCGACCTGCTTACGCTGCGAAACATCAAACACCAGGGGCAAGAAATTGGCGCCCAGCTCCTGCTTAAGCTCGTCCAGACGATTCTTCCTCCTGCCGGTTCCAATCACTTTTGCGCCGTCCTGCGCAAACCTTCGCGCGGCAGCCTTTCCAAAACCTGCGGTAGCTCCTGTGATGAAAATGATCATACTTTCAATAGAATAGTCGCCGAAACAAAAATTACTGCAAAAGATGGAAAGTAGGAGCGATGCGGCGCCGAACTGCTGTGTTAGTCTGGAAAGCGTTCTCGGCTGAACGCGCCAAGCCCACAGGTTTATGGGCCGCTACGACCTGGTCTCATGTCGCTGCAAGTCTTTTTGCAAGCTCAATTGCTCGGTACCGAAGAGTTCCTGGTTGCCAGGTCTTCGGGAGAGTTGGACGCGACGGCAGATCTGGTTGGGCGCTGCGCCTGGCTTAGTCTTTTCTGCGAAGTCTTGCCAAGGGCACTACTATCGGAACTGAAACTCTCGCGCATGCTTTTGGGCTCGAGCAGCGCTGAGCAGTTTCTTCTAGTTCTCGCCGAGGAAGACATCACGCGCGCGAATGAATTCTTAGGCGCGCGCTGCCAATGCCGTCACACAATTTTCCGGGGACACGCTGCATCTGGTCTGGGCGAGCACGGAGAATCTCGGCGCTTGGCCCATAGCGCGAAAACGTCTCGAGGATGCATTACTGGCCAAGAATTCCGCGCCGCTTGCGCCCAATCCTGATCCCAGCTTTTTCGCGCCGCTCCCTCTTCTGCAAGATCGGCAAGCAGCGCAAAGCGATGCAGCGTCGTATTTCGGCACCTTCGCTCAGAATCTGCCCTCAGCAACAAGAGTCGGCTGGTCCGCAGACCGGCCTGCACATCTTAGCTGGGATGAAGGCCAATATTCATGGCGGCTAGAGGACCAATCGAGCACGGATGATGAAGCAATTCTGTTCCCGAGGCGCTTTGCGATGGATGAAACCGGCACCAAGCCAAGTTCTCTAGCTGAGCTGGCGCAGCGAGCAGAGGGCGCGCCTCGCTGGGGGGTGCTTCGTGGGGACGTCGATCATTTCGATTTCCGGTTGAGGCGTGCTGGCTCCATTGAAGAGCACATCCATCTTTCGGTCTTAGTTAAGGAATTCTTTGCCGGGGAGCTTTCCGTACTTTGCACATTGCCTGATTTCTGGCGGAAGGTAAGCATTCTGTATCGTGGGGGCGATGATTTCGCGCTGATAGGCACATGGGACGCATTAGTCATGCTGGCACGCGAACTCGAGCGGCTGTTCGAAAAGTTTATTGAACAGAACTTCGAGGCTTTTCCGAGCTCTGGAAGGAAAGACGATCAGCATGGCGCTGGCGATTGCGCCGGATCTAGAGACCTCTGCAGGCACTGTGTTCGAGGAGGCGGGAACGCAATTGCGTGCCGCGAAAGCCATCGAACCCGGAAGCTTTCACTTGTTTGGACGGACACTGGAATGGAAGCGCTTGGCCGATGCTGAAGAATTAAAGGCAGGCCTGGTGCGGCTGGTGCGCGAGTTCGGCTATTCGCCCGCGTACATAAACGACCTGGCGGCCGTATATCGGGAGGCTTTCTCCGCGCGTGCTACTCGCACCAGTAAAGCGATTCGCGTCGAGAAGCCTTGGCGCACTTACATGCGGCTCACACGAGTGATCCCACAATCGCGCGGCAAAGAATTAAACAATATTCGAAATATGCTCATCACCAATTTGGTCGGAAGGAAGACGGCGGGTCTGAAGCTGCGTCCTTCGTCGCGGGTAGGTTTGGAATGGGCGCGTCTGGCGGCGGGCAGTTAGCTGGTTAGCTGTTTCGCGGAAAGGAATTGTAAAATGGCTGAAGTTGAAGAGAAGAAGACTGAAGAGCGCCGGGGGAGCGAGAATCGGCCGCGAGACAATCGCGGCGGCGGCCGCCCGGGAGATCGTGGCCCAAACGATCGTGGAGGAAGCGAGGCGAGGGGCGGAGATAGAGGTGGTGATCGCGGTCGTGAACAGCGTTTCGGCGGTGGTCCACGCGGTGCTGGCGAGCGGCGTGGTGAAGGACCTCCCGAGATCGATCTCGACAAGTTAATCGCTGACAGTTTATATCTGGACAATCAGGCGCACGTTGTGGTGAGCCGGATGCGCGACATGGATTCCGGTACCAAAAGCCAGCTACGCCGGCTGTACAATGCGGTTCGCCGTGCAACCCGTGCTCCTGAAAGCGAGCGCCAGCATGAGTTTGTTATGGTTCGGGCGCGTCTTGCGTATACCATCGCACGGCATTCGCTGCGCAGTCTGGATCCACTCGAGCGTCTTTTACTGCAAGTAACACGCAAGAATGACACGCGCGGTTACGAGCGTTTCCGGGATTTGTTTGAAGCGATCATCGCTTACAACGAGTAAGGCGCTTACAACGAGTAAGGCGCAGAACAGGATATTTACGCATGAGCTCTCATACTGCCGCAACGGAATTGACATTTTTGGGCAAGCTGGTTCTGGAAGGCGAAATCCACTGTCAGACGGGCCTGCACATCGGGGCCGGTAAAGGATCACTTGAAATTGGAGGCGCCGACAATCCGGTTGTAAAGGACGCATTCGGCATTCCTTACATTCCCGGCAGTTCTTTGCGAGGCCGTCTGCGATCGCTATTGGAACAGACACTTGGCCTTGCGGTCCCGAGCGAATTGGTTTATGTGTCGAAGCGCAAGGGCCAGGAAGTTCGTATTCATCAAAGCGACCGCCCGGACGATGAGGTGTGCGTTCTATTTGGCCGGAACCCAGGGCGAGTGGAGAAGATCACGGGCGAGGCTATGGAAGCCGCCGTAGCAACCCCAGCTCGGCTCACTGTCTACGACGCGCCGCTTCTGGTTGACAGCATCACGCCCCAGATGCGCGAGAACCTGGATGACGAACTCACGGAGGTGAAAAGCGAAAATGCAGTCGATCGCATAACTTCGCAGGCCAATCCTCGGACGCTTGAACGCGTTCCTGCGGGCGCGCGCTTTCACTTTCGAATGATTTTGGACGTGCTCTGCCCGGAAGATCGGCCATTGCTCGCTCGTATGGCCGAAGCGCTGCGGCTGTTGGAAGACGATGCTTTAGGCGGCGGAGGCAGCCGGGGCAGCGGGCGCATAAACCTCAGTGGACTG
This sequence comes from uncultured Acidobacteriaceae bacterium, assembly GCA_963771565.1. Classification (GTDB taxonomy): domain Bacteria; phylum Acidobacteriota; class Terriglobia; order Bryobacterales; family Bryobacteraceae; genus Bog-105. The sequence goes on from CAVYUB010000011.1 coordinate 17,277, forward strand.
AAACTCTGTTGGCGCAGCAAAGATTACTATGCGAAGGGTGCGGCTGAGACCACTCTCCTTACTGGCGCGGATCTGGGAGCGTTGCAGCAGTTGGCTAGTGCTGAAGATTTCGCTGAGAAGCTAACGTAGCATGCAGCGGGCGCTTTTGGTTCGCCTGCGGCCTTCGGGTCCTTGGCGATACGGTCCCGGCGATGCTGGGCAGAACCGGGTTGACATGCTGTTTCGCAGCGACCGCCTGTATTCTGCTGTCACGCTTGCCATGCGGAATTTGGGTTTTTTGGAGGAGTGGCTCGATGCGACTGCCCGGCATTCCACGCCGGCAGTAACTTTCAGTTCAGTGCTTCCTTATCAGGCCGAGACGTTGTTTGCACCACCACCGGCGACCTTGTGGCCGCCGCCTTCGTCTTCAGTCTCGACGCCGAGTCCGGTCTTTTTGACAAAAGTGCGTTGGAAGGCGGCCCGTTTCGTTCCGCTCAGCGTTATCGAATCGATTCTCACCGGCGAAATGATCCTTGCCGATCAGTGGGTTGCCGATCCCGAGAGCGGCTGTCTGTTGCGGCGCGATCGTCCAAGCGTGAGCCCTTTCCGTGTTGTCGTAAGAAGCAGCGCGACGGTTGATCGCGTCACGCACAGCGCCGTGCGGGTAGATGCGTCCGCTCGGGTGGAATTTGAGCCCGGTTCGGGTCTGTGGGCGGTCGCGCGGTTCGCGGATACGGCGGCAGAATCAACATGGAGCGATCGGCTCAGAGGCGCGTTCCGTCTACTGGCCGACACAGGTTTCGGAGCGCGTCGCACCAGCGGATGGGGACAAACCGGCACGCCAGAATTCCAACAGGGCGCATGGCCTGGCGTCCTGAGCCCGAAACTCGGACGCATCTCTCAGAACGGCAGGCAACCTGCTGATGGAAACGTTAGCCAGCCGTCGGATAACGGCGCTGAGGCTTCGCTGTATTGGCTGCTATCGCTCTACTCGCCTTCCTCTGTTGACAGAATCGATTGGAGTGGAGGTTACTATCAGCCAACTATCCGCGGCGGGCGCATCGAAAGTAGCGCCGGCTCTGGTATCGAGAAGAAGCCAGTACGGATGATTTCAGAGGGCTCGGTAGTCGCAGCGCGTGCCGAGCCGATCGGCACCGCAGTTGACGTAGCACCGGACGGTTTTCCGCACCCCGTGTACAGATCCGGTTTCGCTCTGGCAATAAAGCTGCCTGCGCTCAATGGACATGCACTAGAGGGCCCAGTTGAAACGCCCGTCGAAGAGGATGTCGAACAGCGGCCCTGCGAAGAACCAGAGCAAACTCCGGCGGTGGAAGAATCCGTCCAGCCTGAAGAATCTACCGGCGACGGCACTGGGGAAGCCCAGGAGCCCGTGCCATGAAGTACACGGTTACGGCTCTCACTCCGCTTCTGGTCGGGGACGGCCACGAGCTTGCGCCCATCGACTACATGGTCTGGAAGGATCAGGTAAATGTTCTCGACCAGCCACGCATCTTCAAGCTTTTGGCGCGCGGACCGCGACTCGACAGCTATCTGGCGCAACTGCGCAAAGCTACCAAACTCGATTTTGCTTCCTGGGGCGGTTTCGCACAGAACTTCTCACAACGCCGGATTCCCTTTGAACACCCCGAGGCGACTTCGATCTGGAACTCTGCGCCTCCTGAATCGTTGTTCATCCCGACGTTTGCGGCGGATCATCGCGGCGCGTATTTGCCGGCATCCGCGCTCAAAGGAGCATTGCGGACGAGTGTTGTGTTCTCCCGCTGGACAGGCAGCACAATCGACCGCATCGCTGCTGCCATGGACGGCGACCGCGTGCCACGACGGGTTGCCGAGCCGGCTGAGGTAAGTTCGGGAGCCTCGCAGGTGAAAGTCGTTTCGGTCGCGGACAGCCAGCCAGTTTCTACAACGGCGTTCAAAGTCTTTCTCACGCGCGTAGCCTCGCTCGATACTCGCGAACCCGGCAAACCGCAGCTTATGTGGAAAGTTGCGGGGCGAGGAAGTGTCCCTCCGCAGCGAATTTCGGACGCTACACCCGTTTTTGCCGAAATGGCCGTGCCCGGGACGGGGTTTGCGGGCGAGTGGCACGAACGAACTTTCCTCGAAAACCAGGCACTGATGCATGCCTTAGGTTGGCGGTCCGTGCCTGAGCCCAAGCTGATGCTGGAGGCGGCCAATCAGCACGCAGCCGCGCAACTCGAACTACATTCCCGCTATGCAGAAACGAGCGGGCTCAATGGCCTACACCAAACTGTTCAGCGCTTGCAGCATGAACTCGCTTCTACGCAGGAATCGCCAGGCAGTTGTCTACTTTGTTTAGGTTGGGGAAGCAGTTTTCTTTCAAAGGCTGGTTTTCTCGGAACCGACCAGGAATCGTACCGTAAGATTCTTCGCTCTCTTCCCGGGTTTGGGAAGGCGATTCGCGAGGGCGTGCCGTTTCCCAAGACCCGGCGGATCGTGTTTACCGGTGGACAGCCCTCTGCCTTAGCGGGCTGGGTCAAGCTCCAGCTAATGCAGTAAAGCCAAAACAGTACCTTTCTAACGCTCCAAGTGCGCTGAATGTATGCCCTTTGGCCTTTCGATTGCCGATAATCTATATATGAGAGGGTCGCTAGGGTCTCGGGCTCTACATTCAGTGGGGGATTGCCTGTACGTTTTAAGCTCTTGTGCCTAATTGGAACCCTTAAACATGTATAACGCCTATTTTGGATTCTCGCAGAGCCCTTTCAACCTGAGCCCGGATCCAGAGTTTCTGTACCGAAGTCCACAGCACGAGGAGGCGCTGGCAAACCTGATTTATGGCGTACGTAGCCGTAAAGGCTTCATCGTATTGAGTGGTGAGGTGGGAACAGGGAAGACGACTATGCTCGAGTGCCTGCGGGACTATCTGGATTCGCAGCGGGTCGAATTTGCATTTATCTTCAATTCTCGCCTGCAACCAGATCAGTTCTTCGAAATGATGGCCTATGACTTCGACCTTCAATGTGACCGCAAATCGAAGACCGACGTCCTGTTCGCGCTGAATGCGCTCCTCATCGAACAAGCGGAACGTGGCCGGACATGCGTGTTGATCGTTGATGAAGCTCACAACTTAGAATGGGACGTGCTCGAAGAGGTGCGCCTGCTCGGAAATTTGGAGAACCGCCAAGGTAAGTTGCTGCAAATCATACTCGCCGGTCAGCCTGAACTGGATCGGAAGCTCGACGCGCCGAATTTGCGGCAATTGAAGCAGCGCATCGTACTACGATGCACGCTCAACCCGCTGACGGCCGATGAGTGCAGGGCGTATATACAATCAAGATTGGCCCGCGCAGGTATGCCGAATCAGACTGTCTTCCCGCCTGAGCTGCTGGAAGAAATCCACAAGCGGTCCTCAGGGATTCCGCGGCTGATCAATGCTCTCTGTGACAACCTTCTGGTCACGGTATTCGCGATGGAGCAGCGAACGGCCAATCTCACAATGCTGGATGAAGTCTCGCAGGACATGCGGTTGGAATGGCCCGGGAGTACTCGAGGAAGGCGCGGGCGATCGCGGTACGGGATGGGGGAAGAGCATTTCCCTGAAACACCCGTCTCCATTGGAAATTAGCGCGCTGTGTAGCCGTCGACCTGTCTAGGGCAGCAAATAATCACGCGAACCGGGCAGTGCCGGTCTGGTTGGCATCTCTCCGTTCGGCAAGCGCCAACTCGGGCATTGACGAGTGAATGGCATCTTGAGAATTTTGGGTAGCGTTGTATCCCGCGGGTCGATGTATGCTGGCACGCCGATTACAACTTCAGCTTGCGGAATGTTGAGCCGCAAGCTTCCATGTAGATAATCCCAAACCGTTAACCCGCTGGACCAGTTCGAGTTTTGCTCCTCCTTCACGATCGAATGATGGATTCCGTGCATGCGCGGGGTGACAATGAATTTGCAAAGAAACCGTTCCAGGCGAATCGGCAGTTCGAGGTTGGAGTGTTGAAAGAGAATTTCCGTCAACATGAAAAATTGCCAGACAGATAAAGAAAGGGGCGACATGCCGATCGAAAGCACCTGTCCGGCACGCCAAGCTACGGACGTAGAGAGCTCTCCAAAATGAAAGCGCAATGCCGTGGAGGCGTCGAGGCCCAGGTCCACGTGGTGCGGTTGGTGAAATCGCCAGAGAAAAGGCACTTTATGGTTGAGCGCATGCCAGAGATAAAAGGTATAATCCATCAAGATCACTGCCAGGGTGGTCTCAAGCCATAAGGGAAGCGATACTCGCTTTAGCAACCCCCACCGGCGCTGCTCGACCATTTTCGTCAGGCGGCGCGTTACGGGCATCTCTGCGAACTGCAATGTTAGACCAGCAATTCCAGCAACCGTCAGATTCCGAGCATCGCGCCTCAGCTTAGGTTCCGCTTCGCGCCGGCGCAACGGGCGCCGAACCTCACCCCAGACGAGCAGAAGAAAAGTGCCGCCCAGGGCCAGCGCACCAACCCAGCCCGGAACTTGTTTCATACCTCGCGAATTTCGATCAAAGCCTGCCGTAAGTGTCAGTCCTCTGAGAGCGGTTAAAGTATACTTCACCTCAGGAACGACTATGTCTTCAGAGCAATTTGACCGCCGGGATTTTCTGAGACGCACTGGCAGCTTGGGAGCCGGCGCAGCCCTCGCTACTGGGGCGCTGTCTAAGGCCGCTTCAAAGATGAATGCGGGTCGCGTGATTGGCGCAAATGACCGGATTAATATCGGGCTTATTGGGTGTGGAGGCCGCGGTAGCGATGACGCCGAATCCTTCACCAAATACGCCGCGGCGAACAACAACGCCTGCCAGATTGTGGCAGTTTGCGACGTCTACGAGAAGCGTAAACGGGCGCAAACCGATAAGCACAAGTGCAAGGGCTTTCTCGATTACCGCGAAGTGCTCGCGCTGTCCGACGTAGACGCCGTAATCGTTGCGACGCCGGATCACTGGCATGCCCGGGTCGCGCTGGACGCTTTGGATCGAGGCAAGGATGTGTACCTCGAGAAGCCGATGTGTCACACCAACAAGGAAATCAAGCAACTGGTCGAAACTGTGCGTGAAACAAAGCGCGTGGTTCAGGTCGGTTCACAGACTACTTCGGCCGATCAGTGGTGGAAAGCCAAGAAGGCGATCGCCGACGGCATGATCGGCAAAATGATCATGAGTCAGGGCTCTTATCATCGCAATTCGATTGAAGGCGAGTGGAATTGGCCGATCGATAAGGACGCCGGGCCGGATGGAAAAGGTGACAATTACATCGACTGGAAGACTTGGCTTGGGCCGGCCCCGTCGCGGCCCTACGATGCCGACCGCTTCTTCCGCTTTCGAAAATATTGGGACTACTCGGGTGGGATCGCGACCGATTTGTTCTTCCACGTGGTGGCTCCACTGAATATCTGCTGGGATAAACCACAATATCCATCCAAGGTGACGGCCTCGGGCGGCAAGTACGTTTTCACGAACGATCGTGAAGTGCCCGATACTTTCCATCTGCTTGCCGAATATCCGGAAGGCCACTCGCTTGTGCTGAGCTCATCGATGGCGAACTCGCAGCACATTCCAGGGCTGATCCGAGGGCACGAAGGCACGATCATCATGGTGGAGCATGGCATGTTTGAACGCCGCACCGACAATATCATTGTCCGGCCGGACCTGGTTCGCATTGAGGGCCAAGAGGGACGGCACCCGTTCCCCGATTACAAGTTCGGTCAGGACGAAATCAAGATACCGGTGGAGCAGGCAGACATGATGCAGACTCACATCGGCAACTTCCTGCAATGCATGCGTAGTCGCGGGAAGCCGCATTTGGATGTGGAAACAGCCGCACACGCGCAGGTGCTGATTAACTTATCGGTGGAGTCCTATCGCGAAGGCCGTGTGAAGTATTGGGATGAGAAGAATTGGAAATCGGTTGATAAGCCTGTGAAGGCCTAGCAAGGTGAGCTTATTCGGGCGGTGATTTGGGCTCCCAAAGTTCTATGCGATTGCCGTCTGGGTCCATGATCCAGCCGAACTTGCCGTAATCGTAATCTTCGACGCGCTCGTCTACTTCAACGCCCGAGATGTTTTTGATACCAGGCGTACAGTGCTTCCGGATTTTCAGATTTGAAGAAAATACCGCCGATACCACGCACACGTGCCATGTGAAATTTTGCTAGTCGAAGATTTCAGAGAAGGGAACTTCGATAGGTGTGTCGTCCAGCTTGACTGCTAGGCCTACGGCTTCTTCAATGCCACTTTTTCGATAAATCCATATTCTTCGCTCGCGCGGATCGACTACCCATACCACCGGTACGCCGAATTCGAGATAGTCTTGAACGCGCTCATTGACTTGTGAAACGGTATCGCTTCTAGAGAGGATCTCAATGCAAAGGAGCGGCGGCTTGGTTAGTACCTGCTCCTGCGGCTTGCCAAGAGTGACAACGACGTCAGGGACACGATACTTGTTTTCCCGAACTCTCATCCTGAGCTCGGTTACGGGCAATAGAGCCGTTTGGCTGTAGATGTTCATGAAGAAGTGGGCCAACCTAGTTTGCACCAAACTGTGATCAAGCTCGCCCAAGTTTCGCGCCTCAACCATCCCGTCCACATAATCGCGATCGGGACGGTATACAGTCTTCAAGTATTCTTCTACGGAAATCTGCGTGCCCGTTGCCATATGTGCCATGTGGAATCGCGTTAGTCGAAGATTTCAGAGAAGGGAACTTCGATGGAGGTGCCGTCTAGCTTGACGCTCAGGCCTACGGCTTCTTCCATGCCGCTTTTTCGATAGATCCATATTCTTCGCTCGCGCGGATCGACTACCCATACCACCGGTACGCCGAATTCGAGATAGTCTTGAATCCGGGCATTTGTGCGCGATACGGTGTCTTCTGGAGAAAGAATCTCGATACAGGCCAGGGGAGGTTTGGTAAGTATCTGCTCCGTTGGCTTCCCGCGAGTGACAACAACGTCAGGAATACGATACTTTTTTTCCCGAACTCGCATCCTGAGCTCGGTTACTGCGCGAAAACCTGTCCCTCTGAACTTGCTGAAGAATATAACGAACTGTGTTTGGACGCTGCTGTGGTCCCATTCCCCCAAATTGCGCTCCTCAACCACGCCGTCCACATAGTCGCGATCGGGACGGTACACAGTTTTTAAGTACTCTTCGACGGAGATCCGCGTGCCGGTTGCCATATGAACAGTATGGCAGTCATTGCGGCTTCGAGATGCATAGCCCGAGTTCCCGCAGCTGCCGCTCTGGTACTGGCGATGGCGCTTCGCACATCAGGTCGGTGGCCTTTGCGGTCTTGGGGAATGGAATCACTTCGCGAATTGACTGCTCGCCAGCCAAGATCATCACCAAGCGGTCTAAGCCGAGTGCGATTCCGCCGTGCGGAGGAGCCCCATATTCCAGAGCTTCGAGCAGAAACCCGAACCGGCGTCTGGCCTCTTCTTCGCTGAATCCGAGCGCCGCAAAGACTTTGGTTTGCACATCGCGCCTGTGAATACGAATCGATCCGGAGCCTAGCTCGACACCGTTGAGCACCAGATCGTACGATTTTGCCCGGCAGTGCGCGGGATCGGTCGTGAGCTTCTCGATATCTTCATCGTGAACCGATGTGAAAGGGTGGTGGGCAGCGTTCCATCGCTTCTCCTGTTCGTCCCATTCGAACATCGGAAACTCAGTCACCCAAAGAAATTTAAATTTCTCGGGATCGAGAAGCTTATGGCGATCGTTGTATTTCTGAGCGATGAACAAGCGAAGCTGTCCGGCAGCCTGGAGCACGGTCAATTCGGGCAAAGCGCCCTTCTTTTCACCCGGCCAGCCTGCCAGCATCAGCTGATCGCCTTCGCCAGGCTGGATGCGCTCACGCAACTGGGCAATCGGGCCGGCGAAGTCCCGCTCCAGCCGTTTTAGGTCATCGTAAACTCGGAGCCCACGCTCCTGACCGAAAGCTTTGATCTCATCTCGTTCTTTGCGGCTCAACTGCCCTGTTCTCGGGATATGAATCGCAACCAGGGGCAAGCCGTCCGCTGTTAGATTCGCACCTGGAAATAGATCTTTCACGCAATGGAAAGGCGGAATCCGCAGGTCCGGTTTGTCGGTTCCGTAGGAACGCATCGCCTGGTCGTATGTCGTGCGCGGAATCTGCTTTTCAACTGTTTTGCCGGCGGCCTCGCACACGCTCCAAATCAAAGGCTCGATGACTTCGTAGATCTGCTCTTCTTGAGGAAAGGACATCTCGAGGTCGATTTGTGTAAACTCGGGCTGCCGGTCGGCACGCAGATCCTCATCGCGGAAGCAGCGCACGATCTGGAAATAGCGCTCGTATCCGCTGACCATCAGAAGCTGCTTGAAAATCTGCGGTGATTGCGGCAGGGCGTAGAAAGTTCCTGGCTGGACACGGCTGGGCACAAGATAATCGCGCGCGCCCTCCGGGGTGGATCGCGTCATAAATGGGGTTTCAATTTCAAGGAAGCCTTGGGCATATAAGGCCTGGCGAACGGCGAGCGAGATCTTCGACCGCATGATGATGTTCCGCTGCATACGCGGGCGGCGCAGATCGACATACCGGTATTTCAACCGAATGTCTTCTTTCACGTCTATACCGCCTTCGAGCGGGAACGGCGGTGTGCGCGACTCATTCAGAATCCAGAGCTTGCTTACAGCAACTTCTATCTCCCCCGTTGCAATGGTCGTGTTTACTGTCTCGGCGCTGCGTAGTGTCACGACTCCTTCCGCCGCGATCACGAACTCCGAGCTCAATTCCTGCGCGCGTTTGTGCGCTTCTGGATTCTTGCTTTCGTCAAACACAAGCTGCGTGATACCATCACGATCTCGCAAGTGAATAAAGATCAAGCCTCCAAGATCGCGCCGCCGATGGACCCAGCCCATCAACAGGCTCGTTTTCCCCGCATCGCTTGCGCCGCAGTTCTCCACAATTGTGAGTCCGGCGCAAGTTGCCTAATAGATCTAATTGCAGTTCTGCCATATTGCGTGTTTGGGTTTGCCTGAGTTAGTGATTATTGGCGAATCGGTCAAGCAGTTCCTGGCGTGTTAGCGTCACCTGTTCGCCCGATGCCATATCTTTCAGCGTGTACGATTGCGTCAGAATTTCGTTATCGCCCACGATCAGCGTGTAGCGTGCCCCCATTTTGTTAGCGATTTCGAGCATGCGCTTAAGTTTACGTTCCGTCCCTACTTCGACGGAAACGTCCAGCTTGCGGATCTCTCCGGCGAGCACTGCGCACTGACGTAGTGCTGGATCCCCCAACGGCGCGATATACAAATCGAGCACCGGTACTTCGACGGCGTGTTCTTCTTCGAGGAGCATCACCAACCGATCTTCTCCGATTGAGAACCCAATGCCTGGCGCTGAAACCTTGGACCCAAGGCTCTCCGCAAGCCCGTCATAGCGCCCGCCCCCAAGAATCGCGTTTTGCGCTCCCAAAGCTCCATGCGTTATTTCAAAAGTTGTCCGTACATAGTAATCGAGCCCGCGTACAAGCCGAGGTTTCACGATGTAAGTAATGTTGCGATCATCTAGAAATTCGCGCACCCGGCGGAAATGATCTTGGTCATCTGGATCTAAGTAGTCGAGAATGGACGGCAATTGGTCGATAATCGGTTGATCTTCAGGCACCTTGCAGTCAAGCACGCGTAGCGGGTTCGTCTCTGCGCGACGCCGGCAATCTTCACACATCTTCGGCGCCAGTTCTTTCAATGCAGCACGTAGGATTTCGTTATACTTCGCTCGCGATTGCTTCGAGCCGACGGAATTGATGAGGAGCTCGAATTCCCGAATACCCGCGTCCTGCAGGATCGCGACGACGAGCTCGATCACTTCGGCGTCAACTGCCGGAGAATCGGAGCCGATCGCTTCTGCACCGATTTGGTAGAACTGCCGAAACCGTCCTTTCTGCGGCCGCTCACGGCGGAACATGGGACCCGTGTAATACAGTTTTGCGATGCCCGGCTGCTGATCCAGGCGGTGTTCGATGTAAGCACGAAGGACCGATGCTGTACACTCAGGCCGCAGCGTAAGCGAAGTGCCGTCCCGGTCTTCAAAGGTGTACATCTCTTTGCTGACGATATCCGTGTCTTCGCCAACGCGTGCGACTAAAAAGCGCAGTCTCTTCCAGAATCGGCGTGCGGATCTCCTGATAATTGAACCGCGCAAAAATGCGCCGGGCCGAAGCCTCCACATGATTCCATACCGCACTCGACGGCGGCAAGATATCGCGCATTCCTTTGACCGCGTGAATCAAGATTGCTCTTCCTTGTAGATTCCGCTGATTACGACGTAGTTATCACAGCCCTGCCGAAACCGCTCTTGTTCCTCGGCACTCACTTCGCGCCGTATCTTTGCGGGACTGCCCATAGCAAGCATTCGCGCTGATACCTGCATGCCCTCCGGTACAAGTGCCCCGGCTGCGATTACTGCGCCCGCGCCAATTTTGGCCCCGTTCAGCACAATCGCTCCGATTCCGATGAGCGCCTCGTCCTCCACCTCGCATCCATGCAGCACGACCGCATGGCCGACGGTCACCCGGTTGCCCACAATGCATGGATAAAGACCATGGTCTACGTGCACCACGGCGTTGTCTTGAATGCTGGTCTCATCCCCAATACGGATGTAGTTGACGTCGCCGCGAATGCTTGCATTTGGCCAGACACTGCTGCGTTCGCCCACGACTACATTGCCGATTATTTGGGCGGCGGGATGGATGTAGGCGGAGCTTGCTATGCGGGGTGTTACTCCACGATACGCGCGAATCATTGAAGAGTGCCCGTTTGAGCGCAGACGGCATGGATCCGAGTGCGCGAAAAATTATCCAGGCGTGAGCTTTCTAAGCCATCCTAGCATCCGCCGATAGAATGAAAGGCATGCGAATTGCCGCGCTGTGCGCGTTTTTTGGAGGCGTGCTCAGCATCTCCGGTCAACCCGCCGTGAAAGCTCCGTTCACTTTCGACGCGATGATGAAGCTTGCTCGTATCGATGATCCGAAATTGTCGCCCGATGGAAAGATGGTTGCGTTCACAGTCCAGACGGTCGACCTGCCGAACAACACAAAACCCACTCAAATCTACGTCGTTCCGGTTGACGGCGGCACACCCCAACGCTTGACAAACGATGGAAACTCGAATACCAGGCCGCGCTGGACGCCCGATTCCAAGCTCATCCTGTTTGTTTCTGATCGCAGCAACGGCTCGCAAGTTTGGTCCATGAATCCGGACGGAAGCGGCGCGAAGGCGGTCACAAATCTGCCTACTGGAGCTGATGGTGTGACCATATCGCCTGACGGTAAGCTGATGCTCTTTGTAAGCGACGTTTATCCAGGTTGTGAGCCGGAGAACGCAACTCCGGGCGTCGCGTATGACCCGGTCTGCAATAAAACAAAACTCGATCAAGAAGCGGCCAGCAAGATGGACGCGCGCGTCTACACTTCATTGCTATATCGCCATTGGACGCAATATGCAGGCAACCGGCGACGCCACATCCTTATTCAGAGCTTGGACGGCAGCGGCAAGGTTCGCGATCTGACGCCAGGCAATCTAAACACTCCTCCGTTCTCATTGGAAGGGCCAGAGCAGTATACTTTCTCACCTGACAGCGTGCAGGTGACATACGTGGCCAATACCGATCCGGACCCATCCACCAGTACGAATTCCGATCTCTTTAGCGTTGCTGCCGCGGGTGGCGAAGCTAAGCGGATCACGACGAATCCGGGCGCAGACGAAGGTCCGCTCTACTCGCCCGACGGCAAGTATCTCGCGTACCGTACGCAGATTCGCGGCGGTTATGAAAGCGATCAATGGCGTTTGGCCATCCTCGATCTCGGAGCGGGTAAGATGAACACCTTGACGGATTCGCTCGATCGCTGGGTCGAGACCTACACGTGGTCTCGAGATTCGACGCGCATCTTTTTCACGATCGACGATCACGGAACGGATCCATTGCTGATGATGCCCGCTGCGGGCGGGGCGATTCGCACCATTGCTCAAGGGCCCACCTCGATCGGAACCGTGCAGTTCACTGCAGACGAGAAGACAATGATCTACACGGAGCAGAGCGGCTCGCGGCCTACTGAGATCAATAAGGCAACTTCGAAAGGCGGTCCAGGTGTTCCGCTCACGCACTTGAACGATGCCGTGCTCAGCCAATATCAGCTCAGCCCGCTCGAAAAGATCTCAGTAGACGGTGCTGATGGCGCAAAGATTGAGAGCTTCGTAGTGAAGCCGCCTGACTTCAATCCCTTATTGAAATATCCGGTGCTGATTCAAATTCACGGTGGTCCGCAAGGAGCATGGGGCGAATCGTGGAGTTATCGATGGAACGCGCAGGTGTTCGCTGCCGCCGGCTACGTCGTGGTCATGCCCAATCCACACGGATCTACGGGCTACGGCCAAAGTTTCACGGACGCAGTAAATGGTGATTGGGGTGGCCGCCCATACGAGGACATCATGGCGACGGTGGATTACGTAAGCAATCTGCCTTACGTCGACAAGGAGCGCATAGCTGCAGCAGGGGGCTCGTACGGCGGTTATATGATCGATTGGATTCTGGGGCACACTGATCGGTTTAGAGCGCTTGTCTCGCACGCGGGCGTCTATGACCTCCAAAGTGAGGCGGGAACAACCGAAGAGCTATGGTTTCCGAAGTGGGAGTTTCAGGGATTCCCGTGGGAAAACCCAGAGTTGTATCAAAAATGGTCGCCCAGTTCCTACGTGAAGAATTTCAAGACGCCTACGCTTGTCACGCACGGCGAACTGGATTATCGCGTTCCGATCGGGCAAGGTGAGGAGCTCTTCACTGCTCTTCAGGAAGTGAAAATTCCGTCCAAGCTGGTGCAATTTCCGGACGAAGGGCACTGGATTCTCAAGCCGCAAAACAGCCAGTTCTGGTACGCGACAGTGATCGACTGGCTTAACGAATATACGAAGAAGAACCCGGCGGAGAACAAGCCGTCGCCGAACTAGATACGGAAGAGATCTTCAACTCGGAAGGCTTTGTCCACGATGCTGTTGAAGCTGTCACCTTCTTCAAAAACTTGGGGGTCGCGCCGACCCGCTGAGTAGACGTAAAGCGTCCGAGTGTCTGGATACACGAGCCATACTTCGAGGGCACCAGCTTCGAGATAGTCTTCAACCTCTAACTGCATGTCTTTGGCCGTGTTTCCAGGGGAGACCACTTCCACCGCTAGCATGGGAGCGCCGGGAAACCAACCGTAGGGAAGATGCTCCCCAACATCCGCACGGCGATTGACGGCGACATCAGCGCCACGGACAGTAGCAGCCTCTGGATTGGGGTCCAGTAAGAACCCTGCATCTCCACCAGCAATAATGTATTCTTCCGGAGAAAGCGTATTTCTCAACAATGTAGCTATCTTGGCAACCAGAACGCCGTGCCGATATCCAGGTGGAGGCAATGTGATCAGCTCTCCCCGACTGAGTTCATATTGCGTCCAGTCTTCCGGTTCCGGCAGCGCAAGGAATTGGTCCAGCGTGAGAGTGGTTCGCGTCGCCATGTCATTACCAGTTTACGGCGAAAAATAGAAAACCGCTCCCTGACGGTCACGGCTCGGACAACCCATTTATTCGAAACCGAGCGCCGAGTGTAAGCGAGGCTAGCCCGCGTACGCAGTTGTGACGCCCAAACATTGCACCTCGAGTTCGCCGCTCGCGGGCAAGCATGCAACCTGCAGTCCTTCCCGGAGTATCGAAATTTGCAGGAATAGCGGGTCGCCTCGCCGAAGGTGGAGAGCGGACATGGAAACGCGGATCTCGTAGATATTCACGAGCGCGGCCGTGATGGCACTTTCCGGCAAATTTGAATCGATCTTCAATCCGCTCGAGGTCGTATCTGAGAGATCCACATCGAATCGTTCACCTGCCGGATTTCGCAAGCGCAATCTAAATTCGAGCGGCGCTGAAGCGGCGACCGGCTCTGTCAGATCAACTCTCAAATAGATGTTCTGTCCGTCGCTTCCGTACAGCAACTCTTGAATGAGCGAACGATGGCTGTGCATCGCGCCGGATCGATGATCAATGCGATAACGTCCTGCGCCGGACCACTCCAAATGCGATGACATGAGTCCGTCGATCTCGGGCTGAATTAAGCCGCTGGGAGGCTCATCGAATCCGGCCTCGCCCGCCTTTAGAATCGATTCGTTTAAACCGGGCGGCCCTTCCCCGCCTAAAAAGCGATACACGTTGGCCAGATGATTCCGGTAGAGCTGATCGAACTCAGCCCTGTTCGCGGATGAGTGCTCAGGCCCATACCACCAGCACCAGTCGCTGCCCTCCGCGATCAGAATCTCCTGCCAGGCCAGGCGCTTCGCGTGATCAGGGATCGATTCGGATCGCGGCGATTTTAGCGCCTCATCATAGGCCTTGCGTGCCGCGAGTAAATGCTCCCAGGCACAGTTGTCTTCTTTTGCGCCGATCCAAATGTCAAAATTCGCGTCGATCCATGAACCGGGAAAGATATGTGTTAGCTCGCGTGACGGTGCCGCCTCAATCGCCTCGCTCATGGTCACCGCCGCCATATCCGGATCTGAAGTAATCCGTGAATACAGCTCACGCAAGAACGGCCGTCCGTTCTCGGGATAGTACTCCCACGCGTTTTCCCCATCCAGAATGATTGGGACCACGGCATCTCTCCCCTGTTTCAAAAGAGGCTGACAGTTATTGCGGATTTCCGTCAAAAAATGCTCGGCTGCTTCACGCGCGCCCATCTTTGAATAAACGAACCCGATCAGATCGCTCAGCTGATGGTCTCGAAACAGGACATGAATCTCTTGCTTGCCTTGACGCCACAGATATGGCTGGTAGGCATTGGCCGGCGTAACTGGCGCATTAAGCGTCCGCGCCAATACTCCATCGTCTGATGCAGTCCATCTGAACCCCAATCGCGAAGCGATCGCAAGCGTCTGATCGGAAACGGATCCCTCCGAAGGCCATAACCCGAGCGGCGCTTGGCCGAACGTCGACGCAAAGTATGTGCGTGCGCGAGCAAGCTGTTCTTGAGCATCGCCGGGATACGCAAACTGCGATGGAAGCGAAAGATAAGGGTGGGAGACCGCGCCGATATTCGAATCGCAGAGTAGGGGAAGAATCGGGTGATAAAAGGGCGTCGTCGATATTTCAATCTGCCCACGAGCAGCACAATCGCGGTATACCGGCATCACGTTTCGCAGAGCTTGCAGTTGCTTCCGGCCCATGAGCTCCTGGTCTGTGCGGCTATAGTTCCGCCCTTTTTTCGTCAAATCGCTGATTTCTTTGTCTTTCGCCAGGTATTCTTCGTCCATCCATGTGAGCTGTGACAGGACTTGAAGGTCCCGCAGCATCTGAGCGTCGAATCGAGAAGCCGTGCGGCGCGGGATGTGTTGGCATTGCTCCAGAACCCGGAAAAGCTCGGCGTAGCGGGGATAACGGTCAATCTGTCGTTCCTGGTTGGCCTGAAAGAAGTAGCGGAGGATAAACTCCTTTTGAGTCGGCTCCAATTGCTCGGCCGGTTTCAGCGCCAATTCCAGAAACGGGTCCGATGCATTGTCGGCCGCGTAATCCTCAATTTGAACGACGAGGGAGGGAACCAGATTGAACGTCTGATGTATTTCTGGAAAATCGTCCAGAATTTTAACCATACCGTAGTAATCTTTCAGGGCATGGAGGCGGGCCCATGGAAGCGCGTATACGCCTGTCACCAGATCCTTGTAGAAGGGTTGGTGCATGTGCCACAGAAAACAAATATTGATTTTTGGCATGTGCCTTAATTCAAATCATAGAGGGCCGCGATGATAGAGGAAGTCTCATTCATCTGAAATGAAGATGGTCAACAATAAGGTTTAAAAATTTCGGACAATCATGACCCAAACTGCCGTTCGCAGCAGAAGGCCTCTCATCGCTCTGATCAGTTCACGCCTGGTTGCGTTGTTTGCCGTTTTGGGTCCCGGATTTGTCACCGCAAACGTCGACAACGATCCCGGCGGAATCCTAACCTATTCGCAAGCTGGCGCGAAGTTCGGTTATCAGCTTCTTTGGACTCTAATTCCTACGACTATCGCCCTGATTGTGGTGCAGGAGATGGCTGCGCGAATGGGCGCGATTACCGGCAAAGGACTATCAGACCTGATCCGGGAAGAGTTCGGCCTCCGCGCGACGTTTTTTACGATGGTCGTGCTCGGTTTCGCGGATTTCTGCAATATCATCGCCGAATTTGCTGGTCTCGCCTCCGGCATGGGCATTTTCGGCGCCAGCTAAATACATCGTTGTGCCAGCGGGCGCTGTGCTTGTTTGGAGCCTGATCGTGCGCGGCACTTACAAACCCGTGGAGCGGATTCTGGTTGTCGCCTCCCTGATATATTTCGCTTACCCCGTTTCGGCCATTCTGGCGAAACCCGATTGGGATCTGGCGCTAAAGCAGATGATTATGCCCACACTTAGCAGTGATCCCGCTTACTTGGTGATGATCATCGGACTGGTTGGAACCACCATTACACCCTGGATGCAGTTCTATCTTCAGGCCGCTGTTGTGGAGAAGGGCATAGATAGGCGTAATTATGGGCTATGCCGGCTGGATGTGATCACGGGCTGCATCGTCACAGACGTGATCGCGTTTTTCATCGTGGTGGCCTGCGGCGCGACTATTTACCATTCGAATCATCCGGAGATTGTGGACGTGGGCCAGGCCGCACTAGCGTTAGCGCCTTTCGCCGGACGGTTTGCCTCACTTCTTTTTGCAGTGGGACTCATCAATGCGTCACTCCTCTCGGCGGCCATCCTTCCGCTTGCGACTTCCTACAACATATGCGAGGGACTCGGCTTCGAATCGGGCGTTGACAAGCGTTTCTCCGAGGCGCCGGTCTTTTATTGGCTTTATACGCTGCTGATTGGAGGCGGGGCGGTCTTCGTCCTGATTCCCGGACTGCCTCTGTTGAAGGTCATCCTTTTGTCGCAGGTTGCAAACGGAATTCTATTGCCGTTTGTACTGGTTTACATGCTGCTGCTGATCAACCGGCCCCGCCTGATGGGAGGTTATAAGAATAAGGCCTGGCAAAACTGGATTGCATGGACCACGGCCGCCGTTATGATCGCCCTGACCGCCGCCTACATCTACGCCAGCGTTGTGGGATAAAACCGAGCCATCATCGGCGGTCTTGAAACAGAGAGAACCGGATTGAATAGCGCACCTATTCTTCGATAACCCTATGTGCCCGACCTGCCTTTCGAAACAGGTGCGCCGATCGCACTTTCGTTTTCGCGATCTGCCCTTTTTGCTCTTCCAAGCAAAGGCTTCTAGATGCCTGAGCTGTCATCGCCGCTTTTATGCCTGGCCTTGGCTGCTTAATTTCAGCGCGTCAGAACCAAAAGGCAGATAGAGCAGAACGAGCCCCCGCCTGTGACTTAAGACTGGCAGTGATCGAATATGTGTGGCATTGCGGGATACGTGTCTGCCGCGCCTTCGTCTGACTCGGAAGCCGTTCTGAAGCGGATGACCGATGTGATTGCACATCGCGGTCCCGACGATTGCGGCTATTATCACGACCAGCACGCTCACCTGGGGCATAGGCGGCTAAGTATTGTTGATGTTGCAGCCGGCCATCAGCCAATGGCCAACGAAACACGCTCCCACTGGATCGTTTACAACGGCGAAGTCTTCAATCATGCGGAGATTCGGCCCCAACTCGAGCAGGCGGGCCATCACTACAAGACGCGCTGCGACACCGAAACCATCATTCACGCTTATGAGGAGTTTGGGCCTGCCTCGGTGGATCTGTTCCGGGGCATGTTCGCCTACGCTATTTGGGATTGCGAGAGGCATCAATTGTTCGCGGCTCGAGACCGGCTAGGCATCAAGCCCTTTTATTACTACTGGGACGGGGGTGTCTTTGCATTCGCGTCCGAGATCAAGGCGCTCCTGATGCATCCCACGATCCATGCCGAGCTCGAAAACCAGGTGCTCCCGGAGTATCTGGCGTTTGGTTACATAAGCGAAGAGCGCACGTTATTTCGTGGTATCCGCAAGCTCATGCCGGGCCACCACCTCACACTCGATGTGAGCGGGGCCAGACCAGTGCTCCAAATTCGGCAGTATTGGGATGTCCCCGTACCTAGTCCGGCGCAAGCGTCAGAAAAAGAGCTGATTGCGGAAACCCGGCGCCGGCTGGAAGAATCTGTTCGACTTCGGTTGATGAGTGATGTGCCGCTTGGCATGTTTCTCAGCGGAGGTGTGGATTCCAGCGCTATTGCGGCGATGATGAAGCGACTTACCAATGCGCCGGTTAAGACATTCGCAGTGGGCTATGCCGAACAGCACTTCAGCGAGCTCGGATATGCCGCGCAGGTAGCGGAATCGATTGGCACCGATCATCATGAAGTGAAGATTGGAATCGACGAGTTCTTTAACGAACTCCCGAGATTAATCTGGCACGAAGACGAACCCATTACGTGGCCTTCGAGCGTTTCGCTCTATTTCGTCTCGCGGCTCGCAGCCTCAGAGGTCAAAGTTGTCCTTACTGGTGAAGGCAGCGATGAAATTTTCGGCGGGTACGAGCGCTATCGGTGGAATTTAATCAACTCGCGAGCCGGAAACCTCTACGGCGTGTTTCCAAGTTTTCTCAGAGAAGGGGTAAACCGCCATCTCGAGACTACTCCTTTGCTCAAAGCGTCGATTCGGCGCAAGATTCGACACACGTTTATCGGCCGGGACGCAACTGTCGAGTCGCTTCTGCTAGATAATTTCTACTGCGCGTTCTCGCGGGAGGAGCAAAATCGCCTTCTTGGTTCAGCGCCGCAGGCTGTCTATGGCAACTATCTTCGCTACTGGAACTCGCGTGAAGGGAGCTCGCTTCTGTCTCGCATGCTGTACGCAGATCAGAAGACGTATTTAGTCGAGCTTCTCATGAAGCAGGACCAGATGAGCATGGCGTCTTCCATCGAGAGCCGCGTCCCGTTTCTCGACCACACACTTGTGGAATTCTCGACGTCTATTCCAAACTCCCTCAAAGTATGGGGCAAGACCCAGAAATACATTTTGAAAGCTGCTCTCGCCGGCTTGTTACCCGCCGAAATCATCCACCGCAAAAAAATGGGATTCCCGACCCCCGTGCGGCAATGGCTCCTCGACCCCAGAGCCAAGCCGCTCTACGACGCTCTGACGAATCGCGATGGGTTTCTTTCTTCGATCGTCGAAAAGCAGGTCCTCGTTAATCTCATCTCGCGCCATCTTCAGGGGCAAGAAGATGCAACTGATCGTTTGTGGCGTTTGCTGAACTTGCAGCTTTGGGGCGATCTGTTCCTCACGGGACGGCGGGATCGCTGGTGGGAAGGTGTAATGCCGCGGCAGACATCACTCGACCCGGTTCCAGCCCACTCATGAAGATTCTCTGGGTGAAGTCTGATTTCCTTCACCCGGCCAACCGCGGCGGCCAAATACGCACGCTCGAAATGTTGAAGTGCTTGCACGCCCGTCACGAGATTCATTACGTCGCGCTCGACGATGGCAAGAATCCGGAAGGTCTCGAGAGAAGCTCGGAGTACTGTTCGCGCGCTTATCCGGTGACCCATTCGGTTCCGCCGCACAGGTCAATGCGATTTATTTACCAACTCTTCGAAGGACTCGTATCGCCCCTACCGGTTGCCGTCAAACGCTATGCATCCGCTCGCATGAAGCACCAGATCGAGGCACTTCTGCGGCAGCAGAAGTTTGACAGCATGGTGTGTGATTTTCTTTTTCCGGCTCCCAATATTCCGGAGATAAACCGCTCGGTGCTGTTCCAGCACAACGTCGAATCGATCATTTGGCGGCGTCATTTTGAGCAGGCGGATAACCCGGTGAAGAAGGCCTATTTCCGCTTGCAATCCCGGCATATGGACGCATTTGAACGTGGCGTCTGCCGCCGCGCCGGCCATATAATCGCAGTCTCTGAAGCCGATCGCGACACCATGCGCCGCCTGTTCGGCGTCGAGCGCATTAGCTCCGTCAACACCGGCGTCGATATCCACTATTTCACGCCGCGACCCTTGGCGCAGGCTAAAGAAATTCCGCTTTCTGTCGATCTAATCTTTACGGGCTCCATGGATTGGCTCCCAAACATTGATGCGGCGCAATTTCTGGCGCGCGAAATATTACCGCTTATCCGAAAAGAACGGCCGAACTGCCGGTTCATCATTGCCGGACGCCGCCCCAGTATGGCGGTAACGGAGCTCGCTAAGCGCGACTCAGGAATCGTGGTTACCGGAACCGTCCCTGATATCCGCCCCTATCTCTGGGGGAGCACAGTCTCAGTTGTGCCTCTGCGCATAGCCGGTGGAACGCGGCTGAAAATTTTCGAGGCTATAGCAGCCAGATTGCCCGTGGTATCCACCTCCATCGGCGCCGAGGGTCTTCCACTGGAAAATGGCAAACACATCGCGATAGCAGACTCCCCGGAACTTTTCGCGCGGCGCTGTCTGGATCTTTTGACCAATGTTGACCTGCGGCGGCAAAGGGCAGGGGAGGCCTGGCAACTCGTTTCGAGCGAATTTTCATGGAATGCTGTAACGCGCGAGTTTGAGTCGGCCCTCGAGGCGGGTCCACGGCCGAACTAGGAGCGTTTCTTGTGCCTGAAATCCTAGCCACTCCCGACGCGTCCGTGAAGCAGCTAAAATCCGCTGGCCTCGCCACGCTGTTGTTGTCTGTTTACGTATTCATGCTGTACTCGCGCGTGTTTGAAGCAACAATGCTGATCGGGCTCCCAAATCTTTACTTGATGCTCGGTTTGTCGGCTGTCGGTTTGCTCTGCGTTCTCTTCAAAGGCGGCATTGCACGCGCTGCTAAGACCCCCTGCGGAGTGCTTCTGCTGCTATTCACATTTTGGGCAATGTTTATTTTGCCTTTTAGCAGTTGGAAATCGGAGAGCCTGCACGAATTTACAGACGTCTGGCTTAAATCGGCAGCAGCCTTTTTCATCATCGCCGGCCTGACGATGAAGTTTGCCGATTCAAAGAGAGTCTTTGCGGCTGTGGGATACGGAGCCGCGGCATCGGCTCTGGTAATTGCCCTAACGAACCGTTATCAAGGCGGCCGCGAAACGTCGCTGGGCAGTCTTGGAAACGCTAACGAGGTCGCGTTTCACATCGCTTTTGGTTTGCCGTTCATGGTGCTGCTCATCTCCCGCGTGAAGATAATCTTCAAAATCCCGCTTGCCGCCGTGGTGCTGCTTTCTTTGGCTTTATCCGTGAGAACGGCATCACGCGGAGGCCTCGTTATCACGGCCACTATCGTAGCGGTTGCCGTACTGAAGGTTTCTATTCCGAACAAGCTCAAGATTGTTAGTGTGGCGGCGATAGGACTTGTCGTGGCCTTGCTTACCGCCGACCAGACTCAATTAGAGCGCTACGGGACGATTTTCAATTCCAGCTCCTCATCTGCCGAAGCCTTGTCGGCAAAAGAATCTGGCGACGAACGTAAACATAAGCTCGAGCAAAGCATTGAGCTCACCTTGACACATCCACTGACCGGTGTCGGGATGGGTGTCTTTATACCAGCAGCTGCCGACATGTCCAAACAGAGAGGAGAGCATCAGGACTGGCTGGCTAGCCACAACTCTTACACTCAGATATCGAGCGAAACGGGCGTGCTAGGTTTCCTTATCATCCTTGCCGTATTTGCCGTCACACTGAGTGCGCTTCTAAAGCTTCATCGCACTGCCCGGCGCTTAAATCTTAAAGAAGTGCAAAGTATGGCGCTGTGCATGCTGCTCAGCTCCATTGCTCTGTCGATTCATTTCTTCTTTGATGCCATGCCATACGAATTCTACTTGCCCATGGTAGCCGGCCTGGGCACTTCACTCGTCTGTACGGCCCGGCCGCTGATAGCAGAGGCCGAAGCAAGACTGAGGCAGAACGAGATTACCTCTGACGTTGGGTTGGTGCAGACGACCGTGCCTGCCGGTAGAATTGCGAAACCACGCACTCGCATCCCATCCTCAAACCCGTACAAACTAGGTCGTTCTCGCGGCGTAAATATGAAGTGACCGGAACGCTTGTTACGCCCGTCTAAAGTCTTGAGGGCCGATAATGATGACCCTTCGGCACAATTCCTGGTAATCTGGCGATGACAGGAAGCGCTGAGCTTTTACGGCTATGGATGCACGCTCCACGATTTCCGTACCTCCACAGCAGCCCCCGGCCAGCTTGACGCTGCCATTCGAGCCACTACCCCAATTCCGCCAGAACGTACTTGAAGAGACCCCAGCCCGAGCTGGTAACAAGGGCAAGCGTATCGGAATCTTCATCGTTACTTTTAATGCCATCACGACCTTAAACAAAGTGCTCCGGCGCATCACGCCCGAGGTTTGGCGTAATGTCGAACAGGTCGTCGTGTTCGACGATGCCAGCGATGACGCAACCTTCGAGTTGGCCGTAGGCATTCAGACCATGACGAATTTGCAAAAGCTGCGCGTCCTGAAGAATCAAAAGAATCTCGGTTACGGCGGGAATCAGAAATCGGGTTACCGCTACTTCATTGAGGAAGGCTTCGATGTTGTCGTCCTCCTGCACGGCGACGGCCAATATGCGCCAGAGCTCCTGTCCCACATGTATTCGCCCATTGTGTCCGGCGAAGCAGACGCCGTGTTTGGCTCGCGCATGATGAAAGACTTTGGTGGTCCGCTCAAGGGTGGCATGCCTTTATACAAGTACGTGGGCAATCGCGTCCTTACAGCCATCGAGAATCGCGCATTAGGCCTGAATCTCACCGAGTTCCATAGCGGCTACCGCGCGTATAATCTGCACGCGCTATCGCAGATCAAACTCGACAAGCTTACCGACGATTTCCACTTCGACACCGAAATCATCATCAAACTGCATCATCAAAATTTCCGCATCCTCGAAGTACCCATACCGACTTTTTACGGCGCCGAGATCTGCTACGTTAACGGGCTCAAGTACTCGAAAGCCATTCTTCGAGCTGTGTATCGGTATACGGAGACATCAAGAGCAGTACGCCCGTATCCGGAATTCGAAGAGTATTTTGTTCGTTATCCCATCAAGCGCAGTCTCTATTCCGCCCATTACTACGCGTTCAGACTTGTCGGAAAAAATCAGCGCGTGCTGCAGCTTGGATGCGGCGATGGCGCATTTGGCGCGGAATTGGTCCGTATTGGAAATAGCGTGGTGGGGGTTGATACGGACCCCAAAGTACCTGTTACCGCAGGATTCGAGGACGTCGTTCGCGCGGATCTCGAGCATGGCGTCGGCGAATTCGCCCGCAAGTCAGGCCAGGAATTCGATCGAATTCTCATGCTCGACCTGCTCGAGCATCTCCGCGACCCCGCGATGATTCTCGAATCATCGAAAGCGCTGTTGGGGCCGAGAGGTAAGTTGATTGTTTCGGTCCCGAACGCTGTCAATCTTACCGTCCGCCTGCTGGTGTTGTTGGGCCGCTTCCGCTACAGTGATCGCGGCATTCTCGATTGGTCGCACTTGCGCTTCTTCACTGCCAAATCCATAACGGCTCTGTTAGAAAAGCACGGATACCGGATTACAGCTCGCCACTATAGTGTGATTCCGCTCGAGCGGGTCATTCCGATGCGTCCTGATAGTCGCCTGCTTCGTTTGGGAAGCCGCTTTCTGCGGGTTATCACAGGGCTCGCGCCAGGCCTCTTTGCTTACGAAATTGTGCTTGCGGCAGAGCGGTCTTGAGGACTCGTCACTATTCAAGAGCGGGGCAACTGGCCAGCGTAATCATTTCCGGTATTGCTCGTCACTGACCTGTTCCATCCAGTCGACAACCTTCCCATCGAGCTTTTCCTGAATAGCGATGTGTGTCATGGCCGTTGTCGGCGTCGCCCCGTGCCAGTGCTTCTCGCCTGGCGGAAACCAGACCACATCACCCGGTCGTATTTCCTCGACCGGCCCGCCCCAATGCTGCGCCCAGCCACAGCCGCCGTGACGATGAGGGTCTGACCGAGCGGATGCAGATGCCATGCAGTCCGCGCACCGGGCTCGAAAGTGACGCTCGCACCTTGAACCAGTGCCGGATCTGGTGCCTGAAACAGCGGATCGATCCGTACCGTGCCAGTGAACCACTCTGACGGTCCCTTAGCAGAAGCTTGCGAGCCAACTCTTTTGATCTCCATATTTGTATTCCCTCTCTTTTCACAGGTCGTGCTTTACAGTTCTTGGCGCGTGGGCCGGAATAGGATTTCGTTCACGTCCACACATCCTCCGGCTGGCTCATGGCAAAGGCGACTGCCCGCGCGAATGAATCGGCAGGAAGATCGGTCAGTAATGTTCCCACGTAACTGACCAATGTTCGTCTGGCCGAGACGATTTGATTATCAGGTGCCCGTCCTCGCTGAACTGGTACACGCGCGGCAGGTCCTTACCCACAAGGAGGTCGCGCGTAATCGATCCCTGCACGTGATGGGTCACCGTGTGAGTCGTTTCGTCTACGTCGTAGCTCCCGAAGGAAGCCTCATAGCCATCCTGGACGTACTCATTGGATCGAGCATTTGCCGACTTGGGGTACATTACCTGCACCGACATATGGCCATCGCGCGTGTAGATCAGCATGCCTAGCGGCTGAGTGACGGGCGTTCCATCCGGCCCTGGCGTTTCGATCCGCGTCAGATGCCACGCTCCGATCAACTTCTCCCTCGCAGAACCAGGGCCTGCGTCTTTCTTTTCTGCGGACTGCGCCCGCACAAGTCCACTGAGCGCCACAACAGCTGGCAACGTCCAATAAAGTAGTGCTTTCATGCTCGATTCCACCCGTCACAACTGAGCTCAGAGCTCATCGGCCCGTCATCTGCTCCAGCTTTTCGGGATACCGAGCACCTTGCACCGTGATCTTGGAGGCGGCCTCGTCGATGTCGCGCAGATCGTCCGGTGTAAGTTCGACTGAAACTGCCCCGATGTTTTCCTCCAGTCGATGCAGCTTTGTGGTCCCTGGGATCGGTACAATCCACGGCTTCTGGGCCAGCAGCCAGGCGAGTGCGATCTGAGCAGGTGTCGCCTTCTTGCGTTCCCCGATGCTGGTGAGCAGATTGATCAGGGCCTGATTCGCCTTGAGAGCCTCCGGCGTGAAGCGAGGGAGGGTGCTGCGAAAGTCGGAGCTGTCGAACTTCGCATTCTCGTCGATCTTGCCCGTGAGGAAGCCCTTGCCCAGAGGGCTGTACGGGACAAGGCCGATTCCGAGTTCCTCAAGGGTAGGTATCACTTCCTTCTCCGGAGTCCTCGTCCACAGCGAATATTCGCTCTGGAGAGCAGTGACCGGCTGGACTGCGTGAGCACGACGGATGGTTTGCACTCCTGCTTCGGAAAGGCCGAAGTGCTTGACCTTGCCTTCCTGAATCAGTTCCTTCACCGCTCCCGCTACGTCTTCGATAGGTACGTTCGGGTCAACCCGATGCTGATAGAGCAAGTCGATGACATCAACCCTGAGCCGCTTGAGCGAGCCCTCGGCGGCTTGCTTGATGTGCTCTGGCCTGCTGTTCAGGCCCGGCAGACCCTTCATCCCGCGGGGATCGAAATCAGGACTGAGGTCGAATCCGAACTTGGTGGCGATGACCACTTGCCCGCGGAACGGAGCGAGGGCTTCACCCACCAGCTCTTCGTTCAAGAACGGGCCGTAGACCTCGGCTGTATCGAAGAATGTGACACCGCGTTCCACGGCCGCCCGGAGAAGAGAGGTCATCTCCCGCTTGTCCTTGGGCGGACCGTAAGAAAAGCTCATTCCCATGCAGCCGAGCCCGATAGCCGAGACCTCCAGACCGTTTTTTCCCAATTTGCGCTTCTGCATTGTTTCTCCTTAAAACCGTTTCTGTCATTTCCAGGTTAGGAACGAGCGCCTTTGATGCGGTATCCTGATCCTGCCGATTTATTGCCTATTTCTCTCGAAGCTCGATAGCCCCGGTAGTCATTTATAGCCCCCCGGCAGTTATCCTCGTAGAGGGAGTGAAGTCATTTACGGTGAGAAAATCCTAGCAAAGAGCCCTCTCTGTTACCAAATCGAGCAGATGAATTACGGGCTGAGCTGGCTCGTAAAGTTGCTTCGTTCGTTGGCTCGGCAGAGAACCGGACAACGGAGATTCCCGGCCTGACACTTTACCGGCGGACTGCCCCGACGGCTCCGGCCTCAGTGACGTATGAACCGAGCGTAGCGGTGGTCGCCCAAGGGCGAAAGCGAGTAGACCTCGGCCGAACGACTTTCATCTACGGTGAGTCGCGATTCCTGCTGACGTCGGTCGATTTGCCGGTCACCAGCCAAGTGATCGAGGCAAGTGAACGGTTGCCGTATCTCTGCTTGCGGCTCAAGCTCGAAATGGCCATGGTCCGAGAGCTTCTCAGCCGAGACGAGATTCCGCTCGCTGAGGCCTCGGCTGAGAGCCGTGCCATGGCGACCGGTGAAAGCACTGCGGAGTTCCTCAGTGCATTCTGCCGGCTAGTGGACCTGCTGAACACCCCGTATGACATTCCCTTTCTCAGTGGGCTGATTCAACGCGAGATCATCTACCGAATCCTTCGAAGCCCGGAAGGGGCGCGCCTTCGAGCGATTGCAACGCTAGGAGATCAGAGCCAGCGGACGGCAAAAGCGATCGCCTGGATCAAGGCGAATTACGCGAAAGCGCTGCGGGTGGAAGATCTCGCACAAACCGCGGGCATGGGTGTGTCCACGCTGCACCACCATTTCCGGGCGCTAACATCGATGAGTCCTCTTCAGTATCAGAAGCAGCTTCGGTTGCATGCAGCGCGGCAACGCATGCTCATGAATGGTCTGGACGCCGCAAGTGCGGCCTTTGAGGTTGGATACGAAAGTGCCAGCCAGTTCAACCGCGAATACAGCCGTTTCTTCGGCCAGCCGCCGATGCGGGATGTTCGGACTCTTCGCTCGCCAAGCGCTCCATCATTGGAGTCAGTCAGTAATCAAAATGCTCTCTGATCGTGTCGCGAAAACGCTCGCGAGGTGAATTGCGGTTCCGTTAACTTGTCGCTGTCGCCGACTGCTCTGCTCGACCTTCTTGACGCGGCGGCATGAGCAATAGCGGTTCTTGCGGCACCACAATCCAGCAAACCAAGTAAAGGATCAGTCCCACGCCGGGCGGCCAAACTGCCAGACAGATCATCAGTACCCGGATAAATGTCACGTCGACGCCCAGGTATTTCGCGAGGCCGGCGCACACCCCTGCAATCTGCTTGTCATCGCGTGAGCGACGAAGCACGCGGCCCGGTTTGCCCGTCTCACATTTTAAGCCGTCCTTGCCCGTCCCCGTCCCACATTGCGGGCAATAACGAAAATCGCTAGAAACCTCAATTCCGCACGATCTGCAATACATAATTCGGCCTCTCTTCATAGGGTACGCGCAGGAGGGGCTAGAAGTTCCAGCATCCGTCGACCGCCGAACCGATCTCATAAATACCGTCGGATCTGCGCGCGAAAACGAGTGTAGATCCACGAGACGCCGAGAAGAATCAGACCCAAGGCTACGAACGTGAGAATTCGATAAACGGTCTCTAAGTTTCGAAGATCATAGAAAAACAGTTTCAGAATACAGAGCAGCAGGAGGGCCAGGCCTTCCAGCCGAAGAATCCGCTCGCGCAACGGAAATCCAGCGCCTAGAAAGGCAACGCCTTCGAAGCCCCACGCCAAGGTAAGTAAGCTACCCGAGACCTCGTTGTACAACAGTCCGGTCAGAAGCAACATCGCGGCGACGGAAAAGAATGTTCGTGCATGGCGTTCGGTTTGCGCTGGATTGCCCGCATTCCTCGTCATCAATGCCTGTGCGAGAAAGAACAGGGCGATACAAAGTGAACTGGCGAAAATGCGCGCGGCCGTGTTCGAGGGCCCTGAGCTCGCAAAGTTGAATGAGAAGCAACGCAGAAGGACTAGCAGCGTAATACAGTAACTCTGCCCGCGTAAGTCGATGAGCCGTGTGCGCAGGCCTGCAACCAGGAAAACCACGGCGAGTCCGGCCCATCCCGAAGCGACAAAGAAGGGGCTGACTTCGAGATACAGCACTCGTAGCGCGACGATGGCCGCTAGCCAGGTATAGATTCGGGCGAGAGTTTGTTCTTCGGAAGCCGGGAGACGCTTGAGGAGACCGAAAACGTAGTAGAGAACTGCAAGGATCGGCAGAGCGATCATTAGCAGGTGGATGCGATCTCTCTCCTCGATCTCAAGGAGGTTGACGCCGAGCAGACGGACGTAAGCGGCCATTAGAACTGCGCTTCCGATCCAGCGGAAAAACGCCGTATTCAACGCAAGGCCCATCTGAATCCAGGCGAGCGCCAGCACTGTCCACGCGAGCGCAGTAGGTGAGCCGGGCAGGACCATCCAAAGTACTAGTAATGCGAAGAGCGAGCCGATAGCTGCAAAGGCGTCGCGCACTGCAGAGTATTCGCGTAGGGTAAGCGAATCTTTCGCAGTAAACAAAACGCGGGCTGTAAAAAGCCAGCACTCGATTGCCACGATTGCGCAGGCACTCCAGATGGAAGCGGCGGGATGGGGGCCGAAACGTCCCATGAACAGAGCCGCTATCACGCCGGCGAACGCGGCCAAATAGCTCTGTATGCGAAACTCGGCAAGTCTTTTTTGAATGCCTAGCTCAAACAGGATCAGAGCGAAAGCAAGCAAGAAAACTCCCGTGAAAGGCTCAGTTATCTCGGCGGCCAAAATCAGCGCCGCCAAAGCGCTCGCCGCAAAGGAAAATGGCCGATTTGGACGCCACAGCACCCGATTCAGATAGAACAGAAATGCGTGAAAAATCGCGGATGGCACCAGTTATCGAGCGATAAGCCCAGAACAGACGTTTTCCCCCCAGACGCATAGGTCCAAAGATTGCTCAAAGAGGTCCCAAAGCCGAAAGCGCTGAGGCTGCGGAGAAATCGCGACCGGAAACGGACCCCGGCTAGATAGACCAGTTCGGCTTCAGAGGCAAGGACTACGTTGGTCCAAAGGCCTGGAACTCGGCCCAGGATGGCGAGCGCGGCAAGTACTGCCGAGATCGTCAGCGGCGCTTCGTATGTTCCGTATTGAAGCCGGGTCAGCGGATCCGAATCGGTAACGCGAGTATCGTCCTGATGCAACGGGAGACGCAGAACCGCACTGAGCAGAAACATGGCAGCGGATAGCGCTGCCATCCGCCACATATCTTTTTCTGCGTGAGCTGACCAGGCGCTATAGGACAGGCCAAGAAAACCAATCGTGTTCAGCGGAAAGATCCACGCCACTCCAAAACCAATAGAGCCCCGGCGAGAGCGCAGGATATCGAAGCATTCGAACAAGGCCCAATAGATCATGAAGAAAGCCTCGGTGGCATAGAGAGGCGCATTCGAAGTCGCGCGGGATATACAGGTGCCGTAAGTGGCCATGAGACCGAATAGCGCCGTGCTGTGCCAGCGGAAGCGCCACGCGAAATAGAGTAGTGAGGCGGCCAAAGGTACGAGACTAGCTATCGCGAAAGGTGTGGAAGGCGTTACAGCGAGAGCACCGAAGGCTGTGAAATAAGCGACAGCGGTAATTGCCTGAACTCGGTATCGCAAAGAGTGAGCAATCATTGCCGCTGCAACCGCGAGCAACAGGACCGAACCGGCGAACGGGCTTGTTATGACTCGTGCAGCGGGCAACGCGTACATTGCATATGCCGTTATGTATGCTGCGGCCCAACCTGCACCGATCAGCCCGCCCGAGAACATGCGATATCGCTCTCGGCGTTCGATGACCACGCCCGTGCCCAAGAGAGCCAGGCTGATGATCGCTGAGATGAATGCTCGTCCGGCAGCGCCCATTCGAGTGAATGAGTAGCCCAGGAAAAGCGCTATTCCGATAACCAGAACCAGTGCGCCGATTTTGTTGAGAATGTTGCCCGCAAGTAAGCCCTCCCATTCCTCATTTCCGGCAAGCTGTCGAAAACGGTAAAACAAGTTCGGTGTCGGCGGGGATGGTGGAACCACAGCCGGTATGGACCGGGCAATGGCCGGCTCCTCCCTTCGAGGCACCCCGACCATGGGCCCAGGGGCGGGCACTTCAGTTGATACGACCCCCTGTTCTCCAACTGCTGGTTTGGACTCACGCTCTTCGGCTTCCTTGCTCGTCGCCGGTTTCATCGCACCAGAGCCGTCGATTTCACGCTCGAGCTGAAAAACACGCTTCGTGAGTTCAGCGATTCTGAGCTCTACGTTGGGCTTCTCACGCACCTCTGCTCGGCTGAGCCGTGACTCCAATTCAGCAATCCGATTTCGTAGCGTCATCCAGACGGCAATCAGCAATACGAAAAGAATGAACAGTAACACGCCCATTTGAGGATCTCCATTTCAGAACGTTGGGAGATTTGATGCCGCCGCCTAGGCGTCGACCGGAGAAATAGCGCTGTTTGCGGGCGCATTCGCGCTCTCCGGAGCCATTCGCTCCAGAACGAGTGCGCGAGCCTTTGCCAAGTCAACTTTGCCGGTTCCGAGTACCGGAATCGCATCAACCAGATAGAAATTCTCGCGCTTCGGAATCCATAACGCCGGCAATCCCACTTCGTTGAGATGTTGCACGAGTTGCGCGGGCCTGATTTCAGGGAGTGTGTAGAGCACGCCCAGCCGCTCGCCGCGCCGCTCATCGGGAACTCCAGCTACGAAACAAGGCGTGTTCCGCAGAACGTCACTGAGCGCATCTTCGATTTTGAGATGCGGAACCATCTCGCCGCCGATTTTGCTGAAACGTGCCAGCCGATCGGTGACATACAGAAAGCCGTCCTCATCTACATAGCCCAGATCGCCCGTCACGTAGTAGCCGTCTCGCAGAACTTGCGCCGTTTTCTCAGGCGCGCCGAGATAGCCAACCATGCGATTGGAGCCGTTCACCAGAAGCATCCCCTGTTCCCCAGCAGGCAACGGCTGAAACGTCTCAGGATCGGCGACGCGAACCGCAACTCCGGGCAGAGGTCTGCCTACACTTCCCTGCCGCGACCCTTGCTGCGCAGTGACGCCGTTCGCCACGTCAGGAGTATTGACCGCCACGCCTGGGCCTACCTCCGTGCAGCCATACCCTGCCAGAGGCGCAATTCCAAACTTGTTGCGGAACTCTTCGGCAACCGATTCACGCAGCTTTTCCGCACCCACGAGGACGTATTTGATCGAGGCGAACTGTTCTCGGGCGCACTTGCGGACGTAGTGGAGGCAGAAGGTAGGGGTCGAAAGAAAAAATGTCGGGCAATGCGCAACCGCGAGCTCTCCAATCGTCTTCGCATCGATTGGATTTGGATGAAACACCGCTCGGAAGCCTTGAATCACGGGGAACCAGAAGCCAAACGTATAAACGAAGGAATGAAACAAAGGCAGTACTGAAAGCATGCAATCGCTCGCGTCGATTGGAAAAATTCCGGTTACGGCGTCAATGTTGGAGACTAAATTCCAATGCGAGAGCTGCACGCCTTTTGGAACGCCCGTGCTTCCACTAGAGAACACGATGCAGGCGATATCGTCGGGTGTAACCGCGCCTAGAATTCGTCGCGCCGGAGCGAGGCGAGCCGTAATCAGAGCGCGAACCTTATCCACTCGCGTAAATCGCGTAAGCAGGTCCTCGAGATGAACCATTTCGGGCCATGCAGTCATCCCGATCTTTTCGAGGAATAATCGCGATGTGACTACGGTTCGAATGCCGCACTGTTCTACGGCTGAGCGCAAATTCTGCTCACCCGACGTGAAATTCAGATTCACAGCCGTACGTCCGGCCACCGTGACTCCGAAGTTGGCAATTGCTCCGCCTACCGAAGTGGGCAATAGCAGACCGATATTCCGTTCACCCGAGTGCTCTTCGGCCAGCCAGTTCCGAATGAGGATTGCCGCGGTAAGCGTGCGGCCAAACGTCAATCGTTTCTTTGTCGAATCAGCTATTGCAGGCCGAAACCAGTTGCGTCGGGCGGACTCAATGAGCTGGTGGCCAAGAGTTGAATTCGCAGTCTTGCGCGTGGCATTCGCGTGGCTCGCAAGCTCCACTACGCGTTGCCGAATTTCGGAGGTAGACGCTGGGCCATACAGTGGAGTACCCAGAGAGACGATAACTTTCCAGCGCCAACTGCTTAGCCAATTGCCAAGCGACCTCGGCCCGCTTGCACTGAGTGGATGTCCCCACAGGCCATCAAGAGAGACGGGAATGATTGGCGTTTCCGGAGAACATTCAATAATCCGTTCGACACCGCGTTGAAAGGTTTGAATATGTCCGGTGCGAGTAAGGCTGCCTTCCGGAAAGATGCAGACGAGCTCTCCGCGCTTGAGTTCTGCGCAGGCCTCGCGCAACGCCCGCAGTGTCTGCTTGGGAGACGCAGAATTGATCGGGATCGCCTGTAGCACTTTTAGAAACGGGTTCAGCAGCTTGAGTTCGAAATACGGCTTCCACATCAGGAAGCGCACGAACCGATGCGTGGAACAGCCAATCACGACAGCATCGACATAAGAAACGTGATTCGATACCAGCAGCGCGCCCCCGGTGGCCGGAATATTCTCCGCTCCCACAACCCGAATGTGAAACCACATTCTTGCCAGGCCCAACAACAGGAACCGCAGCGAGTTGGCGCGCAAGATGTGAACCACATAGAGCGTTGCGAATAGGGTCCCTGCGCCGAGTACGCCGAGGATGTAACTTGCGGGCCAGTGCAGCCGGTCGTGGAGAAGCCAAAGCACAGCCGATGCAAGTAACATGCCGGCCGTATTCACAAAGCTGTTCGTAGCTAGCAGCCGGCCTTTCTCTTGATTCCCGGCGCGCTCCTGGAGAAACGCATTCAGAGGCACGAAAAACAATCCGCCGAAGAAACCGATCGCGACTAGCCAGCACACTGCCCACGCATAGGAATGCGTGATGCTCAAGATTGCAGAGAAAAGGCCCAAGAAAAGGGAACCGACCGGAACCACTCCAAGTTCGATGTGTTTCCGTGAAAACCAGCCTGCAGTAATGCTGCCAACCCCAATGCCCACGGCAAGGGCCATAGCCAAATAGCCGATCCTCGTTTCACTTGCATGTAGAGTTTCTTTGCCCATCAGCAAAATGGCCATTTGAAACAGTGCACCGATAAACCAGAAGTAAGAAATTCCGAAAACCGTCAAAAAAAGCGCACGGTTCTCTTTTAGTCGGCGAGCACCAAGCCACACTTCATGAAAGGGATTCCAGTGAAAGGGTTCCGAAGAGCCCGAAGCGGGAACTTTTGGAATACGGAGGCTGGTGAGAGACCCGATCACTGCAATCGCGAGTAGAGTCCCGCCCATTTTCCAGGGATCGTTCTTCCAAAGTCCAATCAAAAAAACACCGAAAGTTGTGCCGAGAACAATCGCAGCCAGGGTCGAGAACTCGACCAGTCCGTTTGCCGGCGTCAGTTCCGCCTCGTCCATCATTTCCGGCAAGATGCCGTACTTCGCGGGGCTAAAGAAGTTCGCCTGCGTTGCCAGCAGAAACAAAACAGCTAGCAACAGCTCGATCCGATTCAGAAGCAAGGCACTCAGGCCGAGCCCCATCGTCACAATTTCCAGCGCTTTTGTGCTCTGCAGAACACGAGTTTTGCTGAAGCGGTCAGCAAGTTGACCGGCTGGTCCGGCAAAAAGAAGAAATGGAAGAACGAATACAGCCAGCGAGATCGAAAGATAGCGCGCCCCAAGCTGCCGGTTTGCAGCGATCTCGACCGCCAGAATCGAGACCATCATCTTGTACACGTTATCGTTGAAAGCGCCTAGGAACTGCGTCCATAGAAAGGCTTGGAATCCGCCATCTGCCAGGAGCCGGCTATAACGCGCGGATGATTTCGTATTCTGACCTTGCGGTTGCATACCGGAGTTAATGCATTCCACCCGCCAATGTGGTTCCTCTACTGTATCCATAAACTTACAAGAACCGCCACACGCGCCTCTGTATTCCCTATGGACATGGGTTGTACTTCACCATACAATTTGTGTCATGGCCCTG
Source organism: uncultured Acidobacteriaceae bacterium (assembly GCA_963771565.1). Taxonomy (GTDB): domain Bacteria; phylum Acidobacteriota; class Terriglobia; order Bryobacterales; family Bryobacteraceae; genus Bog-105. Next base: position 51,172 of record CAVYUB010000011.1, read on the forward strand.
CTTAAAGAATTTGAACGAAGATTTCTTGAAGCGGTCGCCAGACTCGCTTACTGTAACCACTTTCTTCCCGAGCGGATTGAGTGCGAAAAGGCCGCTTTAGGAGCCGAATTCGTTCCCAGCGAGCCTGTCTGGAGTGTATCGGTTGCCGACCCAGACGCCTCACGACCAAATGTCTGGCTGGTGCATCAGAAATTGCATCCGCTTCTAGACAAAGTGCGAAGCGCGCTCGAGCGAACCCCGGACGTAGCCACACAAGAACTTGCGACCTATGAAGACTGCGTGCACCAGCTGCTCTACCAGCGCTTCTACGCGCAATTTTGTTCAGCAGATGGGAACTGGCGATTTTACCGCGATTTCCTCGCGGATTGGAATCATTATTTCAATATTCCAGGCAAGCGATTTGAGACCGCTCTTGAACCGGCGCACGTATTCGCCTGCTTTCGTCAGATCCAGCGGGCATTCCATCACATCTTCGACAACATCATTGGAAGCTCCATGCCGGCCGCGCGGCTTCGAGCAAGCATTTGGCAATCGATTTTCACACATGACATGCGTCGTTACCGGCGTACCATGTATCGCCGCATGACGGATTTTCCCACTCTGATTACAGGACCTTCGGGAACCGGGAAGGAGCTTGTAGCTCGTGCGATTGCAGGTTCACGATACATTCCATTCGACGGAAACCGGTTGGATTTTGCGGACGAAAACGGCGAGACGTTTCTGCCGGTCAATGTCGCGGCGCTCTCCCCCACACTGATCGAATCGGAACTCTTCGGGCATCGGCGTGGCGCATTCACAGGGGCTGTGGGAGATCGCAAAGGATGGCTCGAAACGTGCCCGCCGCTTGGCTCGGTGTTCCTTGACGAACTGGGCGAAATGGATCTCTCGCTTCAAGTGAAGCTACTACGGGTTATCGAGACGCGCAAATTTTCGCCGGTCGGCGAGACAGCACAACGCGAGTTTCACGGAAAATTGATTGCCGCGACAAATCGGATTTTGTCGCAAGAGATTCACGCCAAGCGTTTCCGCGAAGACCTTTACTATCGTCTGTGTGCCGACCTGATCGAAACTCCTTCTCTCGCGCAGCAAATCGAAGACTCACCGGAGGCGCTAGGCGAGCTTCTCGTCTATATGACGCGGCGAGCTGTAGGAGACGAAGCAGATCTCTGCTTGCCGGAAGTTCAAGAATGGATCACGGCGCATTTACCAGCAGATTACCGTTGGCCGGGGAACTACCGCGAGCTGGAACAGTGCGTGAGGAACATTGTGATCCGCCGTTCCTACCGACCTGTGCAGCAGGACGCCGAGACTTCAAGCGACGGGTTCTTCGATGAGTTCCGGGCCGGGCGGCTCACATTCTCAGAAGTGCTTTCTTACTACGCCGCGCTGGTTTATCGGCAGAGCGGTAGCTACGAAGAGGCCGCACGGCGCTTGAAGTTGGACCGTCGAACCGTCAAGGCCAAAGTCCAAGAGTACCTGGCGCGAATCGATCGGCCAGCCTGACTGATCGCATCTTTCGGGGTGGCTCAGTTTGACGCCAGTGGGAAGTCATCAGTTCCCGGATGCGAGCAATATGCACTTACTCGATCGACCAGCCACCGCCTAGAGACTTATACAGGGCCACGAGGTCGGAACGGATCGCGGTGTCGCTTTGGGCGAGCGCATCCTGGTTTGACAGCCGCTCTCGTTGTGCATCGAGCACGCTGAGAAAGTCCGTGAGACCGTGCGCATAGAGATCTTTGGCCATGTCTTCGGAAGTGGTGCTCGCTTCGACTGCGGCCACCAGCTTTTGACGCCGCTCCTGTTCGCGCCCGTAGTTGCAAAGTGCGTCTTCCGTTTCGCGTAAGGCTTGTAGCAGAACAGATTGATATTGGGTCTTAGCCTGCGCCAATTGCTGCTTGCGAGCGGCGATATTGGCGCGAATGCGGCCGGCCTCAAAGATGGGTACGGTGATGCCGGGTCCGACGGAGAAGAAGTTGCCCGCACCTAAGGTAAAGCCGGACAGATTCGTCGATTGGCGTCCGGCGACGCCCGTGAGAGTAATTTTCGGAAACAGATCGGCCTTAGCGGCGCCGACGCGAGCTGCGGCCGCGATGAGATCCGCGCGCGCCCGGCGTAGGTCCGGCCGGCGAGTCAGTAAATCGGCCGGCAAGCCCACGGGCACGGCGGGCGGATTCTCCGGCAAGCTAGCGCTCTGAGTCAGGCGATCCTTCAAAGTCGAAGGCGGTTCGCCTAAAAGGACGCTGAGCCGATGGATATCGGCAGCGATCTGGGCTTCGAAGCTGGGGATAAGCGACTCTGTCGAAGCGACCTGTTGACGCTCACGCTCCGCATCGAGTTCCGGTCCTAAACCCGCTTGTGCGCGAACTTCGGCTAAGTGCAAAGAGTCTTTCTGCAGATTCACATTCATCTCGGTGATGGCGAGGCGCTTCTGCGTTCCGCGCAAATCCATATAGGATTGCGAGACTTCGCCGAGCACGCTGAGCAGTACGTCGCGCTGCGATTCTTCGCTCGACTGCACTTCAGCAGCTGCGGCTTGTAGCTCATGGCGATGGCCACCGAAAAGGTCGATCTCCCAGGACGCGTCGAGCCCGAGTTGGAAGAGATTGCTTTCGAAAGGCTGCACGAAGATGCCGCCACCGGAGGCGTTGTCGACGTGAATGTTGCCGCTCTCGAAGCCACCTCGGATGCGCTGAAAGGAATTAGAGCTATTAATGGACGGCAAGAGGGCTGCCCGTGCGATGCGGCGTTCAGCCTTGCTCTCGAGAACGCGCTCGCTCGCGAGCTTAATGTCGAGATTGTTGTGAACGGCTTGTTGGATCAGGGCTGAAAGTTGCGCGTCATGAAATGTTTCCCACCACTTGTCAACGGCCGCGTCGACGTTAGTGCCGGCCGAGGTTACTTGCTCGCCGAACTGCGTGGGCGTTTTCAGCACAATCGGGGTATTGGAGTTTGCACCGAGGACGACTGCGGTGAGCAGGATCATTGAAAGGATTCTGGTTCGCATATGCATTGCCCCTCAGTTCGCTTTGATGAAGACGTCCATCTGCTGCCCAGGCCAAACGCACGTACCTGGATCGAGGGCGAAGATTGCTTCAAGAACACGGGTGTCGACACGCTCACTGGCATCGTTAGTCAGGTTCTTTTTCGGAATGACGTACGGCTCGAAGCGGACGAAGCGAAGCTTGAAGCGGCTACCGCCATTGCCGCGCACAGAGCCGAGCGCGGCATCCCCGGGGGCTACGCGGCTCGCATCCTGTTCGTCGATATCAACACGGACGTTGAGGTGGCGGGTGTCACCCATCAATATCAGAGGCTGGGCCAGCGGCCCGGACTGGGCATACTCTCCCAGGCGGACTTTGCACTGCAGGATTTCACCGTCGATTGGCGCTGTGATAACCAGGCGCTCGAGATCAGCTTGCACTCGCGCGACCTGGCGCTTGGCTTCTGCGACTTCGGACTTGGCTACGTCGAGATCTGGTCCCCAGGCACCGGCTTTCAAAAGTGCCAGGTCTGCTTTGGCCTGTTCGAGGCGGGCATTCGCGGCCGCAACGGCGATTCTGCGGCGCAGCAGGTCTTCCTCGCGTATAGCGCGTTTATCAGATACGCTCTCCATGAGCCGCAATTGGGTTTCCGCATCCTTCGCCAGCTCCGCCGCCTCGCGCACGTGTGCCTCGGCTGGCGGAACCTCTTCGGGACGCGGAGAGTCGAGGAGTTTCTGCAGCTTGGCTTGGGAGACTTGGAGCGTGCTCCGGCGAAGAGCGAGTTCGGCGCGAAGATCGCGGTCATCAAGGCTGAAGAGACGTGCTCCCTTGTGCACGTGGTCCCCAGCCTTCACGTAGACGGCAGTTACTAAGCCGGAGATGGGCAAGCTGATGGCAATGTTCTCCGAGACCGCTTCGATGATGCCAACGGCACCTACTTGCTGCGGGAACGCAGCAGTGGCGGTAACGGAAGGCGGCGGCACTTCCTTTCGCACAGGTTGTGTTCTGGCGATCGACAACACGGCCAACACCAACAAGGTGAGGGCAACGCCGGGCAGTCCATACTTCAACATGATTTTTCTTTTCCTTTCCTATTACGCGTTTGCAACTAGCAGTTCTTGTTCTGCGGCGACGTGAGTGATCCGGCCGTCGTCCATGTAGGCAATGCCGTCGGCAAATTCATATACACGGCTATCGTGGGTAACAACAATTACGGCGCGGTCGGGACGCACGGCGATGCGGCGCAACAGCTCCATCACGGCGCGCCCGCTCTCGTGATCGAGGGCTGAGGTCGGCTCGTCGCAGATGATGAGACGAGGATCATGGACCAGGGCGCGGGCGATGGCGACGCGCTGCTGCTGTCCGCCGGAGAGCTTCGACGGCAGCACATCGAGGCGATTGGCCAGGCCAAGCTGAGCCAGCAACTCCGAAGATTGCTCGACTGCGCGCTTATGTGGTACGCCCGCGGCGAGAAGAGGAACAGCTGCGTTCTCTGCTGCCGTCAGCGCGGGCAGGAGATTGTATTGCTGGAAGGCGAAGCCCAGGTTGGCGCGGCGGAAACGCACTGCTTCGCCGCCCCGAAGCTGACGTAGATCTTCGCCGAGCACGCTGAGTTCTCCCGCTGTTGCATCGAGTAGGCCGGCAATGACGGAGATCAGCGTTGTTTTGCCGCAGCCGCTTGGCCCGACGAGGAGCGTCATCTCGCCGAACGGAATGTCCAGATCAATGCCGCGCAGCACGAGCGTCCGGTTTTCGCCTGTACCGAAATGTTTGGCGATGTTGCGGCAAAAAACTGCTGTATTTGACGTCTGCATGTATTCTCCTAACCACGAAAGACAATCGCCGGCTCAAGCACGAGCACTCGTCGAATGCTCATGAGGCTAGAAGCGACGATGATGAGTAAAACGACCACCGCTGTCCCGGCTGCGATCTGCCACGGGAAGTAAAAACTGCGCAGGTCGACATTTTTGGTGAAGATCTGGAAGAACGCGGCAGTCATGGCGATGCCGATGGAGTAGCCGATGATGCCGACGAGCAGCGCCTGCAGGAGGATCATGCGCGTGATGCGCCAGTTAGTGACTCCGATCGCCTTGAGCGCTCCGAACTGCTTGAGATTTTCAAGAGTGAAGATGTAAAACGTCTGGCCCGCAACGAGCGTGCCGACGAGCAGCGCAACCATGATGGTGATGCCGAAATTTAGCGGGATGCCAGTGTGCGCGAAGTAGTACCAGAAGGTCATCCCGCCGAAGTCGTCGGAAGTCATGGCACGAAAGCCCGGTCTGCTGCGTGATGCGGCGGCAGAGTTCGTGAGGATCCAACGCCCGATTGCTGCTTAACGAGAACAAAGGTCATCATGTTGCGCTCCTGCCCTTGCAACTGGAGCGCGATGCTATAGCGGGTGTAGAAAACCGGCATGTTGGTGAACGGCGAGCCCGATTCAAATACGCCAACCACCTTCACGCGTCGATCATTCATCTCAAAGGTGTCGCCGACTCGCATCTTCTGGTTCGGGAAAAAGTAAGCGAAGGCGGCCCGATCGATTAGCACTGCGTCGGGCTGGCGCAGCTCGGCGAGCGAACCGACAAACAAGCGCCGCGGCGCTCCGGCTAGAGAGTCATCATCGACGGACATCAAGATCACGGATCGGAATGTGCCATCGACGGCCCGGGCTGTGGGGAGCCCGCGCCGCATGGCAACGGCCCAATGGACGCCCGGAACGCTGCGCACGCGGTAGACGGCCTGATCGGGCAGCGCTTTGACTTCATCGAAGTACTGCGTTTGCGGATGCATAACCCAGATGCTGGCGTCCTGGACGTCGCGTATCTGGCTTCGCGTGTTGTTCATGACGCCGGCAAAGATGGAGCTTTGGTGGGACATCAGGAATGTGGAGAAAGCGACAGCCATTACTAAACCGAGATACTTGATGCGGTCGCCGAAGAGCATTTGCAAAGCAACGAAATTCATCTGTTTAACGTTTTCTGAATATAAGTCATTGAATGAACATGGTTCATAAAGAGTTAAATTTTTTTGGGTTCCTACTCGCGCTTACGGACCCCTTCGACAGCGATGTCAACAACCCGATCTATCAGGCGGGTATGCTCGACGAACGGGAAGTCGCATTTGGCGATGAATAGCGACGAGATACCGTGCACGCTGGCCCAGACGGCCTGACTAATCTCCTGCACATCCTTGCTACGAAGCAGGTCCTGGTCAATGCACTGCTGCACGATGTTGCACAGATCCTGGAAGCACAACTGTCCGACATCCTTCACTTGCGGATCTTGGGGCACGGTCTGGTCAGATGGACTCATAAAGATAAGCCTGTAAGCAGCTTGATTATCAAGCGCAAACTGGATGTAAGCACGCCCGCAACGGCTAAGCTTTTCGAGTGGAGGCGCCGAGTCCTCTGCTATGGCGCTGAGCCTTTGGTGCAATTTGGCGAATGTCTCGTCGCAGATGGTACGGAATATGTCGGCCTTATCTTTAAAGTAGAGATAGATGGTGCCGGGCGCGTACTCGATCTTGTCGGCGATTTTGCGTATGGAAACGTTGGTATAGCCCTCTTTGACGAAGAGACCGCGAGCAACCTCGAGAATTTCCTCGCGGAGGTTGACCTTGCTGCGTGCTCGTCGTTCTTTCGTCCCCATTGCTGAACACTGTTCATGATGCTATAGAAAGGGGCCGGGAGTCAAGAATTTTGCTGGAAAAGACGATCCTGGCAACAATACGTGCACGAAGTTAACAGATCCGCATTAGCCTCGTCACGCGGAAGTTATTCCAAGCCAGAAGTTCCCTTTGGGTTTTCTTTCAGTTTTACGCACCGCGCTCAGTTCCGATACCCTGAGAGTATGCGGTGGCTGCTGTTCTTACTGTGCCTTGTCTCTTTTCTGCTGCCCGCACGCGCCGACCAGAAAACAGTGACGAAGCTTACGATCGAAGGGCGCGAGAGCATCTCTACGCACTACGTTCAAGGTCGAAATATGCGCTGGGAAGGATCGCAAGCATCGGACGCGCTCGGCCATCGCAAAGCGACCATTTTCAATTTCGATCGCAGATCTCAATACGTACTCGATGTTGAGGCAAAGGAATATGTCGAGTCACGCGGCCCCGATTTTCTCTCTACTCTAGCTATGTGGATTCGGCGGCCTCCGCGCGTGCGCGATTCAGGCAAAATCGTAGATCTCCATGTCGAAACTGTAGACACAGGTGAGCGCCGCCAAATTTTCGGGCATACGGCACGACATCTTCTTACGCGAGAGCGTCACGTGGCGCAAGCTGGTGCGTGTTCCGGAAACTCCGAAGTCGACACGGATGGTTGGTACGTAAGCTTGCAGCGGGGAACTCCCCGTTACGAAGCTTCTCTTGAAGCACTCGACGGACATCCCTGCGGTGACAAAATCGTGGTCCACGGCACCAAGGTTGCTAAAGGCTTCCCAATTCTGGAGACGAGCACAGATAAATTTGCTGCGTCGGCCGGTTCACCCGCGCCTCTATGGTCAACCACCCGAGAAGTCATTGAAGTTTCCGAAGAACCACTGGACCAGAAACTCTTCGAGCCGCCGCGGGACTTCAAACGAGTCGATTCGCTGCCGGGCGGTCCTCGCATGAGCTGGACTGAACGCCTCGACTTCGAATGGAATCAACTTGAACACTCCCTGGGATCGTGGTTTGACTAGCTCCACCTTGTTGTGCCGGCCACTGCTTGAACTCTGTCGCATCCGGTATCGTAAATAAGGTGGATCTCGAAAAGGCGGTTCTGCGCAAAGTAGGTGAGGCGATCGGCCGCTTCCGCATGATTCGCAATGGCGATCGTGTCGCCGTTGCAATCTCGGGCGGTAAGGACTCATTGACACTGCTCGAAGCATTGTTGCTCCTCGAAAAACGCGCGCCAATCGATTTCACAGTTTGCGCTTTCACGATTGAGCAAGGAAAGTTTCTCGCGCCGATTGAGCCGGTTGGCGAATACTTACGCGCGCGCGGAGTAGATTGGACGTACGTTGAGGACAAACCCTCGCTTAGTCTCTTGACCCGACGTCCGGATCACGGCTGCGACCTGTGTAGCAGGTTCCGCCGCCGCGCAGTTTACGAAGTCGCTCGACAGCTCGGCGCAAACGTGATCGCGTTTGGACACACCGCCGACGATTTCTGTGAATCGTTCCTACGCAACGCTATGTTTACGGGCCGCATCAGCTCGCTCTCCAGCCGTAACTTGGTCGAGCAAGCGTGAATTCCGTTTGATCCGGCCTCTCGTCTACGTCACTGAAGAGCTAACCAGCGCCTTCGCCGCCAGCCTCGGAGCGCCGGTCGTCCCTTGTGGCTGCTCCCAGAAAACAGGCACTGTGCGCCGCACGTTGCGCGAGATCTTTGCAGAGCTCGAGAAGGATCATCCCCACTTAAAAGAGACGCTCCTTTCTGCCATGGGCAAAGTTGAAACAGGAAGGCTCTTGGATCTGCGTTTTCTCGACCTCGACGGAAATGCTGAACCCGCGGGTCACGCCGATGAGGATCAGTTGATTACGCTTTCCCAAACGTGAATCTGATAACTTACTCAGCTAGACTTAGTGGATTCCCTCATGGGCGCGGAACTGATCGTCGTCAATGGGCCGCTTGCCGGTACGCGGTACACGCTCGATAAAGCTGAACTTTTGCTCGGCCGGGCGCCGAACTCTAATATCGTTCTGAGTGAGCCGGAGGTCGCTTGGCGTCATTGCCAGATTCGGCAGCAAGGCAATCGATTTACGATTACAGATCTTCGAAGCTCAGCCGGCACTTACGTCAATGGCATGCGTTCGGCTGAGCGATGGCTGGACGATCGCGACCAGATTGGAATTGGTAAAACCATTCTGATGTTTCGCTCTGGCCAAGCCTCTAGCGACGAAATGGCAGAAGAAAGTGCGGGACCTGCCGCCGATACAAAGCCGCTGTTGCTCACTGCCTGTTCACTTCTTTTTCTTTTTCGAGCCCTCGCCGCAAGTATTGGAGAAGCTCAAAGCAACTTGCTCCAGAGCCAGATTCTACGGCTCGTCTCAGATCTGATTCCGGTCCAGGAAGGCATGCTGTTTTCTGGATCGAGTTGTGCTGAGCTGCTGAAGCGCTATGCCGAACGCGCTGCGGACTACAAATCCGATTTTCGCCAGGCGATTTCCCGTATTTGCCAAGAGGGCGCATTTGAAGATTCCGCAACGGGCATCATGGCTGTGCCGCTCTATCTTGCGGGTGCCTTGGCCGGCGCACTCGTTCTAAAGGTTCCGGATCGCGAGATCGCGAACTTGGCCGCCCACCTCGAAACATTGACAGCTGTTGCATCGCTTGCCTCCGTAGGATTTGAAGCCAACCAGGAGGTCGAGACTCTCAAGGCGGAAAAAGCGCTTCTTCAAGAGCAGATTGCCACAAACACCGGCATCGTTGGAAACAGCCCGGTTATCCGCCGGCTGCTCGAGTTGGTAGAGCGTGTTGCTCCCCGCGACACAACGGTCCTCATTACGGGAGAGAGTGGAACGGGAAAAGAGCTAATTGCGCGCGCTCTGCATGAGAAGAGTACGCGGCGCGATCACCCGTTCATTGCCGTAAACTGTGCCGCCCTCACCGAGACACTATTTGAAAGCGAGCTGTTCGGCCACGAAAAGGGTGCCTTCACCGGGGCCATTTCGCTCAAACGCGGCCGATTCGAGCTGGCGCAAGGCGGAACCATTTTCTTGGATGAAGTCGGCGAGCTCGCGCCTTCATTGCAAGCCAAGTTACTGCGCGTACTTCAACAACGCGAATTCGAGCGGGTGGGCGGCGCTCAGGCTCATTCGCTGGACATTCGCGTGATTGCGGCTACAAATCGTGATCTTTCCGAAGACGTGCGAGAGGGGCGATTCCGCGAGGATCTGTATCACCGTCTGAATGTGGTCACCCTCGACTCTCCTCCATTACGCGAAAGAAAAGAAGATATCCCGCTGCTGGCCCGCTATTTTCTTCAGCGCTCTGCCGATCGTTGCAAGCGCCGTGTCGAGGGAGTGTCGCCCGAAGCCGAAGGGATGCTCATCGAATATGCATGGCCCGGCAATGTCCGCGAGCTCGAAAATGCGATGGAGCGCGCGGTCGTGCTTGGAGTTTCCGAATCGGTATTGCCGGAAGACTTGCCGGAGGACCTTCTGGAATCTGCTCCCCCCGATCCTGGCGCGAAATATCATCGTTCGGTTGGCGTACGCGAAGCGCGAGGCTATTATCGACGCGTACGTGCAAGGGAACGGAGATTATAAGCAAGCCGCGCGCGTTCTCGGATTGCACCCGAATTATTTGCTTCGCCTGGTTCGAAATCTTGGTCTTCGTGATGAAATCAACCGCGTACAGTCAAGCGCCGCGGGCCGCTAGACCGGTATGTAAAGCTGCGATTCCGCCAGTAAGCAAATCAAATCTTGTGTCCACAAAGCCGGCTCTGTTCATCATGGTTCGCAGCTCCGCGGCACTGGGAAACTTGGCAATGGAGTCCGGAAGATAGGCATACGCGCCTGGCGTTCCCGACATCACCGACCCAATTGCGGGCAGCAGAACGTGAGAGTAGAACCCGTACGCGGTCTTCATGATCGGCCCCGGTGGATGCGAAAACTCGAGAATCGCGAGCATGCCGCCGGGCTTCAGCACGCGATGCAGTTCAAGGAGGCCAGTCTCGTAGTTGGCTAAATTGCGAAATCCGAAGGCGATAGAAATAGCATCCAGCAGGTGGTCTGTGATGGGCAACTCGAGCGCGTCTGCCTCAAACAGGGGAGCTCTATAATTTCGTTGCGCCGCTTTCGCTTGAGCCGTGACCAGCATGGGATGACAGAAATCGGCTCCGAGCACAGGGCTCGCCGCAACTCGCTGTAGATCGAGCAATACATCGCCGGTTCCACAGCACAAGTCAAGCACCCTTGCACCGGGCTGCTTCAAAATCGCAGACAGGCGCTTCATCAACGCCTTGCGCCATGACCGGTCGATATTGAATGAAAGTAGATGGTTGACGAGATCGTACCGGGGCGCGATGGCGGCGAACATTCGTTGCACCCACTGTGCGGCTTCCTGCTCGTTCGATGTGCCCGGCGGTCTGGTCCCTGTTACGGTGTTCACTGGTTTGACTGTAAAGACTCAGCTATTGCTTGGCGGATCACATGCTGGTCGATGCCAGACACCACCTTCACCTCACCGAGCGCAGTGGGCAGCACAAAATGAACGTTGCCTTGTATCGCTTTCTTGTCACCCGCAAGCCGTTCAATCAGGCGAACCGGATCCAAGTGGTTCGCCGGAGGCAGCGGTCCATAGCGGCAAATCACGCTCTTAATTCGATTCGCATCCTCAGGCTTAAGCATTCCAAGCAGTTCAGAGAGCCGCGTAGCAGCAAGCATTCCCCACGCTACAGCCTCGCCATGCAAGAAGCGAACGTACTTCGTTTCCGCTTCAATTGCATGCCCGACGGTATGCCCAAAGTTCAATATCCGGCGCAAATCGCTTTCGCGTTCGTCCGCCGAAACCACTTCAGCCTTGATGCGTACTGCCGAGGCAATTAACTCATCTACGATTGACGGCTCTTTCGAGAGCACTTCGTCCGGTGAACGGGCCAGCAGATCAAACAGCGCCGGGTCCTGAATGATGGCGCACTTGATGACTTCAAATAGGCCCGCTCGGTACTCCCGTTCGGGCAGTGTGGAAAGAACCTCGGGATCGATCAGCACCGCAAGCGGTTGATGAAAACTCCCAATCAGGTTCTTGCCGCAGGCCAGGTTTACGCCCGTTTTACCGCCGACTGCGGCGTCCACTTGTGCCAGCAGTGTCGTAGGCATTTGTAGGACAGGAATTCCGCGCATGAAGATCGCGGCAAGAAAACCGCTCACATCTGTTACGATGCCGCCGCCGAAACCGATCACCATACTAGTGCGGTCTGCGCCGCGTGCGGTCATTTGATTCGCGAGTTCCTCTACTGCGGTGAGCCGCTTGTTCACTTCGCCGCCGGGAAAAAAAAGTACTTCTCCGTATTGCTTGAGCTGCGCTTGAAGCTGCTTTCCGTGTAGGTCCCAGACATCCTGAGTGGTTACCGTGAAAAGCTTCCCCGCCGTTGTTGGAATGAACTCGGAGGCCCGCTGCAGAATGCCGCGCTCGATCACGCTCGAGTATCTCCGTTGCGCAGTTCGAACCTCAAAGGCGGGCATGGAGGATCATCGCTTTTCGAGTGCATCCTCGACATGCTTCAGTCTGGCATCGAGGACTTCTTCAACGCGGCGGAGTTCTGCACGCCACAGGTCCTTCAGGGTGTCCATCTGGCGCGAGAGCGCGAGATACAAGAAAGTTATGAGCCCGATGTTGATGAGCGACGGAACACCCATTGCAAGGTAGAGCTGTTCGTTGGTCATGTACTCTTCTCCAATCGTTTCACATAACTGAGCAGTTTATGCTATATGATGTACGTATCTCTGCCCCGATTGAGCGTATTCGCACCGATTCCGTTGTGGTCGGAGCGGGTGTTTGAAGATCTCCACGCAGCGATCAAACTCACCTCGGCGGCCCGCGCATAGACCTGCAGAGCGGCGTGCCCATTCCGTATCGGCTCTCGCTCTCCTGTTCTTCGCAGTGCCCCTGTATCATTCCAGCCCCTGGGCGGTACTGTGGACGGTCCCTTCCATCCTTCTCGCCTCTCTACTAATAACCTGGGGTGCTGAGTCTGCCCAATTCTTTGTTGCGCAGGGATTCGCGCTCGCAATCCTCGCCTGGATGCAAACGCTTCCTGAGTTCGCCGTCGAAGCCGTTCTCGCCTGGCGCCAGCAAACGGCGTTGCTGCTTGCGAACCTTACCGGCGCCCTGCGTCTTTTAACGGGCCTCGCTTGGCCCATGATCTATGCCACAGCGGCGGTCGTGCATCGGAAGCGCACCGGTCATCCGCTTCGAAGCATCCAGTTAAGTCCTCACCACAGCGTAGAAGTTGTCGGACTCTTCTTTCCGTTGCTTTACGCGCTGGTGATCTGGTTCAAAGGGAATCTCCACCTCTACGATGCCTGTGTTCTCACCGGTTTGTATGTGGCGTATCTGATGCTGCTTAGCAAGCTTCCGCCCGAGAAAGAAGAAGCGATCGACGATCTGGAGCCTATTCCGCGCAACATTGTGCTCGCTCCACGGCATTGGCGCATTTTATCCATCTCTGCTTGCTTCTTCGCGGGCGGACTCCTCATTTACTTTACAGCCGAACCGTTTTTGGGTAGTCTGATTGCGCTCGCCGGGGCAATGGGCATTCCCAGCTTCATCGTCATTCAGTGGTTCGCGCCCGTCATCTCCGAATTTCCGGAGTTCGCCTCAACTTTCTATTTTGCGCGGCAGGAGCAGAACGCTTCGATTGCGATGATGAACATCGTTTCCAGCAACATCAATCAATGGACGCTGCTGGTTGCGATCCTGCCGGTTGTCTTCTCGCTTAGCCGCGGCGCAGTCTCGTCATTTTCGCTCGATAACGAGCAAAGCTTAGAACTTTTGCTCACCATTGGGCAGAGCCTTGTAGGCATGATCTTCCTCGTCAACATGAGAATCGATTGGTGGGAAGCGCTTGCCATGTTCGTGCTCTTTGGCGCTCAGTTCGTGCTTCCGGCGTTTTTTGGCGTTCAGGTGAAAGTCTGGATTACAGCGGCATTCTTCGCCTGGACTGCCGCCGCGGCGCTTGGGATCGTTGCTCGCCGGCGTCTCCCGAACGCCTTAGCCCAGTTCCTCGAAACGTGGCGCGCGCACGTCAGTAGTTAAGCGTTGCCGAAGTTAATGAGCGCAACGCCGAAGATGATCATGACCAGCCCGGCGATCTTGCTTATTGTGAAGGGCTCTTTGAAAAACAGGCGCGCCCACACGATTGTCCAGATATAGCCGAGCGAGACCATCGGATACAGGATGGTCAACTCACCCTGCGCCACTCCCATCACAAAGAAAACAGAAGAGAGCAGATACAGGCACACACCGATCGCCAACCAGTAATTTCTAAAGAAGCTGCCGAGGCTGCCTTTCATGTGCTCAGCCCCTACTTTCAGAAACACGGCACCGAAGGAACCGATGAGCGCCGAAAATAGAATTAGCAAGATCGAGCTTAGCGGTGTCTTCATTCGGAGTTCTTCGCTACCTGTTTCAAACCTAAAATGGACACGCCACCGACGATAAAAGCAATACCAATTGCACGGAAGAAATTCATGTGCTCACTGAGGAAAAGGAGCGAGAGTACGGTCACCCACACATATGTCAGCGCAATGATGGGATACAGCCTGGACAATTCCCGGCCCTTCAGCGCGAGGGCCATGAGGAATGTATTTACTCCATACAAGCAGTAACCGCAGAAAAGCTTCGGGTTTGAGGCGATTCCGAGGCCAAACCGGAGAACCAGAAGCGGATCGTGCAACACATCGACTAACGTGATATGCGCGCCGAGTTGGCCGGCCCCCGTTTTGATCAGCATCTGCGCTACTGCGCCGATCACTGTGCAGGAAAATACCAGCAGAAAGGATCGCCTCGCGGCCCCACGCGTATCGAGCGGTGCCTCGAGAACAGTCGAAGAGGTCAAGCCCTAAATTCCACTTCCTAAAAGCTTAATCTTTAGTCTAAAGCATTACGAGCGCATGAGGGGCCGGGGTTACACTGAGACGAATGTCAGCGCCGCTGATGCCTTCGCCTCTGGACCACATTGGACGTCGCTCTTTCTCGTTCTGCCCGTCGATCAAGAATGCCGATCCGAACGAATGGATGCTAGCCGTTTTATCGTGGTCGGAAATCAAAGTAGTCAACGCACGTACGGGTCGTGAAATCTGGATGCCGAGGCGCTATATCGATGGTGTCTCATACACGGGCGGCCCCATGCTGGCGGTCACACTCACGAAGGAGCTCGAATACAGGGGCGGTGCGCTGTGGCCGCGTGTGAAGCGCGTCATTGAAATGCCTCGCGCGACGGATAAGCTTCCGGCTTCCAATCCTGTGCCAGCGCGCTTTCAAGGCCCGGCGCCGGTTGAAGGCATCCGGCTTGAAGATCGGGCAGACTCACCCACTAATAAGGCTTTGGCGTATGCAGGTGTCGGCGCGATAGTTCTATCCATCTTGGCGGCACTATTTTCTGCGCTGGCTAGACTCTAGTCAGTTCATGCGCAGGCACGTTTATCGCCTCATTTGGGCGTTGATATCGGTTCTCGCAGCAGTTTGTGTTGGAACTATCGCGGCTAGCCATCACGAGCCGGTGAACAGTTTGTGGCTTGTCGTTGCCGCGGCATCGATTTTCGTTCTCGGCTTTCGATTTTACGCCAAGTTCATAGCCGCGAAGGTGATGTTCCTCGATGACAGAAGAGCGACGCCCGCCGAGCGCTTTCAGGATGGTCACGACTTCGAGCCGACCAACAAGTGGATCCTGATGGGACACCATTTCGCTGCTATCGCCGGACCAGGCCCTCTAGTCGGACCGACGCTCGCGGCTCAATTTGGCTATCTACCCGGAGTCTTATGGATTCTTTTCGGCGCTGTTCTAGGCGGCGCCGTACAGGATTTCGTCATTTTGTTCTGCTCCATGCGGCGGGACGGAAAAACACTGGGACAGATGGCGCGCGAAGAGATCGGCAGAGTGGGCGGAATCATCTCGCTGGTTACCGTGTTGCTGATCATGATTGTCTTACTCGCGGTTGTCGCTCTCGTCGTCGTAAATGCGCTTAAGGGGAGCCCATGGGGAACCTTCACCATCGCAGCAACCATTCCGATCGCCGTCTTCATGGGCTTGTATCTGCGATATGCGCGGCCTGGAAAAGTGCTCGAATGCTCTGTGATCGGCTTCCTGCTCTTGGTTTTGAGTATTGTCGCCGGTAAGAGCGTTGCGGCCTCGCCTGTATGGGCGCCGTTTTTTACCTGGGGCGGTATTGCTCTCGCTTTTGCGATCATCTTGTACGGATTTCTGGCGAGTGCCCTACCTGTTTGGCTATTACTTGCTCCGCGCGATTATCTGAGCACGTTCGTGAAGCTTGGGGTTATTTTTCTCTTGGCGGCCGGAATCTTTTTCACTCACCCCCGCTTGGCCTTGCCGCCTCTAACACAGTTCACGGATGGCACCGGTCCGATATTTGCCGGAAAGATTTTTCCGTTTTGCTTTATCACGATTGCTTGCGGCGCCGTCTCTGGCTTTCACGCGCTGATTTCATCTGGCACAACGCCCAAGATGATTGCGAAAGAGTGGCATGCGTGGCCCATTGGATATGGTGCAATGCTGCTTGAAGGATTCGTGGGCATCATGGCGATCGTCGCGGCGGCTTCGCTGCAGCCTGGGGTTTTTTTTGCGATCAACTCGCCACCCGGGATTGTCGGCGCAATACCGCACGCCGCAGTTGCGACGATTACTGGTTGGGGCTTTCCCGTGACCGCCGGCGGCATGGCTCAGCTCGCTCATAGTGTTGGTGAGAATACGCTCTTCGGTAGAACTGGCGGAGCTCCCTCGCTTGCGCTCGGTATGGCGCGCATATTTGGCCGCGTGTTGCAGATCGCCGGTTTAGGTGACGGGCTCCTCAGCTTCTGGTATCACTTCGCCATTATGTTTGAGGCGCTCTTCATCCTCACAATTATCGATGCTGGCACGCGCGTTGGTCGCTTCATGCTGCAGGATCTGCTCGGGCACGTGCACAAGCCGCTCGGAAGGACAGGTTGGATGCCTGGCGTACTTGCCACGAGTGCGTTCGTCGTTCTTGCATGGGGCTATTTTCTTTACCAGGGGGTCGTCGATCCGCTCGGTGGCATTAATTCGCTTTGGCCCTTGTTTGGTATCTCAAATCAGCTACTGAGTGCGATTGCGCTCTGCGTCGCGACCACCGTGCTTCTGAAGATGCATAGAACGCGTTATATGTGGGTCACTGCATTGCCGCTCGTTTGGCTGGTTACGGTGACGTTTACTGCTGGCTTTGAAAAGATCTTTTCCGACCAGCCTCGGCTCGGATTTCTCGCTCATGCGTCTGCTTTAGAAAACGCGATAGCCGCTGGGAAGGTTCCGCCGGCAGCGCTCGGTGTGACGCGTGCAGTAATTCTCAATGAGCGTCTGGATGCAGTTGTGTGCGCCGTATTTCTCGTTCTCGTCTCTGTAATCGTGCTTGATTCTCTCCGTATCTGGTACGGCTTGGTTCGGGGTACGCGCGCCGTCGTGAGTTCAGAGGCGCCGTTTATTCCATCACGGCTCGAGCCTGAAAGCGTATGAAAGTATTGACTCAGTTTTGGGATTTATTCGTGGCGCTGGCGCGCGAACTGGCAGACGAGAGCGCGTACGCCCGGCACTTGGAGCAAACAGGGCGTCCGCATTCTCGAGCAGAATGGAGACTCTTTAGCGATCGGCGGCATCGAAACAAGTATCAAAACGCGAAGTGCTGCTAAACAGGAGCACGCCTCGCCTATCCTGAAAAAAGTGCCAGTTCCGCGGCTGTTTCTGATCGATACCTTCGGGTTTATCTTCCGGGCGTATCACGCGCGCGCCCGCAGCGGTGCTCCGCCTATGCGTACCAGCGCGGGCCTCTCCACCGAGGCCGTCTACATCTTTCACAACATGGTGCGGCGTCTGACGACCGAGTTCAAGCCCAACTACATCGCCGCGATTTTCGAAAGCCAAGAGCCAACGTTCCGCTCGGAGAGTTTTGCCGCTTATAAAGCCAATAGAACCGAGATGCCGCACGATCTGGGAGAGCAAATTCCATATGTACGGCGGATCCTTCAGGCGATGCACATTCCGATTCTCGAATTTCCCGGTTATGAAGCGGATGACGTCATTGGCGCGATCGCCTGCCGCCCGCATCCCAAGCCGCTTGAAGTCGTCATTGTTTCGAGCGACAAAGACATGCTGCAGCTGGTCAATGAGCGCGTCTTCATGCTGAATCCGATGAAGGACGACGAGTGGTACGACGCCGCGAAAGTGGAACAGTTCATGGGCGTAAAACCCTCGCAAGTGGCCGATCTTCTCGCGTTGAAGGGCGACTCGATCGACAATATTCCTGGCGCACCCGGCATCGGTGACAAGGGCGCTCGAGACTTGATTGTGCGCTTCGGCTCGGTTGAAGCAGTGCTCGAGCGTGCGGCCGAAGTAGAGCGCAAGATGTATCGCGAAAGCCTGCTCAACAATCGCGATCAAGTCTTGTTGAGCAAACAACTCGCGGCAATTCAAACCCAGGTACCCGTCGAATGGGAGCTTGAATCGCTGCGAACGCGCCCGGTGGAGAACTCAGCTCTCAAGGCGCTTTACAAAGAGCTTGAATTCTTCAGTCTGCTCAAAGATCTTCCTCCTGAAGATGACAGCGCAACCCGGGATTACGGAACTCTCACTGACGCGCAGGCCGCCATGGAATGGCTGGCGAAGCGCCCCGGCGATGCTCCAATCGCAGTCTCACTCGATCTAACCAACTCGTTTGCGGGATTGTCATATCAGCTAGGGGAAGGGCGTGCTATCCCGCTTTCATTACTGGATTTCGTCCGCCCACTTCTGGAATCGGAAACGATTCCGAAGGTCGTCCATGACATAAAAAGCTTTCTGATCGCCTGTTCGGCACTTGGCGTCCGGCCACAAAATCTCACCGACGACGTGATGCTCTACGCTTTTCTTCTCAGCGCGGATCCCGGCGGCTGTTCTCCCGAAGCCCTTGCCGAACGATTTCTCGATCGCAAACTGAATGCGGCGGCTGAGCAGCAAGCGGAAGCAACGCTCGCGGTGAGCGAAATGCTGCGGCCCCAAGTGGAGCGCCAAGAGCTGTTAATTGTTTATCAAGACATCGACCTGCCACTCGCGCCTGTTTTGGCACAGGTCGAAATGACAGGCATCCGCATCGACTCAGCCGTGCTCGCTGAATTATCTGGGCGACTTACGGAACGAATCGAAAAGATTGCGCAGAAGATCTACGATATCGCTGGACATCCATTCAACATCAGCTCGCCGCAACAGCTTGGCAAGGTTCTATTTGAAGAGATGTCTCTTCCTTCGCCGATCAAATATGGCAAAGGCAAGGTGATTTCAACGGCGGCTGATATTCTCGAGGGCCTTGCTCCCGCCTATCCCGTAGCTCAGCTTGTTCTCGATTACCGGCAACTCACAAAGCTGAAGGGCACGTACATTGACGCACTTCCATCGTTGATTCGCCCGGAAACCGGCCGGCTGCACACGACCTTTAATCAAACCGGCGCAGCCACTGGGCGACTTTCTTCCTCCAACCCGAACCTGCAAAATATTCCTATCCGCACCGAGGAGGGCCGTGAGATTCGTGCGGCGTTCATTCCGGAGGCAGGCTGGGAACTAGTCGTCGCGGATTATTCGCAGATTGAGCTGCGACTCCTCGCACACATGTCCCGCGACCCGGTACTCGTGGAGTCGTTCACGAACAATGAAGACATTCATACTCGCACGGCGGCTGAAGTCTTCAAAGTGGACCCGCTCATGGTCTCGGCAGAGATGCGCCGCTCCGCCAAAGCGGTCAACTTCGGTATCGTGTATGGGCAGACACCATTTGGGTTGGCGCAGCAGTTGTGCATCGATCGAAAGGAAGCCGAGCTTTACATCCGCCGCTATTTCGAACGATATGCCGGGGTACGCGAGTTCATCGACCGCACCATTGCTGAGGTGCGGCAAACCGGCGTATCCAAGACGCTTCTCGGCCGGCGCCGCCCGATTCCAGATATGCAGAGCCGCAATCCCGCGGCCCGGTCTTTCGCGGAGCGCACTGCTGTAAACACGCCTTTGCAGGGCACAGCCGCGGATCTTATTAAGTTGGCGATGATCCGCATTGCGCGCCTGCTCGAGCAAGAAAAAATGCAATCGCGCATGCTGCTGCAGGTGCATGATGAGCTGGTGTTCGAAGCGCCGCCCTCTGAGACGGATCGCTTACAGGAGCTTGTGAAGACGGAAATGGAAGGTGTATACGAGTTGTCGGTGCCCTTGGTCGCCGATACTGGCGCCGGGCCGAATTGGAGGGATGCGAAATGAAGAAAGTCTGGACGCTGATCTTATCGATGCTAGCTGCCTCGGCACTGTCAACCTCATGCGGCAAAAAGGCGGTGCGGGAAACCGGCCCGGCGCCTGCCGAGTACCAAGTGCTCTTGCAGACAACCAAGGGAGACGTCGTAATTGCGGTTCATCGCGATTGGGCGCCGCTCGGAGCGGATCGCTTCTATGAGCTCACCAAAATGGGTTTTTACGACGGCGATCGATTCTTTCGTGCTCTGCGCGGATTCGTTGTGCAGTTCGGCATGAACGGTGATCCAAAAATCAATAAAGATTGGAGTGCGATGTCCATCAAGGATGACCCTCCGAAGGTGAGCAACAAGCCCGGTACGATTACGTTTGCGACGAGCGGTCCCAACTCTCGCGCCGCGCAAGTCTTTATCAACATCGGCGATAACAGCCGGCTTGATGACCAAGGTTTCACACCTTTTGGAGAAGTCACGCAGGGCATGCAAAATGTTCAGAACGTCTATATGGATTACGGAGACGGACCACCCACGGGGAACGGGCCGGACCAGGCCGCAATCGCGGATATAGGCAATCCGTATCTCGAGGAGCACTTTCCCAAGCTCGACTACATCAAGACTGCCCGCGTCCTCCCGGCGGCGTCGTCGAGCAGTAAATAACCCGCATCCACCAGTCCGGATGCGAAACTTAAATTAAAATGACCGGAAACGCGATTCGGGCGAGGTTCTTAGACTACTTCGCCGGACAGGCGCACAAGATTGTTCGCAGCTCCTCGCTGGTGCCCGCCAACGATCCGACCCTGCTGTTCACAAATGCGGGCATGAATCAGTTCAAGGAAGTTTTCCTTGGCCTGGAGAAGCGGGACTATTCGCGTGCGACCTCTTCGCAAAAATGCGTGCGAGCAGGCGGCAAACACAACGATCTCGATAACGTTGGCTATACCCGCAAGCACCAGACCTTTTTCGAAATGTTGGGCAATTTCTCCTTCGGCGATTACTTCAAGAAAGACGCAATCGCGTTTGCCTGGGAACTGGTAACCGGCTCGAACTGGTACGCCATGCCGAAAGACAAGCTTTACGTCACTGTTTTTCGCGAAGATGACGAAGCCGACGAGCTCTGGCGCAAAGTAGCCGGGCTTCCGAAAGACCGAATTTTTCGCCTGGATGAAAAAGACAATTTCTGGCAGATGGGCGAGACCGGGCCATGCGGTCCGTGCTCGGAGATTCACTACGATCTAGGGCCGGAAGCAGCAGAAGAAGGCCACGAACACGAGCAGTTTCCGCTGGATGCTGGCGGGCGCTACGTAGAGATCTGGAATCTCGTATTCATGCAGTTCGATCGTTCGCTTGATGGCACGATGACGCCGCTGCCAAAGCCGTCGATAGACACAGGCATGGGGCTCGAGCGGGTGACCGCTGTGCTCCAAGGGCACCTTTCGAATTACGATACGGATTTCCTGCGGCCCATCGTCGAGCGCGGAGCCGAGTTGATGCGCGTCAAAATGCATACTGACCAAAAAACGGACATTGCGCTTCGCATAAATGCGGATCATGCTCGTGCGACAACGTTCCTGATTCATGATGGAGTCCTGCCCTCGAACGACGGCCGCGGGTACGTATTGCGCAAGATTATGCGCCGGGCGATGCGAAATGGACGTCTCGTCGGTGCAACTGAGCCATATCTCCACAAATTGACTGATTTCGTCGCCGACTTGATGAAGCCTGCGTATCCGGAGCTCGAGGAGAGCATGGAGCGAGTCGCGCGCATTGTGCATGATGAAGAGCACCGATATGCAACAACGTTCCAGGTCGCAGAGCGTTTCTTTCACGATGAGGCGAAATCGGCTGTAAACGGTGTTCTGCCTGGATTCTCGGCATTCAAGTTGTACGACACATACGGCCTGGCGCTCGATGAACAGGAGGAAATGGCGCGCGAGTTCGGTCTCACAATCGATCGCGAGAATTTTGCAGCGGAGATGGAGAAGCAGCGCGTGCGGGCACGCGCAAGCTGGAGGGGCGCGGACAAGGCGCAGATCGCAGACGTCTATAAAGAACTTCCCGCTATTGAATTCGTAGGCCGCGAGAGCCTCGAAGCGCCAGTAGAGGTGTTGAAGCTGATCGTCGATAGGGGCGCGGTTGACCTGGTAGAGAACGGGCAGGCAGAGGCTGTGTTTCCGAAGACGCCGTTCTATGCGGAGTCGGGTGGACAGGTCGGAGACACGGGTTTGCTGCTCGATCCTGAAACCCGCGAGAAAGTTGCGGTGGTCGAGACCACCTATAAACCTACAGCTTCAACCATCGTGCACAAAATTCATGTGCTGAAGCCGATCAGGACGGGCGATAAGTTGATCGGTGTCATCGATCGCCCATTGCGCGGCGCGACGATGCGCAATCATACGGCGACGCATCTTCTTCATGCCGCGCTACGCCAGGTTTTGGGTACGCATGTGAAGCAGGCTGGAAGCGTGGTAGAACCGGGCAGACTGCGTTTTGATTTTACTCACTATTCCGCTATGACGGATGGCGAGCTGTGTGAAGTCGAGCGGTTGGTTAATCAGCGAATTCTCGAAAATACTGAAGTCGCGACGGACGTCATGGATCTCGAGCAGGCACTAGCGACAGGCGCTATGGCGTTGTTCGGCGAGAAGTACGGTGAAAACGTGCGGGTGGTGAGCATTCCGGGTTTCAGCCGGGAGCTGTGCGGTGGCACGCATGTCCGGCGAACCGGCGACATCGGATTATTCAAGATCGTTTACGAAGGCAGCATCTCCGCTGGCGTAAGGCGAATTGAGGCCATCACTGGCGAGGGGGCCCTCGAGAAATTCCAGGAGGCGAGCGCGCAACTTGCCAAGGCAGGCGAGTTGTTGCATACCACTGAAAACGGCGTGCTAGATCAGATGGAGAAAGTTCTGGAACAGCAAAGAATCCTGGAGCGCCAGGTAGATCAGCTCAAAACGCAAATGGCTCATCAGCAGCTAGACAAGCTAAAAGGCCGCGAGCTTAAGGGCGCTACCGTGCTTGCCGCAAAGGTGGAGGGCATGGATCGAGACCAGCTTCGGACGCTTGCTGATTCGCTGCGCAACAAATGGGGCAGCGCGGTAATCGTGATGGCATCCGTCAATGATTCGAATATTGCGATCGTATCGGCCGTCAGCAAGGATCTTACGAGCAAAGTGCAGGCCGGCAAGCTGGTCGGCGAGGTCGCGCGCGCAGTCGGCGGCAAAGGCGGTGGGCGCGCGGATATGGCGGAAGGCGCCGGAAAAGATACTACGTCATTGTCTTCAGCACTTGAAAGCGTCTATGAGAGAGTTGGAGCGCTCCTCTAAGATGCCGTGTTCAAAAGGTCATGTGAATGGAGCAGTTTGATGTTGCGATCGTTGGGGCCGGTCCGACGGGGCTCGCCTGCGGCATCGAACTACAGAGACGCGGGCTATCGCCGGTTTTATTCGACAAAGGCTGCGTTGTTAACTCCATTTATCACTACCCAATAAATCTAGTTTTTTTTACGACGCCTGAGCTGCTCGAGATTGGCGACATTCCGATGACGTCACTCAATGAAAAGCCAGGGCGCACTGAAGCGCTGAAGTATTACCGGCGTGTTGCGGATCACTACAACTTAAATATTCATCAATACGAGCGCGTTCTCGGTATCGATGGCGAAGACGGCAAGTTCATCGCACGGACAAAAACGAGCCGAGGTGAACGTTTCTGCTACCAAGCAAAGAAGGTCATCATTGCGAACGGCTATTACGATATCCCAAACCGGCTAAATGTGCCTGGCGAGGATCTCAAGAAGGTCATCCATTACTATCGCGAGCCCCACCCTTACTACAACCAAGATGTGTTGATTGTTGGGGCAAAGAATTCTGCAGCAATCGCCGCGCTGGATCTATTTTGGACTGGCGCCCGCGTAACGATGGTGCACCGCGGCATCGGAATTTCGAATAACGTGAAGTATTGGATCAGGCCGAACATCGAGAACCGAATCGCGAATGGCGAGGTGAAGGCCTACTTCCGCAGCACCGTTAAGGAAATCCGTCCGTACGATGTGGTTTTGCAAGCGCCCGAGGGCGAGGTCACAATCAAAAACGATTTTGTCTTTGCGATGACAGGCTATCGGCCGGATTTCGAGTTCATGGCGGAGCATGGAATCCATCTCGATCCTGCTACTTCGAAGCCCATTACGGATCGCGAGACTTTGGAAAGCGAGCGGAAGGGAATCTATCTGGCGGGAGTTATTGTGGCGGGCACACACACGAACGAGATCTTCATCGAGAACGGCCGGTTCCATGGCAAAGTGATTGCCGAGGCAATCGCAAAGAGCGTTGACGGAAGAAAAACCCTCACCTGAGGAATTGCCGCGTGGGACTATCGCTCCAGAGTTGCGGGCCTTAGCCGTGCGCGAAGATAATGACGCGCATCCGCGACCTTCAAGAGCCCACAGCGCTGCAAGAATTTTCTTCGAAGCCAATAAGCTTGCGCCTGATAGGTGGGTGTCTTCTTGAAGTAATCGTCGGGTTTCCCGCATGTACGAGCTAGAAGCATGGCGGCCCGTGAGAAATGGAGCATATGTCTCAGCGTGACCGGCCCGGTCTGCTCAACCTGCCGCGGGTGTGCAAGGCGCCATAATTCCAAAGCTTGCTTGGGATTAAGAGGCGGAAACAAGTGGGCGGCGGCGTTTCGCGCACTCCTCAACTGCCCAGCGAAGAAATCCGTGTAAGTGCCGCTTATACTTCCTGCGTGGCGCCGATAGAATAAGAGCACCTCCGGCAGGCTGTATATTTCACCGAACGGGCAGAGTCGAATCCAGAGCTCGCAATCTTCACTTTCTACGTCGGCGTAGTTGCCGGCTCGCAAGACTGCCGATTTTCGAAAAAGGACAGCCGGGTGGATTAGACCGCTCTGCCAACGAGTGAGCCATCGCACCTCGGCATCGCTCGAGGGACAATCCCATGACCCGCCGGTTGGTTTTCCTTCTGCGTCGATCAGGGTAGCCTGTGACCCCAGCGCTACGACATCCCGGTGCGTCAGGATATGAGCAACTTGCCTCTCCAGGCGAGTCGGCATGCTGATGTCATCGGCGTCTATTCTGGCGCACAGTTCTGTGGCTGCTAGATTCACCATGACGGCCAAGCTCGACCCGAGCGGCATCGGCTGATGGCTAATCACCACCCCCGGGAGCCTTCCTGGAATCCATCGCCGAAGCTCCTTTACCGTCCCGTCGCTGGAGCCGTTATCCCAGGCAATAATGGTCTGGTTCTTGTAAGTCTGATTGGCGATTGCTTCCAGCGTCAGCGGAAGATAGGGCATCCCGTTTTTAACGGGCATTAACCAGGTAACCGGCTCGCTCACTACGATCTCATCGGCAGCTTCGATGAAAGTGATAACCGCAGATGCCGACCGGCATTATTATGGCGTTTGCTGTTAATTAAGCCGTTCCCATCCCACATGCTCGAGCGTGGGCGGAAATAAGTCAGGGTGAATTATCTCGGCGAATATTTGAAGTGACTCGACCAGCCGGGGTCCTGGCCGGTTCATAAATTGATTGCCATCTGTGACGAAAACTGCGCCTTCACGAACTGCGCGCAGGTTTTCCCAACCGGCACGGTCCGATAGCCAAAATATTTCAGCGCGCGTCCGTTCAAGATCGAAACCGCAGGGCAGAGCGATTATGAAATCAGGATCGGCTGAAACGAGTTGTTCCCACGTCATCCATGGCGCGTGTCCGCCCGGCACGCCAAACAGATTTTTCCCTCCCGCCATTTCGATCAACTCGGGAACCCAATTCCCCGCAGCCATCAGCGGTTCCAGCCATTCAATAGCCGCGACACTCGGTCTTGATGCGGCTGATTTCGCGCGGTTCTCGATCCGGAGCATTCGATCTTGCAATGAGGCGATTAGCCTTTCTCCGGCACTTTCATAGCCGCATGCCGTCGCGACCCGGCGGATATCTTTCCAGACGTCATCAAGCGCGTAGGGCTCCAAGCAGATAATGCGCGCGTCCAGGGCGATATCTGCTTTGAAGGCACGCTCGACATCTTCCAGGCTGACGGCGCAAACTTTACATTGCGTTTGCGTGATGATGTGCGTAGGCCGTAAGCGCCTGATGAGCTCCGAATCCACTTTGTAGACGCTCGCAGCAGAGAGTAAGCGATCCTTCACCAGCCGGTCAATTTCGGCACTTGATCCAGAAACAGAAATAGCCGGATTCGTGCACACGGGCAGAGAGGCAACATCGGCCGGGTAATCGCATTCGTGCGATCTGCCGACTTGGAATTGGCCAAGACCGAGCGCATGCACAATCTCGGTGGCGCTCGAGATCAACGGAAGCACACGGAGTTCCTGCACAGACCCACTATACGAATGCCGACCAGTGCTGCTGGCTAGGTTTGCGAGAACTCTACATTTCAAACACTGGGCCTGACACACCTGCTGGTAAACGGAAGAACGATTTGCACGCATAAACCGGGACGAGCGTTCTGCGCAGTAATCGTTCCACAATGCAGTTGCACGGCGCGTTTTGCGATAGATAAACCAAGGCCAATCCCTCCGCTCCCGGCATCCCGGGCCTCCTCAACTCGGAAGAATGGCTCGAAGATTTGCGTGGTCGCTTCGTCGGGGACACCTGGGCCGTAATCACGGACCCTAATCGTTGCGGCATCGGAGTTTTCGGACAAAGCAACATTGATTATCGCCCGTTCCGGCGAATAGCGAATCCCGTTACGCAGTACATTCTCCACTGCGCGCCGAACGAGTTCGCGATCACCTGAAATAGTACCGGAAAGCTGCCCTTCCAAGCGTATGCTGCAGCCGCGAAATTCAGCCTCCAGCAGGCAGTCACGCACCGTCTCTTCAATAACCTCGCCGAGGGGAACGGGTTCCGCTTTTCGAGCGAGTGGATCTCCTTCGGTTCGAGTCAGCTCGACAATTTCGGAGACGAGGGAGGTGATCCGGTTTACCTCACGGTCGACGCGCTCAAACGCAGTATTGGGGTCGGAGTTCGTTCTGGCCAGCCTGACAGCGAACTTTAACCGTGCGAGCGGGGACCTCAGCTCGTGCGATATATCTTCCAGGAGTCTGCGCTCACTGACAACCAATTTCTCAATGCGCTCTGCCATTCCGTCAAACGAACGTGCCAAGCCGCCGACTTCGTCCTGCCGTGGCATCGTCACGCGAGCTGACAAATCTCCCTGCCCAAATCGATCAAGTGCAGTTGTTATCTTTCGGATGGGCGATACCACACCGACAGCAGCCAACCAGCACAGGATGCCCGTCACCCCAATTACCAAGAAATAGTAGGGGAAAAACGTCCACCTATTAGGCTGCTTCGGATCGACAGCTACAAACCAATATTGTCCGTCCGCTGACTCGTGGGTGATAATCAGTCGCCCGTTCACATAACCGCGCGATTTAGCGGATGGGGAGCGGGGACGCAATGCTGATCGGCTTTGACCGGACGCGACATCCAGACCATGTGAGTCCAGCAAGTAATGAGATATACCGAAGAGGCGATTCAGTCGCTCCATGTAGGCCGATACCGCTGGCGGACCTCCCTTGTCGAGTGCGTCACGCGCGTGCTCAAGCTCCAACTCGTCCATAGCCTCAAACACGGGATAAAGATCGTCTTTTTGTACATGATTCGAGATCAGTATGAACACGATCAGCGAGAGCGACAGCGTGCCCAACATCGTCAGCATGATTCCGATGTAAAGAGACTTCATAGACTCGGTTTTGGCTCTGTGGTGAAAACGTATCCTATACCGCGGACCGTATGGATAAGAGCGCGCCCGTGCTCAAGCTTCTTGCGCAAATGACTGATGTGCACGTCGAGAGAACGGTCATACGGTCTCGCTTCACGCTCGAATAAAGTTGCCATGATCTCGTCTCGCGACACGATGCGACCGGCAGAACGGATCAGAAGGTCGAGAATGTCGAACTCCAAAGCAGTGAGTTCTACTGTCTCGCCTGCACTCCGGACCTCGCGAGTGCCGATATTCACCTGGATATCCCCAAACATCCTGATTGAATCGCCGCTACGCCGCAGCCTTTCGGTGCGCCTC
Organism: uncultured Acidobacteriaceae bacterium; assembly: GCA_963771565.1. Lineage (GTDB taxonomy): Bacteria > Acidobacteriota > Terriglobia > Bryobacterales > Bryobacteraceae > Bog-105. The sequence goes on from CAVYUB010000011.1 coordinate 79,151, forward strand.
AGTACCGCGCGAACCCGCGCAAGCAGCTCATCGGGATCGAACGGTTTGGGTAGATAATCGTCGGCTCCTCTATCCAAGCCTGCGATACGGTCGTGTGGATGGATACGTGCCGTCAACATGATTACCGGCACATCCTTACGTCGCCGCAACTGCTCCAGAGCCGTGAACCCGTTGACAATCGGCAGCATGACATCTAGGATCACTAGGTCGTATTGGCCCTGTAGCGCACGCGACAATCCATCCCGGCCGTCGTATGCACAGTCCAGTTGATAACCCATCTGGGAAAAAAACTCCTTCATCATGCTGCACAGCTCAGCGTCGTCATCGATGAGCAATAGCGATGCTGGCATTCCTGGCTCCGGAGCCTCTGTTCGTCCTAGCATGGGCCGACCCTCTTCAAAATCCTCTAACGCGCATTCCTGTAGATCAAGGCCGATTCCCAACTCTTAAGAAAAGTTAAAGCTCTACACCTTGCTGACCGAACTACAGTGGAGTTGCGGCACGCTGTGAGCCTAGCAGTTAGCTGTTGAGCTTCTCATTCTGCGCACAAGGAAGCTTGGAATGTCTTCGATACTCCAACCAGTTCCAGATCCAGCGCCCGGGCCTGTGCGGCGAGAGGCAAAGCGGAGATCTGAGCGTTCAGTTGACTTGAATCCTCTATCACTAATCTGTCCAAGCGCGAAATTCCCAGTCTGTATGGCTTGCGAGGTGTGGCGGCGCTTGCAGTCGTAGTCTGGCACTATTTGCTCCCGTGGAACCTTTCTTATCTCTTTCCGGGGCCGTTTGCAGTCACTCTTTTCTTCGAGTTGAGCGGGCTCTTGATTACGTGGCTTCTGCTCAAGGAACTTGATGAAACTGGGCGACTCGATAAGCGGCAATTCTATATCCGTCGTGCATTACGACTCTTCCCGGTCTTTTATGTTGTTTGGGTTTTGTGCCGGTTAGCTGGCCCGTTTGTCGGGCGCTGGGCCTATTTTTTCTACCTAGGCGACTACTACAGCGCAATTCGGCACAACTACAGCTACATGACGCAGGCGTGGTCTCTAGGGGTCGAGGAAAAATTTTATCTATTGTGGCCTCTGATCTTGACGTGGGTTGGAGGAACGAAACTAATCAAAATTCTCGTAGGAGTTTTGATCTTCGAACCACTTTATCGTTACGTCTTGGTTTTATTCGGATATCGAACCTATACCTGGTTTGCGTTCGATACTCGTTTGGATCCAATTGTGCTCGGTTGCCTCATTGCTATTTTGGCGCGACGGGGGTGGGTCCCTCCAAGTTGGATCAGGTATCCGCTGATACCAATCTGCGCATTAGCTTTCGTATTTGTGTTCCAGCGTGTACCTGATGTTCCGACATATCTGCTTGCAGTCATTTTAATTTCGGTTATTTGCCGACCCACAACATTCTTGAATAATCCAGTGGCTCGGTACTTTGGCGCGATCTCTTATTCCTTGTATCTGTGCCATGGCTATGCACAGGACATTCTATGGCCGCGGATTGTCGGACATATTCACTTTCAGCATGTGATTGCCACTCTGATATCCCAGCTAATTATCGCGATAGTGCTGGCCTCTGCTCTGCATGTCCTCATTGAGCGGCCTTTCCTCAACCTAAAGAATCATTTCCATAAGAAGAAGCCGTCCAAGATTCAAAAGGAAGTTTCGTCTGTTCCCCAAAAAGAATAAGCCGGCTGATGCCGGCGACTCTCGGTAATTTGATGCTCAGGGAACTGGTCGGGTGGGGTGTGCTGTTGGGTTGGTGTAGAAGTTAGTGGTTGGAGTGTCTTAATGCTGCGGGTTTTGGATGCGGAGCAACCATTGTTCCCTGAGCCAAATCTTGTCTTGTTGCACCTCCTAACTGTGCATTTGAGATGCCAATACAGATGCCGCCAGTTTTTCAAATACTTAGCCGAAGCGCGGGCTTTCAGAAGCGCATTTTTTACCAGTCTGGAAACGGATGCATACCCGATCGTGACAAAACGACCTGGAAGAACTCGCCTTATTCGTACCCGTTACGGCTGACTAGGCGGTGAAGCTGGTATCGCGGAGGGGCGGGCAACGCGTCCGGACAAAGCTTCCTGGAGCGAAATGTGGTTCTCATCCAGCGTCGTTCCGAGGGTCTGGTCCAGAGACACCCGAGCATTGCTGTACGTCACCAATGCGGCTACCTCGTTCGACTGTGCGGTCGCCAAATCTCGCTGTTGCGTCACGACGAGGAAGCTGGTTGAAGCACCTAGCGCAAACTTCTTCTGTTCCGCGTCGAGTAATTGCTGTTCAAGAACACGATTTCTAACAGCCGCTTCATACCGAACACGGGCCTGCTGCAGCCCGATCACCTGGTTCGACACGTCGACTGCGATTTGATTCAGATCTTTCCGGTTCTGCAACTGAGATTGGCGCAATTGGAGTTGGTCGATCGCGTAGTCGGCCTGAGGCTGCTGGTTGCGCGCTGTCGCCGAGAAAAAGGCACCGGCGTTTTCGGTGGGGAAATTGCGGCGAAACGCTTGGCCGAGAGCATTACCGATGCCACCGACGAAATAGGGGTCAGCAGGTACAATCCCGATGGGGTTTACCGGCCCGGCAAGGCCCGCCTGCTTCACCGTAGCGAGACCCTCCAGAGTTGGGAGCACGCCATTCTCTGTGCCCAGCGCGGAAACCTGAGCGTTAGTGAGGTTCACCTTCTCGAGTGCGATGTCAGTACGGCTCGCGAGAGCCCTCGTAACTAGATCTTTCAAGGGAGGAAGATTATCCTTCTCCGGGACCACGATGCGGTCGACAGGTATGACCTGCACTTCCCGCAAAAGAGGATCGCCCAACCCGGTGCGGCTTAGCACATTTTTCAGTTGGACTTCCTCTTGCTGAAGATTTGTTTGCGATGTGACCAGATCCTGCTGGCTCGATGCCACCTGCGCTTCCGCTGTCGTGATATCGAGTGGCGCCATCGTGCCAAGCTCAACTTGTTTTTTGTTGTTTTCGTAGAACTGCTGCGCGACAGTAAGGGCGCTTTTCTTGGCTCTTAAATCTTCATAGTCCGCGGCCAGTCCATAATAGAGGTTCAACACGTTCGCAACAGTCGCAATTACCTGACCCTTGAAAGTCAGATCGGATGCATTCAACGTGTTTCTCGCAACCGTAATTGTGCGGCTATTGACAGCTATTCCAAATCCATTCAGGAAATTGTGCTGCAAGGAAAGCTGCAGATAAGGTGCGTAGGAAGGATTCAGAATATCTGTCGGCGTATTCTCCTTCAAGTATTCCTCGTGATACGTCAGCGTCGCGTTCCCGCCTGTAATGACACCCTGGTTCACCGTAGCGTTGTAGATGCGGGAATCTGAGACCAGGTTGGGGACGAGACTTTGTCGGGGGTCCGCTTGAGGAGATGATTGATGAGAGAAAACAGAAGTGTCCTGAATCGTGGTGTCTAGTGTAGGGGTTACTGGACCTATTTGAGACACTGTCGCGTTCGCCCTCGATGCTCCAGATGTGCTGCCTGTTGAAACACTGACACCTGCTGCAGCTTGGCTGCCCGCAACACCCTGGCCGCTTGTAACAGAATTCACCTGAGACGAAGCGCTCGGCACGCCGGGCAGTGCTCCTCCGGCTTGCGCGCGCTCGAGTTGCCACTCGTCAATGAGCGGATTATAGCGAGCCACTTCGATATCGATATTGTTTTCTAACGCCAGGGCAATGGCGTCTTGGGCGGTGAGATACAGCTTGCCGGCGCGGACGAGATCGCGGATTCGAGGGGAGTTCGAAAGCCGAACTGGAGGCACATACGGCGCCAAATACGGTCGCAGTATGATCGGTGCTTTTGGCCTTACTGGTGCAATGGACTGCGTTTGAGCCCAAGCGTTGGGAGTGGTCGACACGATGCAAAGGGCGATAGCAACGCATCTGCGAAGTGAGGGCAAAGAAGACGGGAGAAAGCTCGTCATTGCCTGGTCTCAGCGGGAAGATTGGCTGGCAACACGGATTTGCGGGCGACGTGTCCTGACAACGCCTCGTTAATCGAGATGTGATTCTCGCCCAGCGTAGTGCCTAGCGCCTGATCAAACGCGACCCGCGCGTGACTGTAGTTAGCCAACGCCTGCGTTTCTGAGCTTTCGGCTGCAGCTAGGGTTTGCTGATCCGTTACGACTTGGAACACGGTGGAGGCGCCGAGAGTGTACTTCTTTTTGTCGGCATCTAGCGTCTGCTGCTGCAGAATCCGCGCCTTCACTGCGGAATCGTAGCGCACGCGGGCTTGCTGTAAGCCGATAACCGCGTTCTGCACATCAACTCGAACCTGGTTTATACTCTTCTGAAGTCCGAGCTCATTCTGCCGCAACTCCAGTTCGCTCGAAACATAGTCGGATTGCGCCGCGCGATTGCGAAGCGGAATATTCAGCGAGAATCCCGCTGAATAGCTAGGGTAGTCGCGACGACCTATCTGACTCAGGAGATTGCCGTAACCCCCGACCAAAAATGGGTCAGCTCTTAAGAGGGGATCCTCAGGTATGAAAGGAATGGCGAGCGGGTTCTGAGTACCCGATAAGCCATTATTCGTCAACTCTGCAAACGCATTCAGGGTGGGTTTCAAGGAGTTCTTGATCCCGACCAGGTTCATTTTGTTGCTCTCTATGTTTATCCGGTTTTCCGCGATTTCGACTCTCGCACCAAGTGCTGCATCGACAAGTTCATTTATCGGCTTGAGGTTATCGCTCGGCGGGACTGAGATGGTGTCGAGCGGTACGATGTGAACCTCCGCTATGGTGGGGCTCGCAACGCCGTTTCGGCTCAGCGCATTCTTCAATACCGTCTCCTGCTGCAGAAGATTGGTTTGGGAGATGAGAAGATCTTGTTGGCTCGAGTAGACCTGCGCTTCAGCTCGGGTGACTTCGATCGGAGCCAACGTTCCAATCGCAACCTGCTTCTTGTTGTCTTCGTAAAGTTGTTGGGCAGTTGCAAGTTCGTCTTTTCTGGCACGCAGATCCTCATTGAAGCTCACCAGATCCCAATACAAATTGAGCACGGAAGAAACGGTCGTAATCACCTGCTGCTTGAACTGCAAATCAGTGACTTTTTCGTTGTTCTTCGCAACACGAATGTTGCGTCCATTGACCGCTCTGCCAAAGCCCTGCAACAAGGGTTGTGTGATCGTCAGATCCAGGAATCCCGAAGTAAACGGGTCTAAGTCGAAAAACGGGCTGTTCACCCGGGTTCTTTGGCTGGAGTAAGTGAGTGCAGCGTTTAACCCGAAGTCCCAAACTTTCTGAAATTGGGCCTGGTAGGTGCGGGTGCCCAAAACCAGCGCTGTTGTCCCTGTTAGCTGAGTGTTGCTCTGCGGACTCGTCGTATGCGCGAACTGGGTGAAAAAATTCAATTGCGGATCGAGCAACGGAATCGCTGGGCCGAGCTGGGTAACAATACCGCCGCCGGAGCTTACGCCCGCCCCGGCGTTCCCCGTGGTGGCCCCACCGCTAGCAGTCAGACTTACGCCGGTCAAACTAACACTCTGCGGCCCCGCTGCTACCCCTACGCCCACATTACGCAGGGCTCCGCCTCCCTTGGCACGCTTCGTAATTTCTCTCGCAAGCAGCGGTCCATAGCGCTGTATTTCGATGTCCAAGTTATTCTCGAGGGCGAGTGCGATCGTGTCCTGAGCCGAAAGGTACAGATTCCCCGCGCGGACAAGGGCCTCCAGGCGATCCGAATTGCTCAGATTGATCGGCGGAACAGTCGGTTTCTGATACGGCCGGGTTAGCCAACCCAAGCCGCCTTTCGGGGGCTCAATTCTAATTGCGTTTTGGCCGAATGAGGAGGCGGCAATTAGCAGCGAGGTGCAGAGCAATGACAGAGGTGCTTGAAATCTTCTCATCAAAATCGTTTGGGACCTTCATATACGACCACACGCGGCCCAACTGTCACAACTGGACCGTCCCACATGAGAACGACACGCGGGCGAGTTAGGTTCCGTGATTTCTCATGGTAGCGCAGGATATCGGAAGTGATCGAATTTAGGAATTACGCACGATGAGGTCCAATTGAGCCCTCATTGTAAAGGGTTTATTCTAAAGCGCTAGTTGCGGAGTTAATCGAGTCGTCACTCCCCTCTGCTGTCCGTATTTGGGAAGCTGGAATGCAGCAATGAGAAGATTGCGCTTTCAAATTGCTTACGACGGCACAGATTTTAATGGCTGGCAGGTGCAGCCGGGATTGCCGACCGTCCAGGGCATTCTTCAAGAGGTAATCGGAACGATTGAAGGCAAGCCGGTACACGTCGCCGCTTCAGGACGTACCGATGCAGGTGTGCACGCTTTGGCCCAAGTAGCGGCCGTGTCAATTGAAAACCCAATTCCGCCCGATAATTTCCGCCGAGCAGTGAATCGGCTGCTGCCGCGGTCCATCCGTATAAGTCGGGTCGCTGAGGCTCGGCCCGACTTCCATCCGCGCTTCGATGCGCTCTGCAAAACTTACGAGTACCGGATTTTTCGCGAAGAGATCTGCCCGCCATTCGAGTGGCGCTTCGTTTATCACCATCCATATCCGCTCGATGAATTCGCGATGATCGAAGCCGCTCCAGCTATTCGAAGGCGAGCACGATTTCACCGCGTTCGCGGCCGCTGACGATACCGATTCGCTCCGCGGGATCGAGGGTGCGAACTATCTTCCATTCCAGTTTTTCGAAACAAGAACGCGGTTTGGTCTACCGTATTACGGGCTCCGGTTTCTTGAAGCATATGGTCCGAAACATTGTCGGCGTGCTGTTGGAAATGGGCAAAGGCAATCTGAGCCGCGACGATGTGCTAGCGCGGCTTGCGCCCGGGTGCGCGATTAAGCCCGGACCTACCGTGCCGGCCAGCGGTCTTTTTCTCGTATCCGTGGAATATCAGTAACTGCAAGCTACAGCTTCATGCTTCGCTTCCTCGATATTCCATCACAAGGACGGTCACGTCATCACGCAACCGTTTGCCTTCCTGGAATCGCATGACCTCTGCAATAAGCCGGCCGTGAATTTCTCCTGCGCTCATACCAGCCGAAAGCTGCAGAGCGGACTTGAGCTGCGATTGGAATGTTTTCTTTTCGCTGTCTTCTGCCTCAGTTAACCCGTCACTGAACGCGACAATGTTGTCGCCATCCGCGAGTTGAAGTCGCTTTACTTCGAAGGTCGCTTCAGGCAGAAGCCCCAGTGGCATGCCAGTAGTCTGAAGCTCGTCAAGCTCGCCAGTTGCCCTCACCAGAAGTGGCGCACAATGGCCGGCGTTGGCCCACATGAGTGCACCCGAGCGCTGAAGGGTTGCGTAAAACAAGGTCGCGTATTTCTCGCCTTGGGCTCGATCGATCAAGAAGCGATTGATTTTCGACATCAAGGAGCCGATCGGTGTCCCTAGTTCCGAAGCCAGCAGAAAAGCTCCTTGCAACAGCGATGCCAAAAGTGCCGCACTAACTCCTTTTCCTGAGACGTCTGCGACCACTGCTGCCCACATATCGTCTCCAGCGGGACGAATATCAAAGTAGTCCCCTGACACTTCCGCGGATGCAAGACTCGATCCTGCTGCGCGAAACCAGCCCGAATTCGGAAAGTGTTGCGGAAGAAGACCCCGCTGAATTTCGCGTGCAATGCGAAGTTCCTGCTCCAATAGCCACTTCCGCCGTTCTTGTTCCAGAAGACTTGCGTTTTCAAGGACCGTTGAAGCCTCTAGCGCGAGCGTATGCAGCAGCTCACGATTCAGGTCTGACAGCCGCGTCTGTTTCTGACGGGAGTCCAGGTACAGCAATCCCACAGTATCCGTTTGCGAAGACAGCGAGAGTGTCTCTTCCGCGTGAATATTACGGAATCGCACGAGGGGAACGCAGATAACGTTACCGAACTCCACATCTCCAGACGAGTCCTGGGGTTCTACGTGCTCCGAACCCAAGCTCATTGAAAGCAGATCGTGCCGTCCGCGCAGTGCGCCGTCGATCACTGCGGTGGGCACATTTAGATCCGATTCCAGAAGTGTCGAGCCGCGGGCATCCCGTCCGACTTTCATCTCCAGCTTGTCATCAGAGCGCAGCAGAAGAAATCCGCGCTCGGCGGCGGTGAGCGCCAACGCAACTTCCACTATCGCAGCGAGTATTTCGTTCGCGCCGAGAGGACTGTGCAACGTACGCGCGATTTCGACCAGCGCCCGCAATCGACTGAAGCTACCCGCAGCACTACCCGCAGATGATGGCTCCGAGAACTGGTCCAAAATCCGACGTATGCGGCCGTCCGAATCGGAGAAAACCAAGCGATAGGAATCTTCGAATCCGAAATGAACGGCATCGCCAGTTCTAAGCGGGGTTACACCTTCGATTCGTTGACTGTTGACCCAGGTGCCATGCAGGCTATCGAGGTCTTCGATTGTGAATGTGCCGCCATCCTTGCAGATCGAGGCATGCGAGCGCGAAGCTCGGTTGTCGCGCAGGATCAAGTGATTGTCAGGGCCGCGCCCGATCCGGAAAGGTAGAGGCTCAATCGCAATTCGCGTGCGCTCGCCCGATGGGTGAATCACATCTAAAGCTACACTGGCTGTTTCCGTATGTACCAGTGTGATGGTTCGCTTCGACGGTCGCAAGCGTTCCTGTAGCACAATTAGTCCAGTTTTGCCTTTGGTACAACGTTGTTCGGGGTCACGCGCATTTGTTTAAAAAGATCCTGGTTGCAAATCGAGGCGAAATTGCTGTTCGGGTCATTCGCGCGCTACGCGAAATGGAAATCCGAAGCGTTGCCGTTTTTTCTGAGGCCGACCGCCGGGCTTTGCACGTCCAGATGGCGGATGAAGCAGTTTGCGTCGGCCCTCCGGCGTCTTCGGAAAGCTATTTGGCTGGACCGCGAATTCTGGACGCCGCCCGCGCAACCGGAGCAGAGGCGATTCATCCCGGATACGGATTCTTGAGCGAGAATGCTGCCTTTTGCCAAATCGTGCAACGAGGCTGGCGTCAAGTTTATTGGGCCGTGGTGGCAGGCGATTGAGCAGATGGGATCGAAAACTGCCGCCCGGCGGTTGGCGATTGAAGCCGGCGCGCCAATCGTTCCGGGCACGGAGCAGGGAATTCAAAATTACGAAGAAGCTCGCGAAATCGCCGCCGGTATCGGGTACCCGGTTTTACTCAAAGCGGCCGCCGGCGGAGGCGGGAAGGGCATGCGCCGCGTGGACAGCGAGGCTCAACTGGAATCCGCAATGCGCGGTGCAGCAAGCGAAGCAGAAAGAGCTTTCGGTTCCGGTGAAGTGTACCTCGAAAAGCTGATCGAGCGTCCGCGTCATATTGAAGTGCAAGTTTTAGGCGACGAGCACGGCCATCTAATCCATCTCGGTGAGCGAGAGTGTTCAATACAGCGGCGCCATCAGAAGGTTGTCGAGGAATGTCCATCACCTCTAGTGCTTGCTAAACCGGAGTTGCGCGAGAAGATTGGCGAAGCTGCATTACGAATAGCGCGCGCCGCGAATTATTCGAATGCAGGCACGCTCGAGTTTTTGGCCGATAAGCAAGGTAATTTCTATTTCCTGGAAATGAATACGCGCCTTCAGGTAGAGCATCCGGTTACCGAGTGGGTTACGGGTATTGATCTCGTTCAATGGCAGATCCGCATTGCAGCCGGCGAGCGGCTCCGAATTAGGCAGAAAGATGTGCGATGGCGCGGCTCGGCAATTGAGTGCCGCGTTTATGCCGAGGATCCGGACAACAATTTCTTCCCTAGTCCTGGCAAAATCGCGCTGTACGCGGAGCCTTCCGGTCCAGGTGTGCGCGTTGACGGCGGCGTGTATGCGGGCTGGACGGTGCCCATCGAATATGATCCGCTGCTTGCGAAACTTTCCGTCTGGGGTGAAACGCGCGAATTGGCCATCCAGCGCATGCGGCGCGCCGTCGAGGAGTATCGCGTGCTTGGGATGACCACCAATCTGCGGCTCTTCAAAAGCCTGATGGCCGACGATCAATTCCGCGCCGGAGACCTTCACACCGCGTTTTTAGACGAGCTTATGAGCCGTTCACGCGGCCCTAAGCCGGACCAGGAGGCGCTGTTAGCATCCATACTCGCCGCCGCTCATACGCAAGCTGAAACCCCGCAAATTGTTCCAGAAACGGCCTCAACACCTGGAGCCTGGCGTATTGAATCCAGACGAGGCCTGTTGCGTTGAAACTGCGGGTGGAAGTGGATGGTGAAGACTACACACTCGATCTCTGGCGGAACGGCGCAAGCTCTGAATACACGCTCCACGGTCTTCGAGCGGCTTCGGGCATCGCATCTGTGGCTGAGGTTATGCCCGGCGTCTTCTCCGTTCTATTGGGCCACAGCAGCTTTACGGCGTACGTTGTGCCGAATGGAGAAAATCTGGAAGTTTGGATCGGCGGCGGGCGGCACGTACTTTCAATCGCCGATGCAAGGGATCGCTCCAGCAGGAACAAAAAGGCGCATGCAGCTGGTCCGATGGAGTTGCGCGCCCAGATGCCAGGAAAGGTGATCAAGCTGCTGGTTCAGTTGGGGGCATCTGTTCAGGCCGGGCAAGGTTTGATTGTTGTAGAAGCGATGAAGATGCAGAATGAGATGAAGTCGCCAAAAGACGGAATCGTATCGAAGATTCCCGCGGTTGAAGGGGCAACCGTCGCGGCGGGTGAACCGTTAATCGTGGTGGAATGAAAGCAAACTTGGATTGAACTGAATTGAAACTCGATTGTAAGTTGTGCGGAGGTACTGGCTGGACCGTTTCTGAGCGTGAAGGGATCTCGACGGCCGAGCGCTGTACCTGCATCGCGGCTACCCGGGCCGAGGAACTTGAAGGACGCGCGCAAATTCCGAAGAAATACCGCGACGCCTCTCTCGATAACTTTCAAATTCCGCCGGACAATCCCATAGCGAGCGCCGAACTCCGGAGAATCAAGAGCATCGTGGGAGGGTACGCAGAAGAGTATCCCGCTCTCTCCAAACCCGGTCTGCTACTTGCCGGCCCAACCGGCACCGGCAAGACTCATTTAGCCGTAGCGGCACTCCGGTCACTGATATCGCGTGGGCACGAAGCTATTTTCTTCGACTATCAGAATCTGCTCGAGCGAATCCGTTCCGGATACAACGAAACGCTCGGCACGAGTAATCGTGAAGCATATCGGATCGCGCTTGAGACCGAAGTGCTCTTGCTCGACGATATCGGCGCCCACCGTGTCACGGATTGGGTGGAAGATACCGTAACGGCGATTGTGACCTACCGGTACAACCATCGAAAAGCGCTCATTGCGACGACCAACCTGTCAGATCCAAACATTGGCGGGCCGCTAACCGACAAGTCAGATCTGTCACACACCCACTCGGCTCGGACGACACTGGAAGACCGGATAGGCGAGCGAGCCCGATCTCGTTTATTCGAGATGTGTAAAGTCGTGCAGACGTGGGCCCTTGAGGATTATCGAGTCGCGCGCAGATGACTGGCGGCTAGGCTGAAGCTTTGGCGCCAAAGCTCGCCAGGGCAGACTTTTCGTCGTCAAATGTAGGAAAGACTGTTTCCAGCTTCGTAATTTGCATCAGATCTCTCATTTTGCCCTGTAAGTTCAGCAGCTTCACGGAACCGCCCTGGTTGGTCGCCGTCGTATAAGCGCCCACCAACTCGCCCAACCCGGCGCTGTCCACGTAGCCCACGCCTTGCATGTTCAAGAGAATGCTCTTCGTTCCCTGGGACAACAGGGATCTCAATTCGTCTCGCAAAATCCCCGTGTTCTCGCCCAGCGTGATCTTTCCGTTCAGATCGACAATCGCTACGTTCCCAACGTGTCGAACCTTTGCCGTCAGTGCCATATTGGAGTCCCTCTTTTTTGACTATCTAGAGCGTTTCATTCTATCCCATTTACTGTCAAGCCGCGGGAGTAACAGTCCTATAACTCGCGAAGTACCGCCCGCGCTGGAGAACCGTCGCAGCTCTCAATCCGGCGTGCGTAGCTGATGACCACCGGCTAAACTACTAGCAAGATGAAATTAGGCGTTGACTTTGGGACGAACCGAATTGTGGTTGCGGCGGCCGACCGTGGCAATTACCCGCTCGTCTCCTTTGAGGCTCCGGACGGAACTACTCCGGATTGGTATCCCTCTCTGATTGCGCTTCCAGGCGGCGGCAGTTCCGAAGGTGATGACCGGCGCTACGGATGGGACGCGTGGGATGCCCAGGCTGACGATTCGTGGACCGTCATCCGATCTATTAAGCGTTTTCTAGAAGACGCAGGCCCACAGACCCTCCTCGATTTGGGCGAACGGCAGGTGAGGGTAACCGGTCTGATAAACGGCCTTGCAAGAGCTTTGTTTCTGAGCTTGCATGAGAAATCAAATCTTCGAATCCGTTCCGGTGAAGCGCTTCAGATCGTCCTTGGCGTCCCCGCTCATGCCAATAGCAACCAACGGTTCCTGACTGTCGAGGCTTTTCGTGCGGCTGGGTTCGATGTCCTCGGTGTTCTGAATGAACCGAGCGCCGCCAGCATCGAGTTCGGCCATCGGCAGCGCCAAAGCAGGACCAGCGAGGAAACCATTCTGGTTTACGACTTGGGTGGCGGGACCTTCGATGCCTCTTTGGTGACCCTGGACGAAAAGGTCCACCACGTTATCGCGTCAGAGGGAATCCCGACCATAGGCGGCGATGATTTCGATTACCTCCTGGCTGAGCTGGCGCTAGAGGCCGCTGGCATTCCGGCAGCGGCTCGCGACAATATCTCGGCCGCCCTGTGGTTCCGGCTTCTGGAAGAATGCCGGATAAAGAAAGAATCGCTGAATCCAAACTCGCGGCGAGTCATGATCGACCTGGAACAGGTGAACTCCGCTTGGGCTAACGTGCAAGTGCCGGTCGCCGAGTTCTACAAGGCAGCCCGGCCGCTGGTCGAAGAAACGATAAGCGCTGCCGAAGAACTGCTGTCCAAACATGAAGCCGCGCAATTTGAAGCCCTGTATATCACTGGTGGCGGCAGCGAGCTTCCGCTGGTTGCACGTACGTTGCGGGAACGATTTGGCCGCCGCGTGCGCCGCTCCGCCTACGCCCGTTCCGCTACCGCGATCGGACTCGCGATCCAAGCCGATCAACCCGAACGATATCGCTTGAGTGAAGGTCTCACGCGCTTTTTTGGAGTGTGGCGTGAAGCAGATTCAGGATCGCGCATCATCTTTGATCCGCTCCTTGAAAAAGGCATCCCTCTTCCAGCACCCGGGCAGCCCAGTCTGACGATTCACCGCGCTTACTGCCCCGTCCATAACATCGGACATTTTCGGTTTCTGGAATGTAGCCATCGCGCTGAGGATGGCGCGCCGAGTGGTGAGATCACATTTTGGGACGAAATTCGATTTCCGTTTGATCCTGATTTGGCCGCCAACGGCGAACTTACTTCGGTGCCAGTCACCCACTCTCCCGACGCCGGTGCGGCACGGATCGAGGAGGTGTACCAATGTGATTCCGGCGGCTCCATCGCCGTGACAATCGCTAATGAGTCCGCCGGCTACTCGCGTACATATCGGTTGGGCCGGTGGTCGCTCGATACGAAGTCTGTCAAACCAGGTCGAGGACGCAAGAAGACTTCAGCAGCTTTTCCGGGTAGTGTGTAGCCACGTTTGCGCTTCCGGGCGTTTCGTGTAACTTGAAGGCATACTTCCATGATCGTCGAACTCAAGCCCGAGACCGAAGCCCTTATTCAGAAGCGGCTTGCAAGCGGCGCGTTCGCCCGTGCTGAAGAAGTAATTGAACGTGCTTTGGAACTTCTCAACCAACAAGACTGGTTGGCTGAAAACCGTGACCAGATTGCCGCCGAAATTCAGGAAGGTTGGTATGAAGCTCAGCGAGGTGAGTTGATCCAAGCCGACCAAGTGCGTGCGAACATGCAGAAGCGAAAACAGGACTGGGCTAAACAACAGCGCCGGGCATGAGCCTTTATCGGCTCACCCTCAAAGCAAACGCCGACCTTGTCGCAATCCGGTCTTACATCGCCGCCCATAATATCGAGGCAGCAGATCGGGTCGAAGCAGCGATCTACAACGCTTGTGAGTTTCTGGCCGAAATTACCTAGCTCAACAACTTCTCCAGCTTCGATCCAGGCACGATCATCGTCTCGTTACGCTCCGGTCCGTTCGATACCGAGCCGATTTCTACGCCCGTCTTCTCCTCCAAAAACGTCAGATACTGCTTCGCTCGCTCGGGCAGATCACGAAGACCGGTCGATGTGCGCGTCGAACGCTTCCATCCAGGAAGACGCTCGAAAATTGGCTTGATCGCCTCCATTCGGCGTGTGCTGGCTGGCATCTGTGTCATCACCCTCCCATCTACTTCATAGGCCACGCACACCGGAACCTCGTCCAGATCGTCGAGAACGTCCAGCTTGGTGATGATCAGGCTGTCGAAACCATTTACTTCCGCCGTATACCGCAATAGCGGTACATCGAACCAGCCGCAACGCCGGGGCCTGCCCGTCACCGAGCCGAATTCGTTTCCAGCGCGTCGAATTTTTTCTCCTATTTCCGTGAGGTCTTCCGAAGGAAATGGTCCCGCGCCCACACGCGTTATGTAGGCCTTCGAGACCCCGATGATGCCGTCGATCTTTGTAGGAGCAACGCCTGTGCCCGTGCACGCCCCGCCAGCGGCTGCGCTCGAGCTGGTGACGAACGGATACGTGCCGAAGTCGATGTCGAGCATCGTTCCTTGCGCGCCCTCGAACAGAACGCTCTTCCCCTCAGCAATCATGCTGTTCAACAGATGTGCCGTGTCGCAAACCATCGGCCGAATCTGTTCTGCATAACCCCGATATCTGTCCAGGATCTCCTGAAAATTCACCTTCTCGGAAATTCTGAAAGCCTTGGCGATAAGCTGCTTGTCCTCGGCGAGCGAGCGGTAAAGCTCGGAAAAATCGACGTCCACTAAATCCGCAATTCGTATGCCGCGCCGGGCGATTTTATCCTCATAGCAAGGGCCGATACCGCGCGATGTCGTCCCAATCGCTTTGCGGTTCGGACGCCCCTCCGAAATCTTTTCGAGCGTGCGATGAAAGGGAAAGATGACGTGCGCGCGATTGCTGATCCTGAGCTGCGACTTCACATCGACGCCCAGTGCCTCGAGCGCCGAGATCTCTTCCAGCAGCGCCGCTGGATCGATCACCACTCCATTCCCTATCACCGCCTGAATGCCCGGCCGTAAAACACCGCTCGGGATCAGCTTGAGTACGAATTTCTGCTGTCCGATGAAGACCGTGTGTCCCGCGTTGTGGCCACCTTGATAACGCGCAACGGCCTGAAATTTCTCGGAAAGCAAGTCTACAATCTTGCCCTTCCCTTCATCGCCCCACTGTGCCCCGAGCACAATCAAATTACTCATGAGTTTGGCCGTATGAGCCCAAGAAATTGTAGCGTATACAGCGTCTTGTCGGGCGCCTAGCTGCCGCTGCCGAATAGATTTTCAGGCTTATTGCGCGCATAATACCCCTGGCCTCTCCCGATTTGTCGCGGGGGCGAATCAATGTTAACGGCACAGCGCTGAGAAACTTGACTCGGTAAACGATTTCGGTTAAAAAACAAGAGGAAAGACAATGTCGTTTTTTAACAGCGTCGGGCCGACGACCTGGATCCAGGAGGGAGAGACACAATATTGGCAGTACGGCTGGGGTGATAACAATGATCACGGGCTAAATATCGCTGGTCCGAACGTCTCGTTCAACGGTTCCTTCGATGCAGAGCTCATTGCGTTTGACCAAGGCAAGCAGTTGTCCCAGAACTCGGGTTCGTACGTGTACTACGTCAGCATCAAGAATTTGGGGGTGGGCACATGTCTTTACAACCTGCAGGTCGGCGGGTTTTAGTTGAGATCACGATCAGCGCGGACGAGGACGTGAGGGTTATTGGCGCTTTTCAACTCGGATCGGGCAGCTGACCCTCGTCCGAAACTAAGGCGAACAATGTCGTTTTTCGGTAATGTAGGACCGCTTACCTGGATTGCGCCCGGGGAAACACAATACTGGCAATACGGCTGGGGCCCGGCTGGGGAACCTGGCGGAGGTGGCCCCATACCAGATCCCGGTTTATGTATCTCCGGTCCGAATCTCGCCGATAGCGGTTCCTCTGATGCAGAGTTAGTTGCGTTCGATCAAGGAAAAGCATTGATGGATCCATATCAACCTTATTACGTGTATTACGTGGCTATCAAGAATGCCGGGTCTGCCGCGTGCCACTACAATCTTCAGGTCGGGGGGTTTAAGTGAAGATCACAGTCATTACAGGTGAAAACAGAGGGATCGTCGGCGCGTTTCGCGGTCATGCGAAGGAAGTAAATGCACGAAAGGGACTTACCGCAAGACCTGTACCCGGACCAGGGCAAACATTTCACGAGATTGAAGTTCCGGAGGAGGTATTTCCCGAAAATCCTTCGCGGGCGGACTTGGCCGACCTTCCCCGGAGATTGGAAGCGCACCTCCGGGAAAAATAGTCAGGCACCCACAGAACAGCAGATCGTGTTCATACAAAATTCTTACAAACGCCTGAAAAACCATTCGTTTCTCGTGCTTTGACGCGTCAGTTCGGCAGCCGGCCTTGTGATACGCTTGGCAGAAATGCAGATGTGCGGCGTCTTTCTAGCCCTAGGCCCGGACGTGTTCCGGCAGCTAGTGCGCGGCATCTCCATCGGCAAACTCAAAACCTACCAAATCTACGAGCGATTTAAACTTAGAGCTCATCTTGTAAAGCTCAATTCGGAGGCGCTGCGAAAGGCCGTACCGAAGCTTTGGGCCCGCATCGAAGCAGGCGAAGAGGATTTCGCAACTGATTTGTCCCAGGTTTTTTTACTGCCGCACCTCGAGATGATTGTCGACGTACTCAATTTCCTGGGCATTCCCAACGAGAACGGCTTTTTTGACAAAGATCTGAAACCCGAACAGTATCTTGACGCAGGGTTGGCAACAGCGAGTTTTTGAACAGTTTTCAGGCAAGTATCCGCGTGAAATTCTGCTGTTCTACATTAATCACTTGGATTGGGAACTTAACAAGACGGAAGAAGTCTTTCTCCCTGCCGCGTGAGCATGGGCGATTTGAACTCCCTCCATAATCAAATAAGACAGGGCGATTTGGCTGGCGTGCGTTCCTCGCTTGCGGGTGATCCCGAGCTGCTGAATGGGACCAACGAATCGGGTCAGAACGCTTTTCTGCTTGCGAAATATTACAGACAACCAGAAATCGCCGAATATTTGCTGAGCCTTAGCCCCAAGCTCGATCTCTTCAGTTCATGTGCGGCCGGACGAGTTGGCGCAGTAACTGACCAAATCGATCGTGACAAGCTCTCTGCTCGAAGCACACAGCGGCGATGGCTGGACCCCGCTTCATCTCGCCGCATTTTTCGGGCATCCTGAACGTGGCGAGTGCGTTGCTCGACCGCGGCGCCGATGTAAACGCGCGCTCTACGAACGCCATGAAAAACACGCCTCTGCATGCGGCAGCCGCCGGAAGTCAAGTCGAGCTTGTGCGGCTGCTTCTGGACAGGGGAGCCGACGCAAATTCACCTCAAGAAGCCGGCTGGACAGCTTTGCATTCCGCGGCGCAGAGCGGTAATCGTGAAATGGTTGAGGTATTGCTCGCGCATGGAGCGCACATAAACACTCGTGCGCAAAACAATCAGGCTGCGCTCGATTTGGCTCTGACGAATGGGCGTCAGGACGTCGCGCGACTGCTCGAAGAGCCTCGGCGCAAAACTGCAATAGTACGAATGATGTTGGACGGACAACTCGAAGAGCTCCGCCGCGCTACCCTCGCAGGTTTTGCTTCGGCGGTTTCGGTGGAGGAATTGGAGGAGGCGAGAGTAGAGGCGCTCGGCCGTAAGGGAACGCTTGCCCAAATTACCAGGAACTTCGGAAAGCTCCCGCCCGAAGAGCGTGCCCGCCTCGGGAAACTGCTGAACTCCGTCAAAGACGATCTTGAAAGCGAATATGACGAGAAAAAGCGCCGCTTTGAGCACGCCGATTTGGCTAGCCGCCTCGCCAAAGAATGGATCGACGTAACACTGCCGGCACCGGGTGTGCGCCCCGGCAGCCTGCACCCGATTACGCAACTTCAAAATGAAATTGAAGATCTTTTCACATCGCTTGGCTTTGCCGTGCTCGACGGCCCGGAAGTGGAAACAGAAGAGCATAATTTCGATGCGCTGAACATTCCGCCTACTCATCCGGCCCGCGACATGCAGGATACGTTTTGGCTTTCCACCGGGCACCTGCTGCGTACCCATACCTCGCCCGTGCAAATACGCGCGTATGAGGAAGTTTGGCCCGCCGCTACGCATGATTGCCCCCGGGCGTGCGTTCCGAAACGAGGAGGTAGATGCCTCGCACGAACACACGTTCTATCAGCTCGAAGGAATGATGGTGGATCGCGAAGTTTCCGTCGCAAACCTGATCTACTTCATGAAGACTCTGCTCAGCTCGATCTTCAAACGCGATATCGCCGTGCGCCTTCGGCCCGGTTACTTCCCGTTCGTCGAACCAGGCTTCGAGCTCGATATCCACTGCCTGATCTGTGATGGAGCCGGATGCGCGGTTTGCAAACAAAGTGGCTGGGTAGAGCTGCTGCCCTGCGGCCTGGTACATCCAAATGTGCTTCGCATGAGCAATATCGATCCGGAAGAGTGGAGCGGATTCGCGTTCGGGTTGGGCCTCACGCGGTTGGTAATGATGCGTTACGGCATTGATGATATACGCCAACTCCTGGGCGGAGACCTGCGCTTCTTAACGCAATTTTGATAATCCCGTACAAAGGAGATAGGTGAAGTTCTCTTATCAGTGGCTCTGCGACCTCGTGCCGGGCTTAAGCACGGAACCGCCGGAACTACAGCGTCTGATCACAATGAAGACCGCCGAATGCGAGCGCATTGAGCCCTTTGGAGCGCATTTCAACAACGTGGTCGCGGCACGTATCATCAGCATCGAGCCGCTCGCGAAGGGAAAGAACAAGTCCGCCACGATCGAAGTTGGAGACGGTAAAAAAGCCCGCGTAGTTTGCGGTGCTCCGAATGTTCGCATCGGCCTGCTTGCGCCATGGGTCCCGCCGGGCGCCACGCTCGGCACGAAAATTATCCACCGAACCGTTATAGAAGGCGTCGAAAGCGAAGGCATGCTCGCGAGCGCAGCCAAGCTCGGGATCAACCGCGATCACTCGGGCCTTCTCGAGCTGGAGGGCTTGGAGCCCGGCCAGCGCCTGGACAGACTCGCGCCTGATTGGATCATTGAAATCGACAATAAGAGCCTCACCCACCGGCCGGATCTCTGGGGCCACTACGGTATGGCTCGCGAGGTCGCCGCGATTACGGGCGGTTTGCTGAAAGATCCTGTGAAGCCGGAACTATTGCCGCTTGGCGAGCCAATAGTCAAAGTGCAGATTGCCGATTATGCGCTCTGTCCCCGTTACAGCGCTTTGCTTTTCGAAAATGTGAAGGTCGGGCCGTCTCCACTTTCGCTCCAGGCGCGTCTCGAGAGTCTTGATCTGAATCCGATCAATAACATCGTCGATGTTACGAATTACATACTGGCCGAACTGCCCCAGCCCATGCACGCGTTCGATGCCGATAAGCTGAAGGGCGATACCATCTTCGTTCGCCCGGCGCACCAGGAGAACAGCTTCGCGCACTGAACGGGGAAACTTATACGCTAGACCCCGCCGACCTGGTGATTGCAGACGCTGCAGGCCCCGTCGGTCTCGCCGGAGTGATCGGTGGTGCCGATAGCGCGATCTCAGAAATAACTACGCGTGTAATTCTCGAGAGCGCAAATTTTTCGGGATCAAGCGTTCGCCTTACCGCTGCCCGGTACAAGTTGCGGACCGATGCCTCGGTGCGTTTTGAGAAATCACTCGATCCGGAGAATACATTGCGCGGTTTAGCTCGAGCCGTCGAGCTTTTCTCGCAGGTTTGCCCAGGCATTCGCGTGCGCGGTGGCGTGACCGACAATCTCGGCCCATTACCGGAAAGCAGGCCAATTCTGTTGCCGGTCGAGCTTGTCGGGCGCAAGCTCGGTAAACAGATTAGCGAAGGAACTATTTGCAAGATTTTGATCGCGCTCGGGTTTACTGTGAGCGAGACTGCGCCCGGCATGTCCTTACCGTTACGGTCCCAACCTGGCGCGCAACCAAAGATATCTCCATACGGGACGACCTGGTTGAAGAGATCGGACGCATGGTGGGCTATGAAGAGATCACTCCCGCGGCGCCGCTCGTCGCCTCTGTCGTGCCGCCTTCCGATCCTATGCGCCAATATCTCCGCCAGATTCGCGCGGAGCTGGTGTCGCAGGGATTCACGGAAGTTTACAATTACTCGTTCGTCAATGAGGAACATGCCGGGCGCTTTCTACTCGAAGCTAAAGATCACATCGCAATAAAAAATCCAATCGCCTCCGAGTTCACCCATCTCCGCCGCAGCCTTCTGCCTGGCGTGTTCAGAAATATCGTTTACAACGTCCGGCATTTTCGCGAGTTCCGGTTATTTGAGATCGGCAAGGAAATTCATCCGAGTCCCGGACTTACGGCTCCCCAACGAAGTCACCCATGGCACTGGCAACTCTCTACAACGCGCAAGGTGATGAGCAGGATTTCTTCGAGTTGAAGCGAGTTGCCGAGTGCCTGTTTCGCGGGTGCCTGTTGCATGCCGTCGAGGCACGCCCCTATGAGCATCCGACTCGCACCGCCGAGATACATTGGCGACGACTCCGTAATCGGACGAATCTTTGAGCTTCATCCCTCGCTGCTGAAGGGAGAAGGAATCGAAGGTCGCGCCATGGTCTTCGATGTCGATTTGGACTCCGCCCAAAAGATCGCCGCGAACCGCGTAGTCAAATACACGCCGTTACGAAAATATCCGACCAGCGGCTTTGATTTATCGGTCGTTGCGGACCTCAGAATGCCCGTTGATCAAATCCAAGACGCGCTTTCGAAACTGGCTGGCTCGGACCTGGCCGCGATCGACTTCGTCCGGCAATATGCTGGACCGCCTTTGCCTGAAGGCCAAAAGAGCGTGTCTTATCACCTCGAAGTGGGAGCGCTCGATCACACCATGACCGCTGAAGAGGTGACTCAGATCCGTAACCGCATCATCCAAGGCATGCGGGAACTCAGCTTCGATCTACGAGTTTGAAGGGCTGCGCGCACCTGCGTAACCCGGATGAACACCGGGCCTAAGACCCTGCTGGTCCGCGATACGTTGCAAGAGAGTGGCCAACTGCCGCTGCTCCTCTTCGGAAAGTCCTGCCAGCAGCGTTTGCTGGTGCTCACGGGCGGTACGGCCAATGGCCTGCAACGTTGATTTCCCTGCTTCGGTCAAGTGCAAAGCATAGCTGCGACGATCGGTCTCATGCGGCCGACGTTCGAGCAGTCCTCTGGATTCAAGTTCATCTATAAGCGCAACCAAACGGCTCGGAAGTGCTCCGAGTGCGGTTGCAAGTGCCTGCTGGGTGATGGCCGGACGACCAGCCAGAATTCGAAAAATGCCAGCATGGGCGGGAACTAGCTGCAACTCCGCCAAACGCTCCGCGAATTTCGATGCCGCATGAGCTCCTACCTGTGCCAGCAAGAAAGCCGCGCCGGAGTGCGCTTTCGCCTTTGCACAACTAGGGTCGTTCTCTACCTTGTCCGGGGGTCATCACTGATATTGTTGCACGTAAAAACGTTTTTAGTATAGAATCATTCCAAGCATGAAGTAAAAGTTTTTGGAGCAGCCATGAATGTATCTAATCTTATTTCTGATTTCGTTCGCGACTGGAAACACAGTATCCGCGCTATGCGAAAGGCGCCGGTATTTGCGTTCTTCGCAGTACTGACGCTCGGCCTGGGCATCGGAGCAAGCACAACCGTGTTCACAGTCGTCAACACACTCCTCATAAATCCGTTGCCCGCTCGGGATCCATCGGGTCTGGTCGCTCTTTATACAACGCAATCGAACGCTGGCCGGCAGGCACGCGCTTTGCTTCCGAGTTCGTATCTGAATCTTCAAGACATCGCCTCGAGAAATGCGGCCTTCAGTGCGCTCGGCGGTTACACACCGCCGCTTGTTATGACTTTGAACGGAGATACCGGGCCGCAACGCATATTCGGTGAGCTTGTTACGGCCCGCTATTTCGAGGCGCTTGGGATCAGGCCTGGCAAAGGCCGCTTCTTCCTTCAGAGCGAGGACACTACACCGGGCTCTGCGAGCGTGGCCGTGCTGAGTTATGGTGCCTGGCAGCGGAAGTTCGGCGGTGCCGCGAATATCATTAGCCGCAGTCTTGATATCAATGGCACACCCTTCACCGTGATTGGAGTAGCGCCTGCCGGGTTCATCGGGGTAAGTGCCGTATTTGGCCCGGATGTCTGGCTTCCGGCAACAATGGCGCAACAGGTTCTGCCGGCGCAATCGAAAGACGCACTCACAGAGCGCGGCAAAAGCCTTTTTCACGCAATAGCGCGGCTGAAACCGGGAATCAGCCGTGAACAGGCCCAGGCCGATATGCAGACGGTGGCCGCCGCTCTCCAGCGCGAATATCCGCAGGTGAACGAAACTCGCTCGGTGTCAGTACAGCCAGTGACAAACGAACTCTTCTCAAGTGCCGGCGGGGAAGGCGGTCTGAAATTTGCGAGCACCGGGCTCCTGGTGCTTGTGGGAGTTGTTCTTCTAATATGGAGCGACCTGTCAATGGGTCACGTAAACCCGAAGTTAACGCGATCCGGAAATGCTCGTAAGAGGATTTCCGGGAGCGTGAATACAAGAAGCAGCACGGGTGGCAGTGAGGAGCGAGTGCGACGGTTGATCACTCTAATATCCGCGGGTCGGAACCGCATAATCGTGATTCGTCGGGAGCTGCCTCGGACTGAGGACGCGAGTTGGGCCGGGCCGTATCGCACAAAAGATCGGAGGATTCTCCTTGCCGTGAGCTCCTCGACTGCCACCGGTGCTGCTTCTAAAACGTGCAAAACTTCTTCTTTCTCAGGCAGCTTTCCGCTGCGGTTGCGATTCGGTTTTGACGGCGATGGCCCAGGCGAAGCCCAGCAGTTCGCGAGCGATCGCAGTGACAATCTGGGGTTTATTTTTGCCGCCCGCCGCGAGTTTCTTATAACGGGTACACAAACGCCATTGCGCTTTCCAGGCAATGTCTTTGGTTTCTTGGTTAAGGCCTTTTTGGCGCTTGAGCAGAAATCCGCCCACCCATGGTTTGTGTTGATAGGCCCAAGCCGCTTCCACCATCACTCGTCGCAGATGCGCATTGCCGGTTTTGGTAATACCGCCTCGTTGGATGCGATTGCCGCTGGAATATTCACTCGACACCAGTCCGCTGTAACTCATCAACTGGCGGGGACTCTGGAACCGGCTCAGCGAGCCCGTTTCGGCCACGATGGTCAGCGCCGTCATCTGCGCGACGCCGCGCAGCGCCTGGAGTGCGGCAATCACGGAACGAATCTGTTCTGGAGCTGTCTGGATGGCTTCATCGATGGCCTTCTCCAACCGGGCGATTCGTTCACCGGCATGATGCACTTCATGCACATAGTCCGCCAGCGTCGCTTCGAGTGCCGGCTGCTCAAAGTGCACATGGTCGTGCAGCCAAGTCATGTACTTTGCCGTCCACTTCTTCTTGATATCGGCAGGCGCCTGCGCTCCGTGCCGCAGCAAAAATTTTCCCAGCCGTTGACGAGCCCGGTGCTGATCCTGCCTGGCATCTTCGCGCGCCCGCACCAGATCGCGCAGCGCTTCGTGGGCCGCATCGGGCACCCAGACCGCCGTCAGGTCGCCGCTGCGATAACAGCGCGCCAGCTTCTCGGCGTCGCGCCGATCCGTTTTCACGCGATCGCCAGCTTTGGCCGGTACCAGCGACGGCGCAATCACTTCGCAAGAAACGCCCAGTTGTGTCAACTGCCAGTACAAAACGTACCCCGTCGGACCCGCCTCATAGCAGGCTTTCAACTGCTTCACCGGACCGAGCTTCGCCACCAGTTTCCGGATCGATTGCAGGTGATTCGGTATAACACCCAGACAACGGACTTCGCCGCTCGGCTCCGCCACCGCTACCGCGATCGTGCCGGCGTGGACATCCAAACCAATAAAACGTATCTTAGACATGCGACCAATTCCTTTCGTATGCGGCTCTGCGCCGCCGGATTCAACTCTTCGCAGCGTAACCCGCGCTATTGCGAAGGATTGGTCGCTCCATTTTGACTGATTGCCTGCTCAAATGTCGCTAACCTGCTGCTGGCGCGAACGAGTTCGAGAAGGCAGGAGCTGTCTGTCAGGCTGGCCATCGGTGCGGGACGGGGCCGAATCGTCCGGCAACTCTTGGCAGAAAGCATCCTTCTCGCGCTCCTCGGCGGTCTCGCCGGGCTCGCCCTCGGATATGAGGGATGCCGGCTCTTGTGGTCTTTACGCCCTGCGGAAGTTGCGGCCAACCTTGTCAGTCCCAGGCTCGATCTGACGGTTTTTCTATTCGCTTTCCTGTTATCGCTTGCAACCGGGTTGCTCTTCGGAGTTGTCCCGGCGATGCGTGCCTCAAAGACCGACGTTCTCCAGGGCTTGAAACAGGAAATGCGAATTGCAGGCCTGGGTCGCCGTAGCGTAACGTTCACGAACGCGCTGCTGGCCGGCCAGGTTGCTCTTTCCCTTCTGTCATTGATAACCGCTGCACTATTCCTGCGAAGCGTACAGCGCGCCTACCAAATCGACCCAGGCTTCGATAGCAGGCACTTAGCTATTTTTATGATGAACCCGGAGCAAGCAGGTTACGATCAGGCCCGAACCAAGACGTTCTATCGCGACCTGCGGGAAGATATTTCGCATCTCCCAGGTGTTGCCGCGGTGAGCTGGGCTTCGAATGTGCCCTTCTGGGCGAATCCTTCGCGAGCCATCCTGATCGAAGGCCGCGAGCAGCAGAAGAAATCCGAAAACCCGGTTACAGTTGTCAATACGGTTGATCTGAGTTATTTTTCGACGATGCGCATTCCGGTCCTTGAAGGAAGAGCTTTCACGGAAAAAGATCAGGACGGATCCGTCCCCGTGGCGGTTGTCAACGAGTACGTCGCCCAGAAGTACTGGCCCGGCTCCAGTGCGGTTGGCCGCCGGTTTCGTTTTTCAGACGATGCAGTAACCAGGCAGATCATCGGTGTCGTGAAAACTACTAACTATACGGGGCTCGGAGAAGGACCGCAGGCATGCGTTTACCTGCCGCTGCGGCAGAACTTTGCAGAGGGCATGATTCTTTATGTGCGTGGCATGGGCGATCCTTCCACCATCCTTACCACTATTCAGCGCGAAATCCACAACGCGGCTCCAAAAGTTGACGTGAGCGATATCAGAACAGGCCAGAAAATCGTCAGCCAGGTGCTTTTCTTTCAGAGTATCGGCGTCGGTATCCTCGGCGTGTTCGGTCTTCTCGCGTTGGGTCTGGCTAGCGTGGGTCTCTATGGACTTCTGGCATATTCCGTTAGTCAGCGCCATAGGGAAATCGGGGTCAGAATGGCAATGGGCGCGGAGGGTTCCGCCGTGCTGCGTTTGATCTTGGGTCAAGGCATGATGCTGGTGAGCATCGGAATCGTGATTGGACTGGCGCTTTCGCTCCTAGTGGGCCGGGCACTCTCCAGAATGTTGTTCGGCGTCAGCTCTTATGATCCGTTAAGTCTGGCCGGAGCTTCAGTAGTTCTGATCTTGGTTGCGCTGCTAGCGTGCTATATGCCAGCACGGGCTGCCAGCCGGGTTGATCCAATGGCCGCATTGCGCGAAACCTGACAAACGGCCTACGCACTTCGTACGGGCGAGGATCAAGCCGCAGCTCTACAACACCATCTCCGGTGGCTGCCGAATTTCCAGGCAGCCCTTCCCGGTCGGCAGCACTTTTCCGGGATTCAAACGGCAAGAAGGATCGAACAGCGACTTAAAGCGCTTGATCAAGTCCAAGGTGTCTTCGGAAAAAAGATGAGGCATCAGTTCCATCTTTTCCATTCCCACTCCGTGCTCACCCGTAATTGATCCACCGACCGAAATGCAAAAGTCTAGGATCTCTTCCCCAGCGATCCGCGCTCTTTTCAGGTCGCCCTCCTTCCGGGGATCAAACGGCAAGATAGGATGCATATTCCCATCTCCAGCATGAAAGACGTTGCTGACATTTATGTCGTGCTTTTTTCCAATCTCCCCAATCGCTCGCAAGGTTTTGGCAATCTGCGTCCGTGGAACCACGCCGTCCTGGACGTAATAGGTTGGGCTTACACGTCCGATCGCTCCAAATGCATTCTTGCGACCCTTCCAGAGCAGCTCGCGTTCGGCGGACGACTGCGCCACCCGCACCTCGCGAGCCCCGCAAGCGCGGCAAATCTCAGCTATTTGGGGCGTCTGCTCTTCCACCGCTTCTGTCAGTCCTTCCAACTCGATCAACAGCACTGCCGCTGCGTCAAGGGGATAGCCCGCATGCGTCGCCGCTTCAACCATGCGCAGCATTGGACCGTCCAGCATTTCCAGTGCCACGGGTGTGATGCCTTGCGCCGTCAGCTCGCCCACAGTATTGCCGGCTTCATCTGTCGAGTTATAGATCGCCAGCATCGTTTTCACGGCTTCTGGCTGCCGCAGTAAACGCACGCAGATTTTCGTGACCAGCGCCATTGTTCCTTCAGATCCCGTAAGGAGACCTGTGAGGTCGTAGCCCGGCGCGTCCAGTTCCTTGCTGCCCGTTTCGATCACGCTTCCGTCGGGCAGAACTGCTTCTAAACTGACGACGTGATTTGTCGTCACCCCGTAGGCCAGCGTGTGCGGACCTCCGGCGTTCTCTGCTACGTTCCCACCAATCGTACATGCTCGCTGGCTCGACGGGTCGGGCGCGTAGAAATATCCGGATGCTTGTACTGCCAGCGTAATATCCAGGTTCACAACGCCCGGCTGCACCACCGCGCGCTCATTTTCCAAATCGATTTCCAGGATGCGGTTCATCCTTGAAAACGAAATAACCATTCCTCCAGCGCGCGGAATTGACCCTCCGCTAAGTCCTGTTCCTGCGCCTCGACCAACAATGGCTAAATTGTGTCTTGCCGCAAGCTTCACGAGTGCGACTACATCCTCAGTGCTCCTCGGAAACACGACCACCTCAGGCAGCGATTTATCCACTCCACCGTCGTACTGGTAGAGGCTTAGATCGCTGGGCCGCGACAGCACCCCGTTTTTTCCGAGCTGCGCTTCCAAGCTGGCCAAGACCTCTGCGCCAATCGCCATACCGCGAGCCGCCTTACAACAAACTTTGGACGTATTGCGTCATGTCATCACTGAGCCAGTCCTCGGCGTTCGGAAACTTGCGCATGATGCGTCCGTTCTTGATGATGTAGGTCTCTGGAAACTGAAATGTGCCGTACTCGTTACTCACATCCATGTTGGGATCGTGTGCCGTCTCAAAGGACACATGTATTCGCTCCAGAAAGGTTTTGTATTTCTGCTCGTTCTTGTCCACGCTAATCGCGACGACGACCACGCCTGAGTTCGCAAATCGCTTCTGGAATTCGTTGAGCGACGGAATCTCCTGGACACATGGCGCGCACCAGGTCGCCCAAAAATTCAGTACTAGAATCTTGCCCCCGAAAGAATTCGCCGTGACTACCGTTCCTTGATCCGTCTTAACCGAGAAGTCGGGTGCGCGGCCGCCTTCCTTGGCCGAGGTATCGCGTAAACTCCAACCGATTACGGTCGCAAAACATACAGTCAAAACGACAATGAGTGCGCGTAGGACCTTATTGACCATGACAGTGCGGGATAATTTAAGTATCTAACGCTCGCCGCGGGACATCTTACCTAGTGACTATGTTTGTGACCCGAAAGGCAGAATTCTCAGCCTCTCATGTCTGCCGCCTCGATTCCTTGAGCGAGGCCGAGAACCGCGAACTCTTCGGACCGGCAGCTAACCCGCACGGGCACGGACACAATTACGTAGTTGAGGTAACGCTCAAGGGCGATCCGGATCCGGTGACGGGAATGGTGATCGACCTGAAGGATCTCAAGGACATTCTTGAAGATGAAATAGTGACTCCCATGGATCATCGGTTCTTGAACCAGGAGGTCAAGCCTTTTGATACCGTGATTCCGACTACTGAGAATATCGCTCGGGAGATCTGGCGGCGCCTGGAAGGCCGCGTTTCGAAACTTAACGCCGGCCTTGCAAAGGTGCGCCTGTTTGAGACGCCCGATCTCTTTGTCGATATCACCCGCGAGGACGGTGCCGCATGATGGCAATCACCCGTCTATATCGTTTTTCGGCATCCCACCGCTTGCACTCGCCCGTGTTGAGTGCGGCTGAAAACTCCAGGCTCTATGGCAAGTGCAATAACCCGTTCGGCCATGGTCACAATTACGTTCTTGAAGTAACCGCTGCCGGAAGCATGGACGGTCGGACAGGTCTGCTCCTACCAATCTCGAAACTCGATGAATTGGTTCAGGAAGCCGTTCTGGCGAGGTTTGCGCATCGCAATATCAATCTCGATGTGCCTCAATTCGAGCGTCTCGTGCCCACAACCGAGAACTTGGCCCTGGTGATTACTGACTTGCTGCAGCAGAATTGGACGGCCTATCTGGGCGGCCTCCCTGTACGTCTGCACCGGGTTCACATACAAGAAACGGACCGCAACGGCTTCGAAGTTCTATTGCCTCAGACCGAAAGCGTAACGCTTCATGCATAAAACCAAACCAACTAACAAGAACAGCCCGGTCATCGACATTCAGTCGAAAGCCTCCAGCCTCTCGATCGCCTCTCATATGAAGGAAATCCTCAGGGCGCTTGGCGAAGATCCGGAGCGTGAAGGACTGCTTCGTACGCCTGAGCGCAGCGAGAAGGCTCTTCGCTATCTGACGAGCGGTTATTCAGCCGACGTGCGACGGATTGTCAATGGTGCGCTGTTCGACGTCAAGTACGACGAAGTTGTAATCGTTCGCGATATCGAATTCTTCAGCTTGTGCGAACATCATCTGCTGCCCTTCTTTGGCAAGATGCACGTCGCGTATCTGCCCGATCAAAAGGTTATTGGATTAAGCAAGATCCCGCGGCTGGTTGACGTATTCGCCAGACGCCTTCAGATCCAGGAACGGCTTACGCAGCAGATTGCCGAAACCATTCAGGAATTGGTAAATCCCGTCGGGGTCGGTGTAATTTGCGAAGCGCGCCATTTCTGCATGATGATGCGTGGAGTCGAGAAACAGCATTCCGGCGCCATTACGAGCGCCATGCTGGGCGCATTCCGGGAAAATAAAGAAACTCGAAACGAGCTTCTTTCCCTGGTCGGCCAGCGCTCCACTGCCATTTAGTTCCAGAACCTGCCCACTTGGAGCCCAGAGCGAAGCGACGGGTTCTGCCTGGCCTCCCCCATCCTCCGCCACATGCTAGCATCTGGTCATGAGCGACCAATACCGCCTGTTTGAGGCGGGTCCGGATCCATTTGGCCGCATGTGGAAAGTTCAATTCCGGTGGCTGCAGACGGCCATCTCTATTCGGCATGCAGACACGGTGGACGTGAAATTCCTGGTCGTGCCCGACGGCGGGGCGCCTGAAGAAAAGGTGCTCGCTCTGCCGCATCCTGCGCTATTGGAGCTCTCCCGCGAGCATGGCCGAAAGCTCACCGATCCCCTGTGCATGAGGCTCGCCGCCCTGCATCTGAAGCGCATGATTGAAACGTCAGAAGACATGGATAAAACCCTCGTGACTGTCTCCCCGCAAGAATTGGCCGCCTACGACCAGCAATTGCACGGTGAAACAGTTCCGCAGCGCCAATGATCCATTCGGTCGTATGGAATCCTCCTTTTCCCCGGGAAAACGGAGGGAGCCGGTTAAAATCCGAGAGGAATAAACGATACAGATTAAAGATGTCAACCCGTAGCGCGATCTACAATACTTTAGCTCCAAAGAAGGAACACTTATGATCGCTTGTCCAAAGTGTGATGCTCCCCTCGACGTCGAAGAAGAAGACCTGGACGAAGGTGACGTTCTTTCCTGCGACGAATGCGGAGCTTCTTTAACCGTCGCCAGCGTCAATCCGGTTGAGCTGCACTCGGAGGACGAGGAAGAGGACGACGAGGACGAATTCGATTACGACGAGGACGAGGAGGACGAGGACGAAGAGGAGGAAGAAGAGGAAGAAGAGTGGCATTGAGATTCCCCTTGCCAGCTCGATTCATCTTTCTTCTCGTTGTTACGCTATCCTTCGTCTCCTTTGCACAGATTCAGCCGAGTGTACAGAACCCGTCGGGCCTTGGCCCAAAAGTCCGTTCTCTCGAAGGCACTGTGCTGAGCAAGAGCGGATCTCCCGTGCCCGGCGCGGTCGTTTTACTCAAAGATACGAAAACTCTTCAGGTACGCTCTTTCATTGCCCAGCCGGATGGTAAGTACCACTTTTACGGCCTCAGCCCCGACATCAACTATCAAGTTCGCGCCGAGGCTGACAATGTGATTAGCCCAAGCAAAAACATAAGCGTTTTTGATAGCCATAGCAAAATTGTTGTGAATCTCAAGCTGAAAAAGAAGAAGAAGGCGGCCTAGCCCCGCCTCGAGCAACAACCTGGATGAATCACGCTGAAATCTTAGCCCGAATTGCGGAAATCGCCGTCATTCCCATCGTTCGTACCACCAACGCGGAAACCGCATCAAACGCGGTCGAGGCGGTCAGCGAAGGCGGTATCGAGTGCGTTGAAATCACCATGACCGTGGAGCACGCACTCAAGGCCCTTGAAGCTGTTGCCGATCGTTACGGTGATCGCCTGCTGCTCGGCGCAGGTACGGTCCTCGATCCTGAAACCGCCCGCGCATGTATGCTCGCCGGCGCGCAATTCTTCGTTGCTCCTAGCCTTAACCTCAAAACCGTGGAAATCGCCAAGCGTTACAGCAAGCCGGTGTTCCCGGGCGCTCTCACCCCCACCGAGATAGTAACCGCGTGGGAAGCGGGAGCTGACGGAATCAAGGTTTTTCCGTGCAGCGCAGTCGGCGGAGCCAAATACATTAAGGCTCTCAAGGCGCCGCTTCCTCATATCGAATTGCTCCCGACTGGCGGTGTCAATCTCGAAACCATTGGCGATTTCCTCGCCGCAGGTTCATTCGCGGTAGGTGTCGGTAGCGAATTGATCGACGGCAAGTCGATTGCCGAAAGCAACTATAAAATCATCACTGAACGCGCTCGGAAGTTTAGGGAAGCTGTTCTCTCCGCTCGAAAAACTCAGTAGCGCGCAATGCCGGGATCGATCTCTCGACTCCAGCGATCAATTCCTCCCGTAACGCTCAAGCAATTGTCCACCCCTTGCTGCCGCAGCCAGGTGGCCACCTGCAAGCTACGCACCCCGTGATGGCACAAAAGCACCAAAGTGGCATCGTCCGCCAAGCGCTCCAAACGCTGGATTTCTCCTGGAATTGATTGCATCGGAAGAGTTGCGCTCCTTCGATGCGCGCTATTGCGAACTCGTCGGGCTCCCGGACATCGATCCAAACCAGCCGGTCTCCATTCGACACACGCGACTGGACCTCCTGTGGGCTAAGTTCTAGTGGTTCTGGCATACTCTACCCTCCAGCTTTAGCAGAATCAGGTACAGAAAAGCCTGGGAAATTACAAAAACCCGGTTCGCCGTGCCATACTGAATCTCAAGAAAGCACCTGAATGGCGCAACTTAGCGAGGCAATCGCCCGCTATCATAAGCTCTTGCGTGGGGAAGCGTACCGCGATCTGACCTGGGCACAGGCATTTCAGGAACGCATACAGCAGCAGCATGCTCCTGACTCTGGTCGGACGGGCACGGTCATTCTTCGGCCCCATTTCATATCCGAGCGCGAACTGACCCGGCTCACTCGGGCGACAGAACACCTCGCCGCTATCCTCGACCAAATCGAAGCGGTGGCTCTGAAAACGCCCTCCTTGCTCGACCGGATTCAACTCTTACCCGCCGAGAAAATGCTTGCCGCTATCCCGTCTGGCTACTCGCGATTCAGCATTACCTCTCGAATGGATGCGCATCTCTTGAATGGGTCGCTCTCGTTACGGGGTTTCGAGGCGGGCAATACCTCGGGTCTCGCGTGTTCGGAACGATTGGCCGATCTGTTCCTGGATCTGACGATCCTCAAGCAGTTCAAACGTGGGCGATACAACGTATCAAAGCTCGGGACGCAAAAGTATCTGCTCAGTGCCGTGCTGCAAGCTTGGAAAGAGTTCGGAGGGAAGCACACGCCAAATCTTGCGGTGGTCGGCTTCGGCTCTGATTCAGATGAGGACTCCTGGCTCGCCGAACTATTCAACCAGCATGGCGTTCCGGCTCGTATCGTGTCGCCTGACGAGCTCGAGTACACAAACGGCAAGCTGCGCGCTGCCGGGTTCGAGATTCACATCGTATTCCGTCGCCTGAGCACTCGCGAGTTGCTCGTCCGTTTTGATCTTTCTCATCCTCTCCTGCGTGCTTATCGCGATCATGCAGTCTGCGTTGTAAATAGCTTCCGTTCCGAAATCGCGCATCGCCGGGCGCTGTTCGATCTGGTCACCGATGAAACAATAACTGCGCGCTTTTCAACGGCTGATCGAAAACTCATCCGCGACTTCGTCCCCTGGACCAGGGTCGTGGCCCAAAAGAAAACGAAATACTGGGAACGCGAAATCGATCTTCCGGAGTTCATCCTGCGAACTCGCGAGCAGCTCGTACTCCGTCCGAATGAGGATATCGACGGCCATCGCGTCTTTGTCGGTGCAGAGCTGGACGGACGCGCTTGGGAGCGAGCGCTTCGCATAGCCCTCCGCAGTCCGTATGTAGTGCAAGAACGGACGCATGCCGCTCGTCAGACCTTCCCGGTTTTTCAGTACGGAGAATTGCAAATGAAGGAGGCCGAAATCTCCCTTCATCCTCATGTGTTTAACGGAAAAATGCACGGCGCGTCTGCCGCCCTGCGGATATCCACTCCTGAATCTACTGCTCCGCCTTTTATCCTTCCGGTCCTGCTGCTTGAAGGAAAATAGGCGCGGAAATCGTCCGAACCGCTCCAGTACTAGCTAGGGTTTCCACGCTCTTCCCTTGTCTGCTATGGTGCAAGTACGATAGTACTCGTGGAACTCCGAATGGAACAGTCTTACGACGGAGACTTCTGCCGTTGCGCGATGTCACTCCGATCGGAATTGAGAATCGTCAAGAGGCTACTAAAGATAGGTAAAAAGTGTTTGTCTCCGAAGCTTAAGGCTTATGCTCCAGATCTCCACGAGCGCAGGCGGAAACTGCTGACAGAGCTAAGAATACGCGGACAAGAGGAGAATATTTCCGCGCCAATTGCGGCCAAGAAAAGATACATCGCCAGATAAATTGCCGCCGTTAATCGGCCACAGCCTCAGAAGCTCAGTTTGTGTTCCCGCGATTGGGTTCACCCTTCAGGGCGTCGGCCAAAACCGTTTTCAGTTCGCTTGGGGAGACGGGTTTCGAAAGGTAAGGAACCTTTTCACGTCTTTCGACCGCCTCTCCCAGGACACCGGTGTAGGCCGTGATGTACACGACCGGAACATCGCGCCGTTGCCGAATGTGCACTGCTGCTTCGAGGCCAGTCATATTTCCCTGCAGACGTACATCCATCAGGATCAGGTCTGGTCTCGTTTCAGAGGCGGTGCGAATCGCGTCGGTTCCTGAAAAAGCTATGCCGCACACTACATAACCCAACCGCTGTAATTTGCTTTGGAGGTCAGCGGCCACGATGGCTTCGTCCTCCACAACCAGAATGCGCTTCCCGCTCATAACTGCGGTGTTTTGCTTAGTTTATCTTCGCTGAAAAGTCACGGTCACTAAAAGCCCCGAACCTTGCCCGATTTCTAACGTACCATGCAGTTGTTGGACGAGTAGATTGACCAAAGTAAGTCCCATTGATTTTGCCTGATGGATGTCTATGTCTGGCGCCAGACCGACTCCGGTATCTTCAACTCTGAGTCGAACTAGGCCGCTGGCCGGCGACTTGCCTTCCGCGCTCGCTGGCGTGTAAGTCAACGAAAGCGCAATGACTCCAGATCGATTCTCGGGAAATGCATGTTTGAGTGCGTTGATCACCAACTCATTGACAATCAGACCTAGCGGAATCGCTTGCTCCACGTTCAGCGCAATGTCCTCGGCAGCGAGCCTAAGATCGATCCGTTCTCCCTTTACACCGTAAAGCCCGAATAGCCCACGCACCAACCTTCGCACATAAGGGCCAAACTCGATCTTTGAAAGATCCTGAGACGCGTATAGCTGTTCGTGAATCGCCGCAATGGCTGCAACCCGGGTTTGCGTATCCTGCAAAACTGCGGCTAAGTCCGGGTTTTCCAAACGGTCGGCTTGCAAACTAAGTAGACTGCTGATCACCTGAAGATTGTTCTTGACCCGGTGGTGTACTTCCTGCATCAATGCCTTCTTCTGTTCGAGAGCCGTCCGCAGCTGGTCCTCAGCCTGTTTGCGTTCCGTTTCATCGCGAAGAACCTTGGCGTAGCCGCGTAGTCGGCTAACGTTGTCGTACATGGGCGTCGTGACCCAGCGCGCCCAAAACGTCGTGTGATCTTTCCGCACCAGCCAACGCTCGTATTCCGACCTTCCCTGTGATAAAGCTTCTTGGAAGTCATTTTCTACGTCGCCCTTCGCGACGTCCTCCGGCCTGAATAACACGCTCATCGGCCGGCCTATAATTTCCTCTTCCGTATACCCGAAGCTGCGTTCTGCGCCCGTGTTCCAGCCTGAAATGTTGTGATCAGGGTCTACTTGAACGAGGGCGTAGTCCGTTACATTCTCGACAAACAAACGGAATCGCTCTTCGCTCTCGCGCAACTGCTCTGGCGCTAGCGTCCCTGGAGGATGGGGCCCGTCGGAGCTATATTCTTTAAATTCCGGTTGGTTAGTAACAAAAGCGTCTGATCGCCGCTCGGGTTCCTTCATCGCTCCTCCGCTAGTAGGGCATATAACCGCAAACGGCTTAATCGTGGGCCGGGCCTCTTCTACGCGCCCGACGCATGCTTGGTTTCAGACTATCGGGTGAAGGCGTCCGAGCGCGACGGGAAAAACCCTAGATGCACGAGTTTGGTAGTACTTGCTGCGTGGCTCCGCGCTGATGTACTTCAGGAGCTCGCACTCCCACCTGTTTCGCGTTCCGGAAGCGAGCACGCCCTCTTCACAGCCTTTACGAATCGCTCAAAACTGGACGGCTTCATAAGGTATTGTTCGGCGCCAGTTCGAGCGACCGATCTCGATCAACCTCTCGGGGTGATGAGCTGAACATGACGACAGGGATCGAACGCAGAGATTCGTCGCCTTTGAGTTCGGCTAGCACTTCGATCCCACTCTTCTTTGGCAGGTTCAGATCCAAAAGAATCAAATCGGGGCGAGGCGCATCCTCATACGGTGCCTTCTTCCAAACAAATGCCAGCGCCTGCTCCCCGTCCGCAGCACGGTGAAGCTCGATTGGCGCTTGGAACTCTCGTAACGCAAGCTGCATGGTTAAGAAAGCGGCGTCGTCATCTTCCACATACAACAGGACACGTTGAGGCATGCCATTCTCTAGTGAGACGATCTATGAAAAAAGCACGTCATCCGTAGTATTACGACGTCAGAACGCAGCAGTTAAGGCTTACGCATCCCCAAGATCCCATCTTGCAACAATCCCTTGTTGCGCTACACTGTTCATGGGCGAAAACGAAGGCTTCGCAGCTCACATGACCAATGGCCGGATCCTGATCGTAGAAGACGAAAGGATTCTAGCGGCAGATCTCGCGAACAAACTGCGCGGGCTCGGCTATAGCGTTGACAAGATCGCCACATCTGGGGAAGAGGCGGTCCATTTAGCTCAGGAGCGCTTTCCAAGCTTGGTGCTGATGGACCTGCGGCTTTCCGGGGCTATGGACGGGCTTGAAGCGGCGCGGCAGATCCAGGAAAAGACGCGCATACCAATTGTTTATCTCACCGCCTATTCCGACGTTTTCCTTCACGAACCATCGAAGATGCAGCCACCCGGTTTGTGTGTAGCGAAGCCGTTCCTCATCTCCGATTTGCGACATGTCATCGACCTAGCCCTTCGACCTGCTGCCACACCGGTCGAACCGGCTACCAACTAAGAATTCGCGCTGGAATTTTCGGAACGGCGAGGATACCGGCGCTGTCCTTGCATGATACGCTCCCGCCACGCGGATTCTGCCTGAAGATCGTAGTCGGGGCGCGCTCCGGTGGTGGCGATGGCGATCTCATTCAAAGGCGCCTTGGGGGTGCGGTCGGCAAACAGCAGCCCATTGGTTTCCTGATACGTGTCGCTGAATTGCGTGTAGC
This sequence comes from uncultured Acidobacteriaceae bacterium, assembly GCA_963771565.1. GTDB lineage: Bacteria > Acidobacteriota > Terriglobia > Bryobacterales > Bryobacteraceae > Bog-105. Next base: position 115,389 of record CAVYUB010000011.1, read on the forward strand.
AGAAACCTGCCAATGCCGGTAGAGCCCGGACAGTCTTCATCAGTGCGCGATAACGGTCCAGTAGTTCTGCGGGTGTATTTACACGCGAGTAGCCCCACGTGCCCTTCTGGTTTTGCGAAAACGCGATTCCACCGAACTCAGTCAGCACGATTGGTTGGCCCAAGCTCACCTTCCCGTCAACCACCAGCATCCGCCCTCCCGGCCGCTCACGCTGAAACAGACGCGCTTCAATTTCGTTTAGCCCGTAGCGCTTTCCGATTCGCTCGGCATCATCGTCATAATCGTGAATGCCGATAATGTCGGTCGCAACACTCTCCCATCCGTCGTTTCCGATTACGGGCCGTGTCGCATCCAGCGTTTTGGTCAGATGATATAGCGCCTGGACGTAATTTCGCTGTGCCGGACTGTCCGGCAGATCGGGAACGCCCCACGACTCATTGAAGGGAACCCAGGTCACGATACACGGGTGACTACTATCGCGCTTCAACACTTCAATCCACTCGCGTGTCACCCTCTCGATTGATTTCCGGGTGTAGCGGTATGCGCTAGGCATTTCCTCCCAAACCAACAGACCAATGCGGTCCGCCCAGTAAAGATAACGCGGATTCTCGATCTTTTGATGTTTCCGCACCCCGTTGAATCCCATCTCCTTGGCCAGCAGAACATCGCGCAGGAACGCGTCATCGTTTGGAGCCGTCAGCCCGCTCTCAAGCCAGTAGCCCTGGTCGAGCACCAATCGTAAAATGAGCGGACGCCCGTTGAGGATAAATCGGTCGCCCTGGATAGCCACGGCCCGCAGTGCCGTATAGCTCAACGCACGATCGATCACCTCGCCTTGCTGGTTCCGCAACTCCAGTTCGACATCGATAATCGTCGGTGAAGAGGGGCTCCACAATAGTGCGTTCCGATAATCGTCTATGCCCGGATCCGACAGAGCGATTCGCCGGTGCACTTCTCCCGCAATCACCGAGTAGGTGTCTTCCGCCAGAATCTGCTCGCCGACATTCAACCGAACGGACAGAATCAGTTCTTCCGCCCATCGTCCGCCGATGTGGGCTTCCAGTCCGATCTCCCAACGCTCCAGATTGGAGGTCCACCTGACCACATCGATGAATGATTCTGGAACAGTCTCCAGCCATACCGTTTGCCAGATGCCTGTCGTTCGGGGATACCAGATGGAGTGCGGTTCCAGTTTCCAATCCTGCTTGCCGCGCGGTTTGGCCAGATCGGCTGGATCGTCTTCCGCTCTGACGATAATCTCCTGTGGCCCATCATCGCGGAGTGCTCGTGATATCGGCATGAAAGGGAGTGTAACCGCCTTGGTGTGAGCAAATTTTCGTTCCGTTTACCCATACGGTTGCAGAGTAATCGACTGCCCCGAAATGCAGTAAGAGATGTTTCCCCGGCTCCAGTTTCGGCGGGTCAAAAGTTTCGCCGGTACCAGACCGCGCGATAGAACTGGTGTTGTTTACGCCGCTGGCGGGCGTCTCAGGGCTGAAAGGAACGATGATTTTTGCGTTCCAGTCCACCTCCTCCGGGCTCTGTCCATTCGCAATCAGGATCAAGTGAAAAATCCCACGTGCCGTTCAGTGAAATCCATTGATCTCTTTGTAGCTGCGGGCGTGGATACCAGTAAGCATCTGCCTGAAACTCTTCTTCTGCCGTGGCGCTCAATGATTCCTCACTTGACTAGGATTGCATCCCGGCATGACGTTTTATATATGAAAGTGAGGGCCGGTTAGCGGGCTTTCCGATCTACTCTAGGTCTCGGATCAAGGAAAAGGAATCCAACTGTTTCCACTGAAGCTCAAATCGTAGCAATCAGGCCAACGGGATAGGAGATAGAAGGCTGAAAACTACCATTCGCGGGGTGTGTTCGGACGAACGATGCTAAGCATTCTCGCCGCACGGGCGCGCAAAGCAGACCTTACTTAGTGTTTGTGTGCGCGTCTACCAGAAACACAATCGTTGCTGCCGTTTGATGTAGGAGATACGCGGCATAGAATTGGGCAACTTCTTTGCGTTCGGCCCCTTGGCCATGACCCCCAAGCTTGTTTCGTGTAGTTGGGATGCCACTTTCAAGAGTGGTTCTAATAGCAGCGCAATGACTTTGAAGGAAGGATGGTAGCAGCTCGTTTTTTAAACAAATATCTATAAGTGATCTGGCGGTATCGCTCTCGTTGTAGGCCCATTTGCGATTCCTACAAATTGTCTTCATCGTGCTCTCGAACGCCTTGAGGGATTCATTCAAGCACTCTTTGTAACGGCCGTGACGATAATGTTCATGCGCCCGGAGATATTCGTCATTTGCCCCTTTAAACACATGTTCATGTAGTAGGTTCAGCGCTGGAACCACTACTTCCTTGTGCAGAAATTCCTTGTCCTTGCGAATTAGTTTCCCTGGCTGCTCAGCGGCAACGAAGGCATATCCAATTCCGTGTTCTAAAAATCTTTCATTTAATTCCTCAATGGCGCCTGTTGCAGATACCTTAACCGAAAATGAACGGCGCGAATTGTAACTGACGGAGGCTTTGTACGCGTTAATTAATTGAAAGGAAAACTGAATGATATCGAGGGCCTGCTCCGTACTAGCCGTCATGAAATACTTAACGACCGCGTCAAAAGCGCTATCGCATACTCGGCCGCAAGAGTGAAAAGCCCGAATTCACGCGCAAGGCTGTCATCGAGCGTCCTTAGGCCTCGTTCGCATTGTGAAAAATATCCTCAGAAACTGGACTTCCCAAGGCGTCCCGCCAAATGTGGACAATCTGAGTTCTTAGCTGCGGACTGATCTCATCATATGTAAAGATTTCCCGAACTTCACCTCTTTCTCTTTTCTGCTGTTTGGAGAACAAATCGATAACGGCCAAAATACAACCTTACAAAATCAATTGTACTTGCCTGGGTGCGACTACTGCCGCACTTTGGCTTCGATTCATAAGCCTAAGCGGTCTTGACGCATGCGCGTTGCACGCTGGCTGATGCGTCCCGCCAATCCACACCAACGCAAACAGTACGAGGCACAACTATGAAAGATCACTACGACTTCAGTAAGGGCAAGCGAGGCAGGGTCCTTCCCGAACCGCCGCACGAACCAGGAAAAGTAAAGATCACCATCCGGCTCGATGAGGACATCGTTGATCGCTTCTTTCAAATCGCCGAGCAATCGGCCGGTTCGGTCGGCTATCAAACGCTCATCAACTCAGCGCTGCGCGACTATCTCGAAGGCAGGGCGCCGAAAATCGAAGACGCGCTGCGGCGGATCATTCGTGAGGAGCTAAAGGGGAGCGCGGCTTGATTGTTGCAATTTAAATTCGCTACTCATCCTGCCTCATAGCACCACGGGCTCTATTTAGCTTATTTTCATCAACTTACCGGGAATCGCTTGGAACCATGCTGTATACTGGTTTCTAGGAAGCCGTCTGCGCTTCTAACTTCTCGAAAAACGCCGGATGAGGGCAAACGCCTCTCCGGCTTTTTTCATTTCCAAGGACTTCTCACAATGTCGACTCAAGCCCAGACCGCCGCCAATGAAGCGAACGCTCAGCACAGCACAGGTCCGAAGACAGCCGAAGGCAAAGCCATTGCCTGTCGGAACAATTTCCGGCACGGTCTCGCCGGAAAATGGATGCTTCTGCCCGACGAAGACCCGACCGAATTTGAAGAACTCTCCGAGTCCCTTCGGAACGAACACCAACCCTCGAGTCCGACCGAAACATTGCTCGTCGAGCAAATGGCCCAGCACTACTGGATCAGCCAGCGTGCCTTGTGCTTGCAAGCCACCGCGTTTGAAAATCTCCCCGAGATCGATGAAAAGAAACTCGCGCTTTACATCCGCTACCACTCCACGCAGAACCGCGCCTTTCATAAATCCCTCAACGATCTCCTAAGACTAAGAGCCGAAAAGCGAAAAGCCGAAATTGGGTTCGAATCGCAACGGCGGCAGCCGGAGGAAGACGCCCGCAAACAAGAGCTGCACGAAGCACGGGTTCGCGTCTTGAATGCTAGAGCATCCGACCTCGAGCTCGATACCGACATCCGTGGAACCGTCGAAGCCCGCCTTCCCGGTCGCACCGCCATCCCATTCCATATGCTGAAAGGCGTCCTGAAGGTGTCGCTTGAAGAACTAGCCTGGGATTTGGCCAAAGATCCCGCTAAAGCCGCATAATGATCGAATCTCCTTCGATCGGAGCCCAGAGGGAAGCGACGGGTTTGCGCCCTGGTAAACTGGAGCAAAGACCCCAAACTATAAACTGATGCACTGTTAATAGATTAATTTCCTTGACTCGCACTATATATGGGGGCACACTGGCAGAGTCACTACAGAGTCCTTGAGAGTCTGGTAAGATGGCCTGCCGCCAAAAAAGTCCGGCTCCGTAAGATACCCTCCCCTGAAGAAAGGCCCATATGGGACAGCTAAGCGTGAATTTAGCCATTAAAGTTAAGGAATTACACCGCTCCCTCAAAGCAGAGGAGCGCACAGGTGTTTCGTTCCCCCGCTTCTTCAGTTCAAAGCTGGAGCAGGGAAGGACCCCTTACGACGAGATCACCTGGGAGTTGCGGACCGCAACCATCGGGAACGATAAGGGATCGGTCATATTCGAGCAGCGGGACGTTGAAGTCCCTGCCGACTGGTCGCAGACCGCGACCAACATCGTAGCCAGTAAGTATTTTCACGGCCGTATGGGCTCGCCCGAACGCGAATCGAGCGTTGCTCAGCTTGTGCATCGCGTGGTCGATAGCATCGCGGATTGGGGGCTCGCCGGGAAGTATTTCAAAACCAGGGAAGACGGCGAGAATTTCCGGCTTGAGTTGGCTCATCTGATGCTCACTCAGAAGGCCTGTTTCAATTCGCCAGTGTGGTTCAACGTGGGCGTCCGCGAATCGCGAGGCTACGGCTTTTACTTCGACGAAGCGGAGCAGGTCGTGAAGAAACTCCTGCCTGGTGAGAACCATCCTCAGTGCTCGGCCTGCTTTATTAATTCCGTCTCCGATTCGCTCGAATCCATTCTCGATTTGGCGAAGACGGAAGGCATGCTTTTCAAGTGGGGTTCTGGTACGGGCACCAATCTGTCGAGCCTACGCGAGGAGGACGCGCACCTCTGGGGAGGTGGCCATGCCTCTGGGCCGCTCAGTTTCATGAAGGGTTTCGATGCCTTTGCGGGCGTGATTAAATCCGGCGGCAAGACGCGTCGCGCCGCCAAGATGGTCATCCTCAACTCCGACCATCCCGATGTTGAAAAGTTCATTTGGTGCAAGGCCAAAGAAGAGAAGAAGGCCCACACGCTGATCGATGCAGGCTACGATTCTACGCTGGATGGCGAAGCCTACGGCTCTATTTTTTTCCAGAACGCCAATAATTCTGTTCGCGCGACTGACGAGTTCATGCATGCAGTTACTGACGATGCGGATTGGTGGACTCGCAGTGTTGTAAATGGACAACCGGTGAAGCGTTACAAGGCTCGCGAGCTAATGCGCCAGATCGCAGAAGCAACGCATCAATGCGGCGATCCAGGCATGCAGTTCGATACCACCATCAATCGTTGGCACACGTCGAAAAAGACCGCTCGGATCAACGCTTCGAATCCCTGCTCCGAGTACATGTTCCTTGACGATTCGGCCTGCAATCTCGCTTCGCTCAATCTAATGAAGTTCCTGGGCCCGGACGGCAATTTTGATGTTGAAGCCTTTCGCCAAGCTGTCGACACCGTTATCCTCGCGCAGGAGATCCTCGTTGACAACGCCAGCTATCCAACTGAAAAGATCGCTAAGAATTCGCATGACTTCCGTCCCCTCGGCTTGGGCTACGCGAATCTCGGCGCCCTTCTAATGTCCTTGGGAATGCCGTACGACAGCGATCTGGGTCGTGACTTCGCTGCTTCCATTACGGCCATCATGTGCGGCCAGGCCTATCTGACTAGCGCGCGTATTGCCGAAGCCGTTGGCCCGTGCCCTGGCTATCCAGAAAATGAAGAGTCTTTCCTCGAGGTCATCCGCATGCATTGGAATGCGGTCAATGGCGTCGATAAAAAACGAGTTCCGGCCCAGATGTTGGACGCGGCGGAAGAGTGCTGGCGGCACGCCTACGAGATGGGGTGCCGCACCGGCTTTCGAAATTCGCAAACCACCGTCCTCGCGCCCACCGGAACCATCGGTTTCATGATGGACTGCGACACCACCGGCATCGAACCCGATCTCGCGCTGGTCAAATACAAAAAGCTTGTCGGCGGCGGCGTGATCAAGATCGTCAACAACACCGTTCCGCAAGCTCTCATCAAGCTCGGCTATACGCCGGAACAGACCGAACAGATTGTCACGCACATCGATTCCACCGGAACCATTGAGGGAGCGCCGCATATAAAGCCGGAGCACCTGCCGGTATTCGACTGCAGCTTCCGCCCGCAAAATGGCGTTCGCTCTATCGCTCACATGGGCCACATCCACATGATGGGCGCAGTGCAGCCCTTCATCTCCGGAGCCATTTCAAAGACCATCAACATGCCCGAGGAATCGACGGCTGAAGACATCATGGAAGCCTATACCGAGAGCTGGCGGCTCGGCTTGAAAGCTGTCGCGATCTATCGCGATGGTTCAAAGCGCGTACAGCCGCTCAGCTCCGGCACCGGAAAAGGCGAAAAGAAAGCCCAACCCCAGGTCCTCGAAAAAATCGTCTATCGGACGGAGCGTCGCAAGCTTCCGCCTGAGCGCAATTCCGTCACCCACAAATTCTCCGTCGGCGGGCACGAAGGCTACATTACGGTCGGTCTCGATGCGGACGGCACACCTGGCGAAGTGTTTATCGCGATGGCAAAAGAAGGCTCGACCATCTCCGGCCTGATGGATACGCTCGCCACGTCTATCAGCTACGGTCTGCAATACGGCGTTCCGCTGAAGTTCTTTGTGGACAAGTTCAGCCACGTCCGTTTCGAGCCCAGCGGCTGGACTGGCAATCCGCAAGTGCCTTATGCCAAGTCGATCATCGACTATATCTTCCGCTGGCTCGGCGCTCGCTTCCTCGGCATCACCGAAGCCACCGAAGCAGGCGAGACGGCGAAGCTCCGCCCCACCGAACCCGATCCGCAAGTCGCACTCCCGTTCGATGCAAGCGTCGTAAGTGATGCCCCGCTGTGCTCCGAATGCGGCAGCATTATGACACGCAACGGCTCTTGTTATAAGTGCGAAAACTGCGGGGGAACAAGCGGCTGCTCATAAGCACTACTGAACCCCTAACTGGGTAGCGGCAGCTTTTGAGAACGTGCGCGCAGCAGACCGCTAGAGTTTTGGGGTTTTCGGCGGTCAGATCGTGGCTGGGATCGGCAGATACAAGTGATGCATAACTCGCAAAGATGAGCGTGTATCACAGGACCGGCGGTTCGGCGATCTGAAATATCTCCTCTGGCCGGAGAGAAAGGGGTTAAATGGCGCGTACTGAAACTGTTCTTCGGGTGTTCGTCGCTTCCCCAAGTGATGTAAAGCAGGAGGTAGCAACTATAGAGGTCGTCATCAAGGAACTTAACGCCGCTTTAGCACGACACGTCGGAGTACGCCTAGAAATGGCAACTTGGCGAACCGACGTTCTTCCGGGCGTTTCGACCGATACGCAGGCAGTTATCAATGAGCAGATCGGTGAAGACTATGACATCTTTATCGGGATTCTTTGGACGCGCTTCGGTAGCACAACGACCCGGGCTGGGTCGGGCACTGAAGAGGAATTTGACCTAGCTTACGCGCGTTATCAACAACAGCCAAAGGATCTCCGGATCATGATCTATTTCAAGCGATCAGCGATCAGCCCGGATAACATCGAGCCGGAACAACTTGGAGCAGTCGAATCCTTCAGGAAGCAACTTGGAGAGAAGGGAACCCTCTATTCGGATTTTGACAGGCCCGAAGAGTTTGAATCTCTGCTCCGGGGCCACTTAACACGACAGCTTCACGCATGGGGAAAGACCTGGGGCCAAATCGGAGACTCAGCAATGTCAAACCGAAGGGCCGAAATCGCGACCTGCAAGCCAGATATAAGCGACGTTGGTGCTTTAGAGCTATTGGAGACCGGCGTGGAAGGGATGACAAAAGCAGCTGGATCGATAGAACAAGTCACCAGCCTTTTAAATCAAATAGCATCTCGAACAGCGGAAAAATCTGTTCAGCTGAGCAAACTGCAATCCTCGGACGATCCAAGCAAAACCAAAGACCTAAAGCTCATCATAAATTCGGCCGCATCCGATCTAAATCAATTCGCACACGTCCTAATGGACGAAAGCGAGGTGCTTTCTCGGTCCCTACTGTCAGGACTTGATGCGGTTTCTAGAGTGTTAACCTACTCTGATTGCTATTCCACACAAGACACGGCTGGGCTGTTGTCGTTTGGTGAAGTGATCTCAAATTTGGAGACACACCTCAAAGATGCAAATGGGACCAATGTGGGCATGAAAGAATCTATCGCAAATCTACCCCGAATGACGACCTCGTTAAATCGAGCGAAGCGATCCGCTGTAGATGCAATTGAGAGGTATGACGACACAATAGTCAGGGCGCTGGCGCTAGCCCGAGACGCTAAAAGGAACTACGATGATTTGCTCGGAGGCGAATCTTTTCCAGCCTGATTCACTAGCTTGTAACACAACGAACAAGACAGTTTCCTGACGCATCAGTTTTCGAAAAGCGCCTTCGGAAATCCGGATAACGATGCTCAGCAGCGTCCCACGTCTGAGCGCATCGTGGAGCGGCACCGGAATCGAAATCGTGCCCCTCATTCGTGCGCTTCTGCATAGTTCGGTGACTACCGTTCTGCCGAACTGCTGTATAGCCATGCTCTTCTAATAGCCGGCAAAGTTCCTGGCCAGAGAAAACTCGCAGCCTACCCAATAGGGACCTCAACTTGTGTTACAAACACCTCGCTGTGAAGCCGCCGCGAGACCTCAGCTTCATCGGCTACCTCAAAGAAAAGCGTCAACGCCTCGACCAGATTAGCCCGGGCTTCTTCCACAGACGCTCCTTGGCTGGCAATATCCAACTCAGGACAGAGAGCGACGAACCCGTCGTCCTCGCGCTCAATAACGGCCGTTACTGTCTGTAGACGCTGCATGCTCTCAGTCTACTTTGCCTCATACCGCCACGCCCCTTAGCTATCCTGGGGTTTTCTGAAGACGTTCCTCCTTCTCCTCACGGCTGCGACTCTTGCCTACCCGCAATTGGCAACTGGCGAACTCCGCCTATCAGTAATCGACCCCAGCGGTCTTCCGCTCCCATGCTCCGGCATCCTAGTGAGCGACGCCCCTGCGATCCAGCGGGAATTCGAAACGAACGATAATGGGCGGTTTACATTTCAACACCTCCCTTTGGGCATATACCGCCTGACCGTCCGCCATGCAGGGTTTACCCCGTCTTCCACGCTCATCGAGATTCGCTCCGGAGTGCCCTTAGAAACCCACGTCCGGTTAAGCCTTCAACCTGCTTCGACAAATGTCGAGGTCACAGATGCGCAAACGCTCGTAGATCCCCATCAAAGCGGAGTCGTTTACTCGGTCGGTAGACAGCAGATTCGGGAACAGCAATCGAGTGTGCCGGGGCGGGGAATCCTAGATCTCATCAATATGCAGCCGGGATGGCTTTTTGAGGCTGATGCTACACTCCACCCGCGCGGCTCCGAATATCAAACCTTGTTTGTGGTCGATGGAGTTCCCATGGATGAGAACCGCTCACCTGCGTTCGCCCCCGGTCTTGAGACCGGAGAGGTCCAGTCTATGAGCATTCTGACCGCCAACTATCCGGCCGAGTATGGCCGTAAGCTTGGCGGCGTCGTGGAAGTCACGACAAGCCGCGACATTCAGCAAGGCTTCCACGGATCGGCCGAGTTCGGGGGAGGAAGCTTCGGAACCGAGACCGGCTTCCTGTCGGGCACGTACGGATGGAATCGAAGCGCTCTGAGCTTCAGCGTTTCTGGCGAGCACACAGACCGCTATTTGGATCCGCCGGTGCTCGGCGATTTCACCAACTCCGCCACTCTGGACGGCGCGACGGCCGCATACGATCGAGACTTGTCGGATTCCGATCGCATTCACCTTTATGTCCGCCGTACCCAGACTTCCTTTGAGATACCGAACGAAAATCTTCAACAAGCTGCGGGACAGCGGCAGGATCGTAACAGCCGTGAGGATCTCGGTCAAGCGGCTTGGACTCACGATGTCTCGGCGGATCTCGTGCTCAATATCCGCGCTGCAGTTGAGGATCTCTCTGCAAATCTATGGTCGAACGCCGTATCAACGCCGATCATCGCTTTTCAACAGCGTGGTTTCCGCCGCAGTTATCTCAGTTCTAACCTCGCCGCCCACAAAGGCCGGCACGAGATCAAAATTGGTGGCGATGCCTACTACGCGCCCGTAACGGAAGCGCTCCAGTACCGCATCACCGATCCCTCTTATTTCGACCCCAGCACGCCCCCGCACTTTCATTTCTTCGATCACGCCGTAGATCGAGAACAGAGTCTGTTTGCTCAGGACACTATGCGCTTCGGAAACCTTACTCTAAGTACCGGACTGCGTTGGGATCGCTATTCGCTGCTAATAAGAGAAAATGCGTGGAGTCCTCGCCTTGGCGCAGCATGGTACTGGCCAAAAGGCGACATCGTTTTGCACTTCTCGTATGATCGAGTGTTCCTCACGCCGGCGCTCGAAAATTTACTGCTCGCTAGTTCCCCTCAAGTTGATAGTCTCGACCCCTCGGTTCTGCGTCTCCCGGTGCGTCCGTCTACAGGCAACTTCTATGAGGCCGGTCTTACAAAAGGTATCGGCGGGAAGTTGAGGCTCGATGCCGCCGTCTATCGCCGGACCTTCATCAACTACGCGGATGACGATGTCTTCCTCAACACGGGCATCAGCTTCCCGATCGCCTTTCACAATGCCGAGATTCATGGTATCGACGTAAAGCTGGATCTGCCGCGCTGGGGCGGGTTCTCTGGCTTTCTCAGCTACTCGAACATGATCGGTACGGCACAGTTGCCAGTCACCGGGGGACTGTTTCTAGGCGACAACGCAGCGGGAGTTCTGGGCGTGAGAACTACCTTTCCTATCTCCCAGGATCAGCGCAACACTGCTCGCGCGCGACTCCGGTACCAGCTTCATCCCCGCGTATGGATCGCGGCTACGGCTGAGTATGGCAGCGGATTGCCGACCGACATCAATGCGAACGAGATCGACATCCCTTCTCTCGTTGCGCAGTACGGTCAGCCGATTATCGATAAAGTGAACTTCAGCGCGGGCCGCGTGCGTCCGAACTTTTCTCTCGACGTCAGTTTTGGCACAGAGTTGTGGAAACGAGAAAAGCAGAACCTGCGGCTTGAAGTAGAGGGGGAAAATCTGACTGATCGCCTAAACGTGATCGATTTCGAAGGCTTGTTCTCCGGGACGGCTATCGCGCCGCCCCGCAGTGGCAGCCTGAGACTGCAATACAACTTCTAGAAAGCTTCAGCTCCGGCTTCCGCCACGGCCTGATCCTGCTTCCCCATTCCGCCACTCACTCCGATGCCACCCACCACCTGACCCCCGCGCTTCAGCGGCATTCCGCCTGCAAAGATCATCACGCGGCCGTGGTTTGAAACGTGAATTCCAAAGAACTGGTCGCCCGATTGGCTCTGTTCCGCCAGGTCCTTCGTTGCAATGTCGAAAGCCCGTGCAGTCCACGCTTTGTTAATCGAGATATCGACGCTGCCGATCCAAGCGCGATCCATGCGCACGTGAGCGACAAGATTTCCCCCTTCATCTACAACCGCGATGTTCATTGGTTGGCCGATGTCTTGAGCTTTCTTCTCAGCGGCGGCAATAACCCGCCGTGCGTCTGCAAGTGTAATCATTTATTTGCTCCTGTTTCTATTTCAGAGTGTACAGATAGCCGGCAATGTCTTTCGCGTCCCGTTCAGTGACGCCAAGGTTCGGCATAACGGTCTTGGGATCCACGCCCGGCGGGTTCTCGATCCATCGCACCATGTTCTCGGGCGTGTTTTGTAGTACTCCGGCGATGTAGATGCGATCCGCTATTCCAGCAAGTGAAGTGCCTGCCCGGCCCTGCGCACCAGAAATGCCGGGAATAATATGACAGGACCCGCAGCCGTAGCGCTCGATCGCGGCAGCGCCTCGATGCACGTTGCCTCCCGTTGTAACTTCCGCAATATGCTGGCCGTCATCGCTGCAACCGCAAAGACAGAGCAGCGGAGCGGCGGCAACGAGCGCAAGGACAGCCCTACTTCGCACCGTGTGTCCTCTCTAGCATCGCGTCGCTCTCGTTTAGCCACGCCGCAAATAGCGCCAATCCCACCGCCAAATAGACTAGCCCTGCTGGAACCCACATCACCAGCCCGCCGATCTGCTGGTCCTGTAACGGTGTCAAGCCCCAGGCTTGAGTTGTCGAGCTATACGCCGGATACCAGACATGCGGCGCGAACGTGAGCAGCGCACCGAGAATGCTCGTGTGCACAGCAGTCGTAAACACGTACAGCACCGCCGCTCCATAGGCCAGCCGTCCATGCGCATAGAACAGCGCCCACCAGAACAGTAGTGCCGAAAGGAAGAAGCTCAAATGCTGGGCCGTGTGCGCGAGCTCGCTTTTGAGAGTCGCTTCGAACATGACAGGAGCGTGCCAGATCCAGATCGCCGTCGCATGAATGCACCACGCCGCGAGTGGGTCTGTAATGAAGGCCCATGTTCTGCGGACGTAATTGGTCTTCGCCCAACCTCCGAGCCCGCGCCTCCATTCAAACGGCAGCGCCCAAAGAAAAGTAACCAGGGGTCGCGACAGAACCATCAACGGAGCGGCCACAAGCATCAAAATCTCGTGCTGCACCATATGGGCTGAAAACAGCACTTCCCCAACTGGATGCAATGGCGAGACGAGCGCCACGGCGAGCATCGACCATCCAGCCCAGAAGCAAAGTCTCTCGCGAAAACGCAATCCGCGATGCCGTCCCGAGCCGCGAGCATAAAGGAAGGCTGAGAGTAACAGCGGAATTACAACTCCGGGATCAAACTCCCACGCTGACCATAGATCATCGGGCCGCAATGCCTCTCCCGGATGCGCAGCAGCAGCCAATGGGGCGAGCATGATGAGCCCGGCTATGCGCTTCCACATTAGTCGCACGCCTTTAGCATCACTTCGGGAATCGCTTGCGCTAAGATCACCAGGAAAAACAGAGCGCTCGAAAGAACTCCGCCAAGGGCCATGATTCGGCTGCGCGGCAGCGTGCCCTCACTGTCACCCGGCGGTTGTTTCCCCAAGTCTCCCCATTCGCGCCATGCGAGCAGACCTGATCCGCCAGAAAGCACAAGAGCGCCAATCGACACTGCATAGAGCGCCGCCTTTCCCTGTGTAACGCAAGCCCAAGGCGCTAAAGCAAAGTTCGCCTCAAAGCTGATTAGCCATACAATCGGCCCGGCAAGAAGGCCAGTCCACAATGCGAAATCGCGCGCCACTACGGACTCCTCACGATTCGCGGTCCCCAGTAAATCACGATGTAGATCGGTATCCAGATGGCAACGATGAAATACCAGACCACGCTGTCTACATGGACGCCCAACCGCTGCTTCTCGCCGTAACGGCCGCTCAAAACAATGATCAGAAGAACAACCGTAAACGCCAGATCGGCAATGTAATCGTAAGTGTGCAGGCCAAGAAACGCCCATACATACGATCCCTGAGCGTCTGTCTGCCAATTGAAGTTCAGCGAGTGCCACTCGACAAGGCGCATCGCGAGATAAATGCCCGCCAGCACGATGTTCAAGAGCATGCCGCCGATCATGCCGCTCCTATCATTCTTCTTGGCAGCCTGGCTGGCCCAATAGGATCCAAAGGCACTGCCGATCAGCGGAATCAGCCCGACAGTCGGCAGCAGCAAATGCGGGAACTGATCACCAGGAGGTGGCCAAACGTCCATGCGCAAACGCACATAGAAGTATGTAGCGATGAGAATGGAGAGCATCGTCCCTTCGATAGCGACGATGCACATCTGTCCCCACCATAAAGGCGATTGGCTCGAGATATCGTACGGCGGAAGATGCGATACGTCCAGCGTCCTCTGCTCAATCACGGTTCCAACTCCACAGGCCTCCTCGGCCAAAACCAGCCGATGAAGGCAATTCCAGCAAGAATAGTCCCCCAGGTGATGTACCAGGCATTAAAGACCGAGCCGGCGAACCCAATGCTTACAGCAAGACCCGCCAAAAATGGCCATATGCTCGGACGGGGCAAAACGAGCCGATGATGCGGTTCCGCATCCATTAACGTCGTCACCAGCACTTCCCGCCGGTCATTTCGCATGCCGGTAACCACGATGCGCTCCGCTCGTGGCACCCACATTGGCGAACGGCTCGAAGCCACAGGCAAGTATTCGAAATTATAGTTTTCGGGCGGAGATGCAGCGGCCCACTCCAGCGTGTCTCCATCCCATGGATCGTCCCCAGCAATTTGGCCGCGCTTGCGGCTGATGAAGACATTGATGAGAAAGACCACACCGCCGAGCGCGATGATGCAGGCTCCAATAGTCGCGAGCATGCTAGCTGGCCCCCATCCCATCTCCGCTGGATAGGTATAGATACGCCGTGTCATTCCCTTGAGCCCCAAAATGTGCATGGGGAAGAAAGTTAAGTTAAACCCGATAAAGAGTAACCAGAAATTCAGTCTTCCGACGGTTTCGTCCATGAGGCGCCCTGTCATCTTCGGAAACCAGTGATAGAAGGCACCAAACAATGGGAACAATGAGCCGCCGATCAGCACATAATGAAAATGCGCGACGATGAAATACGTATCGTGTACCTGGAGATCCAACGGCACTGACGCGATCACCACTCCCGTCAGACCACCCAAGACGAAGATGGCAATAAACCCGAACACGAAATGCATCGAGGTTGTCATGCGCAAGCGCCCGGTCCACAACGTCGCAATCCAGCAAAAGATCTGAACCCCGCTGGTGATTGCAATCATCAAGCTTGCAGCGGTGAAATACGCCTCGCCGATTTGTGGCAGGCCTGTTGCAAACATGTGATGTACCCATAACCCGAAAGCGATAAATCCGGTCGCGACGATCGAAAGGACCATCGCCGGGTACCCGAAAATTTCTCGTCTGGAATTGACACTTACAATTTGCGAGACGAATCCCAGTGCAGGAACGAAGATGATGTACACCTCGGGGTGGCCGAAAAACCAAAACACGTGCTGATAAAGCAGCGGGTCGCCGCCTTCGGCCGGGTTGACAAAGTGAGTCCCCACCGTGCGGTCCGACAGTAAATACGAACTTGCGATCATGACGGCCGGCATGGCGAAGATGATCATGAAGGACTGGACGAGGATAGACCAGCAGAAGAGTGGAATCCGGTTCAGCGACATTCGGGGCGCGCGCATCTTGAAAATAGTTGCGATTAGTTCCGCCCCAACACACATGGCCGATACTTCCGTGAAAGTGATCATCTGCGCCCAAAAATCCACGCGCTTCCCGGGAGAGAACTGGGGTCCCGAAAGAGGTGTATAAGCGAACCATCCTGCATCTGGCGCGGTGTTCGTGAAAACTCCCCAATAAAGGAACAGGCAACCCCCCAGATACATCCAATATCCGAACGCGTTCAGCCGGGGGAAGGCAACGTTCCTCGTTCCAAGCATGAGCGGCACAAGGTAGATCGCCATGCCCTCCATCATCGGCACGGCAAACAGAAACATCATCGTAGTGCCATGCGTCGTGAACATCTGGTTATAACGATCTGGACCAAGAAAGGTATTGTTTGGCCGCGCCAGCTGAATCCGCATGAGCAGCGCCTCAACCCCGCCGGCGAGAAGAAAGATGAATGCGGTGACGATATACCGCATTCCGATTGCCTGGTGAGTGGTGTAAGAGAGCCACCCGAAGATCCCGCGCGGATGACGCCACGAGTTCTGCAGGTCTCTGAGCTCTTGCGCTTCCCTCTCAGTTGTTGGCGCAGTGTGTTCTGTCTGTCTCATTTCAGACTTTCGATGTATTCGAGCAAGGGCTGCAGATCTTCGGAGTTCACAGCGATTGTCGCCATGTGATTCCCCGGCTTTATGCTCTGCGGATCGGTAATCCACCCTCCGAGATTTCCTTTATTGTTTGGCAAAGTGCCGGCCGCGATGCTTTTGCGGCTTCCGACGTGTGTCAAGTCGGGTGCAACTTGCCCTGCCGCGGTCGTTCCGCGAATCGTATGACAGAAAACACAGGCGTGATTCATAAAGACCTGCTCCCCGCGCTGCTTGACGGAATCAAACGGCGATACAGCCGGCTGCAATTGCTGGTGCATCCAAGCATTAAACTTCTCCTTAGGCTCCGCGATCACCCACAGAGCCATGTGTGCGTGCTGGAGCCCGCAAAACTCGGCGCACTGGCCGCGATAAGCACCGGGAGTGTTTGCCTGAATCCATTCGGTCGTGATCCGCGAAGGGATCAAGTCGCGTTTGCCATGAAGATTCGGCACCCAGAAGCTGTGAATCACATCGTTGGAAGTTCCACGAATCATTATGGGACGGCCAAGAGGAATGTGAATCTCGTTGGCCGTGTCGAGTATCAAACTTGGGTCATCGTTCAGGTAGCGAACGTGCCACCACCATTGGTTCCCGGTCACCTCGATAACCATTCCGTTTTGCTTGTTCCCGAGTTCCGAGATCGCTTTGCCGGTTGAGACGCTCGATACAAGTAGAACGAACAAAATGACAACGGCTGCAATCGTTGCTCCGGCGACGATTTTTGTCAGCCGATGCTCGGTTTGTTCCGAGGGACGGTGTCGTGGTTCGATTGGCTCCTGTTCTATTCCGCGATGCCGCCCCATCAACGACAGCAAGGTGAAAACCATTACAATGACAAAAATCACGCCGAGCAACCAGGTGAAGAACCACCAAAGTGTCGCGATCTTGTCCGACTGTGGTCCGGCTGCATCGACGGCGGACTGTTGATGCCCAGCACAAGCGTTGAGTACGAGGAAGGCGAGCGTGTATAAAAGTGCACGTTTCCGCTGCTCGCCGCGATGGTTCATTTCGTGACCCCGGTGGTCCGATTCTGGATGGTCTGCGGGTTCGGCTCGATCGTGTCAGTGCGGCTCGCTGTAGCAGATCGC
This sequence comes from uncultured Acidobacteriaceae bacterium, assembly GCA_963771565.1. Classification (GTDB taxonomy): domain Bacteria; phylum Acidobacteriota; class Terriglobia; order Bryobacterales; family Bryobacteraceae; genus Bog-105. The sequence continues at coordinate 132,491 of CAVYUB010000011.1, forward strand.
GGTTGCAGACCATTCATGGATCGAATGAATCCGATGATTTGCCAAATCTGGTACTCGGGAATCCTGCTGCCCCAAGAAGGCATCCCGTTCGGTCTGCCCTTCACTATGGTGTCGAAGAGATTCTCCGGTTCACCTCCGTAGATCCACTCCGTCTTGATCAACGGCGGTCCGATGCCACCGCCTCCGTGCGAGTGGCAGCCGGAGCAGTTGTACCAATCGTATAGACGCTGACCCTCTGAAATGTCATAAGCGCTGCTGTTGTACGGGTTCGTGACCTGCGGTTGCGGCTGCACTGGGCCACCCGGCCTCAGCGGGCTTTCACGCGCCGCATCGCCAAAGATGGCCAAGCGCGCCGGCGATGGCCTGAGATCCCGATGCTCGCGTTGACAGGAAGTCAACACGAGCAGGAAACAGCCGCCGAAAACCTGATAAAGGATGCGCATCCCCTCCCTCGATTAATGGACCTGAGGCACTCCGTATTGCGACAGAATCTGCTGAATGGCGACCGAATCGCTTTCCAGCACGCGATCCAATTCGGCCTTCAGAGCGTCGTTCCCTTTGTGCACGCCCATCGCGATGTCATAGGTGAAGGGAACGGCAAGGAAGACTGGGGGAGAAACGCGCACCACGTCAAGCGGTGTCTTCGCATCCTTTGCAAAGTAGCCCGCAAAGGGCCCCCAGACGATCGCGACGTCTATATCTCCAGCCGCGACCGCGTTGATGATTTTTGCAGGAGGATTCGGATCTCCGTATTCGCCAAAGAGGCTGAAGCCAACGATATTCGCGGTAATCCCGCGTCGCGCCAATGCGTAAGCCGGCGGAGCGTAATCGTCTCCCACGACGTGAATGCCAATGCGCCAATTCGCCAGACGTGGATCATCGAGTGACGTGATCTCGAGCTTGCGGTCACGGCGCGACACAAAGACGTACGTCGAGCGGTAATGCGGGTTAGTTGCTGTGACCGATTCGAGAGTGGAAGGTACGCCCATAACCACATCGCAGCGCCCCTGGTCCAATGAGTTCCTGATGAAGGATTTGCGCTCCGACCACCAGGTGTATTCAAGCTTTGCCCCTAATTTGCCCGCGATCAATTCGGCCAGTTTGTTCTCGAAACCCTCACCTCGGTCATTCGAGAACGGCATGTTATTGGGATCGGCACACACCCGGAGTACATTCTGCCCGGCGGCAATACACGGAAGTGTCGTGATTAAAACGAGGCTAAGGCAATGAAAGGACATAAAGCATTCCGCCCTTTGTCGTGTACTTGCCCAGGTCCGTCATGGCATTGGTAAAGCCCAATGCCGCTGTACCGTCCACGGTATTGATGCCGCCCGCGACGACTGCCCCCGACCAGCCTCCCACTCCCGAAAGAACCGCGACGTACTGCTTCCCATCCGGACCTTTATATGTGACGGGCTGGCCGATAACTCCCGACCCAACTTTGAACTGCCAAAGAAGATTTCCGTTGCGGTCGTCCAGCGCTTTGAACCAGCCGTCCATGGTTCCGTAGAAGACCACGTCGCCGGAGGTAACTACCGTCCCGCTCCAGGCTGGAAACATTTCCTTTACGCTCCACACCGCCTTTGCTTTGACCGGATCCCACGCCGAAAACTCCCCGCGATTACCGCCCGGCCCGGCGTACATTCGAACGTTCATGCCTACAAACGGGGTGCCGGCAATATAGTTTGCCTGCACACCCTGCGTCTCGTAACACAGATTGTTGTGCGGAATATAAATCAGGCCCGTTTTCGGCGAATAGGACGAGGGTTGCCAATCTTTGCCGCCGGGCGGTGCCGGGCATTCATCCCGCACGGTCTTGAACCCGGTTGCCTTTTCCGGATTAACCTTCAATCGCCCCGTTTTGAGGTCAACACCCTCGCTGGTGTTGATATATGCAAACGGCTCGGCTGATAAAACCTCTCCGGTCGCGCGGTCAATAATGTACACTCGGCCGTTCCGATCGGGATGCGCCAAAACCTTCCGCAGCTGGCCTCCGATATTCAGATCGAGCAGGATATTTTCGTTTACGCCGTCGTAGTCGTGGTCATCATGCGGATTGAACTGATAGGCCCAGATCGCCTCGCCTGTTTCAGGCCGGCGTGCAAACAGCGCCGATGTCCATTTGTTATCGCCCGGGCGTTGCTCCGGATTCCAGGGACCAGGGTTCGACGTTCCGTAATAGATAAGATCGAGATCCGGATCGTACGAGATCCAGCTCCAGCCAGTACCTCCGCCGATCTTCCACGAATCGCCGGGCCAGGTGTTCACACCAAGGTCTTTGCGGCGATCCTCTGCGTAGAACGGCTTGAAGTTTGGCCCAATGAGCACGTCCTTGTCCGGACCCGTGGAATAAGCGCGCCAGGTAATCTTGCCAGTATCGGCGTCAACAGCGGTAAGCCAGCCACGCACTCCGAATTCACCTCCGCTGTTTCCGACCAGCACCTGGCCCTTTACAACAATCGGCGCCATCGTGATTGACTCGCCGAGATTGATGTCACCCAGCTTGGTTTTCCAAACTTCCTTGCCAGTGTTCGCATCTACCGCGACCGTCTGGACGTCCAGCGTATTGTAGTAGATTTTGCCCTTGTAATACGCCGCGCCTCGGTTCACAACGTCGCAACACGCCACGCCTTGCGAAGCCGGCGACGGATTCGGCTGATATACCCACTTCATCGGGGCACCCGGTTTTGTGAGGTCGAGCGCGTACAAATAGTTCGGCCACGGTGTGACGATGTACATCGTGTTATTCACGATGAGTGGCGCCGCTTCGTGCCCACGCGTCACGCCCGTTGAAAAGCTCCAGGCAAGCTTTAGGGTTTTGACATTTGACGTATTGATTTGAGCAAGTGTGCTGAAACGAGTACTTGCGTAGTTTTTCGGGGCCATGACCCATTGGCCGTCATCGGGTTGGTTTTGAATTTGCGCGCACAAGACGCTCGCTAAGAGCAAGAAAGTAATGGCCTGAAGTGCAAGCTTCATTCAAGTTTTCGTCTCGTAAGATCAAAATCCAAGAAGAATGTTTCACAACTAACTTTCCATGCGACTTATGCGTCGCCGCCTCCACTATCAGAATGAGCTAAGGGAGGACTTCGCAATGCAGCGTGTATTCGCGCTTTTTCTGGCCGTACCGCTTCTAGTTGTGATGCTGGTAACGCCGCTTCATGCTACTTCGGCCACCCGAACAGCAGCGTCGCAGCGCGCGGCTACTCCCAATGATGCACAGATTGAAGCAACCATCCGCACCAAACTGGCGAAATCAAAAATAGGCAAAGATGGGTTTCATTTTCGCGTGCAGCATGGTGTTGTAACCTGGGACGGAAGCACCACGGTAATGCAACACAAGGGCTCGGCTACACGCATGGCGCGGACAGCTGGAGCCGTACAGGTTATCAATAACATCCAGGTGAGTGCGAGTGCTAAAGCCAAGGCGGCTTCCAGCCTCAAAAAGGCTTCAGTACAGCCTGAATAAGCCCGTTCTCGACGCCGCAATCTAACAGATTCACATGATAGAGTGAAGGTGTCATCGCGACATCTTGAATGAAAAGCAGTCTCTTCCTTTTATTACTTTCCTATACCCCGTTTGTCTGGTCACAAACAGCGTCGCCGTCATCGCCCCAACAATCAAAGCCATCCGCTTCAGCGCCGGCGAGTCAGGCTCCATCCGGAGCGGCATCGCCTGCACAGCTAAAGCCCCGAGGCCCTGAAGCCGTTGCGCAGCAGGATCCAAAACGCATAGTAGCCACGATTGATGGCAAACAGATCACGGCCCAACAAGCGGTGGATATGATGAAGCCCGTCCGTCCCGAGGATCGGAAGCGGTTTGAGGGCAATCTGTCCGTGCTGGTTCAGCAGCTCTACATGCAAAGAGAATTTGCAGACGAGGCAGCGAAGTTAAATTTGGACCAGCAGTCACCTTGGAAAGAGCAGCTGCAGATGGCTCGTGCGAATATACTGGCTCAGGCATATATTAACCGGGTATCGAATACTTCTACGGCTGCTGCGCCTACGGGAGACCCGAAGCAGTATTACGACGCGCATCCGGACGAGTTCGATCAGGTGAAGCTGAGTGGCATTTTTGTAGCATTTAACGCCCCAGGTACACCTGCTGCTAACGCGAATGCTTCGCGAACCGAACAGCAAGCTCGCGACAAGGCGAATGACTTGGAAAAAAAGCTCAAGGGCGGAGCGGATTTCGCTAGCCTGGCTCGATCCGATTCGGATGACAAGAGATCAGGACCCACAGGAGGCGAGCTCGGAACATTCTCGAGCGGCGCGACAAATCTTCCTCCGGACATCAAAGCTGCCATTGCGAAACTACAGCCTGGCCAAGCTTCCGACCCAATCAGGGTGCCCAGCGGGTTTTATATTTTGAAGGTAGACACCCGGACCAAGGTGCCGTTCGATCAAGCTCGGACGCAGATCCTAGATAAATGGAAGAATGAAAAGAGCCAGGCAGCGCTAAAACAGCAGTTCGATAAGTATAAAATCCAGGTTCAGGATTCCGATTTCTTTAATGCTTCGAGCGGCCCAGCGGCAAGAATTCCGTCACTCCAACAATCCGCGCCATCCAAGCCGAGCCAGGCTCAAGCTCAGCACTAAAGTTTCTGGTTCTTTACTCGGCGGTCTCAAGAGGCTGCCGGAACTTACCGGTAGCCCGATTCGCATCCGCTTTCAGTCACAATTGACTGCTCATCGCGGCAAGCTGCTGTCAAGACAGCCAGGTTGCGGCATAGCGATTTATGCTGCGAGCTTCATGAGGAAACGCGAGATCGTGCTGGAAACCGAGCTTCTGAAGCGGCCTCGGCTGTTTGCGGTCGATTGTTGTCCATGAGCTCTTCCATTTTGTTTGGTTGCGACTCGGGAATAGGGCCCGAGAGCAATTCGCGGCGCTGTTGACTGAGGAATTTGCGCATCGAGCACGAGGAGAGCTAGGCGAATCGGCTGCCGTGAAAAAGTTGCTGTTTTGAGTCTCGCGATTGCTTAACTGGGTCGAGCCAATGGCGCGATTACGTTTGCGAAAGCTTTTGCGATACCGCCGCTTGGCTATATTCCGGAACCAAAAGCGACGGCGCGTTTACATTAGCTATGCGCTGGAGAAAGCGCCGCACCCGCTGGTTCAAGCTGAAGTTTGCAACCTGCTCGAAATATTAGCGATATCTGACATAGCGATACACTAGAATTTGTGAGTTCAGCAACTAGCCGGACGTGGTGCGCTCTGGCAGCTTTCGCCGCAATTCTTGCTTTGTCCTCGTGTACCGCCTCGTCGTCCACGAATGCGGCGTCAAGGGAATCCAAAGACCGAAAGCCCGCACCTGAATTCACACTGAGAGACGCGAATGGCAGCCCGGTGAAGCTATCCGATTACCGTGGAAAAGTGGTTCTGCTCAACTTTTGGGCGACTTGGTGCGGGCCATGCGAAATGGAGATCCCCTGGTTTGTCGATTTTCAGCAAGAGTACAAATCGAAAGGTCTTGAAGTTGTAGGCATTTCAATGGATGACGATGGATGGACCGCCATAAAGCCCTATGTGACCGAGCATAAGATGAACTACCGCGTGCTGTTAGGGGACGATTCGGTCAGTCAACTCTACGGCGGTGTCGATGCTCTACCGACGACGTTCATGATCGATCGTGACGGAAAAATCGCTACTGTCCATGTCGGCCTCGCTGAAAAGAATGAGTATCTTAATGAAATTCAGAGTCTTCTCGATGAAAAGCAAACCGGCACTTCCCGCCGCATTCTGCGCCCTCTGCCTGCCGCTCTCTTTGCTGGCGCAACAAAATAAGCTCGCAGTTGGTCCGGTCGAGCAAATCACTGTAAAGCCGGGCGGTAGTATCACGCAGACACTCAAAGATCGAAGTACAGCCAGGCTTTCATGTGAACAGCGATAAGCCGAAGGACGAGTTTGTCATTCCGTTGAAACTCACGTGGAGTGGTGGGCCGCTCGAGGCAAAATCTATCAGCTATCCTAAGCCCGAAGAGATCCAGGTAGGTGGCGAGGCGCTCACCGTGTTTACTGGCACCTTCAATATTCAGACTGAGTTCAAGGCGCCGGAGCACGTACAGCCGGGAACGACAACAATGGCGGGTAAGCTTCACTATCAGGCGTGCAATAACCAGATGTGCTTCCGGCCGGCGACAATAGACGTTCGATTACCCGTCGCTGTCGAGTAGCGAAAGTGACCAGTGCGGCGGCTCGTAATTCGCCCTGGAGCGATCGGCGACTGTATTCTTTCATTACCGGCGCTCGAACATCTTGCTGCGGACTTCACTGAAGTCTGGGTTCCTACCCCTGTGGTTCCGCTCATCCGATTCGCCGATGAGGTGCGTGGTCTGGCTTCGACCGGAATCGATTTGATGGGCGTGGGCGACTTGGAGATCCCTCCGCTATTGAGCGCCAGCCTTCGAAAGTTCGATTCAATTGTCAGTTGGTATGGAGCAAACCGGCCGGAATTCCGCGAAGCCATACTAAGCTTGGGAGTTCCGTGCCAGTTTTATACCGCCTTGCCGCCGGCCGGGTATACCGGCCATCCAACAGATTTCTTTGCTCGTCAGGCTGGCGCTCCGGAAGGCCTCGTACCGCGCATCCAGGTTGAGTCGACCACCCCTCGAGATGCTATCGTCATTCATCCGTTCTCGGGAAGCGCACGTAAGAATTGGCCGCTCAACCTGTACCGCGAATTAGCCGCTCGGCTGGCCTGCCAGAATTGAATGGACCGCCGGTCCTGAAGAAGAATTGCCGGAAGCCATCCGTTTCGCAAATCTCGCGGATTTTGCCAGTTGGATCAAGGGAGCGCGCCTGTATATCGGCAATGATTCGGGAATCACCCACCTGGCTGCAGCCTCAGGAGTTCCGACATTGGCCTTGTTTGGACCTGGATCACCGGCGAACTGGGCCGCGCGCGGAACTAAGGTAAGCGGTCCTGAAAGCAGCTTCGCTTGAAGGCTTGGAAGTCCAGACAGTACTCGATGCCGCTAATCGGCTGCTTGACTCGCGTTAGTTTGTGGCTTCCAGCGAACAATTGGCCGCCGCGCCGCGGTGACCTCATCCACGCGGCGGGTGCGGGTCAAGTGCGGCGCCTCGAGCACAAGCTCCGGATTCTCCTCCGCCTCTTTGGCAATCGAAATCATTGCATCGACGAAAAGATCCAGTTCCCGTTTGCTCTCTGTTTCTGTAGGTTCTATCATGAGCGCACCGCGTACGATTAGCGGAAAACTAACTGTGTATGGGTGAAAGCCATAATCGATCAGCCGTTTCGCTATGTCGCCGGTTCGCACGCCTTTTTTGGCCTGGCGATCATCGCTGAAGACGCATTCGTGCATGCTTGGCGCGCGATATGCAATCTCGTAGTAGGGCTCGAGCAGCGCGCGAATATAGTTCGCATTCAGCAATGCATCGAGAGTCGCTTGAGGCAGTCCGTTGCCGCCGTGCGCCATGATGTAGGCGAGCGCACGGACGAGTACGCCGAAATTCCCGTAATATGCGCGCACGCGGCCAATGGAATCGGGAAGATCGTAATTCCACCTCCATTGCTCACCCTCACGTTTCAAGCGCGGTGAAGGCAGAAATGGAGTGAGTACTTTGCCGACAGCAACAGCTCCGGATCCGGGTCCTCCTCCCCCGTGCGGGGTGGAAAACGTTTTGTGCAGGTTCAGATGCATCACGTCAATGCCAACCTCACCTGGGCGGGCAATGCCGACAAGTGCATTCATGTTTGCGCCGTCCATGTAAACGAGCGCGCCCTTATCGTGCATGATGGAGCATATCTTGCGAATATTCTCTTCGAAAACGCCGAGGGTATTCGGATTCGTGATCATCAAGCCCGCCACATCTTCAGTGGTGGCGCGATCCAAAACCTCCAAATCCACCATGCCGCGATCATTCGATTTGATGTTCGTGACCGTGTAGCCAACCATCATGGCCGTGGCCGGATTTGTTCCGTGTGCGGAATCGGGAACAAGAATCGTCTTGCGCGGATTTCCGCGCGTTTCTAACAATGCACGGATCATCAGAATGCCGGTGAATTCGCCGTGCGCGCCCGCGGCCGGCTGCAATGTCACTGCATCCATGCCGGTAATTTCAGCCAGCGCCTGTTCGAGTGCCGCGATTACTTCCATGCAGCCTTGGGAGAGCACTTCCGGTTGATACGGATGGGCCCACGCGAGTCCCTCTGTTCGCGCCACCAGCTCGTTAACGCGCGGGTTGTATTTCATCGTGCAGGAGCCGAGTGGATAGAGGCCCAGATCGATGGCGTAATTCCAGGTGGACAGGCGCGTGAAATGCCGGATGGCTTCAATCTCGCTGACCTCGGGAAAGTCGTCAATCTCGGAACGGACATTCTCCGCGCCAAGTACTTCGCTTGCGTTTACCGCCGGTACGTCGAGCTCGGGAAGCTGATAACCGCGTTTACCCGGAGAGCTCAGCTCGAACAGTAGCGGCTCATTTTGGACGATATGTCTTGAAACTTTCTTGATCATTTCGGCACGTTCTGGTCTAATGCTTCGGGAACGCGGCCGCAACAGCATCCATGTCCTGCCGTTTGCTCATTTCCGTTGCACATAGCAACATGCAATCCTTCAGTTCAGGATAGAACCGGCCTAATGCCAGGCCGCCGATGATTTTCCGTTCTGCCAGCGCGGCGTTTATCTGCTCAGGCGATCTCCCGTTCGTGCGCGCTACAAATTCGTTGAAAAACGGGGATTCAAATTCGAGCTGCAGCTTACTAGCGAGGTAATGCGCTTTGGCCAAATTCTGCTCGGCGAGCTCGCGCAAGCCTTCTTTGCCATACACAGTCATAAACACGGTTGCCATCAAAGCCAGGAGTGCTTGGTTAGTGCAAATATTCGAAGTCGCCTTTTCTCGACGAATATGCTGCTCACGCGTGGCAAGAGTTAAACAGAATGCTCGGTGGCCGTCGGCATCTGTCGTTTCGCCGACTAGCCGCCCTGGCAATTGACGTATGTATTTTTCGCGCGTCGCAATAATGCCAGCATACGGGCCGCCGTAGCTTGGCGAAATCGCAAAACTCTGCAATTCTCCAACCACAATGTCAGCCTCTTTCGGCGGCTCGATAAGCCCCAGCGAGACCGCTTCCGCGAAAACAACTACAAGCAGTGCGCCTTTATTAGACACAATGTGCGAAATCTCTTTGATCTGCTCTAAGATGCCGAAAAAATTAGGCGTCTGAATGATCACAGCCGCAACATCGCCATCAAGATTCTTCTTCAGATCGTCTACGTCCAGCAGGCCTTTCTTCGTGTATCTCAACTCAGCGACCGGAATGCCCTGATGCCTGGTATAGGTCTGCAGAACTTCGCGGTACTCGGGATGCACCGTGCGAGCAATCAGCACTTTGTCACGGCGCGTTACACGAACCGCCATCATTGCGGCCTCCGGCACGGCCGAGGACCCATCATACATGGAAGCATTCGCCACTTCCATGCCAGTCAACTGGCACACCATGCTTTGAAATTCGAAGATGGTAGTAAGCGTGCCTTGTGAGATTTCCGCCTGATACGGGGTGTATGAGGTAAGAAACTCACCGCGTGAGACGACAGTATCGACTAGCACCGGACGGAAATGGCTATAAACCCCCGCTCCCAGAAAACTGGCATACCCATTTGCATTTTCCGCGGCCCGTTGCTTGAAATACTCGACGATCTCGTACTCGCTCTTGCCGTCTTCAATGCTCAACCGCTTATCAAAACGCACGTCGGCAGGCAAGTATGAGATCAAGTCCTCTTCGGATTTCAAGCCGATGGCGTCGAGCATCTGGCGGCGCTCGGAATCTGACTTGGGTAGATATCGCAACTGTGTTTCCTAAGTCCCGGATCGCGAACTACGCGCCTGCGCTATTCGGCGCCGATATATTCTTGATATTCCGCGGCCGACATGAGTTGATTGGTTTCCCCGGGGGTTGACAATTTCACTTTCAGCAGCCAAGCACCCCCATGCGGATCTGCGTTCAGTTTCTCGGGATTAGTCGAGAGCAATTCATTTACGGCGGTCACGTCTCCCGAGACAGGAGAATAAATGTCGGAAACGGCTTTAACCGATTCCACTGAACCAAACGTTTCACCCTTTACTGACCTTCGAGCCGGGCTTCGGTAAGTCAACAAACACGATGTCGCCGAGTTCATTCTGAGCATGATCGGTGATCCCCACCGTTCCCATTTCACCTTCAACATGCACCCACTCGTGCTCTTTCGTGTACTTGTATGTATCGGGATAGCTCATGCTTTTGCTCGTTTGTAGAAAGGAGTTGGAACAGTCATGGCTTCAACCGGCGAATTGCGGATAAGGACTTGAATCGGAACACCGGGTACTGCTTTGTCAGCCGGGAGATAGCAAAGTCCAATATTCTTGTTCAGCGTGGGGGCCGGTCCTCCGCTGGTCACCCATCCCGCTGGTTCGCCTTGAATCCAAACTTCGTAACCGTCGCGGCCAATGCCTCGGCCTCTCATTTCGAAGCCCACAAGCTTGCGCGTGATGCCCTGCTGCAAACCCTTTTCCAGCGCTTGACGGGCGACGAAATCGCCTTTCTCCATCTTGACGATCCATGCCAAATCCGCCTCAAATGGATTAATTGAGGCAGTGAGCTCGTGGCCATACAGGGCCATTTTGGCTTCGAGCCGGAGGGTGTTTCGCGCACCCAAACCGCAAGGCCTAATGCCGAACTCTTCACCGGCTTTCATCACTTCTTCCCAAACTTTATGCGCTGCTTCAGGCGCGATATAGATTTCAAAGCCGTCTTCACCCGTGTAACCCGTGTGTGCAATGCGTGCTGAAACGCCCGCCACAACGCCATCGGTGAACCAGTAATATTTGATATCGTGAAGATTTGTAGCCGGTCAACTTCTGAAGAGTCGCTAGCGCCTTCGGCCCTTGAATAGCTAGCTGAGCGTAACGGTCGCTCGCAAATTCCACCTCGGCTTCAAAATGGTTATGCGAACGGATATGCTCAAAATCCTTCTCTTGATTCGAGGCGTTCACACAGAAGAAAAAATGAGTATCCGAAATTTTGTGGACCAAAATATCGTCCACGAATCCGCCATGTTCATAGAGCAGCGCCGAGTAATGTGCTTGCCCGGATTTTAGTTTCGCCGCATTATTCGTCGAGACGTAGTTGACAAGCTGTGCGGCTTGAGGTCCTTGAATCTCAATCTCGCCCATGTGGCTGACATCGAACAGCCCCACGGCGTTCCGGACGGCGTTGTGTTCTTCCAAAATGCTCGAGTATTGCACCGGCATGTTCCAGCCCCCGAAGTCGACCATCTTGGCGTTCAACGAGGAATGAACCTCGAAGAGTGGAGTTCTCCTGAGGTCGGTGGCTGTAGTCATTCCGGCAAGAAACCTCAGCGTAACATGAGCGCTGAGATTGGCTATGCGGAGGCCTCTGGCGCTTCTGACGCGCCGTACTCCTTCAATTTGTTGAACAGAGTCTTGAGGCTAATTCCCAAAATTTCAGCGGCTCGCGTTTTGTTATTCTTTGTGTGCTGCAACGTAAGTTGAATCAAGGCTTTTTCAGCATCACCAACGGTTGTGCCCACGGGCAAGCGAACAGTATCCGGTTCGAAGGCCTGGGTCGGCGGGCGTGAACCGACTGAGACGCCGAAGTCATACGGCAGATGAGCCATCTGCATCGCGCCTTCGCCCGCCATAATCACCGCACGCTCCAAAACGTTGCGTAACTCACGAACGTTGCCCGGCCATGAATGTTTCTTGAAGGCCTCCATTACGTCCGGGGTCACGTGGGTAATATTGCAGGAGTGCTTCCGGTTCAAGTGAGTGATCAATGTGTCACACAATACGGGCAGGTCGCTCATCCGCTGCCGTAACGGCGGAAGCGAAATGCGGAAAACATTGAGGCGGTAATAAAGATCCTCGCGGAGGTCGCCCTTCTTGAGTGCTTCTTCAACGTTCCGGTTTGTCGAAGCAATTACGCGCACATCGACCGAGATCTCGCTCTTGCTGCCGAGTCTCCGGACACGGGAATCCTCGAGCACGCGAAGAAGCTTCGCCTGCGTACCGGAAGGCATCTCAGCTAACTCGTCAAGAAGCAATGTCCCATGCTGCGCCAGCTCGAAACAGCCGGCGCGCCTTTCCAGTGCTCCTGTGAACGCGCCTTTTTCGTGGCCGAACAGTTCGCTTTCCATTAGCGTTTCCGGCATCGCCGCGCAATTGATGGCTACGAACGGACCCCCGCGCCGATTACTCAATTGATGGATTGCGCGCGCAACGAGTTCCTTACCCGTTCCGCTCTCGCCTTCGACCAGTACGGCAGCCTTGCTGGGCGCGACTTGGCGGATGACGGAAAAAACTTGCTGCATCTCTTGGGATGTACCGACCATGTCGACCAGAACGCCCGTGTAAGATAATTGCCGCTGCAATCTCTCTGTTTCTTCCGCCAATTGGCTCTGCGATGCCGCGCGTTCGAGCAAAACACGCATCGCCGCGGGCTGAATCGGTTTTTCCAGAAACCAGAACGCGCCAAGGTCGTGTATCGTCTGAATCGCCGTTTCTATATTTCCAAATGCGGTCAAAACGATCGCTGGCGGCATGTTACCGTCGCTCGCCAGGCGCTTCATTAACTCGAAGCCGTCCATGCGCGGCATCATGAGGTCAGTGACGATGACATTGGCGGGGAAACTAGTGAGTTTATCGAGTGCCTCCTGCCCATCCGAAGCAGTCTCCACCGTGAATCCCCAAGCAGAGATCATGGCTGCTAATGGAGTACGTTGCGATTCTTCGTCGTCTACGACCAAGACGTTAACAGATGGGCGTGTGGCTTGATTTCCCACGGTCTTTCAGTGTAGCCGATTACAGTTGTTATCCTAAAGCACCGAAGAACTGACTTCTTGCATCAGATAGACTCCTAGATCATTCTGGAAACAGCAATGGACGATCAAAGCCATCATCTTCGCGACGGCGATGCTGATGTACCACCCATTCTGGGCGATTGGCCGCGCATCTATGTGGCTGTCCTCTGTTATCTCTTCATCCTGATCGCCGCGCTTTACGCTGTGTCTCGGGCCTTCACTTACTAGGCGTGCCTCTGACGGGAATTCTCGAGGTGATCGTCACTTCGCTCGACGAAGCGATAGAGGCAGAGCTCGGCGGTGCAGACCGTCTCGAGCTCGTGCGATCTCTCGAGACTGGGGGATTCACTCCTTCGATCGAGCTAGTTCGAAAGATTGTTGAAACAGTATCGATCCCGGTTCGAGTCATGCTTCGGGAAAATGCTTCCATGTCAATCGGGGGCCAAACGGAGATCGAGACCCTTCAATTCCACGCCAGCACGCTCGCCGATCTACCGATCAATGGCCTCGTAATCGGCTTCGTCAAAGACGGCCTTATGGACCTCGGCGCTATAAATGAGATCTTGGCGGCGGCGCCGAACTGCCACGCCACTTTTCATCGCGCGTTTGATCATCTGCCCGATCGAGTGCGTGCGTTACAGGAATTGAAACAGCTTCCGCAAATTGATCGCGTTTTGACAGATGGAGGAGAAGGCTCTTGGGCTGAGCGCAAGGTGCGGCTTGTCGAATGGCAGCGTGCTGCTGCCCCTCAGATAAAACTCGTCTTTGCGGCCGGCCTGTGCGCATCAAGGGTTGCCGAAGCGAGCCAGGACCTCAGGGATGTTGAGGTTCACGTTGGGCGGGCCGCGCGCATTCCGCAGGTCATATCCGGAACCGTTTGCCGCAGTCAGGTAGCCTCGCTCAAGAGGCTCCTGGGATGAGACCACTCGATTGGGTAGTGCTATTTGCCTGGTTGACGTTCTTGGTCTCGTACGGCCTGTATCGTGGCCGGGGTAGCGACAGCGTTAACAAATACCTGCTCGCGGGAAAAACGATGCCCTGGTACGCAATGGGCCTCTCTATCCTGGCTACTCAGGCCAGCGCCATTACATTTATCTCAACCACCGGGCAGGGCTACGTAGACGGGCTGCGATTCGTGCAGTTCTATTTCGGATTGCCGATTGCCATGGTTATTCTTTCGGCGACAGCGGTTCCCATCTTTCATCGCGCCAAGGTATATACCGCTTACGAATATCTCGAGCGGCGCTTTGACGGAAAAACACGCGCGCTCGTTAGCCTCGTATTTCTTATCCAGCGTGGACTCGCGGCTGGCATTGGTCTGTATGCACCTGCCGTGGCGCTATCTGTAGTCCTGGGCTGGTCCGATCGGCTCACGACGGCTCTCATCGGCGGACTAGTAATTACTTATACAGCGACCGGAGGCATCAAGGCGCTGACATGGGCCGATGTGCAGCAGATGAGCATGATCTTTATATCGCTCATTGCAAGCTTGATCATTGTCTTACACGCATTGCCCGCCGGTGTCTCGTTCGTGGATGCTGTACACCTAGCTGGGGCTACAGGCCGATTGAGTGCCGTAGATCTTCGGCTTGATTTCAGCAATCGCTACAATGTGTGGAGCGGTCTGATCGGCGGCGGTTTTCTGGCACTCGCCTATTTTGGATGCGATCAGAGCCAAGTCCAACGCTATCTCACCGGCAAGTCCATCGCGCAGAGCCGTCTGAGCCTGATCTTTACCGCGATCGTCAAGATTCCGATGCAGGTGCTGATTCTATTTATTGGAGCCATGGTGTTCGTGTTATCTCTTTTCGTACCATCGCCGGCGATCTTCCAGCCGCTCGAAGCCGCACGCGTAGCCCGGAGTGCAGATTGGAAGCCGGTGGAAGCGAAATATGAGCGTGCGTTCGAGCAGCGCCGCGATGCAGCATACACTGCCGCAAACGCAATTCGCAACCGCAGCTCTGAGACGAAGTCGGCCGTCTCGAAATTGCGCGAAGCGCAAGGCGCATTTACCCGTACACGCCAGGAAGCGCTGCAAATCGTCGAGCGCAGACACGGCGGGGAGAAGTTTGATGACACCAACTACATCTTTCTATCGTTTGTTACGACCTATTTGCCGGTTGGTTTAGTTGGGCTGGTAATCGGGGTCATTTTTTCGGCGTCCATGGGTTCGACTTCAGGAGAAATCAATTCACTCGCGACCGTCTCTGTTATCGATATCTACCGCCGCTACATTGTTCGAACCGGAAGCGATCGCCATTATCTGATCGCATCGCGCTGCTTGACCGTGTTCTGGGGTGTTTACGCGATGTCGTTTGCCGCGATCGGCGCGCGTGGGTTTGGAGCGCTCATAGTGCGGGTGAACATAGTCGGCTCTCTATTTTATGGAGGGCTGCTTGGTGTGTTTGTGCTCGCCTTTTTTTTCAAGCGAGTGCAGGGGACCGCGGCTTTTTGCGGCGTGTTGGCTGGAGAAGCGGCAATCTTCGCCACTGCCTGGTTTACTCAAATTTCTTTTCTTTGGTACAACGTGATCGGTTGCGTTGTTGTGGTAACCGTTGCTCTCGTCTTATCGACACGTCAGACGCTCACACCTGCAAAATAGCAATATCGACGGTCGATTGAGTTCCCTCAATCACGACGATGCCGCTGTCCGTGACGTGATACTTCTTGCGATCTTCGTCGAGATCATAACCGATCTCGGCTCTTTCCGGGACTCGGACATTCTTGTCGAGAATGGCCCGGCGAACCTTGGCGTGACGCGCAATATCACAGTTGTCGAATAGCACGGAATCCTCAACCAAAGCACCGGTATGGATCCGAACCCCACGGCCCAGCACGGATCCCTTCACGAGGCCGCCCGATACGATCGAGCTCCCGGCAATAATGGAATCGATTCCGACACCGCGCCGGTTTGCTTCATCGAATACAAATTTCGCTGGTGCGTCAAAATAGCTGGCTGTACGCAAGGGCCATTGCCGGTTGTATAAGTTCAACTCCGGCGATACAGCGCGCAGATCCATACTCGCTTCGTAATACGCATCCAAAGTTCCAACGTCACGCCAGTAATGCGGCGAGCCAATGGGATCTCCTGGAATCACGTTCGTCTGGAAATTGTAAGCGTACATGTCCGCGCGCCCGATTAGCGACGGCAGAATGTCCTTCCCAAAATCGTGTGAGCTTTTGTCATTCCTCCCGTCCGCGTATAACTCGCGCAGCAGCAGCTCGGTTGAGAAGACGTAATTTCCCATGGAAGCGTACACGCGGGTTGGATCGTCGGGCATGGTGGGTGCGTCCACTTTTTTTTCATGGAAGCCAATGATATTTCCTTCGGGAGTTGTTTCAATAACTCCGAACTCCGATGCGAACTCTTTTTCGACCGGAATCGCTGCGACGGTCACGCCAGCCCTCTTTTCGGCGTGATATTCGATCATCTGTCGGATGTTCATGCGATAGATATGATCCGCACCGAAGATGACCACGACGTGAGGATCAGTCTGCTCAATGAGATTTACATTCTGAGTGATGGCGTCGGCGGTGCCTCGGTACCAATCCTCTTGCGGCGAGCGCATCTGCGCCGGGACTGGAATAATAAAATTGTTCCTGAGGAGACCACTGACTTCCCAACCCTCGCGCAGGTGCTGCAGCAGCGATTGGCTCTTGAACTGCGTCAGAACGTAGATGGAATAAATGCCGGAGTTGACAAGATTGCTAAGAACGAAATCTACGATTCGGTATCGTCCGCCAAATGGGACCGCCGGTTTAGCCCGCTCTTTGGTTAGCGGATGAAGGCGCGTTCCCTTTCCGCCTGCGAGCACAAACGCGAGAACCCGAAGCTGCATCCTGACAACCTCCGCCGTTTAGGATACTCGAAAACACTTTAGTATCTTCCCATGTGGGCAGGCTTAGCCGGCCTGGCGTTCTCTATCTGAATACGATCTGATCAACAGGTTAAGTTCCGAATCCGCTGTACAGGAATCAGTTCTTCTCTTGCCGTTCAGCGCGAATGTGGGAACAATGGGTTACCAGGTTGCGATAACCGGCGTTCCTGCCACGCTCCAACTGATAACCGGGTCCCTGAAGTCGTAGCCGGTTCGGCCAGCCATGGCGGCCCGAATTATCCTCAGTTTCTGACGTTCAACGATAGCTACATCTACGACGGATTGAATCGCCTGGCGGCGGTTTACGACAAAGATGTGAATAACAGCGCTCTGTGGGCGCGGATTTTCAATTACGATCAGTACGGCAACATGTCGCTCAGCGTGAACAGCGGTGTTCCTCTGTATGGCACGACGCCGGTGAGCACGAACAATTACAATCCGTTTAATCCTGCGACGAACCGGCTGGTTTCTGCTCGTTACGATGCGGCGGGGAATCAGACGGAAGTCGGGTCGTATTCGTTGGCGTACGATGCGGAAAACCGGCAGACAATAGCCGTGGATAATGTTTCGGAAGGCCAGGCCAACTATGGCTACGATGGACTGGGGCAGCGCGTGACGAAGAGCAGCAACGGAGTGATGGGCACGGTGTACGTTTATGATATCTTCGGCCAGTTAGCAGCGGAGTACAACAATTTCGCCAAGCAGCCATCGCCGTGCTCAACATGCTATTTGAGCATACGATCACCTGGGCAGCGTACGGATGGTGACGGATCCTTTCGCGAACATCATTGCGCGGCATGATTACCTGCCGTTCGGGGAAGAGATTCCGGCCAACACCGCAGGTAGGCGCTCCGAGTGGGGGCCATTTGGCGATAAAGTGAATCGGAAGTTCACCCGCCAGGAACGGGACGAAGAAACGGGATTCGACTTTTTCCAGGTAAGATATTTCTATGGTGCTCAGGGCAGGTTCAATAGCCCAGACCCGGGGAATGCGGGAGCGGATCTGTACAATCCACAGAGCTGGAATGGGTATAGTTATGTTTGGAATAATCCGTTGAGCGCGGTCGATCCGACGGGATTGGATATCTCGTTTCCGGGGCCGTGTGAAGATCCTGAAGACCCAGAGTGCGGAGGGGGACTACCCATAGTTCCACCGTGTTTTTTCTTCGATTGTGGCGGTGGAGGATCCGGGCAGGGCGGAGGTTAGGCTGCGCCACCACCTCCGCCACCATCGGTCGTTTCCCAGGGAAATCCGAATCAGAGCGGAGTGTATGCGCAGTCGCAAACCGGATCGTTTCCTCCGGGATCGTTTCCGGGTGGTGAAAATTTGGGATTGCCACCGGGGCTCACGATACCCGGTCCTTTCTCGCCGCAGGTCCTGTTAGGGCTTTGGGGATGGAATTGCTCGACTGGCATTTGTGTGCCTGGCGTGGATGGAATTTCGGAGGATATTTTCGGATCTACCCAAGCGGCGGCAGAGACCGAAATCCTCGTAGATCAGCAGAACTGGAGGGTATTGCAGCCGCTATTCGCGTGGCTTTGTAGTGGGAACACAGGGCAGAAAGTGGCCAAGGGTGTCAGGAACGGCGCGATAAGCGGCGCGATCAGAGGTGGTGTGTCCGGAGGGGGAATAGCCGGGCGCTCCATTATTGGTGCGATGGAGGGAGGCGGTGAGGGGTCCTTTGCCGGTCCAGAAGGCGCGGCCGTCGGTGCTCTCGCAGGTGCTGCCATGGGTGCGGCCAACGGCGTAGGCATCGGCTTCGCCAAGGCGGGTGCGTGCAAACTGTTAGGCTTCTAGGTAAGAGTAACAGCGGTGTCGCGGGATTATAAATCCGGATTGAGAAAATTTCTCCGGCCTGGAAGCATAATTGGGGTGCTTATCTTCTTCGGCATTCCATATTTTCTACTCGAATTTGGATGTGACCGTGCGCATAGCGCTCTTGGCGCTCTTGCTGCCTTAATATCTGCGCTCGCGTCAGCGCTGCTCTACGCAATTATGGAAAGCTGGTTTTTCAGGTCCAGCCGTAACAGTGCAAAATCCTGTCGAACCAAAGCTGAGGCTCCAGGAGGCCAGGAGCCACCTGCGGACTCAACGGAACAACAGCAATAGAGATCCAGGAACTCGGTGCGAGAAACCTTCGCGGACAGGAAAGTCGGTACGCACACTCAAAACACCGGTTCATGAGAATATACCGGGGCTGAGACCACAACCGGCGAGGTATTGACAGACAGATCAAGCTGGCAATCAGCGCGAGACGATAAGCGATGCGCTGGGCCGTGTCACGCAGGCGATCGAAGATCCGGGGTCTATAACGAACATCACTGGCTATGACGCGCTCGGGCGGGTGATCGGGAGCCAGCAGGTTCTTGTGACGTGACCCCTTTTTCCGTCCACTAAGTTATACGACATAAGCGGGGTTGACCCGCTTCGCCTTCTTGACAGTTTGGGTTTTCGCATGGCCGGGCTGCGCCGATAGTAGGAGGACGGCCTACCCGCAGCACTTATCCGGCTTCCGATGAGAGCCGTTATTTCGGAAGGCGTCCAAATCCCACCAAACGGTGCTATGTACGGGCATGAAGGGTGACAGGTCACTCACACCAGTTGAGAGCCAGCTGAACGAATGAGCGCACAGCGACCCCGGTGGGTCCTTTCGACAGCCACGGTTTGGCGTCGTCGAGCCAAGCTGTAGAAGCAATGTCAAAGTGTACCCAAGGTGTCGGATCGGCAAATTCCCGCAGGAACCACGCCGCTGTGATCGCGCCGCCATAACGGCCTCCGATATTCGGCAAATCGGCGACAGCGGACTTCAAATAATCTTTGTACTCCTCATCCATGGGCAACTGCCAGGTCTTCTCTCCCGCGAATCGAGTCGCGGCAAGAACTTGGTCCAGAAACGCCTGGTCGTTGGTGAAAGCGCCTATATTGTAATGGCCGAGCGCGACTCCAATCGCACCCGTAAGCGTCGCTGCATCGACGATGTGGGTTGCGCCGTTACGATTGGCATATGCGATCGCGTCGGCAAGAATCAGTCGCCCCTCTGCGTCCGTATTCAGCACCTCGATGGTCTTTCCGGAGAGTGCTGTAACGATATCGCCCGGGCGCTGCGCATTCCCGTTTACCATGTTCTCCACAGTTGGAACGTAAGCTGTCACGGGTATTGGAGGCTTCAGGCTGGCGATGGCCTTCATCGCGCCGATCGCGGCGGCCGCTCCAGCCATGTCGTATTTCATCTTCTCCATGCCTTCCGATGGCTTGATGGAGATGCCGCCAGTATCGAATGTCACGCCTTTGCCGACAAGTGCGAGATGATTCTTTTCCGCGGATGTAGATGGACGGTACTTAATGACGGCCAGGAAGGGCGGATTTGTGCTGCCTTGGGCCACGCCGAGCAGCGCGCCCATGCCGAGCTTCGCCATCTCGCTCTGATCCAAGATCTCGCACTCGAGTCCTACTTCACTGGCCATACGCTTGGCTGACTCAGCCAGAGCGCCGGGAGTGAGTTTATTAGCCGGCTCGTTCGCCAAATCTCGCGCGAAGTTTTGAGACCCCGCGATGATCTCGCCGCGCCGCAGTGCCTCATTCAAATCGCCCGCGGTACCGCCTGGAACGGCAATCGTAAAAGAGTCGATCTGCTTTTCTTTTTTTTGCGGATCGGATTTGTATTTGTCCGGCTCCCAGTCACCTAGAACCGCACCTTCCACCGCTGCGGTTACGAAGTCGGCTCCAACGCTGTTTTCGAGTGTCAAGCGCGATGCTGCGCGCCCCCTTGCCTTTCAGCCCACGGATGAGCGCGCCGCCGATATTCCGCGCCTCCACCGTCGAGAATTTCTCGCGTTTGCCACCCCCGATTACGACCAGTCGTTTGGCGACCAGTCCCGGCGGTCGATGCAATATCGAGATCTCGTAAAGCTTTCCCGTGAATTCGCCCGAGGCTCGCAGATCGGCTAGCCAGCCCGACTGCGCAGCGATCTCCGGATCAGGATTCCTTCCAGGTGCCGCCGCATCTTCTGTCTCGAAGCAGATTACCGCTAATGCGTCTGCTGTCAATTTCTTTAAAGGTGAAGTTTCGATCTGAACTTGCATGTTTTCCTTGCAACTGCATATAACGGGTACTAACGCGCGAACGAAAGGACGTGGTGTGCGGCGTAACGAACTTATTGGCGCGCACGTCTTGCCATAGCGGCCTTAGCCTCCGCTTGCATTTCCTTGGCTTTTGTAGCCTCGCGTTTATCGTGGAACTTTTTGCCCTTGGCCACCGCGATTTCAACCTTGATTCGCCCAGTTTTGAGATAAATCTTGGTCGGAATCAGCGTCAGACCCTTCTCTCGCGTCTCCTCTCGCAATTTGTCTATTTCGGAGCGATGCAAAAGCAGTTTCCGCTTTCGCACGGGCGCGTGATTCATGATATTCCCATGCGAATACTCGCTGATATGCGCGTTCATCAACCACGCTTCATCTTCGCTCACCTCGGCGTAGCTTTCCTTCAATTGGACTTTTCCGCTCTTCGCGGCTTTTACCTCGGTGCCGGTTAACACCATGCCGGCTTCGAATCGTTGTAACAGGTGATAATTGTGCCCCGCTGCGCGATTCTCACTCAAGATTTTGATTCCGCCTTGCTGGGCCACTGTTCAGAGGTCTTCTCTTCTAAATGTCACGTTATAAATATCAAACCCGGCATTTCGAATCTTGCACGCGAGCGCGCGCCGCAACGTCTTCCATTCGAAAGAGAGGAATATACTCCCTCAAAGACAGTGTTTCTGGCATTTGCTGGGCCGTCCATCGGAGTGTTACCCGCAAGCCCTCGAGGCGTTTGCGACCACTAGCGCGCAGGGCGGTTGGCGAGAGTTATGCGCGCTTTAGTAGTCTAACATAGGGTTTGGATGCGTCTAAGGTGAAGCTTTCGAAGAGATTACAGCATTTTTCGGCGCTGCTGATTTGCGCCGCGATCCTGATTGTCCCGGCGTTACAGGGCCGCAATAAGAAGGGCGACAAACTTTTTAAAGAAGGCCAGAAGGCTGAGGAGCAGAAGCAGTCCGATGCGGCCGTCAATTATTACGATCAGGCCCTAGCTACGGATCCAAAGGATCCCGCTTATCTATTGGCCGATCAACGCGCCCACGCTAAGGCGGCCGAAGCACATGTGGCAGAAGGCAAAAAGCTACAACAGCAGCAAAAATTGGAAGAAGCGCTGGTCGAATTTCAAAAGGCGTTCTTGGCGGATCCGTCTTTGCAGATTGCCTTGCAGGAAATTCGGGAGACGACGATCATGATCAAGGAGCGCGCTAAACTCCCGCCCGGAACACCTGTGTTGACACCCGCTGAAAAAGCGCGGCAAGACGTCGAGAAGCGCATCAGTTCACTGGAAGGGCCGCCCCAGCTTCGGCCCATCACAGACCAGATCACAAGCCTCAAAATGAATAACCAGCCGCCACGCGTGCTCTACGAGACAGTAGGCAAGCTGGCTGGCATCAATGTTCTATTCGATCCGCAGGGGTTTGAAACCGTCGCGGGTAAGAATTTCAATCTGGAACTCAACAATGTGACTCTGGACGAGGCGCTGAATTACATCGCTCTTGTAACGCATACATTCTGGAAACCGATCAGCCGGAACGCGATTTTCGTTACCCAGGAAAGTGAGCAGAAGCGCCTGGAGTATCAGGACGAAGTGGTTAAGGTCTTTTATATCCAAAACGCCACGACTCCTAACGAATTTAATGAGATCTACAACGGCGTCCGCACCGGGGCCAAGCTGACGACGGGTCTGTTCCAGGTGGCGAGTCAAAACGCGATTGTCGCCCGCGGTAGCCCCGATACGATTGCTCTGGTTGAGAAGCTGGTTCACGACCTCGACAAGCCGAAGTCGGAGATCGTGTTGGACGTCATCGTCATGGAGGTGGACAAACAGAAGAGCACCACCATTGGGGCGGCACTGGCTGGGCAAACTGGGGGGTTGAACGTGCCGATTACGTTTACGCCGCGCAATTCTCTAGTTGCCAGTACCGGAACGACAACGGGTACGACGACCGGAACCACTACGGGTACAACGACCGGAACCACAACGGGTACGACCACCGGCACGACGACGGGTACAACGACCGGAACCACAACGGGTACAACGACAGGCACGACCACGGGTCTGACGACCGGGACAATAAACGGAACGAGTGGATTGACAACAGGAACCACAACGGGAACCAGCAGTGGCAATTCCATCCTCCTGGCCAAGACGGGGCACGTGTCTACGAGTGATTACTCGATCAGCTTGCCAGGTGCCCTGATTCAAGCATTATTGTCGGACGCATCAACACGTGTCTTGCAAAGGCCGCAAGTGCGCGTCACCGATGGTGGTAAAGCATCACTGAAAATCGGCAGTAAGATTCCATATGTCTCCGGCTCTCTGAACTCGGCAGTTGCGACACCGGGCGCGATTCCTTATGCGACCACGCAGTTTCAGGAAGTGGATGTGGGTGTGAACGTCGATCTGGAGCCCAAGGTGAATGGGCCCGAGGACGTCAGCATGCACATTAAAGTTGAGATCTCAAACGTCACGAGCACGGAGACGATCGCAGGCGTCCAGCAGCCCATTATCGGCCAGCGCGTGAACGAGGCCAATATTCGAATGAAGGACGGCGAAGTTAGCGTGCTCGGCGGCCTTTCTCTGGTTAACGATCAGAATTCAATCTCCGGCATCCCGGGTATTACCAACATCCCGATACTCGGATATCTGTTCGGAACGAGAAGCAAATTCCACGAAAACGACGATATCCTGATTGCGTTAATCCCGCATATCGTGCGTGCCCCCGATCTGACGGTTATCGGTGAAGACGGTGTTGTAGCCGGAACTGAGCGCGTCATAAAGGTGCGGCGGCGTGGAAGGCTCTCCCGCCGGTTCAACTCCAAATTCGGCGGCTCCGCCCAACTCGCTTCCGCCCACGCCAGCCCCGCCATCGCAGACTCCTCCGAGCGGCAATCCCGCTGCATTGCCGGCCGCCACCGCCGCGCGTTGCTCCTGAAACCGCGCCGGGACAGCCCCATTCTTAAAATAGGAGTAGTAGTGGATGTTGCACGGTGAACAATTTTCCGGCTTGCAAAGGCGGCGTAAGACTCAGGCCGGATTTACGCTCATCGAGCTGATCGTCGCTTTCACGATCCTGCTTGTTCTTACCTCAATGGCAGTCCCCATGACTCGCTATCAGATACGTCGCCAACGCGAGAAGGCTCTTCGCGATGACTTGGTTGAAATGCGCAAGGCTATCGATCGGTATAAGGATCTCTGCGATGACGGCAAAATTCAGTCAACCGGTAACGATACGTACTGCTATCCGCCAACGCTTGAAATTCTTGTGGACGGCGTACAGATGCAAAACAAGATCAGTGGTCTCGGCCAGAGCTCTAAGATGCATCTGCTTCGCCGGATTCCGAAGGACCCCATGACTGGGGATACCGATTGGGGAAAACGCAGTATGCAGGATGAGCCGACCTCTACTTCTTGGGGCGGCCAAAACGTTTTTGACGTGTTTTCGAAGACCATGGACAAGGCGAGCGATGGAACGCCGTACTCAGAATGGTAATGCGCCTCCTAAATAGCAGACGAGTCGTTAAGCCCAGGCCGGGATGGCAGCGGGGCTTCACGCTCATCGAGCTAATGGTAGTGATGGCTATCATCTCGGTCCTGCTTGCTATTGCGCTTCCCATTTACCAGAAGTCAATAGTCCGTGCGAAAGAAAGCGTGCTCCGTAATAATCTGTTTACGCTGCGCACCATGATCGATGAGTACACGATCGATAAGCAGAAGGCGCCGGAGACTCTGCAAGACCTGGTCTCAGAAGGCTATTTACGGCAGATTCCGCAGGATCCGATTACAAGCTCCGATCAAACCTGGAAGCTGATCATGGAAGACACACCGATAGGCGGAAGCAATAACCCTCCGGGGATCTTCGATGTGCGAAGCGGGTCAGACAAAACGGCGCTCGATGGTACGCAGTATGGGGACTGGTGACTTGCCGATGACGCGCGTAGCGGCCCTGTTAAACTGAATTGCGCGCTACTCCCTCCTCTTGCTCCCCGATCGTCTAATGGTAGGACAGCGGCCTTTGGAGCCGTGAATCGTGGTTCGAATCCATGTCGGGGAGCCAACAGTTCTTCTGGCCCAATTGCGGCTATGTCGGCGCTATTGCGTATTCGGGTAAGCAGCGGGCGGTCACGCCTCAGGACCACAGACTCGAATTGACTTGACGCTCGCTTTGGGAAAGAATGTGGGAACACTGGCGTGACTGGGCTGGTACAGCGGCCGCCATAAACCCAGGTTTCGCAAGACCACCAGCTTAAGGTTTAGCTATGGCACCGGAAATGAACTCGACCGACTGGTCGACGTCGTACTCGCAATATCTGGCGCGATCGGCAGCGCTCTCGGCACGAACCCTGAATCTCTACCAGCTGGCATTGGAGCGAGTGTCCCAAGGCAAGCTGCCGCCGACGATATTTCAGGATCATTTTCCCATTTTCGCGGTTGCTCACGGGACCCAATTCACGAATCGGTTAGCGGATGTCGGCTCACGATTTTTGAGCGATCTGGTGCGGCTCGGCTCCAGCTTTTCGCAGCAGCCGCCGGACGGGGGCATAGCGGCGGAACGTGAAAGCGTCCCGCCACGATTTGACGCTTCGAACCCGGCCCGGTGGTATGAGCAGCTTGCCGAGTACATGGGGCAACTAAATGCGCGTGCGGTTAAAGCCTATCGGGCGCAACTTGATCGGGTTGCCGCGGGCGAGACAACGCCGAGCGAAGTTCAGCAACAAACGGCGGAGCAGATGGCACGAACAACTGCCCGGGTACATGCAGCTGATTTCCCAGCTCTACTTCGATCTGCTGAACGGATTGAACGACGTTCGCTCGGATTACGAGGAGACGTATTTTCACGGCCTGCTGGCAAGGGCCGAAGCCGACAACAGTGACGCGGCGGTCACGGTTGCACTCGCAGGACCGGCGGGCACAACTGCAGCCGCATCGTTATCCATAATGAACACGACTGGCCAACGAACGCGGATCGGTTATCAGATCGTCGATGTCCGGAGGGCGGACGGCGCGGGCCCAAGTCTCGTTCCCGCTATTGCGTTTGCTCCCGAGACGCTCGAACTCGGGCCGGATGAAGAAGGAACGCTCACGATCTCGCTGCGGCTCGATCCGGAACAGTATGATTCGGACGCCTTGTATATCGGTGCAATGTACCTCACAGGCGGATCGGACGTTCCGCTTGAAGTGAAGCTAAGAATTCTTGTCACGGCCGTCGCGTCGAAACATTCGAACGCCCAAGGTTCGGCATGACACCTCGCAAGAGCACGCGCATCGCAGGGACGCCCCGGCCCACAGAGGCGCGGACCGAGCCGATCGCAATTATCGGAATGTCCGGGCGATTTCCCGGTGCCAAAGATGTGGATCAGCT
Organism: uncultured Acidobacteriaceae bacterium; assembly: GCA_963771565.1. GTDB lineage: Bacteria > Acidobacteriota > Terriglobia > Bryobacterales > Bryobacteraceae > Bog-105. The sequence continues at coordinate 158,629 of CAVYUB010000011.1, forward strand.
CTGGACAAACGTGGCGCATGGCATTGAATCCATCGCGATCCTGACGCAGGACGAGATGCGCGCGGCCGGAATTCCGGAAGCCATTTCGAAGCTACCTGGATACGTGAACGCGTCGCCTGTACTGGACGGGATCGACCAGTTCGATGCCGTACTTCTTCGGGTTTTCCGCGCGCGACGCGGCGCTCACGGATCCGCAACATCGGGTCTTTCTTGAGACTGCATGGCAGGCATTGGAGGACGCGGGTTACGACCCGGAGCGCTATCCGGGTGCGATCGGCGTGTTCGGAGGATGTGAGCTGAGCAGTTATCTCGGTCACCTTTACCAGAACCTCGATTCCCTGAAGTACATCGATGGCATGCAGTTGATGGTGACGAATGATAAGGACCATCTCTGCACGCAGGTATCGTACCGGCTGAATCTGCGGGGACCGAGTGTCGTGGTGCAGACCACTTGCTCCACGTCGCTGGTAGCGGTTGCGCTGGCGTGCGAGAGTCTGCAGCATCGCCGGTGCGACATGGCGTTGGCAGGGGGGGTGACGGTTAAGGTGCCGCAGCGGGGCGGATACTACTACACAGCCGGATCGATCCTGTCGCCCGATGGGCATTGCCGGCCTTTCGATGCTCAGGCGCAAGGAACGATTGTCGGCAGCGGCGTCGGGCTCGTGGTGCTCAAGCGCCTGGCTGACGCCATTGAAGCCGGCGATAACATCCGCGCGGTGATTCTGGGGATAGGCATCAACAACGACGGCAACGACAAGGTCGGATACACGGCGCCGAGCACACGCGGCCAAGCTGCTGCGATTCGCGCGGCTCACCGGAATGCGGGGGTAGATGCGCGAGTCCATCGGGTATGTGGAAGCGCACGGAACGGGCACGATTCTCGGTGACCCGATTGAAGTGTCGGCGTTGACGGAAGTTTTCCGGGAGTCGACAAGGCGACGCGGGTTCTGCGGGATCGGATCGGCAAAATCGAACTTCGGACATCTATCGTGCGCGGCGGGCGTCACTGGGCTCATCAAGACGGTGCTCGCGCTCGAGAACCAGGCGATTCCTCCAACAGTGCATTACACGGCTCCGAATCCGGCGATTGACCTGGCGTCGAGTCCTTTTTATGTGACGACGCGTTTGCGGCGATGGGATCGAAACGGAACACCGCGGCGCGCCGGGATCAGCTCGTTCGGCGTGGGTGGAACCAATGCGCACGTAATCCTCGAGGAGGCGCCGCAGCGTGCGGAGCGAAGCGACAAGCGTCCCCACCAGGTGTTCACGATCAGTGCGCGGAGCGAGGCAGCGCTCAACGAAGCCTCGAAGCGACTTGCAGCGCATTTGAGAGCGCACCCGGAAGTGAATCTTGCCGATTCGGCGTTCACGCTGCACCTGGGCCGGCATTTTTTCAAACACCGTCGCGCGATGGTAGTGAGCAGTGAAGAGCGCGAACGTTTGGCGGATGCTCTCGAGTCGCCCGACGAGTTGCCTGCGTATACGGCGGCGGCTGAGCGTCCGGCGGTGTTCTTGTTTCCGGGACAGGGTTCGCAATATCCGGGAATGGCGGCGGGACTGTACAAGAGCGAGCCGGTGGTGCGGCGCGCCATCGATCGCTGCGCGCGGCTCCTAAAACCCACGCTGGATGCGGATTTGAAGAAGTTGCTGTTTCCATCGAGCCGTGATCGCAAGCGGAGCGGCGGAAGCATTGAAAGAATACCAAGTGGGCCCAACCTGCGCTGTTCACGGTGGGGTACGCGCTCGCCGAGTTGTGGACCTCTTGGGGCGTGAAGCCATCGGCCATGATTGGACACAGCGTAGGCGAGTACGTGGCTGCGACGCTCGCGGGCGTAATGACTCTTGAGGACGCGCTGACGGTGATCGCCATGCGCGGCCAGTTGATCTCCAAGATGCCGCGAGGCTCGATGCTGGCTGTGATGAGTCCGGTCGAAAGTCTCGAGCGTTTCGTGAACGGAAAGATTTCGATCGCAGCGGTAAATGCGCCAGGATTCACCGTGTTGTCGGGTCCGGATGCCGCAATGGCACGTCTCGAAAAGGAGCTTGAGAAGGAAAAAGTGCCGGCGCGCCGCCTGCACACATCGCACGCGTTCCACTCAAGCATGATGGATCCGATTCTCGAGCAGTTCGAAGACGCAGTGTCGCGGATCAAGCTGTCGGCGCCGGCCATGCCGTTCGTCTCGACTCTCACCGGCAACTGGGCCGGAGAGGATGTTACCACGCCCGACTATTGGAGCCGGCAGTTGCGCCGGGCGGTGCGCTTCTGCGGACGGAATGCAGACACTGATGGGTTGCGGCGACCTGGCCGGGAAAAATCCGATCTGTATTGAAGCCGGTCCGGGAAACACGCTTTCGACGTTTGCGCGCGAGATCGCAAACGGGAAAGCTTCGCTGTGCCTGCAATCGTTGCCGGGTCCGGACGCGCGGCGTAGCGATACGGAGGAAACGCTGAACTCGCTCGGGCAGTTGTGGGCGAATGGTGTGAAAGTGGATTGGGAAGCCTTCCACCGCACGGAACAGCGGTCGCGAGTCAGCTTGCCGACTTATCCTTTCGAGCGGCAGACCTACTGGGTGGGAACAAACGCTTCAGCGAACAGCGAGGAAGCGCGCGATCCGTTCAACTGGTTCTACCGGGCTGTATGGCGTGAGGAGCCGCTCGCCGCGAGCAAATATCAACTCTCGCGGGCCGCCGGATTCTTGGTGCTCGACCGCGAAACATCGCCGGGTGCGGCCATCGTCGATAGCCTCCGGGAACTTGGTTGCGATGTCATCACCGCGCGGCCCGGTGACGCGTACGCGCGCTTAAGTGAGCACGAGTGGCTTCTGAATCCAGATCAGGAACAGGACTTCCGTGAACTGGCGGGCTCGGTTTGCGGCAGTGAAACGCGCCTGTCAGGTGTGATCGATTGCTGGAGCGCAACATCGCTTTCTTCAACAGAAGGGGCGAGTACGGATCTCGACACGGCAGCCGTGATGAGCCTGCTTGCGCCGATGCGGCTGGCCCACGCGCTCAGCGGGCAGCAAACAGTGCGGCCACTCCCGATGCTGCTTTTGGCCGACGGGACTACACGGGTGCTGGAGACAGATGTGATGGATCCCCCTCGTGCGCTAGGCGCGGGTGTTGCGCGCGTGTTGCCGCAGGAGCATCCGGGCCTGCGCTTGGCGCACATCGATGCAGACGAGCGGCGACTGCGGTGGCGGACATGGTGCTTGCGGAGTTGGCGGCGGGCGCTCCGCAGCCCGCTCTCGCGATCCGGAACGGAAAGCGGTTCGTGGAGACGTTTGAGCCAGTGCCGATCAGGACGGCAAAGCCGCCGGCTGATCTGCCCGCGACCCCCGTTGTTTTGATTACGGGCGGGCTGGGTCACATGGGCATAAATCTTGCGGAGGCTCTGTTTACAAGGGCGTGCGCGAAGTTGATCCTACTGGCCCGGTCGCCTCTGCCGCCCCCTATGGAATGGGCGGCGAAGAGTGAAGACCCGCAAACCCGCCGCAACAGAAAGCACTGCTGCAGCGGCTCTCGAAAATGAGGGCCGTGCGCGATGAAGTCATAGTAGTTGCGGCGGACATGAACAATGCTACCCAGGTGAGGGCAGCCGTGGACGCGGGGTTCGCGCACTTCGGGCAGATTGACGCGGTGGTGCACGGAGCGGCGCGCATCGACCCTGCCGCCTTCGGTTCCGCGGCGGAGACAGGTTGGAGCATCGTTGAAGCGCAGTTTTCGCCTAAGCTGCGCGGACTGCTGTACCTGATGGATGCTCTCCGTGACCGCGAGCCGCGCCGCTGGATTCTGCACTCCTCGATCTCCTGCGTGCTTGGCGGACTCGGGTTGGCTGCGTATGCGGGGGCCAACGCCATGCTCGATGCTCTCGCACTCGAGCGAGGGCCGCACTGGCTCAGCATCGATTGGGACGCCTGGGACAACGCGGCCGAGGCGCAGAGCTCCAGCATGCCTTCTGCGATCAAGCCAGCCGAAGGAAACGAAGTACTGCTTCGGCTGATGGGGCACTGGGAGGGGTCGCGAGCGCTGGTCGTAATCAACCTGGCCGAGCGTCTGAAGGCGTGGGTTCAGCATGCCGATGCCAAACCCGCGGAGAAGGGCGGTATGGACAGGCATCCGAGGCCGAATCTCACCACTGCCTTTATCGAGCCGCGCACTGAGACGGAGCGTCTGCTGGCCGAGATCTGGGGATCGCAACTCGGCCTGGAAGGCGTTGGCATTCACGACCGGTTCTTCGATTTGGGAGGACACTCGCTGCTGGCCGCGCAGATTGCCTCAGAGATCTGCGACCGGTTTCAGATCGAACTGCCGGTCCTGAAACTATTCCAGGCGCCCACGGTGGGCGAGCTTGCGGTGTTGGTGGATCAGGCTCGCGCCGGCAACGCGGGAACCGAGCCCGCGCGGGTGTTCGCCGCTGCGGCCGGTGTTGCTGTCCACACAGAGTTGCAGGGCAACGCACCCGAGGTGGCTGCGAAGGCAAGCTACCGAGAGTTCTACAACGACGTTACACGGCGGCTCGAGCAGTCGGGCATGGGCGCGGCGTCGTTCTTCCTTAACTACGGATACGTGAGTCTCGGAGAAGGCGACGAGGCGCGGTTCGAGGTTCCAGCCGAGGTGTTCAATCGCAACTCAGTCAGGCTGGCGTTCGAGCTGATCGGCAGCACGCAACTGAAGCGATCGCAAGGTGCTGGATGTGGGCTGCGGCCGCGGCGGAACGGTGGCGCTGCTGGCCGAAACGTTCGGCGCGGCGGCGACCGGCGTGGATCTTTCGCCGGAGGCAATCGCATTCTGCCGGAACACGCACGGTCATGCAACGCGGTTCGAGGTGGGAGACGCGGAGCACCTTCCCTTTGAGGACGGCAGCTTCGAGGTGGTGACGAACATGGAATCGTCGCACACGTATCCCAATCTGCGGGCCTTCTTCACGGAGGTGCGGCGGGTGCTGGCGAAGCGGGAGTCTTCCTGTATACCGACCTGCTACCGGTTCAGCGATGGGCGGAGGTTCGCATGCTCCTCGAGTCGCTGGGCCTGCGCGCCGAGAGCGAGCGGGACATCACGCCCAACGTGCTCGAATCATGCGACGACGTTGCCGCGAATCGCGCCAAGGCGTTCGGCGGCAGCAGCGAAATGATCGACAACTTCCTCGCGGTTCCGGGGTCGGCGGTCTACGAGCAGATGCACTCGGGCGCGTGGGAATACCGGATCGTACGCGCCCGGCGGGCGTAAACCGCGATTAATTGCAGCAGAGCCACAGCCGCAGCCGGCGCGGTGTGCACCGCAATGCTCCGGTAACACAGCCACGGCGATTACGAGCGGGCGCACGGTGCAGCCGTCTGCACGGAGAGTCGCGTAGACGACTTTGCAGCCGTCGACGGTCGTAGGCGTTCGCTGCGTCGCCCTGCGTGGACGGGATACCCAGCTTGCTGCAATCCACATTCACGGACAGCAGAACAGTCGTTTCACCGCAGGGCGGCAGTTTGAATGTGGAGGTGGAAAGAGACGCTTGCCAGCCGACGTCCTGGCCGCTTTCGGTGGTGAAGTTTCCGAGCTGCAGGGTGACGTCGCGCTCGCGTCGCGTGTCGTTGTCGAAGGTGATCGGAATCCGCCGCACTTCACCGCAGAGCGCGTACTCGACAACATCAGCGCAACGAATACAGCACGAACATCCGCAGTCGTGCTCATGGCATCCGCAACCGCATCCATGTTTGTGACGTTTGTGATGCGTGGGCGCGCTGGAGGAGCTCGGGCTGCGCATCATGCCTGAGAGAGCGTCGATGATCGGCTGCATGACCCGAAGCCGGGTTGCTATAGAGATTGGAATACCCGGTCTGCATGTTCTTCATGTAGTCGGGGTAATCCATCATTCTCATGCGCTTGGTTTCATGGCAATAACCGTAAAATATTTCGGGTCCTCGGCTTTGGCCCTCACAGCCGTGATGCGAGTATTGATGTTGTCCCGTCTGCATATGTCCCTTTCTTGTTGAAGGCGAGGCGCGTCAGGCCTCGCTCAGTTTATTTCACGCGCACGCGCAAACCGCTGCGGGGTTGCGCGGGAGCAGGTTGTGGTTTATGCGCCGGTTCGCCGCAGCACTCGCAGGGCTCCGGTATCTGCACACTGTAATGCCGAGGTTTCGGCGGGCTATGAAGAAAGGTTTCGGACTTTCCAGACATATTGAAGCCCCAAAGTTCCATTCCCATAAAAGTAATGCCGAAATGCTGCGAGTACGGCTGCTCCATCTTGATGGGCGGAAGAGGCGCGAGCTTCAGCGTCTGGCACGAATCGATGGCCAGCGGCTTGACATCGATTTCCGAAGTGGAATCGCTCGACACCTTAAGTGGTTCGATTTTCAGGTCCACGCCCGCCGTGGAGTCGCTCTTTGACGTCGACTCCGTGACAATCGGCTGCGTCACCGCTAAGTTCGAGTTGATGGTGACCGGAGCGATCTCTTTGACATGGATATTGTCGAGATCCGAATCGACGTGAATGGTCGAGCCATCGCTGCCGAGCTTAATCGTCCAGGGGTTAGGAATGTTAACGCCGCCACCCTTACTCATCTACTGAAGCCTCCTGTTCATTTTTGGTTTGCCTGGTTCTGGATCCTGCTTTTGCCGTCGTGTAAATGTCCACCGACAGAATCGCGTTGTAAAGCTGCAGATTTGCGCGATAATGGCGCAGCGGTTTCAAATCGGCCGGAAGCTGAAACTCGATGTCGACCGCGAGTTTTTGACCGGGCGCGAGAACCATTGCCTTGCGCTTCGTGACGAGCGTACCGGCTGTCAGATCAGCCCACTCGTTGAGAAAAGCTTTGGCCATCGACTCGGCGGATTGCCGGTCTCCTTTGTTCAAGCCGATCAGAAACGTGCTGACCAGATCGAAGGAGTCGAATATGGGTGCCTCGCATTGAGCGCCGGTAGGCAAAGAAACGTTGCCCGCGTTTTCGACTACCAACGTTCTGGTGTAGGACGTCGCCGAGCCCGCGAGAATCGTGATCTCAACCGGATCCAGCCGTAGATCGACAACTTCAGAGACGTACGCAGTAGCAGCCAGTGTGCGCGCACCGACGGTGAGCTCGAGATCGTAGCTCCCGGGGGGAGTCTGGGGATCGAGCACGAGCGTGGCCGGAACGCTCACTTGCTCGCCACCATACAGGCGCGCGTAGAAAGGAATCTCGCGGAGCGGAAGCCGGGCCGCGCCCAGCAGTTTGTCAGAGTTGACGGCGACGCTCCGAACCTTCTGTTTCTCAGAGCCGGTGTTGACGAGTGGGATAACCCCCGTAAGACTTCTTGGCGGACCCGAAAAACGCAAACGCGTATCCTCAGGCCCTGCGAGATGCACCGCCGCCTGTTCGGGAAGCAGGGTGTTTCCGTTCGTGCTCACTAAGAGTCGAACCTCCTCGGATCTGAAATTTCCGAACTTACTGATAGTACCGATGGGCCGGCGTCGCTGTCAAATCGATGGAACGTAATATAGAAAACGCAACACGCGGCTGATGCTACCATCCAGCAGTCGCACGAATGCAAGCACGGGGTTTGAATGAGGTCAGACATAATACTGCAATCAGTGTTTTCCGTCGATGGCGAGCTTACTTGCGAAGGAGAGGATTCATGGCAGTTGCGTGGAAAAGCGCGTGGATTACGGGACTATTTGTCACTGTGGCCCTAGCTCGCCAACCGATCTCGTTTCCGCACAACACCCACATGAAGCTAGGATTGGATTGTCTCGATTGTCATATTGGCGCAGATACTCGCGCTGCGGCCGGGATTCCATCGGTTCGGAAATGCATGCTGTGCCATGCAAAGCTAGCAAGGGAAAAACCTGAGGTCAAGAAAGTCATTGAATACGCTAATGAAAATCTCGAGATCCCTTGGGAGCGAGTGTACAGTTTTTCTTCCGATGCTCATGTGAAGTTCCGCCACGCACCGCACTACCGCGCGGGGATCACCTGTTCAACGTGTCATGGAGATCTTACGAAGGCGACTGTTGCGGAGCGTACAGTGACTCATACAATGGGCACGTGCCTCACTTGCCACCGACAAAAGCATGCCTCGGAGGATTGCGCCGCGTGCCACTACTAATCCCGGTTAGGCATCTTCGGTCGCCGCAAGAAAGCGACGTGCTTTAACTTATGGATCGCCGCAATTTCTTCAAGATTGTGTCGGCTGTCTCGGCGAGTTTAGCGACCGATAGCTGCGGCCATAAGAGTGACACGCTGATTCCACTGCTCGTTCCAGAAGGCGAAATTGTCCCGGGAGAGGAGCAATGGCATCCTTCCGTCTGCGGCGAATGCCGCGCGGGCTGCGGCACCATCGTGCGGGTGATGGAAGGCGAGCGTACGATTGAGCGTAAAGGCGAGAAGTTTCGCGAGCGGATCGCTTGCATTAAGAAGATCGAAGGTAATCCGTTGGATCCGGTGAGTGGAGGGCGCCTCTGCGCGCGAGGACATGCGGCTCTTCAGTCTCTGTACAATCCCGACCGGCTGCATGGACCGCTGCGCCGAACGGGAGCTCGCGGAAGCAGCGAATTTACGACCGTTTCGTGGGACGATGCAATCGCGGCAGTGACGGAAAAACTCGTTAAGGTTCGTTCCAGCGACCCCACTAAGATCTTATTCCTCACAAATTCGCAGTGCGGTACACGTGCGCTTTCGATTGAGCGATTCCTCAAGTCACTGGGAGGCTCCGCGTGCGCTTACGTGTTCGCTTGACAGTCTCGCTGTCGAGAGAAAGGCTGCCGAATTGGTCTTCGGTTGGAAGGGCGTACCGCGTTACGACTTGGGCGAAGCGCATTATGCGTTGGGAGTGGGCGCCGATTTTTTGGGCGGTTGGGCCTCTCCGGTTTACTATGCTCGGCAGTTCGGTTATTTTCGGCAAGGCCGCCCCGGTATGCGAGGCAGGTTAGTCCAGGCAGAATCCAGAATGTCGATTACCGCCTCGAGTGCCGACGAGTGGCTTCCGGTGCGCCCCGGTTTCGAACCGCATCTTCTCATTGCCATCGCGCGTTTGCTGTTGGACGAGAAACTCGCGCGCAATCAGGAACAACTGTCCGGTCCTGAATCGGAATCGATTCGGACGGCAGATCTGGCCGGTCTTATCCGCGGCACAGGGATCGATGAAAGGCGTCTGCGTCGCGTGGCACGTGAATTGGGCGAATCGGACGCTCCACTTGTAATTGCGGGAGCTTCAACCATACACACCAATTCGCTCGAAGCCCTTATCGCAGCCCATTACCTGAATTTCCTGCTGGGCAACATCGGACGACACGGCGGGGTTTTGCCGCCCAACCCGGAACCCTCCGAGCTCCCGCAAAATGGAAACGTAGTCGAGGCGCTCGAGCGAGCCCAAATCCTCTTTTTGGACGCGGAGAACCCTGTTTACAGCCTCCCGTCATCGAGTGGCGTATCTCAAGGCGCTCGCCAACATCGAAATGATCGTGAGCTTTGGAACCTTTATAAACGACTCCGCAGCTTACGCCGACATGATTCTTCCAGATCACCACGTCCTGGAATCGGCCATGGCAGTCGTACCCGCTGTGTCGCCGCGACCGGCAATCACTGTGGCGATGCCTTTCGTGCAGCCACTCTACAATACGCGACCGATAGAACAAACGCTAGGCGACATCGCGCGCAAAATGAATATTGCGTTTGAGCCAGCAACCCCGAAGAGTTACGTCGAGCCTTTTTCGCCGTCCGGTGAGACATGGGACGATATTGCACGCCAGGGCGGCCTGTGGCTGGATGACAAAGGTGAGGTCGCCGCCAGCGAAATGGGGCAGCGAAAAACTGAAATGGAGTGACCCTGTTCTCGCCGGAGCGACGCGAGCGATTCCCGCTGCAGTTCCAGCCCTACTTATCGCTCCAATATCAGGACGGACGCGGCGCAAATTTACCTTGGATGCAGGAGTTGCCAGATCCTGTCTCCAGTTCGATGTGGGACATTCCGTTGGAAATCGATCCCCAAACCGCAGCGAAGCTCGACGTCGCTACAGGCGATTGGGTGCGAGTGGAATCGGACAGCGGAAGCCTCGAGGCCCTGGCCTATGTGCATCCTGCCGCGCTCCCTGGAGTGGTGAGTATGGCCATCGGAGAAGGACACACACATTATGGGCGATATGCTTCCGGGAGAGGGGCGAATCCGCTTTCAATCCTTGCGCCAGTTTGGGAGGCATCCACAGGATCTCTCGCGTTCGGGGCTACGCGAGTGCGCGTAGCTCGACTGGAACGAAAAGCTGGAGAGCTGATCCAATTCTCGCCGCAGCGACCGGGAACAAGGGCCTTGGGGGTACAGGTGAGCGAAGAGATCGAAATGCAACACCGGTGGGGAATGGCGATCGATTTAGACCGCTGCACCGGATGTCAAGCCTGTGTGGTCGCCTGCCATGCGGAAAACAACTTGCCGCTTTCCGATCCTGAATCCGCTGCCAAAGGACGCGCGGTTCACTGGATCCGAGTGGATCGCTATTACGAAGGCGAATTCCCGAATGTTCGCGTGAAGTACATGCCAGTGCTCTGCCAACAGTGCGACGAAGCGCCGTGCGAACCAGTTTGTCCGGTTTACGCCACGTACAAGAATCCCGAGGGCCTCAATGTACAGGTTTACAACCGTTGCGTGGGGACGCGCTACTGCGCTAACAACTGCCCTTACTCGGTGCGCTTCTTTAACTGGTTCGATCCAGTGTGGCCGGCGCCTCTCGGTCTGCAGCACAACCCAGACGTCTCGATCCGCATGTCCGGCGTTATGGAGAAATGCACATTTTGCATTCAGCGGATCAAGAGGGCTGAAGGAGATGCGCGCGAGGAGGGTCGTCCGCTGGCGGATGGAGACGTGCAGCCAGCGTGCGTTCAGTCGTGTCCGGCAGAAGCAATGATTTTTGGCGATCTAAACGACCCCGAGAGCAAAGTTTCGCGTTTAGCGGAGAGTGGGCGATCGACGCGCCTGCTCGAAGAACTCGGGACGAAGCCGAAAGTGTTCTATTTGCAGAGGGCGAGATAAGTTGGCGGCCGTCCCGGAAATTATTCCCTTCTACGAAGTGCGCAGCGATTTGTGGCGTCCTTTATCGGGGGCGAGCCGGCGATACGTTCTTATCCTCGTGTTGTTCTCTGCGGTGGTCGTATGGGGTCTCTTCTCTTGGAGCTACCAACTGCATCGCGGGATCGGTGTGGCGGGGATTCGGCGCCCTGTTTTTTGGGGCTTCTATCTCGTCAACTTTGTTTTTTGGATTGGCATCTCTCACGCCGGGACGCTGATCTCTGCAATTCTGCGTCTCACTGACGCGGGCTGGCGTAAGCCCATCACGCGTGCGGCTGAGGCCATCACCGTGTTTGCACTCATGATTGGCGGCATGTTCCCAATCATCCACCTGGGCCGGGCTTGGGTTTTTTACTGGCTGATTCCCTATCCCAATTCCAGGCTTCTCTGGCCCAATTTCCGCTCGCCTCTTCTGTGGGATCTAGCCGCAATAAGCACTTACCTCATAGGCAGCACGATTTATCTGTTTCTGCCGCTGATTCCCGATGTCGCGCAATTATCCCAGCACGCGACCGGCTGGCGGCGCCGCCTCTATCGCAGCGCTTTCACTCGGCTGGACCGGCAGCGATCGCGAGTGGCACGCGCTCGAACGCGCTATGAAGCTGATGGCGGCAATCATCCTGGCGGTAGCGGTATCGGTTCACACCGTGGTGGCGTGGGATTTCTCAATGTCGGTTGCACCCATGTGGCACAGCAGCATTTTCGGACCATATTTCGTGACGGGGGCGATCTTCAGTGGAATCGCTGCGCTTGTACTCGCGATGTCGATCATTCGGAAGACGATGAGTTTGGAGAAATACCTTACGCCTCACCACTTCGATAATCTCGCGAAACTGCTGCTTCTGATGAGCCTGCTTTGGCTCTATTTCACTGTCGCCGAGAACCTGACAGCCTGGTACGGCAATGAGCCGAAGGAAATGAACGTATTCGGGGCTCGCGTGCGCGGTCCGTTCGCTCCTTTCTTCTGGATCATGGTGGTCTGCAACTTCGTGGTCCCGTTCGTAATGTTGAGCATTCGGCGTTTGCGGTCAATTCGGACCACGACGATTGCGTCGGTAACGGTCCTGATAGGCATGTGGCTGGAGCGCTATCTCATCATCGTGCCCACGTTGAGCATGCCGCGGCTCGCTGCCGCGTGGGGCCATTACTCGCCGACGTGGGTGGAAATCTCCATAAGTGTCGCGACCTTTGCCGTTATGGTGGTTTTGTATCTGATCTTCTCCAAGCTGTTTCCCATAGTCTCGGTCTGGGAGTTCGAGCCGCATCCGGGGGAAAAGGTCTAGCGTGAGCGTGTATCTTACCGGCGATTTTCAACAGAGAGAAGCAACTGTTCAAGCGCTCCGGGAACTAAAAGCAAAAGGATTTGGCCCGGGTGATCTCGACGTATTTTCGGATGAGCCCATAGAGTTCCCGCGCGGCCTGCTGGATCGTCCCAGCCGCATGTCTCTTGGCGTTGTTGCCGGCGCAATCACGTTCTGCTTACTCGCCACGGGATTCGTTTACTTCACCCAGCAAAACTATCCATTGATCACCGGTGGGATGCCGATATTTTCATTCTGGGCCACAGGTGTCGTGTTTTATGAGATGACAATGCTGGGCGCGATTCTGACCACGTTTATTTGGTTTCTTACGGAAAGTGGCCTTCTCCGGCGCGATCGCAAGACGCCCGTTCCGGCGATAGCACCAGGCGTAATTTGTGTACGGGTCCGTTGCCAAACTGATCAGGTGGAGAATGCCAGGCGCTTCCTGGAGCGCGCGGGTGCAAACAACGTCAGGAAAATCGAAGACCAAATATGAATCGCAAATGGGTGCTGTTGGTAGGAGTTGCTGCAAGCCTTTCGGCTGCGGACATTAAGCCCCCTCCCTGGGAGAACCCTCGCGCGGTTGGGCGCGATCTTTATCGCGAGAATTGTGCGGTGTGCCATGATATCGACAAAGACAAAAGGCACTCCAGGAAAATCGGGCCGAGCCTAAATCATCTGTTCAAAAATCCAAAGCTGCCACTCAGCCACGGAAAGCCGAACCGGCAATATGTGATGACCAGAATCAAATTCGGCGGAGTCATTATGCCGGCGTTCTCAAAACGACTGAACGACTCCGAAATCAATACTTTGATCGATTACATTGCTTCGAAGTAGATCACGTCTCTGCATCACCTAGCCGGTGCAAGTTCAACGACTACGGCCGCAGTTCGATCCCGGTTATCGGACCAGTTCTTGAATTTCCCAAACCCGGTGGTCATGCCTTCCCACTTGCACCTTCCGATTGAGCATGAGCCGTCCGATGCTGTGCATTCAGTCCAGCCTGGTCCACCTGGGCCAGAACGAATGCGATTGTCCCCCGCAGCAAAGAAATGAGTAGCGATGATCTTCCTACCTTTTGGTACAAGCTCCGCGGCATTGAGATCGTTACACACCGCTGTGTCAGTGCAGCCGCCATTTACCATGGTCGGAACCCCCTGCCCTTTTGGACAGGTTGGATTGCCGGTGTGAATGGAGCAAGGGGTCCGTGGGAAAAATCGCCACACGACGATTTTGTCTCCGGCGATATCGTGAACCGGTTTGAGTGGATCATCGGCGGGCAATAAGACACCTGCTGCTAACAGCAGACATAAAGATATTCGTCTTTGCACGGCTATACCTCCACGAAGTGGTGAAATATATCATACTCGCCGACCCAACAAGACAAACAGCGTGTATACTTTGCCCATGTTGAGTCGCGACTCAAACGACCTGAGCCGGTTTGGTTACACTCAAGAGCTCTTTCGCGCTATCGGAGGGTTTTCGAATTTCGCGATCTCGTTTTCCATCATCTCTATCCTCACGGGCGCGGTGACGCTTTACGGCTACGGCTTGGATCTGGGTGGGCCAATGGAGATGACGGTTGGCTGGCCAGTAGCGACGATCTTCACGTTGGCACTTGCCGTAAGTATGGCGGAGCTGTGCTCAGCATACCCGACTGCGGGGGCAATGTATCACTGGGCCAGCGCACTCGGAGGCGGGGGATTCGGATGGTTCGTTGCCTGGCTGAACATCGTTGGGCTGATTGCCGCGCAGGCTGGAATCAACTACAGTTGCGCACAGTTCATTCTGCCCTTTCTCCGTCTCCCTGTATCTCCTCAGAACGTGTTCCTGGTGTTCGGATTCACATTACTCGTCCACGGTTTGCTGAATCAGTATGGAGTAAAGCTCGTGGCCTGGCTAAACGATGTCAGTGTGACCGTGCATATTGTCGGCGTCCTGGCAATTATCACGGCCGTATTCCTCTTCGCGCCGCTTCAGCCAGTTTCATTTCTGCTGAGCACCTCTCACCATTCGTCACTTCACGCTCCGTACATTTGGCTTTTCTTGCTGGGACTGCTTCAGGCACAGTGGACCTACACCGGATTTGATGCCTCTGCTCATATGGCCGAAGAGACTCGCGAGGCCCGTCGCACGGCGCCGTGGGGCATAGTGCTCTCTGTCGCGGTTTCAGGGGTTACGGGGTATGCGTTATTGCTGGGCCTGACACTTGCGATACATTCGCTGCCGGCTGCCCTCGGCGCCAGAGATGCACAAGGAAATGCCGTTCCCGCAGCCATTGCCATACTTCAGAGTGCACTCGGGATCAAAATGGGAAATACTCTGGCAGCTCTCGCCTCCATGGCGATGTGGTTTTGCGGTCTTTCTTGCGTGACATCGGCGTCGCGCGCCGTGTACGCGTTAGCTCGTGACCGCGGCCTTCCTTGGTCGGGTTTCTTCAGCAGCGTGAATAAAAAGCATGGAACACCCGGTCCGGCGATCTGGGGAATTGTCGCGCGCTAGTCTCGTTGCGATGGCTTGGTCCGGCGCAGTGCCGGTTGTCACCTCGCTCAGCACTGTCGCGCTCTATTTGGCATACATCATCCCGGTTATCCTTGGTCTGCGCGCGCGTAGCCGCTCTCCATCCTGGACAGCTGCAGCACTGTGGAACATCGGCAAATGGGGACCTTTCATCAACATCGTTGCCATAGCGTATTCCATATTCATATGTGTCGTGCTTGTGATGCCGCCCAATGAACTTGCGGGCAAGACGCTCGCCGGAGTTGCCCTCGTACTGCTAGTAACTTATTGGTTTCACGTGCGGCGTGAATTCGTGGGTCCGGCATGGGCGCGGTCTGCTACCGCTGTGCATACAGGAGGACACGTACGAGTGACAGCAGCGGAAGCGATTCGCTGGCTACCGCCAGAGCGGCATTTCATCAACGGCAAACATATCGAAAGCACCAGGTCGAACTCGATTGAAGTTCGGAATCCGGCGACCGGAGACTTGCTCGTAGCCGTTCCCGACGCAACAGGCGAAGATGTGAACCGTGCCGTGGCTGCAGCGCGCGCAAGTTTTGAAGCGGAGAGTTGGCGCGGCAAGGACCCGTCAGAAAAGGAACGCACTCTGCTCCGAATCGCGGACCTGATGGAAGCGCATAAAGAAGAACTTGCCGCAATCGAGTCGCTCGAGAACGGAAAAACGTTTAATGAGGCACTACGGGGCGATATCAATCCGGGTATCGACTCGTTTCGTTATTACGCCGGATCCATTCGACGCATTTACGGAGAGACGATTCCAGTCGACGGGTCGTTTCTCAACTATACGCTTCGCGAGCCGGTCGGTGTGGTCGGCGCCATCGTACCGTGGAACTATCCGACCTGCATCGCCACCTGGAAACTTGCCCCCGCACTCGCGTGCGGCTGCTCCGTTGTTTTGAAGCCGTCGGAACTCACTCCGCTCACAGCGCTCAAAATGGCCGAGCTGTTCGTTGAGGCGGGCATACCGGAAGGCGTTGTGAACGTCGTCACGGGTTACGGTGCTACGGCTGGTGAGGCGCTCGCTCGACACATGGACGTCGACAAGATCAGCTTCACGGGCAGCATCCGGACTGCTCGAGCGCTTCTTCGAGCCTCAGCCGAGAGCAATCTGAAGCGAGTCAGCCTCGAGCTGGGCGGTAAGAATCCGAACATCATATTTCCCGATTGTGATTTCGATGCTGCCGTTGAAGCGGCCTTTTGGGGCATCTACGCGAACAAAGGCGAGGTTTGTAGCTCCGGCTCGCGCCTGCTCGTCCACCAAGATGTGGCGGACCAATTTCTCGACAAGCTGATCAACCGGGCCAAAAACATGAGGGTTGGCGATCCATTCGATCCGTCGTCAGAGATGGGCTCGCAAATTTCTGAGCAGCAGATGGAACGCATTCTCGGCTATATCAAAACCGGTTGCGAAGAAGGCGCGACGCTGGTTTGCGGCGGGAGCCGAGATACCCACGGGGTAAAAGCGAGAGGCTTTTTTATTCAGCCCACGGTTTTTACCGATGTCACTCCGCAGATGAAGATTGCGCAAGAGGAGATCTTTGGACCTGTTCTGGCCGCAATCCGTTTCAAGAACGAGGAGGAGGCCACCCGGATCGCGAATGGAACCATTTATGGTCTCGTCTCGGCAATCTGGACACGCGATATTAGATTGGCGCATCGTTTGGCCGCACGGATCAAGGCCGGTTCGGTGTGGATCAATACGTATAACGGGTTTGATAGCGGCTCCCCATTCGGTGGATACAAACAGAGTGGTTTTGGACGTGACCTTGGCGCCCACGCACTTGAACAATATACAAATGTCAAGTCCGTTTGGGTGAGCTTATGAGCGAGATCGATGATGTACTGCAGCGCTTGTCAGAGCAAGGAATACGGCGCATTAAGCTTGGCGTCACCGATATCGACGGTATCCTCCGAGGCAAATACATCAGCTTGGATAAGTTCGCCGCGTCTCACGATGGCATGGGATTCTGTGACGTCATTTTTGGCTGGGACATTGGCGATGCGCTCTACGATAATGGCAAATACACCGGCTGGCACACTGGATACCCGGATGCACAAGCGCGCGTCAACTACAGCACGTTTCGTACGATTCCATGGGAACCCGGCACGGCTTTGTTTCTAGTGGATCTTTTTAAGAAAAATGGTGAGCCGCTTTCAATTTCCCCAAGACAGCTCTTTCAGCACACGCTGAATCGTGCTGAAGACGCCGGATACCGTATAAAGTTCGCTGCGGAGTACGAGTTCTGGTTATTCCGTGAGACGCCTCATTCGCTCCGCGAGAAGAATTTCCGCAATCTGACGCCTTTGAGTCCGGGAATGTTCGGTTATAGCGTGCTCCGAGCGTCTCAGAACGCACCTATGGTGCTCGATTTGATTGACCAGCTCGCAAGTTTCAACGTGCCGCTCGAAGGTTTTCATACCGAAACCGGTCCTGGCGTGTATGAGGCCTCCATCTGTGTTGATGAAGGAATCAGCGCTGCCGATAAAGCGGCACTTTTCAAAACTGCTGTCAAAGAGATTGCCGGCCGACATGGCGCTATCCCGACCTTTATGGCCAAATGGAATGCCGAGCTTCCCGGTTCGAGTGGCCACCTTCATCAGAGCCTGTGTTCTGCCAAGGACGGAACGAATCTATTCTTCGAGAACGGTGGGCCGTCCACTCTGATGAAGCACTACATCGCTGGGCTTGTTGCATTCCTCCCGGAGCTAATGCCAATGATCGCCCCGACCGTCAACTCCTATAAGCGCACAGTACCGGGCACCTGGGCCCCGGTTAATTCGACGTGGGGTGACGATAACCGCACTACGGCCGTTCGCTCGATCTCGGGGTCACCAAAGTCCACGCGTATCGAACTACGCCTTTCGGCAGCCGATATGAATCCGTACCTTGCCATGGCCGCGAGCCTGGCGGCTGGGCTCGAAGGCGTCGAGCGAAAACTCGCGCCTCCAGCTCCCATCGTTAACGCTTACACAACGCAGGGTAGCGCACCACTGCCCCGGGACCTTGCCGAAGCTGCCTTACGATTCCGCAATTCGGATGTTGCCCGGAAATGGTTTGGCGAAGAATTTGTTGATCATTTCGCTGGCACACGCGATTGGGAAATACGCCAGTATCAACGCGCCGTTACGGATTGGGAACTGCATCGTTACTTTGAATCCGTCTAATTCGTTTATGAGCCTTTCGACATTCTCTTTCCCTACCAGAGTTCTCTTCGGCCCCGGTGCTATTAAGTGCTTACCTGCCGAATTAGAGCGAAGCCGTGTGAAGAAGCCACTTGTGGTCACCGATAACGGGCTCGTCAATACTCCGCTCGTAGACGGTCTTCGCAAATTGCTGAAGCATGTCGCCGTGTTCTCCGGAGTTGATCCCAATCCAACTGAGAAGAATGTTCTCGAAGGGGTCGTGTTTTATCGGGAGCACAATTGCGACAGCATCATCGCACTGGGTGGAGGTTCACCGATCGACGCTGCAAAGGCCATTCGATTGAAAGTGAATCATCCATTGGACCTTTCTGACTACGACGACAACATCGGGGGTGATGCGAAGATTACAGCCAACATGCCACCCAATATCGCTGTGCCGACGACTGCAGGTACCGGCAGTGAAGTCGGCCGGTCGAGCGTAATTACGATCACGACAACCAATCGGAAGACAGTCATATTTAGCCCGTATCTGATTCCCGACCTTGCGATTGTCGATCCCGAACTGACACTGCAAATGCCGCCAAAGATCACGGCCGGGACGGGAATGGATGCGTTCACTCACAATGTCGAGGCGTACCTTGCGAAGACTTTTCATCCCATTTGTGATGCCATCGCCCTCCGTGGAGCGGAAATCGTTCTTGAGCACCTGCCACGCGTGATGCGCAATCCAGGTGACATCGAGTCTCGCGGCCAAATGATGATTGCCGCGATGATGGGCGCTATCGCTTTTCAGAAGGGGCTCGGAGCCGTACACTCACTCGCCCATCCTCTTTCAAGCGAATTCGGGATGCACCACGGCACAAGCAACGCCGTGCTCTTGGTGCCTGTCCTGGATTTCAATCGGCCGGTGGTCCCGGAACGTTTCGCCGAGCTACACTATCAGCTCGGTAAGGATGTCGGCACCTGCACAAGCGAGCTCAATGAGGTCAGCGGTATTTCGCCTCAGCTCCGCGATTACGGCATCCCAGCTGAGGCGCTGCCGAGCCTCGCTGACAAAGCGATTCATGACGGCTGTCACCTTCTGAATCCTCGTCCTTGTACGCGCGAAGACCTTCTCGCGCTCTATCAAAAGGCTTGGTAGATTCCGGCAGCCCCAAACTTCACATGTGGAGATTCTCGCCTGCGTAGCGCATACATAACATGACGTTCTCCTCTTCCAAACGAAGTTGGGAATCATGTGAGAGCTGGGCAACGCGAGGCAGTGATTGGGAACTCTTCTTTCTCTCCACCAGCGTGAGAGTCCTCGCGAGATATCGCCCATTCCGGTCAGGGAACGTCGCCCAATACTTGTCCGTTAAACAGGGAACCTGAAGCGGATCACGCGTGATCATCTCCAGTGAAAAGTGGGTCTTAGGCCGAGCTTGCTGGACCATAGCTAATCATTCGCGGGAGATCAAGAAATCCCTTGTCGAGTACCATCTCGGAAAGCAGGAAGCCCTCCGTGTAGGGCTCAACCCCCATGTTCTTGAGGTGTGTGGAGACGGTATACGGCGCAAGTCTCTCCACCACTTCCATAGGGTCATCGAGAAGAGAGATATTATTTCCAAAATCGAGACAGACGCCCAGGTATTCGCTGGAATACTTCTTCATGAGGGCGGCCATCTCGTCCACCGTCCAGTCTTTGTGATTTTCAATACCAAGCGGGATCTTGTATCTGTCGAGAATGGGGAGTGCAGCTTCTAACGAAGTGTGGCTCTGAGCGACAAAGTTCTGCCAATCGGCAAGCGACGCGAACGTTTCGTAGCGCCGAGTGCCAAGGCATGCGGTCCGAACAGCTACAGCTCCAACTGCATTTGCATTTTGAAGCCCGTGTTCGAACGCCGATGTATCTGCGCTACGGGGTAGCGTAATCATCCCCTCGATGTACATTCCCAGTTCCTCGGCGCGGGAACGAATCTTCTGCAAATCGCCATTTATCGGCGCCTGAATACCCGCTGCGCCGAGGGCGTGGCAATGCTCGAGAAACTCGTACGTATCCTTCGGTTTCCACGCCATCATGAAGGACGTCGTAGCTACGCCCATTTTCACCGGGCGGGCACTATCACGCGATTGTTGAGCCATAAGCGGGAGAATCAGAGACCTCATTCCGAGTCCTGCTGAAGCGGCGCGAAGAAATGCGCGTCTTTTCATGACATGAGCTTCGCCAAGACGTCATCCCACGGCTTTCGATAAGGGCGCACCAGCATGGTGGATGCTTCTTCATCATCAATAATGTCCTCTTTATCCGCATCCCATCTGATCTTCCGCTCTGTTCGCAAAGAGATGTTAGCGAGATGGCAAGCCGTGGTGGCCTGATGACCCCCTTCGACGTCGGCAATCGGACGTTGGCGCGTCTTGATGCAATCGAGGAAATTGCGCATGTGAAGATCGAATTGCTCGTTTGATGATCCCGGCTCTTTCATGGCGCGAGTCCATGGCTCGGGCCGGACGTTTTCGCGAACCGGGCCTCCTGCAGGATGGCCTTGAAATACCGGGATTGCATTCGAGGGATTGATCTTCAGGTCGGGAATGACCTCGAAACCGGAGCGCGAGATTGTCATGCTCCCTTTGGTGCCGAAAAACTCAAGTCCCTCGCCTGCGCGCCGTCCCGCACTTGCCTCGCGAAATGAATAAACGCTTGTGAATCTTGGGTATTCAAACAGCGCATCCTGAGTATCAGGCGTTTCGCCCAGGCCCTTTAGCGCGAAGCGCCCGCCCGTGGAGGAAACTGATGCGGGCCCTTTTGCACTCCGGACCCACTGGATGATATCGATCTCATGCGCACCGAGGTTGGTCATCTGGCCACCTGAATAGTCCCAGAACCAACGGAAATGATACAGGCCTCGCATTTTGTTGTAGGGACGCTTTGGCGCGGGGCCGAGCCACATTTCGTAATCGAAGTCACTCGGGGCGGCAGAATCGGGAGGCGATCCAAATCCGGGCATGACGTTACGGAAAAAGGCAGCACGGGCACTGATTACGTCACCGATATAGCCGGTCTCCAGGAGCTGTTTTGCGTGCTGATAGTGTTTGCCCGAGCGCTGCTGGGTTCCGACCTGAACAACGCGGTTGTAGCGGCGTGCAGCGTCGATCATCCAGCGGCCTTCTTTGACAAACAGAGTTAGAGGCTTCTCGACGTAAACGTCTTTACCTGCCGCACAGGCCATGATTGTCATCAGTGCATGCCAGTGATCGGGTGTACAGACGACCACGGCTTGAAGATCTTTGTTCTCGAGCAGCTTGCGGAAATCCGAATAGGCCCGGGCAGGTTGACCGCAAGCAGCAACGCCTTGTTCGAGACGTGGCTGGTAGACATCGCACATTGCAGCCAGATCCACGTCCTTCTGATTACGCAAATCGTGGACATGCTGGCCTCCAATCAGGCCGAATCCAATGACTCCCACCTGGATGCGTTCGTTCGCGCCCAGAACTCTGCGGTACGATGCAGCGCTCAGCGCGCTTAGCGCAACCGCACGCCGCCGCGTCATTCCCGTTGCCTGTTAATCGTGTGTTGTCAGAGCGATTCGCGTGATCACAGTTCACCTCTGCTGACTGAGTCAATGAGATGATCGCAGCCGCGGGCCGTAAGTGCCATCATCGTCAGGGTAGGATGTTTATCGCCTGTCGTCACAAAGCAGCCACCGCCAAAGACAAAAAGATTCCGGATATCGTGAGTTTGGCAAAACGAGTTCAGGACACTTGTCTTCGGATCGGCGCCCATGCGGCAAGTTCCGACTTCGTGAATCAGGCTCCCGGGCACGCCGATCAAAGGGTCTGCCCTGGCAATTTCGCCTTTTGCCGCGTGAAATAGTTCCTGCGCACGCTCAAAAAAGTCCTGCGTAGATCTTTTGATCATTGTCGCAATGCGTGCAGTGGATTCTTAACACGGGGATGCCCCACTTATCGCGCACTTCCGGGTCGAGCTCGACAAAATTCTCCTTGCGAGCCAGCATCTCGCCGCCAGACATCCACACGCGTGCATGCGCCGGATACAAGCGCTTCACATGTTTCTTATACTCAGAACCGAAACCGGGTAGAGTTCCTGCGAAAGTGGGGTACTGCGCGGCTCCACCCGAAGCGCTCATCGAGTAGCCACGGATGAATTTTCCGGAACTTGGACGGGAACCGATATTCGAGAAGTTCGGAACGTAGACACCCGCCGCTTTGCCGTCATCATTGCGGATTGCAGTGCCCTCCAAAATGGGCAGAAATCCAGTGATGCCGGATCCAGCTACTTGGTCCATGAGGTACTGCCCGAGGACAGAGCTGCTGTTCGCCAGACCGCCCTTACGCGAATTCAAAAGCAGCCGCGTATTTTCAAGCGTTGAACCAGCAAGGATCACCACGCGCGCATCGATCTCAACGGGCCGATTCGAATACCGCTCAATGTAGCGAACCCCTCGGGCGCGGTTACCGTCACTCATCAACACATGACTTACGACCGAATCACAAAGCACCGTGACGTTGCCGGTTTTGAGCGCAGGCGGGAGCGTGACTGCGATGGTGTTGAACATGGCGCCGACATCGCAGCCGTTGAGGCAATTGCCGCAATAATGGCAAGGCGGCCGATTATTCAGCATCCGCGTCAGTTGTGCTACGCGTCTGGGGGTCGCGGGGAAACCGATCTTACGGCAGGCCGCATCGAAAATGGTTTCCGAGCAGTTCAGCGGCATCGGGGGAAGAAAGACGCCATCAGGAAATTGGGGCAAGTTAGCCGGCAGCGGCGCTTACGCCGATAAACTGTTCGACTCGGCTGTAGTAAGGCGCAATGTCGGCGTAAGAAATCGGCCAATTGTCGCCATAGCCATCCCTGGACGCGGCTTTGAATTCCAAGTCGGACATGCGATCCGAAGCGCGTGACCAATGCAGGGTTCGACCGCCAAGGACGCGCGAACGGTACCAGGAGAAAGGTTTGCCCTCTGGCGTGGTGTAGGGATTCTCCCGGTCATCAATCATGATCCGGTAGTTGTATTCAGTTGAATCTTTGAAATACTTCTTTAGCAATCCCGGCTGCCCGGCGCCACGGAATGGCAATTCGTAGGGCCATCGATGATGAAATTCCTTTGCAGGATCGATATGCGAGCCGGCCTCTAGCAGTATGACCTTGTATCCGCTCTTCGCAAGCGCCATGCACGCCCATCCTCCGCATGCTCCGGAGCCCACGATGGCGACGTCGTACTTTTGCATAGGATCAGACCGTGCGGTGCTCGGGATGATTGCAGCCCGGGAAGTCGGTCAGAAAGGCAAGGCCTTTGTATTCGAGCACGTCAATCAGTCCCACGCGAGAGGTATAGAACGCATGTACAGTCATCTCTTTGATGAGGCGATACACGGGGAATCCGTCCTGCGCATTCGGCGGGTCAT
The DNA here is from genome assembly GCA_963771565.1 of uncultured Acidobacteriaceae bacterium. GTDB lineage: Bacteria > Acidobacteriota > Terriglobia > Bryobacterales > Bryobacteraceae > Bog-105. Next base: position 182,023 of record CAVYUB010000011.1, read on the forward strand.
GTTCCGGTTCCGACATGCGCTGCACGAGAGCAAGCTGCTCGCTCGGCGGGCAATTCCGCAAAGTGGTGAGCACGGAGCGAGTCCATCGCGTTGCGCCAGTCGTTCTGCATTTCGGGCGCGTACTCGGCCGCCGCATTCACGACGAAATCGATGAACGCTGTTACGTGGGCTTCGCGCGCGCCGGGCGTGTCATCCGTCGGGATAAGAATGGCGGTGAAAGCATCCAGATTTCGGAAGTCTTCCGGCAGAGAAAAATTTCGGCGTATAGGAGGTCCAGCGATCCGGCTCAGGCGGCGCAGTGTGAGCTATGACTATGAACTTGCGCTGCACGCGTACCAATCGCTGAAGAACTCCTGACCGCCGGCAACCGCTGCGGCTCGTAAAATCGCCCAAGCTGCATCGCGGCGTGTCATCGGGGCTGCTACTCGTGCGCTCAACGGGCGCACCACCCACCATCAATCAAGATGTCTGTTCCGGTAATGAAAGCGGCTGATTCGGAGCAGAGATAACGCGCGAGCGCACCAATCTCTTCCACTTTGCCCCAGCGGCCTACTGGAATGCTGGCGAGAAACTGTGCATTCGCTTCCGGATTCTGCATCAGAGGTAAATTCATCTCAGTACCAAACGGGCCGGGACTGATACCGTTTACCGTAATACCTTCACCGGCAAGCTCCAAAGCTAGGGCGCGAGTAACTCCGAGCAGTGCGGCTTTGCTCGCGGAATAGGCAGTGCGGCCCGGAAGCGAGACATGACTCATGATGGAGGTCATATTCAGTATTCGCCCATAACCGGTTCCCTTCATGTGCGGAACAAATGCGCGGCACATCAGAAACACGCTGGTGAGGTTTGTATCGAGAACCGTTCTGCCACTCATCAAGCGAGAAATCGACAAGGTTTTTCCGAATGTTTATCCCCGCGTTGTTGATCAGGATCTGCACTTTGCCGAGCTGGGCGGAAATCTCAGACTCCAGGCCGCGTACTTTCTCTTCGTTGGCGACATCGGCAACGAAAACTTGTGTCTTTCCGCCGGAGCTCTCGATTTCTTGCTTCACGTTCTGAAGCTTTTCAGCGTCGCGAGAGACAAGCGCGATGGTAGCGCCCGCTTCGCTCAGCGCGAGAGCCATAGCTCTCCCCAGCCCTTTACTGGCGCCGCTAATCAAGGCGATTTTTCCGGATAGGTCTGGCGTCGATTCGGCGTTCGGCACGTTGATTCCTTTACCTAGAAATTCCGGCTAAGCGACAGAAGTTGAAGATGATTGTCAGTTTGCTTTTGCGTCTGTTCTAAGTTTACGTTTGAGAAAATCGCCGTTTCAAGAACGTTGCGTTGTGTGAACATACGGCCAAACCGACGTAGACCGGATCTTGCAGGGCAACCGCGATGGGAACGCTCGATTTCAGATTCTCGCCCGGATTTCCAACCAACATCGTAAATTCATTACCGCGTCGCTCAATGCGAATACGAACTGGAGCTTTTAGATCGGATCGTATTTCCTTGGTTTCTGCGCCAGAGTAGGGCGATATTGAAGTGATGTCAGTCCATCTCCATGTAATGCCGCATCAGCATACGCGGAGTCTGGCTGCAAGCTCTGTCGGATCATCAGAGTCGCTTTACGATGCTCCTCGACACCTTGTCCTACAAAGTGGATGTCGGCCGTGAGGGTCACATCTCCCGAGATCCGCTTGTACACAAATTGGAACGCATCAGTGTTCAGCCACAGATTCGCACCGCCGCCGGTCACGCGGTATGCGCGCGGTTTTGCGCTCGTAATGGCACTTGCCCCTCTTCGGCGTAAGACCGATGTCTTTATGGCTGTCGAACACTCCTAGTTTGGAGGCGAAAGCCTGGCAGCGACTCCCGATGAAAGCGATCGAGCTTAAGCAAAGCACTGCGTACACAGCAATCTTTTTCACTGCTCAGGTTACCTCGATATGAATTCTACTGTACGGTGAGCCTACAATCGAACTAATATGGTCGGATATCTTTTGGAGGTTTGTCATGAGCGACAAGACTCGAGGCGTCAGTTTTTGCAAAAATCTGTCGGAACCGCATTAGCCTCTACCATATACTCCGCTGAAAAGGCAAACGCCGGCGATTCTGACAACGTAACTTCGCGCTCGGCTAACCTCTCCACTGATCCAACCGCCAATTGCGAATGGCGCAACAAGCAGCCTGGGATGGCCTATCGCCGCCTCGGCCGGACGAATTTGATGATCTCCGAAATCATCTCCGGCGGAGATCCGATTCGTACTAAGAATTACGAGCACCTCAGCCTGGCACTGGAGATGGGTCTGAATTATCTTGATATGGCGCCTGCCTACGGTGATTGCGAGATTGCAATCGGGCGCTTTCTTAGTGGGTCCGCCAAACGCGATAAAGTGTTTCTTCAAACGAAAGTCAGTGCCTTCGGCGAGCTGCGCGATCGCCTCTATCGTGATCTCTTCAACAGCCTACCCGCAAACAAACAGGACGCCATCATGAAGCGTGTTGAAGATCTGATCCAGAACAACCTTGCGGAAAAGCCTGGCTACTATCTCACTTACTTTCCGGGTCAGCACGATCAATTCGCGTCCGCTTATCTCAGTGCTGCCATGATGCCCGATTATGGTCATCTCGTCGAACACAGCCATGAGTTTCGCCAATGCATCACAGACTCGCTGAATGAAAGCCTCAGACGCGTCGGGACCGACCATTTCGATCTTTTGATGTGCCCACACGGGGCAAACCTCGCGTCCGAGCTTGATAACCCGCATATCTACGAAACATTTTCAGAGTTGAAGAAACAGGGCAAGGTTCGTTTCCTCGGTGTAACTTCTCATAACTGTCCAGCCGGCGTGTTGAACAAAGCCACTGAGTTAGGACACTACGATGCGGTTATGATGGCCTACAACGTCATCAACGGCGGCTACGTTGATGAAGCCATCCTAAACGCATCCGCCAAGGATGTGGGTATCATCGCGATGAAGACGGCACACGCAGTAGCCACTCACCATAAACCATTGCAGCCAATTCCGCAGTGGCGCATCAATAAGATCAACCGGGTGATTCCGGGAGACATGAAACCGCCGCTGAAAGCGTATTTATGGGTGCTCCAGAATCCTCATGTTTCGGCCGTCAATTCGAATCTATGGAATGAAAGTTTTATCCGAGAAAATCTCTCTCTCGCCGGCAAAAAGGTTCAACTCCAGCAGGTCTAATCGCCGCGGTCTGCTGCAAGCTCGATGAGAACAATTTCCGGGGGACAGTTGAAGCGGACTGGCAACATCGAGCAGCCTGTGCCTGCACTCGTGTAACCCTGCATGTACCTGTGCTTCCAAATGCCCGTGCGCATATGATCTTGGGCAATTCGCGTGATGACGGAGAGAACCAATGAAAGGGAGCCGAATCTGGCCAGCGTGCGTATGTCCGCAGAGGTATAAATCGATATCCGCGATCGGAGGACTCGCGGTACAGCTCGGGTGTATGGGCCAGTAGAATTTTGAAAGCCTGCGATGGAACGGATGCCAAGGCGCTTGCCAGGTCATCACATCGATAACGGAACGGATCATCCACCCCGATGAGCCACACTGACGCATTCCCGGTTCTGATTTCGGCGGCATCATTGATGAGCATGGGCATGCCCATGTCTTCGAGCGCAAATGCCATTTCGGAAGAATCATGATTCCCAAGAATGCCAAAGATCCCGTGCTTCGATGAAATGCTGGACAGAATCGATCTCATGCGCGGATAGATTTGTTCGCAAGAGCCTTCATCGTCGAAGCGGTAATCTCCCGTTATCACGCATAAATCAGGTTTCAGGCCACCAAGAACCGGAAGTAGATGCCTCGGTCAACCCGTCCGTTCCATCAATGTGTAGGTCGGATAAGTGCAAAATCTGAAAACCGTCGAATGCGGCAGGGAGATCGGCGAAATGCAGTCGAATTTTGCGAACGACAGGTGTAAGGGCGTTTCTGAGTCCGGTCGGATATACCCCGGTTATTTGCAGCCCAAACTTCAACAGCCTCCGAGTAACATTGTGCTCAAACGTGCGCGCGAGCCACCCGATACCGGAGCCAATGACGGGCACGGTAATGTTCTACCGCCATTCTGCGCTTGAGGCGGTCGGTTAAGGAAGAGCTGCGAAGATCAGTGTCTACGAAAGTCATTCTTGAATAGCTTGTGGTGGCAGCTCTAGTCTCTTATCGACAGAGTTATTGAATCTCCCCAGGGTTGCCATGTCGGAGACGCAACACGCGGCTGATGGCCCATGCCTTAAGGCGCAGATGCCTGGAGGTGCTGGTGATAATTCGGATACGATGGCCTCTCGTACGTCGGGGGAGGATTCTTCTTCAACATCTCCATCGCGACATCCACCGCGCGCTCCAATTGCGGATCGTGGCCTTCACGCACGAGCTTAGGATCGAGGTCCACCTCAACGTCTGGCGCGATCCCATGATTTTCCACTTCCCATTCACCTTTGAGTCCGTAGAATGCCCAGCGCGGAGCGGTCACCTGCCCGCCATCTACCAGCTTCGGATATCCGCCAATGCCGATCAGTCCGCCCCAGGTCTTTTCACCAACTAACGGTCCTACACCCGCCTTTCTGAAATACCACGGCATCGCATCTCCGCCCGAGCCGGCGAATTGATTGATGATCATAACCTTCGGTCCATAGATGGCCTGCGAGGGGTCCGTAATGTCTTCGCCCTCGCGCGTTGTAATTCGCGCCATCGGATGCCTGCTCAAGTAATCGATGATGTAATCCGCGACATCGCCACCATGGTTATATCTCTCATCGAGAATCGCTCCTTCGCGCCCCACTTGCGCAAAGAAGTAGCGGTTGAAACTCGTGAACCCGCCCATCGCCGTGTCCGGCAAATGAACATAGGCGAGTTTGCCGCCGCTTAATTGATCCACCTTGCGGCGATTCCCCTCAACCCAGGCGAGGTGTCGCAGCCGGTTTTCGTTGTCCACCGGCACCACGGTGACTTCACGCGAACCACTGCCATCCGGATTCGGCCCAACCTTCAATACGATCTGCTTGCCCGCCGTCTCCTCGAAAAAGCTGTAGAGATTGTCGGCTGCATGCAGCTCGCGTCCACGCACGGCAAGCAGGTATTCGCCGGCCGTAACATTCACGCCGGGTTGCGTGAGAGGCGCTTGCAGCTGCGGGTTCCAGTTTTCGCCATTGTAGATCTTCGCGAATCGATACCGCCCGTTCTCGATTTTGTAGTCAGCTCCCAGCAGCCCAACTTTGATCTTCGGCACCTGCGGCTGCGTTCCGCCGCGGATGAACATATGCCCGACGGTCATGTTGCCAAGCATTTCTTCGAAAAGATAGGTTAGATCGGCCCGCGTCGAGACGCCATCCAGATAAGGTTCATAGAACCGCTCAGCGGCTTTCAAGTCGAGGCCATGGAATCCCGGATCGTAAAAGAAGTCGCGCTCGATTCGCCAAACCTCGTGGTACATTTGACGCCACTCGGCGCGCGGATCGACATAAACTTCCATATCGGCAAGCTTCAGCACACCCTCGCCCGGCTTTGGCGCCTGCATCGGCGGGGGCGATGATCCACTGCTCACCCTGCCGGAACAGCATCTTCTCGCCGTTATCGGAGAGCTTGTATACTGTTGCGCCCTGCACAATCGTGTCCGTCTTCCGTGTCTTGAAATCGAATTTGCTTACGATCAACTGCGGCGGCCCCTCGATTCAGCTCCACGATCGGACGCTCTTGGAGAAACAGTACACCCTCTTTTCCCGCGATTACTGCCAAGTAATTCTTGTCGGGAACCGGCACAGCCAAGATTCGCTGGCTGATGTTCTCGAAATCGATGCGGACTTCCGGCGGCGTCTTGTTTTTCTGATCCTTGGCTGTGTCCTTGCCCTTATGTCCTTATCCTTTTGGTCTTTCGTTTCGTCCTTGCCTTTGTCCTTCTGCTCGTCTTTCTGCTCGCTCGCGCTCTTCTCCTCATCGCTCTGCGGTGCCAGCGGCGACGAGAGATCCTTTCTCAGGACCATCACATAGACACTGCTCGTCACCGGATGCGCAATGCTCGACATATCAATCCATCCGCCGCTCAAAGCGACATTCGTGCTTGCCATGAAGTACAGGTATTTGCCGCTCTTATCGAACACCGGAGATAAAGCATCGCTCATTCCATCAGTGACCTGCGTGCACTTGCCGTCTGCAATCGAATAGACATCAATCGCGTGCAGATGATTATGAAGTTGTTTGCTGTAGGTCAGCCAACGGCTGTCGGGAGACCATGCCGCGGTCATCGCATATCCTGGGCTGTCATACAGATCCGTGTCTACGCGAACAGGCGTCTTCTTGTCCAAATCCACGTACCAGAGGTTCAGGCGCTTATCGGTATAAGCGATTTTTTTGTTATCAGGCGACCAAACCGGCGAGTAAAAGAACGACGCAGGTTTTCCCAAATCAATTTTCTTCACTTCGCCCAGGCCGTTTTGATCGCGAATGTGAAGCGCGTATTCGCCCGATTCATCGGAGAAATAGGCGATTGATTTGCCGTCAGGCGACCACGCCGGATCGCGATCCGCAACACTCAGGCTGTTCGTCAGATTGCGGATGTCGCCCTTATCCGCCGGCACTGTGAGAATCTCGCCGTGCGCTTCAAAGAGAGCGCGCTGGCCCGTCGGAGAAATATCGGAGTTCTCGATTTTCGCCACAGTAAGTTTCTCGAAATGGGGGCGCACCTCCGGCAGGTCCGCCGAAATCTGAACATCCACGCGGTGCGGTGTCCCCGATTTCAAATCGAATAGGTAGAGCGACCCGAACTGTTCGTAAACAATGGCTCCGCCGCCGTGCCGATGCAGATTTGAAATCGAGCCCTTCATTCTTCACCACTTCGTTTACTTTGCCTGAGCCGGCTTCATAAGCCCACAAACTGACCGGCCCGTTGCGGTCGGAAAGAAAATACACTTTGTTCCCGACCCACATGGGATTGAAGTCGTTCGAATTGTCGCGAGGAATCTTGACTATGCTCGAATCGGACAGGTCTGCGATCCAAATCTTCGTCGTCTGTCCGCCGCGATATCTCTTCCAAGCAGACTGCCAGTGAAAGACAGGCACGTACGCTATATGCGATCCGTCTTCTGAATAAGAACCGTCTTCGGCGGCCGGAAGCGGCAGCACTTCAGGAAGCTTGCCGTCCAAAGCAATCGTGTAAAGTTGGCCGCTGTCCGCGTAGCTATCGCGCCGCGAATTGAAGACGATGCGTTTGCCGTCCGGGGTCCATCCAATCGCGACGTCATCTCCTGGATGATAGGTCAGCCTGCGCGGCACGCCGCCCGAAGCCGGAATGACATAAACATCTATGTTGCCGTCGTACTCACCACTGAAGGCGATCTGAGTTCCATCCGGAGAAAAATGCGGGCTGAATTCGCGTCCGACCCCGCTCGTCAAACGGCGGGCATCGCCTCCCTCCCGGCTTACGATCCAAAGGTCGTTCGCATACTCAAATACGATCTGAGTCTGGCTCACAGACGGGTTTTGAAGCAGGAGCCGCTTATTCGGTCTGTGCGGCGAGCGGAACAGCCGCGATGAAAACAAATGCAAGAAGAGTGCTGACGGATTTCGACATTCCCAATTCCTCTCGGTAAGTCTCGATCTTAATAAAAAACGGCGCGGCTAATTTCTCCTACCGCTCGCTGAGTCCGCCATCCACTGCAAGAATCTGGCCGGTAATGAAATCCGGAGCAGTCAGAAAGAAGTGCACGGCCTCCGCGATCTCCTCCGGCTTGCCCGATCTCCGCATCGGAGTGGCTCTGATCATCGCCTCAGTCTCCGCGTCTACATCATCGAAAGCGATTACCCCCGGAGCCACCGAGTTCACTGTGATCCTTGGCGCCAGAGCTTTCGCCAGTGCTTTAGTCAGCATGATTACTCCCGCCTTCGACGCACAGTAATGTACGTGCTCCGCCCAGGGGCGAATGCCCCCCAACGAGCTTATGTTCACAATCCGGCCTTGGCCTATTTCTTCCATCTGTCTGCGCGGCTTCCTGGCAGCAGAAGAAAGTCGCCTTGAGATTTACCTCGTGGATGAAGTCCCAGTCCTGTTCCGTTATTTCGAGCGGATCGAAACGCGTGAACCGTGCCGCATTATTTACCAGGCAATCCAGAAGCCCGAATCGCTCGCGAATGTCGCTGAACAAGTGCCGGATCTCTTCCACTTTGGCTAGGTCCGCCTGGAAAATCGGGGCATCATTGCATTCGCGTGAAACTTGCTCTGCTTCGTGTCGTGAGGTGTTGTAGTGAATCGCAACGCTAAACCCACGCCGTGAAAGCTCAATTGCAATCACGCGGCCGATACGCTTAGCTGAGCCAGTTACCAGAACACGCGGTCCCTGGGTCATCATCGCTCAATCCCGGTCCACATTTCAGGCGAAAAACTCAGCGATTACCTTTTTCGTGTACGCGATATCTTCCGGCGTGTGAACAGCCGACACGAAACCTGTTTCAAATTGTGAGGGTGCGATATAAATGCCACGCTCCAGCAGGTGATGGAAAAATTTGCTGAACGTCTCTGTGTCGGAGCGCCTTGCTTCTTCGTAGTTCCTCACCGGCCCGGGTTGGAAGAACAAGGTATGCATCGATCCAACACGATTTACACACACCTGCCGCGGGAGATCTGCCGTGAGTTGAGCCGTTAACTCTTCCATCGTGTCGTATACGTCGCGATGGACCTCGAGATACTGCAACATGGCGATGCCTGCCGTTACCGCCACTGGATTGCCTGAGAGTGTTCCCGCTTGGTAAATCGGTCCCACTGGCGCGACCTTCTTCATGATGTCGGCGCGACCGCCATAAGCAGCCATAGGGAGTCCACCGCCAATGATCTTGCCCAGCATCGTCAGATCCGGCTGAACATTATAGACGTTCTTGCGCTCCGCCATAACTGAGCCGAAATCCAGTGATGACTTCGTCAAAGATCAATAGCGCTCCATAGCGCTGGGTAATCCGCCGCAACCCCTCTAAAAAGCCCGCAGCCGGGGGAATACAGCCCATGTTGCCCGCTACGGGCTCGACGATCACCGCCGCAATGCGGTCGCCCTGCTCCTTGAATGCAGCTTCAACCCGATCGAGATCATTGAACGGCAGCGCAAGTGTCGTCTCAGCAAACGACTTTGGCACCCCCGCCGTGTCGGGCAGGCTTAGTGTCGCGATTCCGGAACCCGCTTTGACTAGGAGTGAATCGACGTGCCCGTGATAGCAGCCCTCGAATTTCACCGTAAGCTCGCGGCCCGTGAATCCCCGAGCGACCCGCAGCGCGCTCATGCCCGCTTCTGTCCCCGAATTGACCAGCCGCACCATTTCAATTGAAGGAACGGCGTCAACGATCAGCTCAGCCAGTTCCACTTCACGCGCTGTCGGAGCGCCAAAAGTGGTTCCCATTTCGAGCACTGCGGCGATCGCGTCTATTACCGGCTTGGGCCTGTGTCCGGCGACGAGCGGGCCCCACGAGCAGACGTAGTCGATGTATTCGTTTCCATCTACGTCGAAAATGTGTGAGCCTTCGCCACGCGCAATGAAACGTGGCGTTCCACCTACTCCCCGAAATGCGCGAACAGGCGAGTTTACGCCTCCCGGAATCGATTGCTGAGCCCGGGCAAATAATGCTTCAGACTGCGCCACGTTCATACGCGCGTTTGGCCGAGGAAGAACTTGCGAAATACAAAGCTCATCAAAATCTCGTGCAACGTCGTGTTGACATTCCGCAACAGCCGATTTTTCAATTCAAGATAAGGCTGAGTGCCGGCAAACAGATCTTGCATGATTTCGCAGAATCTGGGGCTGCGCTTCATCAATGCGACCATCCGGCTCGGTACCGCGCCGAAAAACATGACTCCACAGAAAAGCTTCTTCGCGAAACCGGCACCATACGTCAGATCCAGCCCAAAATCGCGGCTGATCAGTTGCCGGTAATGCTCTGCTTTCTTATCGGATTCTTGATCGCTCAAAACAACTTGGCTCGCCAAGTCGCCCGATCGAACCGCGTAGTAAAGACCTTCTCCGGTAATCGGATCGACCAGGCCGCCCGCATCGCCAACTGCAATCCAGCCATCGCCGGCCAGCCGGTTATTCCGCCACCCGCGGTACTCGAGCGACGGTAGCATGTGCCCGTAGAACTTCGCGTCTTTGCGGCAGATCCCGCGCTCGTCCATATACCGCTCCAGCCGCACACGAAGACATTGCGCCGACTCGCTCTTCCCGCAAATGCCCACGGACAGATGACCACTGCGGGGAAAAACCCAGATGTAGCCTTCCAGATTCTGCAGAAATTGAATGTCGATGTGTGCCTGATCGCTCGGCACCCAATATCCAAGTGCATACATCGTGTCCTGTGCCGTGTATTGTGTGCCAACATCCCGTAATGGGTTTCGTGCTCCAGTCGCAATCACGCAGTAGTCCGCGTCCAACTTGCCCGAACGAGTGCGTACCTGCCACCCCGATGAAGTACGATCCAGCCCCAGCACACGCTCTTTCTCGATTGCGGCCCCGGCATCTTGCGCACGGCGAAGCAGCATTCCATTCAGATCGAGACGCGAATAAATCACCAGCGGCCGGCTCAGCGCCATCTTGAACTCCCCAGCTCTTCGGAGCAGCTAAGAAAGTATCGGTGACCAGCTTCTTCGGGGTGTCGTTCTCGATCAAATACGGATATCGAGAATACGCCTTGTAGGTAATGCCACCGCCGCAAGGCTTTTCCCACGCCAGCTTCTCATCCAGGACGATGGTCTTCAAACCGGCTCGCGCCAATCGTTCGGCCGCGGAGGCCCCGGCCGGACCGCCGCCCAAAACCGCAACAGTTTTCATTGGGCTCGCGCGGTCCCGTGCGGATCGGAAACCGGGGGCTGATCCATCGAGTTTACTGGTGGGTGCCCGGGCGGTAACTCCCCCGCGCCAGTTGCCGCTTGTCCTGCCAGGCCCCTGCCATGAGAGTCGGCCACTTTTACAACCGCCCATTTACCGCCGCGATTTTCCAACGTGTACGTCATAGCCATGCCGCTATTCAGCCGTGAATCGCCTTTCGGATGAAACGCCACAGTCGCGTACGCCATATTCTTGTCAAACGAGACAGCGGTCGTCGTAACGTCCAGTGTCTCTAGATCCAGACCGGAATTCGTCTTCAAACGGTTTAAGATCGCTTCCTGGACCTTTTCCTTGCTCTTGATATTCTGCCCACAAGCGGCGAGGAGAACCATTGCACCCAAGAGCGCGGCTAACCGCCGTAACACTATCCGATTATAACTAGAGGAGTTGCAATGGCTTCCGGTCCTCACATGAATTGTCGCTTTGTCCTCGTCCTCGGGGTTTTGCACAATTTGACCTTAGGCGTTATCGCACGCACCACGACTATACCGCCCGGCACCGAATTGCACGTGCGCCTCACCTCTGAGGTCACAAGCGAGAAGCCTTCCGGCCAACCTGTGACCGGAGTGGTCATCGTCCCCGTTTTTGTTAACGGGGTCGCGACCGTCAGCGCCGGCACGCGCCTGACAGGTAACACGGCCGATGCACGTTCTGCGAAGCCCGCAACACAAGAGTCGACTGAGCAACCGGCAACTGTTCGCATCCAATTCACGAATATGCAGGACCAGGCTGGGCACGCTAGACCTGTTTACTGCACAGCTGGAGTCGGTCGACAATGCACGCGAATCCGTGGACGAGTCTGGTCTTATCACCGGCATCACCGCTTCCCAAACCTTCACTGCCAGGCTCGATCAGGGCATCAACAAACTCGCGCGCTCGCTATCAGTCGTTCGCCGATTTGCTTGCAGGCGTGAAGGGAGTGCTGCTCAACAAAGCCGATCCATCAATCGATTACAAGCCTGGAGTTGAAGTAACCCTTAAGCTCACCAAGTCGCTTGATTGGGACACGCCTGTCACCACCAAGGCGCTAGACGCCATCAGGCCGGCCATCGCTTTGGTGACGTCTGGTGAACTCGCAACCTTCGCGCACGACCGCCGCAAATCCGCCCAAGCCTTCCGACATCACTAATCTCATGTTCATTGCAACTCAAGAACAACTTCTGGCCGCTTTCCATGAAGCAGGATGGTTTCCAGCCGATCGCTTGAATGACGTATCAAAATTCGAAACCGCGCGGGCAATCATCGAAAGCCGAGGTTACAGTGAGGCGCCCATGTCCATTCTGATTCTGGATGGAAGACCGCCCGACTTGGCTTTCCAGAAACAGAACAATACCTTCGCGATGCGCCATCACATTCGCATCTGGCTGCGGCCGCAGACTTTCAATGGCAAACCCGTCTGGGTCGCCGCAGCTACTCACGATATCAGCATTATCTTTTCGCCGGAATCCCGATCCTTCACGCACGGCATCGACTCCAATATTGATGAGGAACGTGCAAAAGTTGCCAACGACCTTCTGTTTACGACCCGCGTTCGCGCACTCTCACTCGTCGACCGGACGGGTATACCGCAAAATGCCACGAACGCCACTGGTGACAGCTTAATAACTGACGGCAAAATGGCGGTTTTGGAGTTCTAACCGAGCCCAGAGCGAAGCGATAAGTTAGGTAGTCTTGAAGTTCTATCAGAGCCCGGAGCGTAGCGACGGGTTAGGCACATCCGAACCACTATGCAGAAGCCCGGAGAAACGCCGCATTACTGCTCTTCTCCAAAGCGATCACCGCTATAAATATCTGGACAGCTTCATCACGCTTTTCGTCGTCGTCCTGCTGATCTCCAACATCGTCGCTTCGAAATTCTTCTCTATAGGGCCGCTTCGCGTCAGCGTCGCTCAGATACTCTTCCCCATTACGTACATCTTCGGTGACATCTTTACCGAGGTGTACGGATATGGCGCTTCCCGCCGTGCCATCTGGTACGGGTTCTTCGCTTCTTTCATTCTCGTTGCGATTAGCTTTATTGCCGTGAAAATTCCGCCTGCGCCTGAGTACACCAATCAACTAGCATTTGCAACGATTTTCGCGCCCGTTGGCCGAATCGTGCTGGCGAGCTTGCTTGCCTATTGGTGCGGCGAATTCGCGAACTCCTTCACTCTCGCCAAAATGAAACTACTCACTAAAGGCAAATACCTTTGGACCCGAACGATTGGTTCGACCGTCGTAGGACAAGCAGTAGATACCACAGTTGTCATGTTCGTCATCTTTTACAAAGAGCCTATAAACGTGATCGTGCGATTGATCATCTCGGGCTACCTTATTAAGGTGGCTTACGAGATGTTGATGACGCCTATCACTTATGCAATCGTCAATTTCCTGAAGCGGACCGAGGCCGTTGACTATTTCGATTACGAAACCGATTTCAATCCATTCGTGACGGAAGAATAGGCCTACATTTCATCCTCGGCCGGCGCTCGAAGCAGGCGCACGGGCAGGTCGAACGTCCGGCCGTTTCGGAATATCGTTAGCACTATAGTATCGCCAACGCGCTTGTGAGACATGGCACGCACGAGCGCATCTTCCCGATCCACTCTTTGGCCGTCTATCGCCATAATGAAATCTCCGCCAATTCCCAATTCAACATTGCCGATATCGACGACCTCGCGCGCGCCGCGTACACCCGCACGCTCCTCCGACGAACCTCGCCCGACGCCCTGCACGAGCAACCCTCCACGCCGCGGCAAGCTCAGAGCTTCCGCCAGATCACCCGCCACGTATTCGGTTGTGATACTGATCCTCGGTCGCTCTGTAACGCGCCCGGCTTGATAGTCGCTCAACAGCGCCTTCGCGCGATTAATGGGAAGCGCGAAGCCGATGCCCAGGTTTGTCCGCCCCACAATTGCCGTGTTAATGCCGATAACATTGCCACTCGAATCGAGCAAAGGGCCACCGCTATTTCCACCATTGATTGCCGCGTCCGTCTGAATCACGCCCTCTAGCCGCTGATTGTCTTCGCTCTCAATGGCTCTGTCCTATCGAGCTCACAACTCCAGTCGTCAAAGTTCCTTCAAGCCCGAATGGATTGCCGATCGCAAGCACCTTCTGGCCCACTTGCAAGTGATCGGAGTCGCCGAGTCTCAGGAATGCCTGTTTCCTCTTCGGAGTGATTTTGATCAATGCCAGATCGTCTGAGCGGTCCGTATCGAGCGCGCGTGCACTATATTGTGTCTGGTCCGACAACGTAACTTGAATGCGGCTACTGCCCGAGATGACGTGAAAATTCGTCAGAATAAACCCATCCTCGTTGATGAGAAACCCGGAGCCCAGACTTCTCGATGCAACCGGCTGATAGAAAAAGTCCCGGCGCACGGCCGTGCTCGTGATATAGACCGTCGCCAGTTTTGCGAATCTGTAAATGTCGATATTATTCTGCTCATCCGGGCTCAACCCGGCGCTATGGACAGCAGTCCGCTCGGTCCCGGAATGCTCGTTGCGCAGCAGCGGAAGCGGCAAATTGCGTACGCTCCAATCTGCACGCGATGTGAGCCAGACGAACCCGAAACTCATCAAGGCCGCCAACAACCAAGTCCGTGGCTCTCATATCCGGCAAGCCTCTGCAAGTTCTTTCAATTCTTCGTACACACGCTGCACCTGCCGGGCGGTCTCTTCTTTCGGTCCGCTCGTATCCACTACATAATGAGCGTGCCGCTTTTTCTCATCGAACGGTAACTGCTTCGCCACCCTTGCAAGCACCTGTTCGCGGGTCGCGTGATCACGCTTCATCGCGCGCGCTATCTGCGTTTCCTCATCGCAGGACGTTAGGATGACTCGATCAAACGCCGCGTACCGCCCTGTTTCTATCAGAATAGCGGCCTCTACAATCGCAATCCCGCGGGGATCTTGCCTCTGAAATTCCTTGAGCATCCGCTCCTCCAGACGGATCACTGCAGGATGCACGAAGCTGCTCAGCTTTGCCACCAGTTCGGTAGAAGCGAACACGATTTCGCCAAGCTTTTTGCGATCGATCGTCCCGTCCGCGTTTAAGATTTCGCGCCCGAAAGTCTCGACCGTAGCTGCGTACGCTTCGCCACCGGTTTCCAGCACTGCATGACCGAGCTCATCAGCATAGATGAGATGGCAGCCCAGCCGCTCCAACTCCCTCGCGACCAAGCTTTTTCCTAGTCGCGTAGCCGCCCGTCAGACCGACTTTCAGCATCCCAGGTGCTGTTCTGCCAAACCAACCGTATTGGCCATTAGCATGGCGATTGTCAGCGGACCCACGCCACCTGGAACAGGCGTGTATGCTCCAGCCATCTCCTGCATCGCCCTCGGCTCTACGTCACCGACAAGAGTGCTGCCGTTTTTTGCGAAAGCGGCTAGCCGGCTTGGGTCGTGGCGAAAAGAGCCGCTTCACTTCCGCCTCATCGGTGATTCGATTCATGCCGACATCGATCACCACCGCACCGGGCTTTATGTAATCCGCAGTTATTGCCGCGGGCTTGCCCATCGCCGCTACCAGCAGGTCGGCGCGCCGGCACTCGTCCGCAAGATTTTGCGTGCGCGAGTGGCAAATCGTCACCGTTGCGTTCTCATGCATCAGCATCAACGCCATCGGCTTGCCCACAATATCGCTCCGCCCCACCACCACGGCCCGTTTGCCGGCGATCGTGATACCGTAGCGCTTCAGCATCTCGATAATGCCGGCCGGCGTGCAGGGTCGCGGCCCAGGGCGGTTTGCCACCAACATACCTACGTTGAATGGATGGAACCCATCGGCGTCTTTTGAGCGGTCTACGGCAAGAACAACCTGCTTCGGCATCAATGTGTTTCGGCAATGGTGTTTGCACCAGAATGCCATCCACTTCCGGGTCGTTGTTAAAGCTCTGGATTATGGCGAGCAGCTCTTCATTTGTGATGTTTTCTGGAGGGGTTGCATCCAGACTCCGGATCCCCAACTCATGACAGGTTTTGATCTTGTTCCGTACGTAAATCTGGGATGCCGGATTGTCGCCGACCAGGACCACTGCCAAAGCCGGAGCCCGAGCCTTCGCTTGGAGAGCACTGATTCGAGATCGTAGTTCCTGCTGGATCTCTTGGCTAATCCGTCGCCCATCCAGAACGCGCGTGTTCGATGTAACCCCGCTCATGCAACCGTGAGAATAACAAAGCGTCAACACGGCCTAGGCAGCCGTAAAGCTCCGATCGCGCGCTCTAAGACTTTCGGAGCACCATTGCTCCAAATCGACGAGATCGGCAGCGGAGCATTGCATTCTGCGCGTCACGAAAAAATACGCGATCGGTCCATCTTCTCCGGCCGCCGAAACTCATTGGGTAATCGCGCAGGATGTCGACTACGGTACGCAGGAGCCGCAGCTTTAGTGGCCGCCGGTACTGAGGCATGAATACGACGTGGCTCAATCTTCTGTATCGCACTTCGTGAATGAACTCGACTAGACGTAGCTGCCCGGCTCAAATTCAGGATCGCGTTTGGTTCCAGGCCGTGGCGATCGCCACCCGAGATGACAGGTAGGCCAGTTTGCTGTGCCAGTCTGATTACCTGCTGGTTCTCCATCCAGCTTCGCAGCCCATTCACCTCGAGCGCGTCAAATGAGCGCGCATGCTGGCGCAGGAGCAGGTCAAGACCTTGCGCATGTTCGGAGCGGCCCACGCCTGTCTCATCCATCAACGCATGGTTCAGAACCAGCAGCGTGTCGGGATAGGACCTCAGCATCGCGAAGATTCCGGCGAGCTTCTCTTCCCTCGGATCAGCCGTGAAAGAGGTAAGTTCTTGCATGATGTCACTCGCATCGCGATAGGGCATGTTGTGGATGCCGACGTGAAAAAGTGTTGTCCCGAACGGTACACTCCACTCTGTCGAGATGGGTGCGTTGCGAAATCTATCTAAGATCTTCAGCAGATTGCAGGCGCGAATGTCATCGTGGTCGGTAAGTGAAATCAGGCCGGGTATTTGAAGTTCTGCTTCAATCTGCCGCTGCTCCAACCGGCAAGCCTGCCGCGGTGTAAGCGGAGGCGTCCAGAAAGCGCGGCGAAAATCGAGCATTTGCCCCGTTGCCCTGGAATCCGGCCCCTTCGAATCGAATCGCAGGGCCGATGTATGGCAGTGTTGCCGTGTAACGCGAAATCGTTTCCAGGCTTTCTTCTGAATACATAGTGTGGCTGTGCAGTGACACGCCCGCCCTGAACTGCTTGCTGATCAAGCGATCCCGCCACATGAACTGGAACGTTGTAGCCCCTGAAAGAGACATAATTTAGATCCCGCCACCATGGTCTGTTAGGGATGTTACTTTCACATTTGCGTTGTGTGAACTATCGATTAAACATTTTGTTTAAGTCATGTTTGCAAGGGAAAATTTGTACAGAACGATCTCGGCCGCCGGCTTTCGGCACATCAGCTTTAATTCGACCCGTGCTTTGCCAGCGGTTATAATCCCTTTAAGTTAGATCGTCCGGGCACCGGCTCGCTTTGTCGGATTTCCCCGCACATCACAGACGGACAGGCTATGGATGCGATGAACGAATGTATAGACAATGCCGCTGAACAGGTGGCAACGGTCAGCCGGGAATCGGGTCTCTTTGAAGCCCTATTCCGGCAGGCGCTTGACGCCGTGCTGATTGCGGACCACGACCGACGTTATGTCGACGCCAACCCTGCTGCCTGTGCGCTGATCGGCACAGATTACGGGCACATCATTGGACGGCGTATCGAAGACTTTTTCGAACTTGACGAGAGCCATATTGTTCCCGAGGCTTGGAATGCGTTCCAACTTGAGGGCACCCAGACCGGTACCTGCATTGTGCGTCGGCCTGACGGTAGCGTCAGGTACGCCGGGTTTCGCGCGCGCGCAAACTTCTTGCCTGGATTGCATCTTTCGATCTTGCGCGACATCACGGAGCAGCGCGCAACTCAAGAAGCGCTCGCAGTAAAAAATCGCGAGCTTGAGACTGCGAACAAAGAGCTGGCGCGATCCAATGCTGAACTGACCCATTTTGCTTTCGCAGTAGCTCATGATCTCCGTGCGCCTATGCACACGATCTCTTCGTTTTCTCAACTGATCGTAAGACACGCCGAAACCGGCGGTGCCGAACTGCAGGAGCTTGCATCCTACATCAGCAAGGCCTTTGAAAGAATTGACGTATTTTTGGATGATCTGCTCACATTTGCGCAAGCAGGCGAAGGAAAACAGCAGCTCTGCGACGTGGATTCAGAAAGGATTCTGCAATGGGCGTTGATGAATTTGCAGGCTTCAATCCAGGAGACTGGTGCAGTGATCTCGAACGACCGGCTTCCTCAGATCACCGCCGATCAGTCCCAAATGGTCCAGCTGTTCCAAAATCTCATTGGAAATTCTCTAAAATACCGAAGCAACGACCCGCTGCGGATTCATATCACAGCAACCAAAACTGGAGACATGTGGCTCTTTTCGATTTCCGACAATGGCGTGGGCATCCCTGCGCAGCATCGTGATACTGTTTTCAGGGCGTTCAAACGCCTTCACGGAAGCGATTCGCCCGGCACCGGTCTTGGCCTTGCACTCTGCAAGCGCATAGTGGAAAACCATCGCGGCCGAATCTGGGTTGAATCCGAAGTAGGAAAGGGCTCGATCTTTCGCTTCACGATCCTTGCCTGAGGGAGTCCCTCGCGGAAGCAGAACCCACCCCGCTTCCAATCAAAGCTCAAGGTTTCCTCTGTAAGTCATGGATTTAAGACGGAATTTCTTTTCAACTCTCATTGACCCAAACTGCAATTCGAATGTGACTTCCTTATCATTCAGGCTGATCGGCTCCGTTCTTGGAAAGAAGACTTGAATGGCGCCAGCCGATGCATCGAGCTCAATGTTTTCTGGTCTTATAACCGGTTTGCCTGCCCGAACGAGTTTCGCAGCGCCCATCAACTCCTTCCGCACGGGCTCGCGATCTCTTGATTGATCGTTCGTCAGCAGCCCAATCACTGTAACAATGTAGTCCTTCTCTGGCCGAGTCAGGTTTTCGTTCGAGTCGCTAGGTCGGAGAAGCGTGATCCCCTAATCGGGAGCGTACCAAGGCCTCCCTTACTGGCAGCGCGCTGTCCCACCGGATTGTCACCGGTAGTTTGGGAGGCGAATCGTCAATATTCCGTCCGACTCCTCCATCCCACCTCCCGTTCGTAACGCCACGCGTGCCGCCCATGTTGGCTGTCGACGCACTCGGAGGCGGAACAACCGAATCGTCCACTTCGCGTGGAGCAGTGCTAAATAGAGCATTGACTTGCCTCGCCCACGGCGAATCCGTAAGAAGCCGGTTCACTTCCTCAGCACTCCAATGCGTATACTCTTTTTTCGATATGTCGCCGGCGCAAAGCGCGATCGCCGCAGCGGCAAACAAAATTAGCACGCGCAGCCTGCCAGGACAGTTCCACTGCTTCATCGCAAGTAGTTAAGACGGCCTCATGTGAACCCTCGTTCCCGATTCGTGATGCCGAGCCCGCTCGTTTAAGGCCAGCTCGTTTACCGATAGTTCAGTCTTTCGGTGATCGTTACCGGCCTGGTGAGCTGAAACGTAAGTCGGGCTCCCGTCGTTAAAACCACGTCCCTCGTGTTCATCGGGATACGACTGCTTGTTCCAGCCCCAGCATCATTGCCTGAAAGGAGACCAGCCCCTTTAGCCGCCCCGGTAAGCGCTCCCACAACCGCGCCCAGAGCTGCACCGGCCGCAATCCTTGGCGTGTCTACGATGCTGTTGTGTGTACTTTTCTCTTCCCAAGGACTTGTTTCAACGTGAACCCGCTGGCCGTCACTCGTTGTGACCTCCGTCAATATCATGCTGAGGTCCGACTTGCCCCCTAGCAGACGCGCTCTTTTGATTTTCGTAATTTGTCCCGCTACGGTTGCCCCTCTGTCGGCCAACACAAAACCGTTCACGATTAGCGGTGAATCGATAGTCCCAAAGAACCTATCGCCAGTGCGGTTCCGTTCAGTGGATACGTTCTCTTTCAGCCGTATGGTCAGATTTGTACCGGGTTGCAAAGTGACCACGTTTGGCTTCCGTCGCGCCGACGTTACCTCCGCGGTATTCGACGGCTGCATTTGGACCGGAACAGAGATGGGTTGAGGAAGCGCATACGGTGCGCCCGAGTTTATCGCTGAAGCGACAGGAGTTGCAAGCTTAGACTCTGGAGTATTCTGCGCAATTTCCGGATGCCGCTTAGCGGGTCCATCAGTTCGATGAACTTGGGTGGGTACCACACGTTTCGGTACCTGAATCGGATGCAGCCTCTCCTTGATTAGATCGGCCTTGATTGGCTCGACCTTGTGAACTGGCACATCGAGCGGTTTTCCCTTTTGTGGGTCAGCGTAGGGCGCTGCGCTCGAGGAGGTGGCAGATACGGCCAGAGGTGCCGTCTTCAAAGATCGTGAAGCCTGGACCGCCGTGCGGAACTGATTCAGTTCCTGGCTCCGCGAGTAAATAAGGGAACTCACGGTGACAAGAACTCCTGCCACGAACGCCCCCACTACTTTGATCACATTTGATCGATTCACGGGCGCCCCCCTACAGATGAAACGCAAATTCGGAGAAAACGTTTCAAGGCGTGGGCTGCCAGAGTAGATGATAATCGCTCTCTTAGGAACGTGTGAAACATTTTTAACTGGCCACAAGTGCTGCAGCTTCAAGTCGCCATCGAGGTGGAGCGATTTGGGTTCAGAAAATCGGCCACAATCCACGCCGCTCCGGATATCGCCAGATTCTCCGCGTTGCCAGCCCAATTCATCAGCTTATGCGGATCGGCAAAAGGCGCTGGCAGCCATACCAGCAACCCGAAGCCGATCAGCATCGCTGTAAGTAATCGAGATGCTAGAAGGGCCAAACGTCGGGAAAGTATCGCAATGGCCGCGAGCGCAAACGCAATCGTGGTTGTTATTGCCCAGAACATTTGTCCCGGAGGAATCCACTTGGGAACGAACTCTGCCGTTCCAGAAAGATAAACGAGCTGCTCGATCGTGAACGAAACAACACAGACTCCAAAAAATATGTACCCTATCCGACCCGCCCTTGCTGCTTCTTCGCTCCGACCAACCGACGCGTAAACGATCAGCGCCGCCGAGACCAGAGAAAATTGCTCGAAAAAGTTGGCCCAACGATCAAAAATTTGCGGTTTCGCAGCGATGTGCGGCACCCAGAGCAACGCAAAGATTAGATAGATGGTGCCTAGCGCCAAGGCGCCGGCTCGCGCCGTGCTAGGCCATTGAATCGATATGCCCCCGAAGAGCTCGATCGAGCCGACAATGTATACGAGAATCTCGTGGTGAGGAACGTTCCCAAGCGCTCGGATCTGTTGCCAATTGTTAAAGTCATGCCAGACCAAAGCGATGACGCCAAAAGCGACGGCGGCCAATCCATACACGTGTCGTCCGAGATAGATTCTCATCGTCTCGTTCCCATATAATACGACGGCTTTCATCGATCACAACCATCCGAGTACTTGCAAATCTTCAATCGGCTCCTCGAACGAACACGATCCGAATGAATGCGCGAACTTTCTACGACTATCGGCGATCTCCTCGCTCGACAACGACAGGTCTCGCCAGTGCGCTCGATCATCGAACCGAAACGCCGACGCATCCGTTTCGGCAAGAATGGACTGAATCTCCCGGTTACCATGCCAGGCGAACGCTGCAGCCAGGAATACGTTAACGAAGCCGTGCATCATCGCAGAGCACGCGTCCGGCTCATAACTGAGCCGGTGCATTGAGCGAATTGGATGATGTAAACCCGCTGTGGCCTTGAAAGATAGCCGCCCCTCAGCGCAACCGGTAATAAAGCTGGCCACGCTTTCGATGGAAGGGATTGCATCGGGCGCGATGCCACCCGTCCGGATTTTCGCAAATGATCCAGCCTTCTTCACCTCGTCGAGCTGCTCAATCGAAACTTCGCAGTAAGTCGGCTTCGCGGTCGAGATGATCTTCTTGGATTCGATTGTGTCTGCGAGGGGATGATCTGCGTCTCCCAAAACGGCGAGAGGCCAGTCGAACTCTCCAGAAAGTTCGTCAACCTGCGCTGCCGTTATAACGAACCGCCCCAGCATCCAGGCGCGCTCGTTGGTGCGATAGTGCCTGTAACGATTTATCGCGGCCTCGCACGAGAGTGAGGCCGGTGGGAACATGCCCGCGTAGTCGATCAAGCTCTCGAGCAGCGCCCGCAGCGCGGGAGCTACGAGTCTAGCCACGACAAATAGTAGTCTTGATCTTCCACGCCGCAAGCTTCCTGGCTGACATACAAACCGCGGAACGTATCCATCATGACCGCAAGTTCGTTGGTCTCTTTCTGGCCTATTGACGCTTCCGTGCGGCCGGGCTGCGGACCGTGGGCAAGGCCGTCCGGATGCAGCGTGATTGAGCCGTACTCAATGCCTTTGCGGCTCATGAATTCTGAGTTCGCGTAGTAGAGCACCTCGTCAGACATGACATTTGAATGGTTATATGGCGCCGGCACTGCGTCGGGATCGAAGTCATACGGACGGGGGCAGAACGAGCACACCACGAAACCGTCACCCTCGAACATTTGATGAGTAGGCGGCGGAAGGTGAAACCGCCCCACCCTTGGTTCGAAGTTGTGAATGTTGATCGCCCACGGATAGTAATAACCATCCCACCCCACCACGTCGAATGGATGATACGCGAGCATCATTTCTGTAAGACTGTTTGCCTTTTTGACGATCAGCCGAAACTCGCCTTTTTCATCATGCGTTTCGAGATTTTGCGGGCATCGAATGTCGCGCTCGGAGTACGGGCTAGATTCAATTAGCTGGCCGAACTCGTTTCGATACCGTTTCGGCGGCCGAACATAGCCAGCGCTTTCGATGATGAGCAAGGCTCGTTTGTCCGAAGTGAACCGGTAGCGATGAAGAATGCCGCGCGAGATGACCAGGTAATCGCCGGGGCTGAATTCAATGCCGCCGAATGGCGATTCAAGAACGCCCTCGCCCTCACTCACGTACACGATCTCGTCGCCCTGCGCGTTTCGGTAGAACTGAGAAACTTCCTCCGCCGGACGAACCATGGACATCGACACATCGTTGTTGAAGAGTAAAGGAATGCGATCGAGGACCGCGTCGCCCGATTTCGTCAGTTGCTTTGTACGAAAATGCCGATGTCGCAGCGGTTCGCAAGGCGCAGGGTTCCAGTGGATCTCTCTCAGCGTGTGCAGCGCTCGAATAGCGGTGGGGCGCTCAACATGGTACAGCAGTGAGGACGGGCCGACAAATCCCATGTTCCCCATAAGCTCCTCCGCGTACAGTTCGCCCGATGGCTTGCGGTAAACTTTGTGCCTCTTTGAAGGAATCTCTCCTAGTCGGTGATAGACCGGCATGTAAACCTCCTATACATTAAGTTTTCGGATCTGGTCAATTGCGCTCGGATTCTCAAGCGTCATCAAATCGCCAGGATCCTGGTGCAGATAAGCAGCCCGAATCGCACGCCGCACAATCTTGCCGTTTCTGGTCTTGGGCAGAGCAGATACGAAATGAATACGTTCTGGCTTGAGTGGTTTCCCAAGCTCGCTAGCCACATGATCCCGGAGCTGGTCGGCAAGCCCGTTAGTCTCTCGAGCTACGCAGAGGCCCACAATTGCGGTTCCCTTTCTTTCATCCGGAATACCAATTACCGCGGCTTCGAGTACACCTGGGTAGGCAGTCAGGATCGATTCGACCTCCGCTGGCCCCAACCGCTTTCCGCCCACTTTTAGCGTGTCATCACTGCGGCCCAGAATAAACCAGTGCCCGTCGGCGCCCCTTTGCACCCAGTCTCCATGAATCCACAATCCTGGAACACGCTCCCAATAAGTGCTCAAATATCGCTGCGCATCATTCCAGAATCCGCGTGCTTGACCAATCCAAGGACACCGGATCGCGAGCTCTCCTACGCCACTCTCAATCGAGCGACCTGATTCATCCACCACATCGGCAGCGATGCCGAGGCAGGGCGCTGCGAATCCGCAAGCTTTGATGGGCGCGAGCGGGTGATTAGACAGAATGCCGCCCGAAATTTCCGTTCCACCCGAGTAATTGATGATGGGGACGCGTTTCTGACCAGCTTTGTCGAACAACCACCACCAGGATGCAGGGTCCCAGGGCTCACCCGAAGAAGCGAAAGCACGGAGATTGGAAAGATTGTGGCCCTTAATCTGCGGAAATCCGTACTCAGCCAATTTGCGAATGAGCGATGGTGAGATACCAAGCACGTTAACGCTGTGCCGAGCACAGAAGCTCCACAATCGATCGGGGCCGGGATGATCCACAGCACCGTCGTATAGCATCACCGTTCCGCCCAGAATGAGGGTTCCGTAAATCAGCCAGGGTCCCATCATCCAACCGAGATCGGTGATCCAGGAAATTCGATCGCCTGCGCCGATATCCATGTTGAAGGCGATATCTTGAGCGGCTTTGATTGGGAAACTGCAGTGTGCGTGAACGATGCCTTTCGGTTCGCCGGTGGTCCCCGAAGAAAAGATGATGATCAACGGATCTTCAGCGGCTGTTCTTTCGCAGTCCGCCTTTCCAAAACCGAATAATTTGCTCCAGGAAAATGTGCCGGCTTCGGGTGTGTCGTCAGCGGATACAACGATCAGGGTCTGGACGTTGGGGCACCGGACGAGCGCAGCCTGCGCCGTTCTTAACATGTCCACTCGCTTCCCGGCCCGCCGGAAACTCTCCGCTGTGATAAACGCCTTCGCACCGGTGTGGTTCAGTCGCGTTTCGATCGCGCCTGGCCCGTACCCCGAGAACAGCGGAACGGCGATTGCACCGATTCGTCCCAAGGCGAGAAGCGCGACAATGGTCTCCGGCACCATCGGCATGTAGATTGCGATGATATCTCCCTTGTGGATCCCCAGCGCCCTAAGACCCGCAGCGGCTTGTTCAACTTGCTCGCGCAGCTCGCCGAAAGTGAGTTGCCGGACTGCTCCGTCTTCACCTTCCCAGATCACGGCGGTTCCCGATTCATCGTGGTTCAGACAGCTCTCCGTGATGTTTAACTTTCCATTTACACACCAGTTTGGCCATTCCAGGCCGCGTGACAAATCGAGAACGGAGGTATAAGGCTCGTCGAACTTGATATTTAGAAATCGCAACACTTGCTCGGTGAACCACGGCACATCGCTTACTGAGCGTCGATGCAATTCCGCGAAATCTCGCGAAGACGTCAAGCGCAGAAATTTGGTGAGCTGAGCGCGTTCTACGCTCTCGCGTGTGGGGAGCCAGGCGTACTCGCTCATCTCGCCACCTTGGTTTTCTCGAGCAGAAATCCGTTCCGCCGTACGCCTGAGCCAGCGCCCCAAACGTCTCGTCCAAGCGCATTTAGCTGGCCGCGCGTTATGTCGGCAACGACGGCCTCGTGCGCGGCTATGGCATCCCTCTTTCGAATGGCATCGACGATCGGTTTGAGCAAAGTCTCGATTTCTTTTGGAACCTCTTTTGAGCCTTGGGCCGCTAAGTAGATCAGTCGCGTGGAACGCTCCAGCACGCCGCGCAGCAATCCTTCGAATTCAGTGTTATGCGTCATGTGCGCGATCTGGAGGTGAAATTTTTGGTTGGATTCGATAAACGCGTCCAGCCCGCTTGGAGTCCGGGCCGCTCGAACGGCCTGCTTGTAACTGTTCTCTAGGTCTGCTACGTCCTTGGGCCCCCGCGCAGGGCCGCGAGCTCGGCGGCAATACCTTCCAGAACGATGCGCGTCTCGAGCAGGTCCCTGACGGCGCGAAAACTGAGCTCAGGCACGAAGTATCCCCGGCGCGGAACCACCTCTAGCAGTTGTTCATTGTGGAGCCGATTACATGCCTCGCGGAAGGGGGTCCGCCCAATTTCGTATCGAGCTAATATCTCCGCCTCGCGAAGGAAACTGCCCTCCGGAAGCTCGCCGCGAAGAATCGCGTGTTTCATTAGCCGGTAGGCATGCTCAACCAGCGTGCCACTTCGACGCTCTCCTTTTTTGGGGCGCGACATATTATGGACAAGCTCCTCGCAGCACGATAATATACTAACAGTATATTGTGAATCGACGGAGTATATCCAGTTGATCCCTCCGCAACTTCTCGTTCCTCCCCATATCTTGGGCTTACGGTCCTATGAGCCTGGCCTGAGTCCCGAGCAGGTAAAAGAGCAATTCGGGGTGGATCGCGCCGTGAAGCTCGCCTCAAATGAGAATCCATTGGGCACCTCACCGCTCGCCATTGAATACGCCCAGCAAGCGCTGGCGCATATGTTCTGGTATCCCGATGGCGGACTCGCGCTTCGGGGCAAATTAGCGGAACGTTTCAATTTAAAAATAGAAAATGTTATTGCGGGTGCCGGTAGCGAGGGCATTATGGCGAACATAGTCCGGACGTTCCTGTGCGACGACGATGAAGTTCTTACAACGGAAGCGGCTTTTTCAGGGTTTCAGGTCCTAGCTCGCAGCCGCGGAGTCGCGTATCGAACGGTGCCGTACCGAAATTGGCACTATGACCTGGCAAAAATGTCCGATGCGATCACTCGGCGGACGAAACTTATCTACCTCGCCAACCCGAATAACCCAACGGGTACGTTTTTTACTCGCGAGGAATTTGAGGATTTCCATAGCCGCGTGCCGGAACGCGTGTTGATCATCCTTGATGAAGCCTACTTTGAATTTGCCATGAATCGGCCCTCATGTCCGGACTCCATGCAATACCGGTTCGACAACGTCATCACGCTTAGGACGTTTTCAAAAATCTACGGTTTGGCAGGCGCGCGTGTCGGATACGGATTTGCACATGAGGACCTGATATCGGTCCTGCTTAAAATTAAGCTGCCGTTCGAGCCTAGCGGGATCGGACAAGCGGCCGCGTTGGGCGCCCTCCAGGATCGCGAGTTCATGAACAAATCGATCGAGAATACGGCGCGCGGACTCGCCTTTTTGACTCGGTCGTTCGAAGAATTAGGATTCAAAGTAGTGCCCTCAGCCGCGAATTTCATTATGGTCGTCCTCGAGACAGAGGATCTGGCTCGCCGGCTATTCGAGGGTCTATTGCGACAAGGCATCATTGTGCGCCCCTTAAAAGCCACCGGTCTTCCAAATTGTTTGCGAGTTTCGGTAGGCACCGCAGATCAAAACGCAATGTGCGTCAACGCGCTGAAACGCGTGGGCGCGGAATTGGAGCTCGATCCCTATGCCACAACTCACTGAACGATCTGAACAAGTGACCACTGCTCACGAAGATTTCCTTCCAATTCACGGAACGGATCACCTCGAATTTTACGTGGGAAACGCGAAACAGGCCGCGTATTTCTACAGGGCCTCCATGGGCTTCCATATCGTGGCCTACCGCGGTCCGGAAACGGGCACTCGCGATCGCGCTTCGTACGTGCTTCAGCAAGATAAAATCCGATTGGTCCTTACAACGCCTCTACTGCCAACCGGTGAAATCGCCGAACACATCCTGCGCCACGGTGACGGAGTGAAGTCTATCGCGCTATGGGTCGATGATGCCCAATCCGCGTGGCAGGAGACCACCGCTCGGGGCGCTCGCGGAATAGAGGCTCCGTTTACGATTCAGGATGATCAGGGTAAAGCACGGCTGTCCGCGATCGGGCTGTACGGCGACACGATTCACACCTTTGTTGAGCGGAACGATTATCGCGGTCCCTTTCTACCCGAATTTGTCGAGGTGCCAGGACCCGATTCCATTGCGCGCCCCACGGGCCTACTGCACATCGATCACGTCGTCGGCAACGTCGGCTGGGGCGAGATGAATACCTGGGTCTCGTTTTACGAGCATGTGATGGGCTTCCGCATGTTCAAGCATTTCGATGATGAAGATATCTCAACTGAATACTCCGCTCTGATGTCCAAGGTCATGACGAACGGAAACGAACGTATACGGTTTCCGATCAATGAGCCAGCGGAAGGCCGCCGCAAGTCACAGATCGAAGAGTACCTCGATTTCTATGGCGGTCCTGGAGTTCAGCACATTGCAATGGCAACCCACGACATCATTGCATCTGTCACAAAGTTGCGTGATCAAGGCGTCGAGTTTCTCTCCATCCCCACCACCTACTATGAGGAGCTGACCGCACGGGTCGGTCGCATTGATGAGCCTATTGATGAGTTGGCGCGCCTCGGCATTCTTGTGGATCGAGACGACGAAGGTTACATGCTTCAGATCTTTACGAAGCCCGTCGAAGACCGCCCGACGCTGTTCTACGAAATTATCCAGCGGAAAGGTAGCCGCAGTTTCGGTAAGGGAAACTTCAAAGCCCTGTTCGAAGCCATTGAACGCGAGCAGGGGCGGCGCGGAAATCTGTAAGCTGCGAGTTGTATCTCGAGCGCGCTTACATCCTGCGCACAACCTGGTAACACTCTCAGGCTTTTGCACACAAGCGTCCAAAAATAACGCACTTTAATCGAGAAATCCCTTATTCGGCCCATGAGGCTGGCCTTTTGCGGGAAACTGCCACCGTTCACGGTAGTCTCACTAACGAAAGACTAAAGCGACTGAATAAGGACGGAGGAGGAATGACTAGAATCAACGCTTTGCTGGCGTCGGTCGTGTTTGCAACGGGTCTCTCTTTGGCGTTTGGCCAAGAGCCCGACAACACGAAGATGAATAAACAGGAGCAGCCGACGGCAGACCAAGCCAAGAACAACAAAAGCGATCTCAAGCTGGAAAAACAGATTAGGCGCGAGGTTATGAAGGACAAGTCACTCTCGACGTATGCGCATAACGTAAAGATTGTTGCGCACGATGGGAAAGTGACGCTTCGAGGACCCGTTAAATCGGATGCGGAGAAGACGGCTGTCGAGCAGAAAGCGACTGAAGTCGCGGGTGCCGGCAACGTGACAAATGAGCTGACGGTGAAAGAATCAGGAGGACAGTAAAAACTATGGCAGGAAAAAACACAGCAGTATACGGCATCTATCCCAATCGGCAAATGGCGGAAAACGCGGTGGACCGGCTGATAGCGCAGGGCTTCCGTAATGAAGACATTTCGGTTCTGTTGCAGGATAATGTCGGGACCAAAGATTTTGCTCACGAGAAACATACGAAGGCCCCAGAAGGGACGGCTACTGGCGCGGTGGCCGGTGCCGCTGTTGGCGGAACCCTCGGATTGTTGGCTGGGATTGGCGCTCTGGCGATTCCGGGACTTGGACCATTTATTGCGGCTGGTCCGATCATGGCTACTTTGGCCGGGGTCGGCTCCGGCGGAGTAGTGGGTGGTCTCGTGGGCGCGCTCGTAGGCATGGGCATACCAGAGTACGAGGCAAAGCGCTACGAAGGCCGCATCAAGGAAGGCGGGGTCCTTCTATCTGTGCATTGCGATAACAGTGACTGGGTTGATAAGGCGAAGAAGGTACTGAAGGAAACCGGTGCAGAGGACGTTTCTTCGACCGGAGAAGCATCGGCAGATTTCGCGAAGACCGATAAGCCCGTCGCCAGGGGAACAACTTACTAACGGAATAGCAATTTTAGATTCTGGAACACCCGGTTCGTCTCACAACGGACCGGGTGTTTGTGTGTTTACGGAAGCATCTTGCCGCCGGTGACGTCAAAAACGCCACCAGTAATGAAACGCGATTCGTCGGAAGCAAGGAAGACATACATCGGCGCGAGTTCTGCAGGCTGGGCGGGCCGCTCTAGCGGATTGGTCTTGCCGAATTCCTTGACTTTTTCCTCGGGCATCGTGGATGGGATCAGCGGTGTCCAGACCGGCCCCGGCGCGACGGCATTGGCACGTATTCCCTTCTTGATCGCCAATCCCGCGAGAGCCTTGGTAAAAGTAACGATTGCTCCCTTGGTGCTGGCATAAGCCAATAAGTTTGGGCTCGGCTGATACGCTTGCACCGAAGCGGTATTCAGAATTGTGCTGCCTTCCCTCATGCGCGGCAGAGCGGCGCGGCAGAGATAAAACATCGAGTGAATATTAGTTCTGAAAGTCTTGTCCCACTCTTCTGGAGTAATTTCCTCGATGGAGTCGTGAGTCATCTGGAAAGCAGCATTGTTGACGAGAATGTCCAGTCCGCCGAGTTCGTTGAATGCCCGGTTAACTAGCTCTTCGCAATGGCGCGCGTCCTCGATACTGCCTCCTGCCGTTATGGCTTTGCGACCCGCGTTTTGAACCAGGCGTGCGGTTTCTTCGGCGTCCTCATCCTCATTCAAATACGAGATCAGCACGTCTGAGCCTTCGCGAGCAAAAGCCAGAGCGACAGCGCGCCCGATGCCGCTGTCCGCGCCCGTGATGAGAGCCTTTCGACCCTTTAAACGCCCAAATCCTTTATACGACTCTTCGCCATAATCCGGCTTTTCGCGCATGTCTTTCGACTGGCCCGGAGGCGCTTGTTTGGGCTCTTCAAACGGTGGTTTAGGTCCTTGCTTCCTCGGATCTTTGGTCTGCGATTCGTGCTCTTTTGTTTCGACGCTCATGTATATCCTCTGTCATTGAGATAGAGCGCAATCGATTACGTTTCGCTGTACTGGTAATGAAGCGGGGCCTAACTACAGGCTTGCGGGCACGTATACCCGGTCGGCCGCTGCGACGTCCGCATCTTTTTCTTTGACACGCACTTTGACCGGTTGCAATCCCGACTTGCGTTCCGGCCGCGCCAAAAAAGTTAGGAGGAACTGATGGTTTTGTCGTTCGCGGATCTGATCGAGAAATGGTTGAAATGTAACCGGCGATCCGAATCCGATGAAATAAGACTCACCGCCGGTTTCATCAGCTAGCTGCGCGAGGAAGTTCTGTCCCCAATTCGCTCTCCAGAAGCTGTGGCCGTAGTGTCCAACGCCAGGAGTATAGATCGTATAGACGATGACGCCAGCTTTCTGTGCGTCCTCAATGCCCTTGTTCACGTAGGGATTGTCGGAGGTATATCCACCGCCTAGGCCTTCGATACCGCTGCTGATCATAATCACTTCGCGGCGCTCGGCTCGCTTCTGCGGCCAGCGCTTGATCGCATCCGACAGCGAGTCGTAAGGACTTACGTCCGCCCCTCCCGGACCCATTACTAGGCGGATGGCGTTTGCTGCTGCAGCGTGGTCAGCAGTAAAGTTTGCCGTTAGCTGGGTCATGCCGTTACGCATGTATCCGACGGCAACTTCTGTCGTGGGAGGCTGCGAGTTCACGAACTGCTTTAGAGTATTAATCTCAGTATCTATGCTGGAGCTGGCCGAGTCATCCAGCAGCAGCAAGAGTTGCATGTCTGCGTGCTCGCCTTGTAAGGGGAGCAATCCAGTGACCGGTCTATTATCCTTTCCTTCCGTTACCATCAGATCCTGCTGCTCGATAGGCGGCACCGTTTTGCCGCGCTTCGGTTCCGCAGTTATTACCATGCTGACGGGCACACCTGGCGCGGACTGTTGTCTTGCCAGCAGAGGTAGCGTGGCTGCGGCGAGGCAGACAGTTCCAATTACAACGAAGACGCTCGTACTTTTTCGCATAGTTTTTGTTTTTCGACTAAAGCAGCACAGCAGTCGGTGATTTTTCGACTGCTGTCCTGCTCCTTCTTTTGGACGAACTAGTTCGCTCAACAGATACATTTACGTGCGTCTCGAACTCCCGGGCCCTTACCGCGGCGGTGTGAAAGCGCAGTGTACGCCGGCGCGCCCGGTCCGCCACTTCAAGGCGCTCCTCGTCGGGAATGCGAAGATAATACGCCAAATCTGCCTCGGTGCGAACCGGCAGTATTTCTGAGAAGGGCTCGTAAAACGTCTGCAATCCAGGCCATTGGTCAGTCAGGATCGGGATCCCACATGCCCCTGCCTCGAAGAGCCGAACGCTAGGCGAATAGCCGCTGCGAACCATATCGCGACGAGTCAGATTCAGAGTGAATCGTTGTGAATTGTAAAAACGCCGATGCTCGCTGGCAGGTAAGTGCTCGATTCGTTCCACATTCGCCGGCCAAGTAACTGTATGCGGGTATTGCGGGCCCGCTACGGCAAAATGACAATTCGGGTGTTCCCTCGCGGCATTCAGCAAGAGGTTTTCCAATGCAGGCTGCCGGTCCTCAGCATAAGTGCCGAGATATGCGATGTCCCATCGGACGGGCTCTGATTGCGGATAGTAAAGCGCGGGATCTACGGAACAGTACAACGCTTTGGCACATGGCGAACCGAGTTGACGCTCGATGAAATCGAGCGTCGGGCCGCCCGTGAACGATAAATAGAGCTGATATCGGGAGCAGAGCTCTCGCGATAGGTATTCACAGCTTCCATTCTTCAAATTCGAAAGAGTAACCGGCGTGTCGATGTCATAGAAGGCGGTCAGATTTTTCGCCGTAGCGGTAACCCATTCACCCACCGCAACCCCGTCAGGAACATACGATCCCACCACCACGACATCGGCTGTTCGGATCAGATGGCTGAAGCGGTCCTTGAGCTCGTCAAGGCCAGCATAAAGCGCGACCTTGCAATATGGCAGTTGATCGAATTCCCGATGTGAGGCGTACCAAGGAACATCTCGTTCGAGAAAGGTGGCAGCATACCCGCGCTTTGAAAGCTCTTTAAGCAAGCCGCGATAGGTAGTCGCATGGCCATTACCCCAGCTCGAGGTAATCGAGAGCCCTAAGAATACACAGTTCAGTTTGGGCTCTTTCAAGCGGGCGTCTCCATGACCACGCGATTGGATGAAGCAACTTGGTGGAGTATCGATTCAACAAGCGCTCCCCGCCGCTCATAGGTATGCTCAGCGAGAACTCGTTTTCGCGCCGCCTCGCCAATGGAGCGCGCTCGTTCAGCGCCGAGTTGTTGCAGGATTCGGGCTACATCAGCACCGCTGTAGGCGACCAGGATCTCCTTTCCAGGTTGCAGGAAGGAGTCAATGCCTTCCCACGCATCCGTTATCAGGCAAGCGGCGGCTCCCGCTGCTTCAAACACGCGCGTGGCGGGAGAGAAGCCGTACCGAGCCATGCTATCCCGGCTAATGTTCAGCACCGCGCGCGCGGAACAATTGAATGCGTTGTGGTCGGCGGTATAGATGTGTCCCAGACAGGAGACGTTGGGCGGTAGTGGTTTATCCGACCATCCGCTACCGCCGAGAAGGAAGCGTTGAGCAGGAGCAAGGTAGGCAGCATTGAGAAAGAACTCGTCGACGCGGGCCTCGCGATCGGGCAACCGATTTCCGAGAAACGAAAGATCACATGCAAAGCGCGGATCAGGCGCAACAGGGTAGTGAACGTCTGAATCGAGGGCGTTGTAGATGGCGAAACATTCGCGCGCCCCGGCTCTCCGATAACCCTCCGTGACACGCGTTCCACCGCCATACGTAAGGACCAGATCAAAACGCGGAAGCGCCGCATGGAATGGATCGCTTCGATTCGCGGCAAGGCGCTCCAGCGTAGCGGGGGCATCCACATCCCAAAAGACCTTGCATATCGAGTCGGGCATCCCCGCTATATGCGCCTCGAGTAACTCGTCCAGCACTCCCACGCCGCTGGCTTTCACCACGATGTCAAAGCAAGCAGAGGCAGCAAGATGCCGATTCACCTCGTCGCGGTCTTCTGCGTTGTAGACAACAATGCGTGCCCACTCTGGATCTTCGATATCGCGATGCTGCTGGCGATTGTAGGCGTCAGGCTCAAAGAACGTAATCTTGTGTCCCAGTTGAGCAAGCGCCCGCAAGACGCCACGATAGTAAGTGGCGGCCCCGTTCCAATAAGCGGAAACGAGACTGGAACCCCAGAAAGCGATTCTCACTGTTGAACCTCGACAGAGACGAGAGCGTTGTTCGACATACTGGCGGGCTTGATTGCGTCGTAGATGCTGAACAATTCGTCAACGCGATGCCCGCATGTATGGCGTCTGCGAATGGTCTCAAGTCCGCTGGAGATAAGGCTCCGCGCGAGAGACGAATCGTTCAGCACATCCGTGAGATGCTTCTGCATTTCAGACCCGTTACCCGCCAGGAGAAAATCGTGGCCTACGCGAAACAGTCCCTCGGTATCTTGCCAGGGCGCAGAGATAAGCGGAATGCCGCAGGCCAGCGCCTCGAACGGGCGAATTGTTGGGATACCCGGCAATGCTTGCGTGTACGGCCGGCGAGGAACGTGAATCGTGGCGCGGGATTGCGAAAAAACCTGAGGAACCTTGAAATTTGGCAGCCAGCCGCCGTAGGCAATCGAAGCAGATTGCAGCTCCCGAAGCGCGGAGGTCGGATATCGAACGCCGTAGGCATGAGCCTTCAAAGATGAAGAGGCCACGGGATTGATGAAATACTCGCGCAGCTCTTCGGAACGTTCTTCATCTCCCCAGTTGCCGATCCACACAACGTCACCAAGCGTCCTATCGCTTTTGCGCGGGTAGAAGATGCGGACATCCGCCGCTTCGTGCCAGACGTATACCTGTTTTCCCCAGCCGCGTCTTTCGTAAGCATTCTTCAAAGAACGGCCGTAAGCGAGAATGCCATGGTATTCGGTGAGATCAAAGCGGCCAAGCTCGTGAGCGGCAGTAATGGCCCTATGATGCGTGTCATGAAATAGGAGCCGAATACCAGCGTTGCACCTCGCATGATTCCCAAGGGCAGAGATTAAGCGCGGGTGATTCCATTCATGGACAAGGACGAGGTCAACATCATCCAGCCATTCAGGAATCGCTAGACGATTCATGGAATATGTTGTGCTGGACAAATTCGGGAACGCCTCATGGAAGTCGTTAATTGCGGACCGTCCAGCATCTTCGAGCAGGTTCATCCGGCTCCAACCGTCCTCGGGTTCAAAGATACGAATTTCATGCCCCCGAGCCTGCAGCTCAGAAGCGATCCCGCGAAGAAAGTGTGCGTTGCCGTGATTCCAGTCCGAGACCAGGGACTGATAGAACATCGCGATGCGCATCTTCAGGCAGCCACTCCGGCTTTCGAACTCATGAGCGATGTATAGAGCTCGCAGTATTGCTTTAGACAGGAACTCGCCTTGTATTTCATTGATTGTGAATAAGCCGACAGGCCGAGGATTTCGCGCTGTTGGGGGTCTCGGGCCAAGCGATTCAGTTCGCGCACCCATGCATCCGGTTGGCGAGGATCGATGAATATTGCGGCGTCTTGCCAGAGTTCTCGCAAGCTCGGAATATCCGATAGCACGAGACAACAGCGTGCGCGGGCGGCTTCGAGAACAGACAAGCCAAAAGGCTCATAGAGCGCGGGATGCACGAAAATGCTTGCCGCATTCATTTGATCCAACAATCCGCCGTGTTTCAGATGCCCGAGAAGGCGGCCAGACACACTCCGCGAGCCTTCCTCTCCCGGACCGGCCGAACTTCCTGCAATACGAACTTCCCAATCCAGTCTGGGTGCGATCCGATCCAGCAACTCGAGATTCTTGGCGGGATCCCAGATTCGCCCCGCACCCAGCACGAAGGGCTGCTTTTTCACGTCCTGCGAAACCTGAGCGCGAGTGAAATTGTGGATAACGCGGATCTTGTCCGGGCGGACGCCATACTCGTTGCGGATTTCCGCAGCCATATAAGCCGACGGCGAAACGATAACGTCCGCTGCTGAAACGCCATCAACCACGCGGCTCTTGTATTCGGCCCATTCGGTGCCTGGCGTAGATCCGTGTACCGCTCGCCACCAGGAGTACACGCACGAATGCGCCACCACAGCCACAGGCTTTTTCCACGGCAAACTGGCGTGGGCATAACCGTTCAGATGGATGACGTCTGCATCGAAAGAGGCTTGCTGGTCGAGAAGCCACTTGCCCGAAGCGTCGACGTCCTTCCACGGAGTGGGCATCCATTCGAGGGCGTAGTCGCTTTCAACGAGAGTTGCGCTCGGAATCGCGAGAACTTCTTCGCGTTGGACGGCGTTCGGACGCGGCCCCATCGTCGCCAGCATGACTTCTGTGCCGCGATTACCAAGCTCGGTTATCAGATCAACGCAGTACTGCCACACACCACCGACAGCGTCGGCAGTCATTAATACTTTCAACTGCTTTGTAGGTCCGGTGTTGGCGGTGCTACCGGGCATTCCAGGCTTCCAGTTCGACAAGTGGCTGCGGCCGCTGCTCCTGGATGTCGCTGAAGGCATCGAAACCCTTCAGATAAGCCTCGTGCGCCCTCTCCCACGCGAAATCATCCGCAGGTCCCCACATTCTTGTGTATTCCGGCGATCCAGGATAGGGGAACAATGGGACAGGCTTGTTAGCCCAAACGCCGTTTCTCTCTATGTTCTGGCGCCAATTTTCGATAGCATCGGCGTCATCTTCCGTCATCGCGAGTAAGTTCGCCTGCACAAAAGGCACTAAACTTTTTGCGTATATAAGGCGTTGAGTAAGTTCATCAGTCGACAACTTACATTTTTTATCCAGATACGCGCGACCGGCCTCAGTGATACTTTCGACTCCCGCCTCAATGGAAACACATCCCGCACGAGCGAGCGCGCGGATCGAGTCTTCGTTCCAAAGATCGATGCGTGTTTGTACGCCGATTTTGAGATTGCGTTCCGCCAAAGCGGCTAACAACTTCGGGTCGGGGAGAAAGATTTCGTCGATGAAGTAGACATACTCCACGCCTTGGCGAACAAAGCCGTCGACTTCTTCTAAAATCGTTTCGAGCGGGCGCTTCCGATAATTATTCCGGAAATTGTCTTTGGCGCAGAAAGTACAGTGATACGGACAACCTCTGGAAGCCTCCAATTCCGCGCCTGGCCCTAAAGGCTCAGCATCAAAACGGTGGTGATGATGCTTATGATTCGCGATGGCAGCGTCAGGCCAGCTAAGGGCCGGAAGACTCTTCATGTCTGACGCGCGATTTGGTCCGCGGACAACCACCTGATCGCCTTCCCGAAA
This sequence comes from uncultured Acidobacteriaceae bacterium, assembly GCA_963771565.1. Classification (GTDB taxonomy): domain Bacteria; phylum Acidobacteriota; class Terriglobia; order Bryobacterales; family Bryobacteraceae; genus Bog-105. Next base: position 218,667 of record CAVYUB010000011.1, read on the forward strand.
TGCGATCGAAGGCACCTCCGAGAGATTTCCCGCTAACTGAGGAAGAATCTCTTCGCATTCGCCCAGAATGACGATATCCGCGCCAAGCTTCTTGAGAGCGGCACCGGGCGTAGTTGAGCCGTGGGGACCCACAACCACTAACTTGCCCGGAAGTGTTCGCAGTAACTTGCAGAGCTCTTGCGGCACTCGCAATTCCGGCGGAGCACAACGCCAGAAAAGATAAGTAGGTGCCGTCGTAACGACAATTACTTCGGGAGCAAAGTCTGTGACGCGCTCGACAATCTGGGAGTAAGTGAGGTTATCAAGATGGCCATCCACGAGCATAACTTCGTGTCCAGCTTGCTCGAGGAGAGCCTTCGAGTAACCAAACTCAAGCGGGAGATGCGGTTCACGGCAGCCAAAGTAGATACTGCCTTCAAATTCCCAGGGTGGGTTGATAAGGGCGAAACGCATCAGGCTACCTGTACCTCAGATTGTGCAAGAAGGGAGGGCCGTTCCAGATACCAATTCTGAAGCGTATGAAGGCCCTCGCGAATGCTAGTTCTCGGAGACCAGCCAAGCAGGTTCCGAATCTTAGATGTGTCCGCAACAAACCAGCGCTGATCAGCGAGACGTTCGGGTCCACGATCGACAGCGATTGAGGTTCCTGTCAAAGTCTCGATTTCGCCGATCAGTTCGACCAGACTGGAGCTGTTCTCCGCACCTCCGCCTATGTTGAAGGCCTCGCCTCCGACAACGGGCATATTTTCCTGAACCAGGCGCATGACATCGACCAGATCCTCGACAAATAAGAGATCGCGAACCTGCTTGCCGTCGCCATAGAGGGTGATCGGCTCGCCCTTGAGTGCCTGCCGCAAAAAGTGGGCCACCCAACCCTGATCTTCCGACCCTAACTGATAGGGGCCGTAGATGCAACTCATTCTAAACACAACTGCTTGGATCCCAAAAGAGCGAGCGTAATCGAGAACGTACTGATCCGCGCTACCCTTTGAGCAGCCATACGGCGAAAGGAACTCGAGCGGCTGATTTTCGCCGGCGCCCATACGAGCAAGCGAGGGATCTGCAGGCTCATGACGCATGCGCCCCTCGCGAAGCGCAACAGATGCTAGGCGGCCATACACTTTGTTGGTTGATGTAAAAAGCAGCGGCGGCTTGCTTGCCGCGTTCCGGATGGCCTCCAGCAGATGCAGCGTCCCCATGAGGTTTGTACCAACGTCGGCTAGAGGATCTTCCAGACTTGTAGTAACCGCTACTTGCGCGGCAAGGTGGTAAACCATAGCGGCCCCGCTGACCGCCTTTTCAACCGCGCCCTTATCGCGGATATCTGCCTTTGAAAACTGAACGCGACCGGGGTACCGTTGTTGCAATTCGGTTACATTTGGCTGGACACCTGAGCGGGCAAGATTGTCAAAGATGTAGACTGGCTGGTTCTCAGCCAGATACCGCCGCGCTATGTTCGTTCCAATAAAACCGGCGCCCCCGGTGATGAGGATATAGGGTCGTTCCACTCGCTACCTCTTATACAACCAGCCCGCGCGCGGTAAGTTCGGCACGCATTTCGTTAAACCGATCGTGCGCGGTTTGCTGGTCGAGCCAAGCGGCCAGGTCGCGCATGCCCTTTTCTAGGCTCATGGCGGGTTTATAACCAAGAACATTTCGGGCCAAGCTGATATCGGGGAAACAGTGGCGAATATCCCCTACACGGTAGTTGCCGGTGACTTCCGGCTCAAGCTTCTTGCCGAGCACTTTTGCCAATGCCTTTGCAACCTCTCTAACGGTTATCGTTTGGCCACTGCCGACGTTGAAAATCATGTCGCGCGCGGCCTCAACTTCGAGTGCAAGCCGGCAGGCCTGCGCGATATCGTAAACGCATACAAAATCCCGAAGCTGCTGGCCGTCTTCGAAAATAATGGGGCGCTGCCCGTTCATCAGCCGCGATGCAAATATCGCAAGGACACCCGTATAGGGATTGGAAAGCGATTGGTATGGCCCATAGACGTTGAAGAATCGCAACGCCACTGTGGGGACGCCGTACGCCCTTCCTACCATCAGGCACATTTGTTCCTGGTCGTATTTCGAGAGCGCGTACACCGACGCGAGTGAAGGCTGCTTGTTCTCCGGCGTAGGAACCGGCCGAAGAGGGGAGCCGTCGGGCATAGTCATTTCCCATTCGCGCGCCTTCAGTTGCCTGGTGCTGCGGGTCGCGTGATCATATCCGTCGCCCGCTTCTGTCACATAGCGGCCCTCGCCGTAGACGCTCATACTTGACGCGATGATGAGTTTATTGACGCGGTGCTTCACCAGCCTTTCAAGAAGGACCGCTGTTCCCAGGTTATTGACGCTGGTGTACTCGGCAATCTGGTACATGCTTTGGCCAACGCCGACCAGCGCTACAAAGTGGTAAACAGCTTCCACTCCGCCCAGGGCCTTATCAAGAATTTCCGGATTCCGCACATCGCCGACGATAAGTTCGGCGTCTTTGTGCAGGTAAGCAGGCCGCTCCGGCTTGTCGCCGTGCACCTGGGGGATCAGGCTATCGAGAACACGTACATGGTAGCCCGCTCGTAACAGGTTCGAAGCGACGTGCGAGCCAATGAAGCCAGCACCGCCCGTTATGAGAACGGTTCCTTTCATTGTTCGTTTGGTCCTTTGGTATAGGGATTGTTGGTGTCCATCTTGAGGGGGATGACGTTCATAGGAGCGGCATCAGAGTCACTCTCAAATAGGCCCTTTGTAGCTGCCTTGTTTGTACCATACCCGCCTAGCCGGATTCGGGGTAATAGATATCCCCTACTGGGTACAAACCCGGCCATGCCAGGGCCCATCCAGCTTTGTAACCCGTCCTTAAGACGCCAATCAGATGTTAAAGACCACGAATTTTCCTTGTCACGACAGTTTCGCGAGGGGTTAGAGGTCGTTTTGCGAAACGAACCCAATTCCACGTGCGTTGACGTGTATGCATTGATCGTGCATACTCATGCATATGAGAACCACGCTCATTATCAATGAGGAGCTGCTCGAACGAGCGCGCCAAATGACCGGAATCCGAGAAAAGACGGCATTGGTGCATGCTGGTTTGGAGGCTCTGATCGCGCGCGAAGCGGCGAGGCGCCTGGCTGCACTTGGAGGCACGGAGCCCCTGTTGCGCCCGGTCTCGAGGCGCCGCAACGAGTCTGGCCGATGATTCTTGTTGATACTTCCGTTTGGATTGAGCACTTCCGCAAAGGTAATCCAGTTCTGAGCGAGCTTCTGAGCAGAGGCGTGGCGCTGATCCATCCCTTCGTAGTTGGCGAGCTCGCATGCGGGAATCTAAGTCACCGAACAAGTACTCTGAACGATCTAAACGCGCTACCAGCCGCAGTTTCGGCGACGGACGAAGAGGCGTTGCGGCTCATCGAAGACCGTAAACTCTGGAGCCGGGGAATAGGGTGGATCGAAGTACACCTTCTCGCTTCGGCGCTGCTTTCGAACTGCAGCCTTTTGACGCTTGATGAAACACTTAGTCGACTGTCGAACGATGCGGGTGTCAGACTCTACAGTAATGAGTGAGGAGTCTTCTCTACCCGTATGAGTGAACCTGTGAAACTTGCTGTTGCCGGCCTTGGACGGATGGGGACGGTTCATGCACTCCATCTGCACGAACTGGCGCGCGATACCCAGCAGTGTGAACTCGCCGCGCTAGCAGACGTCGATGTCGAGCGTGCTCGCCGGTTTAATGCTGAAATCGGGCGCGAAGTCCCGATTTTCTCCTCGCTCGAAGCACTAGCGAAAGCGGGAGTCTGCGATGCCACCGTGATCGTCACACCGACGGATGATCACCGGGAAAACGCTGCCACAATGATCGCAGCCGGCCATCGCGTCCTACTGGAGAAACCGCTGACCGGGAGTTTGGAGGCGGATCGAGAATTTGCAGCGGAACTCGACCGGGACTACCCGCATGCTCTGATGCTCGCGTTTCAGCGCCGCTTCGATGAACCTCTGAGATACGCGAAAGAACTGATGGAAAGTGGTGCGATTGGGCGAATTTTTAAAATGCACTCGGCGCTCGAAGATTCTAATCCCGCTCCGAACGGCTATAGAAGTACTGGGATTCTGCCCGATATGTCGGTGCACAACGTAGATGAAATTCTTTGGTTGACTGGGCGTATCCCATCTAAGGCGCTTACGATTGGCTCTCGGATCTATAGCCATGCGCTGACGACCTGCGTGGAGGACTTCGATGATGCGCTTCTGTATCTCTGGTTCGACGATGATCTCATCGCCCAGGTTCAAGTCAGCCGCAATCACGTATCTGGTTACCGCGTCGAGACCATTATTTTTGGCGAGGAGGGGCAGATTCATGTCGGCCGCTTCGATCAGAAGCCTTTTGAGATTGTCGTCGAGGCTTATGGCCGGCGCGGACGCACAAAACCAATCGCTTACAAGACATTTTCAATGCGCGATTATGGCCGGCCGTTGCCCGAATTCGTCGATCGCTTCGGAGCCGCGTACAAAGCCGAACTCGCCGCTTTTATTGAGTGCTGCAGAACGAACGCACCATTTCCCTCTACCCATCGCGATGGTCTTCGTGCGCAAGAGGTGATTTCAGCAGGGATGCGAGCGATCGTCGGCCCCGAACAGGCCGCAGCGGTGGTATCGAGTTAGGCGAATTTAGTAACTCGCCATAAAGCGAAACCGGCAGCCAGCAGTACCAGCAGCATCGCGAGACTCAGGGCAACTAACCATCCCATGTGGATTTCCATCTGAGGCACTCGGGCCATTGCTCCCAATACCGCAAATATGAACATCGCCCCGGCTATAAGAAACCAATCGACCCAGGTGCGGTGAGTACCGCTTGAAGCAAGATCGCGGCCCTCCATGCGCGTCATCACATACTCAGGATCGATCCCGTATAGCCTTGTTTCCCGCTGGGCGGCTTCCCTCCAGCTCGAGTATTCACTCTCGGACGCGGATGAAAGTGCGATTGCAAGCGCGCCTGCGGCCATAAGAAGCGATCCTCCAATTACTTCCGCATAAACATTTGCAGTGAGGCCATGCAGCTCGCGGAAAACCAAAAGCGCCCACAGCAATCCCCAGAGCTGGTTCGTATTCGACAAGGGAATCCCACGGCTGATGCCTACATATTTTGCGGCGTAGTTCTGAAACAGATCGCCCACGACCCACATGAACCCACCCAGGAGCGGCCAAAACAAAATAGTGCGATTTGCGGCGAGCTCATGCCAAAACGGCGATACGCCACCGAGAAACACGACGGCTATTACGGTGACCGTCGTTATTTCCCCAAACGTGAAGAACGTGAGGAACGTGAGCGGATTCATGCCGGTAATGTATGCCTTTCGATACGGAATGTACATCGACCCGAACATAAGTCCGGCGCCTAACGCCGCCGCCATGCCACGAACTGCGTTCCCGTGCGCTGCTTGTGACGTGGAAGCTGCCGATATAAATATCGCGCCAACAAAGATTACGACGGCACCGCCAACCACTCCCGCTTTTCGAAACCAAGGCGCGCGATGCAACTCCTTGAAGAGCAGCGTGCCCCACAGGATACCGATGAGGCTGTTTGAATTCCACAGTGGGAAGGCGAGACTCAAGCCGATATCCCTGACAGCGAATATCGTCAGCGTGTTTCCGATCGCCCATAGACATCCGGCCATTACGCCCCAGACCACCAGGTGCGGCACATGTCGGGTATCAGTGAGGATGTCCGAAGTGCCGCGAATAACGGCTGGCAGACTCCAGCGAGAGATGAAGGCGCCGAAGACCATCATGAATGAGATCACCAATGGAGAAACAGATACAGTTACTAATTTCGTGGGTGCCTCAGCTCCGGCCAGCCACAGCGCGGCCGAAATGCCGCAAAATATTCCGAGCCTGTGCAGTTTTCGCTGGCGAGACTGATCAGTGGTGCTTACGGTTTCAGTGACGTTCAAGGCGTTCTTCTTCGTACGGTTCATTGGACCCAACGCAGAAGCAGCAATCCTATCAGCAGAACGACAAAGGGAACCCAGAATTGGACGTCGCGCAATATGGCGGTCGGCCAACTTCGGCGCATTTCAGATTGTCCATTTCGCTGATCAGTCATGCTGCGCGATTCGGGCTTCGACGCGCCGCATCGAGGCTGAGCCGGAGACCTTCATCATAGGGAGTTTTCCGGATTTCTCCTAGCAGATGCCGCAACGCCGAATCATCGAGCAAGACCGGCGTGGTGAACAGATAATTCATCTCAACCAGTTCGCGCATGAGCGGGTTGAAAAGGCCCAGCAGGCGCAAAGTATACTTGCCCACAACACGACGACGAGGTTTGGTTCCCGCCATTCTGAATACGCGCTCGGCAAGATCGCGTTGAGTGACCGCTTCCGCACCTGCCAGATTCCAAGCACGTCCATAGGCTTCCGGCTTTTCAGCCAACGCGATCACCACCGGACCAACATCCGGGACGAAAACAAATTCGTGGGGGGTGTCGATCGGTCCAATCATATTGGCTGTTCCGCCTCGAGCGGCGGCCTGAAACAAAGAATCCAGGAAACTGCGCTCGACGTTCGGACCATAGAAATCGGGCAGACGAAGGATGGTGCCGCGAAGTTTGCCTTCGGCATCGGCGGCGAGCAAGATGTCTTCCTGCTCTTTGCGCATCTTGCCTTTGAACGTATGCGGCTGACGTGGATGATCTTCAGTGACCGGAGTTGTCTGTGGCCTGCCATACGGATACACCGTTCCAATCAGAATGACACGTTCGACACTTTCGGCCAAGGCCGCGTCGAGCGTCCTGCGCATCAGGATGGGATGAAGCCGAAACTGATTGTACGGAACCCCAACCAGATACACAAGAGTACCGGCCCCTCGTACGGCCGCTCTTACGGAATCCGGATCTTCCGGATTCCAGGTCGCGATTTCCGCAAGCCCGGAGTTACCGAACGTCGCTTTCAAACTGGCTCGATCGCGCCCGACAACCCGGTACTCTTGCCGCCTCTGATTGAGCGCATTTGCGACACTTTGACCGATAGCGCCCGCAGCGCCGATCAGCGCGATCTTGTCCATACCCACTTCCTAGAATAAATTCAGATACCGGATGCCACAAGAGACAGTCCACGTTACTCCCGAAGAGATTGTCGATTTCATCCTTGAGGAGATGGAGGCGGGAATGTGTCCGACCTATTACAGCAATCTCGTGCCCAGCGTTTATGACGTGTACCTCTACGGCGAGGAACTCGAGAGGCTTCGCCCGCTCGAACGGCGCATGCGCGAAGAGGCCGTAAAGGCTCTCAGTGAAAGGCTTTCCACATCTGAATAAAGCCGCTGGCAAGAAATCGAAGTTGCCGCTGACGGCTTCAAGAAAGCGCACGAAGCGCTACGAAACGCTGGGCGAGTGGTCGGTTGAATTCAACGAGAATACGGACGATGACGCGCAAGAGAATCCGTTAGTAATTCATTCCAGATTTCCGTAAGTGCTACGACCGAAGACCGAGTTGGCACGCTGACAGAGCGCGTCACAAGAGGCGCAGCGACGGCCAGACGCGTACAACATCGACGGAACGTAGTGGCAACATCGATACGCGGCGCGCGATGGGCATCGTTTACGCCAGTCTTTCTTACGAGGACGACAGTGGCCCGCACACGTATCAGATGACAAAGGATCTGATGAAAGATCGGTCGCGGCTCAGCAGGATCATTGGGTCGATTTGAAGCTGAATTCAAAAAAGGACGTCTCCCGTGAGCATGTTCAGATTCGGCGCGATCCGTCGACCGGGCAATCTGTTTATAAAAGATCTGAGCAGCGCTGGGCACTACCGTGGACGGCAAACGCGTGCCGCCCAGCATCCAGCACATGAATGGCGAAGACGTGGATCGAAACATAGAGACGCCGCTACCCAGCAAAGCGCGAATCGGACTGGCGGGTGTGCCTGTTCATCGATTTCAAGGCAGTCAACAAGCGATGACTGGCCTCCATTCAGCGCGCTACGTTTTCATGGTGTTTCTGCTGGTATTCGCTCTCTGCGCTATTGTCTTCGGTAGCAAAAAGGTCGATTGATGCGCACAGCTGTTCCGCGTATCTTTCGGCCGGGTCCAGCGATCAAGGTTTCGTTCGCCCCAACAACGAAGATCGCGGTCTATTGCGACGACGTGCGTGGCATCTTTCTGGTGGTGGATGGAATGGGCGGCCATGAAGCTGGCGAGCAGGCCGCCGAAATCGCAGTCGAGCGTATGCGGATGCGTCTGGAGCGACAGACCGACAGCGTGGAGCAGCGATTGCGTGAAGCGATCGCACTTGCCAACAACAGCATCTACGAAGCTGCCCGAAAAAATCCAGAGTGGAACGGCATGGCATGCGTGCTGACCGCGGCGGTGATGGAAGATGGGCAGGTGACGGTCGGTCACGTCGGCGATTCGCGCCTTTACAGAATCAAGCGAGGCCATATCGAGAAGATGACGCACGACCATTCGCCGGTGGGAGAGCGTGAGGACAGCGGTGAGTTGAGCGAGGCAGAAGCGATGCAGCACCCGCGCCGAAACGAAGTGTATCGGGACGTCGGCTCCGAAGAGCGTACGCCCGGATGATGAGGATTTCATAGAGATTCTTCAAATGCCGTTCGAGCCGGACAGCGCAATCCTGCTTTGCAGCGACGGCTTGAGCGACGCTATTTCGTCCGAGAAGATCCTCAGCAATTGTCGAAGAGAATGCGGGAGATCCGTCGGGCAACTGTGCGCGCCTTGATCGTCGGCGGCAAACGAAGTGGGCAAAGACAATGTTTCCGCAATATTGGTGGAAGGCGCGGCATTTGCGGCGTCATTTGGGCGGCCGTGTCCGGCGCGCGAGACCGATTTCATGCGGCTCCGACGGAAGGGTCGGACGGAGCACCCAGCGGATCATTGGTGACCACAAGGACTGGCCGAGCGCCTGGTATCGAAGGGGAGCGGCCTATTTCTATACGGGGCGTTGTTCTGGGTTGCTCGCTGTGGCGTGGCGTTCATTTTCTCGCGCAAACGTACGTCATCCAGGATGTCTGCGCGGGCCGCCCGATTGCTCGTCGTGAGCTCGCCGGCACGCATCGCAGAGGCCATCGCAGAAGGCAAGGCCCGGCGATACGCGTCGCGTTGGCTCCCGGGCAGCTTACGCGGGGCTGTGCAGTTGAAGGAACGGCGTCACGCTGCTCGCGCAGCGACGGCGTGAAGCGGTGATCAAAGGATATGTGATGGCGGAACGGCATTCGCACGCCCGGCTGGAAGGATTCGAGATTCGCGGCGGCGATGTCGGCGTCGGCGTCCAGGATAGCGAGTTGACGCTCTCCGACGATGAAATCAGCTGGAGCACGCGATGCAGGCGTCGAAGTTTATCGGCGCCTCGCGCGGCGAGGTAATTGCCTGCAACATCCACGACAACGCGGGCGCGGGATGGCTGTGCTGATACGGCTGCTCCCGCTATCGAAAGCAATGTCATTCAGCGGGAACGGACGACAGCTGGGTCATTGCGTCCGGGACTTTTCGTGCGTTCGAGTATCGGCCTTCGATAGTGCGGGAACATTTTCGCCGGGAATGGAGCCGAGGCCGCTATGGCTGTCCGCGCCGGAAGAAGCGGCATTCTGCAGCGGAACTACTTCTTCGTTCCGGCAAGCCAGGATGGACATCCGAAGTTCCGCTCGTTCGCGGGAGTGGCGTCGAGGAAGGTCGGCCGTGAATGCCGGCGACCAATACGGGCCCTACCAGATCATTCGCCAGATCGGACGTGGCGCGATGGGCGAGGTTTATCTCGCCACATACACAAGCAGCGCCGGGAAATCGCGCTGAAGATCGTCTACAAGGGCCCCGACGCCAGAAGATCGGGAGATTGTGGAGGCGGAACGACTCGGAGCTGAGTTGCAGAAGCGGCTGAGAGGTGTGGACAGGCGCGTGGTCGCGGTCAACAAGTACGGCGAGATCGCGGGTGATCTTTTCATCGACATGGAGTACATCGATGGCGAGGATCTGTCGACTCTGATTGCGCGAGGGCCCGTACACCCCGGCTTTCGCCGTGCATGTCGCACGCGAGCTGTGCGAAATGCTCGAGAATCTGAGCGCGCTTCACGACCACCATCGGAGATCGCCAGTTTACGGGGTTATGCATGGGGATCTGAAACCGCGCAATATCCGAATCGATCGACAGAATCAGGTCAAGGTACTCGACTTCGGCATTGCCAAAGCGTTGACACAAACACACAAGTACACGATGAATTTGTTTGCCAGCACTGCGTATTGTTCGCCCGAGCGGCTGGAAACGCAGAACATGGATACTCAATCCGACTTGTGGTCGGTGGGTGTGCTTTTGTACCAGATGATTGCGCACCGGCTGCCGTTCGAGGAGCCGACGCAAGGAGCGGCTGGAGCGCCGCATCCGTTCTGCGCAAGCTCCGGACCCGATCCGCCGTCATGCTCCCGAGCCATTGCGCCGGATCGTTTTCAAGATGCTGGCGCGAGATCTCAACGCCGATACCAGACGCCGCGGAGGTCAGCGAGGACCTGACTCGGTTCCAGAACGGACAGCCGGTTGCTGGCCGAAGCTGTTCCGTCCACCCAAGCATTCGACAGAACGCGACGGTGCGCACGCACGACGCCGACTCGGGAAACCGCTCGGGCGACGGATCGGCAAAGTCCGCGCACCACGGCGTGCCGGCTCTAGTATCCGCCGCAAGCCAGAAGCGGAGCCCAGCACCGCTTGGATGACTGGCTGCGTTCGGGCTGCTGGCTGATTGCTCTGGTCGTCTTTGTTTCAGTGCAGCTGCAATTTCTGGAACGACGCTGAAAGTTCAAGACGGATCTGGAAGCCGAGAAGGTCACCAATCTGGATGACGCCTGGAATCGGTATCGGAGCTCTGAACAAACGGTCGCACTGGGCGTATTCATGTGGGGAGCTAAGGAGCGTTGAGAAAGAGGCTGGTTGCAGCGGCAGACGAAACCATTTCCGAGTACCGCAACAGCGACGCGCCAACCGTGTTCGAGCCGCAATGGTTGCAGGCGCGAAACAATCTGGCGCGCGCGCTGGAATTAGATCCGGGCAACAGCGGCATAGAGGGCCGTTTGCGGCTGTGCGAAGGCGCATATCGATCGCATCGAGGCGAGCGGTTTGACGGCGCCGCGCGTCAGAAGCGATTGAACGCCGCAGTGAACAAATTCGAGGAAGCGGCAGAGCTACTGAAGCACTCTCCAGACCCGTACCTTGGCCTGGCGAGCCTGTACATGTACGATCTGAGCGACGTGGAGAAGGCGGAGGAGGCGCTGAACAAGGCGGCGCATTATGGTCATCCGACTGGGAAGCGGGAAACGGCGCAGCTTGGCGGATGGCTATCGCCGGCGTGCCGATCGAATCTGGCGCCAATCGCGCAACTTCGACGCAGATCGCCTGCTCAGGAGCGCGATTATCTGGATCAGAGCCAGAGAGGATTATATCCACGCGCGAGGAACTGTATCGGAGGCTGGATTGTTCGGCGATGCGGCACGAAACAACTGCAGGCCATGCAGGGAGAGCAGAGAGTGGAGCAGCGCTTGAATCAACTCGAGAAGGCACTGGTTTCGCAATGAAGATCTCGCGGGCCGAGATCGCCAGCCGGGCTCAAGAGCGGCGCGAAGCTGGAGCGGAGTACTCGCGCCAGATCCCGCGGAGTCGAATTTGTGTGGCTGATGGCGGCGTCATCGTGGTCGCGAGCGGACTTTGCGCTTGTATATGCGGGCAAAGACTCACGACACTGCTGCAGGAAGAGAAGACTACATTGAACCTGAATCAGCTCGCCGGGCCGCAGCAGTTGATTCCGTATCTGGGCATGATCTCCGCGCCAGCGGACCAGGAATTCGTTGCAAAGCGGATCTACGACCTGAAGCGCCATGGGGAGCAATTCGACAACGTGGGCGCGATTGCGCGGCTGCGAGTAACGGAAAGCGAGCTCGCCAGAGTCACGTGGCCTGAACTCGTTTCCGAAGCGCGTCGCGGAAGCGCAGAAGGCGCAGAGAACAGCGGCGCAGGGCAGGGAAGTCGGAGCGCGAACTTTCGATACCTCTGTTACACGGCAGGAGTTCGCGGAGCTGAAACCTCAGCTAAGGGTGCGGAGCTGGCGAGTATCGCAGGCGACTTCTCCTCTGGGGATCTGTTTTTCGTCGGCCTTCTACGCCGTGCACATCGTGTGGCGAGTTCGCGGATTTGCGGCGATAACGTGATCCTTCCTGTCATTCAGGCCCTCTGCTGGAATTGGTCTGATTCTGATGATCAGCCTGCGCGATCCCGCTGCGCGACACGCTGTTGTTCGCTGATTTTTCCCAAGGCGTCGTCGCCGGCTGTGCTGCTCTGCTGCTTTTTCAGCCTGCCGGATTATGAGCGGCAGTTCAGCCGGCTGAGCTACGTGCCACTTGCTGCGGCCCTGCTGCTCGCTGTTGCGCTCGGAATTTTCGGCACCGGGCCTGGAGGAAGCGACGCGAAGGTCAACCTGTTCTTTTTCCAGCCAATGGAATTGATCCGGATTCTGATCGTGTTCTTCCTCGCCGGATACTTCGCGCAGAACTGGGATGCGCTGCGCTATTTGAAGCAGCAGCGATGGCAGACTGCGCGAACTCTCGGCAGATTCAGTTCCGCGCCTCGATTATGTGTCTACCGGTTGCGCAGGCGTTGCGCTTTCGATTGCGCTTTTCTTCTGGCTGAGCGATCTGGGACCCGCGCTCGTATTGGCTGCCTCTTTCTCACGATGTACAGCATCGCGCGCAACCGGTTTTGCTGCCACGTGCAGGACTCGCGGTGATCGTGCTGGCATTCGCGATCGGCTATGCGACCGGATATCCGCACACCGTTCGCGAGCGAGTCGAGATGTGGAAATCTCCCTGGGACAACCACGTCCACGGCGGCGACCAGTTGGCGGATTCGCTGTGGTCGCTCTCAACCGGCGGAGCCACCGGACAGGCTTCGGTCTCGGCGATCCGCAAACTATGCCCGCCGCTCACACGGACCTGGTCGTCTCCGCTTTTGGCGAAGAGGCGGCGTGCTCGGAATTCTCGCGCTGTATGCGTTGTATGGAGTGTCTGATCTACCGCAGACTGCGGATCGCTTTGAACGCACGCGGGCACTATTCTTTCTTTCTGGTGATCGGTCTTGGCGCTGATCACCGCTTTCCAGCTGCTGTTGATCACCGGCGGGCTGCTCGGCCTGATTCCGCTGTCGGGCGTTGTTTCGCCGTTCCTGAGCTACGGAAGAACGTCGATGGTTGCGAACTTCGTCCTGTTTGCAATTGTTCTTTCCGTTTCGAGCAGAGCGAAAAGGCACAGATCAGCAAGCGAACTTCGGTTCGGGAACGCGTGCCCTGATCACGGTGCTGGCTGCGCTCGCTTGTGATCGTGCTGGCGCGCTTCTTCTGGATTCAGATCGCAAAGGCAGACGACATTCTGGTTCGCCCCAGTCTGGTGATGCAGGCCGATGGCGTGCGGCGATATCAGTACAACCCGCGCCTGCTGGACGTCGCGCGCGAGCTGCCGAAAGGAACGATATTCGATCGCAACGGGATTCCGCTCGCCACCAGCGATTGGGCGCAGATCGAAGCGCACCGAGCAGATTATGCAAAGCTCGGCATCGCGCTCGACCAGACCACCTCGCAAGCTCGATCGCCGCCATTATCCGCTGGGCCCAGCGATGTTTTATCTGCTTGGTGACGTTCGCACCCGCCTGAAGCAGGGCGCAACCAACACGGCGTTTCAGGAAAACGCTTCGCGCATCCGGCTGCAAGGCTATGACGATGTCGCGGAGCTGGAAGAAGCTCCGCGATCCCGAAACCGGGCAGATCACCGCCCGCGTGCAGCGAGACTACCGAGCACTCATTCCTCTGCTTCGCCACCGGTATGAGCCGGACAATCCGGCGGGTGAAGGAGATTCTCAACCGGCCGCGCGACATGCACATGTCGATCGACGCGCCCTGCAGATGCGCGCCTCGGAGATCTTGAGCAAGCGTCTGGTGAGGCTGGGCAAACAGAAAGGCGCGGTCGTGATGATGGATCCCGCAACGGGCGACATGCTGGCAGCAGTGAGCTATCCGTGGCCCATCGCAGGTGCAATTGCATCGTTGAAGACTGCGCCGAGACGCCGCTTCCCGGAGACGATCTGCTCGATCGCGCGCGTTTCGGATTGTATCCGCCGGGATCTTCGTTCAAGATCGTGACTGCAATCGCGGCTCTGCGCAAGGATCCCGCTCTCGCGCAGCAGCGTTATGATTGCATCCGGCTGCCCGATGGCCGCGTAGGGAATTTCGTCTGGAAGCGCGAGATTCGCGACGACATCAAGGACACGCAGCCGCACGGCTCGGTGGATATGCAGAAGGGCATCATTGTTTCCTGCAACGCGTATTTCGCGCAATTGGGTGCGCACAGTGTCGGCGTCGAGCAATGCTGTACGACACCGCGAGTAAGCTGGGCATCTCGGTTGCGCAGCCGAACACGCCCGAAAGGTTGCAACGCTCGCTTGCCGCAAGCCTCCTACGGACAGGGCCAAGTGGTTGCGTCTCCGTTTCAGATGGCGCGAGTGGCGGCGACGATTGCGAATGGCGGCAATGCCCCGGAAGGACGCTGGATTGTGGATGAGACGAACGTCCGAGTGCATCCGCCCGAGCCGCTGCTGCCGCCGATCTCTCGCGGACCAAATCGGTGGATATATGCGCGGTGTCGTGACTTCGGGAACAGGACGCGTGCTGAATGCGTCACCGATACCGATTGCCGGGAAAACTGGGACTGCCGAGCTGGCCAGAGCGCCCTCGCACGCCTGGTTCATCGGATTTGCCCCGTACGGGGAAGGGCGGCGAAACAGATCGCGTTCGCTGTGCTGGTGGAGAACGGACAATATGGAGGAACGGCGGCGGCTCCGATTGCGGGCGAAATCGTTGCCGCTGCGCGGCAACTGGGCATCATATGAGATCGCTTGAACAACTTGATTCCTGGATTGCGGCGAAGGTCAAGATCGTGGTCCTCCAGAGTCTCGGGCGCGCCAAGAGCGAAGGAGCTGCTCGAGATCCGGCGCGACATTCTCGGAGATATCCGCGATCACATCCAGCCGAAGGGCAAAGGCACTAGCGTTTTCCCGTACGATCGGATTGCGGTCCGCATCGCTGCTGAGAAACCGGGAGCAGCAGAACCTGTATGAGGCGGTATTCGGTGAGGAACGCGCTGCAAGAAGATATTCGAGGACTTCTTCGAGAGGCTGGATGCCCGGTGCCGGCGAGCTTCAATGTTGCGGTTTCCGCAATCGAGAGATGCCACGATGGCCGTCAGCGGACGGCCGTTTCGTCATCGAGTACTCGAATGGCTAATAGAGCGGACGCGTCCAAACCCATCCGGAATGCCCGGCCCGAATGCGAAGCTCACCGATCCTTCGGGGCCAAGCGGACGCGACGGAATACAAGATTCGACTCCGATCGGGTGAATATCGGGCGGTCTGAAAGAAGTGATCGGGAAACAGATGGGCTTCGCCGCCGCAATCGACGTGGCATTCGCGGATGACCGAGGCAACTGTATCTCGGGAGCACGCAAACATCCACTATCATCGCGAGACCGGAAGTTTCAGGTTGTATGATTCTGGAAGCCAGCGCGGGACGCGAGTGTTCCGGGATGGTCGGCTGTCTCGACGTGCCGAAAGGTGTAACGCACGGGTTTCAACTACGGTCAGGAGATGAGATTCACCTTGGGGACGCACGGATCGTTGTGTTGCGAGACCGAGAGCTAGCCTTGCGTCAGATGCGCGGCAGGATGGGCATCGAGCGGACTCGTATGCCGCGTGGCGTCGTAAATCGCGTTCGCGAGCGCCGGCGCAATTCCCATGATCGGTGTTTCGCCCGCTCCTGCCGAGGTAGATCTTTACGATCCAGGAGCACGATTTCGATATTCGGAATGTCCGTGAACCGCGGGACCCGATATTTTGAAAGCCGCGGATTAAGAATACGCCCATTTTCGAAATCGATGCCTCGAAAGCGCTCCGCCAATCCCCATCACAACGGCGCCTTCGACCTGGTTTTCCAGATGTTCGGGATTAACGATGGCGCCACACTCAAAAGCTTCGACAACCCTCTCAATCCGGAGTTCGCGCGCGGCACTCACTGAAACTTCAGCGCAGCAAGCAAAGAAACTGCCTTTCTCCGTTCCGCAGGCAACACCAAATCCCCGCCCGGTGCAGGTCTGTTCTTGGCCCATCCAAAGCGATCGGTGGCGGCCTGGAGCACTGCACGAATGCGAGGGTTTCTCAGATTCTTCAAGCGAAATGCGAGCGGATCGATTTTGACCGCAGCTGCCAGTCTCGTCCATGTGCGATTCGCGGGCGAAATGATTCGCGGTGGCGGCTAGGCCCCGGTACGATCCCTGGCGCTAAGGGGCGATTTCACGGGATGAAAATGAATGCTCTGGTTCGGGACTTCATAGGGAGTTTCGATACCTGATGGACCGGAATTGTAGTTGTGGAATTCCCAGGCAGTCAGCGGGCCGTCTTTGGTCGCGCCGCTTGCTAATCTCAATCACGCCTGCAGGGACGGAAGTAGGCCCACGTGAACTCTTCTTCCCGCGTCCAGACGAGTTTCACTGGTTTACCGGCTCCTTTGGCGAGTCTTGCGGCCTCAATTGCGCACTCGCCGCTGTGCTTGCCTCCATAGGCTCCGCCGGTATCCGGGACAATCACGCGAATTTGTTCTTCCGGGATCCCGAAGATCTGCGCCACCTCAGTTCGTACACCGAACGGCCGCTGCTTCCTGTCCAAACGGTTAAATCTGAACCCTTCCATTCAGCGACTCGCCGCCCGAGGTTCGAGTGGCGCGTGGGCAATGTAGGCGACCGTGTAAGTGCTTTTCAACAGCCTTATCCGCGCCTCGCATGCCGTTTTCAACGGAACCGAGCACAGTCGAGCCGCGCTCCCAGGACTCGGAGGAGGATTCAGATGGATGATCCTTTAAATAAGAGAACAACTCGGCTCGCCGAAATTTGCGGCTCTTCTTTCCATGTGCATCAATGCTTCCGATTGCTTTCTGCGCGATATGCTCATTCGGGCGCAGTGACGCCGACGAAGTCTCGGCTTCGTGAATCACCGTAACGCCGGGCATGTTTTGGGCGGCGGTGACGTCACCGAGATGCGAGCTTCGCGTCAAAGCTCGGGGCGCGCAGAACACGGCCGTAGAGCATGCCGGGGCGTTTCAGGTCTGAAGTGAATTTGTGTTTGCCGTGACGATTTCGCGTGCATTCAATTTCGGCAAACTCGTTTCCCGCGACTTGCCATTTAGTGGCTGGAGTGGTGAGATCGTCCTGCCCAATGCTTTTGACCCAATCGACTGGCTGGCTAAGCTCACCGAAGCTGGCGGTTTTGCCGGCGCATGATCGGTAACGCAGCCATTCGCGACAGTGAGCCGAGTGCGATCCACACGCCATTTATGCGCTGCGGCGTTAAGTAGCAATTCGCGAGCCGATGCGGCCATTTTGCGAAGCTGTGGGGCCATGGTCGGCGTAGTTCGGCTTCCAAAAGTTCCCATATCCCAGGGCGTCAGAGCAGTGTCGGCCATCAGGAGATGTACGGATTCGGGTGAGCAGCGGAGTTCGTCTGCGACGGCTTGGGTAAGCGAGGTTCGGATATTCTGGCCAACTTCGGCCTTCCCGGTGAAAGCCGCAATGCGTTCCATCCGGCGCAATATGCAACCAAGCTCCGATATTTTGCGGGAGATCTTCATCCGATTCATGATGCCGCGCGCGGCCTGATTCCTGCGCGAAACTTCGCTATCGAAAGTGAGAAGTACCAGGATGCCGCCGCCGAGCGACTTCAAAAATCGCACGCCGGTGAGGCGAAAGCCGGCCCGTGTCTTGGATACTTTCGTCTTGTTCTAGCTCAGGCATGACGTCGCTCCTTACCTTCGGCCGCCATTCGGCGGGATGCCATCTGAACGGCAGAAACAATCTTGTTGTAGGTGCCACAGCGGCAGATATTGCCCTCGAAGCGCGTGCTTGATCTCTGGCTCAGACGGCGCGGCATTGTTTCGAAGCAGCGCAACGCTCGACACGATCATTCCGGCCGTGCAATAGCCGCATTGCAGGGCGTCGCACTCAATGAACGACTTGCTTGCACCGGATGAAACGGTTGCCATCGGCAATGCCTTCAACGGTGGTGATTTGCTTGCCTGTCACGCTGCCTGCCGGAGTGATGCAAGAGCGATGGGGCACACCATCGATCAGAACCGTGCAGGCTCCGCACTGCCCTTCGCCACAGCCGTATTTCGCGCCTGTCAGGTCGAGCTCATTCCGAAGAACGAAAAGCAGCGGGCGTTCAGGATCGGCGGAAACTCGCAAGCGTTCGCCATTCACAATAGGTCCATAATTGATTCTAGATCCGTTTGCACGGCGAGAGATTTTTCGAAAACTCGCTGCTCTCTGCTGGTTTCCCGAAGCGCCGGACCTCCAGGCACAGTTCCCGCCTTCCACTTACAATAGAGTAATGAGCCATTTATTCCGGCTGGTCGCATGCTCGCCCCTTGTGCCTGTTGGGCGCGTGTATCGTCTGGGCGCAGGATTGGAAGACGCTCAGGCGTTGCCCGCGGTCGATTTCAACGGTTTATCTCGCACCGCAAAGGGCGACGGTACTGAAGATCTTGCGCGAGCACGATTGTTCGTGCGGCTGCGGGATGAAGATGGCCCAGTGCCGAGTGCTAGACCCTTCGTGCTCTTATAGCCGAGGTTTGGCCAGCGTAATCGTAAAGCCATTAAAGAGGGCAAGAGTGAAGCCGATGCGGTGGCTGCGGCGGGCGCATCGAAGTTCGCGCATGTCCAGCAACCCAAGTTACTCGAAGACCAGTTCCGATTCCGACTGGCGGCGCTCCGTCACCGGTCCGCAAACCGCACCCGTTACCCTGGTCGAGTTCTCGGATTTCCAGTGTCCGTATTGCGTAGCCGCTGCGCCTCGAGCTCGCAGCAGTGTTGAAAGCGTATCCCACGCAGGTGAAGCTGATTTTCAAAGAGTATCCACTCGAGATGCATTCTCAAGCTGCTCTTGCAGCGGCGGCAGCGTTGGCGGCGCAGAAGCAAGGGAAATTTTGGGCGATGCACGACGCGATGTTTGCCGCTCACGACGACTTTTCACGCGACAATATGTCTGGCGCTGGCGCAAAAGAACGGGCTCGATCTGAAGCGCTTCCAGGCAGATCTCGATTCGCTGAGGTGAAAGAGGCGATCACGCGAGACGTTCAGGACGGTGACCGGGCGGGAGTTCCGGAACCCCGACGCTCTTCATAGATGGCCAGCGATTACAATGGGCCGATTGAGCTGGAATCCATGAAACCGGTGCTGAAGGCGGAATTGAAACATCCTGCGGCCCCGCGCAAACGGCTTCGCAAAGCCGTAACTGAAATCAGAGTGCGACTGTGTACTAGCGGCGCTGCTGCTCTGGACCTCATCGGCCAACCGGCAGAGCGTCGCGAAAACCGCGCCCCAGCCTCTCCCGCAACGAGCGAGCTGCAACGGGCACTGAATAGAATTTCGACTGACTCATTGCGCGGCAATCTTTCGTTTCTCTCTTCCGATCTCGTTGGCGGGCCGATGGACGCCTTCGGCCGGACTTGACATCGCAGCTGAATTCATCGCCTCCCGTTTTCGAGCTGCGGGCCTAGAGCCTGGAAATGGGCAGGACTATTTCCAGGTAGCCGATTTGACTGAGTTGGCGAGGAAAAGCCGTGAAATTCGCGGTCGCGTTATAGATCATCCAATCATTGCGCGCAATGTTGTGGGCGTGCTGCGAGGGTCCGATCCCGAACTGCGGAACACATACCTGATTGTTTCCGCCCATTACGATCACATCGGAACGCTCGAAACTTCTGGAAAGCTCGGCACGGATAAGACCGAAAAGAACGGCGACCGGATCTTCAATGGGGCAAACGATGATGGTAGTGGAACCGTGTCGGTGATCGAGATCGCCTCGGCATTCGCAAAAATGAAGCAGCGCCCGAAACGTTCGATCGTTTTCATCGCGTTTTGCGGCGAGGAGCTGGGGGAGCTGGGTTCCCTCTATTACACCCAGCATCCTTTATTTCCGCTCACTCAGACTGTAGCGGAGATCAATCTGGAACAGGTAGGCCGCAGCGATTCAGATATCGGCAAAGGAAACGCCACGATGAATGGGTACGGTTACACAACCATGACGCCGATTCTCGAGAAGGCCGCGAAACTCTCCGGCTTATCCATGGTGAAAACCAAGGAAACAGACGAGTTTTTCCCGGCCAGCGACAACTATCGCTTTGCGCAGGTTGGCATTCCCGACCTAACACTTGCGACTTCCTTTGAGTTTCCCGATTATCATGGCCTGAAAGACGAGTGGCAGAAAATCGACTTTCCGGAGATGGTGAAAGTCGATCGCCTCGTGACGCGGGTGGTATGGACGGTGGCGAATGATACGGAACCGCCGCACTGGAATACACAAAACAAGAAAACTGCGAAGTACCGCCAGTCAGCTACGGCGGCGGACGTTAGCGACCCGTAAGTAAGCCAGCGCCCGCCCTCTTCTTTAACGTCTTCTTAGTGGTCCTTGTCCCCGTGGTCCTCGTCGTGGTACGCGACGTAAGCCATCCCATGCGGGCTTTGGAACCCGGAAACGACGGGTGTCAGTTCTCCAGATTGGAGATCAAGCCGGGCCACGAAACCGATCGTCGCCGATGAACCTTCAGGAGTGGCAACGCCCGCGGAGTAGGCGATGCCAGGAGCAAATTGCGTTCTTCTGATTGCATACACAATATTGGCGGGCGTGTCGGAAACCAATATAAAGCCGTCGGAGGCAGGAGTAAAGAGCGTGTCGTCAATCTGAGGCGTTCCCAAAGACGAATTTAAGAGAACCCGCAGAGCGCTTTGATCATCGGTGCGGGGCTTGCGGATAAGGATCAGTTCAGAATCGGCCTGGCTGTCCATCACAATGTCGCCCAGCGGATCAACGGTCGTGGAGTCAGGATCCTGCAGGTTCAGGGTAACAGTGGCGCCCGTGACAACATCTTTCGCCTTGGCGTTTCCTTCGAGGAGCGGGGAGACCTCAATCGTGTCCCCGACGATTTTCCCCTCGACAATCGCCGGCTTGTCATTCGGATTATTCGCCGGGTTGGAAGCGCTGAAATACACTTTGCCGTGGAGGAAGACAATGTCGTCATATCCTCCGCCATGAGGTGGCGGGGCGGCGAATGTATACAGGGTCTGCTCTCTCGTAACTGGGTTGATGATGACCAGATTTGGGTTGGCGTCCTCGTTCTGCATAGCCCAAATCTTGCCCGTATATGGATCCACTTTCAACCCGTCGTTATGGCCACGGACGCTATAGACGAAGAGTTGCTGCCCCCACTTGGTGTATTCGATAATCTGGTTTGCCTTACCATCCTTACCGGTGGGGTCGTTACCATCTCCATAGCCTATGTACACGCGGTCGCGTGTTACTGCGATCGAATCGGGGGCGGTGAACTTCCCCGAAACGCCTTTAGCGAAAACACGAACGCAGTAATCCTTCGCAACTGTCAGCCCCGGAATTTCCGATTGCGCATGAGCTTGAAATGCAGATACCGGCAGCAGAAGCGCTAGCGCCATGAGGCAAGATTTCTTGTTTTCTAGTTTGTACACGTTCCCTCCATGTGAATGCTCATTTAGTTCCCTCGCTGCCGGAAGAATAGGGCACGCCAGGGAGGGCCTGTGTGCCTTCGGAGCGGACTGCTACGAGCGCCTTGGGATCGAGTCCAAGCGCCTTCAGGATGGTTGGCGCCACCTGGGCCGTTTCGACCGGATTGCTAAACAGCTTCGGCGAGAAGGAAGGATTCGATAGCAGCATCATGACGTTTGTGTCGTCATGCGCAAAGCCGCCGTGCTCTGACTGCTTTGCCAAGCTGCCGGTGTAGATGATGCCCACGTTGGGCGCCACGATGATGTCCGGAGTGCGAGGATCAGCGTCGAGTGTAGGAGCATCGCCGTATGGCGGCGTGCCTGGCGTATCGATCATCGACGTCAAGCTCGCGCCGTAGAAGATCTGCCCTAAACCGATGTACGTGGGCGTCCCCGGCGTCTTGCTGGCGTCTTCGAGCACATCGACGGCAGCCTGAGTATTCGCGCCTGGGCTAAGCCAGATGAGCGAAATATCATCTTGCGTGGGTCCGATCTGGTTAAGTTCCGAATCCGGGATATATTGTGTGCCGAGCAGCGCCACAGGGCTTGTGCCGTTGCTTCCGGAATGGCCGGGCAGCGGGTAGAACAGATGCGGATCGATAGGTGATTGGCCGTGCTTCGCGGTAATAACTATCAACTTCGAGTCATAGATGCCCCGCGACTTCAGTGCCTTCACCATCTGGCCGATAGAGGCGTCGGCGAACTCGATCTCCCGCACCAGCGCCGCAGACGGAGTACCCTGCGCATCCAGATAACCACCGGTGACGGTCGAGCCTGCGGGAGCATTCCTCTGGATTAATTTTTGCCCCACGCTGACCGCCTGGAAGTTCATGCCGAGAATGGTTGGAGTTTCTGTCGTTTTGGTGCCCAGGTGGTTGTAGCCCTTGATCTCGTTCACGACGGCGTTGACCTTGATCTGGTCGTAGCAGCGAATGTCGAAGAAGCTGGTGGTCCAATCGCTTACGTTTGCGCTTGTATCTAGGTTGGCGCAAGATTCATCCAGCGCTGTCGTGATACTGGCAACAGCCTTTTGGTTTGCAGCAGCGGCCGCAACCTGGTCCGGATTGGTGGGACTCGGGTTGGCGGCGACTGAATTAATCTCCGGACCAAAGAAGTCGTCCAGGTTGGTGAACTTGCCGGGTCCGTTTACCGACGCGTAAGCCGGGTGTTTGTCAGACCACGCCGTGTATCCGCCGTTGGCGTGAATCACACCGAAGATGGTGTTATCGCGGACGAAGTTCCAAGGGTAGACCGGATCGCAGCCCTTGTACGGATTGCGGATCAGCTTATTGGGATCGATGGATGCGACCGTGCCGTCGTAGCCGTTCCCTGGACTCGGATTTCCGCCCGTCAGGAAGTTCTGATCGCGATCGATCCCTTCTTCGTATTCGGTTCGCGTGCCATTGGCCTGGCCAGCGACGCAATTTCCGTGAAGTAGTCCGTTGCCGGTATCGATCGTTGGCGGCGCTAATACGCGGTCAAAAGCAACGTCATAGTAAACGCCGTTACTCTTCGGCCCGCCGCCGCTCACGA
The DNA here is from genome assembly GCA_963771565.1 of uncultured Acidobacteriaceae bacterium. GTDB lineage: Bacteria > Acidobacteriota > Terriglobia > Bryobacterales > Bryobacteraceae > Bog-105. The sequence continues at coordinate 241,836 of CAVYUB010000011.1, forward strand.
TGGCTGTCAAACCCGGGAAGGAGTCCGACGGCTTTGATGTGCTGGCGTTCTGAAAAGTGATTCCGGTCCCGCCAAGAGCCGCCAGAGTTGGGCAGTAGGGTGCGTCATTGTTAACTCCAGTGATGCCTTTGGAGCAGTTGAGATAATCCACAGCGTGCATGCCGTCAATGCTCAGCAGCAGGACATGGCGAATATTATCTTCATCGCGGTCGTGAGACCAATCCTGCGCATATGCGGCCGACGTCAGTAGGCCGCTCAATACGCACGCGCATGCCACAAAAGTTGTTTTTCGAAACATCAAAAATCCTCCACTAGCCTTAATAGCAAGCGGCTATTACAAACAGGTGAAATTGCAGGACTTTTGGTACTTTGAAAATCTATTCTTCCCGAAGTGCGGTGTTCGGATCGATTCGTAAAGCCCGGAAGGCGGGTATCAAGGACGCAATGATCGCAATCACTGTAAGCACAAACGGCATTATCGTGAATGTCACCGGATCCGAAACAGTCACTCCGTACAGCATCGAGCTGAGATACCGTGTCAGCCAGTAGGCACCGGCAATCCCGGTTACGATGGCTGCAACGGTCCATGCAAAGCTCTCACCCAGCACAAGGGCGAGCACATGCTGCAGACGCGCGCCCATGGCGATACGAATGCCGAGCTCGCGCGTGCGTTGCGTTATTAAATAAGACATGACGCCGTAAACACCCACCGCGGCGAGGAGCACCGCAATCACGGCGAATATCCCAATGAGGAGCAAATGGAAGCGTTGTGGGGCCAGAGAGTCCGTCAGACGTTCGCGCATCGTTTTCACATCGAAAACCGGCTGGTTACGGTCTACTCTGTAAATTTGATTTTCAATCAAGCGCACCGCTGGCGTTGGATCACCCGCGGTCCTGACCAGCAAGCCCAGGCCTGACTCGAACGGACTGCCACCCTGGCAAGTGCACCGGTATATCAATGGTGCGGCTTCCGCGCCAAGGTCACCGCCGCGGATGCTCGCAACGACACCCACGATGGTCCAGTACACTGGATTATTCGGGCCTATGAAGATGCCTTGCCCCAACGGGTTCTCTCCAGGGAAGATCTTTTTGGCGAAGGCTTCGTTCACCACGATATTGTCAGGTGACCTGCTGACGTCACGCGTGTCGAAAACGCGGCCGTCACGCAGCGGGATACCAAGTGTTCGAAAGAAATCACGGCTCACGACGGTTATGCCAGCCTGTGGCTGCTGCGCAATAGGAAGCGGCACTCGACCGGTAACATGAAATTTCGCACCGCTGTAAGGGCGCTCATTGGCGAGAGGCAAATCGGTTGACACCGCCACGAACCGAACCTGAGGAAGGTGTTTCACGCGATCAAGCACGTCGTCATAGAAACGTACCTGACTCTCCGCAGTCGCGTATCGTGAACCCGTAAGATTGAACCGCAGCGTGAGCATATTCTCGGTTGAGAATCCGAGATCAACATGCGCGAGCTTTAAGAAGCTTCTTGCCAGTAAACCAGCTCCAATCAACAAGACAAGCGACACTCCCAGCTCGGCAACCACTAACAAATGCCGCAATCGGGCCGCTCTCCGCCCGCTCGTCTGGGTGTGGCCCGCTGATTTCAGAGCATCCTGAATGTTGATACCCGCCGCAGTCAACGCCGGAGCCATGCCGAAAATCATTCCAGTCGCGACAGTCAAACCGAACGTAAAGATGAGAGTAGAAATATCCAAGGAGAGAAGCGGGTAATTTTGGAGCACTAAAGGCTTCCAGGCATTCAAGGCGGCCACAGCGGAAAATGCGATGAGAATACCCGCCAGCCCGCCAGGAACGGCCAGAGCCACGCTTTCTGTGAGCACTTGCTTGACGATTCTGGCTCGTCCCGAACCGAGAGCCATGCGCACGGCCAGTTCGCGCTGTCGCGCCGTGGCCCGCGCCAGCAAAAGATTGGCGAGGTTTGCACAAGCGATCAACAGCACAAGCCCAACGGCTCCGCTCAGCACCAGCAGCGCCGGGCGGAGGTCTCCTGTCATGCGCCGCTGCAGAGGAGTTGCCAAGATCTTCATACCATCCAGGAACCCTGCGGTCTTAAATTCGTTGGGGTACTCTCGGGTAGATCATATTTGTGAGCCGATTCAGATCGGTATCAAGCTGCTGTTCGGTTATGTGCGGCTTGAGGCGCGCCAAGATGCTCACGAGTTGCATGGGCCGCGTAACGAGTCTCGGTCTTTGCGCGGCTTCGTCCATCTGTAGCGGCCTCCAGATGCGCGTACCCTTCGGGTAATCGAAGCCCTGCGGCATGATTCCAATTACTGTATTCGGAAGACCATCCAATGTGATTGTTTTCCCGACCACGTGCGGATCACTACCCATACCGCTCCGCCAAAAACCGTAGCTTAAGACGACCACGGCCGGAGCCTTCGTGCCTTTTTCCTCCGCGGCCAAATAACGGCCCATGAGCGGTTGTGTACCGAGAACCTGAAAAAATGATGGAGTCACCTGCGCCGCGTCCAACTGCTCGGGTTTCTCCATGCCCGTCCAGTTGACCGTCCATGCCTGATACGCCCCCACGTCCTCGAAGACTTTGTTCTCCTCGCGCAGGCTATAGTAGTCCGCACCGGTGCTGAATTCGTTCTGATTTCTTCCTGCTCGTTCGCTCAGCCAGTAGACGCGGTCTGATCCCGGATATGGAAGCGGCCGCACAATAATCGTATTGACCAGACTGAAAACCGTTGTATTTGCTCCGATGCAGACGGCCAGCGTCAGCATCGCCACAAGCGCTGGCATGGGCTCTCGCCGAAGACTCCGAGCTGCATAGCGTACGTCCTGGATCAAGTCGTCCACTACGTTCACTCGTCGCGCATCCCGGCAGCTATCTTTCACGAGCTCGACGACGCCAAAATCCGTGCGAGCTTGCCGTTCTGCTTCTTCGGGGCTCAAGCCTGCGTCGACATGCTTGCGCGTTTGCAGTTCCAGATGTGACCGCAATTCTTGATCGAGTTCTTCTTCTACTCTCCGGCGGCGAACGATAGCTGTTGCGCGAAGCAGGAGATCATGGACGTTCACTTCAGGCCTCCTGGAGTACGCGGCCAATTGCGGAGGTCAACCGCTCCCATTGATCGGTTTCCAATTCCAGCTGTTTCCGGCCTGGCCCCGTTAGCCGGTAAAAACGTGCCCGCCGGCCCAGCTCAGAGATTCCCCATTCTGCTTTGATCCAACCCTGGTGCTCCAGCCTGTGAAGCGCCGGATAGAGTGAGCCTTGGTTGACCTGCAAAACGTCTTTCGAGATCTGCTGGATCCGTTCCGATATCGCCCACCCGTGCATGGGTCCAGTTTGTACAGTACGTAAGATCAGGAGATCGAGTGTCCCCTGAAGAAGATCGAGCCTTGATCGCCTCTCCATGTTGTCGAATGCCTACAATATCACTTATGTTGTCGGATGTCAACATTAAGGCAGGCTGCCGCTCGCTTATGATTAGTGGAAATGTTTTTAGCTTCAGGCGAAAGTATATAAGTGACGTCTTTCGATATGGCGGCTCTGGTATTCGAGCGCCATCGGCAGCTTCCCGAGGGAGTGCCCAACGCAATTCGCTCTGCGATCCTGTCGATGATTCCCGAACCGCACGTCGCTCGCATTCTCGACATTGGCGCAGGTAGCGGACGCATCGGCAGGGCGTTTGTGGAGGCGGGCGAAAAGTATGTCGGACTCGATCTGTCGCTCGGAATGTTGCACGAATTTGGCTCTAAAAACGCTGTTCTGGTGCAAGCCGACGCGGAGTATTTACCGTTTCCCGATCACACCTTCGGCGCGGTGATGCTGATTCACGTCATTAACGGAGCACGAGAATGGACGCGCATATTAGGCGAAGCGCAGCGCGTGCTGGCGAAAGCAGCGCCTTTAATCTTAGGCCATAGAGCAACACCGAATGACGGACTTGATGTACAACTGAAGGAATATCTTCACGCAATCTTGCACAGGATGGGCGTTTCGCCTGGAGGAAACATGCAGAACCGCGACCGCGCGCTCGAACTGCTCGCGTCCGCAAGCAAGAAGGCTGAGCATGTGATTGTCGCGTCGTGGACTGCAGCTCGCACGCCCCGCGAGTTCTTAGAACGGCATCGGACAGGCGCACGGTTTTCGGCTCTGCCGATTGCGGTTCAACGGAGCGCTCTCGATGAAGTGAGGACGTGGGCAGAAGCCCGATTCGGCTCGCTCGATAGAGTGTTTTCTGAAGAGCATACGTTCCAGTTGCACGCATTCACGTTCCAGGAAAAAGGCGTAAATCCATGAAGGAAGCGAGTGAGAGGCCCGTGCTCACGTCCCTCGGCAAGCAGCTAGTGAGCGGTTCACTTAGCGATAGCAGTCTTATGCGCGCGACCGAGGCAACTCCCAATTTCGCAATCTTGCCCTGGGTGAACGTGGTGAAGATCGGGGGGCAGAGCATAATGGATCGCGGTCGGTGCGCTGTGTACCCGCTCGTGGACGAGATCGTTGAGAATCTGAAGCGGCACAAAATGATTCTCGGCACCGGAGCGGGCACACGGGCGCGCCACATCTACAGTCTGGGCATCGATCTGGGATTACCGACCGGCGCACTTACGGTACTGGCGACGGCCGTCGCCTGGCAGAACGCACAGATGCTGCACTATTTGCTGGCGCAGCACGGCATCCCGTTCATCGAACCCGAAGGATTCAGCACGTTGCCACACTACTTGATGGAGCGAAATGCCGTGATTTGCCAGGGGATGCCGCCATACAAGATTTGGGAGGAGAATCCGCCGGTGGGCCGCATTCCACCGCAGCGCACGGATACGGGTTGCTTCCTTATCGCCGAGGTCTTTGGCGCGCGCAAAATGATTTACGTCAAAGATGAGGACGGCCTGCATACTGCGGATCCGAAGAAGGACCGCCACGCGAGGCGCATTCCGCGCATCAGCTTGAAGGAACTCGTAACGCTCGATCTCGATGACCTGCTAGTTGAACGGGCCGTGCTTGACCTGATGCTGAATGCGCGCAATATCCGCGAGATTCAATTCATCAACGGCCTCAAACCGGGACAGTTGACAGCTGCGCTGGAAGGGGAACCGGTGGGAACCGTGGTCTATAGCGACAGCGTACCGGCGAAGGGAAGCGAGCAATGACCAAAGACGGCGGCGCGCAGCATGTTCAATCACCGCTGATGCGGGAATCGCTCATCGACAAGGCCGTACTTGCGGCGACGGATGCGCCTGTTACCGCGATACTTCCGGAGCTGAACGTGATTCAGATCGGCGGGCGCTCGATTATGGATCGCGGGCGCACGGCACTGCTTCCGCTGCTCGATGAAATCGTGCAGAACCAGCCGAATCACCGGATAATTATCGGCACGGGATCGGGCGTTCGCTCCCGGCATATTTTATCCGTGGGTCTCGACTTGGGATTGCCGACGGGCGCTCTCGCCACGCTGACCGCAAAAGATTCCGCTCAAAACGCTTACATCGTGTCGTGCCTTTTGGGCAAACACGGCTTTGTCTACCTGGAGGCGCCGTTTCTAGTCCAATTGCTTCCCGCGATTCTTGCGACTGCACGCGGCGCTGTGTTCAACGGGATCCCGCCCTATGCGCTTTGGGAACATCCCCCGGCGGTGGGAAAACTGCCGCCGCATGGCAGCGATGCAGGGTCGTATCTGGTCGGCGAGGTATTCGGCGCGCGTAAGGTGATCTTACTGAAGGACGTCGACGGGCTCTACACAGACGACCCCGCTGTGAATCGCGACGCGGCGTTCATCCCTGAGATCAGCGTGGCAGAACTGAAGAAGAAAAATCTGCGAACGCTCCCCATCGAGCCGGTTGTCCTTGATTTGATGACCCGCGCGAAACTGGTCGATCGCATTCAAATTGTCAACGGTCTCGTTCCGGGGAATCTGACGCGCGCGCTGGCTGGTGAAGCGGTGGGCACGCTGATTCATGTCTGAATCGAGCGTGCCCGCCTCGCCGAACTTCATCTAGTGATGATGTACGACGGTGTGATTGTCCACCACTTCCACAAGCTGCATCATGCCGCGGTCCTCGTGCCCCAGAATATGGCAGTGTATGACATATTTGCCGGTAAAATCGACAAAACGGCTGCGGAACTTGATGTGCCCTGGCGTAAACGCCTGACGTCGGTTTCCGTTCGGAAACGTGAACGATCCCGCCGGAATCGCAATCACATCCTGCCAGATATATGGCGCTTCCTGTACCTGTGGCTCATCCATTAGTTGAGGATCGAAGACTTCGATGATTTGGAACGGATTGATATGAATGTGGAACGGGTGCATCACGGAATCCACTGAGGTGTTCACCAGCGTCCATTCTTCCGAATTGCCCAGCAGCATCACCTGATCGATGATGCCGTCATTGAACTGCTTGTCATCGATTTTTAGAACCGGCTGCCGGGTATTGAGGCGGTCCATGCTGAACGTCACGGTCCGGTAATTCCGAATGTCACTGGGCTGGATATCGTCCAGGAATTTGGGATGCTGCGGATACTGGCTCTCTTCCTCCGGCCACGCAGTATTCTCGCCGGAGAGTGTCCCCTCAACGTTGACCTCGACCGCTATGATCGTGTTGATATCGGAGAGCGGCGGAGGCGGAAACGGGTTGTCATCCGAACGTTTAGGACCCGGGGGCCAAAACAAAAGCACCGATTGACCCGGAGTCGCCGGCGCCTTCACCAGCAGATCGATTCGATTCCCCGGTGCAAGCTCAAAGGTCGTATCATTCTGATGCCTTACGTAATTTTTCCAAACGAGTTGAACGCCGTCATAAGCTGTCGCGCGAAACTGCGGCACGTTACCCCGATCCGGTGGAATCACGCCGTTCTCGAGCTGCACTTTGGTCAGCAATGCTTTATCGAGGAAAAACCACTTTTCTATGCCGTGCGCGCGCGTCTCCGCCAGCACGAGCCGCCACCACTGAACTTCGCCGGGCTTCATGCTGATTACCGGCTGCAACTGCCCGTTAACCGTGAGTGAAAGCGCACTCCCGGCTACCAGACTCGGAGTCTCTGCGAAGATCTGCATCACCAACACTTTTTCTTTGATATTTCCCGTGCCCAGCTTCTTAATCGTGTCGTCGTAATCGCCTTCGATAATGAATGCGCCCGCCATGCCATTCAAAAGTTGAATAGTGGTTGCGCCGTGCTGGTGCGCGTGATACCAGTGCGTTCCTGGACATTGGCCCATTACCGGATACACTTTCCCGTGCTCGTTTGGCTTGCCCGTGTACTCCGGAAGCGCGAACTGAATTGGGTAGTAACCGGGCCAGTATTGAGGCCACTCGCCGTGATCAACGTTTACCTGATTCTCATGCACCGCACGTTCCACTTCGTCTTTACGACCGGGCAATGCAGCCATATTCGCCAGATTCTTCATTGCGATCTGGTACCACGGCCGCAGCTTCCCGGTGATTACCTGCGGCTCGGAATTGCCCAGGATCTGGTATGCATCGTGACACTGCTTCATCATTTCCGCCGTGCTCATCGACGTATTCGGTAGCACGCCCACCAGCACGTTATCACCGAACCCACCCGGGTTTGTATGCGTGCCGTGGAAGTGAATGTTGGTCGTGCTCGACACGCGAAAGCAGTTTGGATAGCTATCGGTTAAATTCGCCGGCGGCGGATTGGGATTCTTCTGGCTGGGATACTTCGGCTGTCCATTCTGCGTGCTTACGATGCAACCGCCAGCCGCCCCCGTCAGAGGCGTATTCGGAAAGCACGTCAGGTCTACACGGTTCAAAAGCATGATGCGGATTGTGTCGCCCACGCGTGCGCGAAACGTCGGGCCTGGCGATGCAATATCGAGCGGGGTCACACGATCTCTGTCGCTCAGGCTCCAGCCCTTGTAGCCTTCATATGCGCGTAAGCTGTGGTGATCGC
>CAVYUB010000012.1:0-381382 GCA_963771565.1 uncultured Acidobacteriaceae bacterium
CATCGCTTCGCCACGGGCTTGGCGAGCAAATTCCGCTTGATTGAATCCACGCTCCCACCGGCTTGCGCCAGTGCATAGGCATTGCGATCACCAAGTCGATGCGCTCGTCAATGGGCATTGCCTGGACCATCAGACGGCTCAGGGGAGGCGCGAGGCTTTCCACTTTTGCATATTTAAAAAGGTGAATTAACTTGCGGAGAGGACCTTCATAACTGCCGAAAGAGTAGGCTGCATCAAAATTCACCAGGCTCTTCCGGCAGACTGTACAAGTGTCGTGCTCATCCAGCGGATAGGCATCTACGAAAGGTGTCCGGCAGGCTTTACAGAAGAATTCCGCTTTCAGCGGTTTAGGAAGAGAAAGGCAGGCAGGGCAAACTGGAATTCGGGATACATTTTGTAGAGGCTGCTCGCAAAGCCTACACTGGTCTGGGAAGACGAGATTGAAAATGCCATGTGAGAAGGTTTTGGTGCCGAAGAGCAACGCTTGCGGCCAGTGGCGGGTCTTAGATATGGCAGTGCGAGTCGTGAGACGAGGGAAAGATCACCCCCACTAAATGAAGAGTATACAACATACAAGAAAGTAGGAAACTCGCGATTAAAGTTGCCGCGGAAAGTTCTGAATGATTTAGGTTTTTAAGGATGGGAGCGGCAGCTTCCGTTTGACGGGTGGCTTGCTCAGAGGGTTTTGTCATTGAATTCGCTTCGGGTTCTTCTCGTCGATGCCGACTCGCGCAAGTCGCAGATCATCTCAGGTAGACTTGCTGGCGCGAACCATACCGTGCTCCCGGCGAGCGGATTGGAAGAAGCATCGGACGCGCTGTCTAACCAGAAATTTGACGCAGTTCTGCTCGGCTGGCCGCTCCCGGCCGATGGAGTAGCGGATTTCACCGTAAGACTGCGGACCTTAGAAATGAAGCAACGGCTGTCATCGAGGACGCCAATCCTGTCAATTTCGCCCGATTTGCGCGACGAGTCCGCATGGCAACAAAGTGAAGAAGTGGGGATTGATGGCTACCTCTCGGAACGCTTCGAGGCTAAAGCACTGATGGCCGCTGTGACCAGCCTTGCAAGAATGGTTTACGCTCCAAAGGAGCCGAATGAACGATCGATTTCGCCGAACTTACCCATATTTGAACCAGAGAAGTTCAAAGCGCAGGTGGCTTATGACCGGAATCTGCTGATTGAAATTATCGACCTGTTTCTAGCTGAACAGCTCATCCAAATTGCTGACATGCAGCAAGCGCTGGTTGATCGGGAGTACGACCCCTTTATCTAACTGCCCACACCATTAAAGGTTGGCTGGCGAGCCTTCATGCTGCCGTCGGAAGACTCAAAAAGTCGAAGCCGCAGCTAAAGACCACGATCAGCAGCACTGTGAGCAGTTACTTTCTGTTATAAAGCAGATCTGGAGATCCTCGAGCCCGCACTGTTACGCTTGCGCGATAGTTCAATGCCTGCGTAAAGGCACGGATCAACCGCCTTTAACCACCCCCACGGCAATTCCTGCTGTTGCTACACTTAGGTTGCTCTTTTAGAGAACCACGTCTCGAGAACTACGTCGATGAGCTCATCGCGGCCCTCGAAATCGTTTGCGCTCATAGTCCGGATTCCGATGAGCGTTCATGTTCTACGGATTGGCGACGAAAAAGGTGCGGTCACGGCGGTCACGTTCCGCCACGTACTGGAGGACATCGAATCACTGAATCGGAAAGCAACCGAAGGGCTCTACGAGCTCACGGCGATCTCATACCATGCCTATCCGTACGTTGCCGATAAATACGTTCTGATGGCGAGCGGATCGAGCGTCGGCGACGGCTATGGCCCAATGGTTGTCAGTTCCCGGCCCATGGCACCGAAGAATTGAAGGGGAAGAGAATTGCAATTCCCGGCACCATGACAACCGCGTTTTTGGTGCTTAAGCTTTTTCAGCCGGAATTTGAGCACGTGATCGTTCCGTTCGATAGGATTCTACACGCCGTCAAAGATCACGAGGTAGATGCCGGTCTGGTAATTCACGAAGGACAGTTGACGTACGGTCACGAGGGGCTGCATAACGTGATCGATCTAGGGAAATGGTTCAAAACCAAGTACCAGTTACCCTTGCCTCTGGGCGCGAACGCACTTCGGCGAAATCTGCCGGCAGAAGTTCAGGCCGAATGTTGCAGGTTGCTCCGAGAAAGTATTCAGTACTCTCTCGACCACCACGATGAAGCGTTGAACTATGCCATGCAGTTCGCCCGGGATCTGGAACCTGGGCTGGCTGAACAATTCGTTGGCATGTACGTCAACCGTCACACAATCGACGGCGCTGAAATCGTGCCGCGCGCCGCGCAAAAACTCCTCGATCTCGGCTACGAAGCGGGGCTCATTCCTCACAAAATAATCGTCGAGGTTGTCGGTTAACCCCGTTTTCCGGTTAACTTCACAATATGCTCTTACACTCGCTTCGAGCCATAGCGTGTGTCTTCTGTCTGATTTCAGTCTTGGCATTTGCCCAGAGCGAAAATGGCTTCAACGCAAATCAGCGGATCTTTCGGATTCGCGATCTTGGAAAGAAAAACTCCCAAGCTATTCCGTCACTCGCACAGTACCTCAGCGATCCGAACCGCGACATCCGTATCGAGGCGGTTAAAGCAATCGTCAAGATCGAGACGGAGGCCAGCCTCGATCCGCTCATCAAGGCAACTCCGGACAACGATCCCGAAGTGCAAATTCGCGCGACCGACGGCATTGTCAACTTCTATGTCCCGGGATACGTCGCGAACGGCCTAACGGGCCCGTTCACGCGCGGCGTGCGACAGGTGAAGTCGTTCTTTTCATCCCGAGACAACCAGATCATCGATCCGGACGTAGTTGTTCGTTCCGATGTCGCGGAGGCGCTGGGAGATGTGATACGTGGCGGCGCCAGCATAGATTCCCGCGCCAATGCGGCTCGTGCGGCCGGCATTCTGCGTGCCCGGCCCGCGGTTCCTGCGCGTGTTGACTCACTTCATTCGAAGAACAGTGAGGTGATCTTCGAGTGTCTGGTAGCGCTACAAAAGATCGACGATGCGTCGGCAGGTCCAAATGTTCCTTCCTTACGCGAGACCTGGACGATCGATTCAATCCACCGCGCTCGAAACCATGGCGTCCTACATAGCTCGAGTTCGGCTCCCGATATTCGCTCCGTCCTGCGGGACGCTCGCAATGTGAGGATTCGCCGGGCCGCACTTGAATGTTTAGCGATGCTGGGATTCCGGATGATCGGCAATTTCCAGCAGTATGTGACCGATAGGGACGCGGCCCTACGCGCGTCTGCCCTCGAAGGACTCGGCAGGATTCGGGAGCCAGAAGACACTCCAGCGCTCGAAAGAGCCTATAACGAGAAGAATGCGGATCCAAAGGTCCATCTAGCTGCTGCGTTCGCCCTAGTGAGTGAAGGTAAGGTCGACGCATCGGTATTCAGCCCGCTCCCATATCTGGTGGAAAACCTGAAATACGGGGCAGCCCAATGCGGCAAAGGCCTATCTAACTGAATTGTGCAGGCGTGAGGACGTGCGCAGGGCGTCTGTTCCCGCTGGTTCCGCAGGCGAATAAAAACCAAAAAATAGCGCTGTGCGCAGCTCTTTCGGCAAGCCAGAGCCAGGACGTGATTCCCGTCCTCAACTACTCTGTCAAAGGATATCGATCCGGATGTGTCGTTAGCTGCTTCAAAAGGTCTGAAAAGTACAAACCCCGAAACCCTGAAGCGGGGCCGCGACCACAGGGAGCGGTGATTACTTTGCTTTCTTCTGCTTTTGCTGACCGACGCGAATTTTAAAGTGTTGCTGCTTTGCTTCCTGGTAAGCCTTATGGTCGTGACGGGCGACAACATCAGCCAGATAAGCGTCTACGTTCACATCCTTTGGGAGTACTGCCATTACAGAGAAACTCTCGTTGCAAGTCGGGCAAAACGGCCGAAAACGCTTCACATTCGGGATCGACATCTCAACTTCAGAGTAACACGCTTTACCGTGCTGTCGGCATCCTGAACGAGCCACTCTCGCACCCCACAACTCAGATCTGCGAGTACGAGGTCGGGTTCAAGATGAGGCTCGTTATGTTCGAGACGATTTCTTCAAAATTGAACCGCGAAGAACTCGTGAGTTTCTTCCATTCGGGGTCTGAACCGAACGCCTTCCATTTAGCATTGATCTCCGAAAGATCTGGAAAGCTCAACATGTACGTCAAATTCGGCAAGTGCGAGCCAATCAGCGTGTCGCCATAGAAAACCTGCCAAAAACCAGCCCTTTGGAACACGCCAAATTCGCCGTTGTTGAACATTTCGACCTTGCGCTTGTGGTCTTGATCCGTGGCACTCTCGTAGGTTCGAAGCTGAAACACTCGTGAGCCGTGCTGGGCCGTCACTGGCGGCACCGTAAGCCTCGGCCAACCTTCAAAAGCAATCATGAGCCGGCTTTCGACTCGTATATAAGCCGGTTGTTTTGCCGGGGCGTTGAGGAAGAACGCTGCGGCCTTTTGATACTCCTCGTCTCTCGTCAGACGGAACTCAGCGTTTACAAGAGTTTCAAGCGACGAGCTTGGAATCAGCACGTATAGGGAAGGCGTTTCCGGCCCAATATAGAGATCAAACGCCCCGACCGGCTTCATGCCAAGCCGGTTCAAGCCCGGAATCAACGCGTCGGCAACAAAGCTGCTCGTCAGCTTCTGTTGTGGTCCCGATTGGAGGTGGTACCGGCGAAGTTCGTAGTACTCCCGAGCGTTTCCTTCTGACGCCTGCTGCCCACCCCGCAAATAATTACTCGAAGCGTTGATCGCCAACGCCGAAGCGCCAAGCGACGAAGCTAGAAACCGGCGTCTTTGCATGTAATCTCCTTATGTAATCTGCATTTTAGCCGAGCGCAAAACCCACACAGATTCACAGCCCACCCTAGTCTTAGCTGGGATATTCCAGATTACGCCGAGTCCGGCCACACCCAGGATCGAAGCGTGCCGCACGCGGCCAAGATACAAGCAAGTCCTGGCACCGTTGGGACCACTTATTCCGTTGTTCCGCAAAACCTCTTCGCGCAACCCTAAGTTAGGAAATGACATTTCAAAAAGAGGATTTCAAATGAATCGAAAAAACTGGTCGAACTTGTTCATCTTAGCCATCGCTAGACAACGCATCATTCCTAACACCGTCCTTAGCGCGGTAGCAGCATTTGGGAAGGAAGAAGACGGCCAGGATCTGGTCGAGTACTCCCTATTGTTGAGCTTCCTCGCCCTTTCCTCGACGGCACTATTGGCGGGTATTGGAACGACTCTCAAGGGAGTCTGGACAACGATTAATTCCAACTTGAAGAACGCTGCCTCCTAGACTGCTCAGAGAAGGAAGAAGAGGGCACTCTGCATCAAGGCCCTCGCCTTCCTACCTCTGGGACATTTTGGTGCTAGCATTGAGGCACATGGTCGGTGCCGGGCGAGCTGCAGTTGTCCCGCTTGCGCTGTTGCTGGTTTTGGGCAGTGCAAAATGCATGATGGCGTGCGTCCTTGTGCCGTGCCAAGCGGCTTCCCAGAGCAGCCTCCCGCCGTGCCATCCGCAGCATGCTCCGGCGAACCAAGCACCGCCTACCTGCTCGCATCCGTTGACGTTCGCAGACACGGCGCAGTCGCCGGCGCCCGCTCTTCCTGATTTAGTTGCGGCGCCATTCTTTCCCCCGATAGCTTCTCTATTGAGTTCTCACGTGATCGAGCCAGGAGGTACTTCTCTAACCGCATCGCCGCCTGGCATCACCGCACTTTCCACTGTCATTCTTCGCATCTGATATCCACAATCGCTGCGCTTTTGCCGCTTGTTGATTGTTTGATTTATAACCTGCTCGATACGCATTTATCCGCGGGCAGGCAGATGGGAGATAACGTGTTTTTCCAGAAGCTAACAAAACCCTTGTTTTTTGCTCTGTGTTGGGCAGGATTCTGCACCATTTTGCGCGCGCAGGATGGTGGGACCGCTCAAATGCAAAACCCTGCTCCGACTCAGGACTCCATGCCCGGTATGGCGATGCCGGCGATGAACATGGTGCAGATGAACGCGGCCAGCATGTTCCTGATGAACAGCATGTCGGGTACCGCCGTGAATCCGGCTGCATGGCCTATGCCAATGCTGATGAAGCCACTCGGTTCTTGGAACACGATGTACATGGCGCAGGGATTCATTCTGGATACGCAGCAATCGGGGCCGCGAGGCGGTGATAAGTTTTATTCCACGAACTGGTTCATGGCCGATGCTGAACACCGGGTCGGGGAAAGCGGCGCCTTTCAGTTTCAGCTGATGCTCAGCCTCGAGCCCGCGACTATCACGGATCGGCGCTACCCGTTGCTATTCCAGACTGGCGAAACGGCGTTTGGAAAACCGATTGTCGATGGCCAGCATCCGCATGACTTCATCATGTCCCTTGGCTTTCAATACGCCTTGTCTCTTGGTGAGAACACGACGCTAGAGCTCTATTTCGCGCCAGTCGGTGATCCGGCCCTGGGACCGATCGCCTACCCGCACCGGGCATCAGCGATGGAGCTGCCCCAAGCTCCGCTCGCCCATCACTGGCAGGACTCGACCCACATTGCGAACGAGGTCGTGACGGTTGGCGTCGCTTACAAAAAAATCAAGCTCGAGGCGAGCGGCTTCTACGGTTCCGAACCGGATGAGTTCCGATGGGACATCGATTCGGGCCCGATCAATTCCTGGTCCACACGGCTCTGGTATTTCCCAAGCAAGAACTGGGCCGCCCAAGTCTCGGTGGGACACCTGGCGCACCCGGAGATGCTCGAGCCCGGTGATCAAACCCGAAGCACGGCCTCGCTCGAGTATTCGAAACCGATGCCAGGCGGAAGCTGGTCATCAAGCCTCATCTGGGGCCGGGATCACAGCACCTATACCAAACGCAATCTGAATTCTTATACGGCGGAATCGGTTCTGCCGATCCATCGGAAGAATTTCATCACCGGGCGAATCGAGCTCGTCGACAAAGACGAGCTGTTCGCTGGGCAGCCGAATATTCAGGAGCTCCTCGACATCCTCTACGGCAGCACGTTCCGCATCGGCGGATACACCATCGGCTACACCCGTGACATCGAAATTTTCCGCCATATCGAAACCGGCATTGGGGCCAACATCGAGGCCTATTCACTGCCAGCGGCCATCAAGCCCTATTACGGCAATCATCCGATTGGCGGAAATATGTACATCCGCTTTCGATTGAAGCCACGCTCTTAGCCCCCTGTGCCAAGAATAAGAAGAACTTATATGCACACCAAAACCTCGCGTCGTGCCTTTCTCGCCTCCTCGGCGGGTTCCGCCCTGCTTTTGCACGCGGATCAGGCGCGCGATGTTCGTTTCCTCAAGACTCCGAATGGAGGATTGCAGCCTCAAGCCATTGTCGATTCCAGCGGAGTGATTCACCTGATTTATCTCTATGGCGATCCGGCCGCCGCCGACATTGGCTATGTGCGCAAGAATCCCGGCGAAAGCGGTTTCAGCGCACCTATTCGCGTGAATAATCAACCCGGCAGTGCGATCGCGCTTGGCACTGTGCGGGGAGCTCACTTGGCCCTGGGAAGATCTGACGGAATTCATGTGGCTTGGAATGGTTCATCGAAAGCCGAGCCCAAGGGACCGCGAAATTCGGCTCCGATGCTCTACTCACGATGGAACGGCCGAAACAGCGGCTTTGAGCCGGAGCGCAACGTAATGAAAACCGCGAGTGGCCTGGATGGTGGCGGCTCACTGGCTACCGATTCTCTAGGAAACGTATTTGTGGCCTGGCACGCTCAGGGGCAGCAGCGTGGCCAACCGATTGAGAGCGAAGGGAATCGCCGAGTTTGGCTTGCAAGGTCGACGGACGATGGCAGAACATTTGAAGAGGAAACTCCTGTATCGCCCGCCGAGCTCGGTGCGTGCGGCTGTTGTGGCATGGGGGCCTGGGCGGATGGCGCGGGTAATCTTTATCTGCTCTACCGCAGTGCCCGGGAGATCGTTAATCGAGACATGTATCTGCTGATCTCACGCGATCGAGGCCACACCTTCCAGGCCACTGATCTTCATCCCTGGCACATTGGTGCGTGTCCGATGAGCACGGTCTCTCTTGCCTCGGGAAACGGGCGCGTGTTGCTTTCCTGGGAAACCCGCAAACAAGTCTACTTTGCGGCTGTGAACATACACAATGGGACTATTAGCAGGCCCGTTTCAGCTCCCGGGGAAGGCGTCAACCGCAAGTATCCTGCCATTGCCGTCGATCAGCGTGGCCAAATACTGCTCGTCTGGACGGAAGGTGCGGGGTGGAAAAAGGGAGGCTCTCTGGCTTGGCAGGTCTTCAACGAGGCAGGCCAACCGCTTGCGAGCAACCCAGTATTGCCCGGCGTTCCCGCCTGGGACTTTGCAACAGCAATTTCGGTAAATAACAAGTTTCTCGTTATAACGGCAATCCAAGGAGACGAACGTGATCGTCGCAGTTGAACATGCTCTTCTAATGGCTCTCACGATGGGCTGGCAGATCCTCTGGGCCTTGATTCTCGGCTTCTTCCTTTCGGCTATTGTTCAAGCTGTCGTTTCCAAGGAAGAGATGAGCCGCCTGCTGCCAGACGACTCACCACGAACCGTCGCAATTGCGTGCGGATTGGGTACCGCTTCGTCTTCCTGTTCCTATGCCGCGGTTGCCCTTGCGCGTTCGATGTTTCGCAAGGGAGCCAACTTCACGGCGTCGATGGCTTTTCAGTTTGCTTCCACGAATCTGGTGATCGAGCTGGGTATTCTGCTTGCCGTGCTCATGGGGTGGCAATTCACGCTAGCCGAGTTTATCGGCGGACCCCTCATGATCATCCTGCTGGTGCTTCTCTTCAAGGCATTTCTCACGCCGAGGCTCGTAGAAGCTGCAAAGCAGCAGGCTGACAAGGGATTACAGGGACGGATGGAAGGGCATGCCGGCATGGATATGTCCATTCACGGGGGCTCGATCTGGCAGCGCATGTTCTCCGAAAAGGGACTCACTGCGATCAGCCATTTCTTTGTGATGGACTGGGCCTCACTGTGGATCGATATCGCTGGTGGCCTTTTGATAGCTGGTGCCCTAGCAGCCTGGGTTCCTAAAGAGTTCTGGCAGGCATTTTTCCTCCAAGGACACCCGATCCTCGCCAAATTATGGGGGCCATTGGTGGGCCCTGTGGTCGCCATTCTGTCGTTTGTCTGCTCGATCGGTAACGTGCCCCTAGCGGCCGTTCTCTGGAACGGCGGAATCAGTTTTGGCGGTGTCGTGGCGTTTCTGTTCGCAGACTTGATTGTTCTTCCGATTCTAGATATTTACCGGAAATATTACGGTCTGAAAGTGAGCGCTTTTCTTTTTGTCGTGTTCTACCTTGCCATGGCGGGAGCTGCGTTGGTTGTGGAGTTCTTGTTCGGGCTGCTGCGCTTGATCCCGCAACAAAGGAACGCCCAGATCATGGAAGAGGCGATCCGCTGGAATTACACGAGCGTGCTCGACATGTTGTTTCTCGTGCTTGCGGCCCTGCTTCTGGTCCGATTTTTTCGAACCGGAGGCCCGGAGATGCTGCGCATGATGGGTAGCTCGACAGTTGAAAGCCACGGTCACCCCCACGGACACCACGATCATTCACACGATCAACACTCTCGCCATCACGAGATGTAAGAGACGTTACTGAACGTCCTCTAACAACGGTCGAGCCAGATCTCGCGCCAGTAGTGATACTCGCTACGCGAGCAAAAAGTACGTTGGCCCTTACAGATGACATTTTCAAGCAGGACACAGCCGTTTCCGAACTCGACCATTTGACCGTCGATCTCGTTTATCCGTCTCTGAAGTCTCGACAGCACACGATATTTCCCGCCACAATAGCGCAACATCTCAGGCGTGAATCTCAGGCCGCGATTACGGCCACGCCGGTCGAGGGTCCTTAGGATTTCCCAGGCACTCCGCACTTTCACGGGATCTCCGGGCCGAAGGTCAAGATTTCGGGAGGGCGTCTTCCAGTACCGCTTCGAGTTCCACGGTGCTCTGGCCCACCACACGAAAGCCGACCATATCGTCTTTTCACGTATCCACATCAGCAATCGCCCTAACTCCGGCCAGCCGATACGTTCAGCACGAAAATCTCGAGAAATATTACCGAGATATCGCTTGAGCCCCGGTTTCAAGGGACAAGTCGCGCTCCTCAGTTCCGTCGCCTGGCAACTCATTGTGCCGTTACTTCGTTCTACGTGAGCGCTAAGGAAAGCGGCCGCGGAATTCACCGCGCCGACGTTACTACCCTACAGGCTATTGCTTTTGATCCTGACGGTAGCGTGTTCTAGCGCGGTCCGCTTGATCCATGCTTCTTTCCAAAAGAAAAGACAGTTGGCCTGACAGTTGCCGTGGGCCGATCCGTCACAGCGAGGTTGCTCCAGGTGCACGGTGTTCTTCAGGCATCGGGGATCTCCGTCAGTGCACGTGTAATCGGCGTGTTTGAATACTTGGAAACGATGGCCGCAGAATGGAAGCATCTCGGGCATGAAAGGAACGCCCTCAAATTTGCCCTCATCGTCCAAGGTCGCCAGGATCTCGTCGGCAGACCGCACCTCCACAATTTCGCCGATTCGTGGCCGCGTCCTAGGTTGGCGTGGGTACTCGGAGTAGTCGCGTTGTGTCGCAGGCGTGAGTAGAGCAGCCGTCTCGCTGACTTGCCTCGTCACGGTAAATTCGTGGCTGCTCACAATCTTCTTCTCAAGGATTTTGCTTTTGGTCCCAGCTAATGACTCTTAGATACGATTCCCTCATCGGCGGAATTGCCATGCTTATTTCCCGCCTTTGTACAAAACCTGCCGCTCTCACTCGCTCATGAGCTGGCAAGGAGTATCAAGCCCAGGACTGCCATCGCGCGCGAACCCAGCTCTTCTGGCTCTAATTCGTCCCTTGGCGTGTTCTCTTTTGAGCGCGCGACTATACGCGTAGTACTCCACCGTATCTCCTCCGCGCCCCGCGTCCGGGTATATCAGTGATGCCGCTCTGGATTCTTTTACGGAAAGGCGCTGCATTTTCACTGCAGAGGGCAGAGTGCATCGCTCACTTACCAGATCGGCCACCCACGTTGCCTGGCGTTCAAGTATTGGAAAAATCGGCCCTACGATGGAAACGTGGCCTACAAAATATAGCCCTGGTTGATTGGGAGGGGCCACACGCAGATATCGATGTGCGAAGGATTTGTTTTGTTCAATCAGTTTCGCGGAAAGGAATGGGTACGCGCTTTCGTAGCCCGTAGCACATACTAGTACGTCGCACTTGGCATAGCTGTTATTTGAGAAAATCACGCGATCGCCATCTAATCTTTCGATGCCCGGCTTGACGACGATTCGATCAGCATCGATCAGTTCGGCAAGACGATCGTTAATTACCGCAGGTTTCCCAAACGGCACCGCATGCTGCTCTAGGGCGGCCCGGACCTTCGGCGAAACGGTCCTCCGCCTCAGCATTACCCGCCATAGTTGCTTACGCACGGCACGCGGGGCCAAAGAGAGCCACGCTCGGCCGCCTTCATCCCGCGGCTTACCCGCTACATACCTCGGTAGGAGGTACCCTCCGCTCCGAGTGGATAGCACAACAGTAGTGGCACTGCCTGCCGCATCACTAGCAATGTCAGCTCCCGACGCGCCAAACCCCGCAATGACAACACTACGATTGACAAATATCTCAGGCGTTCGGTATTCGGAGGCATGCATGATCGGTGCGTTGAGAATCCCCGGAATCTCGGGGAGCTTGGGGGTCGAGTGGCAGCCCGCTGCTACGATCACGGCCCGGTAGTCCCGGCAAAACTGTTCACCCGACCGGCTCTGCAGGCTCGCACGAAAATTGCGATTTGCCAGTAGCTCAACACTCGTCACCCGCGTTGAAAGAGTGACTTTGTTGTCGAGATTTACGTGAGCCGTGAAGTTTTCGATGTACTCCAATACCTGGGCATGCGTAAGGTAGTCATTAGCTCTTGTCGGCATCGGGTATCCGAACCATTGCATATTCACCTGAGAGGTATTGGTCATCAGGGAAGCGTAAACTGAGGAGCCGTTGTCGTTACCGTAACGCCAGATTCCCCCGAGCTGCGAACCCGCCTCGAACCAATCGAACGAGAGACCGGCGCGCGAAAGGGCATTCGCTGTGGCAATTCCTGCCGCTCCCGCACCGATAATGCATGTCTTTTGACGGTCCATCATATTGCGGCCCTTGGCGCGGCGGCCTCCCTACACCCAGCCGCGCCTTAGTACCTTATCGGTTTGACGAGCTTAACTTTGAGCAGAGAGGCACCAGGGTCGTTCACTCAGGGGCAGCTCAAAGTAAAACGTAGTGATTCCTGCAAACTGGATTCAGTCCCGCCCCGCACGCCGGGCAGCGATTCTCATTCGCCATGTAGTCGCAAGGCACCACGAGCCGTAAGACCGTGCGCTGATCGGCAGGTCCGAAAGGACGGCAAACTTCGTCGATAGATCACAGGTTCTCCTGGTTCATTGCTTTAGAAATCGCCCGCTCCTTCATCATCATGAAGAAGATCGGAACCAAAATCAGTACGTGAATTGTTGAAGTGATCATCCCGCCGACAATCGGGGCTGCGATCGGCTTCATCACGTCGGAGCCGATACCGGATTCCCAGAGGATGGGGACGAGACTGGCAAGCACCGCCGTCACGGTCATCAGCTTGGGGCGAAGGCGCTGCACTGCACCTTCAATCACCGCAGTTTCGAGTTCGCTTTTCGTCAAAGCATGGGCACTTTGCGTATGGCGTTCCAGCGCTTCGTGCAAATAGACAACCATGACCACTCCGGTCTCGACCGCGATCCCGAAAAGAGCGATGTAACCCACCCAAACGGCCACGCTGAAATTGTAGCCGAGCAGGTACTGGAGCAATAAACCACCCGTGAGCGCGTAAATTGTGGGGAAGATTAAAACGAGTGCTTCTGCTACCGAATGAAACACCATATATAAAAGAAGGAAGATTACAAAGAAGACAACCGGCAGGATCAATTTCAAGCGTTGCTTTGCCCGCAGCTCAAATTCGTATTCGCCCGACCATTGGAACGTATAACCCGCTGCTAAGCGAAGCTTCGTTTTGAGCTGTCTTGTCGCTTGAGATACAAATCCTCCATAATTCGTATCTTTCAGATCGATGTAAATGTATCCGGTTAGTGCTCCGTCTTCATCGCGCATCATCGACGGGCCACGAGAGAAGTTCACTCGCGCCACTTCTCCGAGTGGAATCTGCGCTCCAGAAGGCGTTCCAATTAACACGCCGCGCATACCCTGCGGTGCATCCCGAAAATGTCGTTCATACCGCACATTGATCGGATAACGTTCGCGTCCTTCGATATTTTCCGCGATGTTCTGTCCACCAATGCCGGAACTAACTGCTCGCTGAACATCTTCGATAGTCAATCCGTAACGGGCAGCTTCTGCTCGATCGGGCTCGATGTTGATGTAGAAACCTTGTGCGACGCGCTCTGCAAATATCGATCTGACCTGGGGCAGACCGGAGAGGACCGCCTGGATTTCCGAAGCTGCTCGCTCGATTCCTTCAACGTTTGGGCCCTGTACTTTCATCCCGAGCGGAGTCTTGATGCCGGTGAGTTCCATATCTAATCGGTTCTCGACAGGCATCGTCCAGGTGTTGGAAAGACCTGGAAACTGGAGTTTCGCGTCCATTTCCTGCACCAGGGTGTTGTGGGTCATCCCGGCCGGCCATAGCTCGCGAGGCTTCAACATGACGGTCGTGTCATACATATCGAGTGGCGCGTTGTCCGTTGCGCTATCGGAACGGCCCACGGAACCGAAGACACTCTCAACCTCGGGAAAGCTGCGAAGAATGCGGTCTTGCTCGCCCAGAAGCGCAGTTGCCTGTTCAATTGCAATTCCGGGTAAGGCGGTCGGCATGTAAAGAGAGGAGCCTTCAAACAGCGGCGGCATGAATTGACTGCCCAGGCGCAGGGCGAGCGGAAGTGCCAAGACCAGGAAAGCCAGATTTAAGACGATAGCGATGACGCGATGGCGTAAACAGAAGCGCAGCACCGGCAGATATAGCGCTTGTGTGAATCGCGAGACAGGATTGGCTCGCTCCGGACGAAGACGCCCGCGGATCAGCAAGGTCATGAGAACCGGCACGAGCGTAATCGCCAAAATGGAGGACGAACCAACGGCCAGAGTCTTCGTCCAGGCCAATGGGCGAAACATCCGCCCTTCTTGTGCTTCCAGGAGAAACACCGGCAGAAACGAAACCACAATAATCAGGAGCGAAAAGAACAACGCCGGCCCAACCTGCTTCGCAGCATCGATCAGTATTTGAAAGCGAATATCGTTTGGTACCGGACCGGAATGCTGTTCCTGATGCTCCGACAGCCGGCGATAGCCGTTTTCGACCATAACGATCGCGGCGTCCACCAACACTCCGATCGCGAGCGCCAGACCGCCCAAAGACATGATGTTCGAGCTGACGCCGAGTAGGTGCATCGGGATGAACGAGATCAAAACGGCAATGGGAAGTGTGAGAATGGCAATCAACGCCGAACGGAAATGCATCAGGAAAATGATTACAACGAGGCTGACGATCACGGCCTCTTCCAGCAAGTCTCGTTTCAGCGTTGAAATCGAATCTCGGATCAGACCCGAGCGGTCATAACCCGGCATAATTTCAACTCCGGCGGGTAACGAGGGAGCAAGCTCGCGCAGCTTCTCCTTCACTCCCTCAATCACGTTCAGCGCATTCTGACCTTGGCGCATGACGACGATGCCGCCCACCGTTTCGCCTTCGCCATTCCACTCGGCAGCGCCTTCACGGATATCCGGGCCAAAGCTGACAAACCCGAGATTGCGTAAAAGGATGGGTGTTCCATTGTTGCTTCCAACGGCTACGTTCGCGAGATCGTTCAGCGAATGTAGATATCCAAGGCCTCGGATCATGTACTGCGCGCCGCTCAGGTCAAGAACACGTCCGCCCACTTCATTTGTGCTCGCCTTGACGCGATTTATAACCGTGGACAGCGGGACGTTGTAGGCCAGCAGCTTGTTCGGATCGAGCTGAACCTGGTATTGCCGCACGAATCCACCGATGCTTGCAACTTCTGCCACGCCAGGCACCGTTTCGAGTGCATACCGCAGATGCCAATCCTGCAAGCTGCGTAGATCGGCCAGACTGTGCGTGTGGCTCGTGTCAACGATCGCATACTCATACACCCAGCCCGCACCTGTCGCATCCGGACCGATGGCTGGATGCACATTTTCCGGCAATCGCCCACTGATCTGCTGGAGGTACTCGACGACACGCGAGCGCGCCCAATACAGATCTGTCCCGTCCTGAAAGACGACATAGACGTAGGAATCGCCGAACATAGTCTGTGCCCGAACCGCTTTGACGTGCGGAGCTGCCAGCAGGCTCGTCACGATCGGATAGGTGACCTGATCTTCGATGACATCGGGCGGCTCGCCGTTCCAGGCAGTGTGGACGATGACCTGCACATCCGAGATATCCGGTAAGGCATCGAGTGGGACGTGACCAAGCGACCAGATTCCCGCAACCGTCAGCAGCAGGACGCCGGTGAAAACCAAAAACCGGTTACGGGAGCATCCTTCTATGAGTCGGGCGAGCATCTCACATGCCTCCGGCCGCGTTCACGCGGAGTTGTTTTGCCGCCAGCATTTTTCCGTTCCTCTGAACCGTGATCGTCACCTGCCACGTTCCGCCCGATTGAAGAACATCAGTTCCTTCATATGTGCCGTTTCCTCGACTGCTTAGGCTCGCTTTGGTAGTCATCGCAGCCATACCAATTGCCGGCATTGCCGGCATGAAGAACGTCGCCGAAACATCGGCCCCGTCAATTGGCTTCCTATCGCTCCCGGTGAGTTTTACGCGAAAGGTGTTATTTCCCTTGTGTGGCGGATTCGGATCGCTTGTGAAGTCGATATTCACCTGCGCATTTTGCGACGGCTGTGTTGCGGCGGCGCTCGCGCCAGGTGGGGGTGGGATGTAAGAACCAGCTGCAGCCTGGAGTTGGCTCTCCGAATCGATCAGAAAATTAGCGGACGTGACGATGCGCTGGCCAGCGCTGAGCCCTTGGAGCACGATCACCTCATCGCCAACACGTGGCCCGAGGACAACATCCCTCGGCGTCAAACGGCCGCCGCCTTCGTCCACAAATGCGAGTTGACGCGCGCCCGATTGCAAAATTGCGGAGGCGGGCACAACTAAATGCCGAGCGAGGTTGCACCTGAATTCAGCATTCACGAACATTCCAGGTTTCAGCTTCAGATCCGGATTCGGGATCTCCAGCCTCACTCGCACGGTTCGGGTTGCCATATCCACTTGGGGCAAGATGCTCTCGATCCGCCCCCGAAATATGCGCGCAGGATACGCATCCACCGTGATCTGCATTGCATCCGTTGGTTTCAGCCGCCCCACGTTGTCTTGAAACACCTGCGCATAAACCCAAATGCGTGAAAGATCTGCAATCGCGTAGAGACGTGTCGCAGGTTCGACGTAGAGGTTCGGGAGCGCGTTGCGTTCGGTGATGTATCCGGAAACGGGTGAGTAGATCACCAGGTCGGAAATCGGTTTGCCTGTTTCCTGCAATGTAGCGATGTCCGTTTCAGGGATGCTCCACTGCCGCAGACGGGCTTCGGCCGCGATGGTTAAGGCCGCCGCGCCGGAGGCCACACCGTCCACGCTGCTGCGGCCTAAGAGCGATTCGCTTCGCCTTGCGAGCAGGTACTCGTTCTGCGTTGCCACCAGCTCAGGGCTATAAATCGTGAACAGCGGTTCGCCTTTCTTCACGTACTGATACGTCGCGTTAGCGAAAACCTTCCGCACGTATCCAGAGAAGCGAACTTGCACGTAAGAGATCAGTCGCTCATCGATGTCTACGGTCCCGGTTGCCCGAATCTCATCGTTGACCTGCTTCCACTGGACGGTGCCAGTCTCCACGCCGATGCTTTGCATGCGCTCGGGCGTAAGCTGCACAGGTGCAAGCGGCGCTTCAGAAAAGGCAACAGGCCCTATTGCTACAGGCTGTACCTCCGCGGAAGGTGCTGTACGCTGCTTGAGCCACCCACGGCTGCGATAAAAATAAGCTGCAGCCACGCAAACGATTACTGCCAGCCAAACCAGGGAAGTCCGCAAAACGTACTTGTTCATCGCAGTGTTACCCCCGTCAAGGTTTCCAATCGCGCAATAGCGCTCTCATGATCCAAAAGCGACTGTGCATACTCACGCTTCAGCTCGAGCACGTCATTAAACGAGATCAGTACCGAATCAAGTTGCTGTTTGTTCGATTCGTATTCCGCGAGCACGGCATGAAATCCGGCGTCGGCTTGAGGAATCATTCCTTCGCGATATTCGGTGAGTTCTTCGGCGGTACTCGTCGCCGCCACGTATTGCTTCTGTACTTCCGCGAGCTGTTCCTGGACTTGGGCATCCAGTTGTTCCTGAGCGCTCTTCAGTGATTCTGCGGCTTCCGCGACTTCCGCCCTGACGCGCTGCCGCCGCTGGAAGATCAGATTGAACGTGAGCATGTAGTACGCGGGAAAATCGTCTCCGGTGCGTTGATACATGTAGCCGACGCTGAAGTCCGGCTTGCCGGCGCGTTGAGCAGATCGCAATACAGCGTTTTGTTTCTCAATCGTGCTTGCTTCGAACTTCACCTCAGGGTTTTGGTGGCGCACAAAGTTCAGCAGTTCAAGAGAGCTGTGGTGCAGGGTTGTGACTGTCAGATCTTGGGCAACGATGTCCGGGGATTCCTGGGATCGATGCAGCAGCCTTTTCAAGTCGGCCTGCATCTGTTCCATTTCTTGGTGATGCATCGTGACTTCTCGAACAAGCTTTGTGCGCTGGAGCTGTGCCTTCAATACATCGGCTTGATTTCCCGCTCCGGTCCGGTACCGGAGCAGTTCGCTTTCGATCACCTGTCCTAAAGTGGTTCTGCTACTTTCGAGTAACGTCAACGTCTGCTGTAAGTAAGCCAATCGCAGGTAAGCTGTTTTGATTTGATCTGCAATCGAAGCCTTGATCACCGCTATTT
Source organism: uncultured Acidobacteriaceae bacterium (assembly GCA_963771565.1). Taxonomy (GTDB): domain Bacteria; phylum Acidobacteriota; class Terriglobia; order Bryobacterales; family Bryobacteraceae; genus Bog-105. Next base: position 18,050 of record CAVYUB010000012.1, read on the forward strand.
GGGCCTGCTGAGCCTCGGCCGCGCGATCGGCCGCTTCTCCCTTGAGGCGGAGCTTTCCTGGATAAGGCAGCTCCTGAGAGGCGCCGATTCCGATATACGCGAAATTGCTTGTGTTGAACCCTGCGAATGGCTTGGGGCTGCCGACGCTGAACTCCTGAAGTGTGAATTGGGGATTCGGCAGCGTTGTTACTTGCTTCCGAACGTGTGTTGCGGATTGCCACGTGTGCTGTGCCGCGAGAATGTCTGGATTGTTTCGCGCAGCTTCGGCCAAGAGCTCAGAAAGAGGGGTAGGATTCTGCGCCCAAACGGGCAGACCACTCGCCAGCGCCCCCATCGCGGCCAGAATTATCCCGATTTTCATCGACAAATCTCCTGTCACTCAATCACTTCCCGCGTGTGCACAGACGCACTTCCACGCGCATACTTCGAGAGGGAAGAGCGGAGATGTGTCTAGATTCTTAGTACAGAAGGTAAGGACTGGTAAGGCGGCGGAGAATGGTCCAGCTTCTCAATCGACCGATAGTCACAAAGAGGAAGTCCGTGCATCGAGAGCTGCGGAGCCATAGCAAGGATTGCAACGTGAACGTGGAATGAGGCAGCCTGGGGCGGCGCGAGGTCCGAACGGTTACTTTCAACCATGGGCTGACAGCAACTGTGCGAGGCGGGCATGTGCATCTTTCCGCATTGGTCCTTCATGCGCCTGCAACAGGACTGTTCCGCCGCCGTCATTTGGGACATGGGGAGTGCGCACGCCATCGTCGGAGCGAACAGCGACACTAAAACCAGCAGAGTTGCTCCGATTCGGTATGTGCCGTCCACGCAGTACCAGGTTACGTGTACGGCTGCGAGAATGCAACCGCGCATAAGCAAAGCCACAACGGCACGCGGCCGCCATGGTACATTGCTCTCCAGTATTGCCATGGAACCTGTTACTTTTGCGTGGTGGACGTGGCTCATCTTTGGCATCGTTCTTATGGTTGCCGAGCTCTTCCTGCCCACCAGCTTCTTCATGTTCTTCTTCGGAGTGGGCGGCGTTATCACAGCGTTGTCCGTTTTGCTTGGTCTCGTGCCTTCCCTTTTTGCCCAAGGACTCGTGTTTATCGGGAGCTCACTCTTGTGCGTCGTCCTGCTACGCAAACCTCTACTAGCCAAGTTTCATTTCCGAAACCGGACTCATTCTGTCGATTCTCTGGTCGGCGAGACCGCACAAGCGATTGAGGCCATCCCTCCGCAAGGATTCGGGAAAGTCGAGCTGCGCGGTTCGTGCTGGTCTGCATTGAACACCGGTTCGGTGATCATCGCTCCGGAAGTGCGGTGCCGGGTCGAGAAAATTGACGGCCTAACGTTACATGTCAGGATCTAGGAGAAATAATTGACCGTAGGCATTATCGCTGTTGGTGTCCTCGTCTTTTTCGCCATTATCGTCCTCGCTAAGACTGCGGTGGTCGTGCCGCAGCAAGCAGCCTTTGTCGTTGAACGGCTTGGACGTTATGCCGCCACCCTCCAGGCGGGTTTCCATGTCCTCACGCCCTTCGTGGATGTCATCCGCTATAGACACTCGCTCAAGGAGACTGCGTTCGAGATCCCCGAACAAGTTTGCATCACTCGTGACAACGTGCAGGTGCGTGTCGATGGAATACTGTACGTGAAAGTCCTCGACGCCGAGCGCGCCTCATACGGCATCTCCAACTACAGCTTTGCCATCGCCCAGCTCTGCCAGACAAACCTCCGATCCCAAATCGGCAAAATCGATCTCGACAGGACTTTCGAGGAGCGCGCCCAAATCAACTTGGCCGTGGTCAGCGAGGTGGATAAGGCGTCCGAGCCCTGGGGCGTTAAGGTCCTCCGCTACGAAATCAAGAACATCACGCCGCCTGCAGACATCCTTGCCGCGATGGAAAAGCAGATGAGGGCTGAACGTGAAAAGCGTTCCGTCATACTCACTTCTGAAGGCGTACGAGATGCCGCGGTCAACACCGCCGAAGGTGAAAAGCAGAAGGCGATAAAAGCTTCCGAAGCGGTCCGCCAGCAGCGGATCAACGAAGCAGAGGGGCAGGCGCAAGCCATTCTCTCGATTGCTACCGCCACGGCTGAGGGCATCAACCGGGTGGCCGCATCCATTCAGGCACCGGGCGGGTTCCAGGCTGTCCAACTCCGAGTTGCCGAGCAGTACATCACACAATTTGGCAATCTCGCCAAAGCTGGTAACACCCTCATCATTCCCACTAATCTCTCGGATGCCGGATCCTTCATCGCAACGGCGATGAGCGTCATCAGGGGCGGTGTGCAGCAGTCATAGCGCAGGGCTACTGCGCGATCTCAAAATTTTCAGGTATAAATGTAAATACAAGAACATTTTCGCGCGCCGCTCGATTGCGAGGTCGCGCCAGGAGGTTTTTATGCGCTGTTTTCGATGGGCGCTGGCTGGGCTTGCTGCGCCTTTAGTTTTCCCCTTCCTTGTATCCGCAGATTCCGGCAGCCCGAACTTTACGGGTAATTGGCAAATGGACGCCGCCAAGAGTCAGGTGGAGGATGGGCGGCTGGTTAATCTAAGCATCGAGAACGTCTCGAACAAGATCAAAATGGTGAGAGTCGTTCGCGAGAAGGATGGTAAGGAGGTCACGTCGCAGTTCGTCTGCGGTACCGGCGGCACGGAATGCGAATACGATGAAGGCGGGCACAAGGCGAAAGTCTCTCTCTGGTATAACGGCCCTGCGTTGGTAGTCCTAAAGACCGAGGGGCCGAAAGAAGATGCCAGCGATGAATGGACGATGAAACTTTCGTCCGATACGCACACCCTCACCATAGGGTTGGAACACATCGACCCGACCAGCAAAGAAGAAACGCTCGTCTTCAGCAAGCAGGCTTCGCACTAGCGAACCCGGCTGGATTATCTTCGGACGTTTCGTTACTCGTCTCGCAACGCCTTCATTGGATCGATTAGCGAGGCGCGCCGAGCGGGAGCATACGTAGCGAGTAATGTCACCATAATTAGTGTGAGAGGCATCAGCAGAAAAATAATCACTGCCTCTTCGAAGCTCATGCCAGTCGAGCCGCCAAACATGAACCCCAAGACCTTATCCGCCTCCACGCTTGCCATAACACCAATTGCGGTGCCGATCAAAGCGAGTATCAGGCCTTGCTTCAATACCATTCGCGCGACTTTTATCCGGTCCGCTCCGATTGCCATCCGAATCCCAATCTCGCGTGTGCGTCGGCTGACGGAATAGGCCACTAGTCCGTACAGCCCAACCATCGCCAGCAGCAGTCCCGTCACTCCGAGGCCTCCGACGGTTTGCATGATTATAGTTCCGGTCTTAATGGCTCGCTCTTTGTAGAAATTGTCCATCGTGCGGACGCCGTAGATGGGCATGTTGGGATCGAGGCTTTTGACGGCTTCTCGCAGAACCGGTGCCAGAGTCGCTGAATCCGATTCCGATTCAGCAATCAGCGTCATATGCGTTTGGGGCCGCTGCGCCAGCGGCAGATATATGTATTCCGTCGGAGGCTCGGCGATCCACAGGTACTTTGTGGTTTTGGCAATGCCCACTATCTGTACGGGGGGACCGCTTGCATTTGTCAAATGAAAGCGCTTCCCAATTGCATCTTGATTAGGCCAATAATGTTTTGCAAACTGCTCATTGACCACAGCGACACGTGGCGTATTTGCGGTATCAGATTGTAGAAACGCGCGTCCGCGCAACATCGAGATGCCCAGGGTCTCGAAATACTGGTCGCCCACAGTGTCGGAGAACACGTTAGCCGCTTGCTGGCCGGCCGGGAACTGATAGCCTTCGGGCGCCACGGCGTCCCCGTCTTGATCCGGCATAAAAGGAATGTCCACGGTCCACGCTGCCGACTTTACGCCAGGCGCTGACCGCGCTCTTTCCAAAAACTGTTTATAAAACTGCTTGGTTTGAGCATCGGTGTAGCGGACCAGCGCCGGATTGAAGCTCATCATCAGCAGATGATCCGTGCGAAAACCAGGATTTTTGACCTCTTGCGCAAAGCCTCGAAACAGGATCGTCGAAACCGTCAGCAAGACCAGCGAGATCGCAATTTGGCAAATGACGAGCAAATTGCGGCCCCAGAGGCGGTGGCGGGCGGTCAAATCCGCATCGGCAGCTTTGAGTGCCGGGACCAGGTCCGACCGGGTACTCCGGATCGCGGGAGTCAGTCCGAACAGGATTGTACTTGCCAGCGAAACGGCTAGCGTAAAGAGCAAAACGCGGCGATCGAGTTGCGCGGCGAGCACGATGGGCAGGTCCGAGGGGACCTGTATCCGGTTAAGGAATGTTACCCCGCCGTACGCGACTGCCACACCCACAGCTCCACCGATGAGCGCGATCAGCAGACTCTCGAACAGCAATTGTTGGATGAGACGGCCCCGGCCCGCTCCGATAGCGAGACGCACTGCGATTTCACGGGAACGCGCCCGTGCGCGGCTGAGCAACAGGCCCGCCACGTTTGCACATGCAACCAGAAGCACGCTGAAAGCCAGCGTCATCAGCATCGCGACTAGCTGCGAATCTATCGGGTCTTGTTCAATGCGCAGCTGGAGTTCCGTTTCTACTCTCGCTTTTTGATTGCGGTTCGTGTCAGGATACATTCGCTCCAGCTCCGACGCGATCGAGACAAGATCTGCCTGCGCTTGCACAGTCGTGACGCCCGGCTTTAAGCGCCCCTTAGCAGTCAGCCAGCGATTGTCGCGCTTCTCGAGCGCATCTTGCTGCCCGACACGCGCCGACATCGCGATAGGGACGAACAAGGCAGGCCTAAAATATTGGTCCACGCCAGTAAAGTGTTCGGAAGCTACACCGACGATCGTGAACTCCGTTCCGTTCAGCCGCACTTTTGTCCCGATTACCGAACGGTCAGCTCCGAATTGGCTCACCCATAAATCGTGACTGAGCACAACCACCGCATCGCGCCCTGGAATTTTGTCTTCATCAGGCCGAAATCCGCGGCCGAGCGCCGGTTCAACACCTAGCACACGGAAGAAATTCCCAGACACAAAAAGGCCGTACTTCAGCTGCGGCAATGCGTCCAGTTTTTCGCTCAGCCCAAACGGAGCAAGCGTATACGCCATCAAGCCATCGAAGGTCCGATTGTGGTCTCGAAAATCGACGTAATCGCGATAGGAGACGTTGTTCGAGGGATCGGATGGAGAGCTGGAGCGGACATTTACGATTTCGCTAGGCTTCAAAACCGGCAGCGGCCTCAATAGAAGAGCATCCGCCCAACTGAACATCGCGGAATTCGCGCCAATCCCCATGGCGAGTGAACAAACGGCGACAAGCGTGAACCCGGAGTTCTTCCGCAGCATTCGCGACGCAAAGCGGAGGTTTTGTAGCATCAACGCTCCTAAAGACGAGATATGTTCTGAATGCCTCTGCAGTTCGAATACCGAAGGCGTGAATCGCCATCCAGCGAATGTCATCAGGGGGATACATGCACAGATCTCGGCTCGATGTGTTCGATTCTGGGATCAGAATCACTCGATTTTGAACATCGCCGCACAATGGCGAAGATCCCCTCCCGATTTATACTGGGGTTTCTGTGCAACTCACGTACTTCACGTCGACGGAACTTCGCTGATGGAAGTGATAGCCGTCGATCAGTGGCCTGCGCGTGAACCCCGCGATTACCGCCCGGAGCTAGAGGCCGGAAACGTCATTTTATTTCCAACCACGCCTTTTGAGTTATCCGAAACGGCAAAGGATTTCCTGCGGGGTCTGGATTTCTCCGGGGGCGCCGTGCACAAGAATATTGCTTACCGGCCGACGCTCGACCGGGTCACCGGGGTTGACCCAAAGAGTGTGGAAATGGCGACGCTCCACAACGTATTTCAGGAGTATTCGCGCAACGTCATCGAGTTCACGCGGGAGCTACTTCCTCAATATGCGACGGCCTGGAAGCTCGACTACGCAAGTTTCCGCCCCCTCGAAGAAGAGGGCCGCGATCTCCCCTTGAACAAACGCAATGATTTGATTCACACGGATGCCTTCCCCTCCCGCCCAACCAATGGGGACCTGATTTTGCGTATCTTCACAAACATCCACCCCGAGAAGCCTCGCGTGTGGATTACTTCCGACCCTTTCCGTGTTATCGCTGAGCGCTATGCGCGAGATGCCGGGCTGGAGGAGTTGGCCGCCCAAGCGGCATCGCCGGTAAATCGCTTCCGTAATCAACTTCTGCGCGGACTTCACACCTTACGGCTGCCAGTGGTTCCTCGATCACCATACGACGAGTTCATGCTTCGATTTCACGATTATCTGAAGCGCAATCAGGCGTTCCAGTCGAACTGCACAAAATACCGCTTTGATTTTCCGCCGGGCTCCACTTGGTTGGCGTTCACGGACGTGCTGCCGCATTCCGTGCAATCTGGCCAATTCGCGCTGGAACAAACACTCATTGTGGCGCGGGAATCCATGGCCGTTCCCAGCAATGCCCCCGTCGCGATACTAGAGCGCCTCTGCGGCAAAAAGTTGGTGGGCTCACGGCCAGTAAATTGACGGAACCTGGATCTTTTTCAATTCGTATTTCGAAATGGTAAGCGACACATGATCATTTTTCTGCTGTGGTGCCTTCTCTTCGTGTTTTCGTGGCCTCTGGCCATCGTGGCACTCATCTGTAGTGGACCCTCAAATTGAGACAAACCGAGCTGTAAAGAATTGGGAACACTTTTGCGGTCAGAATGAGAGGACCAAAGGGTGTGGCAGTGAAAACGTACAGCAAGGAATTCAAGCTCGAAGCAGTGCGCCGGATGAAGACGTGCAAGACGATCTCAGGTTTGTCGAAAGAGCTGGGCGTGGGACGGAGATTTCTCTACAAGTGGAGAGAGCAACTGCAGACCGAGGGAGAGGAAGCACTCGCTCGAAAGCCAGGGCAGCCGCGCAGCAGAGAACAACTGGCAGCATCCGCAAAACGAGCTCGTGCTGCGGCGAAAAAGAAGGTTCAGGGTCCGCTACAGAAGCGCATTGCTGAACTGGAACGACGATTGGGCGCCAAGCAACTGGAAGTCGATTTTTTCAGGCGCACCTTCGAGCATGTCAGGGGAACGATGCAGCATCCGGACGACGCTGGCGAAATGCCGTCTATCGAGGAATCGAAGCTTCGCTCTCACTCGAAGGGAAAGGACTGACCATCGAGCGGCAGTGCCGGTTAGCGGAAGTTAGCCGGGCGGGTTTTTACCGTTATCTGCAACAGGAGAAGCCCAAAGAGGAGGATTTGCTTTTGCGAGAACGACTTCAACAGCTCGCCGTCGCTCACGGCCGCAAGTGCGGCTATCGCCCGCTCACGGCATTGCTACGCCGGGAAGGCTATCTGGCGAACAAGAAACGCGTCCTTCGGCTGATGCAGGAAGACAACCTGTTGAGTCTACGGCGAGCGAAGTATGTTCTGACCACGGACTCTCAGCATGATTTGCCGGTCTATCCCAACCTAACGCGTCGCTTGAGCCTGACCGGCTTGAATCAGCTATGGATAGCGGACATTACCTATATCCGCTTGCGCAGTGAATTCGTGTTTCTGGCAGTCGTGCTGGATGCGTATTCACGACGCGTCATCGGTTGGGAACTCGGACGCTCTTTGCGCGTGGAATTAGCCATAAAGGCCCTAAGAATGGCGCTGAACGATCGTACCTGGCAGCCCGGTGTTCTGATCCATCACTCAGATCGCGGCGTGCAGTACGCCTCACGTGAATACACAGAGTTGCTCGTCGCGCATGAAATCCGAATCAGCATGAGCCGGCGTGGAAGTCCATACGAGAACGCGCGAGCGGAGCGGTTTATGCGCACGCTGAAAGAGGAGGAAGTACAAGGACGTAGCTATCAGAACTTGGACGACGCACGACGTCGTATCGGCGAATTTCTGGAAGAAATCTATAACCGGCAGCGTCTGCACTCCGCTTTGCGCTATGCGACGCCGGAAGAATTTGAGCAATCCATGACGATTGTGGAAAGTGACGGCGCTGATGGAAACGGCGGAAAACCAAAGGCAGGTTTCCCACCGTTCCCACAGGCCTTGGAAATTCCTTCGGGATTCCCACACTTCCCACAATCCGAAGGCGACGGATGTTAACTAAAATGCTAAGAACGCGGTGTTCCCATTTCTCGGGAAGCTAGTTTGTCTCAGAAGAGGGGTGCAGTGCCATCTGTTACCCGATAGTGTGGCTGTTATTGATCCCGTTTCGGTTGCTGGGAATCGCCGTGCATGGAGCATTAGCGCTTGTTGCAGCAATCATTCTCTTGCCGCTCCGCGTCATACGCGCGATCGCCTAGCGCATCGCGCTTTGAAACCTGCCGACAACAAGCTGGTCGATATCGAATTTGCCTCGGTCAAGGTCATGGCCTGCGCCTTCGATTACAGCAAGCTCTGTTTTTGCGGGGATCCAGTGAAGCGCTGCGCGCATTTCTTCGATTGACCCGAATGTATCCTGGGTTCCGTGCACGAATGTAGCGGGAACTTTCAATTTAGAGAAATGATCTGTCCGTAGCTGGTTGGGCTTGCCCGGTGGATGCAGCGGGTATGAAAAGAGTAGGAGGGCATCGGCCAGCTCAGGTTCTTCAGCCGCCAGAATGCTTGCCTGTCGCCCACCGTAAGAGTGGCCACCTAGAAGCACTCGAGCGGATGCCAGCGTTCGGACTGCGCTGACCGCATCCCTCAATCCTGCCCGATTCTCCGCAGCCGTAGCGGGAGTTGGTGGTCCAAATCGCTTGCGCTGTCTAAAAGGGAGATCGCACCGCAATACCAACATGCCCGTCTTGCAAAAAGCGGTCGCGAGGGCAACCAGCAGCGGCGCTTCACAGTTACCACCCGCCCCGTGGGTCAGCACCAAACTCGCTGTTACCGGGTCGCAGGGCTTGTGAAGAAATCCTCGCACAGAGCCCCGTTCGAATCTGACTACTTCCGGCTCGTTCATCAGAGATCAGATTACGAAATTTCCCTCCGGCCAGTGACGTCAACATTGTAGGAGTTGGCAATGCCAGAAAAAAAGACGATTGAACGTGCCCAGCAAGATGCGCGTGAAGGAAAGGCACCCACCACGCAGGCCGGCGAATTCGTTCGCGAAGAAATTGAGCACGTCCGGGAAGGCAAACACGGCGTTCGCTCGACCAAGCAAGCGATTGCGATTGGCCTTTCGAAGGCCCGCCGTGCCGGGGTAAAGCTGCCGCCGCCCAAAGCGGGACAAGCTAGCGAGCCCACCCGCGAACGAGCCGAGCGCGATTATCGGAAGGGCCAAACGAAGTCGGCCTCCAAGCCTTCGCCCAAGCGATCCCGCGCCACCCTGGGAGCGCTGAAGCGGGAAGGCCGTTCGGCCGCTTCACCTAAAGCGTTATCCAAGCAGGCCAAGCAAGCTGCTCGAAAACGCCGGTCTCGCAAAGCTTAGCCGCAGATGATGCGGCATGCTCTTAAGGGCAAATTACTTGTTTCTTTTGTATGTGCCCATGAGTTGCCCTTGGGCGAGTATGTGGCCTTGCATGGCGGCAGTGACTTCCTCTTTTGAGCGCCCCGCGTCACCCAGCGACGGCGTGTCGAGCGCATAAACACGAAAGAAATAACGGTGCGGCCTGCCCGGTGGAGGGCAAGGCCCCCCATATCCCTTCTTACCGAACCCGTTCGCGCCTTCTTTGCCGCCATCCGATGACCCCTCCGCCAATTCCTTTGTTGCGCCGGGGAGATCGTATAAAACCCAATGAGTGAACGTTCCTGATGGCGCGTCGGGATCTTCGCAGATGATCGCTATGCTCTTGGCGTTCGCGGGCGCCCCACTCCACTTAATCGGAGGAGAGGCGTCCTGACCGTCGCAACTGTACTTTTCGGGGATGGATTGACCTTCCGAAAATGCGCTTGAACTTACATCGAGTTTCATGGTCTTTCCTGCTGAGCTTGAACTAACACCGGTTCCCAACAATGAGGAGATGACGAGGGCAGTAAAAAACATACTTTTCAAGAAGAGATCTTATATCCTACAACGAGTCCTTTTGCATCTTGGAGATCCTTCATGAATCGTAAGAAAGCATCGTTACCAGTACTTGTTCTATGTCTCTTTGCATCGGCGACTCTCGCCTGGTCTGCCGAGCGGTACGAGATCACTGTCGAGGGTGGGGTTAAAATCATGATGCGCGATGGTGTCGTGCTTCGAGCCGATATTTATCGACCGAAAGTTGATGGGCGGTTCCCCGTACTTCTTCAGCGCACCCCATACAACAAGAGCGGCGAAGCACGTTTCGGATTCGAGGTCGCCGCTCACGGTTACATCGTCATTGTTCAAGATGTCCGGGGGCGCTATACGTCAGAGGGCGAATGGTACCCCTTCAAGCATGAGTCGCAGGATGGATACGATACCGTCGAATGGGCGGCATCATTACCCTATTCGAACGGTAAAGTGGGCATGTTCGGCGGATCGTATGTTGGCGCGACGCAAATGCTGACCGCCATCGCTCATCCTCCGCACCTTGCGGGCATCTGCCCCGTAGTGACAGCCAGCAATTATCACGATAACTGGACTTATCAGGGCGGAGCGTTCGAGCAATGGTTCAACGAATCGTGGACCTCCGGTCTCGCACAGGACACCTTGAACCGCATTGTGCAAAAACATACAAATGCCATGCAGGGGGCCCGGACTCTTCCTCTCGCGAGTTATCCGTTATTTAATTTCGATGAAGCTCCGGCCAAGGCCAACTTGACTGCCTCTTTGGCTCCCTATTTTCTGGACTGGCTCGCTCACCCGAGCTACGACGAGTATTGGAAGCGCTGGTCAATCGAAGATCATTACTCCGAAATTACGGTTCCTGCCCTGACGATTGCCGCCTGGTACGACATTTTTCAGGGAGGATCGCTGCGTAATTACATGGGGATGAAAGCAAAGGCTGGAAATCCAGCGGCTCGCTCCGGGCAGCATCTGCTGGTCATGATAGGCGGACACGCCGGTAGTGGGCGCAAAATCGGTGATGTCGATTTCGGCCCCGCGGCAGCACAATTCGACGAAGACGGCCCTACTCTGAGCTGGTACGATTTCCTTTTCAAAGGGGTCCAGAATGACGTAGCGAAGGAAAAGCCTGTGAAGATTTTCGTCATGGGCGTAAACGAGTGGCGGCAAGAGGACGATTGGCCCTTAGCTCGCGCCCACAGCACAAAATACTTCTTGCACGCGGGCCAAAGCGCGAATTCACTTCGCGGGGATGGCAGTCTCTCGACGAAGACGCCCGGCTCCGAGCGTTCCGACCACTATGTTTACAATCCCTCTGATCCCGCTGCTACCATTGGCGGCCCTCTTTGCTGCGACTCTGAGCACCTGCGCCAGGGCCGCGTGACCAACGGCCGACCGAAGCCAGAGACGACGTTTTGATCTACTCTACTGCTCCATTTACCCGTGATTTCGAAGTAACTGGACCGGTTAGCCTTGACCTATATGCAAAATCCTCAGCAGTTGACACCGATTTCACAGCCAAACTCGTGGATGTCTGGCCAAATGGTTTCGCTCAAAACCTAACAGAAGGAATTCTTCGCGCCCGTTATCGCGATTCGCAGGAAAAACCTCAATTAATGAACCCTGGGCAGGTGTATAAGTTCGCCATTGATTTGTGGGCAACCAGTGATATCTTCCGAAAAGGGCACTCGTTGCGCCTGGAAATTAGCAGCAGTAATTTCCCTCGCTTCGATAGAAACTTAAATACCGGCGAGGATGTGGAATTTGCCCAGCGGCATGTATCCGCAACAAACACGATTTATCACGACGCGCAGCATCCTTCAGCACTTTTGTTGCCCATTGTGTCGGAATGACAAAGAGTCGAAAAACTCGTCACTGGGTGGCGACACCAATCGCGATCAGGCCAAGCGCATAGCAGGCGAACATAAGAGAAATTAGCGGCGTTGTCCCGGCAGGCGCGGCGCGGAACTCTTTCCAGATAAATACACCCCAAATCGCAGCTACAAGCGTCGCACCCTGACCCAGGGCATAGGAGATTGCCGGACCAGCGACACCCGACGCAATAATGTTCAAGCTCAAAGCGAGCATCCAGATTGCGCCGCCGAGCACCCCCGCTGAATGGAGCTTTATCGTTCCGGCGAAATATTGACCGTAGCTCTTGGCCCCAGCTTTCATGAAGATTGTGTTCACAACTATGTTGCTAATTAGGAGACCGATCGCGAAAAAGAACAAGGCGATGTACGGGGTGAGGTAGCCGGGTTGGATCGGAGTTGTATTGAAGTGCGGCGCAATCGAGCGAGACAGTTGCGGGTAGAACGAGCCCATCAGGAGACCTGCAACTACGCTGAAAACGAGCCCTCTCATCCATCCGCGGCCGCTCGCTCGGGGCAATTTGCTGTAAGCCAGCGCGGATGTCATCATGGCAAGAACCACAAGTGCCACGCCTGCGAAGAGCAACAGCGGATTCCCTTTTGGAGCCTGAGCATAGCTCTCAATCGTCCCAATTACGAGTGCCAGTCCGATTCCAACTGGGAAAGCAACTGACATCCCCGCGGCATCGATTGCGACAACCAGGAGGATGTTAGCGACGTTGAACAAGGCTCCGCTAAACATCGCTCGGAATACGGGTCCGCGTGATGCTTGCCGCAGGTTTTCAAGCGCCGGCATTCCAGTGGAACCCATGCTCCCTAGAGTGAACATGAAAAGGATGCTAAAAAGAAACACACCGATTGCGTAGTCCCAGTAATAGAGCTCAAATGGCCAAGCGGTCTTTCCGGCCAGCTTCTGCGTGTTTGCCCAGGAGCCCCAGCCCAGCATGGTGACAACGCAGAACAGAATCGCCGGCGCAAGCGATACTACCGTGAACATACTTGATCTAATGTATCGAAAGAGAACATCGGTTGTGACGTCCGTTCCGGCGTTGGCTTTCAACGTCGTGTTGGAAGCCGGATGGCCGCAATCAGATTGGCTTCGGAAGCGCTGTACTGGCAAACAGAGCTGTTCTGTTTATCGAGCGCGACGAAGTAACCATGAATGGACCGCGTGAGCGAGGCGTGCCTGGCATACTGCGGATCGTAGACCGGATAGCTTCCGAAGGGCACATTGCCGACCACGACATCGAAGAAAGACGGTTTCGAAAGCCGCTTCGCGGATCGTGGAGTCCGGGTAGAGAAGCCGGGCAATGCAAGCGGACGTTATCGTAGACTAGTCGAACGCTCGCCTGCAGTCGGACAAGTGAGCAATGCGTTGCTATGGTCTCTCCAAAACTGCCTGTCCCTTCTCCATGGGCAGATCTTTCCGTGACCGGGATCGAAGCCGATAATCGAAGCCCGCGTGAAAAATTCGCGGCGCCGAGAACCTCGCCCGGAGTTCGCGTACCGACCACGTGCGCAGTTCCTTCATTTTGTGTAAAGGCGGGAACCATTTCCGCCGCGCTCCTTGTGTACTCGCTCACTAGGAGGGCTTAACCCACTAATCGCAGCAATGCTGAGACTTTCAAAAACTCCTAAGCCACTAAAAACATGGAGCGGGAGACGGGGATCGAACCCGCGACGTCCAGCTTGGGAAGCTGGCATTCTACCGCTGAATTACTCCCGCTTCGTCGCTGACCGCAAGCATAGCATGCCTCGCCAGTCGCGACTTGATGCCCATCTTCACCACTCAAGAGACTGCGATCATAAGCCGTCTAGCATTGCTCCAGCATGTCCATTCAAGGCATAGCTGACGAACGCTTCCGCATGTTCTACTCTGCATTCCATGCCGCGGAACCGGCTCATTTTTTCGTGGTATGAATACATTTCAACTGGTCCCTGACTTTCATGTGCCATGCATGCCTTGCGTTTCAGAGGCTCGGTCGCCGGTAATATCGACGTAATCGGTGGGCTGAAAATTCTGAGTCTGCTCGCCCGTTAACACTTCGAAATAGTAAAGCAGAAATTTGCGTTTAGCGCGCTGCCAGCTGTCGAATACCAGCAGCGAGACTGCCCGATGATCACGATGCGTGTCGACCGGAAAATGCGTAAACACGATATCCGGCTGCAAGCCCTGCTAGCAGATTGTGGAAATCATCATAACGGGCGGAATTGACCTCGGTTGCACCGTCTATCTGCCCAGCGAAGATTGGTCGAGCACCGAGTATTCGGCATGCAGTCTGCGCTTCCGTAGTACGAATGCACGCTGATTCTTCATGGGATTTCCCTTCGATTCCTGCCTCGCCGCGCGTCAGATAAAGGCAAACAACATCGTGGTGCATTAGTGAGTACCGCGCGATCGTACCACCAGCGCCAGTTTCAGGATCATCGGGATGGCCGCCGGCCACAATAACCCTTAGACGCTTGCCTTTTTCTTGGGCCCAGGCCGCCAACGGTAACCCGGGACCGAGCGCTAAGAGTCCAGCGGCGCCAAGTAGCCCTCTACGTGACAATTCGGTCGGCAACCGGATCCTACGAGATGAGCTTGTCGACTACGTTTCCGGCGATGTCGGTCAGCCGAAAATCGCGGCCTTGGAAGCGATAAATCAGTTTTGTGTGATCGATCCCCATCTGATGAAGAATGGTGGCGTGCAAATCGTGCACGTCTACCGGATCCTCGGCAATGTTGTAACCCAGCGCGTCGGTCTTCCCAAACGTGATACCTGGCTTGAAGCCTCCGCCAGCCACCCACATAGTGAAGGCTCTCGGATGATGATCGCGCCCTAGAAATTTAGAATTGTTCCGCGCTTCGTTCATAGGCGTCCGGCCGAATTCGCCGCCCCACACCACAATCGTGCTTTCGAGCAGCCCTCGCTGCTTCAGGTCCTGTATGAGCGCGGCCGCAGCGCGATCCGTTTCCTCGCACAGGCTCGGAAGCCGATTGACAATATCATCATGACTCCATGTGCCGTGATTGTCCCAACCCCTATGATAAAGCTGAACGAAACGAACGCCGCGTTCCACTAGCCTCCGTGCGAGCAGGCAATTGTTTGCAAATGATTTCTTCCCGGGCTCGGTGCCGTACAACTCGTGTATAGATGCAGGCTCCTTCGAGATGTCGACCAGATCCGGAACACTCGACTGCATTTTGTACGCCATCTCATAGGACGCAATGCGGGTGGTGATTTCAGGATCGCCATTGCTCGCAAGATGCATCTCATTTAATTGCTTAATGAGATCGAGGGACTCGCGGCGACTCTTTTCGGAAACACCCTCTGGATTTGTCAAAAAGAGAACCGGCTCGCCTTGTGACCGGAACTCAACGCCTTGATACAAGGTCGGAAGAAACCCGCTGCCCCAGCAAGCCTTTCCGCCATCGGGCTGGTTCTCGCCGGAGATCAAAACCACAAAGCCTGGCAGGTCCTTGCACTCGCTGCCCAGCCCATAAGTCATCCAAGAACCCATGCTCGGCCTGCCGATGATCTGGAAACCAGTATTCATGTAAATCTGGGCAGGAGCGTGATTGAACTGCGTGGTGTGTAGCGACCGAATGATGGTGATGTCGTCCGCCACTTTCTGCAGCCACGGCAACAATTCCGAGATCTCCGCGCCAGACGTACCGCTGCGCCTGAACTCGTATGGTGAACCCAGCAGCTTGGGCGTTCCTTTGATGAACGCGAAGCGCTCTCCCTTCATCAGCTCCGCCGGCACGTTTTGACCGTCATACTTCTGCAATGCGGGCTTGGGATCGAGGAGGTCCACCTGTGAAGGTGCGCCAGCCATGAACAGGAATATGATGCTCTTCGCCTTGGCAGGGAACATGGGCCCCTGAGGAGTACAGCGGGTTGGCCGTTGTCGTGGCGCGAAGAGCGCGCTATTACACAGCCCGGCCAATGCGGCAGCACCAATGCCGAAACCGGTCTGCCTGAAAAAGTGGCGCCGGGTCGACGCCCGAAGTACTTCCTCCGGGATCAGAGTCGAAAGTGGTTCCATTCCATCACTCCTTGCTAATTGCTTCGTCCGTATTGAGCAGAACGTTTGCAACCATGGTCCACGCCGCGAGCTCCGGTGCATCCGCAACTGGCCCCGGCTTTGCACTAATCGTCTTGTAGGCAGAGTCCGTGTCCTTCGAGTACGGGGATAACTGCTTCTGATAGAAATCGATCATCCTGTCAAGTTCCGCCGGCTGGGCCGGCGGGATACGGTCAAGCGGAAACCATACGTCACTCGATCCGCAACACTGTTTCCGCCCTCATCGATGATGCGTTTCGCCATGGTCCGAGCAGCTTCAAAGAAATATGGATCATTCAAACTCGTGAGCGCCTGCAGCGGCGTGTTCGTTCGCACACGACGTATCGTGCAGAACTCCCGGCTCGGAGCATCGTAGGTCACTAGACTCGGATAAGGCGCGCTCCGGCGAAGGAAGGTGTAAATAGCCCGGCGATACCGATCATTGCCGGTACTCTGGATCCACTTCTCATCGGAATACGGGATGTCCCAGACGCCTTCGGGCTGATATGGGAAAACTGGCGGGCCATACATCTTATCGCTCAAGATTCCTCCGGCTGCCAGCGCGATATCATGCACTGTCTCGCCGTCCACGCGGAATCGGGGTCCTCGAGCATAGAGTTTGTTATACGGATCTCGCGCTAGTAACTCGGGCGTGGCGCGCGAGTCCTGGCGATAAGTCGCAGAGGTCACGATGAGCCGCTGCATTTTCTTCATGCTCCATTGATCACGCATGAATTCAGTCGCGAGCCAGTCAAGCAATTCGGGATGCGATGGCGGATCTCCCTGCGTCCCGAAATCTTCGCTCGTCTCGACGATGCCGTGCCCGAATATCGTCTCCCAGAAGTGGTTTACCGTTACTCGCGCCGTCAGCGGGTTCTCGTCACTGACCAGCCATTCGGCCAGGCCAAGACGGTTTGGCATCACATCTTTGGGCAGCGGATTCAGTGCGCTCGGTACGTCGGCGTAGACCAACTCGCCTGGACTCATAAATGTTCCGCGCTCCCGAATGTATGCGGACGGCCGCTCAAACCCTGACCGTTCGCGCATCACCATCGCGGTTACAATGCCGAGTTTCTCCACTTCGTCCTTCAAACGTCTCGATCTGCTTGCGCGTAGGATCGAGCAACGGCGATACGTCGCGGTAAGCGGCCGCAAGCTTCTCTTTCTGTTCTTGAGTGCGCTGCGTGTCAGGAATATCTAGCAGTGGACGAACCGTGGCAGGAATCTTCGCAATAAAGCTTGGTTCGGCTATCGATGTGACCGAAATCCGGAATCGCCCAATATTTCTCGAGGCATGCCGCATCTGGTGCTTCATCGTGATGATCAGGACGTTGTCGGCCGCGGTATCGAATGGCTTTTCCGCTAGAAACACGGCCTGTCGTGCAAGGGGCTTCGGATCGCGCTCGTCGATTGCCCATCCGGAAAGCCGCCCGGCCTTCTTCTCCACCACATTCTTGATCGAATATTCATCCTGAGACTCGTCGGCAATGGCAGACTTCCAGACCACGGCCCGAGCCGCTTCCAGGTTGCTCGCCGGCGCTATCTCGAGCTGGAAGTCGCTGAGGAAGAAGTTGCCCGCCGCATCGCGTCCCGGACCTCCTCGGGGAAGACTCGGAGTCGGGTAGAACTTCAAGTCGCACCCCGGTGACGAGCGAGGCGGTCGCTTTGGCCTCGATCACATACGTGTCTGCCTGCGGATTGGCCCCACTCGCCAGAACCGACCCGTCCGGCAAGACCGTGAGCGTCGCACCGCCTGCCGATTTGTACTCCGACGGCTTGAGTACCATCCAGCCTTTATCGGCCTTGCGCATCGCCGTCTCCCAACCCGCTTGAGCCGCATCGAGCTCCGGCGTTTGCGTCTTCAGCTTGGTTTCGAGAGTGGCGATTTCCGCGCGTAGCTGTTTGCTTTGCGCCTCTTGGTCCGGAGTTGGAAGTTCAAGCTCGGGCTCCTGCATCCAATGGTCGTCTTTGCCGGCCATCTCGTGCTCGCCTTTATTGAAGAACGCGAGGAAACGGTAATAATCCTTCTGCGTGAACGGATCGAACTTATGGTTGTGGCACTGCGCGCAGCCAAGCGTCGAGCCGAGCCACACGGAGGCCGTCGTGTTCACGCGATCGACCTGCGTGTAGTAGTAGTACTCGTTTACATCGATGCCGCCTTCCTGATTCAGCATCGCGTTGCGATTGAATCCAGTCGCGATCAACTGATCTTTTGTTGGATCGGGGAGCATGTCGCCAGCGATCTGATCAATCGTGAATTCCCGGAATGACATGTCTGCATTCAGCGCCCGGATGACCCAATCGCGGTACTCCCAAGCGGTGCGCCGGCTATCCTTCTCGTATCCGTTGCTATCCGCATAGCGCGCGAGATCAAGCCATTGCCGTGCCCAGTGCTCCCCGTAGTGTGGCGAGGCAAGCAACCGGTCCACAATTCGGTCATATGCATCAGGGCTGTGATCATTTACAAACGCATCCACCTCGTGCGGGGAAGGCGGCAAGCCAGTCAGATCCAAATAGACACGGCGTATCAAGGTCGGCCGATCCGCTTCCGGTGACGGTTTCAACCCTTGCTGCTCCAGCTTGCCGAGAACAAAGTTGTCGATCGGGTTACGGCACCAGGCCGCGTCCTTCACGCTCGGAACAGCCGGCCGAACCGGTTTCACATACGCCCAATGCTTCAACGGTTTCGTTCCGGCTAATGGCGTCGTATCGTCGGGCCCGGGCGCGCCAGCATCGATCCACTTTCGAATGATCTCGATCTGAGCGGGCGAGAGCGGCGGACCTCCATAAGGCATTTGTGGACGCTCTTGCGCGAGCAACCGCCGAACAAGCCTGCTGTCGCCACTCTTATGGGGCACAACAACCGGCCCATAGTCGCTACCTTTCAAGACCGCTGCAAGCGAATCCAGACGAAGACCATTCTGCTGAAGGTCGGGTCCATGGCATTGGTAGCAGCGCGATGCCAGAATCGGCCGAACCTCTTTCGTAAATAAAGGAGAAGTTCCCGAAGTTGTGCCAATTTGCGCGGCTTTCGTTGCCTCGGCCGGATTCGCCTCGAAACTGCTTTCGTCGATCCACTTACGAATGAGCTGAATCTTTGCGGGAGAAAGTGGCTCCGCACCCATCGGCATTCTCGGCGCGTCTGTCTGGCCTGATAGCCGCTTCACGAGCAAGCTGTCGGCGCTGTGACCGGGCGAAATAGCAGGCCCCGATACTCCTCCGCGCAAAATTGCCGCTTCCGAATCGAGCCGCAACTTCCCCATCGCGGCGCTGCCATGGCATTGCGCACACGACTGTTGGAAAATCGGAGCTATATCACGCTGAAATTCGATTGTCGCGGGGGGCTTCTGCGCCCGTCCCAAAGCACTCGTCCAGCTCAAACAGATTAGAGTTGTGCATGCCAGAATCCGCGCTGCGTGCCCTTGGCCAGCGATAAGGAACATGAATTTGCTTGTTAGAGAGCCTTTTGGACGAGCTTACCAGAAACCAGAACTCGCCGACCTCGGCGCCGGGCTTTGAATTCATTTCCTTGGCCCAAGCGAGCTACTGATCGCCTTCACATTATTCTGCGCGTCGGTTTGCACTGGGCTCTTCATTGCCGCCGATTGTTTCGAAAACTTCAGCGCATCCTGCATCATCGCTCTGTTCTTCGAACTCTTCCCCAACTGAAAATCGGCGACCCCTAGCTGAAACAGAACCACCGGTTCCAGCTGATTGTCGCCTTTTACCAGCGGTAGCGCCTGGCGCAGCGCTTTATCGGCCTGCGAGAACTGCTTTTTGCCGTTGTAGCTGGCGCCCTGCATCCAATATGCGAGCCCGAGCAGAGTTGTCTTCTTTTTCTGCCAATCCGCATCGCTGACTTCCTCGGGTTTCGGTTTGGCCTGCATGAGCTCGGCCAGCTTCGTCGAGTAAGTCAGGCTCTTGTCCTGGTCTTTCCCGTGCATGTTGTAATCTGCGGCAACCAGCAAGACATCTTCATTCGACGGATCGCGCTGCGCCTGCTTCTCGGCGGCTGCTCCTGCCTTATCGTTCTGTCCCGCCTGCCTGAGCGCATTCAAATAACGTCCGTAGGCCTTGCTCAAATACGCGCTGTCAGGGTTGCGTCGCTCGAGCGACTCAACGAGAGCGACCACTTTCGCAGAGTCAGTAGTCTTGAGGGCGGTTGCGAAAATCGAATATTCCGCGTAGGTGTCGACCTGTTTGGCGTAATCGATCTGCTCTTTGCCATCGCCTGGTTTGGGTGATGTGACCTCCTTCCGAGCGGCGCGAGAGGTTTCCGCTGACCATTTCATGACCGCGTCAGGGTCGTTCTTAGCCTCAGCCGCTTTCAGATTGTTGTAGGCGACTTCGGCCTGATCAGGATTGCTGGCCAACGATTTTTGCCCCGCATCGATGGCCTTGTCGTACTGCTGAGCTTGCAAATACGCAGCTTGCAACTGGCTCCACGCCCAGCCCACATTCCGGCTATCTGGATATTTCTGAACGAACTCTTCGAGCATGGCCTGCTTCTTGCTCGCATCCGACTCTTTCTGAATCGACGCGATCATGCCTCCATCAGGCGTATTGGGGTCGTATGCCTGACTCATTGCGGGATAACACAGCGCAATCAGCAGCGCCGGCATCAGCACTAGGCGTTTCATGTTGCCTCCTGGTTTAGGCGGCACTTTATCACAAATTAGAGTGCTTGTGCGAGAGCCGCCCGCAGCATTCTATCTACGGCTTTAGGCTTTTGAGGCTAGCTTCAACAGAACGGATATATTCCGGCGCCACGTATTGCTTTGTTGCCGACCTCCGCAGTTCATCGAGGAGTTTCCGAGCTTCGTCGCCCCGTCCAACTTTCACGTACGAAATGGCAAGCGCGTGCAAATACTTTGGCGTGCGGCCCGAGGCGTTCACCGCTCTTTCAAACCAGGCAGTAGCCTCATCGGGCTGGTTTTCCGCCTCTTTCACGCGCGCTAAAAAATACATAGCGGCGGGAAAGTTCGGATCGAGGCGGAGGGCTTGCCCCAAGGATGTTTCGGCCTTGTCCAGCTTCTTCGAGTCCAGAAAAATCCAACCGGAAGTGGTGAAAACCAGAGGCGAAACCGGATCCAGCTCACGTGCCTTCTGAATTTCTGCAAGGGCTTCCGGGAGCCGCTTAGAACCCAGCAGATATAAGGCATAGTCCTGATGCGCCTCAGCGTTATTGGGATCAAGCTTGATGGCACGGCGATATGCTTCTTCGACGGCGCTGTTCTTTGAGCCGTCTTCAGAAAGGACGCCCGCCTGGAGCAGATAGAGGTCGGGGATGGATGTATCGAGTTCGAGTCCTCTCGAAACTGCTTCGGCGGCTTTCGCGCGTGCCTCTCCAGCGGCTTCAAAGTGATATTCCGCAAGCGAAAGCTGCGTTCTTGCTAACCCGGCGTAGGCCATCGCATACTGCGGATCCCGAAGCAACGCTGATTGAAAGGATTCCAGAGAGCTACGAAAGCCCGCTTCGGTTCCCTGTTCCCACTCATAACGACCCCGCAGATAATCATCGTAGGCGGCGGTGTTGACGGTGTTGCCGCGTGCGAGTGCCGCCTTCTCACTGGGAAGTAACTGTAACGCGAGCGACTCGGAGACGCGGCGCGCCACATCGCGTTGGACAACGAAAATATCTTGCAAGGGGCGCTCGTATGTCTCCGCCCACAAATGCGTCTGGTCCGCCACTCGAATCAGTTGCGACGTGACGAACATCTCCCGCGCGTCGCGGCGAACGCTACCTTCCAGAACGTACGCTACGCCTAGCTCGCCGCCGATCTGACGCACGTCTTGGCTCGTGTTCTTATATCGGATCGCGGACGTGCGCGCGATGACGCCCAACCCCGCTGGATAGAGCCGTCCTAGTTGTGCTGTCATCTCCTCAGTCATTCCGTCGCTGACATATTCCTGGTCAGGACGGCCGCTCAGGTTTTTGAACGGCAATACGGCGAGCATCACTCGCTGCGCACGTCTCTGTTTGGCCTGCTGATCTCGCCGCCAAAAGATCCCCACGGCCACGAGAAGCAGAGCAATAAGAGCAAGCAATGCGACAAAGCCGGTGCGACGAAGAGGATGTTTCGGCTTTGGGTTTTCTGAGGTCCCGTTTTCCGGCGCGCCGCTTGCCAGCGTTTCTTGCCGCGGAATGTACTCGACCGGCGGAATGAAGCGGTAGCCGCGGCGACGAATGGTCTCAATAAAGCGGGGGTTCTCGGCGGATTCGCCCAGTGCCTCGCGAAGTCGCTTTATGGCGGCGTTGAGATTGTCGTCAAATTCCACAAAGGTGTCCGACGCCCAAAGCCGGCTCCGGAATTCTTCCCGGGTCACGATGCTGCCCGCTCGCTCCAAAAGAAGCGTCAGCGCTTGAAGGGGCTTTTCCTGCAGCTTGATGAGCTGGCCCTGCTTCCGCAACTCGCCAGCCCCAAAGTGAACCTCGAAAAGTCCGAAGCGCGCGAGTGCATCCGGCTGTTGAACTTCGTCCATTTCCAATTACCCGAGCCGCCAGGGACGAACATACCGTATTCGGAGCGTCCAGACGCTGGAGCCCTCCCGGAATTTTTGCGCCAAGCACGTCAGGCGAATGCGCAATCGATTCACGTTGCGGGACTTATCTGGTCAGAAACATTTCAGAGCATCTTCCGGATGCGTTCATTGAAAGTTAACGCGGTCCCCGGCAAAGTGGGCTTAGGAATGATCTTTATGCCCCCCATGCAGGTTCTAGTGAACGGGAAAGTGCACGAAATTGACGCAGCCCCCGAAACTCCACTTCTCTGGGTGTTGCGTGATGCCCTGGGATTGACCGGCACGAAATTCGGTTGCGGCGCGGGACTCTGCGGAGCGTGTACAGTTCACCTTGACGGCGAGGCCGTGCGGTCCTGTCAAACGTCAGTACGCTCAGTCGGAACTAGAAAGGTGACAACGATTGAGGGTTTGTCGCCTGATCGCACCCATCCGGTTCAACTAGCCTGGATTGCCGAACAGGTTCCGGAATGCGGCTATTGCCAGTCGGGGCAGATCATGCAAGCGGCAGCGTTTCTGTCGAAGAATCGCCGTCCGCGCCGAGCACAGATCGACCAAGCCATGTCAGGCAATATCTGCCGCTGCGGCACCTATCAACGGATTCGCCGTGCCATCGAGCGAGCCGCCGAGGAGAAAGCCTGATGCCAGTCGAAACGCCGGTCAACCGCCGTGAAATGCTCAAAACGGGAGCCGCCCTTGTTATTGGCTTCTGTTTATCCGAGCCAGGGTGCGATCGAAGAGCCGTTGCTCCCGGATCCGAAGTCTTCAAACCAAATGCTTGGCTGCGCATCACTCCGGACAACCAGATTACCGTGCTCAGTGAAGTCCCTGAGATGGGCCAAGGGACGCGGACTGCGAGCACGATGATGCTGGCTGACGAGCTCGAAGCTGATTGGTCAACCATTCGGGTCGAGCAGGCGCCCACAATTCCGGAAGTTTACAAGAATCTTCGCACAGGCGGCAGCGGCGGCACCACAGCCTCTTGGATGCCCATGCGCAGGGCCGGAGCTCATGCGCGGGAGCTGCTCCTCATTGCCGCAGCTCGCAAGTGGCAGGTCCCGAAAATCGAGTGCCGCCCGGAAAACGGAACCATCGTCCACGCTTCTACGGGCCGCCGCTTCCGGTACGGTGAATTAGTCGAGACGGCTTCCAAGCTGCCACAGATCAAGCCTAACCAGGTTCCGCTCAAAGATTCCAAGAACTTCCGCTTCATTGGCAAGCCGATAGGTCGCGTCGACACACCCAGCAAGGTGAACGGCAGCGCCACTTTCGGCCTTGATGTGCGCATTCCCGGAATGCTGTTTGCGGTGATCGCGCGCTGCCCTTACTTTGGTGGCGAGCTTGCCACTTGCGACGACAGCGCCGCGAAAGGGGTTTCTGGTGTGCGCGCCGTTTTTCCCGTTCCGCGTCTCCCACAACCCGACAGCGACAACCGTACAGTCGGCGGCGTCGCGGTCGTAGCGGATTCCACCTGGGCCGCCATGCAAGGCCGAAAGGCCCTCAAAGTCACCTGGCGGAAAGGACCCGGCAGTAGTGAGAGTTCAGAAGACTTGCGGCGCAAGTTCCAGATACAGGCTGACGCTCCTCCCTTCTTTGTCCCCGTCAACCACGGCGACACGCTAAAAGTGCTTGCAGTCGCAGAGAAAAAAATCGAAGCATCTTACGAACTGCCATTTCAAGCCCACGCCACCATGGAGCCGATGAACACCACGGTACACGTGCAGGGCGACCGCATCGAAGTGTGGTCACCCACGCAGATCGCCGACGAAACACAAACATCAATCGTTCGGCTGTCTGGGCTTCCAGCGAACAAAGTCATCATTCACACCATCCTCTCGGGGGGTTCGTTTGGACGCCGTGGCCAGTGGGACTACCCGGCGGAAGCCTGGCAAGTAGCGAACAAGATGAGAGTCCCCGTCCAGTTGCTGTGGACGCGCGAAGAAGATATGCTACACGATTTCTACAGGCCTTATTTCCTTCACCGCCTCTCAGGTCTGTTGGACGATGACGGCAACATCGTAGCTTGGTCGCACCGCATCGTCTCCACGTCCATTCACGCTTACTTCAACTGGGATCGCAAGGCGCCTGATCCAGCTTTCATCGCGGGGCTCGAATTGGGCTGCGCGGATATGCTTCCTTACTCGGCTCAGAACATGCGTTTGGAGTACAACCCGGTCGACACCTTGGTGCCGCGGGCTTGGTGGCGATCCGTGTCGACCGCTACCAGCGCGTTCGCGACAGAGTCTTTCATCGATGAGCTGGCACACAGCTCTGGTCGTGATCCGTACGACTTCCGGATGGCTCTTTTGCGTGAGGACCGCACACTACAGAGTCCGTCGGACCCGAAATATACGCAGACGACGCGAAAGTTTCGAACCGTCTTGCAGCTTGCCGCAGAGAAGTCGGGATGGGGGAAAGCGCTGCCCGCGGGTCATGGGCGCGGGATTGCCTGCTATCCGTTCGGCGGCAGCTACGTAGCTCAGGTGGCCGAAGTCGTGATTGAAAATGATGGAAGCGTGCGTGTTCTACGCGTGGTGAGCGCCATCGATTGCGGCTTGGCAGTTAATCCTAATGGCGTTCGCGCCCAGATTGCAGGCAGCATCAATTATGCGCTCACTCCAGTACTCACTGGCGAAATCACAATAAAAGACGGAGCTGCCCAGCAGAGCAATTTCCACGATTATCACGTTCTGCGCATCAACCAGGCCCCGGATATCGAGGTTCACATCGTGCCGAGTATAGAGGAACCAGCCTCGGGCGTAGGAGAAGGCGGGGTCCCGCCTCTGGCTCCTGCGGTAGCAAATGCCGTGTTCGCTGCTACGGGAAAACGCGCGCGAAGGTTACCAATTCCGAAAATCTCCTGATCTCGTCGTTGCAGGAGTGCAACTCATGACTGGGTTATTGACGAGATCACCGTATGGTCGGAGTTTTCACATATGCCTGGCGCGTCGGTTCCGAGGAAGTGAGCCGTCCGGTTGAGCTTTCCTTTGTCGCTTGGTACGAAAACAACGCCGCGCATCACGCCTCCTCGTTCACAGGGAGGGTTATCGTATCACAACATGCGAGGCCGCCCACATAACTCAGCGTTTGCTCATCGTATAAAGGAATTCCTTTACCGAATTCTCGCGGGCGTTGTTTGCAGCCGTCTCGCGTTGCTCGGCCGCAGTGCGCAAGCTTGCCTCCTTTTCGGCAAGTTGTTTAAGGCCGAGTCTGCGATAGACACGGGCGAGGCGGTAGTGCGCTTCCACTGAGTCTGGGTCCAGACGCGTGCAGGTTTCGAGTTCTCTGCGCGCGTGCGGCCAGTTATGCGTCTGGTCCAACACTTTGCCGTATTCGCAGTGAGCAATAGCGCTATCACGAGAAGCAGCAGCAGAGCGGCGAGACGACGCAGGATCGGCCGCCACTCAGCCGGCGGCGAATCTTCGGATTTCGCGCGCGCTTCGAGGCCGCCGCAAATGGCGTTTGATTCGTTGTCCGATGGATGAGCATTGGCGTACTTGCATTCGGCTTCGATTACCTGCGGATCGGGGGTTCCCGGTCTGCCCAATGCGAGTTCGCCCAAATAGCGGACGGCAGGAATAAACGCTGGATCGATTGAGAGCGCTTCACGCAGCTTGGCTGTTCCTTCTGGCTCTTTTCCAGAGAGAAACAAAGCCAGTCCAAGTGCTGTTCGCGTGCGAGGAGATTGCGGGAAATCGATTTCCGAGCGTTCGAGAACCGTGAGCGCCGGCTGAAACGTTTGATGCCGCATCAGTTCCACAGCCAAAGCCAGGGCGAATCGTTCCTCGCCGGGTGATAGACGAATTGCTTCTTCGAAACTCTTCGCAGACGCTATGCTGTCGCCCGCCGCTTCGTATATATCGCCTAAAAGCGCTTCGAGTTCTCCCGTATCATGCAGAGCTCTTGCGTGTAAAGCGCTCCCAAGCGCTTCTTTGGGATCCCCGCTATGGAGCTGAGCATCGGCCAATTGCGCCCATGCCTCTGACCGTGATGGATCAAGCCGCACCGCTTCAGAGAGGTCGACGGTCGCACTGCGGTATTCGCGAGCAATCAAGAGCCGCTCGCCCATTTGACTTCTTAGCTGCGCCCGTTCGCGATCAGGAAGAGACAGTGCTCGCAGGTCCTCGAGAGTTGCTGTTAATCCAGCGTGCGAGGAAGCATTAAGCTGAGCATCGAGCCAGCCCAGATCGGCGACCCCGGTGGCGCGCACCAGACTGGTGTCGGCGGGAGCGAGGCGAAGTGCCGCGTGCATTTCAGCCGAAGCTTGTTCAGGTCTTTGCAGAGCGGCTTGAATGGACGCACGGAGGCGATGAAACGCGATTGCCTGCTTAGGATCGCTCGGAGCGCTTACGCCTTTCAGCTCTTCATCTGCCTCGGCGAAGCGGTGTGCGCGTGCGAGCGCCACAGCTTGGGCCAGCTTCTGTTCCGCTCCCTCATCCGCCAGAGCGGGGAATGCGGCACGAAGCATTAAAGCCGCTGCGAACAGAAACGATATCTTGCTCAGAAGTTCCGGCGTACTCAGTCCAGATTGATCGTTTTTGTGAACAAGTATAGCCCGATAAGTGGCCGTAAATTCAAGAAACGTGATACACTTCCCCCTAATTACACAAGCTTGGGAGGCTACATCATGCGAAGTACGCGTCTCCACTATTTTCCTGCCGCTCGATTTAAGGCCGCAGCCCTATTGTTTCTGTTTTCAGTATTCGCCTCATCCCAGATCGATACCGGAGCAATCGTCGGCACGGTGAAGGATCCGACTGGCGCAGCTATTCCGAAGGCGTCGATTGTGGTGACCAACAAATCAACCGGTGTCATTTTCAACACCCAGACCAACAACGATGGGGAATATCAGGTGACGGCATTGATTCCCGGCACATACTCGGTGCGAGCGGGGGCGCCAGGATTCGGCTCGGAGATGCAAGATGCTATCGAGATCGACGTACAATCCCGGCCGGCCGTCGATTTCAACCTGAAAGTTGGGCAGTCAACACAGGTTGTGGAAGTAAGCGGTGCCAGCCCGGTTCTTCAGACGGAAACTGCGGATGTCGGCGATGTGGTCCAGCAGGAACAGATCAATGATCTGCCGCTAAATGGGCGGCGTTACTCTGATTTGGCATTGCTCGAAGCGGGGATACAGCGAAATCTGACAAACACGAACAATACCGCACCCGACCGCTTCAGCTCGAATGGGAATTGGGAGACGCAGAACTACTTCTCTCTGGATGGAACCGACAATAACTCTGGTTCGACGAACCTTCAAGAAGGATCGGTGCAGGTGATACAACCGCCACCGGACGCCTTACAAGAGTTCCGTATTCAGACCCGGACCTATTCGGCTGAATTCGGCACCTCGGCAGGCGCGGTGGTCAACGCCAGCATAAAATCCGGAACCAATCAGTTCCATGGCGATCTCTGGGAGTTTTTGCGGAATAGCGACCTGGACGCGAACTCCTATTTCAACAATCAAGGCGGCGTTCCGCGCGGGCATTTTTCACAGAATCAATATGGAGCGACAATCGGCGGACCAATTGTCAGGAATCGTACGTTCTTTTTCGGAGATTTTCAGTTCTTCACTAGCAGAAAGGCGACCACTCAGCTTTCCACTGTTCCGACCCCGCTCATGAAGCAGGGTAACTTCATCGAGCTCCCGAACGCGCTGAAACCCTCGCCAGTAGCGGGGCAAGGCGCCTGCGTAGTAGGTTCGCAAATTGCGTCGAACTGCATTGACCCGACCGCCGCCAAATTGATAGCGTTATTTCCCGATCCGAACATTCCGAACATCGTAGCGACCCAAGGCCAACCGGGCAGTTGGACTGGCGCCCCCAATTACCAGTTCCAGTATTCGGTGCCGAATGACTCGCATTCCTGGGACACACGGATCGACCATGCAATTAACGACAAGAATCGGATCTTCGGCAGATACAGCGAGTTCATTATTAATCGCCAGGATCCTCCATGGACCAGCAATCCAATAGCGGGCAATGGAAACTTCGCCACGCAATACCGCATTTACGATCACTCGGTTACTCTGGCCTGGGATGACACCATTTCGCCTAACGGTCTTAAACGAACTTCGCGCCGGTTTCAATCGCGACTACGCGCATAGCGACCCTATCGGTCTAAAATTGGGCGATTCGCTGGCTTCACAATACGGGCTGAATGGAATCCCGGCTGGCCCGAATGATGCCGGTATTCCGCCCATCAATATCAATGGACTTGTGCGGCTGGGCTCTTCTCCCTGGAGACCGCAATTCCAGATTTCACAGACTTGGCAGATCCTGGATAATCTGAGCTGGCTGAAGGGCGATCACAGTTACAAGTTTGGTTACGAATATCGCCACCCGAGCGACAATTTCCTCGATATCGAATCGCCCCAAGGTCAGATCACGGTAAATGGGATCTACACCACGGGCGGGAGTTTCGGTGTGCCTGATTTTCTGTTAGGCGACGTGGATTCCGCCCAATTCACTACGCCAACAGTGGTGCACAATTACTCGATTGGAAACAGCTTCTATGGTCAGGACACCTGGCGAGTCCGGAAGAACCTAACCCTGACGTACGGTGTGCGATATGAGCTTTTTTCACCGTTGTTGAATCATCAGAACGCAGTTTCGAATTTCACTGGCTGCCAACGGGGGAGGCCTGATTTCAGCAGCAAGGGACGCGTCGGGTTGGTTCAATCGCTCGCTCATCCATCCTGACAAGAACGACTGGGCTCCGCGGTTTGGATTCAGCTATCATCCATGGAACGCCGTCGTCCTGCGTGGCGGCTATGGAGTCTTTTATCAACACGGCGTTCGCATCGGTTCAGAGTCGGTACTTGCGCTAAATCCGCCCTTCGTCGTTTCCAACAATCTCAGTCAGATTCTTGGAAGCAGCGCAACGGTTTTCCAGCTTCAGAACGGCTTCCCTCAGTTCCCATCCAATGCCGTGGACCTGGCAACTTTGCAGATCCGGGCACAGGATCCGAATGAGCGGACACCATACGTCGAGCAGTTTAGTTTTGGTCCGGAAATCCAGTTTGGGAAGGACACATCACTGGACGTAACCTATGTGGGAAACTACGCGCGCAAAATGAACCGCCTTCGCAATGCAAATCAAGGCATCGTGACTGGTTATGACGCGTCAGGCAATCCGATTGTCATATTCCCATACGCAAACTTGAATGATGCGTCGGCCGGGCAACACGCCTTTCTTGAACTCGCAACCAACGATGGCATCTCCGACTATAACGCCATGCTCGTTTCGCTACGCCGCCGGTTCAACAAAGGAGTGGCATACGGAATCAGTTACACCTGGAGCCACAACATATCGGATTTCGTAGACAACTTGACCGGGACGGCGTTTCCGCAGAATGCCTACAACTATGCCGCAGAACGGGGTGATTCTTTGTTCGATGTTCGGCATCGATTCGTCGGGTTCGTCACTTACGAGTTGCCCGTCGGAAAAGGTAAATCGCTCCTGAACAATGACGGTTTGACCGGGCGTATTCTCGGCGGTTGGCAGGTGAACTCGATCGTCACGCTCCAGACCGGCACTCCCTTCGAAGTCACCGCTCCTGATGAGAGCCAAACGGGCGGCAATCATGATTCGAGAGCCAATTGCATCGGTAATCCATTTGCCGGCACCTCGACTGATCCGCGCAGCGGAGTATGGCTAAATCCCGCCGCGTTTGCGGTGCCCAGCTTGGGAACGTTTGGGAACTGTGGAGCACGAAACTTTCATGGACCCGGCCTACAGAACGTGGATTTGAGTCTCTTTAAGAGCTTTGCTGTGACAGAGTCAACGAGGGTCGAGTTTCGTGCAGAGTCATTCAATCTGTTTAATCGTGCAAACTTTACGAATCCAAATTCCTCTTTCTCGCCGTCCAGCCTAGGCTCATTTGGAAGAATCTTCAACACCGTAACGGACCCGCGAGAATTGCAATTTGCTCTGAAGCTTTACTTTTGACTCTGGCCAACCCGCCGCGCCGGAATGCGTTTGCGCGAGTTGGACAATTAGGTGAACAATGAAACGCTATGGTGTCCTCACAAGCCGCATCCTCGTGCCCTCTTTGCTCTTATTGGTTGGACTAGGTGCGGAAACACCTTTCACTTCCACAATCAAGCCTTCACTGAGCACGACGGAAATCCCAGCCAATCGCGGCGCTGCGGCGGTCTGGCAGAGTTTGAAGAAACTCCACACACGGGCGAGCCTCATCATGATTACCGCGCACCCGGACGACGAAGATGGAGCAACGCTAGCTTACGAATCGCGCGGGCAAGGGGCGCGAGTGACGCTCCTCACTCTGAACAGGGGTGAGGGCGGAGCGAATGTGATGTCATCCGACTATTGGGATGCGCTCGGGTTAGTCCGAACCGAAGAACTCCTTGCTGCCGATCGATATTACGGCGTGGACCAATATTGGACGCGAGTTTGTGACTACGGCTTTTCAAAAACCATGGATGAGGCTCTCGCGAAATGGGGCAAAGAGCGAGTGCTTGGAGATGTGGTCAGAGTCGTGCGGATGACTCGTCCGTTGGTCGTTACGTCGGTCTTTGTGGGTGGGCCAAGCGATGGTCACGGCAATCACCAGGTTGCAGGATTGATGGCGAAGGAAGTGTTTGAAGCCGCAGGTGATCCAACGCGGTTTCCGGAACAGATTCGTGACGGACTGCGGCCATGGAAACCCTTGAAGTACTACGCTCACGTACCTTTCTTCGGACCGCAGAAAGCGGAAATCACCGCAACCGTGAAGGTGCCGGTCGGCGACTACGATCCGATGCTGGGATTTTCTTATCTCCAAACCTCACGTGAAGGTCTCGGGTATCAGAAATCGCAAAACGGAGGCGGCTCGATTCCGCGCGCCGGCAGCATGACCTCTGACTACCATCGTTTTGGGTCGAATGTCCCGGGCAAAGATCAGGAGACAAGCTTTTTTGAGGGGATCGATACCTCGCTCACCGGAATCGCCAGCCTTGCCTCCGAAAAAGATCAGGCCTTCCTGGTCGAAGGCCTTCGTAAAATCAATGGCTCGGTTGAGGAAGCGATCTCCGCGTTTTCACCAACTCATCCGGAAAGATCGGCAGCGTCACTCGCCGCAGGTTTCGAAGACACCGAGGCACTGATACAACGGGTGCAACAAAGCCAGCTCGCCGATGAAGAAAAATACAACGTGCTGCACGAACTGCACGCGAAACTGACGCAGTTCAACGACGCGCTCGTCGAATCGCTTGGCGTCGCGATGCGGGCGACAGTTGCGCCAGACCATGAGGTCAACCCACTGTTCGCGATGTTCATGGGGGATCCGGATACTTTCCGTATCGCAATTCCCGGCCAATCGTTTGGCGTGCAGGTGAGTTTGGCAAATCAAACGGCAGAAAAAATCGATGTCGAGCGCGTGTACCTTCGCGCGCCAGTTGAGACGGATCAAGAGAATTGGTGGCGGGTCCAAGACGAACAAGGAGGGTAAAGGATCAATTGGGCTCGGCGAGAAAATCGACGCGAATTTCAAGGTCGAAGCATCGAGCGCAATTCCATACACGCGGCCGTATTTCTCACGCCCATCGATCGAGCAGCCCTATTACGATATTCTCGATCCCCAATATCTCGACCTGCCGACCGCGCCATATCCTTTGAGCGCGTGGGCCGAGTTCAAGTACAGAGGAGTGCCTCTGAAGCTCGGACAAGTGGTACAAACGGTGCAACGTGCGAACGGGCTTGGGGTGGTGTATGAACCCCTGGTGGTCGCTCCGCCGATCTCAGTCCAGGTATCGCCTCGCGCTGGAATCGTTCCTCTCGATTCCAAGTCCTTTACTTTATCTGTGGCCGTGCATAGCAATGTCAAAGGCCCGGCGAACGGACGCTTAGAACTCCAGTTGCCGAGTGGCTGGCGAAGCGAACCGGCATCCGCGCCGTTCGCTACCGATAGGGATGGGGAGGACCGGTCGCTGAACTTCCACGTTTTCCCTTCCAGCCTGAGCGAGAAAGGTTACGAAATCGCAGCCGTCGCGCAATACGGAGACAAGCAATATCGGGAGGGTTATCACACAACAGGCTACCCCGGATTACGTCCTTACTTCCTGTATGAGCCTTCTACTTATAAGACGACAGGAGTAAACGTCAAGATCGCTCCTGGGTTGAAGGTGGCGTACATCACCGGAAGCGGCGATGATGTGCCGGCATCATTGCAAAGTCTCGGAGTGAACGTGAACTTTTTGTCGGCGGCTGATCTCGCCGGCGCTGATCTCGGCACATTCGATGTCATCCTGCTGGGCGTCCGCGCATACGCCGCGCGGCCAGATCTCGCCACATACAATCAGCGGCTTCTCGAATATGTTCGCAACGGAGGAGTGGTGATCGTGCAATACAACACTCCCGAGTTCGATCACAATTATGGTCCCTATCCGTACAAGATGGGTGATCAACCTGAAGAAGTGACGGACGAAGAGAGTAAGGTCGCAATACTCGAACCCAGGAACCCAGTGTTTTCTTGGCCGAACAAGATCACGGAAGCCGATTTTCGCGGTTGGATTGAAGAGCGCGGTTCGAAGTTCATGACCTCGTGGGACCCTCATTATGAGGCGCTGCTCGAAACGCATGACCCATCGCAACCAGCTCAGAAGGGCGGCTTACTGTACGCGAAATACGGCAAGGGCGTGTATATCTATAACGCTTACGCTTTCTATCGGCAATTGCCTGAAGGGGTTCCAGGCGCTTACCGCTTAATGGCCAACATGCTAAGCGTTGCGAAGGACCCCAACCGATAGGACGCTGGCTATCTAGTCGACACCGGTTTGCGGGCAATCACGCAGTAGTCATGCTCCGGCCAGTTTTCTTGCTGGGTGCGGATTTCAAAGCCCGCCGAACGTAGCTCTTCGATCAGTATGTTCTTCGGAATGCCGTGGCCGCCGTGCGATTTCGGAACACCTTCAACAGGTGCGAGTCCTCGACGCGGCGGGAAGTCGATGATCGCTAATAGCCCCCCGGGCTTCAGCGCTCGGAAGATAGAAGCGTCGGTCTGATCAGGGTGTTGAAAGTGATGATACACGCGGCGCATGAAAATATCGTCGCAGCAGTTCTCGGCGAGATTTGTGTCGATTGGGTCGGCTTTAATAACGCTAACGTTCTCGAGCTTACGCTCCTTAACTTCTTTCTTGAGATGGGAAAGCTTATCGTCATCGAGCTCGGTTGCATACACGTGACCAGCCGGGCCGACACGCGCAGCGGCGGAAAACGCCATCTCGCCTTCGCCCGCCCCGATCTCTGCGATGACCTGACCAGGTTTCCAGTTCATGAGGTCGCTTAACCTGTTCGCCTCCTCCTGATATACGTCCAAGGTAAGGGCGAAGAGGGGAACTAAGGTGAGAAGAATTGCACGCTTAGGAATTCTGAGCACGAATGCGTCTCCTGGTTTGCCGTTGCAGCTGCTCTAATGTGAGACTACAGACTGGCCAATTCGTTATTGCCTCGATCTCGAGCAAGCGATTATATTTCGCGAGCCTCTCGGACTGCGTGATAGAGCCATTCTTGAATTGATCGGCACTCCACCCAGCGGCTAGATCGGCAGCCCAGGTGTCCTCCGTTTCGCCGCTCCGGACGCTGACCGTCACTGACCATCCGGCGGAGCGTGCCAGTAGATAAGCTTCCGCGGCCTCGGTGAGCGTACCTACCTGATTAACTTTCAAAAGGAGAGCATTCGCGGCGTTGTACTCAATCGCTCTTCGAATAAGCTTTGGATTTGTGCACAGCAGGTCGTCGCCCAAAACTAGTGTCTGCCGGCCAATGGCCTCGTTCAAAATTGGCCAGTGTGCCCAGTCGTTTTCGGCTAATCCGTCCTCAACGCTGATGATTGGATATCGCTCAACCCAGCCTACTAGACGATCAATCATACTGCGAGCCATCAAGTATTTCACCATCCAACAAATACTTGCCTTCCGAGTAGAATTGACTGGCTGCCACATCAATGGCGAGAAAGAAATCCGTACCTACCGCGTACCCGGCCTTCTCAATCGATTCAATCGCCATTTGAATCATTTCTTCCGCAGTACGAAACGGAGGCGCTAGTCCGCCCTCGTCGGCCCGCAGGAGTCGCATCCCGAATCGATCAAATGCCAACTCAGCCGCGGCCTGATATACGTCATAGGTCATCCTGAGCGATTCATCAATTGTCACTGTGATAGCGGGTACAACCAGAACATCCTGAATCGCTACTTGTCCTCCGGCGTGCTTGCCGCCACTGAATAAGTTGATGGTGAGGCGCGGTAGTGAGGATGGCGTGTTGCCGATGAGCGTGGC
This sequence comes from uncultured Acidobacteriaceae bacterium, assembly GCA_963771565.1. Taxonomy (GTDB): domain Bacteria; phylum Acidobacteriota; class Terriglobia; order Bryobacterales; family Bryobacteraceae; genus Bog-105. Next base: position 52,700 of record CAVYUB010000012.1, read on the forward strand.
GAAATACTGCCACAAAGGAATCTTCAGCTCAGTACTTGCCGCGCGCGCAAACGCAAGCGATACTGCGAGGATTGCATTGGCTCCCAGGCGAGATTTATTGGATGTACCATCAAGCTCCACTAGCGTCCGGTCTAACTCGCACTGATTTGCTAGCCGCCGATTCACTAAGGCATCATTAATCTCGCTATTTACACTCTCGACCGCTCTCCTACATCCGAGCCCGCGATATCGCCGCGGGTCACCATCGCGCAATTCCAGAGCTTCTGCGAGACCTGTCGAGGCTCCGGACGGTACGGAAGCCAAGCCCGTGCAACCACCTCTGAGCGTACAGGTGGCCAGAACTGTCGGACGTCCTCGGCTGTCGAGGATCTCTCTGGCCTTCATCTGTTCAATCACGAACATGCGAGCCTGCCCACGAATTCGCTCACCAACTGATCGAACCGGCTAGGAGAATGCCTCATGAGCGATAGCACCGTCGTTCGTTGCTTGGCTCGTTCCTCGGCCGTAAGATACTCGAGCGGGGACCGACCCGCCACACGCGCCAGGCAACAAGCCAGGGTATGCCGAACAGCACGCGGTTCCAATTCTGATTTACATGCGTCATTTCCTACTTGGTCGGAATAAACTCGCCAATATTGAAGCGCGGCTTGGGCGAATAAAACTCCATGCTCTCGCATGTGATTGGCCTTGCTTAGAAAATGAGCCATGGAGAAACCGAGGTCGAACCCAGGATCTCCGAAGTGAGCCACTTCATAATCCAGAAGCACCAGCCGGCCTGCGTGTATCAGAATGTTCTTCGGGCTGTAATCGCCATGCACCAAAGTCGAACGGCACGCCAGAGTGTCGGTAATGAGTTCAGAGAGGAACGCCGCGGACTCAGGCACATTCGCCGCAGTGTAGCGATAGTACGGCTCGAGCCGAAGTACCTCAAAGAAAAATCGGCTTTCGAAGAGTTTTTCGAACTCCACGCTTCTTCTTGCTGATTCACGATGAATCCTTCCGAGCAGGCGTCCGAATTGCTCTACGTGCAGCGGATCAACTGCTCCGCTCAATAACATTCGCTTCCAGTTCTCGTGAGGCTGCGAGACAGCCTCCATTGCCAATAGATGATGTTCGTGATCTTCGAAGAGCAGCGCTGGAACCGTTCCAGGCGGCGCAACCTCCGCAAAATATCGTAGCGCCATTGCCTCGGAACGTATGCGTTCTGGTGGACAGAACCAGTCCGCTTCTACGCGCAGCTTCTTAAGCGCCTGCTTCACGACAAACGAAGCGCCCTGTTCGGGTTCGACTAACACGACCCGGTTTGACACTCCGCCTTCCAAGTTGTGAAGCGATGCCGTTTCTCTGGACCCGATAGCGCCGCGCATTCTCAAGTACGCGAGAAGAGCCGGCGGATTTTCGATATCGAGATCTAAAACTTCCATCGTTCGTGCCCAGGTATCAGTAGAAGCTATTTCCAGATGCTGAGGACGGTTTCGGCACACTGAAAAATTTCAGAATCGAAGCGGTCACGTCCAGAATTTTGGGATTGCGCGCGTTTATCCTGCTAGTCGCGAATAGAACGCCGGGAACCTCCGCCGGATTGATGCAGTGATCACCAATCCACGCATCATTATTGTCTTCGATCTCTTCTGCCGGAGTTTCACCGAGCGCGGTCTGCCATGAAGCACGATAACCCGGACTGTAGCCGACAATTAAATCCGGCGCTACCCCTGCGCTCTGGGCGGTGGGGTTCACTTCATATACAGCGTCCACGACTTGACGGCCATTCACCGGATCACGCCATGCCAAGAGCTGCTCCCGGAGGTTCGCCACTATCGCACGACTTTGCTCACCTGCGGCTACGACACCGTGCTGCTCGCGGCCCTTGCGATTGAGGTATAACCCGTTCAGCCCAAGCCCATATGCTTCGGTGGACGACCAATCCACGCTTCCTAAGCTCGTGTCATCGCCGGGTGGGCGGTTCAGAGTGAGAAAGCCCCGATGGCTCAACCAGGTGTTTAGATGGACGGCTCGGTCAAACGTGGTGAAACCGTGGTCAGACAGCACAATGAGTTCGGTAGTTGGAAATTGCCGTTTCACCTCGCCTATACATTCGTCGACCGCACGGTAGACCTCGAGCAACTCCGGTTCGTGACGGCCCCACAGCATGTGAGAGTTTTGGTCGATAGACGAAAAATAGAAGAACAGCAGTCCTCCGGCGAAATGTCGTAGTGAGTACCTGAGAAGACTGCGTTCTTCGTCGAAAACGAGCCGCGTCTGTGCCCCGAACTCCGGCAGAGTGAAAACGTGCTGGCGCAAAGCCGAAGTATCCTCCGGAGTGCCCATCGTTGAAAAGCGGCCAATCTCGCGCGCGATCGTACGACCCCAGCCTGAGGGCGCGGCTACGGGGAGAGCCGGTGAGACCGGATCGATATTGATGGCTGAGACGTACAGCTCAAATCGAGGATGCAGCTGCTTCGCAAAAACGCGGAAAATGCCGCTCACAGAAGAGAGATGAGGGATAAGCGAAAAATCGGCTACCATCCACTCAGACCACTCACCTTCGCGGATCACTGCCAGGTCCCGCTCCAGCTGTAAACGTGCAATTGGATAATCCCGGTCCACGTCGACGAGCAAATTCACGGATGTGAATGAATGATCTTTACGCAACGCATTAGGAGGACCTTCCACCTGCAGCACCCCATGGCCGCCCTCGAGATCCACCTTGATGATGCGTCCACCCGGAACTGAGCGCGAAAGCTCTTCAGGATCGTCGGTGTAGAAACTGAACGTGCCGAGCGTGCCGCGAAGATCCGGCGTGCCCATACCGGAAAGCGCGCGTCCGGCTGGTACCGGCGGGTAATTGGTAGGCATGCGCAATACGCTAACCGGTATGCCATGTTCGGACAGCAACTGCCAGAACGGCGTTCCGTGGCGCAACGAGATCACGCGAGAGCCTGACAACGGAAAGATATACGGCCCAAGCGGTAAAGTCCATCGTGGCTCTTCTGTCCGAGACATGGATGAGAACGGCTGCAGCGTTTGGGGATCGCGATGGACAAAATCGAAGATGCCGTGCTCGGCCGGTTCAAGTCCTGTGATGAAAGTGGACCAGGCAACCGGGCTCTGTGGTGGCGTCGTGGTCCCGAGCCGGCCGAAATGCCCCCGATCGCGCAGACTTGCAAGATTAGGCAGCGAGTTCCAGTGGCGCTCCACGAAGCCCGGGTCCATCCCGTCCACACCCAGCACAATCAAGCTCGGGCTTTGACGAGCATGATGCAGAAAGCTGCACGCAACGAGAGAAATGCTCAGCACGATCGTCGCCGCAACTGCGCTCGAACGTTTACTGGTCGAGCTGCGATCGTCTTGCATGCCCGATGATACTTCTGACGTTATTCTGAGCTAGACATGCGAAGCTCGCGCGAAATTGCATTTCGCTTGAAACAGGAGATCCGAAATATTCAACTGCTCGCGTTTCCGCCCACATTCACTCTGCAAGTTGCTTTCCCGCTGCAAACCCTGCCTGCTCCCGAACTGGTCGCTAAAGAATTGCGATCTACTGGCTTCGCAGCAGAAGTCTTGCGGATAGCCGATCAAATCGTTGCTCATCGGTTTCCGCTTCTCGGTTTGACCATCGAAACGGGATCAAACATCGACTGGCGCCGCGATTACTTCAATCAAATCTCGACCGGCACGCAATACTTCCGCCTCATCCCATATCTGGATGCCGCGCGCGCGGGCGATCACAAGATTGTCTGGGAGCTGAATCGGCATCAGCACCTCGTCCTACTTGCGCAAGCTTTCTTGTTTACAAATCGCGAGATTTACCTGGACAATATCTTCGATCAGCTCAATAGCTGGTGGCGGCAAAATCCTTTTCAGCGTGGCATCAATTGGACCAGCGCGCTCGAAGTGGCCTTTCGCGCTTTCTCCTGGATCTGGCTGCATCACTTCGTCGGCAATCAAATGCCCGGCGATCTGCGCTCTCGCTTCCTCGAGAGCCTGTATCAGCATGGCTGCCATATCGAGAACAATCTCTCTTTCTATTTCTCACCCAACACCCATCTGCTAGGTGAAGTTGTCGCATTGCACGCGCTGGGCCATTTCTTTCCATCGTTCCCGCAGGCTCATCATTGGCTTGAATTGGGCAGCAAGACCGTAGTTGAGCAGATCGAACGCCAAATACGTCCTGATGGCAGCCATTTCGAGCAGTCAACTTACTATCACGTCTATGCATTCGACATGTTTCTATTTCACGCGGTTCTGTCTCATCCTTCGCAAGAATACATGGAAACGTTGGCTCGAATGGCAGATTTCCTCCAGGCGCTGATGGGTCCGGAACGCAGTCTCCCGTTTTTCGGTGATGACGATGGCGGCCGTTGGTTTCACCCGTATGGTCCCCGCGATCAATTCGGCCGGGCTTCACTCGCAACTTGCGCGGCATTGTTGCACCGCGACGATTGGACATTCAATACGTGTGATCTATTCTCACAAGCTGCGTGGTGGCTTGGCCGTACTCAGGACTCTGGTGCGGGCGAATATGCATCTCGCGTCTTTCCCGATTCTGGCCTCGCCGTCCTGCAACATTCATCAGATCGCCTGGTGTTTGATGCGGGCCCGTTCGGCCCTGGTCCAGCCGGCCACAGCCACTCGGACTCGCTGAGTATCATCGCGACAGCAGCTGGCACCCCGATTCTCGTCGATTCAGGAACCTACACATATGTCGAAGATGAGTGGCGCAATGCGCTTAGGGGGTCGTCCGCGCATAACACTATTCGCGTAGACCGCCGCGATCAAGCCATCCCCCTCGGACCCTTTCGGTGGTCCAACCCACCGGCGGTCGCGTTAATCTCGTCGGCATTGAACGCCTCTGAAGATGTGATCACGGCTGAGTGTAGATATGACGAAATCACTCACCGCCGGCTGGCGCGTTTTTTCAAACCGAACTTCGTTTTTGTCTTAGATCGCGTTGATGGGCCGCCAGGCGAGCACGAACTCGAGCAGTCCTGGCACTTTGCCTCTTCAGACGTCCGAAATCGCGTTTTCCTCGGATCTCCGGCCGAAGAGCGCGAAACCTGGCACTCGCCTGTATTCGGAACAAAACAGCTTGGTCCGTCGCTTGTCGTTCGGCGTGTGACTAGCTTACCGGCATATTTCGCCGCAGCTCTTATCCTTAATGGAACCGGCACATTCACGATTCACGAACAGCCTGGCTCTGCTGTATTCGAATGGTCGGACGGTCAGAATGAACGAATTTTCCATTTTGCGTGGCCTAAATCAATTTAGTAGTGCCTCCGGATTTGACCTAACCCTATTGCCCTGAACGTGGCAATGGTGCACTAAGACCTAATCTTGGGATAATTGACTCCAATCATGCCCCCCATTCACGATCCCCTATGTGCGGGATAGCCGGCTTTGTTTTGCGCGACGGCCGGGCTGAGGCGTCCGCAGTCAGGGCCATGTGCGATCAGATTCGACACCGTGGCCCGGACGATGAAGGCATTTATCTCGATCGCGGCTGTGGCCTCGGCATGCGCCGGCTCAGCATCATTGATCTGAGTACCGGACACCAGCCCATCTCCAATGAAGATCGCAGCGCCTGGGTGGTCTTCAACGGCGAGATCTACAACTACCAATCGCTTCGTGATTCCCTGATTTTCGAAGGGCATCGATTCACCACGCATAGCGACACAGAAACGATTATTCATCTATACGAGCAGTGCGGCATTGGCGGCATCTCACAGCTGCGCGGCATGTTCGCGTATGCGATTTGGGACGCACGCCGCAGGCAACTTCTCCTGGTTCGTGACAGATTCGGCAAGAAGCCGCTCTATTATTCGATTCTTTCGACAGGTCTCTTCTTCGGCAGCGAGTTGAAATGCCTTTACCCTGTCGGCGTACCGCTGGAAATTGATGACCAGGCTCTCCGCCTCTACTTCCAGTTTTCCTACATTCCGGATCCACTCACTCCATACAAAGCGATTCGGAAGCTGCCGCCCGGAGGCTGGCTCCTTTACGATTCCGATGGCACCGTGCACGAAGGCCGCTATTGGAAGCTACCGGAGCCCGCGACTGAAGCGCAGCCCGGCATGACGGAAGAGATTGCCGCCAATCGCGTTCGCGACATCTTTGATGAATCTGTCCGCATGCGGATGATCGCCGATGTGCCTCTGGGGGCGTTTCTCAGCGGCGGAATCGATTCAAGCTCGGTCGTGGCCTCCATGGCCATGCAGTCGCCGGAGCGTGTGAACACATTCTCAATCGGATTTGAAGAAAGCGCTTTTAATGAACTTCCTGCTGCCGCGCTCGTTGCCCGAAAATTCAACACCGATCACCACGAAATTGTAGTGCGGCCGGACTCGGTCAGCCTTGTTTCTAAGCTAGTCAACCACTTCGATGAGCCTTTCGGCGACAGCTCGGCTATTCCAACCTTCATCGTGTCCGAATTCGCGGCACTACACGTCAAAGTTGCGCTCACTGGCGATGGCGGCGATGAGCTCTTTGCTGGTTATGACAGTTTTTTTGCCGTTGATCGGCTCCGGCGGCTTGACGCTATCCCACACTTTGCGCGGGTGGCGCTTTCGCGAATTGCCAACCTCTGGCCTTATTCGTTTTATGGCAAGAATTATCTGCGGATGGTGAGCCGGCCCTCGCCGCTCGCGCGATATTTCGAACTAAATTACTCTCCCTATTTCTTGCGCAAAGCTCTATTGCTGCCGGAGTGGATGCTTCCAGCGGATTCCGCTTTCTTGACCCAAGCCCTGGCAGGCTGTCTCTTGCCAGAGCACGCCGATATTGTTTCGCGAGCCATGTACTTTGAAAGCTGCGCCAATCTGACCGGGGACATGCTGGTCAAGGTGGATCGAATGTCGATGGCAAATTCGCTCGAAGTGCGCAGCCCTTTGCTCGATCATCGGCTCGCTGAGTTCGCAATATCGATTCCGCATGCATGGAAAATGCGGAATGGCAAGGGCAAGCAGATCTTGTTGAAGGCGGTGGGCGATCGCTTGCCACCTCAACTACTCAGTCTTCCGAAGAAGGGATTCGGCGTGCCGCTCGCGCTCTGGTTCCGTAGCTCCTTGCGCACTCTCCTTTGGGATCTCTTGACCAGCCGAACGTTTTTTGATCGCGATATTGTTTCGAGAGGATTCCTCTTGCATCTTCTGAAAGAGCACGACACGGGACGGCGCGACAACTCGCATTGGCTGTGGATGCTGTTGATGCTGGAGCTCTGGTTCCGGAACCTGGAACAGGTTCGAATAACTTATCGTAACTCGGATTCGCTACTGGTGCGTGCGTAGGGCACATGTGGGGGATTATCCAGCGTCAGGGCAGAGGTCGCGTGATGCGGCCGGTCCGCGTACTGCTGATCGCACCCTCGTTGGATATCGTTGGCGGTCAGTCCGTACAGGCCGCTCGCCTGCTCGAGGAGCTTCAAAAATTACCGCAGGTCACGATCCATTTTCTCGCCATCAACCCACGGGCTCCGAAAATACTCCGGCCGCTGCAGAAGGCTAAGTACGTCCGCACAATTGTAACCAGCGTGCTGTATGGTCTCCATTTGCTTGCGAATATCGGCGGATATGACATCCTGCATATCTTCACGCCGGGTTACTTCGCATTCATGCTTGCGCCTGCGCCAGCCATCCTATTGGGGAAAATATTAGGCAAGAAAACCATTCTGAATTATCGGGACGGAAGGGCAGAAGATCACTTTGCGCAGATGGCCAAGTGCTGTCCGCATCATGCGCCTTGTGGATGAGATCGTCGCGCCCTCTAATTTCCTGGTAAATGTGTTCTCAAAATTCGATTTGCCCGTACGCTCAATCCCCAACATCGTCGATCTCGAGCGATTCCGTTTCCGGGAAAGGCCTCGTCCCAGGCCCCTGTTCCTGCACAATCGGGGCCTTGAACCCCTCTACAACGTGCAGTGCACAATTCGCGCGTTCGCGCTGATTCAGGAGTCGCCATCCCGATGCAAGCCTCGTCCTTGCGCACGATGGCCCATTGCGCAAACAGCTGGAAGACATGGTTTCTAATTTGCGCTTGCGAAACGTGAAGTTCATCGGCAACGTATCGAGGGAGCAAGCTCCCCGCATTTACGACGAAGCCGATATTTACATCACGAATCCAGACATCGATAATATGCCGGTATCGGTCCTCGAATGCTTTGCGGCCGGTCTGCCGATCATTTCGACTAGGGTCGGAGGTGTTCCTTACGTCCTGGAACATGAGCGAACCGGTCTTTTGGTGGAACGTGACGACCACAACGGGATCGCAAGCGCGGCTTTTCGATTGCTTGAGGAGCCCGGTTTGGCAGCCTGGCTGACCCACAATGCCCGGGAGGAATGCCGAAAATATACTCCGCTGGCGGTGGCGAGTGATTGGCTCACTTTGTATACGAAGCTAATAACAAAGGGGAATCCGCATCGTGTCGAACAAGCGCACAACCCGAATTAAGACGCGCCGGATTCGTATCGGTGCACATCTTCATGCTACCATCGCGCGCTCCGTGGGACAGGTGCTCGGGAGTAGTCGCGAATGAGCGCTTCGGCAGCCGGCGGAGCTTTCTGGGGACGCGCGCTGTTGGCGTTCACTTCCCAATTGCGCGGGGTGGACGTTCTCGGAAAATTGAAAGAAATCGAGAACGCCCCGTTCCGATCGCCGGAAGAGATCCGGAACAAGCAATTCCAGGATTTATCTGCTCTTCTGGCGCATGCGGAAGCACGCGTGCCTTACTACCGCGTCCTGTTCCGCCGCCTCGGCATCCGCAGTCAGGACGTCCGCACGTGGGATGACTTCAGCCAATTGCCGATATTGACCAAAGACATCATTCGGGAAAATCAGCGTGAGCTGGTCCGTGAAGATGTACCCCTCGGAAACCTGTCTCCGCATTTCAGCGGCGGCTCTACCGGTGTGCCACTGAAGTTCTTTCGCAGCCCGGAGTATATGGTCGCTAGCGATGCCGGAAATTTCCGGAACCTCAAACAATGCGGCTGGCGCCCCGGCGAGATGATCGCTTTCTTCTGGGGAGGCAACGACAAATTACACAACATGTCGCGCCTGGAATTTGAAGTCCGCCAGTTCGCACGCCGCCAATACCAGTTCGATCCGTTTTCTTCCGGTGAGAAGGACATGGCGAACTGGGCGCGCGTGTTCGCTAGAATTCGGCCACGCGTCATTCTGGGGTATGCCTCCACCATCGCGCGTTTCGCCTCGTTTCTGGAGAGCAAGGGACAGGCCATCCGCGGAATTAAAGGCGTATTTACGACCGCGGAGAAGATCTATCGTGTGCAGCGCGAGGTGATCGAGCGTGCGTTCGGGTGCAAAGTGTTCGATTGCTATGGCTCGAGCGAGGTGCAGAACATTGCGGCCGAGTGTCCGCAAGGCAGAATGCATATTAATGCCGATTTCGTGGTCGTTGAAGAGGATAACGTGGAGGGCGACGGCCCCAAGCCATTCCTGCTAACGTCGCTGCAGAACTTCTCGATGCCGTTCATCCGCTATCGCAACGAAGATTGCGGGTATCTGTCCGCTGAGACATGCTCGTGCGGCAATCATTTCCCGCTGATGCGGCTCGAGATCGCGCGCACCAGTGACAACTTCCTGTTCCCGGACGGACGAGTCGTACATGGGGAATTCTTCACTCATCTGATGTACGGAAGTGACGGAATCGTCAACTTCCAGTTTCATCAAACGGCGTCGGATGAGATCGTATTATCCGTCGTGCCCGGACATGGCGACGCGCAAAGGAGGGACGAAAAGATTCGGGACTCGATCCGGCAGATTCAGGCACTATCTCCCGGACATCCGATTCGAATCGAAGTGCGGGAGGTGGAGTCCATTCCGCTGTCTTCTGCTGGCAAGCATCGCTTCACCCGCTCCGAAGTGAGCGCGGAGGCTCTAATTGGGGCTAAGTCGACCTCCAGATCCAGATCCTGATTATGCCGGAGCATTCACTCTCCGATCACGCCTTCACGTCGATAGTGGGGATAGTGCGCTTGCCATCGTGTTCGTATCCGGCGGCGGGCGAGAGCGACGAGCCGGTGGCGCGGGCATTGGCGCGGCTCGCAGATGGCTTGGGCTGGTCGGATGAAAACGGACCGTTCGGCGCAACCATCCCGCGCGGTGCTCGCGTACTGATCAAGCCGAATCTTGTTCTCCACCAGAACGAAGGCGCTGCTGGAATGGATTGCCTCGTCACGCATGCTTCGCTGATTCGAAGCGCAACAGAGGCAGCGCTGCGAAGCGGCGCGGCGGAGGTCCTGGTGGGGGATGCGCCCATTCAAGGGTGCGATTTCGACGTATTGATGAAGAAGACAGGCCTCGATGCGTGGGCACTGGAGATCATGGCCCGGGAACCCCGTTTCAAGGGTATTCGTGATTTTCGCCGCACAACATGTGTGCTGGTCCACGGTGTGCGGGTCGCCGCGGAGAACCTTCAATCGGAAGATCATTTCACCTTGTTCGACCTCGGCTCGGAAAGCCTGCTCGAGCCGATTAGCGACGGCCAAAACAGGTTTCGTGTCGCGTGGTACGATCACCGCCTCATGGCCAAGACGCACCATACTGGAGTGCACCAGTATCTGCTCGCGAAAGAGGTTCTGGAAGCGGATGTCGTCATCAATCTTCCCAAGTTAAAAACCCACAAGAAAGCCGGGGTAACCTGCGCGCTCAAGAACTTGATCGGGATCAACGGGAACAAGGAGTTCTTGCCGCATCACAGATTCGGTGGCCCAAAAACGGGAGGCGACAACTATCCCGATGACGGGGCGCTAAAACGCGCTCTGGAGTACGTGAGCGATCGTCAAAACGTGACATCGTCCTATGCAGGCGGCATGATGTGGCGCATCTGTTTCGCGGTGTTGGCGCGCGCCTCGCGCTATCGCGGAGATCGGATAGGCATGGACGGCTCATGGTCGGGCAACGACACGATCTGGCGAACATGCCTCGATCTCAATCGCATTCTGCTCTACGGCCGCTCCGATGGCGCGATGAGCGATGACATTCAACGCCGTGTGATCCACATTGCCGAAGTGTGATTGCTGGACAGGGGAACGGTCCGCTCGCCCCTGAGCCGCTCGAACTAGGAATGATGATCGGTGCAAACAACGCACCCGCCATGGATTGGGTGGGCGCACAACTGCTTGCCTATAATCCGGAAAAGATTCCTCTCGTGCGCCATGCCTTTGAGCCATTCCAGTGGCCGATCTCGAAACAATCAAGTAGCCGCGTGCACCTGGTTGGAGACTTGGGGACGGGATCTCCCAAGGACGTCCTCGACCCGATCCGGACGCGCGTCTCTCACCCGCTCGGCTGGATTGACGCGAATGCGGGTACACTGCCCGGGCAAGCTGATGGTGCTGAAGACAACCCGTTCGCGGCCGCGTCCGTGGAATCGCAGGACGCCTGAAAACGGGCGACTGGGCCTATATCGTCTGGCCGTGCAACACTGAGACTACTCGCTCCAATGCAAATTGAGCAAGTAGTTCCCGTCTCTTCAGACGCCAAGGAGAGCACGGTCCAAAGGCGGGTCAAGGTCATTCGGCCGCCTTCGTTTTCCCCAGCTATTCTGCTCACCGGACTTTCGGAACTGTTCTGGTACCGCGATCTTTTTTATACCCTGACCGTGCACCGCATCAGAGTCCGTTACAAGCAGTCGGCACTCGGTTTAGCCTGGGCGTTTATGCAACCTCTCTCACTGATGTTGGTTTACACGATTGTTTTTTCTCTGTTTACCCGCATTCCAAGTGAGGGCATTTCTTATCCGCTGTTTGTGCTTTCGGGAATTCTTCCCTGGACGTTTTTCCAAACAGCTCTTGCCTCTTCAGCGCAAGGGTTAGTAAGTCATCAACAAATGATCACTAAGGTCTATTTCCCACGCGAAATTGTACCGCTCACTTATGTAGTCTCGGCCCTGTTTGATCTGCTGATTGCGTCCATCATTCTCAGCATCATGATGGTTTGGTATCGCGTACCGCTGACCCATGAGGCGCTGTATCTTTTCCCAATCCTGATAATCGAATTCTTATTTGCGTCCGGACTGGCTCTGTTGTTCTCCGCATTACAAGTCAGATTTCGCGATATAGGAATTGCCATGCCGCTGCTTTTGCAGCTATGGATGTTCGGCAGCCCGGTTGTCTATTCATTCGCTCAGGTGCCACACCGGTTTCGTGCGTTTTATGTCTTGAATCCCATGGCCGGAATAGTCGAAAATTTCCGTCGCGTTTCAATTCAGGGAATTGGGGCCGATCTTCCTACGCTCTATGTCTCCGGCCTCATGACGCTCATAATGCTTCCCGCCGCATACCTATATTTCAAGCACCGCGAAGCGACCATCGCGGACATTATTTAAAGCATTATGAGAGCCACGCGATTGGAGTCTCAGATGATCGATCTCCGGTTCGAAGCTGTCTCAAAGCGCTATCGCATTCAGAGTGAAGCTGAACCGGGGAATCCCGGCCTCGCGGCGAGAGTTCAACGATTGCGACGTCAGAAAAAAGATTTCTGGGCAGTCAAGAATGTCAGTTTTGAAGTGCCGCGCGGGGAGTCTCTTGGCATTATTGGCCATAATGGCGCCGGCAAGAGCACTATTCTCAAGCTGCTCTCTAATATCACGACACCCACTCTTGGCGAGATCACCATCAACGGCCGTTTATCTGCGCTCCTCGAAGTCGGCTCCGGCTTTCACCCGGAATTAACGGGACGCGAAAATATCTATCTCAGCGGCTCCATTCTGGGCATGCGCCGCGCGGAGATTACAAGCAAGCTTGAGAGCATCATCGATTTTTCGGGCGTACGGCCATTCATCGATGTCCCCGTAAAGAGATATTCATCCGGGATGTACGTTCGGCTCGGTTTCTCGATCACTGCACATCTCGATCCCGACATCCTGCTGCTCGATGAAGTTCTAGCCGTAGGCGATATGGCATTTCAGGACAAATGCAAAAAGCGAATCGGGGAACTGCATCGGCGCGGAACGACGTTGGTCTTTATTTCCCACGACCTCACCGCGGTCCGGAACTTATGCCAGCGTGTGTTGCTGCTTCAGCATGGCGAGATTGTTGCCGCGGGTCCGCCTGACGAGATCATTCGAAAGTACACGGAGACCGCGAATTTCCATCAGGCGTCGCAGATCTATGGTGAAACGCGTCTTGCAGAGATCACAAATGTCAGTTTCTATGACGCTCGCGGAGCACTGTCTACTGGCTTTGCCACCGGCCAACCTCTCACCGCGCGTGTTGAGTATTTGTTGCACGATCACATACTGGACGGTTCGGTTTCGCTTTATTTCCTAGCCAGTGATGGCAATATTGCCGCTCAATGGACAACATCGCTTGACGCGGCCGCCCTTAATATGACCCGGGGACATGGCTCCATCGAGTTCAGTTGCCCGGAGCTCGGCTTGCAACCCGGTGTCTATCAGATTGATGCGTGCGTGGAGCAGGCAGGCACGAGAGAGGTTTTCGAGTGGCAACACGGCTGCACGTCTATTCACGTCGAAGCTGGTAAAAAGATTCAGGGGAACTTTTACATGCCGCACAGTTGGCGGCAGACGTCCGCGCCGACGAGCGTTCCTAGAAACTTGTGAGCGGAATGCGCTTCCACAGGTTATTGCCTACGCACAAGTAGTAATAGTCGCTATCGAATGAGAACTGCCCCGCGGTACAGGCAGCACTGGACGTGACTGGAGGAGTGAAAACCTGCGTGCTGACCATGGACGGATCGACTGAAATCGTCGAAGCGCCGGCATTCTCGCTGATGAGTATCCCCATGCCGCTTAAGAGATTTTTCGAGGACAGTACGGCGCGAAAATCGGTTTCTCCTCCCGTCACGAAGGCGCCGCTCACGAGAGTCCAGCTGAACAGTGGTATCGAATCGGACGGAAAAGCAGTTACGCCAGACACATACGTGCATCCATTGCACGTTAGCGCGACACTGCTGCCTGCGGTTAGGTTGCCGCCTCCGTCGATATAAACGAAGACGAGCCCGCTTGTAGAAGCCGCTGGTGTAATGCTTGCCGAATTGCTGAAACTATAAACTGTGTTCCCTATTCGCGCGTTGCAGGGGGTGCTGACCGAGCAAGCGGCCCCCACCGTTAAAGTTCCGTTTGTGAGGACAGGCGCGAAATCGCCCAGTTGCGCGGCCATGCTCGCACCGGAGCCAGAATTCGACCCATTTCCCGCCGCTTCCAGCGTCCACACGTTCGGTGCCGTACATGCATATAGGTTGGCGCCGGCCGAAGCCGCGCTGTTGAAGTAAAACTGGCCCACTTGACAGGATGCGGGGAGTGCCGTTCCCACCGTTATGGGTCGGGTAAACAAGAAATTTGAAAAGTCCGGGTTACGGCCCTGCACTTGCAAATCGACGCTAGTCCCGCTGGACGTCTGGCCAAAGGCTTGTCCGGCCAATGCCAATATGGCCATGCCAAATCGATTAACCATGTCTAAACCTCATGCGATTTCAAGCTAATAGGGACCGCTTAGGCGACAGGCCCATCGACCTTGCAGCACAGCATTCAAGCGCAAGCGAGAGTAGGGTTTAGGAACGCCAGGAGCTTTTGGAAGTCTTGTGACCGGATGGCGAGCCGCCATCCTGGAAGACGCGGTAAGTCACACTATAGAAGAGTGGATCGACCGGTGAGGCAAGAAGCTTACACCGCTTAAGCAATGGCCCTGGAATGCTGGGAAACTCAACGTGTTGGCCGCGAGCCAGCAGTAAGAGCAACCCGAATCCCGATTTCCTGAGTTCTGCGGATAATCGAGTGAACTATGTTCCCTACAATCCGACGAGCCCTCGGCCACGATTCGTCGGGGTTGTCAATGGCCGCCGGCCTCTGCGGACCCGGCTTTGGCGGTACTCTGCGCTTCTGCCTCAGCGATTAACTGTTTTGCTGAGCAGCATCCTTGATGCCCTGAATTCGCCGTCCGTTTATGAACAGAGTCGGCGTAGCAACAACATTGTTCGCCGAAACCAAGTTCATGTCCCGGAGTACCAGGCCAAGCGACATCTGGTTTTGTTCGCAATCTTGAAACGCGGAGAAATCTAGGCCTTTAGTGTCCTTCGCGAAGGCAGTAAATTTCTCTTTGACGTTCTCGAGCGTAATCTCATCCTGGTGCGCAAAAAGGTAGTCGTGAATGGACCAGAATGCCCCAGAACTTTGCAGTTGTGCGCACGCAGCACCTTCGGCAGCAGAACGCGCCCACGCGTGTATCGAAAGAGGCAGGTGATGAAAGACAATTCGAACCCGGTCCTTTTCGCCCGGCAGTACTTCGCGCAGCGTATCTGCAAAGGTTCGGCAATACGGACATTGAAAGTCTGAGAAAGCAACGATGGTCACTGGGGCTGTTTCGGGATTCTTACTTGCTCCTTTGTTCTGAGCGAGAGCCGACATCAGCGACTCGGCTTTGCGGCGCTCATCCTCCCACGGATCAACGGTTGTATCAAAGAGCTCGTCCGTCAGGAATCTCTGGTCTGGAGACAAATACAAGGTTAGGTGCCAGGTATTTACTGGACTTGTTCCCTCAAACATAAGTTCTCGGTAACAGGCATCCTTAAGCTCTTCGGCGCTTGTCAGTTTTACATTCACAGACGACGATAGTCTGTATTTCTTGACTACATACTTGGTAATCTTGGACTTCTTTTGTTCCGACAAGGCTGTCACGCAGCCGTGACTCTGCGGCGGTGCGGATTGAGCCACGATGGCAAAACAGAAACCGCACGCGAGAACACTCGCCAACGTAATTCTCATTGTTCCGTTTGGGCTTCTGATGCGAGTTGCAAAAACACGTCGTAGCACGCATCATCGTGTTCCCGACCTATCATGTCCCAGATCTTCGACCGATACCGGAATTGATTTCCAAAGGCGTCTGTGTAATCAGAGCGAACGTATTTCAGGCTGATGCGAAATATTCCAATATCCGGCAATCGGTACAATTTCCTCCGACTCACTCACGCCGTTATGGTTGCTGTCAATCCAAACCCTCAGATGCTGGTAAATCGAATCGCGCGAGTCGATCACCCCATCACCGTTTCCACCATTCGAAGGATCATCAAAGACCGCGAGCGCAGCGTATCCGTTTGGATCACGGCTTGGCGGTTGAGGTGTTATGTTCCCAAAAAGCTCTGTAGCGTCATCGATTTTGCCATTTCCGTTTCGGTCGAGAACTAACCAGCCGTTACTGAACCTGGAATCTGTCCAGCTTATTTTTACAGCCGGATCGAGGGGAACAAACTGGAACCACACGCCATGGTCCGCGTCGGTTAGCCGAAATCCCTCACCCCTGGTATCGATGACAATTGGAGAAACCCGACAATTGATCCAAGTGCCGCCTGAGATGCAGATACAGTTGAAACCTGGCGGAGGCATACTGCATGGCTTGCTTCCGTCCGAGCATTCCCAGCCAGTAGCATTCGGGCAAACTACTTTGGCAGTACCTCCGCAATCGATGTTGGGCGGATTTGGACAGTTCGTTGAGCAACCGCAGAAGGCCACTGTTGTGTGGTAATCGGTCTGACAGCTTGTAATATCGGCTGCGCGCTGGTCGGAGCACTGCTTGGGGTTTCCCCCCTCGGCGTTAACGCAGGACCAATACTCGTCAACTGCGGTTATCCAGCAAGTTGTAAACGTCGTACCTGCGTTATCTGCACATGTGATATTACAGGTCGCACCTAACGCGCCATTAAAGAGGACGACGAAAATGATTAACCGGGCAGACCCCCTAATGGCGCTGTGCATGGGTGAGACCTTTCAATGCGAAAGGATGGGATCTTGAGAAAAAATATTCTGTCCAAAATCGGGGGATCCGCCACTTTGAAGAGTCGAAATCCACTCATCTACGCGTTCGGGGGACCAAAACACCTTACATCGCTCGAGAAAAAGCCGAACAACATCCTTGTAGCCTGCCTTCAAGAGGGCGCGCGCCAGCCAAAGGTCGGGCCCAAAGGTGCGCATTGCCGGACTTGGCGCTGGAGTATCCGCTGCTTTCAGAAGATAATCGCCTGCGGCCAGGTAATCTTTGCGAAGGAGGGCGGCCCGGCCGAGCGCATCATTAATATCATAGTCGTTTCGGCCGATCATGATGACAGGAATCTTTTTCTTCGCAACCATCGCGTCTTGCTCGCTTTGCACCTCGACAGCAAAAATAGCCGCCCGTGCTACGTCGCCCTTCAGCAGAGACTCGTGTAGTTGGCCAGAGAGCTTGAAGTATCTGTCTTCCTCGCTTTTCCCTGTTTTGACGGATTCGAGTTCCTTTTGGAGATATACTTCTTGCTGCGCGCTGACCTTTACCGCAAGCTCCTCCGAATACTTGTTTGCGGCGTCCAAATTCGGTTCATCGAGCGCCTGTATCAGCTTGTCGGCAACCGGTACCAATCCGGCCGTTAACTGCGGTTCAGGCTTATCCGAATCCCCTAGTTGCTCGAGGGCACTGACGTGAGCGGAAATATCTTCCCTTAGCTTTCCGCGCAGAGCCAGTTTCAACTCCATGGCATGTACATCTGCAAACAGAATCGAGCCGTTCTGCAGGTCTTGCTTCAGCTTTTCGGCCAGTGTCCTCACGGAGTCAGTTGTAACAGCAACATAAGACGGTGTCTGAGCGTTTGCGACGTCGGGCGTGTCGGGCACGTTTCCGACAACCGTCAGGATCGCCATAAAACAAAAAGCTCGGTTTGTGTAGGCCATCTCAACGCTCCCCTATCACACCAATCAGAGAACGCACTGGATTCTGACTGTCGCTAGCTTAAGCCAAAAGAAGAATTGCTAGCTCATGTGCCTGGCTGAGTGTAGAGCAACGATCAGGATTACGCAAGCAATTCTTTTTCAGAATTTTTTTTCAGCTTTTACTTTCAACCCGTTGTCAACCTAACTGGCCACCACGTGGAATCGCCCTTCTTCGATTACGTTCGCGCCTCCGTCAAGAAGGCGGTAGCGACTCCATCCATTCGCCAATATCACCGTCAACCGCCACCAGTGCAACACCCGGTAAGTCACACTATAGAAGAGTGGATCCACCGGTCAGGCAAGAAGCTTACATCGCGTTCCATTGAATCCGTCAACCGTTTCATCCGGTTCAGAGTGACAGAACAGAAAAACCGAGCATCCTCAGGCGCTTGGCGGGAACGTCTTCAAGCGTTGAAAAACGTCCCGCCTGTCCTCCGCATAGTTTGGGATTCGGGTCCTTGGGTTGTCACTTTAGGCCTCATCCTTCGAGTGCTCGTTTCACTAGTACCAGTGAGTGTCGCGTGGGTGAGCGGCTTGATCATCGGTAATGTCAGCTATCTCGTTTATCACAAGCTATCTTTAACGCCACGGCTGTGGTGGCTCGTTCTCCTCGAATTCTCGCTTGCGGGTGTTGGCAACATATTAAGCCGTCTGATCGATTATTACGACGCGGTGCTGGCAGACCGATACACCCGTCACGTCAGCATCCAGGTGATGGATCATGCCTCACAGCTTGATCTTCAAGCCTATGAGGATCCCGTTTTCTATGACCGGCTCGAGCGGGCTCGCGTCCAAGCGACCGATCGCCTCGGCATGATTCAATCCATCGGCCGTTTGTTCCAGCAAGCCATCACGACCATTTCGTTGTCCGTCGGTATCCTCCTCTTCTCTCCCTGGCTGCTCTTACTCCTGGTCGGGTGTCTGGTGCCGGCATTTCTCGGTGAAAGCCATTTCGCCTTCCTTAGCTATGCCAAGAACTTCCGCCAAACTCCGGTCAAACGCCAACTTGACTATCTTCGTCAACTCGGCGGAAGCAAAGAAGCCGCAAAAGAATTAAAACTCTTCGGTCTAAGTAGCTTCCTGACCGGCCGGTTTACCAGGCTTTCGAACCAGATTCTCGATGAAAACTTGGCACTCTCGCGAAAACGCGCCTTCGCCGTTTCTCTGCTATCAATGTTGAGCACTGCCGGCTACTACGGTGCGTATGCCTGGGTGGTTTACCAGACCGTTACGGGTGCGCTCACTATAGATAAGCTTGTCTTCCTCACGCAATCTATCCTGGCGGCTTCGAACAACATTTCCCTGATCTTCTCAACCCTCTCGAGCATCGCCGACCAGGCGCTTTTCCTCACAGATCTGCTCGCGTTCTTCGAGATGCGCCCTACTGTTACCTCGAAACCCGGAGCGCTGCCCGCACCTCGCCCCATCACGCGCGGCTTTGAGTTCCGTGACGTGTCATTTGTCTATCCGGGAACGGAACGCCTAGTCCTTAGCCACTTAAACTTTTGCCTCGAACCCGGTGAGCGCCTGGCTCTGATCGGCCAAAACGGGCAGGGTAAAACGACCATAGTGAAACTCATGACCCGTCTCTACGATCCTACGAGCGGCCACATTCTGCTCGACGGCATCGATCTCCGCGAGTATGACATCGAAGATCTCTGCAAAGAGATTGGCGTCATCTTTCAGGATTTTATGCGCTACGAAATGACTGCTCGCGAGAACATTGCAGTCGGCCGAATCGAGTACCTTCACGAGGACAATCTCATCCGCCGGGCTGCGGAGAAGAGCCTGGCCGACGGCGTTGTCCAGCGCCTTCCCCTCAAGTACGAGCAGATGCTTGGCCGACGCTTCGAAGGTGGAGTCGATCTCTCGGGCGGCGAATGGCAAAAGTTGGCTCTTGCCCGCGCTTATCTGCGCCAGGCCCAAGTGCTGATACTTGACGAACCCACAGCCGCTCTCGACGCTCGCGCCGAATATGAAGTCTTCGAGCGGTTTAATGAACTCACCGAGAGCAAGATGGCTCTCTTCATCTCTCATCGCTTTTCCACCGTTCGGATGGCCACGCGCATTATCGTGCTGGAGGACGGCGCCATTATCGAGGAAGGCAATCACGAGCGGCTGATCGCGCGTGGAGGACGATACGCTGAAATGTTTGAGCTACAAGCATCAAGTTACAGGTAGCCTTTCTTTCGGAAATGCCCGAACCAACAAGTGAAATAAGAGTCGATCCGGCCCGGCCACCCGGCCCCCCGCCCGGCTTGGACCTGAGTGAGGCGGAGCAGACCGATCTACGTGAGTATGCCATGCGAGCGGTACGCTCTTGTGCCTGGCTTCGCGGCAAACGCTCCTGCGCTGAACCGCGCCACATTTTTCTTAGGAGCTCTAAGAATCTTTCCAGGCTCGAACGTGAACTGTATCGCTTGAAATCGGCTGAGCCTTCTGACGATC
The DNA here is from genome assembly GCA_963771565.1 of uncultured Acidobacteriaceae bacterium. GTDB lineage: Bacteria > Acidobacteriota > Terriglobia > Bryobacterales > Bryobacteraceae > Bog-105. The sequence goes on from CAVYUB010000012.1 coordinate 72,852, forward strand.
TCACCTGGCTTTACGACAATCTTCGTCTGGTTCGTACGGATATTCAGGATCTTCACGATGCTACAAAAATCCTGGCCAAGTTACCCCTTGTCCGGACACCAACAGAAGAATGCATTCCCCGCTGTGTTGTGCTCGCTCGCTCCCTGCTCGCCGCTACACGAAATCGGCTTACTGAACAGGCGTTCTCCTTTTTTATAGAAGCCGCCCAAAAGGTCGAACCACTGCGCCTCTTCGAGCTCTCGGGAATGATTGCCGCCCTTAAGCTTGTCCTCCTGGAGGTGCTTGCGGAACATGGATGGAAAGCGCTCGAGGCTTTCCGCGCCGAAGGCCTCAATGCACCGTCTTACGATATCGGCCACATCATCACCAGTCTTCGGTTCTTAGGTGAAGTTGACTGGAAAGACACTCTGGAGCAGCTCTCGCTGCTGCATCGCACCTTGTGCCTCGATCCTGCCGGCGTCTATCCTCGCATGGAATTCGAGAGCAGAGAAGGTTATCGGCGCCGGATTGCCAAGGTTGCCGCCCATTCAGACGTCAGCGAATTCGAACTCGCCCGGCTCGCTGTCGACATGGCGCGGAATGGCAGCCGGGAACAGGAATCAAAGCTTCGAGTTGCGAATCCCGAAGTATGGCGCGACCGCCTTCAACACGTCGGCTATTACTTACTCCATCCATCCGGCTCTGCCGAGTTATTCAGCCGGATCGGCTATCGGCCTCCTATCGGCGCTCGTGCTCAGCGCTTTTTCCGTGAATATCCGGATGAGGTTTACATCATCGGCATCGAGGCATTAACGCTCCTCACCGTCGTCGCGCTGATCATGAGCATCGTGCGCACTCACGGCGGCACGGGCGTGATCCTCAGCATGCTGCTTCTCATCTTGCCGGCTACGCAGGCGGCGGTTGAGCTGATGAATCACTTGGTTACCTCCGTCCTGACTCCTCACGGCTTGCCAAAAATCGATTTCTCAAAAGGAGTAGATCCTTCTTGCGCCACCATGGTCGCTATTCCAACTTTGCTCCTCAATGAAAAGCAGATCCGCAACCTCGTGGACGACCTCGAGGTGCGATACCTCGTTAACCGCGATCCCAATATCCATTACGCACTTCTCACGGATCTGCCCGATTCTGCAGAACCCGCCGATGAGCACGATCCCCGTATCGATCTCGCCGTGCAACTTATCGCTGGCTTGAATAGCAAGTATGAAGCCGAGCCCTACGGCCGTTTCTATTTATTTCACCGCCATCGAGTCTATAACCCGCGCGAAGGCACTTGGATGGGCTGGGAGCGCAAGCGCGGCAAACTCCTCGAGCTGAATCATTTCCTCCGCCAGACTTACGATCCGTTTCCCGTCAAAGCAGGTGATCTATCGAATCTGCCTCATATTCGATACGTCCTCACCCTGGATTCTGATACGCAACTGCCGCGGAATGCCGCCCAGCGCATGATCGGCACGATGGCTCATCCTCTGAACCGTCCGCTGATTGATCCCGAGCTCAACATCGTCACGGAAGGCTATGGCATTCTTCAGCCTCGGGTTGATATAAGCGTGCACTCGGCCAGCCGCTCTCGTTTGGCGAGCATCTATTCCGGCCAAACCGGGTTCGATATCTACTCTCGCGCTATTTCAGACGTCTATCAGGATCTCTACGGCGAGGGCATTTTCGCGGGCAAAGGGATCTACGACGTAGACGCATTTCGCCAGGTTCTCGAACATCGCTTCCCGCGCAACGCCCTCCTCAGCCACGATCTCATCGAAGGCGCGTACGCCCGTGCAGGTCTCGCTTCCGATATAGAAGTAATAGACGATTATCCGTCGCACTACAGCGCTTACAATCGCAGAAAGCATCGCTGGCTGCGTGGCGACTGGCAAATCCTGCGCTGGATTTTCAATCAAGTTCCCAACGAGGCCGGCCAGCTCGTTCCAAACCCAATTTCTCTTGTTTCGCGCTGGAAAATCGTCGATAATCTACGCCGTAGCCTGATCGAGCCGGCCACTTTCTTCCTCCTTGTAGCGGGCTGGTTCTTTCTCCCCGGCGGCCCGCGTTTCTGGACGCTCGTCACCGTCGCCCTGCTCTTTCTCCCCATCTATTTCCGCCTGATATTCGCGCTTTGCCGCGCAGCATTGAAGCAGAACCGCATCACGGCGCGTGACGCGATCACGGATTTTTTTACCTCGCACGTCAGCATCCTCCTGAACATCGCGTTCCTGGCTCATCAGACCCTCGTATCGCTCGACGCGATTATTCGTACCATCATTCGCAGCACAATCACGCACAGCCGCTTGCTCGAATGGGAGACCGCCACCGAAGCCGAGCTCGGGATAAACAGGCGCACTCCTGTTGACGTGTACCTGGACTGGATTCCACTGATCGCGATCTGCATCGGTGTGACCCTCATTAAAAGACCAGAAGCCGTGGGATACGCACTGCCGTTCATCATTGCCTGGTGCAGTTCAAAGCCGTTATCGGTCTGGATCAATCGCTCGCCCCATACCGAAGGCCAGCAACTCTCAGACCCGGATCGACGCTTCCTTCGTGAAATGGCACTCAATACGTGGCGCTACTTCTCCGAATTCAGCACCGGGAAGAACAACTGGCTCATTCCAGACAATGTTCAGGAGCAGCCGTATCGAATTGCCGAACGCATCTCTCCCACGAACCTTGGTTTTTTGTTCAACACCCGTCAGGCAGCGCTCGAATTCGATTATCTGACCCTCACGGAGTTCGTCTCGCAAACCGAGTTGACCCTCGACTCGACTCTGAAACTACCGCGTTATTTCGGCCATTTTCTAAATTGGTACGACACCGTCACGCTTGAACCCATATTGCCGCTGTTTTTATCGAGTGTCGATAGTGGCAATCTTGCGGCCTCGCTCTGGGTACTAAAACAAGGCTGTCTCGAATTGCTCCACCGGCCCAATCCTCGGACAAAACGCGCTCGAAGGACTTTTTGACCATTACCGAATCTTGGCTGGCATAAAGCACGGAGGTCTTAAGCATCCACTTGCTGCTCTCGAGCGCCTGCTGGCAATCAAGAACCCCACTGCCCGGCTCTCTCAATTCCTGCAAACGCCCGTGGACCTTCCGCCCCCGGCAAAGCCGGCCCAGGCCGAGCAACACGCCTGGTGGAGGTCCGCAATCGGCCGCCGGACCGAAGCGCTCCGGGACGAGGCTCGCAGTTATATGCCCTGGTGTCTTCCCCAATATGAACCACTTCGGCAACTCTCGCCGCCCGCGTTTGAGACGCCCTCGAGGCCGCTCACTCCATACAGCAGCGACGCTTTTTATGATGAATTGGACCGCAAGCTTCAGGTCCTTACAACCACGAACCTCTCTGCGGAAACTCTAGCTCTCATCAACCGTCTGCGAGATGAAATCCCGGCCTGCCGTGTCCGCCTGAATGACCTTGCAGCTCGTCTGCAGGCGTTGGCGGCTATTTCCGAGCGACTGGTCCGCGAAATGGATTTCAGCATGCTAAGTGACAAACGCCGCAAGTTACTTTCAATTGGCTACGATGTTGCGAAGCAAGAGCTGGCAAAATCCTGTTACGACCTTCTTGCTTCCGAGTCCCGAACCGCCAGCTTCATTGCGGTCGCAAAGAATGAAGTTGTTCAGGAAAACTGGTTCAGACTGGGACGCCAGCACACAATTTGCGAAGGAGAAAACGTCTTGATCTCCTGGACGGGCACAATGTTCGAATACCTCATGCCCGTAATCTGGATGAGATCCCACCCGGAAACGCTTCTTGATCGCGCAGTCCGTTCTGCCGTCCGTGGTCAGAAGTCTTACGCCACAAAACGCCGCGTGCCATGGGGCATCTCGGAAGCAGCCTACAGCAAAACAGATCAGGACGGGAATTACCAATACGCTGCATTCGGTGTCCCGGGACTGGCACTAAACGTCGCGCGCGCCGGCACCCTTGTCATATCTCCTTACTCGAGCTGCCTTGCGCTTATGGTCGATTCCACGAGCGCGGTGGAGAATCTCCGCACAATGGCCCGCAAGGGATGGATAGGCGAGTACGGATTCTATGAATCAGCCGACTATACCGGATCGCCTCGACGCGGTATCCTTCCTCCCAAATGCGAATTGGTGCGATGCTGGATGGCGCACCACCAGGGCATGATTATGGCATCGATGTGCAATCTCTTCCATACCATGGCATTCCAGCGCTGGTTTCACTCCGAGCCCCTGGTTCAAGCCAGCGAGCTCATTTTGCAGGAACGTCCTATCCACGTGCGACCCATTGCGGACTCGCAACCCCGCCGTGTTCTATCGTTCACGCGCAGGGGTCCGAAAGTCGCCACGCCCGCAAAGACCAGAGCTTCTTCCGTATAGTCGCCATTTGGCCCAAGGATTGCCGCTATGTCGAAGAGTTACCCTGAAAACGAGAGTACGTATGAGGATTGACGTTTCACCTAGAATCCAAGCTCGTTTGACGGCGACTGCCGATGCCGAAGGTATGTCAGTCGATGCTTTCTTAGAACGCATGATCGATGAGCATGGGCAATTAGCCGCGATTATCGAGCAAACCGCAGCTCATTTGGCGCCACTCTCCGAACAAGAGATTCGAGCCAAAATCGAGCAGGGATTCTTACAGTCCGAACGTGGTGAAGTTGCGGATGGCGATACTTTCACTGCTGGACTGCTTAGCGAAATTGACGAAATGGAACGTAAGCGACGAGTTGGATGACTCGCTATGTTCTAACCACTGAAGCCCAAGAGGACCTACAGCAGACTCGAGATTACTTGCTCAGAGAGGCAGGCTTTCGGGTGACGTGTCATGTCATGAGCTCGATCGTTGCCGCATTTCGTGCACTGGTTCGAACGCCGGACCAGGGATACCGGCGTGAAGATCTTAGTTCACGCGAGGAACTTCGCTTTTGGACTGTCTTTTCCTATCTCATCGTGTATCGTGTCGACAGGCGGCCCTGAGGCTCACGGCACATGAGTGTCGGGCTTACCAGCGTGTATTTCGACGGCCTTTTCCTCCGCCTTGTGGCGCGCCGCCTCGCGGGCGATTTCCGCCTCCAAATCCACCTTCAGTTTTGGGACGTGCCTCATTCACGTTCATCGCGCGGCCATTTAGCTCAGCGCCATTCAAGCTCGCAATCGCGTTCTCAGCTTCGTTTCGGTTCGTCATCTCGACAAACCCAAAGCCGCGTGGTTGTCCGGTCATCCGGTCCGTGGGTATGCTAACTCGCTCCACACTACCGTACTGGGAAAATGCTGCAGTTAGGTCGTCCTGAGTCGTCTGATGGCTCAAGTTCCCCACGAAAATATTTGTCATAAATTGGGCTCCTGATGGTGCCTGCTGTCGTGTTCTAGGTCGGGGTTAAACAACAAGACGTGCTAAGGATATCACGCGCACCCGGCGGGCAAAAGAAAAAGCGCCGGATCAATCAAGGACCCGGCGCTTCGCCGTTTGCGAGACTAAGCCAATTTAGAACGTGAACTTGACTTGAGTCTGGATCACGCGGCCTGATACCGCCGAACCCTGGAACGAACCATAGGCGCTGGTGGGACCCGAGACCGTATCTACGAATGGTTCCGAAGTTCCCGTTAGCGAGGTTGTTCACTGGCAGATCGAAATTCGGGTGATTGAGTACATTGAAGAAATTCGCGCCGATGAGCAGCTGAAAGCGCTCATGAATCGCGAATGTCTTGTTTACGTTGAGGTCGGTATCGAAGTACCCAGGACCGCGGAACGAATTCCGTGCCATGTTGCCGAAGTCGTGCTGGCTGGCAGCCGGTAGCGAACAGCGAGGGGGTGTAGCATGGAACATTCGGTGTGGTGCAACTCGCGTCGAACCGGGGCCGAGCAAGATCGGCGATGAAGGGTTGAGTCGCGATGCCACTGGCGTTCTTGACTACCTGCTGCGTACCGCGCACGCAGCTGTTCACGATGCTAAATGGATAACCGCTATGGAAGAAGAACGTGCCCGCAACCGTCCAGCCCTCCGAGAACGCCCTTCGTAAGCCAGTTATGGAAAGTGCGACGTCGGAACCGTATACACGTAGTTCGCATTTAAAGAGTGACGAACGTCGTAATCGGCGTTGCTGTAGTTAAGGCTCTCAGGCTGACCGGACTGATCTGATACCGAAGGCTCGACGTGCATTGAGCAGCGTTGAACGGTTCCAGACAATCGTTCGAGCAAGTATCAAGTGCGTGGCTCCAAGTATAGGAGAAATTGCCCGTGAAATTCGAGCTCATTCTCCAGCGGAATGAACTGACAAAGCCGTTATAGTTCGACCATCCTTGGTTATTCAGTTCGCGGATTTCGCCGAAACGTGGATCGGGGGCGAGCAAGGGGCAAAGCCTGGAATCCCGTGCGCTGAATATGCATTTCCAAACAGCGTTTGATTGAGCTCCTGATATCCTTGATTGCCGACGTAGTTCAGCGAGAGCATGTACTTGTTGGTGAAGCCCTGTTGCACCTCGAAGTTCCATTCGTAGTACTTGGGGTTGTAAAGCTCGTTGGCGACCGTATTGAAATTTGGTGGTTTGAAGCCCGGGAACCGACGCTTGCAATTGCGCCACGTGTTGCGCCGCCCGCGAAACCGCTCCGGAAAGCGTTATAGGAGTTCGCCACTGCCGCGAACGCACTGTTCGGATCATTGAGCGCCACCGAGCCGGAGTTCGTCGTAAACGATGCCACGGCCGGCGAGTTGGTGATTAAGCGATCCGCGATCAGGCCCTGGTAGAGATCGGAGAAGATACCGAATCCGCCGCGGAGAACCGATATATTGCGTGGCGTTCCAGGCAAAGCCGATTCGAGGTGCAGGTACGATCGGCTCCACGCTGGGGAAAGCTTCCTTCAGCCCAGTTCGGATAACTGCGTTGTAGGGCACGTCGCGGATCGTGGTTAATTTGACCGAACGGCTGACCCACCAACTCGTTGAAGCAACCGGCAGAACACTGGATATTGCTGTTGCGATCCAAGCGCAAAGCCAACGTCAACGTGAGATTCGGGACGAACCTTCCATTCATCCTGCCCATAGAAACCCGCGCTGTAGAGCGTCAGACGCTCAGCCCCAATGCTAGTGAAGTGCTTGCGAGTAGGTCGAGCCGTTCGCCAGGCGAGCCATTGACGAAGTCGGTCATCGAATTAAAGGTGAACAGACCGCTCGTATTTGGGCAGGGTAGCGTAGGTAGCTGATGAAGTTCTTACGAATATTCGTGCCGAATTTGAAAGTGTGGGTGCCGTGAATCAATCGAGTAATCGTCCACTAGTTGCCATTGCCTTACCTTGCGGCCCTGCGGATAGACATTGTCGCTGCCGCCGAGATTGGTATACGAGACCTCACTGAACGCAAAGGTTGTCGGGAAACGCTCAAGGCCGCGCTTAAATCCGGAGGACCGAAAATGGCGGTGTAGTACGAAGCGGAAAGCAAGCAGCTGATTCACCATGGTTGCGCTTATTACCCTGGTGTAGCCGAATTGACCGCCGTAGGACGGCTGCACGCTATTGGCATTGAACGCCGGGTTGATCGGATCCGTACCTGTCGCTTGAACTCCGTGGTCGGTGTTGTAGCGGAAGTAGACCGGTCTTTGCTGCTGAGGTTATAATCGACCCGTGCGGCCATCAGCCACTCGGTATTTAGGTTATTCACCGTACTTCGGAAGGTTGCGGCGCACGGTGTACCAAAGAGCTGTAGCCGCAAGAGACCAGGGTCCGTGCACGGCAACAATGTCGCCGCATCCCAGCTATGGATCGAGCGCCGCCGTCACCGGAGTGGCGCGGCCAGCGCCCGAAGAACCCGCATACAAGCCTAAGCGCTGTCTGATAGAACGGAAGAGCCGTGGGAGTCGTTGCCGGTAACGTTGCTTAGGACAAATGTGGAGAAAGTCGGTCGTCGGAATATATATCGGCTCCGCCGCCAGGCAGAACGTACCGCAAGCCCTCGTTATCCACAAAGAAAAACAGCTTGTCCTTGATGATACGGTCCGCCGATTGAATCCGCCCACTCATTCGAAATCGCAAAAGGACGAGCCGTACCGGTAGCATTGTTGAACCAGTCGTTCGCGTTCAAGACTCGGCCGTTGTAAAACCAAGCCGCGTTTCCATGAAAATCGTTGGTGCCGGATTTGGTGACATAGTTCACGTTGGCGCCAGCCTGGCGTCCGTACTGGCCGGTGTAGCCGTTAAGGACGACGGCAGCTTCTGAAATCTCGTTTGAACCGAGCGTGAGATTGCTCGCGCCGGAATTGTTCAGGTTCAAGTACGGGTCCATGTTGTCGTTGCCATTGATCGTGAACAAGGTTGGCAACGCCAGGAAGGCCGAATACGGAGAAATCTCCCGTAGCCGCATCCTGTGCTGATGGTCACGCCCGGCGCCGTGAACGCATAAGCGGTCATATCGTTACCGGGCGCCGGCAGATTTTCTAGCTGGTGGGTATCAAAGGTAGGTCGCAAGGTTGGCATTCTCGTTCTGAAGCAGCGGGGCTGTCTCGGTAACCATAATCACTTGCGTGGAAGCTCTGCGGCTTCAGCACAAGATCCACCGTCGCAACCTGCCCAACTGAAATGAGCACGGCACCGGTATCTGATTTAAGCCCTGGGCTGTCAGCAGAGATCTGGTAATTGCCCGGTCTTAGGGTAGTGAATCGATATTCACCAGATGCATTGACCGTCGCGGTGCGGCTTTCACCTGTATCTACAGCTTTCAACAACACCGTCGCGGCAGGCACAATAGCGCCGCTCGAGTCCTTGACCGTGCCTGTGATATCACCCGTCGTGATCGTCTGCCCGTAAGCAGCCGAAAAGCCCAGAAACAACAGCGTCACCGCTATTTCACAAAATGCGTCTTCCAATCTCATGAAACCCCCTATCGCCTAAAACTTACGTTTCTGTCCCCCCGTACAGCCCGGGTGAGGAACTTAGGCATCGCCTGAGCAATTGCGTTACCAACTCGTTAGAAGCCTAACGGGGCCTGTTATCAGGTGTTTAGCACGTGAGCATTATAGGATTGTGTAGAACTGGATCAGTTGGATTCCGTTTCCAGAATCGCGAGGTAAGCAGGCGACAAAAAAGCGCCGGATCGTGCGCACGGATTGTTAAATCCCTTGTGCGCGATCCGGCACTTCGCCGACTTCAACTATGCCCACCAGTTAGAACTGGAACCGACCACTCAGCACCAGTACGCGGCCCGAAACCGCCGAGCCCTGGAACGACCCGTAAGCGCTGGTTGGCTGTTCCACCGTAGAATTGATGAGTCCGAGTCCAGCCGTCGCTATGTTGCCGACCGGGTTTTGAAAATGAGGGTGATTCATTAGGTTGCCGGCGGTGGCGCCAAACTGAAATCTCAGCTTCTCCGTGATGTTGATGTTCTTGAATAGCGAAGTATCTATATCGAAGTAACCAGGGCCACGAAATGCGTTGCGGCCGAGGTTGCCGAAGGTAGTCTCGGTCTCCGGAGCCACGAATTGGCTGCTGGTAAAGCACGCAGTGTTAACCGCGCCCCTTCCGCAGTTCGTGTTTACTGAACCGAGTGCGCTCGCCAGAAGGACCCCCCCACCCGTGGCAGAGGTGCCGTTGATGGTGGGTGAGAGTGCGCCCGCAAGTAATTGATCGTACACACTGAACGGCGTTCCCGTGCGGGCAAAGAACTTGCTCGCTAAGGTCCAGTTGCCGAGAACGTTGTAAAACAACCGGTTATGGGGTTTCCAGGGCATATCCCAGATAAAATCGGCCAGCAGATTGTGCCGAATATCATAATCTGAGCTGGCGTAATTGTTCCGGATGGAAGGCGTGCTTAGTACCGTCATGGAGCAGCCTGAACAGAACGAATATGGCTCGCCTGTGCCGTTATTCGAGATGGTGTCCAGCGCGTGACTCCACGTATAGGAAATTTGCCCTTGGAATCCATAGGCGAATGAACGGCGGAATTGAAGAGTCGCGGCATCGTAATTGGAATATCCGCCGTTCGTGAGTTCAGTGACTTGATTGAATCGCGGATCGGGCGCGGCCGTGGGCAGCCCGACGAATCCAGGCGTATAGGAGGACTGAACATAAGCGTTTGGCCAGCCGTTCTCAATCAGCAGGTTGTAGCCGTGATTTCCGCTGTATGTCGCAACGAAGACATTCTTAGAGCCAATCGGCTGCTCGAATCTCAAAACTCCACTCGAGATACCGCGGAGTAGCAAAATGATGTGGGGTGGAGAAATAATTGAATGGGCTGAATCCTCCCGGCACAGAGGCGTTCAATTGACCGAACGTCTCGCCTGCGAAAAACCCTGTCTTGAATGCGTTGTACTGGTTCTGCGCGGCCGCTGCCGCACTGGCTGGATTACTCGCCGTGTCTACTGGTTGGCCCCCGAAAATAGACGCTACATACGGAAAAGGCGGGTTATTGAACACGCTCGCTACCAGCTGCCCGGGCGCGAGATCGGAGAAAAGCCCGATTCCGCCACGAATCACAGTACTGTTGGCCGCTCGCGTGGACTCCAGACCACGCCCAATCGTGGATCGGCAACTACCGAATCCGTGCTGTAATAGGCGTGCGACTGGCCGCTCAGGATGGAGGCATTGTAAGGGATGTTTATTCCCTTTTGGAAGTCCGGAAGGGAAAACTGATCGGTCAAGTTAGAAAAACACTTATCCAGGCATGTCGGGTTCGCCGTCCGATCGAAGCGGATGCCATAGGTGATCTTCAGGTTCGGCTTAACGGCCCATTCGTCTTGCGCGTATACGCCCAGGTTGTACAGCCGGATGTGCGCGTCTAGAAGCGGGCTGAACTTCTGTTGATAGTTGCTATTTGTAGCCGAATTAGTTACGCCATCTACGAAGTCGGTCATAGAGTTGAAGGTATAAAGCCCGACCGTGTTTGACTCATAGTTGAAATCGGTGACCCGGTTTCTCCGGAAGTTCACTCCAACTTTCAAGTTGTGGTTGCCTTTCACGAACGACACATCGTCAATTACCTGGCCTTGACCCGAATCGCGCCCTTGCGGGAAGAAAAAGTTGTTCTCGTAAAATCCGCCCAACTCGTAGAACGCGCCCGTGGAGGAACCCGAAAATGCGCCGTTCGGACCGCCGTCATTGAAGGTCATCGAGAGCGGAAAGAGCTTTTGTGCTGCCGCTGTATTCGCTGGGTCCGAATATCGCGCTGTACCACAAGAAAGAAATAATGAAATTGTTCACGGTGGTCGGTGAAATCACGTAAGTATGATTGATCTGCCCTTCGTATTGAGGCTGAATGCTCTGTGCATTCAGGCTCGGCGTAAGCAGATTCGTGAAAGTCGGTTGGAATCCATGATCGCCCTTGAAGCGGAAGAAGATCTTCTGCTTGTCATTAATGTTCCAGTCAACGCGATGTGTTTCGAGCCACTCCTTGTTCGTATTTAAGCCGTTTGCTCGAAACGCCAAGGCGCAACTGACACTCGAGCCGAAAACTCCGCCGCCGGGAGCGGCTGTCCCTGTGGCAGCAAACTTCCGCAACCCAGATTTCCGCTTGAATCCTGAAGTTGACCTGGTCCCGTTACCACTGAAACTGCACTACCTATAGCCGGGGCGCTATTCCAAATGCTGAACGCCTGCGTATAGAGGGGAACCTGCGCGGCTGAGATGTGACCCAGAATATAGGACTGCAACTGTGGGGATGGAACCGAGACTACCGCACTACTGGGGAGGGAATAGTATATTCCCTCGCTATCCGAGTAAAAGAAGAGCTTGTTTTTCAAAATGGGCCCGCCGATGTCGGCTCCCCACTGCCGCGAAACAGCGTAGGGCCGAGGCGTCCCGCTTGCATTGTTGAAAAAATCGTTCGCGTTCATCAAGTGGTTATTGAAATTGAACAGTAGGTCGGCATGGATCCCATTCGTGCCGCTCTTGGTGACGTAGTTCACCTGTGCTCCGGCTTGGCGGCCATACTGCACGCTGTAAGCGTTCGACACAACTGAAGCTTCTGAAATCTCATCCTGCCCAAGCAGCAAATTGCTGGCGCCCGAGTTGTTGAGATTCAAATACGGATCGTTGTAGTCATCACCGTTGATGGTGTACAGGTTCGACGTACCTGGCAATCCGTGTGAGCTGAAATTCCCGTATCCGGCACCCGTGCTCATCGCGACTCCCGGAACGGTGAACGCCACCGTAGTGATATCGCCGCCGGGGGCCGGGAGCTGCAGGACTTGCTGGGTCGTAAAAGTTGTGCTCAGATTCGCGTTCTCAGCATTGACCAACGTCGCGGCTGCATTGACCTCGATTACCTGTTGCGTCGATTGTACTTTTGCTACTAAATCGATCGAGACAGCTTGGCCTACCTGCACCGACACCTTCTGCACATCCGATTTCAGACCGGAGGTTGTCGCCGAGACTTCGTAGTTGCCCGGCTTCAGAAGGGTAAAACGGAAAGTGCCTGATTGATTGGTCGTTGCCGTTTGAGTCGCGCCTGTATCGAGACTCTTTAGAGTGATGGTCGCGCCAGGAACAACCGCACCCGTCGAGTCTGCTACCGTGCCACCTACGTCACCCGTGGTAATGGTTTGGCTGTAAGCGGCGGGGAACGCCAAAAACAGCAGCATCAGCAGAAGTCCAGAAAACGCCTTTGCAAGTTTCATAAATCCGTCCACTAATCCTTGGATTCGACATTGGCCCACGACAAACGTGCGCGAGCTTACTTTGCCTCTTGCAGTTGCGTTACCACTTCGTTAGACTAGAGGAGTCCTGGGTTATGTGAGAGATACCTCGTGAGCGTTACCGGATTGTGTAGAACTTAGCGGGGCCAGATCCTGTTTCTGGAAGTACGGGACGAGCTTTCGCTTTACATGTGCCGGAAACTAACTTTTTTTCTTACGCCGCCAATTAGACTTGAACCGGTCAGTTACCAGCGGCATACAGACGATAGCGCCAAGCCTTCGAACGAGCGTACGCATTTGCGGAAGGAACGGCCATAGCAGTGACCGTTCCCAGGTCTGCAGTCGCTATAACTTCATCGCTCAAAACCGGAGCACGCCCCTGATCTCGACGAACCTCGGTGAACTGCCCGCCCCAACAAACGAACCCAGAAGACTGGTCGGAGGTCCGACTGCGGCAATGCTGGAACCAAACTGCGGGTTGGAGATGTCAGCAACGGGTTGATCGAAATTTGTGTGATTGAACGCGTTATATGCTTGGGCTCCGAAGGTGAAGTTCACACGCTCGGTAATAGCCACGGTCTTGCTCAGCGCGATATCAACATCGAAGAAGTGGGGACCATAAATACTGTTGCGTCCGCCAGTTCCAAACCCGGTCGGAAAGCCGGTGACGGCCGCGCTCGGAGCAAATTGCGACGTGCTGAGGCAGGGCGAATTGACCGCGTTGTTACAGGTGTTCGGAACACTAGTCAGCGGCGATGCGAAAATAGCGGCCGCCGTTCCGTAGTTATATCCCGCCAGGGTCCCGGTTGCTGCCGCATCGGTCACAGTGAAAGGTAATCCGGTACGCAAGAACCAATTGCTCGACAGCGTCCAGCCCCCGAAGATCCGGTTCGGACCCCAACGGAGCCCAGCGTGGCGCAAGAAATCGGTGAACAGCAAGGTGGCACTGAAGTAGTGCCGAACGTCGTAATCCGCGCTTCCGTAGTTGCCACGAATATTAAACGGGTTCTGCGGTGCCGTGATACTTATGTTTGTTGCCAGTATGCCGAAAGGCTCATTGACCACGCCGCCATTGGAAACGTCATCCAGCGCATGGCTCCAGGTGTAGTTCACATTAAAGGCGACTCCCGAAGACAGCTGGCGCTGCAGACTGACGGTCAGTCCGTTGTAGCTCGCGGTGCCGGCCGAAAGATATTGCGTCACCTGTCCGAGGGCGGCGTTTGGCGGCGCCGTCGGCAGACCCGCAAAGCCATTCGGACAAACGGTGACAGGGCAATAAGCGTTCAGTCCTTCATCGCCTACGGGAATGTGACTGCCATGCATGCCGGAGTAATTGACGCTCAGCACCATCTTCGCGCCAAGCGACTGTTCGACTTCGAAATTCCACTTGTAATAGGTCGGTTGTTTGAAGGTGTTTGGAAAGGAGTTGAGATTCGGAGCCGCGAATCCGGGAACCGTTTGGGAAATGGAATTGAAGCTTCCACCAGATTGGAATTGCGAAAGCAACGCTTGGTTGGCCTGCGCAGCTGTACTGAACAGGCTTCCGGGTACGCCGGGAGCCAAGGTGCCGTTTCCGATGCTGAAGGCATTAAAGCCGGGAGAGTTGAACGCCGCCGCCTCCGTCAGGCCTCCAGGCAACTGGTCCGCAAAGATGCCCGCGCCCGTTCGGATAACTGTTTTGTCGCTATTGCCCGGTCTCCAGGCGATGCCAACTCGCGGTTCCCAGCTACGGTTGGAGTGTTGGCGTAAGCATTGTGCTGGCCGGAAACGATAAATTGGTTGTAGGGTGTCGTAGCTGCACTTGGGTCGGGCACGCCGGTGAATGCCGTTGTCAGACGCGAGAAGCAGTTACCATCGCAGCTGGGGTTAGCGTAGTGCTCCAGCCGCAAGTTTAGGGAAACAGTGAGGCGATCGGTAACCTTCCAATCGTCCGCGACATAGCCGCCAATTGTATTTAAGCGAATATACTGTATCGGGGAAGAAGGAAAGGCTTGGAGGAGGGACGTATTCGGACCGCCTCCGTTAAAGAAGTCTGCCAAATTCGTAGTGATCGCCCCGTGAAGAGGACCTCCGACTCCCTCGAAGTCCAGATCCGATACATTGTCGTGAAGCCAACTGAAACCGACTCGGAAGGTGTGCTTTCCCCGGACGTGAGAGAGGTCGTCCAGAATTTGATATTGGAATATCCGCCTGCCTTGAGGGTAGTAGAAAGGCCCGGGTTGCCCAAAGCGCCCACATCAGTAAATGGGCTGCCGGAGAAAATCATAAAGGTGGGCAATGCGGCCAAGGCCCAGCGGGGTCTGACGGGACGAAAACGGCTGAGTAATACAGGGCGGATCCTTTGAATTCGTTCACTGTGTTTGGGCCGAAGATGTGCGTTTCGGAGATCTGGCCCGTCATTTGGGGTTGATTGCTCTCGTCATTAAACATCGCGCCAAACGGACTGGTAAAGCTCGGCTGGAACCCGTTGTCGCGCGAGACGCGGACGTATAAGCGGTCGTTGCCGCTGATGGTGTGGTCGACCCGGGCGGCCCAAAGGTATTCCTTATTCGTATTTCCCGGAGTGCTGCGAAACTGGAGAGCGCAGGGAACACCGGCCGGCAAA
The DNA here is from genome assembly GCA_963771565.1 of uncultured Acidobacteriaceae bacterium. Classification (GTDB taxonomy): domain Bacteria; phylum Acidobacteriota; class Terriglobia; order Bryobacterales; family Bryobacteraceae; genus Bog-105. The sequence goes on from CAVYUB010000012.1 coordinate 88,034, forward strand.
CCCGTAAAGCCCGCGCATCCACCGCCAGCCACTGGCGTCGCGCCCGCAGCTCCAGGCGCGCCGTTATAGATGCCGAAAAGCTTGTTATAGAACGGGATCTCCGCGGCATTGCCATTACCAGTCACATTCGCCAGAGTCGCCGCTTCAAATTGCGGGCTGGGAATTAGGTTGAGGTTTGCGGCCGTGGGCAGAAGGTTCCGTAGTCCTTCGTAATCCACGTCAAAAAACGTGTGGTTTTTCCAAATCGGACCTGAGACGTTGGTTTGCCACTGATTGAAATTGTTAAACGGTCTACCGAGCCCGCTGGAATTGCTAAAGAACTGATTGGCATTCAAGGCGCGTCCGTTCCAGTTGTAAACCGCGTCGCCGTGGAACGCATTCTCGCCCGATTTTGTTGTGTATGTGATTTGGGATCCCGCGTACTGGCCGTATTGCCCTGAATACGCGCTATTGATCACGTTGGCTTCAGCGATGTCGTTAGAGCCTAGCAGGAGGTTGGACGCGCCGCTATTGTTGATGCCAAAAAACGGGTCGTTGTCGTTCACTCCATTTACGGTGAACAAATTAGAGGTCCCCGGCATCCCGTCCGCCACGAAGTTACCGTAGCCAGCCTGGGTGTTCATCACCACGCCAGGGGCTGTCTGGGCAACGTAGGTGATATCGCCACCAGGGTTAGGCGTGTTCTCAATCTGCTGGGCGCTGTAATGCGTGGTTGAATCCGCGTTTTCCGTTTGCAATACCGCGCCTGATTCCGACACCTCTACGGTTGTCGAAACGCCCGAGATCTGCAATTGAAAATCGGCCGCGGTCGGCTGCCCCGGCGTTACAACGATCCCTCCTCGCTCTTGCGCCCCAAATCCACCTGCGGAAACGAGACCTTGTAGGTCCCCGGCTGGGTGAAAGCGAATCGATACGTTCCTTGGCTGCCGGTCGTCGCTGTTTGGACTACATTCGTATTTACATTCGTCAGAGTTACGGATGCATTCGGAACTGCCGCATGGGCGGGATCGGTGACAACGCCCGTCACATCACCGGATGTAATAGATTGTGCCGTCGCTTGCACGCCGCAAGCAAGAACGATCCATCCCAAGAAGACCAACGAAAGATGTCTGTTCAACATGTTGTTTCCCTCTCAATTCACCTGGCAGCCTGAAGTTCCTGAGTACAGACGCACGTAAGCTGTGGCAGTTGCCTGACCAATTGCAATAAAACGCCCTAAATTCTTGAAAGAATCCCTCGCGTTATCTCAGGGTTAGAGACACGTAAGCTAAGGACTACGGGATCGCGTAGAACTGCGAACTGCAGATTTGTTTATTGGAAAATCGCCGCTCTTAATCGCGTATCGCGGGCCGTGAGCTTTGTAGATCACAGTTATCTGACAATTCCGCGAGACTCGTCGATCGTCAGAAATTGATTGCTCGCGATGTTCTTGAACTGTTGCCGCGCCCCGCTCGGCCATTCAATAGAAAGCGACAAGACCGCTTGGTCTCGCCCCAGTCCGAACGTAAGGGCAAGATCGCTTTGCGAGCAGTAACTCGATCCACTGTGCACCGTACTCCACTGCTTTCCCGATGCGCTTTGTACTCGCACTACAGCGCCCAGCCCGCTTCGATTCGATCGCGTTCCGTTCAGGCGAACCGTCAGCCAGTGATTCCGATTCCCGCCCTCGTTTGTATAAAGCAGGGCTGGTCCATCATTTGTATTGATCAGGAGATCGAGATCGCCGTCCCTATCGTAATCCGCATAAGCAGCGCCCCTCGCCACAATCGGACGGCGGAAATCCGGGCCCATGTCGTTGCTTACGTCCTCGAAACGCCCATTGCCTTTATTTCGAAACAGTAACGGCGGTTCCCGATAGACGACTTTCGGTTGTATGCGGTTAATGTCCGGCTCGATATGGCCGTTTCGCGGCGAAAATGTCGGGCCACCCGTCCAAATCGTAATCGAAGAAAAACGCGCCGAAAGTCAGACTCAGAAGACTTGCCCGTCCAACTGTGGAAGAGGGTGCCTCGTCGACAAACAGACCGTTGCCTTCGTTGTGATACAGCCCGATCATCTGATTGGCGAAGTTGCCCACCAGCAGATCGGGTCTGCCGGAACGATCGTAATCCGCCGCATCCACGCCCATCGCTCCGCGCGCGACGCCATCTTCTCCGTACGCGACGCCCGCCTGCATGCCTTCTTCGGTAAACGTCCCGTTTCCGTTGTTCTTGTATAGCTTGCTCGGCTGAGTGTCATTAGAAACGAAGAGGTCCGGCCACCCATCACCGTTGTAGTCGAACACCACAACCCCCAGAGCTTTGCTGGTGTTGTCTCCTAAACCGGCTTTCTGGGTGACGTCCTCGAATTTGCCGCCGCCCAGGTTGCGATAGAGCTTCGAAGACGTTCCTTTATAGGATTCGGGCGTGCAGTACGACTTCGTCGCGCCATCGAGCGAGCACCACAGATCCTTTTGCGGAGACCAGTTAACGTAATTTGCGACGAACAGGTCGGCCTTGCCGTCGCGATCGTAGTCGAGCCACGCAGCACTGGTGCCAAAACTTGCGTTATGTATGCCGCTCTGCGCCGTTACGTCGCGGAAATGCCCGTGCCCTTCATTGTGAAAGAGCCGGTCTCCGTCAAGCGCGGTGATGTAGATATCGGGCAGGCCGTCGTTGTCGTAGTCGGCAACCGCAACGCCCATGCCGTACATCTCGACATCCAGTCCGCTACCGCGCGTGATATCGGTAAACGTGCCATTGCGATTATTCCGGTAAAGTGCCGGGCAGCGATTTCTGACTATGCGGCCCGAAATCCTTGCCGTTTATCAGAAGAATGTCCGGCCATCCGTCTCCGTCAAGATCGATGAAAGCGCACCCCGCGCCCAAGAGTTTCGGGAAGATATTTCTTTCCCGTCGCCCCGGTGTGGTGAACAAAATGGATTCCAGCCTTCTTGGTTGAATCGACAAAGCGGACTCCACTTTCGGGCGCGTTCGCGGCGAACCCAATCAAGCAGAGCGCGATGCCTGGGATACCAAAGAGGATACAGAATACAGCTTTCATTGCTACGCGAAGCGGCACCGATTCGTGGTCATGAATCAACTGCCGCTCATTGTTATCTTCGGGGCTCGCCATGCGCGGTATCGCCGTGATTGTCTCCGCGGATTCATTAGCCTTGAAACGACGGAACAGGATCTCTTCGCGGTTCGCTTTCGTGGCATCGCCCAAACCCCGATAGCACAGCATCGCGGTGTAGTGCATCTGCACATCTTCCGGATCGATATCGCATACGCGTTCCAGATACCCGATCGCCTTCGCGTACTCGCGCTTCAGAAAGAGAATGCGCCCAATTTGATTCAGCGTCACGCGATCACGCGGATATTGAGCCTCGACGCGCTGCAAAGACTTCAGAGCGGCATCGTAATCGCCGTCGGATTTCTCGATCATTGCCCGGAAAAAGTAAATGCGCCCGAGTGATGGATTTATTTTCAAAGCTCGCTCGACAAAAGGCTTTGCAGCATCCGTTTCGCCCTCCTGAATCAGCGCTCGCGCGACATTCAGCCATGCATCAGCGTAGCCCGGCTCGGCCACCGTAGCCTTTCGAAAGGCGTATTCGGCGCCTTTCAGATCGCCCTGCAGAAGCAAACCGATGCCCCAGTCATTCCACCGCTCTCGAGTTCCCGGGCTAGTCACTGGCTGCCACTGAGACGCTTCCGGCGAGACAGGAATGGATACCTGCGCCTGCGACAGCGTGATAATCGGCAGATTCGGGATCTGCCCCTTTATCTCGCCTGACACATCCCGCGGAATATTCTTCGCATCGAAACTGTACTCCAAGCCATTGTGATCGCTCGCAAGCAGAAATGGACTTTGCCCCGGCTTCGGTTCGCCGGCATACGAAAAATGCGTGTAGTACCAGGAAAATTTGCGGTAATTCAGCTTCGCCGTGAAGTGAATGTGCCCCTTTGCATCATTAGGCACCCTGACCAGATAGTGCACCACATCCGCCGCGCCAGGCGGAATCAGGCGAACATAAAGAACACTGCGCGCCTGCCATGCATTTCGCTTGTTGATCGGATTTCCCGCGCCATCGAGCTGATAAGAGCGATAGAAATGCGCACCCGGTTCAACCGGGCCCTTGCCGTTATCCTCCACTTGGCCGCTCCAGAAGATCGTCCGCCCGCTATCGTCTTCGCCCTTCAATTCCAGCCAGACATCGAAAGCGTCCACTGTCCCGCCAGGGAAGAAGTGGCCTATCGTGCGAGTCCTTACCACAACATCGACGCGTGCGGTCGCGCCCGGCTGAAGGCTGACGTGCGAGAGATCGATAGGGGCCGCAACTGTACCGACATCGCGGATCACTGCAGGTCCGGTCTGCTCCGCTTCTTCGCCCACAGCGAACGATGTCATGGCTTGCGGCGTGTTGCCGGAACGGCGAATCATCTCGGTGTCTGATTTCTGCCGTGTCACCGGGCTTACGGCGAAAATATCTACCGTGATAAATCCCGATTTAAGAAATTTTTCAACGGTGGCCAACTGCTCCTGATCTTCGTTAACGAACGGAAGCGCCGTATTCGCGCCTGGAAAGCGATGCGAATGAACTTTACCGTCGATATTGCCGGGATCGTGAGAGGAGACGAGCGGCATGTGGCAGTCAGCGCAATTGCTCGACTTCTTCGGGTAATAGAATGAGCGTGCGCCTTGACCTGACACGCCGCTGGCTTGCCAGTTGTCGTACTCATTGAAGCCCCGGAACCAGCGATATTTATTGACCGGAACATCCAGATGAACTTTATGACAGGCTGCGCAAAATTCAGCAGAGCTGTCGCGCATGAACGGCTTCATGAATGTGCGGCGATGCGCTTCCGGAGCAGCGTAGGTGACAAATGCGCCTATGTTCCGGAGAACCGGATTTGAGCTGCTTGCGACCTCATGAAGCGGCGGGTACGACATGATGAAGCCGCCATTCCCGACGCTGCCGCCCACGTGAACAATCGAATGGCACGACATACAACTGAGTCCGGCCTGCGCTTCAGGAGTGTCGATCTGCTCCTTCATGGGACGATCGAAGCGGCCATTGAAGAACACTGCATGGTCGTGGCAGCCCGCGCACCACTTGCTCGGCTTGGTCCCCACGACTGACTGCATGTATTCGATGGATTTCCGATAGAACTGGTTGTTAAAGGATGCGAAATGGTGGGCAGAGCTCTTCCATTGCTCGTAAATGTCCTTGTGACACTCGCCGCATTTCTTCGATTCCATGAAGAACGTAGACGGCACAAGGCGCCCGTCCGAAGTGTCAGCGCCCGACGGGAAGAATGGGCTGTTAGGGCCAGCACCCTCCTGGTACATCGACAAGGGCACGATTCGTGAATTCGTGATGTGCTCTTCGGGATGCGGCACAAACAGGCGATAGCAAATTCCAGCCACTAAGATCATTGCGGCCGCTGCTCCCGATAACTTTGCAACGAGAAAGTTTTCCTTGTGCGCAAAGAGTATCGCGATCGCTACCAGCGAAATCACGACATGGATCAGAAAAATGGCCTTGTGATCGCGTGTGTTTCCGATACACGCGAGCAAGATACCGGAGGCCGCCGCGATCACGAGTGAAATCAGCCGCATCTCTGTACGCAGAAGCAGCAGCGCCAGGACACCGACGCACTGCTCCAAGAGCCATGTGAAGCAGGACGTTGCCAATACCAAAAAACGTCGCAGTAGTTGGGAATGCAGCCAGCACAGCGCTGTTGATTAACAGGATCGCCGCGCAAATGGTGCAAATGATTGTAAGACGGCGGCGAGTCATTGCTTGTGCTCTAGTTTGGTTTCCGCAATCGGCGCAAGAGGCCGAATCAAGCGCAATGCTGGGCGCGTCAGGTAATCGCGCACGTATTGTAAGTGCTCAGAGTCAGCCGGGAAATGCTCATCTCTCTTATAAGGATAGGCCTTCATAGCATGGAACGGCAGCGGATTGACGCTCTGGCTGAACGCAGTATTCGGATCGGCATCCTTAGCCCAGCCGTCAACCAGCAATAAGAAATCCCGCGACCATCCGTCGGGCAACGCAGGCAACCCGCTTGACGGGAACTGCAATTTCAATTCATCTCCTGACCCCATAATCACCATTCGATCATCAACTTTACGCACCAGCGTACGAACGTCTCCGTACCGCGTGTAGAACCCTGGTGTAGGATTCCAGCTCGAGACCGGCAGAACTTGATCGTAAAGAAACTGTTCCGGTTGCTGGCGGCTCGGATCAATAATTGCGCGCGAAAAACCCCGGAAATGCAAGTCTGCCGTATCAGCATCGATGGGCGTAAGACGTACGTGAGGCGAGCGCGAATCATCCATCAAGAAGATTTCGTCCCAGTAAACGCAAAGATTCGTCACAATACGAACCTCGCGCGAGTGCGAGAGAAACTTGCCGGTAAGATCGACAACTATCGTCTTCGGCTTGCCCGACGGGATGCCCATATCCTTGATGACGGTTTGCCACTTGCCCGACGCATCTTTCACCTGCAAGTACGGAAAGATCAGCCCCGTGCCGTCCTGCGAAGCGCCAAGAAACGTGCTGCCATCCGCCCAATCCACCCAGCCATTCAATGCAAGTGCTGCGCGATTATCAGGCGCGACGTTGCCGAAATCCAAATCCAGCGTGTGTAACTGGGCAACTCCTGCTGTGTTGTGAGCAAACCCATCTGGATATGCATGGTCCTGCCGCGCAACACGGGACGTGACATCATTGCCCAGCTCGTCCGTAGCGCGTGCGGGATGAATCTTCGAACGCGTGCCAAAAAGCCGGAACTCCGGATACGGAGGCGATTTGAACTTATCGTTTGTGTAGATCGCGATATCGGACGGGTGATCCACCGCCATCAGCCGTACCTGGTCAAGGTAAGAAACTTCGTGAAGTTCTTCGGTGATGTGGATTTGATACCTTCCGGATTCAGCGCGCAATGCGGAGCCGGGAATCTGGATGTATTCGTCGTGATCAACGGGAAAGTAATTACCATCTCCCGAGCTTGCCCCCAATGGCGCTACCCCTAGCACATCCGTAATGAACTGGAATGTCTGTCCATTCCAGGCAAAAATCATTGGGCAAGATCCGGACAGGCGCTGCGCTTCCGCGATAGTCAGCGATTCACCACTCTTCTTGCGCGGCTCATTCTGGATCAGGCCATTGGGCCACGTGATGCGGATCGTGTCGGCATCTGCATGCCCGTCTGTCGCAAACGCGAGCGGTACGCCCTGAAAGATCCGCTTCTCATAGAATGCCCCAGACTTCATCTCGACTGTCGCGCCCCCAGCTTCCTTGATGTTCTTGATCCCTTGAATTCGAACTGTTACCCAGCGTTGCGCGGGCGACGCATTGAAAGATACATGCAGAGAGCCGTCCGGCAGTATGCGCGCGTAATCTTCCCGGTTGTCGCCGTTGAAGTCCGCGCGAATAGGCGAGCGCGCCGGATGGGCGTTCTCAACCTGCACCAATCCGCCTGAATCGTCGTTCTTTAGCGCGCGCAGCTGAGGCGCGTAACTCACCAGATCAAACAAACCGTCGTGATTGAAGTCTTGAGCATCCAGTGCGGATGAGCCGGCCGGAAGCGCGGGTATATCGAGCGCTTCGAAGACGCCGTTGAGCTTGTCCCGATAGAGCACGCCGCCGCGATCCGCATAGGAAACCACAACATCGCGCGCAGCCGTATCCCCACGTACGGCAAACGCTACCGCATCCAGAGCCTGACCCTTCACAAACGGGAATGACGATGTGTGGTCTTCAAATTTCCCTTTTCCGTTATTGCGCATCAGCACCGGCTTCGGCCCGAACAGCAGCAGATCCAGATCGTAATCGTGATCGTAATCAAGCCAGAGAGCCTTCTGAACGCCCGCCGTATTAGGCAATTCGAGAAATTTTGAAAACGTACCGTGGTCGTTATGAAACAGCGTTGCACCGCTACCGGTTATGACGCACAGATCCGCTAAACCGTCGTTATCGAAATCGCCGGCCGAAATGCTGCGCACATCGCGGAGAGCTTCCAACCCGGAATTCTTGGCTGCTTCCACGCCGCGCTTCAACAGCGTCACTCGTTCCCGCGACCAAACCAGAAGATCGGCATGGCCTGTCCCTTCCGAATCGATCACCGCCATTCCAGAGCTCGCCGGGTCCCAGCCTTTGCTGACCGTACGATCCTCATAATTGGTAGACTCGTTTTCCGCCGACGGTCTCGGCTCGGGAGGATCATACAGCTCCGCATAGAAGCACCATTCCATGTCCTCTGGAACCGCCGCACCCTCGTTGCGCTTTTTCGCCTCTTCGAAAGCTTGCCTTTCCCGCGCAGCAGCTTCTTTATCGCCCGCGCGCTGGTAGAGCGAAAAGAGCTGAAAATGCGGACCAGCCAGGTTCGGATTCAGCTTCTCAGCTGCGACGAACTCCTCGCGCGCTGCGTCCATCTGCCCTTTCGATCGCAACACTGCACCCAGATTGTAGTGCGCGATCGGCTCGTTCGGCACAAGCCGGAGCATGCCGTGGAACTGCTCTATTGAGCGGTCCCAATCGCCGTTATGTTTGTACGCAATCCCTAAGTTGAACCAAGTGTGCGGAATTGTTGCATCCTGCTTCTGCGCGCGCGAGAGTTCCGCCATTCCTGCTTCAGTCTGACCCGCATGTAGCAGCGACAGCCCGTAGTTGATGCGTTCCCTGACGGAATCAGGCGCAAGCTGAAGCGCGGCGCGCAACTGCTCGACGGCCTGAAGATGCGTGTCCGGATTCTCGTAAAAGGCCTTGCCGAGATTGCGGCACTCCCAGAGACGATCCTCGGCGGGAGGTACGACGTCCGCGGCAAACAACAGGGCACAAAGCCCCGCTACAGGAGCTAGAACCCTGAAGCTTCGCATTACGGCCTGAAATCACTCATTTTATAAAACCGCTAGGGAGCGTGTGAAAAAATCCGGGACTGAGGTGCGATGGGCCGGCCTAGGCGTGCGGCAGCGTATGAAGCTGCAGTTCTTTTATAGGGAAATCCTTGCTGTTGTCAGTGATAAGCGGTACCTGGTGGTGGATGGCGACGGCCGCGATCGTGGCATCTGGCACGCTCAGCGTTTTGCCCTTCTTGCTGTAGTCGCGCTTGAGCAGCCCCGCGAAGCGGGCAATCTCGAAGGTGATGGGTAAGAGGGCCAGGCTACGCATGAGTTTGTCTGTGGCCTGTTCCTCATACGGTCTCATTCCGGCGTAAACTTCGGTGACGTTGATGGAGCAGCAAGCTAGTGTATGGCCGCAACCCATAACAAGGTCGTCGAGCAGCTGTGCTCTATTTCGTTTACCGTTGATGCAATCGATGATGATGCTCGTGTCCAGGAGATAAATCATCAGGGTGCGTTTCGCGCTCGCTGAATTTTCTTGAAGCGAGCCTGGCTCTCTTGGCGCATTTTGCTGACCCACTGAGCTGAGCCGAGCTTGAGCTCGGGATGGTCCTTATCCTTCCATGCCCCGGTGGTAGAAAGTAGGGCTTCATGCTGACGGATGCGCAGGAGTTCCCGTTCAGCGGCCTGGGTTATGAAACTGCTGCGCTGCCGAGTGCCGACCAGAGTATCGATTTCCTTGACCAGTTGCTCAGGTATGACTACATGGGTGCGTTTGGTGTTCATAAGCGTCAGAGGTTAAGAATCAAAGGGTATTGTAGGCCCACTAGGATATTAACAAAGTGTGTGACCTCCGTCAAAATGAGACTCTTGAAAACTTAAGCGCCGTGAGCAAAATAACTGAAACAAATCGCATCACGACGTGCGGCTGTCTGTCCCGTTGATTTTTTCACAATCCCGAAGCGACGGTTGCCTGCCCCCGGCTGCTAGATTGTGAGCGTGCTGCATCAAAGTGCGGTCGCCATGGCCAAGATGATCCGTGCGCGCGAGATCTCTTCCGTTGAATTGGTGGCCGCACATCTCGAGCGAATCCAGCAAGTGAATCCCGCCGTAAACGCTGTCACGGATCTGCTCGCAGAATCAGCGCTGAGAGAAGCCGAAGCGGCCGATCGCATGTTGGCTGCCGGTGACCCTTGTGGCCCGCTACACGGCGTTCCGTTTTCAATTAAAGATTCGATCGACGTCGAAGGAAGAACCACGACCGCAGGTACCATCGGGAGAGAAAACGCGCCGCCTGCGCTTCAGGACGCGACCGTTGTCCAGCGCCTGCGATCCGCGGGCGGTATTCCGATTGTGAAGACAAATCTTGCCGGACCTCCTATTCGCCTTCGAAAGTGACAACTTCATCTTCGGCCGAACCAACAATCCGTACGAATTATCGCGTACGCCAGGCGGCAGCAGCGGAGGCGAGTCAGCACTCATCGCCGCATGCGGCTCACCATTAGGCCTGGGAAGCGACTCAGCTGGAAGCGTCAGACTTCCAGCACACTTTTGCGGCATCGCGAGCATCAAGCCAACGCAAGGGCGTCTGTCACGCACAGGGCATGTTCCGCCCGCAAGCGGGTGGATCGCAGACTCTGGCAGATAGGCCCCATGGCGCGCCGCACCGAAGACCTTCTGCTTGCGATGCACCTTCTTGCCGGGGAGGATGGACAGGACTTTTCATCGCCTCCCGTCCCTTTGCTTCAGGTCGAAAACGTTGCAAAGAACGCGCGTCGCATTTTTTACTTACAATGGAATCGCCCGCTGCACGGCGGAAATCGGAAACTGCGATTCGCCGCTGTGCCGATTTCCTCTCGCAAACTGGAATGATCGTCGAAGAGAAAAGACCTCCTGCAATCGAACAAGCATTCAAACTCGAGCTTTCGCTTCTCGGGGCCGACGGAGGAGACGGAATTGATGCCTATCTGAAAGATCATGGCAGCACAGCGAATACATCCGCTCTTAACCGGCTTCGTGGATCGTTTGCGGCCGTTTCGCGCAACAGCTTCCGAATTCGCGGTACGCTGGGCGCAGTGGGACGACTACCGCTCCGCAATCGCCCGATTCTTCCGGCAGTTCGATGCCATTCTTTGCCCCGTCTACACGCAACCGGCGCTGGCGCATGGAGATTCGCTCAAGGACAGCAACTTCGAAGGATTCAGCTACACGATGGCCTGGAATGTTGCCGGAATGCCTGCCGCAACCGTGCGTTGCGCGGAATCCGAAGGCCTTCCAATAAATGTCCAGATTGTCACCAAGCGGTGGCACGACGTGTTGGCCCTCAATATCTGTCAATTGATTGAGGAACAATTCGGTGGCTGGAAGCCGCCCATCACTTTTCGTAACTGACGAACGCGAACTTACTCGAATCGGGTGCCCACGAATTTACATTAATCGTGCCTTGGCCGCCGATAAATTTGGTCAGCACCTGAATCGGCGAGTGCTTCATCTCCGCACCCGGCAGCGGAATCATTCGAAGCTGCACTTCGATCCTTGCGTCGTGTCCGGAAGTCCCTTTCGGAAATGTGAGAAATACAAGCCACCTGCCGTCAGGAGAGCAATGCGGAAACCAGTCTTCAAGGTCGTCATTGGTCACCTGCTGCGCCTTCCTATCGTTCGGTCCTGCGCCATCGGCCGGCATGCGCCAGATATCCCAACTGCCGGACCGATCCGAATTGAAATAGATCCACTTCCCGTCGGGCGAGTAGTCGGGACCGTCATCATAGCCCGGGCTCGACGTGAGGCGCTCTTGCTCACCGCCTTCGACAGGCACACGGAAGAGATCGAAATTCTTATTGCGCTGCGCTACTATAGCCAGCCAGCGGCCATCCGGCGAAAAACCATGAAAATAACTTGGCATTTCCGCGACGATCAGCTTCGGCGTTCCACCGCCTGATGAAACCGTATAGACCTGAGATCCCGAACCATTCGCACTCGCTGAAAACGCGATCAATTTGCCATCCGGAGAGTATCCTTTATCGTTATTGCAGTCTCGAATCGCGCCTACATCAATCTTTTGCAATTGCGGTGATCCGCCTGCGCCAATCGGTAGCTTCCAAAGTTCACCTCCGGAATTCACCAACAGAGATTTGCCATCAGGCGACCAGTTCGGGGCTTCGATCAGTTTGTTGGCCGTGTAGATAACTTCCACCGATTTGCTCTTTAGGCTGTAGACGCAGATCTTACTTTTACTTACCTCCTCCGGCTGTCTCGCAGCGAGCAAAGACAGCGAGACGAAGCATACCAGTGCGGCGATTGCGATTTTCTTCATAGTCGTGCCGTCTTCATTCCACCTCGAAAATCGCTTCAACCTCAACCGTGATGTTACCCGGTAAGCTGCCCGCGCCTATTGCAGAGCGCGCGTGACGGCCAAGCTCGCCGAACACCTCGACAAACAGGTCTGAGCATCCGTTGATCACTTGCGGCTGCTTTTCAAATTCCGGAGTAGAATTTACCAAGCCCAGAAGCTTCAGCACCCGCCGCACCCGTCCAAGATTTCCTAACGCATGCCGGGCTACAGATAGCAATTGAATGCCGGCAAGCCGCGCATGATCGTACGCCTCTTCGGCAGTAACATTCAGCCCCACTTTTCCCGTTTTGAATTCCTTCGCTCCAATTCTCGGCCCTTGACCGGAGAGGAAGAGCAGATTACCGGAGATTGTGTACGGGACATAATTTGCCACCGGAGTGGGAACCTCTGGAAGCGTGATACCTAGTTTTTTTAGCCGTTCATCAATTGAGTTGGTTTGCGCCATAGGTCACGAAACAGAATGACATACTAGGAAATTACGCCCGCAATCAAATGCGACCATTCCTTTCTAAACTCGCCATCTATTTAGCAGGATTATCGATTATCATGTGCGCTGCTGAGAATCTCGAAGCCTCACGCAATTCAGAACAGACGAACTATTTCGTCTACGTCGGAACCTACAGCAATGGAATTTACGCCTACCGCTTCAATGCGGCCACGGGAAAGCTCGATTCAATCGGAAACGTCGGTGAAGTAGTCAACCCATCGTTTCTGGCAACCGATCGGAATTATCGATTTCTCTACGCCGTGAGCGAGGTGGAAGGTAAGGTCAACGGCGGCGTCGCTGCGTTCTCGATCGATCGCAAGAGCGGCTCATTGAAGTCCTTGAACAATGCCTCATCCGCAGGTGAGGCTCCTTGTCACCTTGCCGTGGATAAAACTGGAAAGATGTTGGTTGTGGCCAATTACGGAACGGGCAGTGTATCGGCGTTCCCTCTCGAGCACGACGGGCGCTTAGGCGCGATGTCCTCACTCATGGAAGCGCATGGTTCGAGCGTAAACCGGGAGCGTCAGGAAGGGCCGCACGCACACGAAGTCGTAATATCAGCTGACAACCGCTTCGTTTACGTTCCAGATCTCGGCCTGGATCAGATTCGAATCTACCGTCTCGATCCTTCTCAAGCTAAACTCGCCGCGAGCGAGCCTGCATTCGCGAAGGAAGATCCTGGTTCGGGTCCCCGGCACATGGCCTTTCATCCATCGGCCAAATTCGCCTATGTACTCAGCGAACTGAAATCGGAGATAACAGTTTTTTCGCACGATCCGTCGTCAGGCAACCTCAAGCCGATTCAGACCATCTCGACAGTTCCTCCCGGCTATTCAGGCGAAAACGCGCCTGCCGAAATCGAGGCGGACAAGGCCGGAAAATTCGTTTACGCCTCGAACCGTGGGCACGATAGCATCGCTGTTTTTGCCATCGATGAGTCCACAGGCAAGCTGAAGCAGATCCAAATCGTACCAACGCAGGGCAAAGAGCCGCGCGGGATGCAGATCGATCCAACCGGTCACTTTCTGTTCGCCGGCAACCACAAATCCAACCAGTTCGTCATTTTTCATATCGACCCGAAAACTGGCCAGCTCACTTCTACTGGCCAAACTTTCGACGTGCCCACACCCGTCGCGTTCCAATTCGTGCCAGCGTCGTAGGTTATAGGACTCCCCTATAAGTTCGTGGGAACTTTTTACCCCGCTCGCACCTTCTAAACCAGCAGGACTGATCCAAGCCGGCAAGCGTTCAGCCAACTACATGGTTGATGAAAGGAAGTGTATGCACACTCGTGCCCTTGCGCTGGCTCTCATTCTCACGACGCAGCCCCTCTACTCCGCCGAGCTTCCTGTCAAGCAGGTGATTTTATACAAGCACGGAATCGGCTATTTCGAACGCAATGGTTTTGTCAATATGGGCGAAGAAGCACGACTGGACTTCAAAGCCGGTGATATGAACGATGTGCTGAAATCACTCACCGTTGCCGACATCGCAGGCGCCCACATCACAGGTATTCGTTACGATTCCAACGAAACTCTGCACCAACAGCTCGAGAAATACCCGTTCCAAATCGGCGATCAGGAGTTTCTCAGTACGTTCCTGGATCACATCAAAGGAGCTCGAGTCGAGCTAAGGCTGGCAGAGGGCCCTACCCGGGGTGTCATTATGAGCTCCCGCGCCATACGAACAACATTAGAGGCCGACAAACCGGGATTAGAGACCGGCAAAGGAGTGATTGGCGAACAAGTCACCCTTTTGCTCGATTCGGGCGAGATAGCGACGTATGACCTTACCTCAGCCACGTCCGTTCATCTTTTGGATGCCCGGCTCCAAGAGCAGTTGAAGCAATACCTCCAGACGCTGGCGCAGGCCAAGTCTCGGGAAAAGCGCAGCATCTATATCGATTCGTCCGGCTCTGATACGAGGAACTTGCGTATCTCATACATCACTCCAACGGCGATTTGGAAGTCGTCGTACCGGCTGACGCTGGGCGCCGCGAATTCAATACTCGAGGGCTGGGCGATTGTCGACAACACGAGCGATGAAGACTGGAACAACGTGAAGTTGTCGGTCGTCTCGGGGCGGCCCATTTCCTTTATCAGTTTGCTCGATACTCCACGATACGGAGCACGGCAAGTTGCAGAGTTGCCCGAAGACCGAGCTGCGGGTCCGGTAGTTTACGGAGGCAGCATCGAGAGCGAGGCAAAATTACTCACAGGTAGTGGAAGTGGTAACGGGTATGGTCCAGGTTCCGGCGGTGGCGCAGGAGGCGGATGGTTTCGCAGCGATGGTACGCATCTTGGCAATGGAAACGTCCCAAGCGCGGGTGTTGTGAACGGTTTGCTACAGCCGGTGCCTCCTGCACAGCAGTCAGTAATAGTGGATGGGGCTCCGAGCACGGTCCAAGGCGCAACCGGAGCCACACTCGGCGAACTATTCGAGTACAACTTCGCCGGACCCGTCACCATCAAGAAGAACCAATCGGCAATGCTTCCCTTCCTCCAGGACAAAATCACCGCGCGGAAGCTGCTCATTTACAACGACCGTGACGACGAGCATCCTGTGAATGCAGCCGAGGTGACGAACAGCACCTCCAAAACGCTCGACGGAGGGCCCATCACCGTCTATGATGGGGGAGCCTACGCGGGCGAGGCACTGTTTGAGACCGTGAAGACCGGTGACAAGCGTCTGATTGGCTACGCGGTAGATTACGGGACGCGAGTTACGAGCGCCTACGAGAGCGGAGAACAAACCATCCGTGAGGTCCATGCAAAGAACGGACTGCTGCAAATCCGGTATGCACAGCGGCAAACGCGGACGTACACGATGAAGAACATCGATGCGAAGCCTAAAACCCTGATCCTCGAGCAAGCCGCTATGGATCAGTACTCACTCCTATCGCCATTTCCTGCAGAGCGAACCGCAAATGCCTACAGGTTCGAAGTCAAGCTTCCATCAAGTGGGACCGAGCACTTGAAAGTCGAGCAGGAGCAGGTTAGCTTTAACAACACGACCGTCCTCAGCTCCACACCGGACTTTCTGCTGACCATCGTTAGCAACAAGCAGCTGACCGCACAAGGCCGCAAACAGCTACAGACCATTGCCGAACTAAAACGGCGAATCGCTGAAACGCAGGCGTCCCTCGATTCAACAAAATCGCAGACCGGTGATCTGAATGGTGACCAAAGTCGATTACGGCAAAATATCGACAGTTTGAATCGCGTGAAAGGTCAGGAAGACCAGGTCCGCAAGTACTCGATGCAACTAGCCGACAACGAGACCCAACTTGCTAAGTTGCGAGACCGGACGCGCGATCTGGCACAACGCCAAGCAAGCTTGGCAAACGATTTGCGGGGCCTTATTGATAGGCTTGATTTCTGAAATTACGACGCGACAAGTATCTTGCGTCCATCTTTCTCTGGCGCTAACTCGAAATCGGGGCTGCTATTCTGCCGGCCGCATCCATTTAACCCGAGCGCCTGCCGCAGCTCGGCTTCAATGCCTCTGCACAGCTCCGGACGGTCGATGAGCGTTTGCCGTGCATTGTCGCGACCTTGACCGATACGCTCGCCTTTGTAGCTGTACCAAGATCCGCTCTTTTCGATTAAGGCTTGCTGAGCGCCCAGGTCCAAAACATCGCTCTCGCGCGAAATGCCTTTGCCATAGAAAATATCTACTTCGACTTCGCGGAACGGCGCCGCTACCTTGTTCTTGACAATCTTGACTTTGGTCCGATTGCCAACCACAGCCTCGCCATCTTTAATGGCAGTTGCGCGGCGCACCTCTACGCGGATGGAGGCGTAAAATTTCAACGCCCTACCTCCCGTGGTCGTCTCAGGATTGCCGAACATAACCCCGATTTTTTCCCGAAGTTGATTGATGAAGACCAGGCACGTGTTCGCGCGCGAAACGCAAGCCGTTAGTTTGCGAAGGGCTTGAGACATCATGCGGGCTTGCAGTCCCATGTGGCTGTCGCCCATCTCGCCCTCGATTTCCGCTTTGGGCGTCAGCGCCGCCACCGAATCCACGACGATCACGTCGATGACCTGCGAAGTTACCAGCGCCTGCGCGATTTCTAGTGCCTGCTCGCCGTAATCCGGTTGCGAAACAATCAAGTTCTCCGTGTCGACTCCCAGCCGGGTGGCGTACGTCGGGTCCAAGGCGTGCTCGGCGTCGATAAAGGCCGCACATCCGCCCGCCCGCTGCGCTTCCGCGATGACATGCAGTGCCAGCGTCGTCTTGCCAGACGATTCAGGACCAAAGATTTCCACCACCCGCCCGCGGGGGAACCCACCCACACCCAACGCATTGTCGACCGCTATCGATCCGGTCGGAATGAACTCTACCGGCAGTGCGGCACGTGAGCCGAGCATCAGCACAGAGCCCTTGCCGAACTGCTTGTCCATCTGCGCCAGTGCGGCTAGAATCTGTTTACGGCGATCATCCATTCGAGTCGTCCCCTCCCATTCGCAAACAGGAAGTCCGCACCATGCCGGGGGGTTCTCGACACGCCGCTTAAGGAAAAACCCGATAGTACGCCCAAACTGTAAACAAAGTACGCTGCCGGGTAATTTTCATTACCTTTTTCCGGCGGACCCACTGGAAAATCCACGTGAGATATGCGAGGCTGTCCCATTGATGCGGATACCGAGCCGGAAAATTCTCTTGAGTTGCCTGGCCGTTCTCATACTCTGGCCAGTGGCGGCACACGCTGGGGCGGGATTTAAGCCCGAGACATCTTGGAAGCGCTATCACAACAAACAATGGGGATATTGCGTCAGTTATCCCTCCCGCTGGTTCAAGGGCGAAGCGTTCGAAGGCTCCGGAATATTCGTCAAAACTGGTGTGAAAAAACACTCCAGAGCCGTAGGCGAAATCGACATCGGCGCACTGCGCAATACAGCCAAAGATCTCGACCCGCCGACCCCCATCAGCTTGACTGAGAATTTCCAGTTGCATGTAGACGGTCTGAAAAAGTTCGAGCGCGCCCAGCGCTTCGAGGTCCTGGAGAAACGGCAAATCGAGGTTTTCGGCAATTCCGCGCTGTTCACCAAAGACCGCTATTTCGACCCGCTGGACGGCGCCACGTGGGTTGACGAAATTGTCCTTGTGGATAGAAGCGAGACACTCTACACGTTAGAACTCGAGTGCCGCGCCGATCAGCTCGCGAGATTCGAGCCTGTCTTTGCTCACTTCGTGAGCACTTTTGAACTCGACTGCCGAACCCGCTAAGCGTTTTCCGTTGGGTGGAATACGCTCTGCGGAAAAGCGCGCCGCACTAGTACTAAACAGGTACTCGAAGCGCCTATGCCCCGATGTTTCTTTTGCGTAACTTGATTTATGCTAGTCGAGCAACTAAGTCAGTTTTTGACAATTGAGCTGTCTTTAGTTGTGTGCTGGGTGTTGTTCAGCACAAATACCGAGGAATTGAGGAAATATGCTAAGGATTCACTACATAAGAGCTTGCCGCGTCCTCCCATTCTGCTCCGTAGGCGCGCTCATTCTGCTTTTGATGCCCGCGTCGGCGAAAGCACAACAGAGGTTCGCTAGTAAGTCTGATTTTTGTTCCCATCTCGGGAAAACGTTTCAGGCCTCTTCGGGCGTGCAGATGTACTGCTTTGGACCACAAAGGAATGGCCCTGGTGAGGCCGCAGCCGGCGAGGCTCCGAATCTCGTGCAACAGCCGTTGAGCGCATTAGCGAACGTAGACGCCGCAAGCCGTGACGAAGACCGGACCAACTCTGGAGCGTACATAGGCGGACAGTCGGAGACTTCTATATCCGCCTCCGGAAACAACGTCGTAGAAGCGTGGAACGATGGGACCGGCTTTTTCGCCGGATGCGGATCACCGAACTACAAAGAGGAGGGGACCGGATACGGATTCTCCACCAACCGAGGGAAGAGTTTTACGGATTTAGGAGGCCTCCCGAACGACAATTGCAGCAATGGCACTCATTGGTCCGGGGATCCCAGCGTGGGAACGTATTCGAACTCGGGATTTACTTACTTCTACATTTCCAGTCTTTATTCCTGTTCACCTTCCTCCGGATGCCCTAAATTCGGGTTGGAAGTAGCTGTTACCGCTTGCCAGGTGACGGGCAGCACGTTAAGCTGCGGCCAGCCGACCGTTGTGGCCACTGGTAACTGCAACGGTGTCACAAACACCACAACGAGTGCCTGTTTTCCTAGCCTTGACAAAGACTATCTCACTGTCGACCAGAAGAATAAGAGGCTGTATATCAGCTACACGGACTTTACAGAAACCTCTCAGGGCACCACCTTCAACTTCCTTAATGACATCGATCTGGCCGCATGCGACCTGGACAACCCGATGGCACCTGTCTGCTCGAATGGCACGAGCAACGGTCATCCGTATGTCAAGGTGCAGCCTACCGATACCGTTACCGGTTGCGAGCAGGAAGGCGCCTATCCGGCCGTCCGTGAGTCGACCGGCGATGTTTACGTAGGCTACGAGTACAATTGGGTCACGAATTTCCTTTTCGGCGGCCCTTGCGCGGATAGCGCCCCCACGTTAGTGGTGGTGACGGCCATCCCCAAAGCCTGCCTCCCAGATCCCGACACAACGCCTCTCTCACCCTGCGCTCCGCCCTTCAACCAGAACGCGAATCTCATCATCTCGACTGATGCCAACCCCCCGGCGGGCTACAATCGATTCCCGATGAACGATTTCCCCCGTATCGCAGTCAGCGAACCGTACAAGGCGGTGAGCTTGGTCTGGAACGACGCGAGAAATACACCGTTGGGCGATATATTGCTGCAAAGCTATGACCTGGACAGCCTGAATTACATCCAGGCAGAACCCGTGCGGCTCAATAGCGACGACAGCTTCGAGGATATGCACGTCTTACCGGGACTGAAGAACGCATCCAGCGACGGTTTGATTAGCGTGACGTGGTACGATCGTCGGGGCAGTAACGCTGGCACCGGGAAAACCGACGTCTACGGCGCACTGAATGTGAAACCTACCACATCAAGTTCGCCCAGCAGCAACCTACGGATCACCAATGAGTCGACCGACTGGCTCGCCACCACCTCGATAATCGTCCCCAATTTCGGCGACTACACCGACAACTTCGTGTCCGCGTCGAACACCCTCTTCGTGTCCTGGTCAGACGGGCGAAGCGGAGTCCCGCAACCCTACGAAGCTCATGTGGGCGTGCATTAAAGCCATGCATAACTCACTGACCTGAGTTTGCAGCCCCTCCGGGACACCGCCCCAAATTGTGCTCGGAGGGGTTCCTTTTTATTGCGGCGGTTCCGAAGGCGTCTCGCTGGGACTTGGACCAGCATCGGTTGGAGGCATGCCCGCACCCGGGTTGAGTCCATTTCGATTAAATAGACTCGGGTTCGTCGCTGGCGTGTTCGTCGAAGCCGGACTGTTTCCATTCGTCCCGGTTATGTTGGAAGTGTTTGCGCCGACTGCTGCGGCGCCCGTAGGCCCTGCGCCACCGGGCAGCACTTGCTTCACATCCTTGGTTGAGTCGTAATAAAACTCCCAGAGAGAATAATCCACCTGATCGTTAATAACTTTGATGCTGTGGCCTTGCGCCTTGCTCGCAACGCCTGCTAGCCCGCCGCCGCTCCTAACTGTAGAGTTGCCGCTCGAGGTCGATGGTTGCAGTTGAGCGGCCGGATTGGAAAGCATGCGACGTATGGAGTCCATTGAGTTCGCGCCCTGGGCTCCAGGCGCGCCAGGCGTTTGATTCAAACCCGTTTGACGGCTATCGAGCACCTGCGGTTGACCGGGTTGGGCCGGACCGCCCGGATTCGGTTGTGCTGCTTGGCCCGGTTGCCCAGGCTGGACCGGTTGTGTGCCCTGGCCCGGTTGTGCGCCCTCGTCCAGTTGTATTCCCTGTCCCGGTTGTGTGCCCTGTCCCGGTTCTCCGTTTTCTAGAACTTGCCCTGCCTCACCAGGCGCACCCTGTTCGTTAAGCCCGTTCTGATCCGATTCAGCAGTACCCGCCGGGTTTGCCCGCCGCGTGCTTCCATTTGTCGCAATAGCCGGAAGCCGTTTGGGTACCGGCGGCACGACTACCCCGCCCTGATCGCTACTTGGCGCTGAACCTGACCCACTTTGAGACGAGAAGCCACTACCGAAGCCTGAATTCGCATTACTGTTTGTATTCGAGCCAAAACTAGAATTCCCAAAGGAGTTGGCGTTAGATCCAAAGCCCGAGTTCGTACCGGTGTTGGAATTAGCTCCGAAACTAGAATTCCTCCCAAAACTGGAACTAGCGCCAAAACTCGAACTGGCCGAAGAGTTCGACGTGCTTCCAAAACTCGAATTCGTGCCAAAACTCGAATTCGTTCCGAAACCCGAATTCTTTCCGAAACCTGAATTGTTTCCAAAACCCGAATTGGTTCCGAGATTCGAATTTGCGCCAAGGCCCGAAGCATTCCCAGCCTGGTTACCCGAAGCGTTCCCCGCCTGGTTATTCGTCTTCAGTGGATTGACCTTGGAGTCGACAAGCATACCCCCTGGTCCCATATGAAGCAAGCGCCAGTCGTCTTTGCCCGTAAACGGGTCCTTGTAGCGCTGCCGCAGAAAACGCATGCGGTTAGTATCTTCCAGTTGCTGAATCGATGCCGGATACATTCCGAACTTCTTATAGAACAGCTTGAACGCGCGCTTGTACTGCTCGCCTCTGTCGACCAGCAGTTGTTCTTTCTGTCGCTTTGCTTCGAACACCGCGACAGGCATTTCGCGGTAGAGCATGATGGCAACGAAGGCCGCAAACACAAAAACGATAAGCAGAGCAGAGCCGCGCTGCGAATGGCCTCTCGTTTTAGAACTCATTGTTGCTCGATTTCCATTCCGGCTTGGGCGGCAGCGGCGGCTACGGCCGCGGGATTAGACTGGTCTTTCGCCTCTGGCTCGAGTGGCAGCGCCTTTCCCTTCTTTACCTGAGTATCTTCGAGCCTTGCGCTGGTCGGAGTGAGCTCAACCACGAGGTATCTCGATTTCACTACTTCACCCTCTGAAGCAATCAGAATATTGTCGCCATCCAGGAAAAAGCCTCGATTATTCTCGGCTTTGTCAACAGGCTTTGCAAAACCGTAATATTTCAAAGGAATGTTTACGTCGGCAACCGCAGGCGTCAGGGGTGGGCGGCGGCAATACCGGCTGCTTCACGGGAATGATTGGGTGTGCGATGGGCCTACCTTGCGCGTCGGTCAGAGGAGCAGCGCCCATTTGAAATAGATTGCGGCCGTTTTCAGCCTGTTCGACAGATTGCAAACGCGCCAGCAGATCCAGACGCAGCGTCGGATCGACATCGCCTTTGGTGGCATCGATAGGTTGCAGCCGCAACGTTTCGCGATCGGCAGCTCTCGTCCCGCGGCGCGTTGCGGCCGTGCCGGTAGGAGTAGCGCGCCTCGCGGCGGTTGGCACTGTCGGAGTTACGCCACGATGCGCCGCGGTCGCGGGGCCATTCGTCTCATCACCTCGCGAGTTGTACCAGAACAAAATCGCGGCTATTCCAATGAGTAAAGCTACGATTACTTTGGGGTCTAAACCGATCCGGATACCGAAAATTTTAGTCGGGGCGGCCGAATTCATTGCTGATTTCCAACTCCTGCGGTTCCGTCTTCCTGGATAATCGCCTGGAACCTGAGCGATGCATTGATTCGACCTCCGGTTTGCTGCGGTGATGCCATTAACGTATCGAGCATCAGCAGCATGGGCGACTTATCCACCTCATGCAGAAAATGCATCAGATTTTCATACGTGCCTTGATAATTGTTCGCTGCGATATTCAAAAGCGTCAGGTTCGCAGTGCCTTCGATCGGCTCTTCTGAATACACGCGGTCGCCTTCCTGCAGACCGGAAGCCTGAGCCATTCTCTGCAGCTCCCCAATGACTCTCTGATAGGCGGCTCGACGGGGCAGGAAATAAATTGTCTCGAAGGCCGAGGACTGGGTATTACCGACCTGTACGTGCGCGACGACGGTTTTCAAACGGACTGCACTGGCCCGTGTCGCCGCAATTTCATTGCGGACTTGCAAGCTCTCTTGAACCAGCTCGCGCCGCGTACCTCCCGGAGGATCAAGGTACAAAAACAGCGCTACGGCGTTGAGAAGCGCAAGCGTGGCCCCAGTGACCTGGAGCCAATAGCGGACACCCTGCCGCTGCATGTTCGCATTAGGCCGAAGCCACTCAAAGTTTCTGGGCATAGGCAACTGTGACACGGTATCGGTAAAGTGGATCGTTTTGCGTAGGCGGCTGCTGGTTTACCACCCCCGCTGCGCCGAAGAGGGGTGATCCTTGCAAACTCTTCAAAAGCTGGATCATGGCATCCGGCCGATCGGTTCCGACCACCATATCAAGCTGGACATGGTCCACGCCGCCGACATCTTCGCTTGGAACCTGCGGTAGCCGAAGAGCCGATCAGCCGCATATTGGGCGGCATCACCGTCTCGAGGTCTTTGAACACATGCGTCCAACTCACTGCTCTACGAGCGATCAGCTGGTTGAGAAATACGCTTCGCGAAAAGACATCCGCATTCTCGGGCTTCCCTAAGACACTGGAGAACTGGGCTTGTTCTCGTTGCAAGCGCTGTAATTGAGCACGTTCCTGGTTAATATCGCGGCGGATATATGACGCTCGTGCACGCTCCTGAAGAATCAGTCCAATCAGTACGAGTAACGAACATGTGAGCGCCACGCAGATGAATGCATAAACCGCATTTTGCGCGCGCTCGCGCCGGAATGGCTGGGAAGCAAGATTGAGAGCGCCGGGGGAAACAGCCATCATGCAGCGTACTGCTCCAAAAGACCAAGTAAGCCGGCGTTCACCTGCGATGCCGCGCCGAATTTTGAGCGAACCCCCGTATACGAGATGCCGAGTTCTTCTTGTGCAAGCCGTCCGAAGGCATCCGTCTCGGGACCGAACCCAACCAGCACGAGGCGTCTTGCGGCCTGCCCAATCTGGTCTTCCGCGTAGGCAAGCGTCTGTTGAAGCAAAGCCAAAACGTTAAAATCTCCTTCCGGGATTGCGTCCGCTTCACTGGCGGTTAGATCGAGGCAGCGCACCAGCCGTACTCGTCCTTGCTCCAGCAACAAAATGGAGAGCGTTGACCCGGCAACTTTCGTCACCACCTTGAGCCCAGGCTCTGGGCCAATGCACAACGGCAACGCCGCTATGGATGAAGGGGTCACCAGCCCTACCCTATACCCGGCATCCGTGAACAGCGTTTCGTACTCGTTCAAAATTGGACGCGCAATCGCAATGGCAAGGACCTCGATCCGCTTCGGTTCATTTACCTGGACCGAATAGGCAACCTGCGCCTCGTCAATATGAAACGGGACGCTTTTCCGAAGCCGAAAACGGATCAGTGCGTTGCGCTCCTCGGCGCCGAGGGAAACTCCTCGAAATCGAGAATCGCCATGCGTACCGCGTAGTCCGGAATGACGAGTCCTGTCGCGGCTTGCTTCGGCGTCGTGCCGCGCATCCGGCCTGGCGGATGCCGCGACTTGCGCGAGAGCCTCCCGATAAAGGTGCGGTTTGAGTAGATTGGGCGCGCTCGGCGATGCTGTGAGCGAGCGCTCTGCTCAAGACCTGCTGCTTCATTTCGCCCGGAATGCGTGGACACACGCCCGCTAAAGAACTCTCCGTGATCTCGAAGAGATGAGCTGGAGGCGGTTCCGGAACCCAGCGTTGAATACGATATCAAGAAACGGCAGAGGCTACCTCATCCTTCGATAAAAGTCACTTTGTTGACCTCGCGCAACGTCGTGATCCCTTGCCGTATTCTGTCGAGCGCGGATTCACGAAGGAACGTCATACCGTCCTCGCGCGCGACCCGCTTGATCTCCGACGTTGCCCGGCGCTCGAGGATCATCTCGCGAATGCGTTCACTCAAGTCCAATAGCTCGTGAATCGCCGTCCGTCCGCGGAACCCCGTACCGCTGCATTCCATGCATCCCCGGCCTTCGTAGAACGGGAAGGAGCTCCATTCGGCCAGATCGAGCCCGCTCTCCCGCAGGTAATCTTCTTCGTAAGCCACTCTCTGACGGCAATGAGGACAAATCACTCGAACCAGACGCTGAGCGAGAATGCAATTCAGCGCGGAGACGAAATTATAAGGCTCGACGCCCATGTTCAAGAACCGGCCCAACACATCGAGCACGTTATTCGCGTGAACCGTTGTAAAGACCAGGTGTCCCGTCAAGGCAGCATTGATTGCGATCTGCGCTGTTTCCTGATCGCGAATTTCGCCAACTAGAATCTTATCGGGATCATGACGCAAAATGGAACGTAGGCCACGGGCGAATGTGAGTCCCTTTTTTTCATTTACCGGGATCTGCGTTATGCCTTTGATCTGATATTCGACGGGGTCCTCGATCGTGATGATCTTGTCTTCGTCATTCTTGATCTCGCTCAACGCGGCGTAAAGCGTGGTCGTCTTGCCCGATCCAGTAGGGCCCGTCACGAGCACCATTCCATACGGTTCTTTGATGTACCGGCGGAATTTCGTGATGTCCTGCTCGGCGAATCCGACCACATCCAACGTAAGCTGCGAGAATTTCTCGCTCATGGACTCTTTGTCGAGCACGCGAAGCACGGCGTCCTCGCCATAAATCGTGGGCATGATCGAGACGCGGAAGTCGATCAAGCGGCTTTTATACCGCACGCGAAATCGTCCGTCCTGCGGCACACGGCGCTCGGCAATATCCAGCTCGCTCATCACCTTGATGCGCGAAATAACCGCCGAATACCATTCCTTGGCAATGGGGCTCATGGCGTACTGCAACACGCCATCGATCCGGTACTTGATGGCAAGCTCCTGATCGCGTGTCTCAATGTGAATATCGCTGGCGCGCCGCTCGAGCGCGTTGAAAATGGTGGTGTCTACCAGCTTGATGACCGGCGCAATGTTGCCCTCATCGGATGCCAGCCTGTCAATTGAAAGAGTTTCGTCCGCGTTCTCTTCGTCGCCAACCACGTCCAGCGTGAAGCCTTCTGTGACCTCCTCGAGCACGCGCTGCGACTGTTCGGTTTTCTTGAGCAGATCGGAGATCTGCGAATACGTGGCAACCTTGACCTTCAGCTTCTTCGAGAGCAGGACCGAGAGTTCGTCGATATGAACAATCTGCCGGGGGTCTGAAAGTGCTATCTCAAGTGTTCCATTGTGTCCCTGCAGGGGCACAAAATGATAACGGAACATCAAGTCGACCGGAACCGTGCGAAAGAGCTCGTGATCGATTTTGGCGAGCTTCAGATCGACGAATTCGCAGCGGTAGCGCCGCGCGATACTCTTCGCGTGTTCGGCCTCCTCGAGCGGATCTTTGATGTGAATGGTCTCGGCCGCCATGGTTACCTGATTGTGTCCGCCAGCGAAAAGATAGGCAAATAGAGGGCCACCAAGACAAATGCGACAAAGATGCCCATGAAAATCATGATTAAGGGTTCTATGAGCGAGAGCATCGCCGTCATTCGCGTCGACACATCTTCCTCATAGAATTCCGCCACACTGCTTAACATCTGGGGCAGAGCGCCGGTCGATTCTCCTACCTCCATCATGTCAATTGCCAAAGGGGGGAAAATGCCGGTCGTTGTCAGCGACGCAGAAAGCGATTTACCTTCCCTCACCAGGACTGCGGTGCGTTCAAGCGTTTTCTTGAGCAGCACGGTACCGAGAGAGCGGCCGGAGGTTTCAAGTGCCTGCACCAGAGGAATCCCGCCCACTAAGAGAGTGCTCAGGACTCTGGAAAACTGTGCGACCTGATACTTGGTCCAGATTTCGCCGAATAGCGGCATGCGCATCTTCCACCCATCGAGCCTCTCCTGCGATGCTTCGCGCCGCGACCAGAAATAAGCGCCTAAACCGGCGAGCAGAAGCGCCGCGAAGCCGCCCAGTACGTAACTGCGCGCCGTGGTGCCGACAGCAATCAGCACTCGCGTTGCCGTGGGAAGTTTCGCTTCCATGCTGTTGTAGAGCTCCGCAAAATTCGGAACAACATAGGTAATAAGGAACGTAATTAGGCAGATGACTAAGACAATCAGGATGGACGGATACAGCAGCGAAACTAGCAGCTTTTTCTTGAGCGTTAGACTAAGCCGTTGATAGGTAAGATAGCGGTCTAAAACCTCGACTAGCGACCCGGACTTCTCTCCAGCTAAAACCGAGGTTACGTAAATTGGGGGGAAAACATTCTGACGCGCGAAGGCATCGGACAGCACGGTGCCGGTTTTCACTTCATCCCGCACGGCCTTGATGTGCCGGCCGAGTTTTTCGTCGGTGAGCCTGTCGGCGAGTAAGTCCAGGCCTTTCAGAATTGGCAGCCCGGCGCGAACCAGCGTCACGAATTGCTGATTGAAGATCAAAAACTTTTCAAGGTTGACGGTTTTCCGCCGCGCTTTACCCCCACTCAGCCGAGCTCCCAAACTCTTGGGATGCGCGGAATAGACCAGGTATCCCTGCTGAGCCAGGCGTTCACGAGCCTCACGCTCGGAGGGCGCCTCCGCTACCTGCTCATGCATCTGACCGCGCGGGTCCGCGTACCGGAGAACGAATTCAGCCACTGCTTCTAGTTCTCCTCCGCCCCGAGTCCCAGCGAGTCGACAATCTCAGCTCCTGGAGGGATCCTGAAACGGAACAATTCATCCGCTGCAGGCGGGTTCACCCGCTCATCATTGAAGGAAAAGCTGAGCAGCGATTCGTCGCGGCCGATTACCTTTAAAGCGCGAATAGAAGCGTCGGGCGCGACCAGCATTTCCACCTTTTCATAAGGGACACGATCGTTCTTTGCGGAAGCATTGAGCCATGTGCCGGTATCCGCAGGATGCAGATCAAAGTTGCGGAACTCCTTCTTCATATCCAACCGGCCTAGAAGAAACGCAAGCGGAGCCCGCATATCTTCAGTGTCCTTAAGCCTCAGTTTTTCTACCCTATTGTCCCTTGCGGTATATAGGTACACGTCCTTTCCATCGGAGATGAACAGCTTGCCTGCGGGCTGCTTATAGTCCCAGCGCATTTTGCCCTGCTTTCGTAGCGTCAGGGTCCCGGATTCCGGCTGTCGCGCGTGGCCCTGCACGCTATAGCTTTCGACGAAGTTCACCGAAAGCGTTCGGGCGCTGTTATATCGTTTCTCGACCCGCTGGATGAGATGATCGGCGGAATCGGCCGGCATCAGGCATGAACCCAGTAATATCACGCTGATAAGCCGAAGCACACTCAAAAGACGCAGAGGCATGAGCCTTCGTTTAACGCGGTTCGCTCCAATCGCCGGTTATGGTGAGAGGCGTTCGATAGTCCATCCACTTTCGCCGTCTCTTCTGTATCGCAGCCGATCATGCAGGCGGTTTGGCCGTCCTTGCCAGAACTCGATAGTGTCGGGCAGGAGGCAGTAGCCACCCCAAAACTCCGGAGCCGGAATATCGCTCGCTATCGGCATAGCGCAGCTTCGAGATCCGTTAATCGGGACTCTAGCGGCTCCCGGCTCGGCAGCACTTGGCTTTGATGTGACGCCCAAGCCCCGAGCTGGCTGCCTTTCGGACGCGTCCGGAAATATGCTTCCGATTGTGGCCGCGGTATGCGGCGAACCTCGCCTTCCACCCTGACCTGCCGTTCCAGTTCCGGCCAATAAAAGGTAAGCGCGGCGAACGGGTTCGTTTCTAATTCGCGAGCCTTGCGGCTGCTGTAATTAGTATAGAAAACGAAGCCAAGGTCGCTGACCTCTTTTAACAGGACGACCCGGGCGGAGGGTCGGCCATCCCGTGTCGCGGTGGCCAGAACCATGGCATTTGGTTCCTTCAACTCAGCGCGTTGCGCATCCTTGATCCACCGCTCGAACTGAATAATGGCGTTCGCTTCGCAATTCTGCTCGGTCAGCTCGCCTAGACCGTAGTTTTCTCTGACGTCAGCCAGCGACAGCCGGTGAGTTCGTTTCGCAAAATCGCGCATGCAAGGAGTGCAAGTAAATTGTAATGCGGGAGATACGGTACGAACGAGAAATTTAAAGCCTCGCGTTCGCTTTCTTTCCTGTTCGTCTCGTGAGCGAAAAGTCTCCGACGTGTCGAAATCGATCCGGCTCGCCCGTCATTGTAGTGAGCGAACAATGCTCGCCACCAATTGAAAGGAAAATCATGAATTACTCAATTTTGATCTATGAAACAGCCGCCGATTTTGCGGTTCGCACGGATCCTGACGCGAAGAAGCGGGAAGCGTATTGGGCAGCCTGGCCGCCTTATTCGAAGGCGCTCAAGGACGCAGGAGTTTTCGTCGGGGGCGCGGGTCTTCAGCCACCCGAGACGGCCACTACCCTCAGATTCCAAAAGGATCAGCGGCTTGTGCAAGATGGGCCCTTCGCCGACACCAAGGAGCAGCTCGGCGGATTCTTCATCATCAATGTGGCGGACCTGGACACGGCACTCGACTGGGCGGCTCGCTGTCCGCGAGCGTCTGGCCGGGTATTCGAAGTGCGGCCCAATCTGCCGCCGATGCCTGCCGAAGCCTGAAGCGCGGAGAAAACGAATCATGTGCCCGGCGTGCTTCGCAACAACCGCCGTCTTGATTGCATCAAGCGGAACTTCGACCGGCCTGATTGCTCATTGCGAACAAGCTTCGCACTAAAACCGATCCGAAAGAATGGACCCGAAGAAGCCAAATCAAAGGAGAAGAAAATGGAACTTCCGAAAATCGTATCAAGAGCTGAGTGGATTGCCGCTCGCAAAGAACTACTCATCAATGAGAAAGAGGCCACGCGCCAGCGCGACGCGCTTAGCGCGCAACGCCGCAATTTGCCGATGGTGAAGATCGAGAAAGAATACGAGTTTGATGGACCGGCAGGCCGCACGAGTCTGCGCGATCTCTTCGGCCCCCATCCGCAACTCATCGTTTACCATTTCATGTTCGATCCGAGTTGGGAGGAGGGCTGCAGGAGCTGTTCGTTCTTCGCGGATAATTTCACAGGCGCCATCATTCACCTGGCCGCGCGCAACACGGCATTCGCCGTGGTCTCCAAGGCGCCGCTAGCGAAGCTGGAAGCGTTTAAGAAACGGATGGGGTGGACCTTTCCGTGGTATTCCTCATTCGGCAACAGCTTCAATCATGACTTTCACGTCACCATCGACGAAGCCCCGGGCGGCGATGAATACAATTACGAGAAGACAGCGAAGTTGAAGCAGGCGGGTAAGATTTGGATAGAGAAGGGCGAGTTGCCCGGCCTGAGCGTCTTCCTACTCGATGCCGATAACATCTTTCACACGTACTCCGCTTACCAGCGCGGGCTTGATCTATTCCTGAACACATACAACTACCTTGATGTCACGCCGCTAGGCCGGCAGGAGGATCAGGAGCCCTACGTCATGGCATGGGTTCGTCACCATGACAAGTACGTGCCTAAAGGAACATGACTGAGGATCCTCACGGGGCAGTCGAGCGAGCGGCGCGCGATTCGTATGGCCGGCTGGTCGCTTTTCTTGCGGCGCGCTCGCACGACTTGGCGGCA
The DNA here is from genome assembly GCA_963771565.1 of uncultured Acidobacteriaceae bacterium. Classification (GTDB taxonomy): domain Bacteria; phylum Acidobacteriota; class Terriglobia; order Bryobacterales; family Bryobacteraceae; genus Bog-105. The sequence continues at coordinate 118,178 of CAVYUB010000012.1, forward strand.
GCAGAAGATGCGCTGTCCGACGCCTTTCGTGCGGCGCTGGAGAAATGGCCGGAAAGCGGTGTGCCCGCCAAGCCCGAAGCTTGGCTGCTGGTGGCGGCACGCCGCGGGCTCATCGACGATGCGCGTCACGCACGCGTGCATGCAGGCGCCTTACCGGCTCTGAGCGCGGCGGCGAGCGAAGCGCAACAGTTCACGACCAACGATATGGTTTTTCCGGATGAGCGCTTGAAACTGATGTTCATTTGTGCACACCCGGCCATCGACGCTGCTGCACGGACTCCGCTGATGCTTCAGACCGTGCTGGGACTCGATGCAGCGCGCATAGCTTCCGCCTTTCTTGTGCGGCCCTCTGCAATGGGACAGCGGCTCAGCCGTGCCAAAGCCAAGATCCGCGACGCCGGTATCCGATTCGAAATTCCTGGCCCTGCGGAACTCGCCCCACGGCTGAACGCAGTGCTCGAAGCAATCTACGCAGCATACGGCAGCGGGTGGGACGATGTAGCCGGTTCGGATACGCGCCGGAAGGGTCTCGCTCTGGAAGCCATCGATCTGGGTCGCCTTCTGTTGCAGCTTATGCCAGGTGAGCCGGAAGCGCAGGGATTGCTAGCCCTTATGCTGCATTGCGAAGCACGGCGGGATGCGCGGCGCAGCGCCGCCGCCTACGTACCCCTCTCGCAACAAGACGTGACACGTTGGTCGAGGCTCATGATCGATGAAGCGGAGCAGCATCTTCGGGCGGCCTCGCACGCCGGCCACATGGGGCGTTTCCAGCTCGAAGCCGCAATCCAATCCGTGCATGCGCAGCGTGCGCAAACTGGCTCTACAGATTGGGAATCGGTTGCTCTCATGTACGAGGGACTCGTGCGTATTGCACCCACCGTCGGTGCGCTCGTCGGCCGCGCTGCCGCAAACGCCGAGGCCCGCGGGCCCGGAGCGGGGTGGGTACTGCTTGAAGCCATCCCCGCGGAGGCCATCCAGAGCTATCAACCTTATTGGGCCCTAGCCGCTCATCTGTTAAAGCGCATGCAAAAAACAGAGAATGCGGCTGCCGCTTACAGCCGCGCCATCGGCCTATGCGAAGAGGAGGCCGTGCGCGAGTTTCTGGCTAACTGCCTGCATCAGATGAAGACATGAATGAATGACTCGAGCCGCATCAGGGCCGTTCGCGTGGACCCCGCAATTTGTATGCGATCCGAATAGGAGTCAAAGCGGCAGCGCTGTCTTGATGTTTACGCCTGTTTCACGAACTCGGTCCGATATTTGGACGCGAGTGCCTCAGACTTGGCTCTCAATGCCGATTGCGCAGCCGGGTCGAGTTCCGGGGGCGGCGTTGTCCTCGTGGCAACCGGAACGCCAACCTCCATGAAAAACTCTTCCTGTCCAGCCGGTGAGCAGACACACAGCAGCCGTGCCGCTTGCTCCGATTTGTTCCGGAACTGGTGAGGTGCGTTAGCCGGAATGTTAATAACTTGCCCGGCGCGAACAGTCGAGCTTACGCCCCGGAACGTTGCCTCAATCTCGCCTTCGAGCACCGTGAATGACTCCTCAAAGTCGTGCCGATGCGGCGGTGGACCTTCACCCGGCGGAACATGCATATCGATCAGGCTGTAGCGGCCGCCCGTGTCTCTTCCCGTCAGAAGAATCGTGTAGGTGTCCCCCACTAACCCGATATGAAGCTGTTTTGGCGTGTCGGACTCCCCAACGACGAGGTTGCGCTGAAGATCATCGGGTGGAATGCTGTTCATAAGCTATGCTCTTTGGTATCGTTTTAAACTTTCGCGCTCTGCGTCTGCTCTTGCCAGGTTTGCTTTTGCCAGCTTGAGCAGTAATTCGTCATTGGGTGGCCGGATTACTTCCCAGTGGCCGAACAACCGCAAACTATCACAAGATGGAATTCATTGGGCGATTTGATAATCCTGGCGAGATGCAACCATGCGCGGGTCAGTGAAGTTTGCCGAAAACGTAGCGATATTCAACGCGCAGCAGCTCGTGATACCAGCCAGCGTGTGAGACTTGTACACCAACTCCCGTGTAGATAGAATTATGTTCTCCCCAGGAAGTGCGCCATCCCGCCTTGACATTCACGATATTTGAACCGAAACCTGGCGCTGTATTAGGAGGCACTACGTACGCCACCTCCTGTCCGGTCGGACCCGGCGCAATCACGGTCTCCAGGCCGCCAGTCACTTTCCAACCGACTAACTCTAAGACCGGAGTGATGCGCACCCGGGAATGTTGCAACATTCCATAACTGGCGCCCAATCCATAGTTCACTACATCTCCCGCAAAGTTCTGCTCACTCGTGCTTCGAAACGGAGCGAAGGCGAAGGTCCGGGCGCCGTCAATCGGATGCGTGTCTCCGAGCTCGCCAAAAATGTTGAAGCGATCGCTTAGTCTCTGCGCATATAACAGGTACGGCTCAATCGTATTGTGACCAGTTCCCAGGCCGCGGCTCGTATTGCCTGTCGGAATCGACGTCGAAAGCTGGAACGTTAACTGCTCGTTTCGTGCATTCAATAGTCCTACTTTGAAGCCGGCTCGAAGATCGCTTAAACCCGTGAATCCTACATTCGCCGTCGACACGACCGTTTGGATCTGCGTTTGAGCGGCGCACTCCGGTACGCATACAAACGAGACCTTCGGCGCGAGCGTGCGGATCGGCACATCGACAAAGGCGGAGAATCGTCGGGCGAAAGCGTATTCCAGCTTCAAATGGTATTCCTGAAAATTCAACTTCGCGACATTATTCTGCAGTCCGACGCTATAGAAGTAGTTGGCCAGATCGATATTCCGATCATCAAAGCCGGCATCAAAGCGGAAGCGTACGAGGGATTGGATAAACGCGCTCTCGATATAGCCCGTGTAATCCGGTGCGATCTCCACAGTGCCAAACTCATCCGGCGCGTGGCGAGTAGGAGCTCGGTGCTTCTTCGGTGTTTCCTTAGAGGGGGCCGGTTTCGGTGCTGCCTGCCGGTCTGTATCCTGCTGAGCGTACGCTAGCGCGGGAAGTATCAGCACGCTGATCCACCAGATGCGAGTCATCACTTTGGTTCCTTCTCCCCTCTTGGGTTAACAGCAACGTTTGCAGGTGAGAGGCGTTCGGCGATGATCTTCTCTCGATCTAATAACTGGGTTTTGTCAGATCCCATGATCTGCGGCAGCAGAGTTCTGAGCTTCTCCAGGCTCTTTTTTGCATCAATAATGAAAGCCGTATCCACCTGCGCCGACGCCAGATTCGCATAATCCCACGCTAGAGCCCGGTTGTCCCCTGCTGCCTCATTCTGCCGGATGGCGCTGCTCAGCAGCGGCACTGCATCTGCAGAATCGCCTTCCATCAGCCGTGACCGTGCCAGCTCGTCCAGTGCCTCTCCGTATGTAAGGTGGTACAGCACTGTCCCGGAACCCAACTGACGCGGGTCGATTCCAGCCAACATCTGAATCGCTTTCTGGTACTCGTCGGCAGCTTTTGCCCGCTCACCCTCATCCCTGAGTATCGAGCCATGCACAACATATGATTTGGCCATCATGATCCCCAACGACGGCGCTGGACGAACCAGATTCTCGACTTGCTGGTGCGACTCGCGCCACCATTGCTCGGCCAATAAGAAGCGCTTCGTTCTGCGATAGAGCAAAGCCAGGTTTTCGCAGAAATCGTTGAGTTCCAACTGGTAATCACGGTTATCCGGAGAAGTCTTGAGCAAGCCTTCATGTGAGGCGATAGCCTGCCGAAAAAGTGCTTCTGCTTCCGGCCCTCGCCCGAGCTGGTTCAGCAGAATTGCGCGATCGTTATAAACACGGTCCAATTCCTGAAGGTAGCTGCCGCGCAGCGAAGATAACGGTTTTAGAAGTCCGACAGCCTGCAAGTAATCGCTGTCCGCACCCGCCGGGTCGCCCATGAGCGTCCGCACAATTCCACGGTTGTAATACGTTCGTGCAAGCTCTTCTGCATAAGCCGCATTTCGCGGTTTGGCGGCGTGAAGTTGTTGCTGAATGGCTAAGGCTTCGTTATAGGCGCGTTCTGCATCGCCTTGCTTGCCAAGAATGCGTTCGGTTTCGCCTAACCAGTTGTAAGCGTTCGCTTCCTGCTCGCGATCCGCGAGATCGTCACCATGTCCACGTGAGAGCGCGCGAAATATTGTGGCTGCCGTAGTGTATTCCTGGATGGCGCGATGAGCTTCTGCAGGATCTTGCTGATCGATACGGTGAATGTCGCCGAGGCGAAAATGCGCCACCGCCATTTCGCGTTGCAGGCTCTCACCGGTGGGTTTCTGCTCAAGAAAACGCACATAAAAGGCTACAGCTTTCGACAGCAGCTCGTTTCGGAAGCGCTGAACTTCCGGGATTTCGGCGGCGACTCGCCCAGACTCTCTGCCCGCCGATAGCAGCATTTGATCCACGGCCTCCGTCGCCGTGTGTAGATTGCGCTCAGCGCGGTTGCGCTCGCTGAGAGCAATCCAGGCGAAAATACCACACGCTATCGAGAGCGCACCAAGCAAGCCGGCAATCGACCATGCTCGCTGTAGTTTGCGTTTGCGTGCTCGCTCCTGCTCGGCCAAAAGACGATCGCGCTCTTGCGCGCTGCGGTCCAGGAACTCCATGGCGCGCTCGAAGTGCGCGTCGTAGTGCAGAGCCCACGCGGCCGTTGGACGATTCTTGGCGCGCCACTGCAAACCCGCTTCGAGTTCCGGATCCCTCCAGAGCCCACCCGTGCCCTCCTCAAACCAGCTGCTGGCCCGTGAAACGCGCTCATACATCTGGGCGGATGCAAGCTCTTCCTCCGTCCACGCCATCAGACGGGTCCAACAGCGCATGAGGCTCTCGTGCGAGATGTCGATAACGGAGCGGGCGTTCAGCGGTGTGATTGCAGGCGGCATCAGGAAGGATCTGCCCTGAGCGCGAAAGATTTCGACGACAGTTTCAATGGCCGGTTCCGAGCCCTCGCAAATTGCGGTCAAGTGCTCGACCGAGGTTGGCCGCCGTATTCCGCGCATGTCTGAAGTCGTGTCCGTCAGAGCCTTAAACATCTTCGCTACCAGTTCGGGACTGGTTGCGTCAGCTGCCTCCGCGTAAGCTTCTTCAGCATGCAAGGACAGCCCATTCTGCATTCCGCCGATGCGTTCATAGTCTTCGATATCCATGGCGCGGCCGGCGGTCGCGCAATTTTTCCACGCATCCCAGGTGCGCATCAACGCATGCTGAAGCACAGGTAACTGATCGGGGTCGCTACCCACGTCATTGAGCAGACGCGTAACCAGGCGCGGCGCGATCTGCCCTCGAGCAACCGCCACTGGACCTGTGATGGCCGCGCGAAGTTCATCGCGGGTGAGTCGCGGCACCAGATATTGCCCGGCGGTAACGGCTTCGGGCAAGCCCAAAAACTCCATGCAGTCACCGATAAAATCGGATCGCATGGTCAGTACGGTGTGAATAGGTACGTCGTGCTGCTGTGCGGACTCGAGAAGCAGTTTGACGAACAGCGCTGCTTCATCCCTGGAATTCGGAATAGCGCCGCTGCGCCGGAATCGGAAGAGTTCCTCGAACTGATCAATCAACAGAAGCAAGTTGTCCTCGGGAGGAAGACGGGCCATGCAAACTGCGTCAATCAACCCGCGAGTGCTGCGCCGCAGTGTGGCTTCTAACAACACGCGGTTGGTGGTCTCCAATTCGCCTTTGGAGCCAAGCACTGCTGGCGCATCGAGTGCCGCTGCAAGAGCTCCAACCGGGTCTTCTCCGGGACGCAGTATAGCTACCCGCCAACTCGATCCCGCCTTCGACATGAGCCCGCCGTATAGCGAGGGGATCAATCCGCAACGCACCAATGACGATTTGCCGCTGCCGGATGCGCCTATTACGAAGAGCAGGCGAGTTGAGCCAAGCCGTCGAAGCAACTCGTCGACCTGTTTTTCTCGCCCAAAAAACAGGTAATCTTCTTCCGGTTCAAAGGGACGCAAACCAGGAAAAGGGTTGAAGTGGCTCTCCGTCAAGTGCCTCGAGCCTTTCGATGCTGAGTGACGTACCTCAGAAACGGTGCAAACGCCTCACACGACAAGCCGTCCATTTGTGGAATCACCGCCGCCTCATGCGTTTGAAAATGCCTTTTTTCGGGCCGGATGGGAGGACCAAGCAAAATCGCTAGAGCTTTCAACGGCTCCGTGCGGCCCAGCCCGCCGATTCGTTGAATCTCCCGTAACTTGCGCCTTACCCAAAGTTCATTTGCCGCCCCGTAATGGATTACAACCGCATCACACGTTCGCAGGTTCTCTTCATTGCATTCCCGAATCTCGGTTTCATCGCCCTCAAACAGCGGACGAAGAATCTCGAGTCCGTACTCGAAGAGGTAATGCTGCCAGGGTTCGATCGAATCCAGATCGCGCTGGTCATAGATAAAGTACAGACGGATAAGTTCCTCCGCGGAACCGCTTTGGTCTCCGAGCGGCGGCTTTTCCACCGAAGGCGGTTTCAACAGGTTCTGCACACCAGTGCGTAGATCCTCAAAAGGAGTTTCGAGCAAATCCGAATTCTTGCCGCTCTCGATTTCCAGGCGCAGGCGCCGTACAAATTCGCGTTGGCGCTCATCGGAGGTTTCCAGGCGCGGCGGCATCCAGATCAGGCGGGTGAAGCCGGACTCCTTGGCGCGCTCCGCTGCAAGCCGGTTCTGGATCTCTGGCAGCGACTCGAGTCCATCCTCTGGAATCAGGCCATACCTGCGGCCAACCAGATGCACTGCCATGCGGCAGCGGCGCAAGTCCTCGCAAACAGAAGCTTCGATTTCACCGAGGCTCGATCCCAACTCGCGTAGCGGTAACACCTCATGTCCGTGCTCCTGTAGATCGCGCCGCAGAATTTCGCGTTGTTCCACGACATCGCTGGTCGCGAACGCAAGAAATACGGGCTGCTTTTCTGGCTCATTTCCTGAATCAATAGGTGCGCCGATCTCGAATTTTTCGCCCTCTAGCCTTCTCAGCAGACCGCAAACGTCCTGCGCGACATCGTCCACCTTCATCCAGAAATCGCGCTGCGCTCCCGGACCGAAGATTTCGTCCAGTTCTCGAGGCCTTCCCGTCTCGGGATCGATTTTGAAGAATTCGTAGCCAAGTAACGGCTTCAGCACCAACGGATGTTGGTCGAGCGGAACGGGCGTTTTCAGGATCTTGAAGATGCGGCACTTGTCCCCGACGCTCAGTTCGCGGTCTGCGGCTTTTATGAATTCGTTGACTTCCCGGCGAGTCCACTCCGAACGTACGTACCGGGGCGACAAAACGGAGATCAGGATGGCTGAACCCTGTACTCGCGTGATGAGTGTGTCGGCAAAAACGTCGTTCCCACGAAGTTTAGGGTCACGCCAAACGTTCGGTTCTTTTCCGAGATACTGTCCGACGCGGATTTCCAGGGCACGATGGAAATTCGCCACCCAGCCCTTCTGACCCTCAACAAGCTCCTGATTGTCCAGGTGGGCATAGCTGATGAACACGTCGTGCTTAAACGTCATCTCGCTGCGGGTTTATCGGACTGTAGCACAATACCGTTGAAAGGGCAGGGCGACCTGAAGGGTAGCAATCCATTCACGAATAGTAAGTTGGGATAACAACACAATCCCTCAGCAGATTGTGCCTCGAATTACGCCCGCCAAAACGCAAAAACGAACCCATCGAGTTCGTTTGGTAAAAACGCCGTCGTCGGCCCTCCGCTCAGTGGCGCAGCCGCCGTTCACCGATCCATAAAATCTTCCATCCCACTCTGAATCAGCCGCTTATCTCTGAATCGAGCCGCCGCTCCGCACTCCCGCTCGCCACAATTGCCGCGAAAGGCCATCATGGGCAATTTCATCATCGACGAACTCCCGCCGGAACTGCCGCCGCGCACCGGCCCTACTGGCCCGCGCACCCCGGAAGGGAAAGCCAAGTCCAGCAAAAACTCCTACAAACACGGCTTGCGCTCCGAAAAAAACGTATTACCGGACGAAGATCCCGCCGCATTCGAAGCCACCGTCCACACTGGTTCACACACTACCAACCCGAGGATTCCGTCGCCATCAGCCTGGTCGAAAAACTAGCGCGCGCCGAGTGGCAGCTCAAACGCACTCAACACCGCCTCGACGAAATCGAATGGCGGCTCCCCGGCGAGGCGCATCTTTGGACCGAAGATCAGGAAAAACAATACGCCAATTTCAACCGCTATCACACCACTGCCGAGCGCAGTTTTCTGCGCTATTTCAAAGAAATCGAAGCATATTATCACCGCATTCACCGCGACGATCAGGCCCGGCAGCTTGCCTTCGCCAAACTCGCCGCCATCAAATTCAACTCACTCGACAAGGCTGATGAATCGGCACTCGAAGAAATGAGAACGCAGCAGGTACTCGAGATCCAAATCACCGAAGGAACCTGCGAGACCACCTACTGTCCCAGCAATGAAGAACTGATCGAATCCGTCGCGAAGCGCCCCACTCCTCCGTTCTACATCACGCGATGGATTCTGTTCGTCGACGGCATCGTTCCCGCCGAATACGCCTGGGCCCAGCCGGTTCGTATAAAAGACGGTCTAATCCCGCAACGCATGCAAAGAATGCTGTGGCCGCAATGGCTGGATCTCATCAAACGCGAAGAGTCCGGCCACGCCGGCCCCATCTATAGCTGCTAACTCAGCCATGTGGGGCGGACGATCGCTTTTTGTCGTCTGCCATCGCCCGAATCCGCAGCCCGGAGTCTAACTTACTATTGCTTGTTACACTTACCCGCTTGTTATACTAAGGTTTTCCCCTATGCCCTTGACCGGCCTTGTCTACGAGACTACCCTTCCCGCCGGGATTACCCCGGATGTTAGCAGTGGAAAGAAGATCATCTTGCTGAAACCGCGGGGCTTTTGCGCTGGGGTAGTTCGTGCCATCGATGTCGTCCGAATCGCGCTTGACCTCTATGGCGGTCCTCTCTACGTTCGCAAGGAAATCGTGCACAATAGGCACGTCGTCGATGAGCTTCGCCAGGCTGGTGCCATTTTCGTTGAAGAGCTTAGCGAGGTGCCCGAAGGAGCCCGCGTCATCTTCAGTGCTCACGGTGTTTCTCCTGCCGTTCGAGCCGAAGCCAAACAGCGGCGATTACAGGTGATCGATGCCACTTGCCCGCTGGTCACCAAGGTTCATCTCGAAGCCGTAAAATTCGCCAGGCAGGGCTACACCATCATCCTCATCGGTCATCGTGACCATGATGAAGTAATTGGCACTCTCGGTGAGGCGCCTAAAAACACAACGCTCGTCTCGGATGTTGCAGACGTCGATCGCCTGAATATCCAAGATCCCGAGCGCGTTGTCTATCTTACTCAGACCACGCTTTCTCTTGACGAGACCAAAGATATCGTGAATCGTCTCTTCGAGCGCTTTCCGAAAATCATCGGCCCGAAAACGCAGGACATCTGCTACGCAACCGAGAATCGTCAATTGGCCGTCAAAGCCGTAGCTCCACTTTGTCAGGCCTTGCTTGTGGTGGGTTCGCAAAACAGCTCGAATTCCAGAAGGTTAGTCGAAGTCTGTCAAAAGGCTGGCGTTCCTGCCTACCTGCTCGACGATTGTAGTGAGGTGGACTCCGAAAGGCTGGAGGGAGTCGATACGGTGGCAGTCACTGCCGGCGCTTCCGCCCCTGAGCACCTGGTTCAGCAGTTAATCGATCATCTGAGAACGAAAGGATACACCGAGTTGGAAGAGGCTGAAATCAAGGAAGAGGATGTGCGTTTCACGCTGCCCTCCGATCTTGAAAAGTTTAAGCCTCGCCTCCATACTGTCCGTATTTAGCGCCGCGCAGGCTAGCGCAACCACCGTTCATCAACGATGAAATCAAGTCTCCAAGTTTCGGACTCGCTGAATTTCACCGTCGCGGATGCCATCCGTAGAGCATCCTCCGCGCTCCTTCACCGCCAGTCTGCTGAGGGTTACTGGTGCCCCGATCTCAAAGCCGACACTACGCTCGAGTCGGACTACATAATGTTGCAGCTTTGGCTGTATCCACCTGTTGATGGAGTTTGGAATCCCGCCAACTCGGCCTCTGATCGACAAGACCGTCTCAGCCATCCTTGCTCGCCAGCTCGAAGACGGCGGCTTCAATATCTACCTCAACGGTCCATCTGAAATCAGCGCCTCCATTAAGGCCTACTTCGCCTTGAAACTAGCCGGCATCCCTGTGACGGACCCCCGCATGGAGCGGTTGCGCGGTCGCATTATCGAGATGGGTGGTTTGCAGGCTGCCAATAGCTACGTTCGCACCAATCTCAGCCTCTTCGGTCTTTATCCCCGTAATGCTTGCCCATCTATTCCGCCGGAACTGATTCTGCTGCCGCTGAAATTCATCTATCAGATGTCTTCTTGGACTCGCGCCATCGTCATCGCGCTCTCCATCGTCCATGCTGCGAATCCGCGCCGCCCGGTTCCCGCCGGCTTCAACTTGGAGGAGATATTTCTTCCAGGCGCTCCAGCTATGCCGCAGCGCGATCCCAATTTGTTCAGCTGGCGCAACTGCTTCCTTACGCTGGATCGCTGTTTGAAGACTTGGGAGCGAGTGGGCCCGCGCTTCATTCGCCGTCACGCTATGAAAAAGTGTGCCGATTGGATGGTCGAACGTTTCGAAGGCTCTGATGGCCTCGGAGCAATCTACCCGTCCATGCAGTATTCCATCATGGCGTTGGACGTGCTCGGATACGGACCCGATCATCCTCTGCGCATAGAGGCCGAAAAGCAGTTCAACCATCTCATCGTCGATGATGAGCGCGGCTTTTTCATTCAGCCTTGCTTTTCACCGGTGTGGGACACGGCAATCGCAGCATTTGCTTTGGGCGAGATGGACAACCCGCCGCTCCCGGCTCTCCGCCGTACGGCTGATTGGTTCCTCTCAAAAGAGGTTCAGCGCAATGGGGACTGGTCTCGAAAGCGGCCAATGTGAAACCGTCCGGCTGGGCCTTCGAATTCAATAACGAATTCTATCCCGATGTCGACGACACCGCTATGGTTCTGCTTGCCTTCGCAAAGGCCCGCGGCACCAACGAAATCGAGCAGCGTGCGTGCGAAAAGCGCGCTCTCGATTGGATTCTCGCGATGCAAGGGAAAGACGGCGGCTGGGCTGCTTTCGACGCCGATAATAACTGGAAAATTCTGAGCCATGTGCCCTTCGCCGATCACAATGCCATGCTCGACCCGTCGTGTCCCGATATCACCGGCCGCGTGCTCGAAGCTCTCATCCAGTGTGGCTCGAAGCCCAGTCATCCGGCGGTCCGCCGCGGGGTTGAATATTTATTGCAGGCGCAGGAAGCCGATGGAAGCTGGTACGGACGCTGGGGAGTGAATTATATCTACGGAACGTTTCTCGCCTTGCGCGGTTTGCGCGCCGCCGGGCTGAGCGAGCACGAGCCAAGTATTCAGCGAGCTCTTGAATTTATCCGCGCATACCAGAATCACGATGGCGGCTGGGGCGAGAATTGCGCGAGCTACGACGAAAATCGCTTCGTTCCGAATCCAAGCACCCCATCACAAACAGCGTGGGCTATTCTTGCACTTCTCGCGGGTGGCGATGTTCGCAGCGAAAGCCTTTACAACGGCATCGAATATCTGACTAGTTCGCAGCGACCTGATGGCACTTGGAATGAAGAGTACTGCACTGGAACAGGATTCCCAAAGGTCTTTTATTTGTCCTATACCGGATACCGCAACACCTTTCCGCTGCTTGCTCTTTCAACATTCATGAACTTTACGATCCCCTTACGACGCGATCAGAAGACGCGGAGCGCTAGTGTGGGTAAATGAGATGACAAACCAGCAACTCTACTTTGCCATCGGCGTACCCGTGTTTACGATCATTTTCGGGATCACGATGAACATGGTCGTAGTGGTCTGGCAAAGTAGGGATATGGGTAGGCGGTTAGATCGAATCGAACGCACTCTGGAGCTTATCCAAGCTGACCTGAAAGAGTTCTACCGCGATATCACGCGCCTGAAGCAAAAGACTGGATTGGACTAGGAGCATTATGAGATTTCCGCTTTCCATGACCCTCGGGATGGGGGCTTACATAGCAAAGAACAAGCTCAACCCACCGCCGGAGTGGCAGAAGACCGTCATCGGCGACGATTCCGCCAATCCCTTCAAAATCATCATGCACACGCATATCGGCGACGAGCCCAGCTTTGTGCATCCTATGATCAACAAGCGCTTCCCGCTGGTGCTTATGCTCGAGCCTTTACATGCCTGCAATCTCACATGCACCGGCTGCGGCCGCATCCGCGAATACGAGAGCACCATTTCTCAGCGCTTGAGCGTTGAGCAGTGTCTGAAAGCGGTCGACGAATGCGGTGCCCCGACTGTGTCCATCTGCGGCGGCGAGCCCATGCTATATCCGGAAATAGGCCGTCTCGTCTCGGAGATCATGGCGCGCGGCAAGAACATCATCCTCTGCACCAACGGCATGTTCATCCGCAAGAAGATCAAGGAATTTAAACCCGATTCGCGCTTTTTCTTCAATGTTCACCTCGACGGCATGGAGAAAAACCATGACATTTCGGTCGAACGCAAAGGTGTCTTTAAAGAAGCCATCGAAGGCGTCAAGATCGCCAAGAAGCACGGCTTTAAGGTTTGCACTAATACGACCGTTTACAAAGAAACCGACATGAACGAGATTGAGGAGCTGTTCACGCTTCTCGAAGGTATGAATGTCGACGGCTTCTTGATCTCTCCTGCTTACGGCTACTCTGCGGTGAATCAGCGAGAGATCTTCATGACGCGTGAAGATGTTTTCGAAAAATTCAAGGACATCGACCGGCTCGCAAAGCGTTTCCGCATCAATAACACCCCTACCTACCTCGATTTCTTGAAGGGTGACCGCAAGCTGCCTTGCACCGCTTGGGGGAATCCTACCTACAACGTCAAGGGCTGGAAGGGTCCGTGCTACCTCATCACCGACGCCCATTACGAAACGTTTGAAGAATTGATGACCAAGACCCAGTGGAACCACTATGGAGAAGGTAACGATCCGCGCTGTGAACACTGCATGGTCCACTGTGGTTACGAGCCGTCCGCCGCTTTCGGGATTAACTCGAAATTCGCTGATACTTTCAAGCTGATGAGCTGGGCGTTCCGTTAACGCGTTACCCGTCCCCCTATTGCCTGTTACGTTAGTCACCGGTGCCAGCGGCTTCTTGGGCTGGCACGTTGCTCGTGCGCTCACAGAGCATGGATCATCGCGTTCGCGCCTTGTGCCGTCCCGCTAGTCAGATTCGTGAGCTCGAAGTCGAGCGCGTCACAGGCGACCTACGCGATCCCGAATCGTTAGCGCGTGCCATCGCGGGCTGCGAACTCGTCTTCCATGTCGCCGCCGATTACCGCCTCTGGTCCAAACAGCCTGAAGATCTGTATCACTCTAATGTTGACGGCACCCGCAATCTGCTCGAAGCTGCCGAGCGCGCGGACGTAGAGCGCATCGTGTATACCAGCACCGTCGGTTGCATCGGAATGCCTCAAAGCCGCCCTGGGGATGAAGATACGCCCGTTTCCATCTCTGACATGACCGGTCACTACAAGCGTTCAAAGTGGCTCGCCGAGCAGATCGCTCTGGCAAAAGCGCAAGCCGGTCTCCCCGTCGTCATCGTCAATCCAACTGCCCCCGTCGGCGATCACGATTGGAAGCCCACACCGACGGGCAAAATCATTCTCGACTTCATTCGCGGCAAACTCCCCGGCTTTGTCGATACCGGTCTCAATCTCGTGGACGTGCACGACACCGCTATGGGGCATCTCCTGGCAGCCGAGCGCGGCCGTCCCGGCGAACGCTATATCCTTGGCTCGGAGAACCTGACACTTCAGCAAATCCTCAATCATTTGGCGCTAATAACAAATAAGCCAGCTTCGGCGATGAAAATTCCGTATGCGGTAGCCTATGCAACGGGCGTGATCACGACTGCTTGGGCCAATTTCACCGGTCGAGAACCGATGGCGCCGCTTGAAGGTGTCCGGATGGCGCGTAAGAAAATGTTCGTGACACACGCCAAAGCCGCTCGCGAACTAGGCTTTTCGCCTGCCCCTAGTGATGCCGCACTTAAACGCGCGGTCGACTGGTTCCGCGCCAATGGGTATTGTTAGCATGCTCCGAGCCCGGCCCATTTTGCGCCACAATCGTGTGGGGCGGACGATCGCCTTTTGTCGTCTGCCGATCCGCCACTTTCCGGCAACCTAAGTCATGGCCATCCTCTACGTAGCTTCTGAAGCCATGGAGCTCGAGCCTTTTGCTGTTTTCCTTACAGGCGTTCGAAAGCTCAAATGGCCCATCGATTATGCGTTCGAAGGCGTCTGGGAAGGACGTCGCGTCATGCTCGCGGCGAACGGTGCAGGTCCCAAACTTGCTTCCCAAGCTGTGGAAATTGCGATCCGGGCCGTAACTGGCGCGGAGCTCTCGTCTTCAAAGCTCGAGGCAGTCGTCAGCACCGGTTTCTGCGGAGCTCTCGATCCGGATCTCCGCGAGTGCCAGCTCGTCGTAGGCAACCAGATCTTCGATCTTGACACTAATAAGAGGTTTGAATGCGGTCCCGTCGATGCCGATAACCAATTTCTTTCCGGCCTTCTGATTTCTCAAAATCGTGTCGCGAACTATACCCATGAAAAACAGCAGCTTAGAGACCACGGCGCCATCGCAGTCGATATGGAAGCCGCCGGTGTCGCCGCGCGCGCCACTCGCGCCGGTCTGCCCTTTTACTGCATCAAAGTCGTGTGCGACCGAGCCGACGAGTCCTTCCCTCTCGATATAAACAGCGTCCGTACCCCGGACGGCCGTATCCGCCGTGTGAAAATTGGAATACACGCATTGACGCATCCGAAAGTACTTCGCCCCCTACTTCATTGGAAGCGGCGCAGCGCGGATGCGGCGAAGGCGTTGGGGGGCTTTCTTGTCAGTTGTCGAATTAAGCCGAGATCAGACGCTGCTCTCGCCGAATAATGCGATACCTCGCCTCATGAGAGCCGCAGTGTATCGCGGCTCCGGCCGGGTCTTCGTCGAGTCCATAGAAACTCCGCGCCTTGTCCCCGGCGAAGTTTTGGTCAAAGTTCATAGCTGTGGCATTTGCCATACCGATCTCAAGAAGATCGAATACAACCTTCTTCCCCCACCCCGCATTTACGGCCACGAAACTGCCGGCGTTGTTGCGGCCGTTGGCGATCGGGTCACAAAATATGCCCTCGGCGATCGCGTCATTGTTTTCCATCACATACCTTGCGGTGATTGCTTCTACTGCGATCGCCGCCTGTATGCTCAGTGTCCTGTGTACAAGAAAGTGGGTGTAACCGCTGGCTATGAACCAGCCGGCGGCGGCTTCTCACAATACGTTCGCGTAATGGATTGGGTTGTAAATCGGGGTCTCGAGATTATTCCAGACGGCGTGTCTTTCGATCAGGCCTGCTGGGTTGAACCCGTTAATACCTGTCTGAAAGCAGTTGAGCTGCTCGGGCTTCGGCCCGGTGACGTCGTCGCAGTCCTCGGCCAAGGGCCCATCGGCCTGATTTTCACAATGTTGGTCAAGCGTATCGGCACGACGGTTCTGGCCACCGACACGATCGGGTTCCGGCGCAATCTTTCAGAACGCTTTGGCGCTTCTGCTTTCGACCCCCGCGAAGCTGAATTCGAGGCTGCCGTTAAAGATCAAACTGCCGCTCGGGGGGCAGACGCGGTCATCGTCGCTACAAACGTCCGCGGAATCGTCGAACAGGCCCTGCGTATCTCTCGTCCGGGCGCAAAAGTACTACTCTTTGCTCAAACCTCCACAACTGAGCGTATCGAAATCTCCGGTGCGGACGTCTGCGTGGGTGAGCGTGTTCTACTCGGTTGCTACAGCGCAGATATCGACATTCAGGTCGAATCCGCCCGGATGGTCTTCGGCGGCGAGCTTCCTCTCGAAGAGCTTATCTCTGACCGCATTCCGCTCCATGAAATCGAACGCGGCATCACGATTGCGCGACATCCAAATGAGCGCTCTCTTAAAGTTATCGTCCATCCGCAGGAGACTGGGTAATGGGAGATAACATGCAAGCCGCCGTGCTCTATGGGAAGGAAGACGTTCGGCTCGAGTCCGTACCAGTCCCGCTTGTCGGTCCCGGAGAACTACTCATCCGTGTCCGCACCGCTCTTACCTGTGGAACGGATGTAAAAGTCTTTCGGCGCGGGTATCACGCCAAGATGATTATGCCGCCGGCGCTCTTCGGGCATGAAATGGCTGGCGACATCGTCGCTCTCGGCGAAGGCATAACGAAATTCCGCGTGGGACAGCGCATTGTAGCCGCCAACTCAGCTCCCTGCGATCGATGTTTCTTCTGCCGGCATAATCAACAAAACCTCTGCGAAGATCTCCTGTTCAACAACGGTGCCTACGCCGAGTTCATGCGCTTGCCCGAACGCATCGTTCGAACCAACACGTACCCGATACCCGGCCCGCTCGCGTATAAAGACGCTGCTCTCGTCGAGCCGCTCGCTTGCGTCTTGCGCGGTCTTGAGGAAAGCAACGTTCAGCCGGGAGACACTGTCGCCGTAATGGGCCTCGGATCCATTGGCCTGATGCTCGTTCGTCTTGCAAAATGGGCCTTTGGTGTCCGCGTCATTGCCATTGCACGCCGTCTCGAGCAAGTTGATCGAGCGGTCATGCTAGGCGCCGATGAAGGTATTCTCATGGGCGATCACGCTGCTGTGGTTTCGGAGCTGCGCGCGCACACCGCTGGGCGAGGTGCCGACGTAGTGATTGAAGCAATCGGCCATCCTCAGATTTGGGAGCTCGCCACGCAACTCGTCCGCAAGGGCGGTGTGGTCAATTTCTTCGGCGGATGTCCGACGGGCACTAAAGTCTCTCTCGACACCGCCCTGCTGCACTACTCTGAAATCACCTGCAAAGCCAGTTTTCACCACACGCCTGACCACATTCGCCGGGCGCTGGAGCTGATTGCTGATGGCACCGTGACTGCCAGTCACTTCATCAACCACGAAGAACCGCTCAGCCGCCTTCCGCAGGTTTTGAGCGACCTCGCCCATCACCGCAACGGTCAGATCAAAACTGCCATCTTGCCGTGACGCGAACAAACGTGGCAGTTGCCTATTTACAGCCCAAGGAGTACATCCGCCAGATTCGTCCCGGCAGCGCCGCGTCTTCAGAACTCGAAGCGCTGGAATATACACGTTGGCTCGCCACTCACCATTACGAAAACTTCCATGTCGTGAGCTTTCTACTTCCGAAGGACTTGCACCAGGACTTCTATAACGTCTATGCATTCTGCCGTTGGGCCGATGATTTAGGTGATGAAATCGGTGATCCCCGGGAAAGTTTAAACCTGCTTGCCTGGTGGCGTAGCGAGCTACAGGCCATGTACGGCGGAGCCGCCTCGCACCCTGTGTTTGTGGCTCTGAAGGGTACCGTCGACCGCCACGATATCCCAATAGACCCTTTCGATCGCCTCATCCGTGCCTTCGAACAGGATCAAACCGTGACCCGTTACCAGACCTTCGAAGACGTATTCGGCTACTGCGTGAACTCGGCCAACCCGGTCGGCCATCTCGTCCTCTACCTTTGTGGATACCGCGATTCCGAACGCCAACAGCTCTCCGATTACACCTGCACCGCTCTTCAGCTCGCGAACTTCTGGCAAGATATAACCATCGATCTGGAAAAAAACCGCGTCTATTTGCCTCTCGTGTTGCTCTCAACCCACGGCTACTCCGTCGAAGAGTTATTCGCCCGCAAGCACGACAGCCGCTTCGAGTCAATCATGCGTGAGGCTGTTTCGGTTGCCGAAGATCTTTTTCGCAAGGGCTTGCCGTTGATCGGGATGGTTGACCGGCGCCTCGCTTTAGATATTGAGCTGTTCAGCCGTGGTGGCATGAGAATCCTTCAGAAGATCAGGATGCAACGCTACAACGTTCTCAACCGGCGTCCGCACATTTCAAAGGTGGAGCGCGTTGGTATTCTTCTCCAATGTCTGCCGCGGCTGCTACCCTTTTGACGGCTCCCTCGGTCGAGGACTCGTATCGTTACTGTAGACGCATAGCGCGGAAGCGCGCCAAAAATTTCTATTACTCGTTTCTTCTCCTGAAAAAGCCGCAGAGCGATGCTATGTGCGCCATTTATGCGTTCATGCGTCACTGTGACGACTTGAGCGACAATCCCGCTGCAATTGACGGATAACCTCAAACTGCATCAAAACACATAGCCCAATGGCGCGTCGACCTGAACCGTGCTCTATCCGGCGACGTCGAACGCCATCCCATCTGGCCTGCGTTTCACGACACCGTCCAGCGATATTCGATCCCGCATCGTTTTTTTCACGAAATGATCGACGGCATCACGTCTGATCTCGAGCCGCGTCGGGTCGAGACATTCGATGAACTGTATCGGTATTGCTACCAAGTCGCCTCTGTAGTCGGCCTCACCATCGTGCATATCTTTGGTTTTGAATCGGTGAAGGCGCTGCTTCTCGCCGAGAAGTGCGGCGTGGCTTTTCAACTTACAAACATTCTGCGCGATGTTCGCGAAGACGCCACGCTGGGCCGCATCTATCTGCCTCGCGAAGACCTTGACATGTTCTCTGTGACGTTCGATCAACTGCGTTCAGGAAAGGAGGACGAAGGGTTCCGTGATCTCATGCGTTTCGAGGCTGCTCGCGCCCGCGCCTACTATCGCGAATCCGCTGCGCTTTCTGACCTGATCGCGCCACAGAGCCGGCGTTCTCTGTGGGCGCTCCGCGAAATCTATCTTCGCCTCTTATCGCGAATTGAAAAATCCAACTACTCTGTCCTCAGCCGCCGAATAAATGTTCCTACACGAACCAAAGTCGCATTACTCGTCGCGCTTTCCTGCGCTGATCGTCAGCTACCGTGCAGCCCCGTCGTGGAGCTCCTTCCGCGGTGTAGGCAAGTATCCATTCTGAATCCCGTCCATTGACATGAACCTCACCGCCTCCCGAAGGCAATAGCCACGCTTGGCCTGCTGTGAACTCTTGCTGCGCAATAGTCCCGGAACCTTTGATGCACAAAAAGAGCAAGTAGTACGGCAACCCGCGCTCAATTCGAATAGATGGCTTAGGCCGCAGCCGCTCGAGACGGAAGTAACGGCAATCCAGCAAATGGTCCCGCCAATCCGCCACCGCAACGGGCTTGCCTGACAATTGTAAGGTTCCGTTCGAGCCACCGCGACCGCATGATCCAGATGCAATTCGCGCCCACGTCCGAAATCGTAAAGCCGGTAAGTGATATCCGAATTCTCCTGGATTTCGCAGATTGTCAACCCCTTGCCGATAGAGTGAACCGTCCCAGCAGGCACGTAAACAACCTCTCCTTTGTTACCTTTCGCCAATCAAGGAGTTCCTCGATCTGACCTGACTGCGCCGCCTCTCGCAATTTCTCCTGGGAGAGAGTCTTCCGAAACCCTAAAGCTATTTTCCCTAGCGGATTCACTTCAAGCACATACCATGCCTCTGTTTTTCCTAAGCTCTGGTGATGTCTTTGCGCGTAGTCGTCGTCGGGATGCACTTGCACGGATAGCCGGTCGTTCGTGAATAGCAGTTTCAACAGCAACGGGCAGATGCCTGGATGCCGTGGGTCCGCGCCGCTCCCCAATATCTCCGGATGATCTCGTATTAAGGCACCCAGCGGCTGGTCGAGTGACGTGAGATTTTCTTCGCATGTGAACCATACCTCCCCAATGCGCTCGTCGCGAGGCGCAACAGGAAACTACGGTGCCAGACTCTCACGCCCCCAAACGCGCTCCCGAAACATCGGCATTAATTGAATGGGTTCATCGAGGCGAAGAGCAGACATATTCTATTCGGCCTCCGCTTCCTTTCCCAGGTACAACTCCCTGAGCAAAGGCCTATAATTTTCGAGCACACGCGATCGCCGTATCTTCATGGTTGGGGTCAGTTCTCCGTGCTCAATTGAAAAGTCCCTGTCCAGGATCTTGAATCTCCGTATCCGCTCAAAATCTGCAAGTTGCTTGTTCACACGGGCAATCACGTCGTCCACAGCCTTAGGGGGTTCCACACCGTTCAGGTTCTCAAGTTGCGCCGAGTTCAGCGTCAAAAGTGCGGTCACGTACGGTTGCTTGTCGCCGATCAACAGTACCTGGCTTATGATCGGTTCGGTTCTGAACAGACTTTCAATTCGCGCTGGATAGATCTTTTTGCCGCTGGAGGAGACAATTACCTCTTTCTTGCGGCCCGTAATGTAAACGTACCCTTCTTTGTCGATCTCTGCGATGTCTCCGGTTGCGAACCAGCCGTCCTCGCTCAGTACGGATCGCGTTGCTGCTTCGTCGAGGTAATAGCCCTTGAAGATGCATGGCGTGCGCACCTGCAATTCGCCATCTTCGGCCAGTCGTATTTCAATCCCGGGAAGCACGCGCCCAATGCTGCCTGGCTTTGGCCGGTCGACCGGATTAAGGGAGATCACGCCCGCTTCAGTGAGTCCATAACCTTCGGCGAGCGGCATATTAATTGCCGCAAAAAATTCGGCCAAATCTTTCCCGAGCGGCGCGGCACCAGAAGCCGCGATCCGAATTCGGCCGCCCAGTCTTTCTCGAATTTTTGAGAATACAAGCTTGTCCGCTACCCTCAGCGCCAAACCCATCGAGGCGGGTAACGGCTTTCCCATTAGTCCATATCGCGTTGCTTTCTTTCCAAGCTCGACCGCGGCACCAAACAACTTTCGTGCGAATGCCGGGCGCTTTCTCACTTCATTTAAGATGCTGGCGTACATCCTTTCCCATACTCTCGGAGGCGCGAAGAACACCGTAGGCCGGATTGTCTTCAGCTCCGTCGGCAATCGCGTCAGGCTTTCTGAAAACCAGACCGGCGTCCCCATCCGCATCGGCAGCAGCTCCAAAACGATCCGCTGCGCAATATGCGCGGACGGAAGAAATACCAGGGTCGAATCCTCTGGTCCGATCGGCAATACCTCGGGCCCCATGTCAATATTCGCCAGAATCGCCGCGTGACTGGTCAGTCCCATCTTCGGCTCGCCTGTAGCCCCCGACGTAAGGTACAGAATCGCCGAATCATCGGGCGACACTTCTTCTTGTATGCGCTCGAACGCCGCCGGATCGCGCTTCAGCGCATCGCGTCCCAATTGCCGCAGGCCATCAAGCGACAGCGCGCCTTCCCGCTCACCAGTCAACAGAATCATGTACCGCGGCATGCTACCGCCCTCTGATTCGATAGTGCGGCGAAAGCTCGGCCAGCGTGCCCGGGTCTTCGACAAACAGAAACCCGGTGCCAATGCGCGGAGTGTCCGCGCCTGCTCCGCAACTGGATAGGCAGTATAAAGCGCGGCTGCAACACCGCCAGCGCCCATCACTCCCAAATCTGCTAAGTAAAATTCAGCCCGGGTTTCAGACAGAATGCATACGATGTCGCCTTTGCCCAGGCCACAACTCCGTAAGCCCAACGCTATTTCACGCGAGCTCTCCAGCCACTCGTTCCACGAATACGCACGATAACGCGGATCTTTCTTACTCCCGATCGGCTGGTGTAATGCTGCGGCGTCTCCGTATTGCTTCGCAGTCTCCTCCAGCACCGTAAATGTGTTGCGCCCTGCCATTTGCCCAGATTTTACAACCCGATGAGACAATCGAAGCGTTGCCTCACGACGAAGACAAAAGCCCGGATGTGGCGATCTCCCAGCTTGAAGCGTTCCGGTGCCCCGTCGCATACCGTGAGGAGGCTTTTCTTCAGAGCCCTGAATCGCGTCCACTGCGCATTCTTTCCGAATACTTGTGGCCGCTCGCGCATTTTCAAGACGAGAAAATACAGGACACTATCGTCTTCTTCGGCTCTGCCCGCATTCGTGAAGAGGGACCCCTCAGCCGTTATTATCACGAAGCCCGTGAACTCGCTCGTATGGTTACGGAATGGGCCGCCTCAATATCTGAACCAGTCCCATGCGCCGAGCCGCACCGGCGTTTCGTGATCTGCTCCGGCGGCGGTCCCGGCATTATGGAAGCTGCCAATCGAGGTGCAAGCGAAGCGGGCGGAAAAACCATCGGTCTGAATATCGGTTTGCCTTTCGAGCAGCGCCCAAACCCATTCATCACGCCGGAGCTCTGCTTCGAATTTCATTACTTCTTCATGCGCAAGTTCTGGTTCGCTTATCTCGCCAAAGCCCTAGTCGTTTTTCCAGGCGGGTTTGGCACGCTTGATGAGCTTATGGAAATCCTCACTCTTGCCCAGACGCGGAAATTAGAGAGCAAAATCTTGATCGTCCTCTATGGCCCAGAATTTTGGCATGAGATCCTGAATTTCAAGGCGCTCGTAAAGCACGACGTCATCTCGGCAGGAAGATCTGAACCTGTTTCGGTTCGCGGATTCTCCGGACGCTGCTTTAGGCATCCTCAAGGAAGAGTTGACGCGCTACTATCTCGAACCGGAAGGTGCTCTGCAGCGGCCGATCGAAGAAGCGCCCGAGATCGCGCATACCCGAACGTCCTAACCGAGCACTGATCACCCCACCTCTTCGCGCCCGGCACATCAAGATCGAACAAATCCAACACCCGGCATACCGTGTCGTCCACTAACTCATCAATTGTCGCCGGTTTTAGATAAAACGCCGGAACAGGCGGCATAATGATGCCACCCATCTCGGTAATTGTAAGCATGTTTCGCAAGTGCGCCGCGTGTAGGGGCGTTTCTCGGGGAAGCAACACTAGTTTCCGCCGCTCCTTCAGCGTGACATCAGCCGCGCGCGTCAACAATGTACTGCTCATGCCGGTGGCAATCTCAGCCAGTGTCCGCATGGAGCATGGCGCAATAATCATGCCCATGGTTTTGTAGGAGCCGCTCGAAATCGCCGCCGCTACGTCTCCGACTCGATAATTCACATCCGCCATCGCTCGAAGCTCATTCACCGATAGCGTGGTCTCGTAAGTACGCGTGAGATCTCCAGCCTTCGAGACCACCAGATGGCTCTCTACCCCTACTTGTCTGAGCCGCCGCAGCATCTGGATGGCATACACAATACCCGTAGCACCGCTAACCCCCACGACCAGTCGCTTGCAGGAATTTGCTGGAATCGAATCCGTCACTGGGCAGTGGTGGTGGCCAATTGCTGTTTCCACGCGTACAGTGGAAATCGATCCGTAAGCGCGCCGACACGTTTGCGTGCGTCCGCTATCGCTTGCTCTGATTTCACGTCATTGAGCACGTGTGCGATCAGCTTCCCTACCTCTACCATCTCCGATCTCCCGGAAACCGCGCGTGGTCACAGCGGGACTTCCCAGACGAATACCGCTCGGATTTAGAGGCGGGTTTGTATCGAACGGAATGGCATTCTTGTTAGCAGTTACGTAGGCGTTGTCCAGAGCTTTTTCGGCTTCCTTCCCCTTAATGCCTTTCGCGAAAACGTCAATCAAGAACATGTGCGAGTCGGTTCCACCGCTCACGACCCGAAAACCTTCGTTCTGAAGCGATGCTGCGAGCGCCCGCGCATTCGCCAATACCTGCCGTTGATACGCCCGAAACTCTTCGGAAAGTGCTTCCAGAAAGCAAACAGCCTTTGCCGCTATCACATGTACCAGCGGGCCGCCTTGCGCGCCTGGAAAGACAGCTTTGTCGATAGCCGCCCCAAACTTCTCTTTCGCGAAGATCACGCCAGCACGCGGGCCCCGTAAAGTTTTGTGCGTCGTCGAGGTGACGATGTCTGCGTGCTCGCACGGGTTCGGGTAAATACCGGCAGCAATCAGCCCGGAATAGTGCGCCATATCGACCACGAACACTGCCCCAACTGACATCCGCAATCTCACGAAAACGAGCGAAATCAATCACCCGCGAGTAAGCACTTGCGCCCGCGATGATCATCTTCGGCTTGTGCTCATCAGCCAGCCGCGCCAGTTCCTCGTAATCGATCAGTTCGTCCTCGCGCCGTACGCCATATGCGACAACTTTGTAAAGCTTGCCCGAAAAATTCAGCGGATGCCCATGCGTGAGGTGCCCGCCATGCGCCAAGTTCATGCCCAAAATCGTGTCGCCCGGCTGAAGCACTGACGCATAAGCAGCTTCATTCGCCTGCGAACCGGAGTGCGGCTGAACATTAACGTATTCGGCATTGAATAGCTTCTTAGCGCGCTCCCGTGCCAGATTTTCGACGATATCGGCGAATTCGCAGCCGCCGTAATAGCGCTTGCCTGGATATCCTTCGGCGTATTTGTTCGTGAACACGCTTCCAGTCGCCTCGAGCACGGCCTCCGACGTGAAGTTCTCGCTCGCAATCAGCTCCAAACGCGTGTTCTGGCGCTCAACTTCGTGCTGAATCGCATCGAAGATCTCAGGATCTGTTTCTGCTAGAGGGCGGCCCATGCGCTGCTGGTCATTCATATGGTTTGCTCCAATTGTCCACTGTCCAGAACGCTCATCTCTCTGCTCTTAAAGCCCTTTTTGAGCGATTCTGCGCTCTAGTTCGGCCAAGCGCTCCTCGACGATATTGAGGCGCTTGTCGGTCGCCGTGTCGATGTTTCCAACATCTGCCGAGAGCTTGGCCATTTTGACGCTCGTGCTCTCTTGATAGCTCCGGAATCCTCGCAGAAGCTCGGTTTGCATGTCACGAGTGCGTTCGTCAATGTAATCCCGGAGTTCGTCGATGTAGTCGCGGAGCGCCTTCATTCCCATTTCGAAATCGGCTTTGGTAACGGGTGCATGATTATTCTCGGGCATAGTAATGGCTTCCTTCATGGTATCGGGCTTAGTGACAAAGCAGATAATTGTCTATTACATGCTTTGGAGCACTCTTTTCATTCCGACTCTGCGAGAAACTCCTGCGGAAGCCGAAGTTATCAGTCATCAATTGCTTTTGCGTGCCGGTTACATACGGCAGCTTTCCGCGGGCATCTACAATTATCTGCTGCTCGCGCAACGCTCGCTCTTGAAGATTCAGCAGATCGTGCGTGAAGAGATGAATGCGATCGGCGGTCAAGAAATGCTGCTGGCTGCCTTACATCCCGCTGAGCTGTGGCAGGAATCAGGCCGCTGGGAGGTAATGGGCGACAACATGTTTCGCCTGAAAGACCGGTTTGGGCGTGACATGTGCCTCGGAATGACGCATGAGGAAGTCGTCACATTCATCGCTCGCGGCGAGCTGCGCAGTTACAAGCAATTGCCTCAGATCTGGTATCAGATTCAGACAAAGTTTCGTGATGAGCCGAGGCCCAAGTCCGGTTTGCTGCGAGTGCGCCAGTTCATCATGAAGGATTCATACACCTTCGATCTTGATGCGAGCGGCCTCGATGTCTCTTATAAAAAGCATCACGACGCGTATCGCAAGATTTTCGATCGATGCGGACTCGAGTACATGATTGTTGAGGCACACTCGGGTGCCATGGGCGGTAGCCAGTCGCACGAGTTCATGGTCGCTTCGGATGCCGGTGAAGATTTCGTCGTTCGCTGCAGAAATTGCGGGTATCTGGCGAATTTAGAAAAAGCTGAGTCGCGGCCGAGCTCCGCCCGCAGCTTCCGATCCGGAAGGCGATCTCACGCCCGAGCAGTTTCACACGCCTGACCTCAAAACGATCGCCGATCTCTCGAAGTTTACGAAACTCCCGGAAAGTTCGCAAATGAAGAGTCTGGTTATGGTGGCCGATGGCAAGCCGATCCTGATCATGATGCGCGGCGATCATCAGCTCAGCGAGACTAAGCTAGTTTCGGCTTTGCAGGCAACCGAAGTGAGGCCAGCGCATCCGCAAGAGATCGTGGAGTGGTTTGGGGCGAGCGCGGGTTCCCTAGGGCCGGTAGGCGTTAAAAATATGCGCGTGCTTGCCGATTACGCCTTGAACGGCCGGCGCAACATGATCACGGGCGCCAATCGCGATGATTACCACCTCAAAAACGTAACACCCGGCGAGGACTTCCAGGCAGAATACTTCGATCTCCGGCAAGTAGTGCCCGGCGACACCTGTCCAAATTGCGGCGCCGTACTGGATCTCGTGAAAGCTATTGAGATCGGGCACATCTTCAAACTCGGGTATAAGTATTCCGAGTCAATGGGATTGCGCGTCTTGGGCGAGGACGGGAAAGAGATCACGCCCATCATGGGTTCCTATGGCATTGGTATCGAGCGCATTCTGACGTGCGCGATCGAGCTCTACCACGACAAGGACGGAATGGCTCTGCCCCCATCAATTGCGCCCTTTGTGGTTGTGATTACACCCGTGAACTACGGCGATGCACTGCAAAGAGAAGCGGCTGACTTGCTTTACAGGGAATGCACGCAAGCGGGAATCGATGCCTTGCTGGACGATCGCGATGAGCGGCCTGGCGTGAAATTCAAGGATGCCGATCTCATTGGCATTCCGTACCGCATCACTATCGGCAAGAAATTGAGCAATGGGAAAGTTGAATTTGTGGAGCGGCGTACACGCTCATCAGAAGAAGTGCTCTTGCACGGCGCAGTGCCCCATTTGCAGAAGAAGCTCGGCTTGCCCGTAACGTAAAGCCGTCAAAGAATTTTCTTTCCCATCGCCGACATTACAAGTTCCACTGCCAGCAGCGCAGTCCGGTTTGCTTCGTCGAGGACTGGATTCACTTCGACCACTTCCATGGACACCATCCGACTGCAATCGCAGATTGTCTCCATTGCCAGGTGCGCTTCGCGATACGTCATTCCTCCGCGAACGGGAGTTCCCACACCGGGCGCTTCGTCTGGATCCACCACGTCCATGTCGAGTGAAAGGTGAAAACCGGATGTGCCGCTGTTGGCGATGGCGATTGCTCGCTCCATCACATTAGGCAGACCGCGTTCATCGATGTCCCGCATGGTGAAAGTGGTAACGCCGGCTTCACGAATTATTTCGCGCTCGCGTCGATCGACATCGCGAATACCTATGAGCACAACATTTGTTCCCTCTACTTTAGGCGCGTACCCGAAAATTTCGGTGAGTTCGCGCGGGCCTTGGCCAACACAGCAGGCCAGTGGCATGCCGTGTACATTTCCGCTTGGGCTTGACTCCGGTGTATTCATGTCCGCATGGGCGTCGATCCAGATGAGGCCGATCTTCTGCCCTCGTTTGCGAAATAAGTCAGACACACCAGACACTGTGCCTGTCGCAACCGAATGATCCCCACCCAGAACCAGCGGGAAATTACCCGTAGCCAAGACATTCTCAACCATCTCGGCCAATTTTGTACACGTTTTGGCGATCTGTGGCAGGTACTTCGCATTCTGCGGCCCGCTTGGAGTACTCTCTTGCTGCGCCACGGAAACGTTCCCAAGATCCTCTAGCTCATAGCCAAGCGAGGCCAACCTTGCGTTTAGTCCAGCCAGTCGCAATGCCGAAGGGCCCATGTCGACACCACGGCGACCTGCACCCAAATCGAGAGGCGCGCCAAGAATCGCGATGTGAGACTGAACCATTCTGCTCTTGGATCGAAAAAAGCTATGGCCGCGTGCGATAGAGCATGCGTGCATAGGGAATCGTTTCGCGAACGTGCTCGAGGCCGCACATCCACGCCACGAAGCGTTCTACTCCCATTCCGAAGCCCCCGTGTGGAACGCTACCGAATCTTCTTAGGTCCAGATACCATTCGAACGCCTCACGCGGCAGATTGTGTTCCGCCAATCGCTTCTCTAATAGCGCGAGATCGTGTATCCGCTCGCCGCCGCCGACGATTTCCCCGTAACCTTCCGGTGCGATTATGTCCACGCCGAGCACAACTTCCGGACGCTGCTCATCAGGTTGAAAGTAGAACGCCTTGATGGCGGTTGGGTAGCGATCGACTATTACCGGGCGGTCGAAATCTTGAGTAAGTAGCGTCTCATCCGCATTGCCGAAATCGCCGCCCCACTGAATCTCGCTGCCCTTCGACTGCAAAATCTTAACGGTATCGTCGTAGCTCATGCGAGGAAACGGCGCTTTTACCGTTTCGAGCTTGGATGTATCGCGATCTAGTACCTTCAGTTCTTCCCCGCGATTCTCGAGCACCCGGCCCACGGTGTAGACGATCAGCTCTTCAGCTACACGCTTCACTTCTTCCAGGTCCGCGTACGCCATCTCTGGTTCAACCATCCAGAACTCGGTCAGATGGCGGCGCGTCTTCGATTTCTCGGCGCGAAAGGTGGGCCCGAAGCAATAAACCTTTCCGAAAGCCATTACGTTTGCTTCGTTATAGAGCTGGCCGGATTGCGTGAGATAAACCTTTTCGTCTCCGAAGTAATCCACTTCGAACAGCGTCGTCGTGCCCTCGCACGCGGCTGGAGTAAATATGGGCGTATCGACCAGCGTGAAGCCATGCGAATCGAAATAATCGCGGATCGCCTTGATTACTTCATGGCGTACGCGAATGGCCGCATGCTGGCGCCGGCTGCGCAGCCAGAGATGGCGATGGTCCATCAGAAAGTCCACCCCATGCTCTTTCGGAGTGATGGGATAGGGATGCTCTTCGTTGACTCGCTGGATCACTTGCGCATCGCTGACATCGAGTTCGTACCCTCCGATAGCGCGCGCTTCAGCACGCACCGTGCCCGTTACGATTAGCGAACTCTCCTGCGTCAGATTCTTTAACGTCTCGAAGAGCTGTTCGGGTAAATTACTCTTCACCGCCACGCATTGCATCAGGCCCGTTCCGTCGCGCACAATCGGAAACACGATCTTGCCTGATTTGCGAAGGTTATAGAGCCAGCCTTGGATTTGTACCCGTTCACCTACGTGCTTACCCGCATCGTCGATCGTGATCTTGCGGGCGGCCGGGGCAGTCTGGCCATCCGTAACGGCTGGACGCGGCCGGAACCGCACTGGAATCGCTGCTCATATGTGTTCAGTCAATCCGTCCATGGCTCGCCGTGCCTCTTCGACGGGATGCTCGCACGCCGCTGGCTCCCGCAGCTCGAGCAGTAGCGGATACTGATCGGGGCGGGACCCTAGCAGCCGCATCGCTTTTGGCCAATCGATACTGCCCTCCGTCGGGAAAAGATGCTGATCTTCCTTCCCGTTGTTGTCATGTATGTGTGTCGAACGAATGCGCTCCTTCATCACCTCAAACTCGGCTTCGATGCCATGCGCAATATGAGCGTGTCCAACATCGAAACAGTAATTCAGATTGAGGTGCGTCTGGCGCAGGAAGTAGTTCAAACGCTCGCCGGATGCTAATTCATTCGGTGTGTTCTCTAAGAGCACTTCAACGCCGCGTTGTCCAGCGAATACCTTGAGTTCCTCCAAGGAGGAAAACGCCGATTCCAACTTTCGTTCGTCGAACTCTTCACCGGAGACCCCGAGATGCTGAATGAGATATCGAAACGGCACCACATCCGCTATCTCGAGAGCGCGCTTGATCTCATCGACCATGCTCATGCGCTTCGCCTTCACGGTTTCCGTAATATCGATCACCGCTTGCGGTCCCGATCGCCCCCAAACGTCATCGCTGTACATCGGGGCATGCAATGAGTGCATTTTCAATTCAGAGTCGCGAAACCAGTGCCCAAGTTCGATGATTTGCGCTTTGTCCCGGTAATCGATATGCTGCTTGGCGCAGAAGATTTCGACCGCCGGAAACCCGGCATCCCAAATCCTCTCAAGCCAGACCGTCGTCAAGCGGTGCTTCACGAAAAGGTGAGTAGAAAGTACATGCTGCATTAAGTTTTGTCTCAGCTACGAAGCTAATATCCCGAGATTTTGCCGTGCCCGCGAGACTCAGTTCCGCCCTCGAGAGTGCCGTCAGCCGCAACAATCGCCTCAACCCGAGCCACACTATCGGTGGCCCTCACCTCGTAGCCCATGTTTCGCAGAGCTTCTTCCGCGTCATGAGGAAAGCCATTCTGCAAATAGAGCACGTCGGGTTTCCACTGGTGATGAAAGCGCGGCAAATCGACGGCCTCCTGTGCATTCATGTGGAAGTCGAGTACGTCGAGGATCACTTCCATGACTCCGGTCGTGATCCGCGATCCGCCAGGTGCGCCAACAACCATGAATAGCTTGCCGTCTTTGGTGATGATGGTCGGCGTCATCGAAGAGAGCGGACGTTTGCCCGGCTCAATTGCGTTCGCGTCGCCGCCAATCAAACCAAACATGTTAGGCTCGCCCGGCTTCGCCACGAAATCATCCATTTCGTTATTTATCAGGAAGCCAAGGCCAGGTACCGTGATGCCGTTTCCGTACGAGCCGTTCAACGTGTACGTTACGGCTACCGCGTTTCCCTTGTCATCGACCACGTTGTAGTGTGTCGTCTCGTTGCTTTCGATCCAGGAAATACGTGCATTTCGCGCATCGAGCGATTTCGGAAGACCTGGCCCGATAAGGTCGCTCGGCGTCGCGCGTGCTGGGTCGATGGTGCCCCGACGCCATGCGAGGTATGCCGGGTCGAGCAACTGTTTGACCGGAACGTTGTAGAAAGCCGGATCGCCCAGGTACTCACTTCGGTCGGCGTAGAAGCGGCGCATCGCCTCGGCCTCGTAGTGAACCGCCGTCGCAGAGTCTGGCCCGGCCGCTTCATACCCTGTGCTTGCCAGCATGCCCATCATCTGTAGCAGGCCCACACCTCCCGCACTTGGCGGCGGGGCAGTGATGATGTGAAAGCCCTTGTAATCGCCGTTCAGCGGAGCGCGTTCGATTACCTTATAGCTCCTTAAATCGTCAACTGTGATCAGACCGCCATGTGCTGCCATCGCAGCAGCGAATCGCTTAGCCGTTTCTCCTTCGTAAAACTCCTTGGCACCGTTCTTCGCAACGCGCTCTAAGGTTGCGGCAAGATCCGTTTGCCGGAACGTGTCGCCGGCCTTGTATGCATTACCGTCTCGCAAAAAGATACGTCTCGATTCAGGGTCGAGCTTGAGGCGATTATCGGGACTGTTCAGCGATCCTGCAAACGCATCATCCACAACGAAACCATTCCGGGCTAGCTTAATCGCTGGGTCGAGTAACGAGGGCCACGATTTGTTCCCGAATTTCTGATGAGCGAATTCGAATCCGGCGACTGATCCTGGAACGCCGGACGCGCGCCATCCTTCGATGCTCTCCCGTGTCGGCTTTCCATCCGGACCGACATACATATCGCGAGTGGCTTTTTGCGGAGCAGCTTCGCGAAAATCGAGGAAAGTTGTCTTTCCATCAGCCAAGCGAATCAGCATAAATCCACCGCCGCCGATATTTCCGGCCGATGGGTGTGTTACCGCCAGTGCGAAGCCAACGGCAATGGCAGCATCCACTGCATTACCGCCACCCTTGAGCACCGCAAGACCCACATCAGCCGCGATCGGCTCTTGCGCCACAACCATTCCATGCTTCGCCTTTACAGGCTGCGTGCCGGTCACAGGCACCACAAATGAACACAATACGAGCAAAAATACAAGCCCGCTTTGCATATGCAAGCCAGTCTAACAGCTAGGTGGAATGTGAGAGATTGAGTGGGAGCCGATGCTACGTGGCGGTCAGCTTTCGTAGCCTCAATGTCAATCGGCTCTTATAGCGCGCCGCCGTGTTCTTCTTGATGATGCCCCACTTGGCTGCGCGGTCCACCAATGAAAAAGTTGCGGGAAGTGTTTTGCTCGCGCGTTGTGCGTCCTTCTGATCGATCAGACGGCGCATCGCCCGGATCTGATGACGCAAACGCGATTTGCGTGAGCGATTGATAGCCGTCCGGCGCTCAGTGACACGGACGCGCTTCAGCGAAGAAACAGTATTTGCCATTAACCTACTAACCTAATTGCTTTCAAGAGATGCAAATTATAGGATACCTGAGCCATTCGAGTCGCAGCAAACGCAGCGTGAGATTCTGCCTCGGTTGGGTTAACAATAGATATTGTCTCTTTAAAACAGATGTCTCATAAAATGATTGGACGTTATAGATTGCGCTTACCGGTGGCGATTGGGTTTTGCACCATCGCTGTCGCGGGCTGGGCAGTTTCTTTGCCCGCTGATGATTGGAAAATTGCTGGCCCGTTCGGCGGCACGGCCATTTCGATTGCGCTTGACCCACAGAACCCGAATGTCGTTCTCGCAGGAGGTAGGAACTCCCTCCTTTTTGAGAGCGAAGATTCTGGCGCGACTTGGAATGAGCTGAATTTTCCTAAGCGAAATTTCGGCGAGGTCACCTCTATCCTGGTCGATCCGTCTGACTCGAAGCATTACCTGGCAGCAATGATTGCGGCCGAAGGTGCTGGTGTTTTCGAAAGTCACGATGCCGGAAAAAGCTGGGACGCGGTGAAGGACGTGCAGGACGTAGGGGTACGTGCGTTGGCAGCTTCCGCCAGTAAGCCTTCCCGTTTTGTGGCTGGTACATTGCGCGGCGTTATGCTGAGCGACGATTCCGGGAAATCGTGGACGCGTATCTCGGACCCTCAGAACCCCGAGATGCAGGGCATCACTGCGGTTGCCGTCGATCCCAAGGAACCCAACATAATTTATGCGGGAACCGGCTCATCTGCCCTGGCGCACACTGGACGGCGGTAAGACTTGGGACTCGATACACACTGGGATGATCGACGACTCCGACGTTTTTTCCATCTACATAGATCCTTCCAATCCCAACTCGGTTTTCGCCAGTGCATGCAGCGGCATTTACTCCAGCACGAGCCGTGGCGATGTTTGGCGCAAATTACTGGGCATACCGAATACCTCCAGGCGCACTCATGTGGTGCGCTTCGAGAGCTCTTGCTGTGGAAATTCCGCGCAGATGGGGACCATTTTTGCTGGAACAACACTGGGGCTTTTTAAATCCATCAATGGTGGCAGTAACTGGAAGCTAATGAACGGAAGTCAGGTCAACGCCATCGCGCTCGATCCTTCGCATCCCAAGAGCATGTACTTAGCTATGGAATACGACGGTATCGGTAAGAGCGATGATGATGGAGAAACAATCCGGCTAATCAACAAAGGCTTTGTGGACCGCGATATTAGCGCAGTTACTGTTTCAGGCAAGAAACTATTGGCAGTTGAGACCCAGCAGGGTGAAACGAGCGGCATTTTTGACAGCAGTGATCGAGGGGAATCCTGGTCTCCGATGAGCTCTCGCGGGTTGGCCGGTGTGCACTTGCACGCCCTCACTGGCGTGCCGGGCGACGACCGTATTCTTCTTGCCGCGTCTCCGCACCAGATCTATAAGTCGAGTTGACGCCGGAGCTACTTGGAAGCCTCTTCCTGTGCGTTTGATCGTAGCTCCTCCCCCAGATACGAGCCAAGCTACCAACAAACCAGCCACAGCAGAGGCCCTTCGACGCACGCAGCGCGCTAAGGCCGGGCCGCGCTCGAAATCTTCTAGGCCGACAAAGCCCAAAATCATCTCGAAAGAGGTCTCGCCCTCCGACATCAGCGCTCTATATTCAGTAAAGAGCGGGACGAATGATCTCGTGTTTGCGGCAACCGGTCTGGGATTGCTTAAGAAGCGCCGATATGGGCGAGCACTGGACTTTAGCGGATCTTACGGGGTCGACCGCAGCATACGCACTTTTTCTAGCACCTGCTCCCAGATGATCGCATCATAGTTCGCGCAGCCGGTGGCCTATATGAGTCGAAAGATTTTGGTGATCATTGGAATCAATTGTTTTTTCCCCTGCCCATGTCTGAAGTCAACAATGTCGCTATTCCGCCGGATCGGAGTGCCCCGTTGTTAGTAGCAACGCGAACCGGCCTATATAGCTCACCTGACGACGGCGCGACATGGTACCCGAATTCGGGAAAACTACCGGCCTCAACTGTAAACTCGGTGACTTACAGCCCCGCTGAAGCTGGCGTGGCTTATGCGGTCCAATACGGCCAGCTCTATGAAAGTAAGGACTGTGGCAACTCCTGGTCGCCGGTTCCCACTGCTCTACATGCCTTGCACATTCGGCAGCTTTGGATCCCTGCTGAAAATTCGGATCGGCTGTACGGAATTACAAATGACTTAGGAATTCTCTTTCGTAAATAGATAATATCCGCTAAGATCAATTATTGGAGTTGGTTAGAAATATTGCTTTGGAGGGGAAGGATGAAGACTCGGCTCAGACCTAGGCCGATTAGTTCGGCAATCCTGTCAGCGGCTTTGTGCTTCGGCACTGCAGCCTACGCTCAGGATGCGAGCAAAACAAATCAAAATACATCGAAGACATCGACGGGTGATGAATATCCCGATATTGTCGAGATCGACGTGTTCGGTGGCGTTAGCGTGTACGGCGCGGTCGCCCGTGGGCTGACGACAAAGCTAGTCGACGGCGGTGCTTTTGGAGGGGGCGTGACCTGGAATGCGAGCAGACACGTCGGCCTGGAACTCTGGGGCGCCTGGGATCAGGCAAACGTCGAGTTCAAATCGCCGAGTGCACCGGGACTTCCGACGTATAGTTTCGGAAGTCGAAACTACTTCATAGGCGGAGATCTAATCTTCAATCTCAAGCCACGAGGCTCGCGCGTCGTGCCTTACCTGATGGTCGGCGGGGATGCGATCCAATTTACGCCCACTAGTAAGGCAAAGAATATAGCGCGACAGCCAGCTGTCGACGCGATCTTTCATTCGGCGAATTTGAATGACAACTTACAGGCCGGCCTGAATTATGGCGGTGGCGTCAAGTTCCATTTAAGCGATCACTTCGGGATTCGCGTGGAAGGGCGCGGCTTGTGGTCGCGCAATCCAACTTACGGTCTGCCGAATTTTCCCAATGGCGGAATTTACATCCCGTCCAAAGACAAGATCAACGGGGTCATAGGCTCCATAGGTCTGGTATGGTTCGTCGGGCAGGTACCCTGCGATCGCTTCCCAACGCCACCTGCGCCGCAGCCGTACCCGCCGATTAACCCGGGCAGCTATCACCGGTACCGAAGGCGCGACCATCTGCCAGGGCAAACCGGTTAACTCTTCATTCGACTGCCAGCACTCCCGCGACGGGTCATAAACTGGCTTATGCCTGGAAGGTCAACGGACAACCTAGTGGCAGCGACAGTCCTGACTTCACGTTTACGCCGAATAATACGGGTAGCTTCAACATAGAGGTGACAGTCACGGACACGACGCCGCCTCAGCCGGCGCCGGAGAAACCGCCAAAGACGCCCGAGCGCTGCTGGGTACAACCGACGCCGCCACCCCCGCCCGCTCCGGTAACAGCGACGACGACAGTAACGGTGAACGAGACAGCGCCGACGATCACCAATGTGACGGCGAATCCGAACACGGTGATTTGCGCTCAGCGAGAAGGCCCGCATACGGCGACGCTTACTGCAACAGCGAATCCATCGGCTTGCGGCGGCAACTTGAGTTACAAGTGGACGGTAACGGAGGGCAGCGTGACGAACGACACGAGCGCGAACGCAACCTTCGATGCTTCCACGGTGAACTTCGAGAGCGGCGCGCAAAACCAGACCAAGACAGTGACAGCAACTGTGACGGTGACCGACGAGAGTGGCAAGACGGCTTCGAAGACCACCGATATCACGGTGAACTGCCCGCCGCCGCCGTTCGTGCGGTTGTCCGACGTGATCTTCGCGAAGAACAACGCGCGGGTGAACAACTGCGGCAAACGCGTTCTGATCGACGAGGCTGCTCCGAGGGCTACGGGCGATTTCGATATCGTGCTGGTGGGCCATCGCGACAGCGACGAACGGGAGAACGTAGTGGTTCCTGTACGCAGGGGCCGGAGACGGGCTACTGAGCGCCGTGCAATTGACGAACAGCGTGCGTTGCTCTGTGCTGCCGTGTTGAGCGGCGGGACGGGCACCTGCGGCAAGGTGGATCCATCGCACATCAAGGTGGATTGGGTGGGCACGGACCAGACCTCAGATCCTCAACCGGGACTCTGCGGGACGTCGAATCTGCCCAGTCAGAAGGAGCGCCGAGGCTCAACGGTGAGTGCGGCTGACAAGAATCGGCGGGTAGAAGTTTACCTGGTGCCGAGAAACAGCCCGGCGATGCCTCCAGCGGTGAAGAATGTCAAACCGCTTCCGGAGGCTGAAGTGAAAGCACTCGGCTGTCCCAGATAGTCCGCCTAATAGACCAGCAGTAACCCAAACGAAAGGGCCAAGCAGATGATGCTTGGCCCTTTTTTTGTGATTTTTGTTTTGATTATTGAAGACACCGTAATAAAATACTTTGCATTACATCCCATAGCTGGAGATCAGGCAATACTCTGGCGTTCGGAGGAAGAAGGATGAAGACTCGGCTCAGACTTAGCCCGATTAATTCCGTAGTCCTGTCAGGCGCTCTGTGCTTCGGCACTGCAGCTTATGCTCAGGGCACGAATACTAACGCAAGCAGCACTAAGTCCACTAATGCCACGTCGTCAGCTGATGAGTTTCCCGACATAGTCGAAATCGACCCATTCGGTGGAATCAGCTTGTTCGGCCAGGTAAACCGCGGCTTGGGCTTGAAGCTAGTCGATGGCGGTGTTGCCGGGCTGCGCGTGACTTGGAATCCTAGCCGGTGGGTCGGCCTGGAACTGTGGGGCGGTGTTGCGCAGGCGAATGTCGAATTTCGAGTCTCGAGTGGACTCTATCCAGCCGGTTTCCCCTTAGCTGGTACGCCTCTCCCGACGTACAGCTTTGGAAGCCGCAACTACTACATAGGCTTAAATCCGGTCTTTAACTTGAGGCCTCGTGGGTCGCGCGTTCAACCTTACTTAACCGTTGGCGGGAACGCTATCCAGTTTACTCCGACGAAGACCGCCGAGGATCTTGCGCGCGGCGCAACCACTGACGCACTGTATCATTCGGCGAACTTGAACGATAACCTGCAGGTGGCCCTGAACTATGGCGGGGGTATCAAGTTTCATTTGAGCGATCACTTTGGGTTGCGATTCGACGCGCGGGGCACGTGGTCGCGCAATCCAACTTATGGTCTTCCGAATTATCCCAATGGCGGAATTTACATTCCCGCGAAGGGGAAGATAAATGGGTTCCAGGGCACGTTCGGTCTGGTCTTCTATCTCGGGCAGGTACCCTGTGATCGCTTCCCAACGCCACCTGCGCCGCAGCCATACCCGCCGATTAACCCGGGCACTGTCACCGGTACCGAAGGCGCGACAATCTGCCAGGGCAAACCGGTTAATCTTCATTCGACTGCCAGCACTCCCGCGACGGGTCATAAACTGGCTTATGCCTGGAAGGTCAACGGACAACCTAGTGGCAGCGACAGTCCTGACTTTACGTTTACGCCGAATAATACGGGTAGCTTCAACATAGAGGTGACAGTCACGGACACGACGCCGCCTCCGCCGGCGCCAGAGAAACCGCCAAAGACGCCGCTGCGCTGCTGGGTACAGCCGACGC
Source organism: uncultured Acidobacteriaceae bacterium (assembly GCA_963771565.1). Lineage (GTDB taxonomy): Bacteria > Acidobacteriota > Terriglobia > Bryobacterales > Bryobacteraceae > Bog-105. The sequence continues at coordinate 155,367 of CAVYUB010000012.1, forward strand.
CGCCACCCCCGCCCGCTCCGGTAACAGCGACGACGACGGTGACGGTGAACGAGACAGCGCCGACGATCACCAATGTGACGGCGAATCCGAACACGGTGATTTGCGCTCAGCGAGAAGGCCCGCATACGGCGGCGCTTACTGCAACAGCGAATCCATCGGCTTGCGGCGGCAATTTGAGTTACAAGTGGACAGTGACGGAGGGCAGCGTGACTAACGACACGAGCGCGAACGCAACCTTCGATGCTTCCACGGTGAACTTCGAGAGCGGCGCGCAAAACCAGACCAAGACAGTGACAGCAACTGTGACGGTGACCGACGAGAGTGGCAAGACGGCTTCGAAGACCACCGATATCACGGTGAACTGCCCGCCGCCGCCGTTCGTGCGGTTGTCCGACGTGATCTTCGCGAAGAACAACGCGCGGGTGAACAACTGCGGCAAACGCGTTCTGATCGACGAAGCTGCTCCGAGGGCTACGGGCGATTTCGATATCGTGCTGGTGGGCCATCGCGACAGCGACGAACGGGAGAACGTAGTGGTTCCTGTACGCAGGGGCCGGAGACGGGCTACTGAGCGCCGTGCGATTGACGAACAGCGTGCGTTGCTCTGTGCTGCCGTGTTGAGCGGCGGGACGGGCACCTGCGGCAAGGTGGATCCATCGCACATCAAGGTGGATTGGGTGGGCACGGACCAGACCTCAGATCCTCAACCGGGACTCTGCGGGACGTCGAATCTGCCCAGTCAGAAGGAGCGCCGAGGCTCAACGGTGAGTGCGGCTGACAAGAATCGGCGGGTAGAAGTTTACCTGGTGCCGAGAAACAGCCCGGCGATGCCTCCAGCGGTGAAGAATGTCAAACCGCTTCCGGAGGCTGAAGTGAAAGCACTCGGCTGTCCCAGATAGTTCGCCTAATAGACCAGCAGTAACCCAAACGAAAGGGCCAAGCAGATGATGCTTGGCCCTTTTTTGCTATTGCGCAGCGAAACGCATAGGCGGCCCAGATTAAGCCCCTGCTTGCGAAGCAGCAGCATCGCGATCCGAAATTTCTGCCCTAAACCGTGCCGCCTACTCCGCGATTGAAGTCTTATCTCCATTAACAAAACCCAGCGTACGCTTACAAAGAAGCCACGCCGAACCCCACTAACCCTCGCGATTGGGCTGCGGATTGGGCCGAAAGGAGAACGATGAAATATGCGAGCTGCGGAGCTGCCAGTCGATCTGCTCCACCCAATCCTCGCCCATGCGGATCTTTGTATCGATGGCGCGATAGCGTGTCAGAATGAGGGATTCTATGAGATCTGTTATTCGGCCCTTACTCTTTCCGTTTCTCGCCTCGTTAGTGCTCGCAAATCCAGTGGCTCATGCCGCAAAAGGCTCGTTCACGATTGAGCAAGTGATGAGCGCACCATTTGCTTCTTCGCTGATTCCCGCTCCCGCCGGAGCAAAAGTCGCCTGGTTGCTCAATGAGCTCGGCCAACGCAACGTCTGGGTGGCGAGCGCTCCCGATTGGAAGGGCCGCAAAGTTACGAACTTTAACACGGATGATGGACAGGAGATCGATGATCTCACCTGGGCGCCCGATGGCAAGTATCTCCTGTTTGCGCATGGGGGCGATTTTGAGATGGGCCGGGACAATCCCGATCCCGCATCGAATCCCGAGAAGCCCGAACAAGCTATTTGGATGGCTACGCTCGATGGCTCTCCCGCCAAGAAGCTAACCCAAGGATGTGCTCCTGCGATTTCACCGAAGCGAGACCTGGTGGCGTTCTTGCGCGGTGGGCAGATCTTCACAATGAAGCCATCGGGAGAAGACGTGAAGAGCGCCGTGAACCTGAAAGGGTCTGCGAGCGGCCTGCAATGGTCACCGGACGGCACTGCCCTAGCATTTGTGAGTGGGCGCGGCGACCACAGCTTCATCGCGATTTATACGCCCGGGGATAAGACGATGCGCTATCTCGATCCAACGGTAGACAAAGACTCCGATCCTGTTTGGTCACCTGACAGCTCTCATATCGCCTACGTGCGCATCCCAGCCATGAGCCGAGCCTTTGCGTTTGGCCCTGAAAGAGAAGGGGAGCCGTGGTCCGTTCACGTGGCCGATTCGAAAACCGGTGTTGGCCGCGAAGTATTCCGCGCAAAGCGTGGGCCGGGCAGTGTGTTTCACAACATCGTGGCGCAGCACCAGGTCTTTTGGGCAGCAGGCGATCGGCTGATTTTTCCCTGGGAGCAGAACGGATGGTGTCACTTGTACAGTCTGCCCGAGCGCGGCGAGCAACCGGTTGAGCTGACGCCAGGCGAAGGGGAGGTGGAGCACGTCGCAATATCCGTGGACCGGAAAATGATTTATTATTCGACGAATATCAAAGATATCGATCGCAGGCATATATGGAGCGTCGATACAGCCGGGGGACGATCGCCCCAGCCGGTCACCCGAGGTGAGAATATCGAGTGGGAGCCTGCGCCCGTAGCCGATGGATCGGCGTTAGCGTTTCTCACTTCGCGCTACAACGAGACAGCGCATGCTGCGGTCCAGACGCGAGACGAACAGCCGAAAGCACTCGCACCCGAGGCGACCCCAGCAGAGTTTCCGGCGGGCGCGTTAATAAGACCCGAGCCGGTGATGATTACGTCGGCCGACGGAATCCAAGTGCACGGCCAACTCTTTTTGCCTCCCCACGTCACAGCCAGCGAGCAGCGTCATCCAGCGCTGATCTTCTTTCACGGCGGCTCGCGCAGGCAGATGTTGCTCGGCTTTCATTACATGTATTACTACTCGAACGCGTACGCGTTGAATCAATATTTTGCCAATCACGGTTATGTCGTTCTTTCGGTTAATTACCGAAGCGGCATCGGCTATGGGCTCAACTTCCGTGAGGCGCTGAACTATGGAGCTACTGGTGCAAGTGAGTTCAATGATGTCGTGGGCGCCGGGCTGTATCTGAAATCCCGCCCGGATGTCGATCCCAAGCGTGTAGGACTCTGGGGCGGATCGTACGGCGGCTATCTCACCGCGCTGGGCTTAGCTCGCGCTTCGGACCTGTTCGCGGCAGGCGTGGACTTTCACGGCGTGCATGATTGGAACGAAGTAATTGAGAACTTCGTCCCGGCATACGATCCCAAAGCTCACGCGGATGCCGCTAGATTGGCTTTCGAGTCATCCCCGCTTGCGTCAGTGAAGACGTGGAAATCGCCGGTGCTCCTGATTCATGGCGATGATGACAGAAATGTGCCTTTTTCGCAAACAGTCCAACTGGTCGAAGCGCTGCGGCAACAGCATGTCGAATTCGAAGAACTGATTATTCCCAACGAAATTCACGATTTCCTGATGCACCAGCACTGGGTGGAAGCGTATAAGGCTACGGCGGATTTCTTTTCGAGAAAGCTCGAAAGCAATGGCGAAGTGGCGCGAGGACAGTGAACCGTCTTCTCTATAGCGAGTTAAGAAACGTAAACAGCTGCTGTTTCTGCGCTGGGGTTAGCTCGCCGAAGTGCTTGATAACGTCTTGAGCCTCGCCGCCATGGCGTTCAATGGCGTCTTCCAGGGTTAGTGACTTCAGATCGTGCATGAATCGAGACTTAATCTGTAACCCCCAAAGCGGAGATGTACGTAGTTTATTTGCGGCGTCAGGTGGACCACCTTGCACGATACCGTCACCAGTCCCTATATCATGCAGTAGAAAATCACCGAATGGATGGATGATTTTGTTTCCCAATGCTTCCGGCACGGTAAAGGCCCCGCTATTGATCAGCGTTCCAGGGCGAACCGTAGTGATGGATTCGACATGGCACGTGTTACAGCCGATTTCTTTGAATAGCGCTCCGCCTGCCAGGGCGGCCGGCGTTGCGGCCAGCACCGCGTTGCGCGGTGGGACCTTCGTGCCACGTATAAATTGAGCAAAATGGTCAATATCTGCTAAACCCAAATCATCCAGCTTATCTTCGGGATCGGAAGTTAGTTTGCAGACCGAGATGACATCTTTGGGCTTCAGCCGATTGGTGACTCCCATTTCATTCAGCTAAGCATCGGCTGCAAAGGAAAGTATAGTCGGGTCTTGATCCTTCCAGCCAAAGCGTCCGACTCGTGTTTGTCCCGCAGCGTCCAATACAGGGACTTCGATCACCTCGCCAAGCTGCATCCGCTCATTTGAACCGTAATCTCTCTGGTGCTGATCCAGATATTCGAATGAGCGGCCCATGGAACTGCATTCAGCCGTTTCTCGAAAGCTCGAGACATAGCTAAAGGACAATGGCAAGACTTACTTAAGGATGCTCCTCGGGCTTTGGCCTGATGCGATCCAGGCAGGTATAGACGCTGCAATGGTCGCAATTATCAGTACAGAAGACAGCACGAAGCCAAAAACGCTCAGTCGTTTGGCTTGATCGCATACAGCAAACCCGAAACGGCGCGCGCCCCAGGAGGAACGATGCCACAAGTCCGACGAACTCTCCTATCAAAACGAATCGGATTGTTCTGCCGATAAAGGTCCGAACCAAGATCAGGCGATCAGATTCCAAAGCAAGGCGAATCGCGATCTCGCGAGTTCTCAGCGAAAGCATTCCTGAGCTCTTGGTTGCGTTTTCACCCACGACGGTCCAATTGACGGACCGGAGCGGTAAGCCGAAAACGTTAGGATGCGGTGATGTTCTCTGGATAGGTGTTCACCGCGAATTCGGAGTAAGTAGTGCCGACGGGAGAACCCCGGGACATCTGCTGCGCATTATCCTGGAGCCGAGAAATGGCTGGGTCGCAGGAGACCTTCAGTCATGAGTTTTGCTCCTTTGCCTCAGGCACGTCCCGAGGCATCTTTCTCAACAACAATCGTGCCTGTCATCGTCGGATGAATTTTGCAATAGTAGGGGTAAGATCCAGGCTCCTGAAATGTGAACGAGAAGGCCTGGTCGGTATCGAGGACAGGAGAGGAGAACTTCTTTTCTGTGCTCGTCGCGGTGTGAGGAATATCATCGTGATTCGTCCACTTAACAACCGCCCCAGCTTTTACGGTCAGAGATTTGGGGGTGAACGAAAAGTTGTCGATTTTGATCTCATTCGAATCGGCGACATTCCGAAAGCTTGACGACTGAGCAGTGGCCATGCCCAGCGTAGAATCGACCACGGCAAGCGTGTGGTTCCCGGCGATGTAGTTCACATGTGTGATGCCCAGCACATCGCGCAAATGCTCAGCAGGCACTTTCATGGGACCGGGCGAGGAAGCGGTTCCTGGCTTCGGTTGGGGAAATGCCGTTGACATAGCGGTGTGGAAGCTGACGTTTCCCTCCACCTTTTGCATGATCTGGTGAATGTGTCCGTTCAGTACCGTTACCGAGCCGAAGCGCTTCGTGTACGACAACGCTTTGGCGCCATCGTCGGTGCCCCATCCCCACTCGGGATAAACAGTCCACAGCGGAATGTGCGCGAAGACGACGATAGGCGTACTACTGGAGCGCCCGGCTAAATCCTTCTCGAGCCAGCTCAACTGATCCGCGCCTAGCGTTCCGAGTCCACCAGCTTTCAAATCGACGACATTCACAAGGCCGACCAAATGCACGCCCTTATGGTCGAAGCTGTGCCAGCCGGCGCCTTGGGTTCCCTTCCCGTAGCGCTCCAGATATTGTTGTCCATTGTCCGTGAGCATGTCGTGCTCCCCGGGCACAAAGAAGGTTTGCCGCGCCTTCGCTGACTTCAATACCTGATCCAGCGTGTCAAATTCGCTCGGCTTTGAGAGATGACTCAAGTCGCCGGTATGAATGAGAAAATCTGGCGTGCGCTTGAGTGCATTGATCTTCGCGATTGCTTCCTGGAGCGTTGCCGTTACATCTTTGTTGACCTCTTTGTTGAAACCAATATGGCTGTCGCTGATCTGAACGAAGCTGAATTCTCCATTCGCACCTGCTTCGTGATTCGCCATTTGGCCGAATGCTTTCGAACTCAGTACTCCTCCCGCGACGGTCCAAATCGCGCCTGTGCCCGCCCACGCCATACATTGCAAAAAGCCGCGGCGATCAACGCCATCTTGGTTCAAATCCACTTTTATTCGCTTAGACAAAATGTTTTCTCCTCTTTCATCTCCGATGGCGCTTCACGCCTTTCGTCAACTAGTACCGGGAGTGCGCCTGGGAAATTCCCGCCGGTAAAAACTTTTACAAACGCGTTCTTTCCCTGTCTTGTCACTAGGGCAAGAATGCTGAGAAACTAACAGTGCCTCGCGCCATGTCAGAGGAACCCTGGAATAAAATGGCGGAAAATTTGGTAAGCAATAGCAAAGTCGAGCGCTTTGAAGAAACCGTTTTGCCGCACCTGAATGCTGCCTTTAATCTTGCGCGATGGCTTACGCGCAATGAACATGACGCAGAGGACGTCGTTCAGGAATCGTACTTGCGTGCTCTCAAGTCCTTTCAAACCTTTCAACTTGGCCGGGACGGGCGCGCCTGGTTGCTGAAAATCGTGCGAAATACTTGCTACACTTGGCTCCGCAAGAACAGGCCGCACGAAGTCGCTGAGCACTTCGAAGAAGGCGATCCGGATGCACCGATTGCGCGCTCGGATCCGGAAACGCTACTGCTTGCAAAGATGAATTCGCAACTCGTCCACAAGGCCCTCGAACACTTATCTATCGAAGAGCGCGAGCTCCTGATTTTGCGTGAATTGGAAGGCTTCTCTTACAAAGAAATCGCCGAGATCATCGCCATTCCCCTGGGAACCGTAATGTCGCGTCTATCCCGAGCGCGCAAGGAACTCCATGAGCGGCTGTGCGAAGGCGCGCAGGAGGTAAGGCAATGAGCTGTCAAGAGGCACGCCAACTAATCGACGCCTACGTCGACCAGGAGCTGGATCTTGTCCGGAGTCTGGATTTTGAGCGTCATGTTGCAGATTGCGCCGAGTGCCGTGGGTTGCGCGACCAGGTCGAAGAACTGCGGATCGCAGTGCGCACTCATACCCCCTACTTTGCCGCTCCCGAAGCTCTGGAAAAGAGCATTCGCAGCCAGCTTCGCCTTCCCACCGCGGCGCAGCCTAGAACTGTGCGCCATCATACATTTTTCGCGTGGCGCCCGTTGGCCGTTGCCGCCAGCGTCGTGGGTTTAATCATTTTCACCGCCATGTTCGTCATGATGCTGCGACGCCCTTCGGAAACAGATACGCTAGCCGAGCAAGTTGTATCCAGCCACATCCGTTCATTGATGCTGGGTCACCTGGCTGACGTTCCTTCGTCAGATCAGCACACGGTGAAACCCTGGTTCAACGGGAAACTGGATTTTTCGCCGCCAGTTAAGGACCTTAAATCAGAAGGTTTCCCGCTTACAGGCGGCCGCCTTGATTATCTGGATGGCCGTCCGGTAGCGGCCCTTTTGTACCAGCGCAATCGCCATGTTATTAACCTGTTCGTGTGGCCATCGTCCCATTCCGATTCTGGCCCTCGAGCATTTGCGACTAACGGCTACAACGCCATCCACTGGACCCAATCGGGAATGACTTACTGGGCGGTTTCCGATCTGAACAGCCGTGAGCTGAACCAATTTGTCGTAAATCAGCGCGAGTAATCGAAGGGTTAGGCGCAAGTAAGATGCGGGTACGGAAGCTGATCATGTACACTGAGCAAAATTGTATTTTCTGGCCTGAGTATCGCTCTGGCCATTGAACAGAGATCGAGGTGAAAATGCGCAGATTCTCAGTACTACTTCCACTGATCGCTTGTCTTGGCCATGCGTATGCCCGCGCAGGAAGACATCAAAGCAGCCGTCCTGAAGCATCTCCGGACGTCCCGTGACTTCACGCTCAAAGTAGCCGAGCAGATGCCGGCCTCCAGCTATGATTTTAAGCTGACTCCGCCGCAGATGAGCTTCGCTCAGCAACTGGTTCATCTTTCGCAGGCATTCGACTATTTTCTCGCTTCGTTTTCTGGCGAGAAGCCGAACCCCGCGAAACCAAAGTCGATGAATAAAGATGACGTCATCGCTTTTGTGAAGACTTCTTTTGACGAAGGAATGGAAAAAATTTCGAAACTCACGCCCGAACAGCTTTCAAAGACTTATAAGACGGAGGAGGGGACAATGACGGGCACGGACATGCTCCTGGGGCTGCTCGATCACACAACTCATCATCGCGCCTCGGCTGAAATGTACCTTCGTGCTAAGGGCATCACTCCGCCCGAGTATCAATTTTGATTCGTTTAGCTATAGACTTTTAAGAGAGGTAAAAACTAATGGCTGGTAAAGTGAACCCAATCCCGCAAGGCTATCATTCCGTCACACCGTATCTGGTTGTGGACGATGGGAGCCGCGCTATTGAATATTACAAACAAGCCTTTGGCGCTACGGCAGTAGTTCAAATGGCTGGTCCCGGAGGGAAAATAGGTCACGCCGAGCTGAAGATCGGCGATTCGATGATCATGCTATCGGATGAGATGCCAGGCAGCGGCAATCGCTCGCCGAAGTCCCTTGGCGGCTCGCCCGTGAGCATTTTCCTATATGTCGAAAACGTCGATTCGGTCTTCAACGACGCCGTAAAGGCCGGGGCCAAGGCCGATATGCCTCCCCAGGACATGTTTTGGGGGGACAGGTTTGGAAAGCTCACCGATCCATTCGGCCACTCATGGGCGCTCGCGACCCATATCGAGGACGTTGCGCCGGAGGAAATGAAGAAGCGCGCCCAAGCGGCAATGGCGCAAATGGCGCAAGGCGCTGCACAAGGCGTCTGATCGTTCCCGGAGCAAGGTGTGAAAGCGGTGCGGCTAATTGTGCCGCTTAAACACCTTCTTCTTGAAATCCGGCCAGAATTCCGGCGCTAGGTTGGAGAAACCAGCGCCGGCAACGCTGGTTACAAAGTGAATAATCATCGCTCCTCCCGTTCTGCTGGGGGGTGGATAGTACGCGTTCGAAAGTCCAGCACTCATCGCGGTACCTAACACGTTCGACCAATTGAAACTGTTCGCCTCCCTCATCCGTTCGAATGATAACGGCACGGCTGATCGCATAACCGATTCGCGACCGCATGCTATATTGCGGCCCCCGTCGAACGTAACGTGGATCTTCATGAAAGGCTGACGCGAGGACGAAATCGCCGAAAAAATTCTGCGTGGCAACGTCAGCTACCGACGCGCCGAAGCGTTGCGCAAAGGCTTCGCTGTTCGTGCCATATCGGGGGTCGGAGTTGGTTAGATGCGAAAGGCCACCATTAAAAATGCCCGCGCCCAGCGTAATCGGACTTACCGTCTCGTCCACGAAGTTTCGCCATTTTTGAGCGGTCGAAAGCCGCTTCGAGAGTGGAGCGCCAAGCGAACCTTGAGGTGAAACTGCTCCGCCCTGCCCGTAAACGGTTGCTGTGGGCAGAAACACTGCCACAATGCCGGTCGCGATTCTGAGGCTCATTGCACTCCGAGTTTAGCGCCTGAATTCTCAATCGTGCTCGAGGAATTACCAGAATCTTGCCGGGAGGATCGGCCTCGAGCGCACGGTAAGCATCACGGACACACTGCAGCGGGAAACGCCCGGCGATGTCGCTGATGATTGCGGGACGTTTTGCAGCCAGAGTCAGCGCATCTGAGATCAGGCCGGCAAACTCCTGCGTTCCTTCCACCCACCTCATGCCGTTGTACTTGGTCACAAAAACTGACCCGGGAAAGAGTCGGTGAAGGTCGATCGGCGGAACGGGGCCGGACAACTCGCCATAGTTGATCAGGCAACCTCGCGGTGACAGCAGTTGCAAGCTGGTGTTGTAAGTTGCAGCTCCAATGGGGTCGAACACAGCGGCTGCACCACCACCTTCGGTGTGCGCGCGCACTGCGTTAACTACGTCCTCGCTCGCCCGGTCAACAACGTGTGCGGCTCCAGTTGCGCGTACCGCATCAACACGGTCTCCGCTTGCAATGCCGATAACGTTGACCCCGCGCTCCGTGAGGATGGCCACGAGCATTCGACCGACTGCGCCCCGCAGCACCCGAGACCACCGCGGTCCTTCCTTTCAATGGCCAGACGCGAGCGAGCCCTCCGGCAGTCAGCCCGGGGACCGGCAGGCAGGCACCGTGTTCGAAGCTGAGACTGCTGGGGATCGGCACCAACATGGAAGCCGGTGCAATGATAAATGTCGCGCACGAGCCCATGATCGCCGCCCAGCCGACGCGGGTCCCCGGCGAAATGGTCACATCTGGTCCGCTCTCGACAACAGTCCCCGAACCTTCCCCACCTACAGCGTACGGGAATGCTAGGCGGACCGCGTAATTACCTGAACGAATCAACGTTTCAGCGTGGTTGAGGCCAGCCGCTTCGACGCGCACGAGCACATCGCCGACGTTGAGCGGAGCGAGATCCTCCACGCCAACCTCGACGACTTCGGGGCCGCCAGACCGCAGCGCCCGAGCGACGCGCCGCTGAGTAACTATGCTCATTACGCAGAGACAATAGCATGCCGGCTGTCGGCTTCGGTAGGATTTCGGTTCCTGATAGTACGATCTGGTTGTGCGGTCAAATTCAGCTTTTTCTCGATTTCTCACGGCAGTTCTTACGGTCAGCCGTATTCGTTCTGCCGACATCGCTGCCGTTACGGACCAGACCACCTACAATGTCGGTGCTGAAGCTCGCATTCGTCTGCAGCCCGGAACAAATGCAACTGCTTCCATCAGATATGCGGGAGAAAATAGATCCGCTCTTAACGGCATTCCGATAAAGGGGGCGGACTACGTGCCGCTCTGGAAAGTGCCGTGGGACGCCCGCACTGGCAGATATGAAGTGGACATTACCCCCGCCACCGGGAGCACGATTCGCGCCGCGACGTCGTTTGCCATTCACCGCCAGCTTGCGAAGGTCGTCTCCGTGGAACTCGACAAGACATTCTATACTTCCGGCGATCCCGTGAATCCTCGCATTGTGGTGCGCAACTTCTCGAATCGTAAGCTTGACCACTTGGAGGTCGATTTCGAGGCATTTACGTTTCCGTGGATTGATCCCGCGCCCGATGCGCCACCTGCGTGGAAAACTGTCGTCGCCGAATCGCTCTCGCTGCCTCCAGGTGCTGAAAAGGAGTTCCGCGTCGAGAAGGCCGCTGTAGTGCAGGCGGGCCAAAATCCGGTCGATATCAATTTCTCGGTTGTTATTCGTGACAGCCGCCATCCAGACGAGATCTACGATCTTGCGTCTGTGCTTCCCGCCTTCACCGTCCCTCCGAATGCTGAATTCCCGAAAGAGTACCCGAGGCTATATCTCTACCAGCGCTTGGCCGACGTGCCGAAATCCGAAGGGTATCGGCAGTTCTATCCCGCGGAATTCGTTTCGGACCGAATCAATTTCAACACGTCGCATACGATGTTTTCAACAGGCACTGCTCCGGTCTTCTCTTACGATGTAAAACCGCGTGCAGATGCCCAGCCGGATATAAAGTGGCCCGGCGCTGGAATTCGCACTCGTGTCCTCGACGCAACCGGAAAAACTTTGGAGAGCGAGACACTCCATGGGACGATTGGAGGCACTCACAACTTGATACTCAAGCCGATGCCTCCCGGCCGCTACATTCTTGAGGTTGAGATTCAAGTTACAGGCAACCTAACGGTGGCGCACAATCGGCTCGAGTTCACCGTCAATCCGTTGCCTAAATCGATACTCATCTTTTGCGCGCATCAGGACGACGACACCGCCCATCCGGGTATCATTCGCGCTGCGGTCGAGAATCATATTCCGATCCACGTCGTGTACTTCACCAGCGGCGGCGGTAATGGGTGTGATCGCTATTACATGCATGCGTGCGACCCAGCGCGCGCCATGGATTTCGGTGAAGTGCGCATGGACGAAGCTCGCGCCTCGCTTGGGCATCTCGGCATTTCGCCCGACAAGATCTTTTTCCTGGGACTTCCCGATGGCGGACTCGGCCAGATCTGGTACCATCACGTCCGGCGCGACGACCCGTACCTTTCGGCTCTGCTCTCCACCGATCATTCGCCATTCCGCGACTCGGCGATTCCGAATCTGCCTTATGCGAGAAATGCCGCCGTCGCTGCTGCCAAGGAGTTCATCGTCCGTTATAAGCCGGACATGATCATCACCGGGCATCCCGACGAGCGCCATGTCGACCACCGCACCAACAACTGGATCGTCGTGAAAGCCATGCAGGAGCTGCTTCGGGAGGGCCAGCTCTCACGCGACACACAGCTCATTGTCGACGTGGCGTATGGTTCCATTCGCGCTGCGCACGCGCCCTACAAATATGAGAAATACACACTGTACGTCTCGGGGGAGACTGCACGTTTGGGGCAAGAGGCGCTCTGGTACTACCAGTCACAGGACGGTAATCACCAGCAGGCCAATCTCATTGATTACGACAAACTGCCGCGCGAGGAGCCTTACCCTCACTTCCGCATTCTCGATTGGGAGGATCACGAAGGCTGGAACGAACAGTACTGATTGCCATCGTGCTTTTGCACTTCTGCCCCGGCAAATCGCTTACGCTTACAGCAGGGAGGCGCTTATGAGAAATAGCCTGCGCTTTGCCGCTTTCTTACTTCTGGCGTCGGCAGCCGCGTTCGCACAACGCGGAGGAGGGTTTAGAGGAGGCGGAGGATTTAGAGGTGGTAGTTTTACCACTGGTCTTGGATTTCGTAGTGGAAACTTTGCTTCTCCCGGTTTTCTTGGCTCGAGAGCTTTCGTGAATGGCAGGCGCTTCGCTGGTGGCCGAGGCTTCGGGAGGAACTTCTTGTTTCCGTTCTATCCATTTCTTGACAATTACTACTGGCCGCCTCCTGAAAATTTCCCGGTGGCCAACGATTCCGCCTCGCAACTCTGCAGCACAGCAATCGTTCAGCCGCCGCCGGCACCCATACTCCCGGCGCACCCTGTCATCCACGATTACAACTGGAATAATCAGTCGTCCCCCGGTGCTAACGAAGGCACATTTACCATTGCGCTCAAAGATGGCTCCCAGCGCTCGGCAGTCACGGCGTGGGTTGAAGATCGCAGCCTGCACTATATCGATGCTCAAGATAGGCAGGCGGTCCTCTCATCGGACCTCATAGACCGGGACACTACGAAGCGGTTGAACCACGAAAAAAATCTTCACATCGAACTTCCGCCCGGTTGAGTTCAATTTTCGGGTCTCGTGTTCTATTGTTTACGTACGTGCAAGGTCTGTGGAAAGCCCCACTCGATCTTGCACTTGCCCGGCCTCGGATGGACTCGCGATGCTCACGTGATTCGTCGGATCAACTTCCGCTAACTGGACTCAGCGGCGGAATCGTAAACAGCGCGCCGTTCCGCGATCTACACCAAGAGTAGACATCGAGGGAGTCGGTCGCCGGTTCCCAATTCGTACAAAGGGCTTTTTTATTGCACGAAGTTCCCCAGCAAGTGATTCGCCTTCGACGACTGTGCTTAACCGGCCAATACTAAGATCGTCTACAATTGTTGGTAACCTAGGCATATGGCTAAGCCGACCGATCTCATTCAAGGGACCCTCGATTTACTGATTCTTAAGACCATCTCTCTCGAACCTAAGCACGGTTGGTCTATAGCCAAACGCATCCAGCAGGTCTCTCTAGACGCTCTCCAGATCCAGCAGGGCTCGCTTTATCCAGCGCTCCACCGCCTCGAGCAGCAAGGCTGGGTCAAGTCTGAATGGCGGTCCACCGAGACTGGCCGCATGGCAAAATTCTATTCGCTTACCCGGTCCGGTCGGCGTCAATTCGATAAAGAATTGGCAAATTGGACTCGCCTGTCGTCAGCAATCCATCTTGTCGTCCCGGAGGGTTGACGTGCGCATGTTAGACAAACTTCGCCTACGCCTACGCTCGCTGTTCTTCCGCCGCAATGTGGACCGTGAGCTTGAAGCCGAACTTCGGTTTCATTTCGATCAGTTCGTGGAAGAAAACGTCGTTGCAGGAGTAGCACCTGATGAGGCCCGTAGGTTGGCGCTGCTCAAAATAGGTGGTATTACCCAGTTTCAGGAGGAGTGCCGCGATATGCGCCGCGTGAGCTACATCGATGACTTGGTACGCGATCTACGATACGCCGTCCGCAATCTGTGCCGGAGTCCGGGCTTCGCCACGCTCGCCGTCCTGATTATGGCGCTCGGCATCGGCGCCAACACGGCTGTTTTCAGCGTCGTGAACGCGGTGCTCTTGAAGCCGCTCTCATATCGTGATCCGGACCGAATCGTCACTCTCTCCAACCTTTCAAGAAGTCGTGAAGCCCCTACTGGGCTTTCGAAGCAAGTATCGATACCGGATGTTCAGGATTGGCAGGACCAGAGTTCCTCCTTTGAGGCGATGGCCTACTACTTCTCGCGCGAAACGGCGGTGATCCTAAGCTCCACAGCCGAGTACGCCCGAGTCACCAGCGTGAGTCCCGACTTTTTCCGCGTCTTTGCCGTTGAGCCTTTGGTCGGCCGCTCCTTCACGGCTGAAGAAATGAAGCGGGACGCCGGCGGAGCCGCGATGATCAGCTACACATATTGGCAGAGCCATTTCGGCGGCGACCCTCACGCGCTGGGGCAGACAGTGCGCTCCCCTGGGTCCAGACCGATTGTTGGAGTGCTTCCGCCGGATTTTCGGTTTCCTGACAACACGGACATTTGGGTGTCGGCGGTTGGGCCACCCGGATCGCGTGGAGGGCAAAACTTCCTTGCCGTCGGGCGGCTCAAAGCTGGCGTGCCGCTCAAACGGGCGCAAACCGAGATGACTGCTATCGCCCGGCGTTTGGAGCAGCAGTTTCCGGAAACCAATAGGGGCCGGAGCGTTGCCGTGACCAGGCTGCGCGATGAAATGGTGGGCAACGTTCGCGTAATGCTTTACGTCTTGTTGGGCGCGGTGACAGTCTTGCTTCTGATAGCGTGTGCAAACACCGCGACCCTGCTGCTCGGCAAGGCCACTGCGCGCACGCGCGAGATAGCTGTTCGCGCCGCACTGGGAGCGAGCCGTAAGCGCATCGTGAGACAGCTGGTCACGGAGAGCTTACTGCTGGCTTTCGCGGCAGGTCTTTCGGGACTCATGCTCGCGTATTGGGGATCGAAGATATTAGTGGCTCTGGCTCCTGCCGACGTGCCGCGGCTAGCCGAAACGGGCATCGATCAATGGGTGCTCGGATTCACTTTTGGAATATCGATGATCACTTGCCTGCTATTCGGTTTGGTCCCTGCGTTCTATGCGGCAAGAATAGAATTGAACGACGCGCTGAAGCCGGGGGGAACGCGCATTGCGACTGGCGGCCGGATGATCGGCATTCGCGGCGTGCTTGTGGTGGCTGAAATCGCGCTAGCCGTGACGCTTGTCTCGGCAGCGGGTCTGTTGATTAGGAGCTTTGTAGCTTTGCACAATGTAGCTTTGGGTTTTCGGCCCGAAAACGTGCTCGTCATGCGGGCAACCGTGCCGGCGCCGCCGTCCGCCGGTATCGCACGCACACGGCAGTTCTTCAGAGACATGCTCGCTCAAGTTGCCACCTTACCCGGCGTGTTGGCGGCCGGAGCCACGATGGCACCACCCGGGTATGTGGATTCGACGGGAGCGTACGTTATCGATCAGTTGCCAGCGCAACCGGATTGGAGTCCTGCGCCTAGCGTGGTGCTTTCAGTTGTAGCCCCTGGCACGTTCGCGGCGCTCGGAATTCCGCTGAAGAGCGGACACGACTTCAGCGACAACGATAGGTTGGACAGACCCTTTGTTGCGGTAGTGAATGAGGCGCTGGTTCGAAAATCGTTTTCCAACCAAAATCCGCTCGGCAGGACCATCTTCTGTCCCTTCGATTCGTTGAAGGGCATGAAGATCATTGGTGTCGTTGGTGACGTGAGGCAACGCGGCCCGGAGCGCGAACCGATGCCGGAGTGCTACATGCCGTATGGGCAGCACGCGTTTAACGGAGCGACCTTAAGCTTGGTCGTGCGGACTGTAGGCGATCCCAGCGCGCTCGCGCAGACCTTGCGGCGGCTGGCACATGAGAGCAATCCGGACGCCCCGATGAAGTTCACGACCATGGAGGCCACGCTTTCCGAGAACGTCGCCGCCCCTCGGTTTCGCACCATCCTATTTGCGGTTTTCGCAGGTTTGGCGGTATGTCTTGCCATGGCTGGCGTCTATGGGCTAATCACCTTCACTGTAGGCCAACGATCAAATGAGGTCGGCCTGCGAATAGCACTGGGCGCGACCACAGGCTCCGTGGTGCGGCTCGTCCTCGGGCAGGGATTAGAACTCGCTTGCATCGGGCTAGGTTTGGGACTGACCGGCTCTATTGCGGCTACACGGTTGCTTAAATCCATGCTGTTTCAGGTTCAGCCGAACGATCCATTGGTCTATATGGCTGTCGCGGTGATGCTAGGCGTGGTGGCTCTGGCTGCTGGCTATGTTCCGGCAAGTCGCGCTGCCAAAATCGATCCTGTGGTTGCACTGAGGCAGGAATAGACGCAGCCGAGAGATGTAGCCGTGTGTTACGCAGACCCGACAGAGGTAGGGAGTTAATTCTAATAGCTTGAACTGACCTGAGGGGCATTGCCACCCTGCTCAGAGCCGGCCCAAGCGACAATACACCTCATACTCCCGCTCAATCTCCTCAAGCAATCGTAATTCGCGCTTGCCCTCCCGTCGCCTTTCGAGCCATTCGAAAACGACGATCAGCACTGAAAAAACTACTGCCATGGCTAGTAGCAGGTTTCCCAAGCCCAGGACATCCTTCATTGCTTTGCCGCCCGGTCCCGATCTGATTTTATTACTTACGATTTCAACCACACCAAACTCATGAAACGTGGAGGATAGCTGGACAGCAGCGCAACAATAGATCTAGCGGTTGCGATGAGCGATTTTGATTCGTTGCCTGGCTCGCGGCAAGCAGCCTTGACGGACGCCGAAGCCATTCTCACTCAATTGGCTGGAGTGTTCTTTCAAAATGGCACGCGCTCCTCTCCGAAAGCTGCAGACCAGCCAACACCTCGAGATGACCCATCGCCGACTCTGGAAGCCCACTATCGTGCTCTGCTAAACCAGATTCCAGCAGTTGTCTTTATGGCCTATCTGGATGAGGGCATCAGCGAAGCATACATAAGCCCACAGATCGAACATACGCTGGGGTTCTCTCAAGAGGAATGGCTGCAGGATCCCATCCGCTGGTATCAGCGTATTCACCCCGAGGACAAACAGCGCTGCAGCACGGAAGCCGCTCAGATGTTCTTTTCCGGCGAACCTCTGCGCTCTTCGTACCGCGTGATTGCGCGCGACGGGCACGTTGTGTGGTTCCATTGCCAGGCCAAGATGATCCGCCGAAGCGATGGGCAGCCCTGGTTCATACATGGCGTGGCAGTTGACGTTACGGAACTAAAGCTGGCTGAAGAGGCGTTCGAGGAAGAGCGGGACGTCCTTTCTGCCATTCTGGATACGGTAGGCGCCTTGGTCGTGGTCCTCGATCGATCGGGACGAATCGTCCGCTTCAACCGCGCCTGTGAGCAAACCTCCGGCTACTCCTTCGACGAGGTCAACGGAAAGTATTTCTGCGATTTGTTGTCGGCACCGGAAGAGCGCGACCGGTTCAGAGTCATGTTTGAACAACTGCAATTGGGGCGTTTGGTTGACGATTTCGAGAATTATTGGATCTCTCGGGACGGTTCCCGCCGCTTGATCGATTGGTCGACCACGGTTCTACCGCGCGGTAATGATGCGGTGCGCTACGTTATCGCGACGGGAATCGACAGAACCGAACGCAAGCAGCTTGAGAACGCGATCCTCGATGCCAGCGGACGCGAACAGCGCCGCATTGGCCAGGATCTGCATGATGGTCTTGGGCAGCATTTGACGGGCATTGCCTTCATGAGCAAGGTGCAGGAACAAAAGCTTGCGGAGAAATCATTGCCGGAGGCCGCCGGCGCAGCGAAGATCGTCGATCTGGTCAATCAAGCTATCTACACGACACGACAACTGGCTCGAGGATTGTTGCCTGTGTTGTCCGATTCTCACGGGTTGATGTCAGCATTGCAGGAATGGGCGAGTGAGGTGGAACAACTTTTCCATATCCAGTGCCGTTTCGAGTGCGACGATCCGGTCCTGAACCCTGACGATACGGTCGCTACTCATTTGTATCGGGTGGCCCAGGAGGCCGTGCACAACGCGATCAAACATGGCCGAGCCAAGCACGTCGTGATCAGCTTGGCAGCGGGGCAGCATGAAGCGGTGCTCAAGGTACGGGATGACGGATGCGGAATGCCCGACGTCCTTCCGAATCAGTCGGGAATGGGTCTGCGTATTATGAACTATCGCGCAGGCATGATCGGCGGAACTTTGCGCGTCGAGCGTGTTCCGGGAAAAGGAACGCTTGTCACGTGCGTATTTCCAACCAAGAAGCCGGATGCGATTTGAGTCTTCCGGAGTATGTATATCATCCGCGGAAGACGAGGGTCGGATTACTAAGACTCGAGATGAACGTCTTCCGCTTGCATGCCTTTCGGTCCTTTCTTCACAACGAACGATACGCGGGCACCCTCATCCAGGGAGCGATATCCGCTGGCCGCAATGGCTGAAAAATGCACGAAGACATCCTCGCCATTTTCGCGTTGGATGAATCCAAATCCTTTGCCAGCGTTAAACCACTTCACAGTCCCGGTTTCTCTCATAGTTCTCTCTTTCTAAAATTATCCCTTTACATCTCTTGAGAATGGCTTATGGAGTTCAATCAGAGTCAAAGGCGCCTCGCTCCAATGGCCTTAATCTAAGATACTCGCTGCTCCTAAATTCGCAAGTTCAATGTCCTCGTCTTGCGGCAATCCGCTCACTGCGACCGACCCGATGACCTTCCCCTCGTTCCAGACCGGTACGCCACCGCCCCAGCCCGTAAACTTCGGGTCACCAAAATAGCCGATATCGAATCCCTTCTCGGGATGGCGGGCAGCTTGGCCGATCTCTTTGGTTGGTTTCCGCTCCCGTGCCGCGCTCCAAGCCTTATTAGTCGCAATTGCAATAGAAGAGAGCGGGGCACCATCCAGCCGTGCAAACGCGATCAGCTCGCCATGTGCGTCCGCGATCGCGATCACCGCGGCTTTGCCTCTCCGTAAGACCTCTGCTGCGATCTTATCGATAGCTCTCCTCGCCTGTGCGTATTCAATGGTGGGTTGATTAATCAATTGCTTCTTTTGCGGTCAACTCGGCCCGCTCGACCAGAGGCTGACCACAAAGCAGATCTTACACGGAACCGGAAGCTTTCGTTCCCGTTGTATCTCCGTTATCGCCATTGCCAGACCACGTACCCGAGAGTTTGTCCCCTACGAGTTTCAATTTGATCTCGTAATCTTCCCCTTGATAGGGGACTGTCATACTCACGGTCGCACCGTCCACTTTGAATTCCTTGGGCTCGTTTTCACCGTGTTCCGAGGCCACGGTCGCCGTATATTTCCCATCTCCGTAGTTGATGGTCAGGGTCCAAGGAACCTCTCCGCCATCCGATGTCGTGGAAACCATTTTCCATTTTCCGACTAAAGGACGGCTTTCCTGTGCCCGGGAAGTTCCGACGCAGAGAATGACTGTTGCGAGTATCGCGCCCACGGCAAACAGTCTGATGAAAATAGAGCGAGGAAGCATCAGTTCAATCTACCATCGTTTTCTGCCGTGAGCTCACGGCATTGAGCAATCTCCACTGTATTCCTTACAACACCTCGGTCGCTGTCTAATACACGTGCTCTTGCTGAGTCCGTCTCAGGAGATGGTCAGTTTGTCGAGCGGAGATAGCTTGACACAGGCTAATCCGCAAGTGATACTGCTTCAGAAGTTCTTTCGCACACGAACAATTCTGGTTTATAGTAGATCGAAACGACGCCTCTGGGGAGGGCACGTCATGACCTTGGGACTCCAAAACCTGAAGCACATTGTCACCCTGATGATGGAGAATCGGTCCTTCGATCACATGGTTGGATCACTCCGTGCCGATGACCCTCGCATCAACGGCCTTACTGGCGCGGAGAGCAATCCCGATACGACCAACGAGCCTGCCCGCGTGCAATCGGTTGCAGAATATCAGTCTCAGCTCGATCCCGATCCCGATCACCATTTCCCCGCGGTTCAGAAACAGCTTTATTTCGGGACCCAAGGGCCGCCTGCCCTACCTTCCATGAATGGGTTCGTACAGAGCTACTACGACCAGCGAAAAGATGTCGCTCATTCCCGTAAGATCATGTACTATTTCGGAAAGGATAAACTGCCGGTTCTAACCACTCTTGCCCGGAGTTACGCACTCTTCAACGGCTGGTTTTCGTCCATTCCCGGTCCGACGCTTTGTAACCGCGCCTTCGCTCACTATGGAACATCGTTCGGCCAGGTCAGCATGGATGTGTTCTACTTCCACAAAGAGTATCTGAGTATTTATGAGCGGCTTGTCAACGCCGGCCACTCGGCAAAGATTTATTATTTTGATGCCGCAAGCTCCAGCCTGGAAGTCGTTAACTTACTGCAGAATCAGCCGAAACTGTTTGGAACTTATAATCAGTTTCTAGACGATTGTAAGTTAGGAACACTTCCGCAATACAGCTTCGTCGAGCCAAACTATACCGATCACCCGGCCGACGATGGAGGCGAGCTGATCGCATCCGACCAGCACCCCGACCACGATGTACAGCAGGGCGAGGTGTTCATTGGCAGCGTCTACAATGCCATCCGGCAGAATCCGGACCTATGGAAGAGCACCGCTCTGCTGATTGTGTACGACGAACACGGTGGCATCTATGATCACGTCCCACCTCCAGCGTGCCAGGCTGACGGCTTTGAAGCCACGCCGGACAAAACTGGCGTGCCCGGCCTCACCTTCCGCTTTGACCGCCTCGGTGTTCGCGTACCGGCGATTCTCGTCTCCCCTTGGGTCGCCAAGTCTACCGTGATTCCAGGACCCGAGGACCCGGTGGAGGGCAAAGTCTTCGAACATGCATCCATTCCGGCTACAGCAACAACATTCTTTTTGGGCCAATACCAGGACCGCTCGCCTCGCGAGCAGAACGCCCAGACGTTCCACGAGTTTCTAACTGATCAAATGCGGTCCGATTCTGATTGTCCCGTGTTTGAAATTTAGGAGAGCTTTATGGCGACCCCCGATAACATCGTCCGCGTGCCGAAGCCCCGTCGCGGCGCTTACAATCCAAACCGGCCGCTCGACAAGAACTTATTGATCAAGCACCAGGTAAAACACTTTCACGAGGCCGACAGGAACCTTCCGCCCGAATGGCAAACAGGAATAGATATCAACACAATCACCACGGAAGGCCAGGCGAGTGCTTACATTCGCAAAGTGACTGAAGCCATTCATCAAACCGGCGGTCGCACCCAAGAGGTTCGAAAGGCCACGTGAGGTACACAATCGCCGTAGCCTGCTTCTTGTTCGCAGTCCCGCTGCAGGCGCAGGAATCACAGTTCCAAGCCGATCTCCGCGGTGAAAAAACTCGCTTCAGCGACAGTTGCCTCCATCCACAAGGCGGCTTCTCTTTCGGCTCCATCGGTGGCTGCGCTCAGCTCCTATTCACCGATCATCCATTGCACATCGCGGTCGGAAGCCTTGCGCCCGGAAATGGCTTCGGGGCCGGTCTTGCGCTCACCACTCACTACACTCCCAACGAAAATTGGCGCCTGTTCTGGGATTTCGATGCTGTTGCAACGCCGAATCAGTCTTGGCGCGCAGGCGGATATATGACCGCCGTGCTCATACGGCATCGGCGCATTGTTACTCGTCCCGGCACTTCGCCGGCGACCCCCCGCTCCCGCCTGGCTGTTGAGGAAATGCCTGCCTTCCATGTTTATGCGCAAAGCATTTCGCTGAACAAGCTTGCTTACTTTGGGCTTGGCCAGGGCACCACAACTGCCGGACGTTCTTACTTCGGCATGCAGCAGACGATCGCCGGCGCGAACGTGGTCTGGCCAGTTTTCAATCCGCTCAGCCTTTCGCTTTTCGGCGAGCTGAACGGCCGCTTCATCAGCATCCGCCCCAGTAACGGTCAACCAAGCCCGTCAATCGAGCAGGTGTATACGAACGCGACTGCGCCGGGTCTTGCCAATCAACCCGCCTTCGCTCAGTTCGCTGAAGGAATTCGCATTACTCCAAGTCTTGCGAACGGCTATGTTCGCCTCAACTACTCCATCGCCTTCCAGCAATGGGTAGCCGGAGACTCTACATCCTCATTCCGGCGTTTCATAACCGACCTGTCACATGAATTTCCCCTGTACCGGCGCACGCGGTCTGTTGCTTCGAAGAGTTTCAATGGTCCGGACAACTGCCGCGAAGACGTGAACGCCACCAGCTGCCCGCCAATTACGAGAAACCTCGAGGGCAGTTTTGGTCTGCGCTTCCTGTACACCGCATCCTACACGTCCGCGGGCAATACAGTTCCGTTTTATCTGGATCCAACGCTGGGTGGCGCTGATATAAACGGAACCATTCTCTTGCCCAGTTATGTGGATTATCGTTTTCGCGGGCCGGATCTTATGCTGTTGCGCGGCAGTTTTGAGCATTCCATTTACAAATGGCCTGTCGGCGTGAAATTCATGGTTGACGAAGGTCGAGTGGCGGTGACCCGCGGCGATCTCGGTTTCAATCACCTCGCACACAGCTACGCCGCTGGGTTAACCGTTCATGCCGGTGGCCTTCCCCTCATTGATCTTCTCTTCGCCTGGGGAGGTCACGAAGGGACCCACAACATCGCGATTGTCAACTCTTCGCTACTCGGTGGATCACCGAGACCCTCGCTTTACTAGGTTGAGCCGCTGCTAAAACACGTGCTGGTGCTGCTTCACGTCTACACGCGAGCCGCGGAAGCGGACCCCTTCCATCTCTAGGCGCATCCTTTGCTCGAAACCTCCGTCCCGTTTGCACTTGATCTGCCCGCCCGCACCTAGCACGCGGTGCCATGGAAGCCCTTCGCCCCATTTCCGCAGCACCTGCGCGACCTGGCGATGGTAGCGCGGGTATCCCGCCGCCTCTGCAACCTGTCCATACGAGGCGACCTTGCCGCGCGGAATCCGCAGGATCGCGCTTCGAATTGCCGCTGCCATCTGGTTGCCTCTCGGTGCACGCCTTAACGGACGTGAGATCTTCATAGTCGAAGGTTTCGGCTTCATCATATTGGAGAGTACCGTGTCAGGGCCACTCACAGGCATTCGCGTTATCGATCTAACTACCATTGTTATGGGACCGTACGCCACCCAAATCCTGGGCGATATGGGCGCGGACGTTATCAAAATCGAATCTCCCGCAGGAGACATCTTCCGCGACGTGGCGCCTTTCGCGCCATCGCGGCATGGGCGCGGCATTCCTCAATGTAAACCGAAACAAACGTAGTCTCGTCCTCGATCTCGAGCTTGACCACGACAAGCAGATACTTCACAAGCTCTTGACTACCGCTGATGTCTTCATTTCCACTTTGCGGCCGCGTTCTCTCGCCAGGTTCGGTCTCGATTACAACAGCTTGCGCGAACGCAATCCGCGTCTCATACATTGCGGTGCCTATGGGTTTTCAGAAGCAGGACCCTATGCGGGCCGTCCTGCCTATGATGATGTGATTCAGGCAATGAGCGGGACCGCTTCGCTCGAAGGCCGTAACGATCCGGGCGGACCAAAGTTTGTCAACACCATCATGGCGGATAAGATTGCGGGGCTCTCGGCAACTTATGCGATTGCCTTCGCCCTATATGAACGCGAGCGGTCGGGGCTTGGACAGGCGATTGAGGTGCCGATGTTCGAAACTCTCGTTTCATTCAACATGATCGAGCACCTGGCCGGCGAAACATTTTGTCCGGCGCTCGGCGGCATGGGCTACGACCGTGTCCTTTCACAGCACCGCCGCCCTTATCGCACCAAGGACGGCTATATCGGCCTAATGCCCTACAGTACCGCCCAGTGGAAGCGTTTTTTCGAAATCGCCGGACAGCCACAATACGCTACCGATATCCGTTTCGCGAGATCATGCCGCAAGAAGTGAAAATATAGACGAGCTGTATCGCATTCTCGCCGAAATTTTGGTCGAGCGTTCTACCGCCGAATGGGTTCGACTGCTCGAAACAGCCGACATTCCCATGGCGCCGGTTCTATCGCCAGAGGATCTGCTTGAAGACCAGCATTTACAAACAGTAGGCTTCTTCCGGCATGATACTCATCACTTAGAAGGCGAGATTCGGACCGTCTCCATTCCCGTCCGTTTCAGCCGCACACCGGGAAGCATCGAGCGCCTCGCACCTCGTCTTGACGAACATCGCGAAGAGATCTTAAGAGAGACGGGCTAATCTGCGGAACCGAGTCCTCCCGCGGTCGCTGGTGTGTAATTCCCGCAGTACTCGTAGGTTTTCGAGCCAGGTCAAAAATCCTTGGCGGCAATCTATACAGATATGGGGGGTCGCACAAATCTGGGCCACGGCGTCCTTTTGTCGGTCGAGGACGATGACGCGGAGTACTACATCATTAAAATGGCGGTGGAAAAATGCGGCATTCCGATTCAGGTATGCAGGGTGTCAGATGGCGAAGAGGCCCTTTTGTTCTTGCAGAAAGCCGGCGCATATGCGCTTGCTCCGCGACCGGATCTCATTCTGCTCAACCTAAACCTGCCGAAGCGGGATGGATTTGAGGTTCTCGCTGACATCCGGGCCACCGAACTCCTCCGCTCTATTCCTGTCATCATCTTCACTTCGTCTTCGCTTAGCAGTGAGCGGGAGAAGGCATTAGCGTTAGGCGCGGCGGACTTCATCTCGAAGCCCGGAACTCTAGACGGGCTTATGGAGACAATCAGCTCCGTTTGCTCTCAATTCTTGGCTGAGCCCACGTAATAGTTCAATAAGTGGTAAACTTAAGTTTCCTCCCTACCCCAACCCGATTCCGAGAGAAAGTGATCGAACCGAGTGGGATCTCAAAACCAGAATCTTCATCCCGAGCTTAAGCAGTTGATCGAAGTGATCGTGCGCGCACTTGCCCAACAGAATCTGCCCGCAGTGGTGCTCCTGCCTTCGGATGACCTTAGCGTCGCCCGTGCAGCGTGCGCGCAACTAACGGAGCCGGAAGGCGATCAAAGCGGGGCGACCAGAATTTCAAACTGATGGCTACTGCCCGCCCTCCAGACATGGCTCCGGCACGGCTATAATCTGTGCTTCAAGTGGCCGGCCGAAGTAACGATCCAGCAGCTCTTTCGCTATGCGAATACTTGTAATCGGCGGAAACGGCTTTATCGGGACGCCATTAGTGCGTGAACTGATGCAGGGTGGGCATGATGTAGCGGTTCTTCATCGCACTGCGCGGTGGCTCGCCCAGTCCAGGAGCTGTGCAAATCCAAGGTGATCGAAATCGGCTGCAAGACTGTGAGGCCGAAACCCGAGGCTTCGCTCCGAAAGTCATCGTTGACATGATTTTAAGTTCCGGCAGCCAGGCGGAGCAGTTGGCCGCTGCGGCCCGAGTCCTGAATGCGCGCGTGGTTGCGATCAGCAGCATGGACGTATATCGAGCCTGGGGAGTGCTGCTTGGAACAGAGCCCGGCGGATTGGAGCCGATGCCGATCACGGAGGATTCCCCGTGCGTACGGCCGGCCGAGGCTATCCGCCTGAGTTCGTGAAGACCATGAAAGGTATCTTCAGTTGGCTGAACCAGGACTATGACAAGGTTGCGGTGGAACAAGCAGTAATGGGCGGCGGCACTGGAAACACGGTTGTTCGGTTGCCAATGGTGTACGGGCCGGGTGATCCGCTGCATCGAATGCACGGCGTGCTCAAACGAATAGCGGATGGCAGGCGTGCGATCATCCTCGCCGATGAATTATGCCGTATGGCGAGGGCCGAGAGGATACGTGGAGAATGTGGCGCATGCGATTGCGTTGGCATCCCTATCGGAGCACGCACAGGGAAGGACGTACCACGTCTGTGAGGAGCCTTGTCTCCCCGAACTCGAATGGCAGAAAAGGATCGCGGCACAGACAGCGTGGAGCGGGAAGTTCGTCGTAATGCCAACGGAGAAAACACCGAAGCACTTGCTCATGCCAGGGAGACGCCGCGCAGCACGTCGTCGCAGATTCTGGCCGGATCCGCACAGAGCTCGGCTATAGGGAGCCCGTGCCGGCTGATGTGGCTATCCGGCGCACGATTGCTTGGGAGCAAGCGAACCCGCCGACCGGCGCGAGCTTTCATCAATTTGATTACGAGGCGGAAGATCTCGCCATTGGCCTCGAGCTTCTGAACCCGTTGACGAGCCCGGTTCTAATGAATTGCATTTAATGGCGAATCACCTTCTTCGCGGGAGCGCGGATTTCCGGGGCAACGTCTCAGTCGTTAGGAAGACTAGACAGGTTCTGAAGAACCGGAACGGAGACTCTCATGCTGAAGAGAATTGGGGTTTTTATCATGGCGTTGTCAGCAAGTACGGTGATGTTTCAGCCGACAACCGCCTTTGCTCAGGAATACGATCATCGCGATCGCGACTACTATGCCGGGGATCACTGGGATGGCTCACGATGGCACGAGTCTCGCAGGGATGAGCGCCGCGAGCACCGATGGCGCGAACACGAATGGCGAGAACATCATTGGAGGGAACACGAGCGCGCAGAACAGCGCTATTACAAGCACCATCGCTACTCGCCGTACGGGAACTACTACGAGGGATACGGCTATTATTCTCCACATTAGCTAAATGGTCCCGGTCGAAGAATTATTATTGAAGGCTCCCGACGCTGAGCTGTCATCTAACCAGTAGAGCAACTTCATGAATACAGTTAAAACAGTTTTGTTGTTGGGACTTTTGAGCGGACTGCTTCTGCTTGGCGGGGAATACTTCGGCGGCCGCAACGGACTTTATGTCGGTCTGATTTTGGCAATCGGCATGAATTTTTTCAGCTATTTCTTTTCCGATAAGGTGGCGCTGGCAATGTACCGGGCTCAACCTATAACTCCAGACCAGAACCCAGAGATCTACCGGCGCGTGGCTACGATTATGCAGCGACTGGCGCAGCGCATGAACATTCCGATGCCCAAGCTGTGGCTGATTCCGGAAGAGTCACCGAATGCATTCGCGACTGGCCGCGACCCGCAGCACGCTTCAGTTGCGTTCACAGTTGGGATTTTGAAATACATGTCGGACGAGGAGATTGAAGGCGTGGTCGCCCACGAGCTGGGTCACGTTTTACACCGGGACATCCTCATCAGCTCGGTTGCCGCGACGATTGCGACAGCGATTACTTTCATCGCGAGAATGGCATTCTTTTTCGGCGGCCGTACACGGGATGACGAAAGAGAAGGCGGAGGGTTCGGCGGACTCTTCATGCTGATTCTCGCCCCAATTGCAGCAGCACTGATTCAGATGGCGATCTCGCGCACTCGGGAATTCGATGCGGATGCCGCGTCTGCAAAATATACTGGTAATCCGCGCGAGTTGATCTCTGCGTTGCAGAAACTCGAGGCATATTCAAAACGGCTACCGATGGACGCAACGCCCTCGACAGCGCATATGTTTATCATCAAGCCGTTCACGGGCGAGAGCCTCATGCGGCTATTCTCGACACATCCTTCCACGGCCGAGCGGATAGCGCGGCTAGAGAGGATGGCACGTTGATCAGGATGAATTTGGGCGAACCGCGTATCGGCATTGTCCAAGCTTACTTAAGACAGACTGCAAGCAGACTGAAATAGAACGGGCTGTCGTTAATGCATGCAAGGGCTGATTCGACTGAACTCGATGCTTGAAAAATACGGTTCGAGCGCGTGGCGCAGATTTGTTTGGTTGAAAAAGTTCACGTGAGTACCTTCGAGCAAATGCCAGGGCACGAGCACGTGCCGGAATCCGAGAGGAATTGCACTTGCGTCAGGGACGGTAAAGATAACCCTTTCAGTTGCGAGCCGAGCAATGTCACGAATAGCTGCGTCAAACTGAGGAATGTGCTCGAGAACCTCAGAACAAAACACCGACCTGAAGCTTCCCGCGGAGAATGGTGACGGGAATTGACCGTCATATAGCGTGATGTAGGGCGCGATCGCCGGCTGGATTGATTGGCGTATGGTCTGTAGTGTCTAACTCCAGGCCCTGAGCCTCAACACCAAGGCGTACGTAGTTCAGTTATTAACGCGCCACTTCCACAGCCGAAATCGAGCACTGGTCCTGGAAGGTTTTTGGCGAGTGCAAAGGTGTCCTGGGTGAACAGCAGCTGTTCGGAGGACCGGAGCCGTAAATAGTCATCGCGATGGTAGACCCGCTGCGAATCGAATAGTTCACGGTAGTGCGGGTTCACAAAGCTGAACTCTCCTTCGAAATACACCTCAAGCTCGCCGAGCGCGATTGAAACAGATTTGAATCGGCCGGGAGGTCATGGATTCAGGAACCAGGTATTCAAATACAATGCCCGCTTGAGGGATCGTTTATACCTTGAATCGCTAACTCGACGTCAGGGCGTGTCACGCGATAGTGCTGAAGGAATGGGACATTTTCACGATCCAGAAAGACGCGCGGCACAGCATTCGAATTCGAACGGCGCGCGTGACCAACCGATGACTCGAATGATTCCGGAAGGATCGAGCTCGAGCGTGTCGAGAAAAATGTCTTTCACAGACCGAGCGACACTGAAAGAGGTTAATCGCATCCGGTCTCCTGAGCCACGAGTAAGCGCATTCCCGCCGCACAGTACAATACGCTAGCACAGCACATATTGCTATGACTCGAAGACAGCTATTAGGTTCTGTCGTTTTTTATGCCGCTTCAAGACCCGTCCAGTCAGCGCAAGTGACTGGACGCAGACAAGGCTTTCCCGGAACGAAATTCCAGTCTTATTCGAGGTGCCTGCCGGGATATCTTTCGAGCCTCGCGCGGGCGGCCGTTGAAAGAAGAAATGCCGCATTAGCCAGATTAACGTCTGCTGAAGAAATTCAAGCTCGCCAGAAGTGGGTACGCGAAACGTTATGGGATCTGATTGGAGGCACAGTCGAGCGCAGTCCACTGAAAGCTCGTGTTACCGGCGCTTTTGAACGCGAAGAATATCGGGTCGAAAAGATAGTTTACGAAAGTCGGCCGAATTTATTGGTTTCCGCAAACCTCTACCTGCCAAAGCAAGGCAGCCGGCCCATTTCCCGCAGTTTTGTTTCAAAGCGGACACTACTGGGAAGGCAAAGCGTATCCGAGTTATCAGCGATGCTGTCAAGGATTGGTTCAGCTTGGGTTCGTGGTGCTCGCCTTCGACCCGATGGGCCAGGGAGAGCGAATCAATTATCCTCGACGCATCTGGAACGAAAAGCAAACTTTCAAGTTGCGATGAAGAACACACGGTTCCCGGCAAGCAGTTTCTTCTCTTCGGCGATTCGTCTACGCGGTTCCAGCTTTGGGATGCAATTCGCAGCCTCGATTATCTTACGTCGCGGCCTGAAGTAGATGGAAACCGCGTGGCCTCGGTCGGCCACTCAGGTGGCGGAACTCTTACGATGCTTCTCGCCGCTGCGGACGACCGCCTCGCCGCAGCCGGAGTGTGCATGGGGAATACCGAGAATGTGGCGGCATGGCCCTTTCTTCCTCCCGGTTCGACGGATGACGCTGAACAGGATTTCGTCTACTCAGGTCCGGTTGGATTCGATCGATGGGATATGTTTTACCCGTTTGCGCCGAAGCCAATGCTGATTTGGCCAAGCGACCGCGATTTATACGCGACGTACTCGCCCGAGTACATCAAGAACGGATGGGAAGAATATCAACGGCTGAGAATTGTTTACGAAAGGCTCGATCATTCGGACCATCTAGGCTGGGCTGACACGCCTCTGCCGCATGCGCTTGCATACGATAGCCGGCTTCTTATCTATAACTGGTTCACGCGCTGGCTTAAGAATGATACTGGCAGGGTGAAAGATGAGCCAGCAGTCCGGCCGGAGCCTGTCGCAGACATTGTGGGCGATGCAGTCTGGCAGTGTGGTGCGCTCGTTGAATAGCGTCACGCCGTTCATGGTCAACAAGTCGAGAGAAGTGCGCCGCAGTTCTGCCACTCTCGAGTCTTTGCTCAAAGTGACGCGGCCCGCGGCTGACATCAACGCGAAAACGATAGGCCGTGTGCAATCCCGGAACATCAGGGTCGAATGTTCTCGAAATTCCATCGGCACCTGGCGTATCGGTTCCCGCGTTTCTACCGGTACCGAACAAGATTCCAAGAAACAAGCCCGTTCTATTAGTTCTCGACGAAGCGGAATGCGATCGCCTCTGGTTCAACTCTGAAGTGGATCGCACGATCCCAGAAGACAGCCCGATCATATGTGCTGCCGACGTGCGAGGTATAGGCGCTCTGATTCCCGAGTTCAGTCCAGGTGCAGCCGGTTATGCTGCTTGGCATGAGAAAGAAGAAAACTATGCCTGGAGCTCACTGATTTTTGGCAGGCCGCTTGTGGGACAACGCGTGACCGGCATACTCGCTCTCGTCGCGTGTCTGCGGAGATATCCAGAATGTGCTGGAAGGTCCATTCATATAGCGGCATCTGCGCAAGCTCACGGTACCTGCACTATTCGCAGCGGCGCTGGATTCTGGAATCGAGAGCGTTTACCTTGCAGGCGGTTTGGTCTCGTTTCAAGACGTGGTGAACACGGAATTTTACCGTCACCCATTCGCTAACTTCGTTCCTGGCTTGCTGAACCACACTGATTTGCCTGATATTGCAGCATCGATTGCGCCGCGGCGAGATCACGCTTGCTGGATCTGTGGACGCGAAGGGCTTCACTATGCCCGGAGATGCTGTGCGAGCTCAATACCAATCCGCAAATCAGAAAGGCAATATATAGGTTCGCGAACATGCGGAGTGGTCAGTTGAAAGCCTGGTGTCTTATGCGAACAGCAACACTGCGTAATTCTATGCAGCGTGGATCTCTTCGGCGACACGATTTGCCGATTCCAGCGCCGCTTCTTGTCCCCAGTTCATCTGAGCCGCGTACGCTCCGGCAAAGTGAATGCGACGGCACGGGTGAGTGACTTCCGGCCAGAAGCGGCCGAGCTCACCCACTCGGTAAGGGATGCGCTCGCACATGCCAGCCCACGGTTCTCTTGACCAATCGTATGCCGTGGCTTGCTCGATATCCGCCGATTTTCCCGGATAGAATCTAGAAAATGTCGCCAGTGCGGCCGAAGCTGTTATGCCTGCCTGAGCGCCGCCGACGAGAATGCCGCGAGCTGTATCTACTTCCTCCGCCATGGACCACAGTTCGTTGAGACGCGGGTCGGGAGGTAACCAGTTAGGACTGATGCCATCGGCTTTTCCAAAAGCGCGTTCGACACTGAAAGACAATGCGCGTGCGGGTGTAGTAGGGCATCTCATTTATCACGAACGCCTTCGCTTCCGGCCAAGCCGGAGTTACACGCATTTGCCTCAACATTACAGCCGAAATGCAGCTGACCAGGTAATCTGTATCGCGTTTGCGCGCTTGCCCGAACTCGCGATACGTGACGGTAGCGCCGGAAGGCCCATATTCAATCGCGCTTACTGGAGAGCCAAGGTGCACACGATCTCCGAGCCGCGCCGCGAAGGCATCGGTCATAAGCTGGTTGCCTCCCTTTAACCTCATAAGATTCTTAGTCTCAAGACCGGTGCCTCGGAGTTTTTTGATCGCAGCGCCCCAGATCCATTGGAGAGCTGAACCGGAGCCCCCGAAAAACTTCGTGACAGCAGTAGATGCGCCATCGCGCTGCAACAGCTCCGAAAGAGTGATCTTGTCAAGCTGACTGAGATCCGCGACAAACGGGTTTGTCTCATCCCGAATTTCGTCCACATATCGCTGCGCGTAGAGAAGCGGAAGCTCAGACCAGAGACGCTCGGCGAGAAAATCGATCTCCCGGGCGTTGAAGCCGAGCTTCTGAAGAACGGATCGCGTCTTCAGATCTTGCTCGGTGAACATTTGGCCACCGAGAAAGCGAACCATGTTATCGCGCCGCGGATACGGAATGGGCTTGAGATCAAACTCGTGAACGTATCGCCAATACTGCGTGTAACCGGGATAATAAAAATGCTCAGCTCCGATATCGGCGTAGAGCCCGTCAGCAAATGGATCGTGAAGTGTTCGAACGTGCCCTCCTGGGCGTCCACTCGCCTCGAGGACTGCGACGTCGTGTCCGCGTCTGACGAGCTCATAGGCACAGGAGAGACCGGCTATGCCGGCACCGATCACGATCACGCTCTTTTTTGCGCCAGCACTTTGGCTCGCCTCGCGATTTGCTACTACGGCCGCGCTGAGCTTCAAGAGATCGCGTCGATTTAGATTATTCATCACTTTGCCGGGGCGATTTCAAGATATTTCACGCGCTGAAACTCCTCTGCCGCCAGCGTAGATTGTCCAAGCTTCTGGTAAAGTCTGGCGAGTTGGTAATACGGCCCGGTCTCCATGGGGCGAAGCTCGATAGACCGGCGTAGCGCGGCAACTGCGTCGTCATAGCGATTCATTGCGACGTAAACCTTCCCACGTAGATAGAAGACATCGGGATCAAGGGGCGAGCTTTTTTCGGCTTGAGCAAGCTCGTCCAGCACCTTCGGATAATCGACATGACTTGAAGCCAGCATAGCTCGCGCAATCAAGACGTGAATCATCGGGTACTCTGGTTTACGCCGCGAGGAGACCGCGCAAAATTTCAATTTCTTGCTCCGCGTTGCCCATTTGGCGGTAAGCGTCGGCAATGCTTAGATACGCCTGATCTTCATCGGGCGATTGCCGGAGGAGTTCGCGAAGAACGTCGATGCCTTCCTTATACTGCTGCGTGCGAATGAGATCAGCGCCAAGAGGCAACAGAAAAGCGGTCGAGTTCGGGATATTAGTCCGGCCCTGCTTCAGAATCTTCACAGCATCCGCGTAGTTCTGTGATTGTTCAAACAGGTCGGCCAACGCTAGGTACGAGTTCTCCCTTGATAGGATCAAGGCGAATAGCCTCACGTAGTTGACCGATCGCTTGATCTTTTTGCCCGATGCTTTCATAACTCAATCCCGCGATGCCGGCTGCTGAAGCCCGCACATTGTTAGCGACATCTGCTTTGTCCAACACGGCTGTCGTGTTGCGGATGGCATCCTGGTGCGCTCCGACTGCATTCTCGAGAACTGCCAGTTGAACTGTTGACTCGGTATCTGCCGAGTCAGTCTGCTGTGATCGAAGCGCCTCGGCGAGCGCCAAGACTAGTAATTTCTTTTCGGCGAGGAACCGAGCAAGCAGCGCGTGAAGGTGCCCGTCCTGGGGAAAACGTGTTTCTGCATCGCGCAAATCGGCTTTCACGGCTTCGATATCGTTCAACGAAACATTCACCCGTACTTGCATTACAAGCGGCAGGGCACTTGTCGGCTGAAGAGCGTCGGCCGTGTGTAGCGATTTGCGAGCACTGAGAAAATCCCCAGAGGCAGCCTCAGCAACGCCGAGACCGTAGAGCGCCCGGGGACTACTGGGCGCCAGGCACGCGGCCTCGCGATACAGCTGCACGGCGTCGGAAAAGTGCCTCGCCTGCATTGCGCTCTGGGCTTCCTTATCCATTTCTTTAAAGCGATCGAGTTTTTGTTGTGGAGTGAGCTGCTGCGAATCACAATCTGCTGCCAAGCTGCCGGAGCCCAGCAAGAGCACGCTAGCGGACACTACAACGAAGCGGCGGACAAGAATTAAGCTCATATGCATCCTTACGGGTGCGGTCGCGCTCAACGGGCTGCTGACGGCCCGCAGTATCAGAGGCTCGGCTCATCAAAGTGTACTCCCCGGGTTTCGCATTCCACGAATAGCTCCAGCGCACCCAACTGTACGGCGCGGACTGGGAATCCAGCTTAGCGGAATCCCAAGCTTTCCCTCCATCCGTTGTAAGCGCCACGTTTCGAATTGTGCCACTTCCGGTCCAGGCGAATCCCCACACGCGATGATGGCCGGCAGGCAATTTCAATCCGTCATTCGGCCAAGCCACTACTGACTTGACTTGGATGGAGGACAGGCGCGCGATGCGCATCTCGCCTGTGACATTCGTCACGCGGTTATACAGGCGATTCATCCCGCTCTGTTGAAACGTGGACTGCTGCTGCGTCTTGCGCATTCATGACAACAATACGCTGCAGCCACTTCACTGAATCCATGCCGTACCAGCCGGGGAACAGAGCGCGCGCGGGAAAGCCATTGCGCTTGGGTAATAGAAGGTCGTTCAGCTTGAAAGCTACCAGACTCGATTCATCCATACAC
Source organism: uncultured Acidobacteriaceae bacterium (assembly GCA_963771565.1). Classification (GTDB taxonomy): domain Bacteria; phylum Acidobacteriota; class Terriglobia; order Bryobacterales; family Bryobacteraceae; genus Bog-105. The sequence goes on from CAVYUB010000012.1 coordinate 189,447, forward strand.
TTGTCGAGCGGTACTACCTGACAGTATGGAAGCTGCGCCCTATCCTGCAGTAATCGTCCGGAATCCGCGCCTTCCAGCATCAGAAACACTGCTCCCAAAGCAGGCTGAGCCGGTTTAAGCAATAAGGAAATTGGCACGCCTTCCCAGATTCCATTGCTGACTGCCGATCCATTTGCCACATTACCAGCGCACTCGAGAACGGCCTCAACTTTCTTCGTGGGCTGCTCGACCAAGTCACTGAACGTCAGATCATAGGGGCGATCGACGCGGCCTTCGATTCGGAGTTTCCAATTCTCCAGCGATATATCAGGCTCGCTGAAATGATCTCTTACGAAGAAAAGATCGGGGGCTGTAATGGAACCCTGAATTGCCCTGAGCGGGTATGAAATATTCTGTGGATCCGCTAGTGCGGACACCGAACGAATTAGTAAACCGGCACCAGGGAGTAAAAGTAATTCTCGCCGAGTCACCTAAAAAATAAATTTAAGCGCCATTTGGATGATTCGGGGATCACGTGCGCTCGTTATTTGGCCAAAAGTGCTATCTGTCACGGTTGTATCCGGATTACCGAAGACACTGAACTGCGGATGATTGAAGACGTTGAAGAACTCCGCCCTGTATTGAAGTTTATACCTTTCTCCGAAGGAGAAGATCTTGTGCGCGGAAAAGTCGACATTGAAAGTTCCTGGGCCGATCAGGATATTTCGCCCAGCATTGCCGAAGGTGTTATTCGGTGGGGTGGTGAAGGCGCTAGTTGTGAACCAGTGCATAAGCTTGTCGTTCAGCGATCCCTGCGTGTACTGCGGTGTTGCGATAACCTCCGCTTGATCATTACCTACCTCAGGAAGGCTAAACGAGTAGTCTCCACCGGACTTGATGTTCAGCGGAAGACCGCTTTGCCAATTCAAAATTGCCGATGTTTCCCAGCCGCCGAACAGAGCGCGCTCGATGCCCTCCTTTGGCGACGGAAGCTGCCATAGGTAATTCAGCACGAATCGATGCGGAACATTGAAGTCGGAAACACCGCGGAATGCGCGCACATCGTAGGGGTTAATTATGTTGATCCCGCAGAGGTCAGTTTGGTAGGAAACCTCGTCGATACTTCTGCCCCATGTGTAATTTGCACTGAGTGTCACGCCATGAGAGAAGCGTTTATCAAGTTCGACCTGCAGTGAGTTGTAGCTGGAATTGGCATCCGAGGAATCTTGCGTGAGCTGCTGGTACTGTTGATACGGACGGCGTGCCTGCTCATTATCCGAAGTTGCCGCAGGGCTGGGCAAAGGCGCATTCACGTCGGTGTTATACGACAAGTGGGTTCCTTTAGAAGCCACGTAACCCACGCGTAGAAGAATGTCCGTGCTCAATTGGTGTTCTACAGTCAAGTTCCAATTCATTACGTTCGCGGGCTGCCAATTCGGCTGATAAGACACACCTAAAGGTAGTGGAATCGGGAAAGTGACATTCGAGGGCGGAATAAAGGGAGCAAACTGACCCGGGAATGGATTCGGCGTGCCGTTATACGGATTCATAAAAGGCGTACCGATGAACTGATATTGGGGACTCCAGGGGGGGCTGTCCACCATATTATTGAAGGCTTCCACAAAGGGCGGCTGATAGAAAATGCCCCATCCGCCGCGGATGGTTGTTTTCCCGTTGCCGCCGACGTTGTACGCGAATCCAAGTCGAGGCCCAAGCAGAAACCAACTCGATTTGAAACCACCAGCCGGGCAGCCGGGATCACCAGCGAACAGATAACCGTTTGGCGCATTCGGAAATTTCTGCGACTGAACGCCTGGCCGGAAGCACTCGGTCCGTCCTAATTCATCGGAGTAGGGGACGAAGGGATCCCAGCGGAGCCCAAGATTCAACACAAGCTCCCTGTTCACGCGGTAATTGTCCTGGATGAAAAGACTGCCCAGGTTTGCACGTCTTGCGGCAAACTCGCCACCTCCTTGAATGAACCTCCGCGCATAACCGAGTACAAAATCAGACAGCGGATCACCGCTGAAATTAGTGCTGCTGAAGGTGAATTCGCCGTTCTGACGGAACGTATTGATGAGATCCACGTCTTCGCGCAGGAAGTCTCCGCCAATCGCGAGTTCATGGGAACCTAATACCCAGTGCAGACTGTCGGAAGCATGATAGTCGTGACGATTGACGTGGGTTGGATGGCCCGAGCCAATGGTGAAGTATCCGCTGACAGTAAGCTGTAATTCCGGTGGAGTGGTGGAGGCGATGGGGATTCCAAGGCTCGGCCAACTGAAAGGCGCACCGGAGCTAACGGTTCCATTGTTCCGGTTGTACGAGAATATGAAACTGTTCAAGATATTCGGACTGATGTTATAGGTGTCGCTTACAGATACGCCTTGATCGAAAAGATCGAGTCCACGGTTCGAAGCCAAAACGTTCTGACTACCAATTACGGCATCCCTCCCATAACGCGAGTAGAAATATCGTCCGTAAATACGATGCTTATTCAGATCGTAATCAATCCGGGTGAGAAATTGTTTCTCATGCTCGTTGTCGGGGGAGCTGTACTGGATGACACCGGTTGGGCCGGTGGGCTCCGGGATTAAGCTCAGTAGCTTAACGCTGGCAGGTGCAAAATCGCTCGCCGGAATCTGGTTGTTAGCGAAGGGAACACCGGTGAACGGATTTACGAGTGGGCGGGGAATGGATGAGAAATCGCCACTGCGCTCGGCTGCCGTGGGCACAGTGGCTGCATTGGCTTGAGTGACATTGCGGAGTTGGGTTCCCTGGTAAGAACCAAAGAAGAACAGCTTATTTTTGACAATGGGACCGCCAAAGCTGCCGCCGAACTGATTGCGCTTGAGTTGATCGGCAGAGGCGGCGAAAAAATTCCGTGCGTTAAGATCGCCATTTCGCAGAAAATCGAATGCCGATCCGTGGAAATCGTTCGTGCCGGACTTAGTAACGACATTTACAATTGCCCCGGACCCGCGTCCGTACTCGGCGCTATAGCTATTGGTTTGGACACTGAACTCTTCCAGTGCGTCGGGATTCGGGAAAGGATTATTGACATTCGTGTAGGGATCCTCATTGCTACCTCCATCCAGGTTGTAGTTGACCATGTCTGTACGGGCGCCGTTTGCGCTGACGGCTTCGGCGCCTGGATAGGAGGTGCTCTGAATTGCGTCGGATTGGCACTTACCAAAGTTGCCCACAGTCATATCGGACGTACCTGGCGTCAGCAAAACCAACGCCGCTGCGTTTCGTCCATTTAGCGGCAGTTCAACAATTTTTCGCTCCCCGACTACCTCGCTGAGCGCCCCGGACTGGGTCTGGACCATTTGCGAGTTCGCTTCGACGGTAACGGATTGCGTCGCACTGCCGATCTGCAGGGAAACCGGCACGCTGGCGGATGCATCGGTCCTGACTTCAATGCCGCGCTGCTCAAACCGACGGAATCCCTGCGCTTCCACCGTGATACTGTAAAAGCCCACCGGCACAAGTGGGAAGACGTAGCCGCCATCATTGGCGGTTGCTGTGTCGCGCGTGAGTCCAGTGTTGAGATTGGTTGCGACTACCTTGGCACCCACTACCGCTGCTCCGCTCGGATCAGAAACTGTGCCAGTAATAGTTCCAGTGGGCTGCTGGGCGCAAACGACAAAAGCGAGTGTAGACAATAGAGCGAGAAGCCTGAGACGTATCTGCACGTAAACTCCTTACGCACCTGCGATTTAGACATAGTTTCGATGTATTCAACACAAGCTGTCAAGAGGTTTGTTAAAAGCGGCCACTATTCCATGCATGTGTATAATTCCCGATGACAGGTGATGCGTACAAGCGGCCGGCCCAATGGCGTTTTGGGAGCGACTAGAGACCGGCGGCGTTGGTGGATCGTTTGGACTCTTTTCTGTTCGACGACGATCAACTACATCAACCGCCAGACGCTATCTGTTCTGGCGCCCGTCATCACAAGAGAGTTCCATTTAACGCATAGCCAGTTATCCAATATTTTCGGCGCATTCCAGATTGCATATGCCGGAACGTGGCTGGTTGGCGGCATTTTTCTTGACATCGTTGGGACGCGTCTGGGCCTTTCGATCGCGGTGATCTGGTGGTCTCTAGTCAGTCTGCTGACGAGCTTTGTCAACTCGCCATTTTCGCTCGGCGTGCTGCGATTCTTTCTTGGGATTGGGGAGGGTTTCAACTGGCCCGGCGCGAGCAAGGCCGTGGCAGAATTCTTTCCCGCTGAAGAGCGCAGCGTTGCGGTTGCGATTTTCGACAGCGGGTCAAGTATTGGCGGGGCCGTGGCCGCTTTGACGATTCCGTGGATTGCTCTGCGGTTTGGCTGGCGGTCGGCGTTTGCATTTTCAGGCGTGCTCGGATTTTTTTGGCTTGCGCTCTGGCTGACAGTTTATCGATCCTCTACGCGATCTTCGTATGCAGCAAGAGGCGCCCGATTCTCGATGCGGGACGCTCTGCCGATACTGAGACAGCGGGAGACTTGGGCGATCGTTATTGGGCGATCATTGACCGATCCGATCTGGTGGTTCTATGTCTTCTGGCTGCCGCAGTATTTGAGTGACACTCGAGGATTCAGCCTCAAGCAGATTGCGATCTTCGCTTGGATTCCATTCATCGCTTCGGATCTCGGCAACTTTGCGGGCGGGCTCGCGTCTGGAGCGCTCGTGAAGAGAGGCATGCCCGTTATACGGGCTCGGAAATGGGTTTGCATCATCAGCTGCATCCCTGTTCTTGCCGGGATTCCCGCGGTTCTGGCCTCGAGTCCGTTTACGTCACTGGGACTCATTTGCTTCGCGCTATTTGGATACGCGAGCTGGTCAACAATGGGGCTTACACTTCCTTCTGATTTGTTCCCGCCCGAGGTGGTCGGATCTGTGACAGGGCTGAGCGGACTTGGCGCTGGGTTGACCAGCACACTGTTTACGCTCCTAGTGGGTTGGCTTGTAGACCACTTCTCATATTTTCCGGCATTTGTGCTTGCTGCTACGGCCCCCCTAGCGGCGACCTTGAGCGTGGTTTTTCTAATCCGCAGATCGGGAGGACCGCGGGCGGGAGCCCTCCCATCTGTGCAACAAGCCGTGTGAGTGGAGAGATCGTTAGTTTGAAATCGCCATTCATGCATGGTTTGTCGAGACGCCAATTCCTTGGGATAGCAAGTGCTTGTGCTCTCGGACCGCAACTTAGCGCCGCCTCAGATCTGCCAGGGTTTTATTATCGTGATTACTCGAAATGTCTGCCAGACTATCTCTCGGCTCTTGCGCGGACGGCGTGCGAGAAGCGTAACCGGGCTCTTTTACGTTTGACTAATCCGAGCGCAATCAGCGCACGGCAGCGATGGGTCCGCGAAACTTTTTGGGAAATCGTGGGCGGCCAACCGGAACGCACGCCGCTGAACGCTCGCGTAACAGGCAAGTTCGGGCGGCCAGGATACAGCGTCGAGAAAATCGTTTACGAAAGCCAGCCTGGTATCTTCGTGAGCGCTAATCTGTACGTGCCGAGCAGCGGAAAGCCGCCCTATCCCGGCGTTCTATTTCAGATGGGCCACTCGGCACAGGGCAAAGCTGCCGTAACTTATCAGAAGTGCTGCCAAGGTCTGGGGCGACTAGGCTATCTTGTGCTGGCGTTCGATCCAATGGGTCAGGGCGAGCGCATCGCATATCCGGATGCGTCCGGAACAGACACACGGCTTGGTTCCGTGGATGAAGAGCATAATGTCCCCGGAAAGCAGTTGCTACTGCTCGGCGATACCGCATCGCGTTATCAAGTGTGGGATGCGATTCGGAGCCTGGACTATCTCGCTTCGCATCCTTTGGTGGATCGCGAGCGGCTGGCGTCAACCGGGCAATCTGGCGGCGGCACACTGACGATGTTGCTCGCCTGCGTGGACGCGCGGCTGAGCGCCGTGGCTGTTTCGTCCGGTAACACCGAGAACGTCGCGTGCGCGAATTTCAATGCGCCGGGCTCGACAGATGATGCCGAACAGGATCTAATCGGCTCTGGCCCTCTCGGCTTCGATCGATGGGACCTTCTTTATCCGGTGGCTCCTAAGCCTTTGCTAGTGCTCGTGAGCGCGCGTGATTTCTTCGGCACGTATTCGCCGCGATATCTGAGCAGCGGGCGCGACGAGTATGAGAAGCTATCACGCGTCTACAGAATTCTCGGCCATCCGGACCACCTTGACTGGCGCGATACACCTTTGCCGCATGGGCTGACGTATTCGTTGCGGCTGGATATTTATAACTGGTTTCAGCGTTGGTTGAAGAAGTCCGACCGGCAGATCGAGGAAGAACCGCCGGTTGCGCCGGAATCAGCGAATGCGCTGTGGGTGGGAGCCACTGGAAGCGTCGTTCGAGATTTCGGTAGCCTACGCCCATTCGATCTGATAAAACGGCGGGCCACCGGCCTCAGCAGGGCGACTGTAACATCGCATACCGAGCCGCTGCCGATCGAGTTCCCTGCCCGCGATCTCAAACTGCGTACGCTGGCCCGGACACCGAGCGAAGGTGTGCGCATCGAAGCAATTGAAGTTCAATCGGCGCCTCAGGTCTGGGTTCCGGCGTGGCTATTTGTCCCGAATGATACACACGGGAATGCTGCGGCACTGCTGGCGCTGGACGCGAACGGGCGCAATCCTGGCGCGCACGAAGACGGTCTGTATCACCGCTTGGCGCGCGGAGGACGAGTGGTTTGCGCAGCCGACATCCGGGGCATTGGCGACATGCGACCCGAAGTCGGGCGTGGCGATCCGGCGTATACGATTCCTCATGACTCAGAAGAGGATTTCGCTTGGGCATCGTTGATACTTGGCAATTCTCTCTTGGCGCAGCGGGTACAGGATATTCTCGCACTGCTGCAAGCGATGAAAAACGAACCGAGAATGGCGGGGGGAGGAATCGTTGTGGCTGCGCGAGGCCGTCTTACTGTTCCTGCGCTCTTCGCTTTTGCTGCATCGCCGCTTGCCAATTCGCTTTACCTGGCTGGCGGGCTGATTTCGTATCAGAATCTGCTCGAGACCGAGAACTATCGCGAACCGCTGGCAAATTTTGGCTGGGATCTGTTTCGCCGCACCGACTTGCCCCTACTTGCTGCGCAAGCAGCGCCTCGCCGCGTGCATCTCGCGGGTGCGGTAGACGCATCGGGAAACTCAATGGATTTAGATACAGTGCGACGCATCTATTCAAGCGGCAATGTACAGTTCTCGGCCTCGCCCGCCTGGGATGAAGGTGCGCTGGGGTTCTTGTAACGCGCGTTTCGGTGAAGATGGGGACGGACCGCTCTGTTCGCGACGCCGAGTCCTGCTTATCCGAGCCCTGCAACCGCTTCCGGCGTTATCGAACCCCCAACACACTCGTCAGGGGCGACGCGCCCCAACACTCATCCCGGGTGTTACGGCGTCGCCCCTTCCACTTACACCACCTCGTGTACGTGTTTCAGCGCGCCGCACTCGGAGTTTCACGTCCACACGGGGCCCTAGGCGGTTGATGACTGACATCAAGCGCTCGATGGTGAACCGCCCAAGATCCGCATTACGGATACGCGAGAAGTCGGCCGCCGCTATCCCGGTGCGGCCCTGCGCGGCGCGCACGCTTAATCCCTCCCTATCGATTGCCTTGATGATTTCGGCGGCCAGGATCGCCTTAAATTGCTCAGCATCCGCGTTCTTGTGCCCGAGATCGCGGAACACATTGCCGCTTCCGCGCACCACTTCCAGCTTCTCGCCTTTCATCGCAATATCTCCTTCAGTCGCTTCCACCGGTCCTTAATCAGATCCACCTCACGCTTGGGTGTTTTGATTCCTTGCGTCGATTTTTTCTGAAACGCATGGATCACCCAGATCTCATCGCTATGTTGTCGTCATATCTGCCACATATTGTCAAGAATAGAACCCATCAAGAATAGAACCCATGCGGAGGCACGCATTCAAATCTCTATCTGGGACAGAGAACTCCATCCCGATCGCTGACGCTTTAGACTTCTTCCGGCACCACAAAAGGAGCGCGATAGCCACGATCACCGTCACGAAGTAGAGTGGCCGCCTCTTCGTCTCCTATAACTTGTTGTGTCTCGGGATTGAAATGAATGGTTCGACCCAAGCGGTAGGACGCATTCGCCAGATGTACCATTCCAGCGGAGATGTGCCCTTCCTCGATAGGCGCGTTCAGGTCCGCCTTGTTGCGGCTCGCTACGCAATCAATAAAATTCTGGAAGTGAGCCCGTTCATTTCCACCATGAACCGGCGGCTGCCGCTCCTGATCGCGGCCCAACCACACGTCATAGGTAGCGGCGTCTTCATCACCGGTCGCCAGATATCCATTTGAACCGTAGAAGATGTCACCGACTGTGTTGTGAGCCCCAGCGCTGGGGCCCAGTTTCGGCCCACCCGGCCGTGCTTTCCTCTCCGGGGTCCCAAGCTCCGGCGTGCCGATCTCGGCTTCGTGGTTGGTGATCCAGTGCCTCACCTCAAACGTGATCATTCGACGTTTTCCGTCAGGCAGATCAAACTCGTAGGCGCAGGTCAGATCGTTCGGCGTCTCCTGATCGTCATCGAACATGAAGTGTCCGCCGATGGCGCTGATCTTATTTGGAAATCCGAGTCCCATTCCCCAGCGAGCGACATCGACTTGATGGACACCCTGATTTCCGAGGTCGCCATTGCCGTAGTACCAGAACCAGTGCCAATCGTAGTGAAAGCGATTTTTGGTGAACGCATGCAAGGGGGCTGGCCCAGTCCACAGGTCGTAATCAACACCGGAGGGAACGGGCTGGACGGGCGTACGGCCTATCGTGTCACGCCACTTGTAACAGAGCCCTCGCGCCATATACGTTTCGCCAATCACACCGTTGCGAAGCTTTTGGACGGCGTCGCGCACGGCAGTGTCTGACCGGCATTGCGTGCCATGCTGCACGAGGCGGTTGTAACGTTGTGCGGCCGCGACCAGCTGCTTTCCTTCCCAAAGATTGTGGGAGCAGGGCTTCTCGACATAGACGTCCTTGCCCGCCTGGCACGCCCATATCGCCATTAGAGAGTGCCAGTGATTGGGTGTCGCGATTGACACTGCGTCGATGGACTTATCCTCCAACAGCTTTCGCACGTCAACATACGTGACGGGTTTCGGCAGCCCCATTTTTTCCATTTGAGCAAGGGCCTTGCGCAGCACGCTCTCATCGATATCGCAGAGAGCGGCAATTTGCGCGTTATGGATCTGGGAATAATTCCGAACGTGATCCATTCCGCGCCCGTGCAAACCGCAGATGGCAACTCTAACTCGTTCGTTTGCGCCTTTGACGCCTTGCGTCTGAGCGAGAGAGCTAACTCCTCCGAGCGCAATCAGTCCGGCCGTGCCAGCGCCGAGAAAGTCGCGACGATTCAGTTCCTTATCATGTGGCATAAGATCCTCTCTTACTATTGTGCTGCGTATTGTTGATAGGCTGCGGCAATGCCAGCCTGCTTATAGTCCCCGTGATGAATAATGACCCGGTAGCGAAACGTCAAGGTCTTGCCTTCATCAATTGTCCAGCTACCATCTTCGTCCGGACTACGAGTAAACTCGCGGAGTCCGAAGGGATTCGCTGCAAGTAGACCGTAGCCGCGCGCGTGCCAATATGTGGGGTGTCGAAAACTTTTGGGACTATCGAGGACGGCCACACCCACCGGTTCACCGTTCACTTCGCCGTAATAGTCTACCCAGTCCGCACGTTTTCCCCAGACACTCTTTTCACCTTCGGCGCCGTTTGAATTCACCATGTGACCGGGGGGTGAGTTCAGCTCTTTTGCCAGGCGAATTGCAAAAGTTCCTTCCTTCGTATCCCCCATTGTTACCGACGAGCCGTGATTCGCCCGAATGGTAAATTCACAGTCGATCACGCGCGTTTTCTCGTCTCCCCGGAAAACGAACGCCTGCTCTTCTTCCGCAATCACGCGTTCGCGCGGACTTAACAAATTGAAATTTGCGCGCAGAACGCCTGAATCGCCAGCAGCTTGAGCCTCCTCGAATTTTTGTAGAGCTTTACGCCCGAAAACAGAATCATCACTCCATTTGGGAAATGCCGCTTCACCCCAAAAATCAATCCCGTCTATGCTGCCGTGACTAAAGTACATCGGCCGCTGATGCGGCTCAAGACTCGGGTCCTTCAAATGCTCCGGAGGTATCTGGTTGTCTATGGGGAAATCCCGGGTAACTATGGTGCCGTGCGCACTTCGCAGTGGCTGAAAGTAGGGCTTCGCGATTTGTGGATCGAAATAATACGTCGTAAAAGCTTGTCCACCGATCACGATATCGATTTTGTTGCCAGCCCGCCGAAACTCTACTTTTTGGGCACGCGGCTGTGCGGCGCCAAATTTCAACCCACACACAACCATCACAAAGATCGCGAGATTAGTTCGTCGCTTCATAAGTATCGATCGCAACTCGCAACACTTACATGTACCGCAACGTCTCTTGGACCAAGGTCTCGGTGCCAGCGAAAGGGTCGCCTGCGCCAGTGTCAAATTCCATGGAGAAATAACCGCGATACGAGTTTTCGCGCGCAATTCCAAACATTTTCTTGAGATCCACGGTATCGCGTTTGCCATCGCGGGATTCGACGCTGTCTTTCACATGACACATGCTGTACGCATATCTGAACATGGCCCGCACGGCCTTTTCGTTGTATTCCGCATCGTGTCCGATTAGTGAATTGCCGAAATCCGGCAACGCGCGCAGATACGGGCTATTCACCTTCTCAATGACCTTCACCAAGAAAAACGGATCCTCAGCTATGGGATTGTCGTTTTCCAGGATCACGATGATATTTTGTTTTGAGCCGTACTCAGCGAGTTCGCCGAGACTGCTGGCGGCTAGAGCAACGTCAGGCTTCGTATCGGGAGACCCGGAAACATGTTGACGAACGGTTGGAGATCCGATTACGCGTGCGATATCGATCCATTTGCGGCCATAATCCACAGCGGCGCTACGCGTGGCGGCGTCGGGACCGTAGAAATGACGTCCTGCCAGACCCAGATCGACAATATGCGAGTTGGCCTTCTTTACTGCACTCTGGAGCGCGTCAAGATAAGCGGAATCGGTCGAGCGGAAATGGTCGCTCAGAGGGTTGATGTTGTACACTTCAAACTTTGTCACGATTAGAGCTGGAAACTCCGTCAAATCCATGCCTGGCTTGCTGCGATCTCTTCCGTGGTTCGTGGGACTCTCGATATAAGCACGAAAGGGCCAGGATGTGACGGCCAGCCTGTCATGCGGCTTGGTTGGAAAGTGAAGATCGGGTTGCTGCGGCTGTTGGTCCGCGGAGAGGAGCGAAGTCCCAAGCGCGAAGAGAGGTGGAAATTCTAAGAACTGGCGGCGAGTTGGATGCATGTTATGAATACGGTACAGCTTTCAAAATACTCGATTGGAGTTGGAGATAGATTTGCGCATCAAGCGAGGGCACAACTACAGGCCTGCGTGAAGGCAGCCGAAAAGGGCGTGGATGTTATCCCGGTCTGGAACAAATCCAACCGTGAACATTCAATTATCGGCTCCAGTCCCGCGAGCACACGCGCGGCGGCCGAGGAAGCCGTGCGAAGTCTCGGGTGGAAGAAACCGTATCACGTCGACGCGGACCACATCAATCTTGAAAGCGTGGATAAATTTATCGACTCAAGCGATTTCTTTACGATCGATGTGGCCGACTGGATCGGAAAGCCGCCCAACTCGGGTGCAGCGCATGAGTTCGTGGAACGTCACCCGGAGTTGATCGGCGATTTGGAGATTTCAGGAATTGAGCGGCGTTTCCGCATCGCTCCGGAATTCGTGCTCAAGGTTGCTGACAAGTATCTTGGAGCGGTGCGTCAGGCGGGCCGCGTTTACCGTCATATCGAGCGAAAGAAAGGTGCGGCGAAATTCATCCCTGAAGTGTCTATGGATGAGACCGATTCTCCACAGACGCCTCCAGAATTACTCATTATCCTCGCTGCGTTAGCAGATGAAAAGATCCCCATCCAAACGATCGCCCCGAAATTCACCGGCAGGTTCAACAAGGGTGTGGATTATGTTGGCGATCTGGCAAAGTTCGCGGAGGAATTTTCGAACGACGTTGCCGTTCTCGCATTTGCGATCGAGCGGTATGGGATGCCCGGCAACCTGAAGCTGAGTATACATTCGGGCAGTGATAAATTTTCACTTTACGGGCCGATTCATCGAGTTTTGAGAGAATTCGATGCGGGTGTGCATTTGAAGACTGCGGGTACGAACTGGCTAGAGGAGTTGATCGGTCTCGCAGAAGCCGGCGGCGAGGGATTGGAACTGGCTAAAGAAATTTACGCGCAGGCTTATTCTCATCGCGATGAGTTGTGCGCGCCGTATGCCGCCGTAATCGATATCGACCCGGCTAAACTACCGAGTCCCGAAGCGGTAAGCAAATGGTCCTCGGACGAGTTCGTGTCCGCCCTGCGTCACGATCCGAAATCGCCGGCGTATAACAGCAGCGTCCGGCAACTGTTACATGTCGGCTTTAAGGTCGCAGCAAAAATGGGAACTCGCTATCTCGACCTTCTCTCGGCTATGGAAAGCAGCGTTGCGAAGAACGTCACGGAAAACCTTTTCGATCGTCACATCAGACCGGTTTTCATTGGCGAGTAATTACAGTTTTTTGAAGTCTCACACAGCATGGTCGACAATGTCTTCCGCCGATGCATCCCAATAGAGCCGCTTACCGGACCAGTAGGATTGGGCTGCCATGATGCACACAATCGCATGCGAGAAACCATGGTCCACGTTCGCATTGGGTTGCTTGCGGTCGCGCATGGCGTTCAACCAGTTCATCAGGTGTTCCACATCGTCATCGCTCGGCCCTAGCGAGTCTGGCTCTCGTCGAGAGCCCGGCAGATGCAGGATTTCAGCTGCATCCTGAGGCGGGCCTATGCCCGGCGGTGCGGTGTATCGTGGACGCGCGTTATCTTCCGGATCGCGTTCTTGCGGGCCGCCTTCTTTAGTGACGAGGAACAGCGATGCGCCCTCGCCTCCGTAGTTCTCGATCGTGCCGTTTCGGCCTTGAATCCGGCTGTAGCTGCGATAGCTGTTAGAAAACGTCGTCGAATAAGTGTAGAGAAATCCCTTGGGATACGTCAGCGAAACGGTGACATTGTCAGGATTCTCACGCCCATCCTTCCAAGTGAAGATGCCGCCGGTCGCCGTCGCGCTAACCGGGTGCGTTTCATTCGTCCAAAGGTGAACCAGGTCCGATCCATGGCTAAGCCATTGATCGAAGATGCCGGAAGAGAAGTCGCGATATAACCGAAATTCCATATAAACGTGCGGGTCGAATGGTCGGTTCGGCTTTCCGAGAAGCCAGCGCTGCCAATCGGTATCCTCTTCCTTTACAAGCGGCGGATGTTTGCCGTCATCGAGCTCTGGAATGTGCCGCCAGCGGGGCTGATTTACATTCCACTCCTGCGTGATCCTGACGATCTCCCCGACCCGCCCTGATTGGATGATGTCGCGAACCGCCAACGGATAGGGCTGACTTCGGTGTTGCGTGCCCATTTGTACAACTTGCTTCGATGCGTTCACAGCAGCGCGCGCCGCCTTCGCCTCCGCCAGCACATTGGCGAAGGGTTTCTCGACGTAGCAGTCTTTGCCGGCTTGAACCACCTCGATGCAGAGCTTTGCGTGTTGGTGATCGCCCGTCGCGATCATGACGCCATCAATATCCAGATTCGCCAGCATCTTTTCGGAGTATTTGTACACTTGCGGAGCGGCGCCGAATAGATCCTTTACGTGAGCGGCGCGGCGTTCTCGAGCCAGTGTCCAGATATCACAGACAGCAATGATTTCAAGTGGAGTACGCTGCGCCGCCATATGGGCCATATGCACGTGACCTTCGCTACGGCCGCCGCAGCCGAGCTGAGCCAGGCGAATGCGATCATTCGCGCCAACCACGCGAGCGTAAGAACGGGCTGAAAGAGCAGTTGCAGAGCCGGCGAGTATCGCACTTCCAGTGCCAGCCAAAAACTGCCTGCGATCGAATATACGAGTAGAATTATCTTTCATAAGAAACCAATCACCGTCTGGATGTGCCTATAATCCCGAAAATGTCCGTTGTTCTTGCTACGGAGATTGGAGCTCGACGGGAGATCCAACGCGTGACTCCAAGTGTAAGCGACATTAAAATCAGGCCTCGCAATAGGGCGTTTAGTTACCCGCCGGAATCGTTAGTTGTCTTCGACACATCACTCTTTGGCGTTTCATCAACCGAGCGTTTACGCCTTTGAGCGACCAATGCTCCAATAAATGCGCCGCAAAAACCTGCGGCCTGAGAAGCGATGGGGCCCACGTTCGCCCGGTCCAGACCGATTGATACAGCGCAAAATCCAAGCAGGCTCAGGCCAGCCACCTTATAGATTTTAGAATTCGTTACTCCCACTCCTCAGATTGTAAGCAGCGGCATGACCGCCCCCGGCAAAATAGTAAAGAGTCCTACCCCTTGATCACGCCCATAGGTCGCAGCCGCGCCACTTTCCTGGCCAGCCCGGCCTTGTGAACCACTTCGATCACCTCGTCCACATTCTTGTAGGCTTCGGGAAGTTCTTCCAAAATCCCATCACGCGATTCGCTTCGCACCAGGATGCCGTTTTCTTCCAGCTTGCGCTGCTCCTCTCGCGCATTCTTGCCTTTGCGAACCGCAGTCCGGCTCAGAAGGCGTCCCGCTCCGTGGCATACGCTGCCAAAGGTTTCTTCAATCGCGCGTTGCTGCCCGGCGAGCACCCACGATGCCGTCCCCATGCTCCCCGGAACAAAGACAGGCTGCCCAATCGAGCGATATTCCGGCGGTATCTCAGGGTGGCCCGGCGGAAAAGCCCGCGTAGCGCCTTTCCGATGCACCAGCACGTCGCGCTTACGCCCTCCTACGTCGTAGCTCTCATGCTTCGCGGTGTTATGGCAGACGTCATAGATCAGCTCAAGGCGCGCTTCATCCCCGAAAATTCGCCGGAATGCACCGCGCAGGAAATGCATGATGGCCTGCCGGTTCGCCCAGGCGAAATTCGCGGCAGCGGCCATAGCGCCGAGGTATGATTGCCCTTCCTCCGAACGGATTGGCGCGCACGCGAGCTGTCGATCAGGCAAAGTGATGTTGTACTTGGGCATGACCTGATTCATCAAGGCAACGTAATCAGTGCAGACTTGATGGCCTAAACCGCGCGATCCGGAGTGGATCAGCACGACCACTTGTCCTTCCTCGATGCCCATCGCGAGGGCGGCTGCGGGATCGTGCACATGCTCGACATATTGCACTTCGAGGAAATGGTTGCCGCTGCCCAGAGTGCCTAATTGCGGCGTGCCGCGCTCCTTTGCACGAACGGAAACCTTATTGGGCAGCGCGCCGTCAAGCGCCCCGCCGGCTTCGGCAAATTCGGCGTCACGCTCGTCTCCATACCCGTTTCCAACCATCCAGCGCGCCCCCTGTCGCAGGATGTCATCAATTTCCGGCGACTTAATTTTCACGCGACCCTCACCACCGGTTCCACAAGGCACGTCGCGAAAGATCTGATCGATAAGGGGTTTCAGGCGGCGGCGTACTTCGGCTTCGTGCAATGTACTGCGGAGTAACCGAACTCCGCAATTGATGTCGAATCCGACGCCGCCTGGTGATATGACGCCGTAATCCATGTCAGTTGCGGCAACACCGCCTATCGGGAAACCGTACCCTTGGTGAATATCCGGCATGGCGAGGCTTGGTCCCACAATGCCGGGCAGCCTGGCGACGTTTACGGCCTGCGTTAGAGACTGGTCCTTCTCGATTTGTTCGAGCAGCGCTGCGCTGGTATAGACGACCACGTCTGTGCGCATGCCGAGGCTCTCATCGCGCGGAATGCGATATCGGAATGCGTCTATTTGTTCCAGCCGCAGGGTAGCCATCAGACATCAACATATACTTCAGCAAGCCAACCGTTTTCCGCGCGTTGCACTTTGAGCTGGTGATAGGTCACCGCTTTCACAGCGAGCTTGGGCGGATGTCTTTGCGGGTCGCGCAGTTCGCCCTTCGCAATGCATTCAATACGTGTGCTACTCAATCGTGAAATGTCGAACTCGCCAAGAGCGATCCGTTTGCAATCGGTGTAGTAGAGCACTTCATTGAGCCAATTGACCAAAAGAGATTCGTAATCGCTGGCTTCTGCTGATAAGGAGATGTGCTGAGCGGCCAATATCTTAGACGGATCGAGAATAATGAATACCAGCGCTCGAGCAGCGTTGCCGAACAATTCTTCAAGCGTAGCCCCATGGGTACGGAAGCCGATATCGGCGGGGTGATCCAACAGCTCAAACTGCATGAGTCAGACCTGAATCTCACCGGAGCTTCGATTCCAGAAATACAGCAAAATGACGGCAATAACAATCAGAGCTAATGACAGGCCCCACCAGAGGCCATAAACTCCGTATTTGTAGTGAAAACACAGCAAGTAACCAACAGGAAGGCCGAAAAACCAATACCCACCGAGGTTGATCAGCATTGGCGTACGCGTACTTCCGACGCCCCGCAGCGCACCAGTCGCAACCGTTTGAATCCCGTCGAAGAGTTGAAACAGAGCCGCTAAAGCAAGTAGACCGGTGCCGATGAGAAGAACACCGGAATCCTTCGTATAGATCTGAAGGATTTGCCTTGGCATTAGCAGGAAAGCAAGAGCGGAGCAGGACGTGAACGCACACGCTATACCCAAAGCAATGAAGCCGCTTCTTCGGGCGACCCGAAATTCGCCTCGCCCGATGGATTGCCCAACTGCAACGGCAGCAGCGGAGGAAATACCGAGCGGGATCATGTAACTGAACGCGGCACAATTCAGCGCGATTTGGTGCGCGGCTAGGGCGACTGGCGTCAAACGCCCCGCGAGCACTGCAGCCGCCCCGAATGCGCCCACCTCGAGCAGGATCTGGAGTGCTGCCGGAAAACCGATGCGTAACAGTCTGTTCAGGCGCTTCGGATCAGGCTTATAAACCAGGTTTTTGAGACCTGGCGCGAGGTTCCTTTCAAACCACCAGATGAAGAACGTGAGCAGCGATGCCATATAAACTCGCGCCAGGCAAGTGGACAGCGCGGATCCAGTCACGCCGAGCGCGGGCAGTCCCCAATGCCCGTCGATCAGAAGCCAATTGAAAAACCAATTGATGAGATTCGCACTGACCAACACAAACATGACCGGCCGTACATGTCCCAGCGCTTGGAGATAGCGGCGGAAGGCAGCATAAAGCAGCAAAGGCAACGTGCCCCAACCGAGAGTTGTGACGAATGGTCCCGCAAGCGCACTGACTTCGGCATTCACGCCCAGGGCATAGAAAAGAGGAGGCATGAATTCGAAAAGCACCATCAACAACGGCGTGATGAATAGAACGAGATAAACGCCTTGCGCCAAAGAGCGATGGCAATCCTTGCGATTTCCCGCCCCGTAAGATTGCGATACCAGCGTGTCGAGGCCCAGCAGCAATCCCATGCCGAAGATCGCAAAGGAGTAGAAGGCGCTGCTGCCTACGCCCGTTGCGCCTATTGCGGCAGGACCCAGATGCCCAACCATGATGGTGTCCACGACGGACATCGACATCCAGCCCAGTTCCGCGAAAATCACCGGTACGGCGAGCATGAGCATGCGGCCAAGCTCGCTGCGAAAACTGCGAGTTGAGGAACGGGGCAGAGCTTGCATGCTCAGTGAGAGGCGCGCTGGCCTCGCCGCCCTACCGCCACTTAATGCTGCAACCGATGCTGGGCTTTTGGTTCGGCTCGACCTGACGGCCGTTCAATATTGCATCGATTGCGGCGCGCAGATCGCGACCGGTCACCGGCTTTCCATTGCCAGGACGACTGTCGTCTAATTGGCCTCGATAAGCGAGCCGGCGCTTGTCATCGAAGAGAAAGAAATCAGGTGTGCACACGGCTGCATAAGCTCTGGCTATATCTTGACTCTCGTCGTAGCACAACGGGAAAGTGAAGCCGAGGTCCGAAGCCATTTCGCGAAGGCTTTCGGGTGAGTCATCGGGATATGCAGCTGCGTCATTCGAAGAGATCGCGACGATACCGAGAGCTTGCGAGGCATAATCCTTGCCGAGGCGTGCGAGCTCGTTCTGGACGTGCTTAACGAACGGGCAATGGCGGCAGATAAACATTACGAGCAGCGCTTTTTTCTCGGTGAGATCTTCGAGTCTGACGGTTTTCCCCGAGCTCACGTCCGGCAATTGAAATTCAGGAGCAGACGTCCCGAGCGCGAGCATGGTCGATTCTGTACGTGCCATATATATTCAACGACAGGGTAGCAAGGCAGGAGCTGCCGAGCGTGCGAGAAGTCAAAGTATTCCTGTAAGCTGAAGAAGTCACTCGATGGGCGGTTAGCTCAGCCGGTTAGAGCGCCTGCCTTACAAGGAGGAGGAGGAAAACCCGAAACTTTACTAAGGCATGGAGTTACCGCGAAGTACCGCGATGTGTCGTCAGTGCCCAATTCAAACATGAGGATCCTTAGCTCAGTTGGTTAGAGCGCTCCCTTTACACGGGAGAGGTCGCAGGTTCGAGTCCTGCAGGATCCACCAACACCAAATCACTGAATGCCTCCCTCTGGTTTGCCCAGAATCTTTTCCTGATGCTGCTCAATGGCGCGCTTTCGCGCGCTCATGTCGGTGAGGGTGTAAAGCAACGTCGTGTCCACCTGCGCATGGCCGGCCGCATTCATGGCCTCGCCAATCCCCGCAATCGAACCAATGGAGGTGATCGCCTCCCTGCGCAATGCGCGGAAGCCGAACCCCGGATAGTAGAACTTTAGTTTTTTGGCGATCGGCCGAAGAAAATACTGATTGAGGTCCCTATCATCACGGCACACCCCTATTTCCCTGCCCCAGTTTGGCGTGGTGCGAATACGGAAAACATACGCCTCCGGGTCTCCGGAACAAATCCGTTCGAGATCGTCCCTCAGGTATCCCATCGGGATTTCCCGCCACCCCTTCTTGCTCTTCGGAACGTCGCGCAGCACGCCTCGGTAAAAGCTTTGACGGATCAGGATGAGGCTGTTTTCGAAGTCCAGATGCTTTTCCTGTAACGCGAGTGCCTCGCTTACGCGGAGCGTACAAAACAGAGATACGCAGCAGAGCATCCGGACGTCGTACGGTTGCTCGGCCAAGAACTGTTGCGTCTGCTCGAGAGTGAGCTTCTTCTTCTCTCTAACGCCCTCATTTCCGATCAGCCGCAATCCCTTCACCGGGTTAATCGGGCTGTTATAGAGCTTCCAGTAGATGCTCTCACGACTGGCTCGGTTTGTCTGTTACCTATAGGCCGGCTTTATTCCAGAACCAGAGCCGCCGTGGACCACTGACCACAGCTCAAAGTTCCGCGAGGGCCACTCTCATCGAAGCCCTAGTCCAAACTGACAATTTCGCGGTACTAAGTGTGCGATTCGGCAGTACTCGCCTAGCTTTGGAGGCCACAGGCCTCTTCACCTTTTTATGCGGTTGAGCGACTATAAGGCACCCGTCCGCGCGGGCGAAAGGTCGCTTTATGAAAACCGCGGTAATCTTCTCTCTCCTTTTCGCGAGTGCTGCCTTCGGGCAGCAAGCGCAAGGAATGCTCACGAATCAACGGATCGGCGACATGGTGCTAGCCGGCGTAAACCAGACTGAAATCATTCGCATCATCAGCTCCGCCTCTGCCATAAGCTTCGATCTCAGACCCGCTTCGACTGACAATCTCCTGAACTTGGGTGTCTCCGAGGACATCATCAAAGCAATGGCGGCACGAGAGAGCGGAAACAATGCCCCGCATACTGCTACTACTGTGAGTGCCCTACCAGCGCAACCTCAACTAAGAGGGACTGCAATTTCCGCGCAATCTGCACAGCCGCTTTCCGGACCCTCTCTATTGGAAGTAGGCGCTTATTACGAGCAAAACGGCAGCTGGGTCGAAATGATGCCCGAGGTCGTCAACTGGAAGACTGGAGGCGTTGTAAAGACGATCTCCACGGTCGGGATCGTCAAAGGGAACATCAATGGCCGGCTTCGGAACGGAAAGAGCAAGACGCAGCTTACAAATCCAATTAAGTTGCTCGTCTATTGCCCTGACGGCACCCAGATTACGGAATATCAGCTGATCCGGCTCCGACCACACTCTAATGCCCGCGAGTTCCGAACCGTCACCGGCGGTATCTTTCATGTCTCGGGCGATTCGAACAGAGACGATCTTCCATTCACGAGCGATCACATCGCCACTCGCACATACACGATTCCGTTAGCCGGGCTGAAGTCGGGCGAATATGGATTGCTACCACCAGGCGCAATCGAGGCGCGAAGTGCGAGTGCGCAGTTAGGAAAGATGTACACTTTCACAGTCGTCGAGTGACTCGTCGTCGCAGGACCGCGTTACTTCATGCGGTCCGGAGTTGCACGGACGTCGATCGTATTTACCGGCGCCCCGTATTTCTTCTCCTGCACGAGATTCCCGCAAGAGTCGGAGCAACATTCCAATAATGGCGTGCGCGATTGCTACGCACCAAGCGCGGGAACTCCGCTTGCAGTTCGTCAATTTGCCGAGTCAACACGCGCGCGTCTAGCGCCTCATCCAATTCAGCTTTACGCACTCATCGCGGATTATCTAGAGCCGGCTGAAAGCGATCCGTCCAGTACCATCAGTAAGGCTCCATTGCTAATTCCGCTTATCGATCTGGCGAATCCTCAAGTGGATTGCCGTATCGCGCTCTTCTGCTCTCCGCTGCGAGGCTGGAGGATCGGGAATGACGGGGGCCGCTGGTCTTTCCGAACACGTGTTACATTTGCGCCCGGCGAGAAGATCAACGAGAAGTGCTGGATCTATGTGCATCGTGGTGGCGCCCCTGAAGCTTGGCGAGCATTCCACACCTTCGCACACCAGGATGAATTCAAACGCATTCCCTGGGTCGATGAGGCAGTCCTGCATTACTATGACTATCTCAGCCCGGGCTTACAAGGCGCGAAGCGTGGCCCGGGATTCTACGAAGATGCGCGTGAGTTTCGGGCCTTTGACGTCGGCCTCGCGACGGAACATGGCTATTTTCCGTACTACGGAGACTACATCCGTCCTGACCGAAAGACCTGGCTAGGCATGAAGTCAGACAGTGCAGGTGCTGTAGAGATATCAATCGATGACCTTCGCGCACGCATCCGCGCTGCGCGAACGGGTGGATCGAGGATGGCCATTTATATGCATCAGGCCGCGTTTGACTCCGCATCGCCGCTCGCCAAAGAATTGCACGATGGAGTCGTAATCGATAAAGATGGCAAACCTACCCAGCAATCATGGAACGGTCCCGAAACCGTCGGACCGATGTGGTTGATGTCGATCGCTTCGCCGATTTGGCGAGAGCACTTTCTTCGGCAAGCGCAGTGGATTATGGAGGTGCTTCAGCCAGATGCACTCGTCATTGATGAGACCTTTTATGGATTCGGTTACGACTACCGCTCTGGCCACTCATTGGGGATGTCGCGGTACATGATTCCGTTCCAGAAGCAATTGCGGCGGCTGGTTCGATCTTTTGGGAACGATAAAGCGCTCTTTACTAGCGATTGCGGCTGGACCAGTTTTGTCTTGTGGGCCGATGGCGATTCCGGAGATCACGAGAATATCTGGCGTGAGGGGTATCGAAAAGCCCCCGTTCGCTACCTTGCCGCCTTAGGCGATCACCGTTGGTTACCCTGTTTGTGGCGCGGAGTGGAGTGGTGGGATTTTCAGATGGATCTCGCTCGGAAGACAGGTGCCGGCGTATCACTGACAAATGGCTGGATCGAGTACTCGGGTTTGACGGCACTCACACCGCCTACCCGCGCAAAGCTATTGGACGGTATCAGAGAACTGAAGAAATGGCGAGCATCGCGGCCTCAGTGAGCTAGATGACGCGGCGCAAGTGGATGCGGACGGGCGTGCCTGCTTTCGGCACAATCTGCGTCGGCGCGGCTGGACCGAAGCGCGGTGCACAGCGCCTACCTCTGGCAAAGCTGCAGGAATGGGAAGCACTTGGTTATGGGATGTTCCTGCACTTTGGGGTCAGCACCTATGACGGGATCGAGTGGTCTCTCGGCAAAACGCCCGCTGCGGACTACAACCCTGACCGGTTAGATGTTGATCAGTGGATACAAGTAGCGCGGGACTCAGGCATGAAGTACGCTGTGCTCACCACCAAGCATGTTGGCGGCTTCTGCCTGTGGCCCAGCAGGTACACAGATTATTCGGTCGCGGCAAGCCCGAACAAGGCCGACGTCGTCGAAGCCTTCGTGAAAGCCTGCGACCGGCGCGGAGTACGGCCTGGTTTCTATTACTGCTCGTTTGACAACCACCACAGGTTCGGGAGTATCACTCCGGACCACACCGGTTTCCCGTTTAACACGGTGGAGCAGATCCATGAGATAGAACTGAGCGGCAGAGCATACACTACTTCGGTGTACCAGGATTTCCAGCTGAATCAAATCACTGAGCTGCTGACCAGGTACGGCAAAATAAAAGAATTCTGGCTGGATGAGCCTGGCGTTCTCGGTCGCGGCTACCGCGCATTTCTTTACCAGCACATTACTGCTCTGCAACCGGACTGCTTGGTGATGGCTAACGGGAGCTACGGGAACGTGGACGCGTGGGATCCGCGGCTCACGTGGCCGCAAGATGTTATCGGTTACGAGCCACCCGGACAATCTGAAGAAATGCTGCCGCCTGAAACGGGTCACGTCAAATGGCGTACTCTTCAAGGAAAGCGCTACTACCTACCTGGTGAAGTCTACGATCTCATTGGTCACAATTGGTTTTGGAAGGATGGAGACACTCCCCGGAAGGATGCGGACCTGATACACATTTATCGGATAGCGCGCGCACGCAGCGTAAACCTCCTACTCGATGTGCCGCCTGACAAACACGGTCTTATATGCGATTCATTTCGGGATGCTCTCATGCGCTTGCGGAAAAACATTGGGATTTAACGTAATTTCGACAGATGAAATTGCCGACGGTAAAGAGCCAAATCTTCTTGCCATCATTGCTAATGAACTTGGCAGGAATTGACGGGTTGTACCAGCCCTCTGGCTAAAAATTCTGGGAGAAGAGGGTCCAAGGACCCCAGGGTGTTGAGGCTTCGTAGAACTCCCAACGCGTAGCATCCCACCTGCGATTGGGATCGTCCAGACGCGTGTAATACCACTGCGGCAAGATATAACGACGGAGTGGAGCGATGTAATGAATACCAGCCATGCTCGTTCGCCCTGGAGCCCGGAAAATATAGAGAGCTCCTGAATGACCCGCTTTCCAGATAGGCTGGAGCTTCTCATCGAATCCGTGACTGAACTCCCAACTCGATCCGTCAGGGTCGAAGTCATACTCTTCAAAAAACGCGGTACCGCTCGAGCGTGCATTGATTAAGGTGAACACCCAAACCCGGCCCCTTTGGCACTTCCACCATGCCATCGGAGCAGAGCAGTCCCGATGTAATTGCGATCAGTAGGCGCGTGCGATATTCCAAAGAGTCCCGCGCTGAATTCGTCTTTTTTCGAACGTGATCGCGCAACTGGCCCGCACGGCGGCATACAATCACACCGGTGAGCATGAGGAACGTACCGCTCAACAATAAAACTCCTCTTCCGCTGATCAACAGATCGATCCTCTCTATGAGTACCGGGACCAGTGTGCCCACCATCGCTCCCAAACCGACGACAATTGCAGAAGGTGTGGGATTATCGGACGAGGAATCGCAAAAGCCCGAGCGTACGTCGCGCGCCTCGAGAGTCTTGATGAAATCACGCACTCTATACGTTCTCAGTTGGGCGCTGGCAACCGAATAGTCAGTGTATTCACTCGGCCACACACTGATCCGTCGGGTCCGGATTGAATGCGGGAGCCGATGTTTTATCTTTCGGCCGGGCGAAGCCATGGAGCCTGTTGACTCCGAGCGGAGGGCAACGAACCCCGCCATCGAACCCGCTGGCCGCACCCCGGTCCCTGCTCTGTCGCGGCACTGCAACCAGATATCATCATTGCTGAGCCCGTCGCATTCGCGGAAACTGAGCCTCTCACGTCCCTCGATTATTGAACGCGCCAAAACGCGGGCAATGCCGATCGCGGCGACGTGACGTTAGCGCCTTCCGCTCCTCGAACGATTTCGAGTAGGCGCCGACATAAAGACCAGTTGAAGCAGTGGCAAGCTTAAGCTGATATCCGCCAAAACTCGAGACTTTTGCCCGATAGTACAGCAGTTTGGCCTGGGGAGATCCTGTTCGCATTCATACGTTCTTATTGCAGATTGGTCTTCCGTATATGAGCACTTAACTCGCTCGAAGCACGTAAGTGCATCGGCTTCTGCTCACCTCAAAACAGCCATCAGCTTCTTTATCTATGTTGACTGCGATTATGAGCCGGTGTGCGGGAGGAAGAAAGAGTGGGATGTTCCATTCGTCGCATTTGTCGAATACCTTGCGAGGGCAATGACATGAGTTGGCAACTCCCTTCGGCCCTCAGGGTTGTACCATTGTTGGCTTAGACTGTCATCCGCTTGTGGAAACCTACGATGTTTGCGTGATTGGTTCCGGGCCCGCTGGTGGCGTCTTGGCCAAAGAACTGGCCGAAGCCGGGGCAAAAGTAGTGCTCGTGGAGGCGGGACAGCCGCTGCGAGCCAGTGATTTTCATTATCACGCATGGCCGTACCAATTCGCCGACCGAATCAAACCGCATCCTGGGTATCCGGAAGCGGTCACCCGAGCGATCCGGTACAACGATAGTGATAACATCTTTGTTGACCGCATCCGGGCCGTTGGTGGACGAAGCGTGCACTGGAACGCGTGCTGTTTTCGATTCGCACGACGGGATTTTCGCGAGCGAAGCGTTGAGGGGGTCGAAGAGGATTGGCCTCTTAGCTATGAAGAAGTAGCTCCCTTCTACTCGCACGTGGAGAAAATGATTGGCGTTACTGGATCGCGCGAAGGCCTGGAGATCCTGCCGGATGGAGAGTTCCTGCCCCCTCTTAAATTTCGGTGTTCGGAGGAGATCCTGAAGCGTGCCTGCACGAAGCTCGGGATGCCGATGATTCCATCACGTAAGGCGGTTCTGACCGTACCGTACGACAACCGGCCAAAGTGTCACTACTGTGGGCACTGCATGGAGGGCTGCGATATCGGAGCACTGTTTACCGTTCCGAACTCGATGCTTCCGAAAGCCCGTCGCACTGGTAATTTCACTCTCGCTTCCGGAAAGATCGCACGTGAATTAGAGGTGAATGAAGCTGGGCTCGTACGAGCGGTATCCGTAGTGGATGCTGAGATGCGTCAAGAGGAAGAAATCCAGGCGCGTATCTTCGCGGTTTGCTGCGGCAGTATCGAGTCTGCGCGTTTGTTGTTGAACTCGCGTTCACGGCGCTATCCAAATGGACTCGCGAACTCCAGCGATGCAGTGGGACGGTACCTTCATGGCCACATCACGGCGGGCATAGTGGGGTATCTAGAGGAGCTTGCCGGGACCAGACCGGTCAATAATGATGGCGCCACAGACCACTCCTACATACCGCGATTCAATGCAGATGACCGGAGGCGAGCGTATGCCGGCGGCTTTCATTATCAGGTACAGGATGCGTCGTTCATGTTTCCTCACCACGCACTCTTGATGAAGGGTTTGGGGAAGCATTTCAAACAGCAGGTACGATTTCTGCAACCTGGCATGATCTGGATGGATTGTTTTGGCAAGGTTTTGGCACGACCGGAGAACCGGGTGACAGTGGATCGAGATCATCGTGACCCGTATGGGATTCCAAGTCCCGTGGTGCACTTCCGCTTTTCGGACAATGACCGCGCGTTGTGGAGAGACATGAAAATAAGAGCGCACGGGATTCTCGACGCGGCAAAATGCTCCGCTGTGTTCGATACCAGTCCGGACCCGGAAGGTTTTGCAAGCCACGAGGTGGGCACGGTGCGGATGGGTAGTGACCCTCGTAAATCGGTATTGAATAAGTTCTGCCAGGCGCACGATGTCCGCAATTTGTTTGTGGTGGATGGAAGTTGTTTTGTCACTTTTCCCGAAAAGAATCCAACGCTGACGATTATGGCGCTGGCTGTGCGAACCGCGGGCTATATTTCAGAGCAGGTAAAGAAGAGTAATCTCTCGTGAGGCTTTCGAGATGATGGCGGAGACGATCGACCGTCGTTCCGTACTGAAATTGCTGGGCATCTCAACCGGCGTCGCCTTACGGCTTCCGGGCTTGAGCTCTGTACGTGAGATATACCGGCCGGCGTATTTCACGCCGGCGCAGATGGAGACGCTTGCTGCATTGAGCGAAACAATAATTCCCGCCGACGAACACTCTCCCGGCGCTCAAGCGGCGCGTGTTCCCGAATACATCGACACGGTCGTGAGTGCGGGCAATAGCGAGCTGAAGGAGCTTTGGAGCAGGGGCATCGAAGCAATGGATGCGCTTGCGCGGGCCGCCAGCGGTAAGCCGTTTTCCGAGTGCAGTCCGGTCGCACAGGATGCGATGCTGCAGCAATTGGCGGACCACGAAGAGAAACCCGTTGCGCTCGAGCAAAGGTTTTTCGTGACCCTGAAGAGAGCGACGGTAAACGGATACTACACATCTTCAATTGGAATTCATCAGGATCTGGAGTACCAAGGTAATCAAATGGTGCATGAGTTCGCGGGCTGCGCGCACGAAGACCACAAGGCCGTTGGAGAGGATCTGAGTGATCGAATTTGCCGGACAACGTGTCAAACACCGGACATAAGCATGGAGCACAATGCCTAACCAGCTTTTTGACGTTTGCGTCGTGGGTAGCGGGCCCGGAGGCGGCATTGCGAGCTATATTGTCTCGGCAGCGGGGCTAAAGGTGGCGCGAGTTGAATCTGGCAAGCAGTTGCGGGCAGGCGCATAGATTACAACGGGCACGGGTCAGCGTATGCCCAATTGGAAGATCGTTTAAAGGGCTGGTCACCGCAACCCGTTTCCGAGCTTAGCGGACTTCTCTGAGAGCCATCACTTCACTGCTGTAGGGGACCGGCCTGGGCATGGTTTCTTGAGGGCTTTGGGCGGTCGCTCGCTTTGCTGGGCGGGTCACAGTCTGCGATTCGGGCCAGGCGACTTCAGGCGCTGGCCTATCTCATACGAAGACGTAGCGCCGTATTATAGCCGCGCAGAGCGTTTCATGGGCGTGTACGGCAGCAAGGATGGACTCTGGAATTTGCCCGACGGTGAATTTCAGAAGACGGTTCCGATGCGATGTCCCGAAATGCTCTTGAAGCGCGGCGTTCACAGGCTGAAAGCGAAGGGCCGGGCCATGGATTTCCTGACACAGCGGAAGGCTATCCCAACGGATACAAAGTGGAAACAGCGGCCCACGTGTCACTATTGCAGTGATTGTATGCACGGGTGCGAGATCGACTCGAAGTATACCTCTGCCAACAGACCGATACCGCTAGCTCTTCGTACGGGTAACCTGCGCCGGCGTGCCGAATCCGACCGCTGGACTGGCCACGGCCGGCTCGAGCTATCCCGCTTCCTCACGCCGCCTGTCGTCGCGGATCACCGCAAGGCCCCGGTGAACGCTCTAGGCTACCTCCGCGTCATGTTCGCCGTGGACGACATCGACGAGACGCTTGAAAGGCTCCTCAAGCGCGGCGCGCAGCTCGTAGGCGAAGTAGTCCAGTATAAAGACGCATATCGGCTCTGCTATATCCGCGGGCCTGAAGGGCTTCTCATCGGACTCGCCCAAGAACTCAGCTGAGCGCTCTTCTGTAAATGCAGCTGGTTTTGGGTCTGACGTGAAGAGTAGCCACTGTAAACTGCAAGACGGTTTTCGGGCAGCCTAAAGCCCCAGCGCAATATCAATCACAGCTCGCAATTCGGGGACGGAAAATGGCTTCGAAAGACAGAGACATGCCCCCTCCATGGGAGGAGAAGTGTGACTGAACATGTCCACATTCGCAGTGACATAGACGACCGGTATGCGATTAGTTTGCTGAATGCGGCGCCCGGCCTCTAGACCATTCATGGTGCCTGCGAGGTTTACATCCATGAGCACCAGATCCGGATGTAGCTCCGCTGCGAGGCGCACCGCCTCCTCCCCCGTCTTAGCTAACGCGCTGACAAGATAACCCATCCGGCGAAGCTGATTGCGGAGATCGACAGCCGCGATCAGCTCCTCCACAACGAGAATTGTTCTGCCGTCCACGTCCTCACGGTCTTATAAGACGGATCGGCAATCCAGTCGTAAGATTTCAGAGGCACCGTGGCACGGCTGGCCTGGCAGTTCTTGAATTTGCCGTTGACCGGCGCCACACCTCACCTCACTTATTCTTAATTTAAGCAACACGAAGTGCACAGCTGCGTTTCACGCCGGCCGGGAG
Organism: uncultured Acidobacteriaceae bacterium; assembly: GCA_963771565.1. Taxonomy (GTDB): domain Bacteria; phylum Acidobacteriota; class Terriglobia; order Bryobacterales; family Bryobacteraceae; genus Bog-105. Next base: position 217,770 of record CAVYUB010000012.1, read on the forward strand.
TGCTACGCGGCGCCATCCCCACTCTCAACTAGCCCAAGAGCCACTCAAGACGTATCCGGGCTATAGTCGTTTGGCGTTTTCCGAATGATCAACAAGCTCGTTGTGGAGAATCTTAAGTGCCATCGGGTTCGGACTCTGTTGAGCGAATTTGTATGGGCGTTCAAGTAATGTCGATTCTCACGCTCATCGGCCTCAGCCGGGGCATGCTGCAAAAACCGCCTCGCAGGCGAAAGGAACTTTGTATGGCACAACGAGACCGCAATGCATTCATCCAGGGCTTACCCTCTTGACGCGGCCCTCAAGGCACAGAAGGCACTTCGCGAGGCCGCAGGCCTCGCGGCAGAACAATTCCCAGTTTAGGCTTTCGTCGGCATGATCAGTGACGAGATCGAATCGTTGCGTAAACGTGGGATGGCCGACGAGGACATCGCTGCCCTGATTCGAAAGAGTAGTTCTCTCGAGGTTACAGCTGGCGAAATCGCTGAGTACTATCCCCTCCAGAAGAGCGCCATCAACACGGCAGATGACCCGCCCCCAGTCTGGAAGCACTGCGCCCTCTGAGTATCATGACGGCGAAGGATAGAGCAACCGTTGCACATTACTGATCGGCAACGGCTAATTCCCACCCAACAATTTGTCCCGGAGAGAACTACTGTCTGCGTCAGGGCCCAGCCAGACGGAGAAGAGCGCTTCCGCAAAATCCTTACCCGGAATCTTCAGCTCTCGACCTTGGCCGCGTACTACGGTGCCGACCGCGGGTAGATACGTGAAATCAAGCATGTCTCCTTTCTCCAGGGCTGGCAGCGCACGTTCTGAGAGATCGAGTCGAGAACGAAGGGTGGTTATCGGCACACCGGAGTTGCGAAGCATGCCCCTCTCTACTGCTTGAACAAACTGCTGACGGCTGACGTTTCGCAACATGACAAGTGCAATTCGCTTGGCTTCGTCACTTGTAATCGCGGTTCGAGCATCTGTCGTCTTCTTCTCGAGATATAGCCCTATGGCGTAGATGTGGACAAGAATCTTCGTGCCTACACCTGTGCCATTAAGGGCGAGGATCCTGCCGTCGTCCTTGATGATTTCCGGCATTGTCCCGCCAACTGGATCGCGCGCATAAACGGAAGATACGCTGTTTATCAGCCCGCACAAGATCACAGCAGCGGCGACGATAAACCTTACCGCGACCCGAGCCAGATAACCTTCCGCGACGGCGTATTCCAGCACTCTTTCTTACCAACTTCCCAACGTTGTATTCTCGGCACCAGTATCCCAGGTGTCCTACGTGAGCTTGGCGCGTGTGCTCGGTTCAGCTTGGAAAGGGCCTCCTATGCTTCGGTTTGCCGCGCCCTTCAAAGTGAGTGTCCTCACTTCCTCTTGGCGGCGGTCAGAGTCGGCCCTCTAACCATATGTTTGGGAGTGTGATTGCCAGAAAGGTTGACGTCACGCCCACGCAGATCGTCGACGAGCAGCACTAAACATCGCGTCAAAGTGACAGCTTCACCTCTGTATTGCCGTTGCGATCCTTCCCGATCTTAATTGAGCCTTTTCGCGGCGGGAACAATGGACGCTGCAGTCAATCGATGCTTCTTAGCCGCAGAAACGAGAACGGCGGAGACAACCACAAGTATTACGATTGCATGCAAATTTGCGCATTAGTTACTCTTTCCCTCTTAAATCTGAGGAAGTATAAGAACCTGGCTCTCGATAGCTACTCATCCACTCCACAGGATGGCTGTTGACTGCTCCGTTTGCTTCCTTGATAGCGGCCCATTCCACATCCTCTTTTAAAGTCAGGAATGCTCCTCGTACGTACTTATGTGGTCCTTCAGCGAGAATTACCTCATCGCCCGCGCGAAACTTAGGATTGTTAATTGCGTCCGCAATCCGAATTGGATCACTCAGCATCAGTGGCCTCCGGTGAAGCATTTTACTTCTCCGCTGTGCTTTGCCGACTTCTGCTGCGCCTGGTGAGATGCCGCGAACCCTCTTGCCGCGTGCTCGAACGCTTGTCTGGACTGCTCGTGTCCAGTCTGGTGATCCTGCTCTTACTATTATGACTGCGACGGCGATAGTTTGCCATGTCGAGTTGCGGCGAGGTGGGCATGAGCCGCCCTCTGCTGAAACTCGGCCGCCTTTCGGCGTGAATCTCTGGGCATGTAAATCTCCTTTTGAAAGTTACTCGGCGCCGTTGGAAGAAGCGATACGCGCATGGCGAGCATCGCTTCCAAACTCGTATTAGCTGCGCTGGGCCGTAATGCGTCTAAAACCGTGATAGACGACCAGAACCAGGATGGCTCCTGCCGTCGCTACGAGCACACTATATAAATTCAAGCCCGTAACCCGCCCAGCGCCAAACAAGCTGAACAGATATCCGCCCGCTATTGCGCCAAAGATTCCCAGAACGATGTCCAGAAATATGCCTTCGCCGTGCCTGTTGACGATCTTGCTTCCGAGAAACCCAGCAATCAATCCGAGGAGAATCCAACTTAGAATAGACATGTCGATCATTACCGGGGCGAGTTCTTGTGAGGTTCGCCCGCCGAATCCTTTCGATTTCGGTGCGAGGTGGCAATCTGCCTCCATCGCAAATGAGATGAGGTACCTTCGCGTCACGTTCTGACCCGAAAGCCAGTTCACCTCGTATTAAAGTTCGCTAAGAGATTAGGTGTCAGAGGACCTGACTTAGTTCAGATGATCTGCAGGCAGTGCAAGGTGTACTGTCTTTACTATTATCAGTGAAGCAAAGGCTCGTTGTCAATGAGAGATACTGGAAATACTTAACTGACTATGGTGAAGGGAGGGGCCCCTTGCCATAAGAGAAGGGTGATTCGCATAGCTGGTTCTGACTATCTGTTGTGCTCTTTTGGGGGCCGAAGGTCTCCGCGTACACCTTCGTAAACTCCGCTCCGAAGAAGAAGACTTGCGCCGAGTAGTACACCCAGATCAGGACGACTATGAGCGACCCAGCCGCTCCGTAAGCGGATCCCAAACTTGTCCTGCGCATATAAAGCGCGAGGAGCTGTTTGCCAATGATAAACAGTAATGACGTAACAACTCCTCCCACGGCGACGTCGCTCCAGTTCAGGCGTACATTGGGAATCAACTTGTACACGGCCGCAAATACGAAGGTAATAACCAGACAAGAAATCAAGAACGCGGTGAGATGTAGGAAATAGCCGGAAGCGAACATTCGCCAGCCGAAAAATGTTTCTAAAGCTCCAAGCCAGGTATTCAGCAACAAAGAGACGAGAAGAAGCATGCCAAGGCCAACGATCATGACAAACGAGTACACGCGCTCTTTGGCGAGACGCAACAAATTCGCGAACTGTGTCCTATTCCGATTGACAGGCACGTGCCAGATCGCGTTCAAAGCATCGCGAAGTTCCGTCAATACGGCTGAGGCCCCGAAAAACAAAGTCATGCCGCCGAATACAGCCGCAATCAAGCCGCTCACCGGCTTGTGGGGACTCGTAAGCAGAATCTGAATTGCCCGACCTACGTCAGGACCCACCAGATCCCGCAGGCCCAAAATCAGTTGCCCTTGCGCCACTCTTTTGCCATACACAAGGCCAGCAATCGCAACCGTAAGGACCAGAAGCGGCGCAAGGGAAAGTAGGGTATAGAAAACGCCACGGAGGCGCTCCAACGGGTAGCGTTATCCGTACTCCACTCTGTGGCTATTCGCTTCAAGAGACCGAACGTGATCGAGCAATGCCGAATATTAAACCGAATCATATGCCTCGTCCTCTCAACGATTGCCCTCGGGGTTCTGGATCTTCAAGAGCCCAGGTGTAGGTCTGTCGATGAGAATGACTGAATTATGGCGCTTGTAGACCCGAATTCTCGTTTTTCTTAGGTTTTTAGGTATTGCAAGTAAAGGCATACTGGGAGCGCACGGGTTGGGATGTTATAGACTCTTCTATTCGGAAAATGGAACTCCGAAAGCCAACGTGGCGCTGGGTGGCGGACGTTTTGTCCGGTCAACGACGTTTGCCGCCTTGCCCATCTCCCTCCAAAGCGCGAGTGCGGGCGCATTCATGTACAGCAAGCGGAGCCGCTCTAGAGAATCGCCCCTTTTGGCGTAAATACTAATTTCCTGCAACAAGCCAGTTTGCTTGGTCTTCAGCAGGTACGGACCGATGGCGATGGCCGGAGCATTACTAAGGTCGGCTACTTCGGCTAGGGTTTGAAACAGTACGTCATAACTCATGCGGGGGCCTGCTGCCGCTTTTGGCCGGCCTTTCTCCGGACCCGGGACTTTTGACTGAAGATTTTTCTTTCGGGCTCTGGCCGCTTTCCGATCGATAACGGAAGGAAATTGAGCGGATCTCGGAGGTTTTGCAGCTCGCGGTAGTAGTAGAGCAGCGAAGGACGTTTTCCATCGCAACTAAGACGTTTCAGAAAGGAAGTTTCGTCCTCGGTAATGCCGGCGCTGAGCTTTGCGTCTTTAAGGAATTCTTTCAGGGCAGGCTCTACTTCAAAGGTGGGTTCGGGTTCCGCTTCCCGGAATTCAAGCTTTTTAAGGTGACTATGGGCCAAGCGGCGGTTCAATACGATTTCCATGCCGAAATTGTCGAATTCAATATCCCAGCTTTCGATCAGTGGGTCGAGAAACGATATGCAGTTTTCAGCGGAAACGTGGAAGACATCCGTGTCCAGGAACTCGAGAATCAAGACCCGCGCCTCTTCATAGCTCCGCTTGCTAACTTGAGCTACGCGGTGAATCCACTTCTCGTCTTCAAGCTCTTTTTTAGCCACTCGCTTAGCTACATCGAGAAGCTTTTGGGTAATGAAGCGTTCGAACTCGCCGAAAGGTTCGCGCTCGAAAATATTGGTGATCTGTTTCTTCTTCGCGGCTGCACATTTCCGGAGAATGAGCTCTCGGAATTCTTGAAAGAGGGGCCGCGGCGGATCTAGAACCTTCCGCTTGAGTTCTTCCCGGCGCTGAGTATCGGCTAACCGTGACAGCTCTTTGCTAGAAAGTTTCAGAACTTTGGCGATTTTGTCGTAGATGTCGGTCCGGTCCGGCGCGGGCGGCGTTTTCTTGTTGGCCAGAAGCTGTGAGATGTAGGACTCCGTCACTTCGGCAGCCACGGCCAGCTCGCGCTGTCCGATGCCTAGGTCGTCCAGGCGATGTCGAATTACAGAAGAGATGTCCATTGGGGTTCTCTGCTGCTTAACCGAAGCAGATTAAGCACAGTGTTAGTCTACCCCCATTTAGGCTTGACAAGCAAGCTGGATTAACTTATTCTAGTTAATGTCTGGGTACTTCCGCCCACTCTTCCGACTCCTGAGCTAAGTCAGTTATCGGAACCCCTCCCTTAGCCAACGCACCAAGCCGATTGGAGGCTCTAGTATGAATATCCGACCGCTTCATGACCGCATCGTTGTGAAACGTATCGAGGCGAGGGGCAGCACCGTCGGGGGACTCTTTATCCCCGACAGCGCAAAAGAGAAGCCACAAGAAGGAAAAGTTGTCGCGGTGTCCCGAGGCAAGCGACTAGAAAACGGCACCTTAACTCCGCTGGATGTAAAGGTGGGCGATCACATTCTTTACGGCAAATACACCGGCAGCGAGATCAAGTTGGCGGGGGAGGAGTTGCTGATCGTGCGCGAAGACGAAGTGCTCGGCGTATTAGAAGGCGCTGAAAAGCCGGCGACGAAGGTTGCCTAGGCGGAAGAAGGACCCTATATGGCAGCTAAAACAATTATCTACAGTGAGAATTCCCGCCAGGCGATTCTGCGCGGTGTCAATCAGCTCGCGGACGCAGTCAAGGTGACGCTCGGGCCCAAGGGCCGGAATGTAGTTATCGAAAAGAAGTTCGGCGGCACGACCATCACGAAGGACGGCGTCACGGTGGCGAAAGAGATCGAGTTGAGAGATCCGCTTGAGAACATGGGCGCGCAGCTCGTCCGCGAAGTGGCTTCGAAGACGAGCGATATTGCTGGGGATGGCACGACGACCGCTACGATTTTGGCGCAAACCATCTTCCGTGAGGGTGTGAAATCGGTAGCGGCTGGCGCGAATCCGATGGCGCTGAAGCGCGGGATTGAGAGCGCCGTAGAGGCCATAGTTCAAGAGTTGAAGAAGATCTCGTCCGCTGTGGAGAACAGCGACAAAATCGTCCAGGTTGGGACCATTTCGTCCAACGGGGATTTGAGCATCGGAAACACCATTGCGCAAGCGATGCAAAAGGTCGGCAAGAACGGCGTCATCACAGTTGAAGAATCGAAGACCATGTCGACTGAGTTGAGCACCGTTGATGGCATGCAGTTCGACCGAGGCTATCTGTCACCTTACTTCACCACCGATACGGACCGGATGGAAGCCGTTCTGGAACATCCTTACATCCTGCTTCATGAGAAGAAGATCTCCAGCATGAAGGATCTGCTCCCGGTGCTGGAGTTGGTGGCCCGAGCGGGCAAACCGCTGTTGGTGATTTCGGAAGATGTGGATGGTGAGGCCTTGGCAACGCTGGTAGTGAATAAATTGCGTGGAACGTTAAACGTTTGCGCCGTGAAAGCTCCCGGGTTTGGTGATCGGCGTAAGGCCCTGCTGGAGGACATCGCGATTCTCACAGGCGGCAAAGCTATAGCGGAAGAGACTGGCATCAAGCTTGAAAAATTGGTCTTGGATGACCTTGGCCTGGCGAAGCACGTGACGGTAGATAAGGACAACACGACCATTATTGATGGCGCCGGTAGCCAGAGTGCTATTCAGGGTCGCATCAAGCAGTTGCGCACTCAAATCGAGGAAACCACGTCGGACTACGATCGCGAGAAGCTGCAAGAGCGGCTGGCTAAGTTAGCAGGCGGAGTGGCAGTGATTAAGGTGGGTGCGGCGACCGAGATGGAGATGAAAGAGAAGAAGGCTCGCGTCGAAGATGCGTTGAATGCGACACGCGCGGCAGTGGAAGAAGGCATCGTGCCGGGGGGTGGCGTGGCGTTACTCCGGGCGGCCCGTGTTCTCGATTCGCTGACTTTTGCAGGCGATGAGAAGATCGGTGTCGCGATTGTCAGGCGCGCTTGTGAGGAGCCAACTCGTCAGATCGCCAACAATGCCGGGCATGAAGGCGCTGTCGTTGTAGAGAAGATCCAAACCCAGAACGACATCAACTACGGGTTCAATGCAGCTACTTCGCGATATGAAGATTTGATAAAAGCGGGCGTGATCGATCCAACCAAGGTGACACGTTCGGCGCTGCAGAATGCTAGCTCGATTGCGTCGCTGATGCTGACGACGGAAGCCATGGTTTGCGAACCTCGCGATGGCAAACACTCTGTTTCGCAGAATGGCCACTATGGATCGGATTACGGCGGCTAGAAATCAGAAGGAGCACACCGATGAAGACACTTCGATCGATTAGCAATCTGAGTTTCTTAATTTTGCTGTTTTCGCCGCTGCTGGCCGGGGCGGATCTTTCGACGTATCGCGGCTTCCACTTTGGAGCGAGCCTGAACGCCGCCGTCAAACACTCCGGAATGAATCTGTCCGAAGTGACCGTCCTCCACCAACGCCCGGCCCTCATTCAAGAACTAAGGTGGCGTCCTAGCCGGTTTGCCGGCGCCTCCGACGATAAAGACCCCGTAGATGAGGTGACGTTCGCCTTTCTCAACGGACAGCTGTTTAGGATTGTCGTCGACTACGATGGCGAAAAGATTGCCGGATTGACGACAGATGACTTGATCGACGGCATCTCGGCTCAATACGGGGCGGTCGCTAGGCCAAGCGTGCCAACGGTGTTGTCCTCTCAGTTCTCGGATGAGAAGGCGCAGGTTCTGGCGCGGTGGGAAGATACCGAATATTCTCTGAACCTGGTGCAACTTCCCTACTCGGCGACGGTTAAAATCGTGATCTTCCAGAAAGTTCTGAATGCCCTGGCCGAAGCTGTCATAACCGAAGCCGTCCGGCTGGACACAGAAGAAGCTCCCGGACTTGCAAAGGTAGCGGAACAGAATGCCAAAACAGACCGGGACAGGAATCGGCTAGTAAACAAGACCCGCTTCCGCCCGTAAACAATCAAACCAAGAGTTTCAGAGATCGTGAGAAAATAGAATGACAGAAACAATTCGCATAGGCACGATGCTTATCGAAGATGGCGCTCCCACCCCAGAATCACTCGTCCTCGGCACCCACCCTTACTCGCCGGGTTGGTCATCCATCACTAACTCCACTAGCGCTCAGCTGGGCAGAGAAATCGAAAGCGCCGGATGGACATTCTTCTACATGGCTGGCGAAATTCGCACGCGTGGCTTCGGTTTTAATGATCAGTCCAGGACAGATCGTGCCGTCGCGCACGTGATGGATGCAGTGAAACTGCAGAACTGCAACTGTCTGGAGATCACTCAAATGAGACGGCGGTCTTTTCTGGGTTTGCGTTATACGAGCGTTGTCGCTCACGCCAGACACATTCAGCGAAGTCGACGCTTTCAGGATCCATTGCGCACTCTGGCAAGCGCCGTTGCATTCAAATATGTGTTCACAAGCGAACCTGTCCATGCGTGGGAAAACGAAGGCGGGGTGGTGCTGAGTCAAAGGCACCCGAGTTAGTGGACTCGGCGCGCTGATGTTAGGCGCGCTGACCATTGCTGGACCCTACTGTGTCATCACTAAACGGAAATAAAGCGAAAGCTGATAAGACGACGACGAAGCGACGCCTGAGACGAAGCAAAATTCGACTGCTGCGGAAGCTTGCTGCCCATGCATCCGACGCACCTGTTGCGATGTCGAGGAGGTGATTTTGCCGTGTTGACGGCTTCTTCAGCAAGTCAATTCGAATGGTTGTGGACGTGGAGTGGAAAGTACTTTGGGTATCGAAACGAGGATGCTCTCTATTCTTACAAAGGAAGGCAGATTGGTCGCTTTACCGAGGGGGACGAAATCTATGGACAGGAAGGCAACTATCTCGGGGAAGTTCGAACCGCCGGTCGGCTGATCACGAATCTCACCAAGAGTAATTGGCGTCGACCACGCTTTTTGCCGATGGTCGGTAGGGGCTTCGAGCAGAAGACCGATACGAGCGCGAAGAATCTACCGGACGGCTTCACAGACTTCCTTACTCCACCCTAATGCGTTGGCGAAAAGGCAGCAAAGGCCCCTTATGGGCGCACAGGAGACATTCAGGTTCGAGCAGCGTGGATGCACGCTGATTCTGGTCGCGACAGAGCTGGACGGCGTCACTTCGAGCGGTTGTTTGTGGCATCCGCGTAGCAATCGCCGTTTCCGCATGAAGACAAAATGCCATCGCCGCCTCCCGCATCGAGGTCGGCCGTGATCGGCGTCGACTCTCTACGCTCGCAACCCTGCACCGAACGTCGCAACGGAACCATATGAGACTGTCGGAAGGCATTGAGCGGCCACGATGTACCCCCGAATCATCCCCGGAATAGGCGGCGCTGAACTTCAGCGGTTTTTTCGCACCAGCTCTAATGCCAGCTCAAAATCACGATCCACGCCGGCCTCGAGGTCCGCGGTGGTGTGCTTCACGGGGAAGTCGGGGATGACACCGCGCGGGGCCTCGTGCTCGTGCTTACCTCCGACGGATACGGTCATCCAGGGGATAAATACTCCCAGTTTGGTGTTGGGAAGGGTGATTCAACGACACTCCACCGATGAAAGGCAGGCCAAGCGGTGGCGCGTCGAGAACTTGATCTCTGCACGATTGCAGGTTACATAACCGCAAATAGCGGCGTACTTTTCTCACCACTCTGTAAGAAGCCGGACTAATGAAATCTCCATGCCGTGCTATTGTCTGATCAGTAAGAGTACTGACATGAGTAAAGCATGGTATCCCGGAGAGTTTGCTCCGCAGTTGTACTACATCAACGAAGAACTTAGAGGAATGGCTACAGCGCTTATGCGTAAGCAAGGAGACAGACAAAAGTGGGAAGCCTTCGATATGAGAAAACGCAACGCCTCCGATACTGGGCCGCTTCTACTAGGTGAGCATGACACCGTCGACCTCGCAAGACGGCAGATCGAAACACTGGTTGTTTGAAACCGCGATCTTTATCAAGAACGGATATCACCGTTGGATTATAAACCTCTATTGGCACAATTGATCACGGAACGAGACAGGTTAGACCGTGCCATTTCTGTGATACAAATCTTGGACCAGGAACAGTCGTCAGACTTCATTACCAACCCCTCACCGACCCGTGGCCGCGGACGCCCGTTGGGTAGCCGCAACAAGACAACTGTATCCACGATTGATCTGCCTCAAGACTCGAACGGCGAACAACGTGAGTCTGTCGTCAGCTTCTCCAAAACCAAAGCGCACTGAAAGACATCGCGGAATTTTCACAGTAGCCCACTACCCGAGTCGCGACTCTTTGATCCTTTGCTGTCTCTGGCGTTCCAGTTCTGCCGCCTTCTTCACCCAATCGCTCATTTAACCTTCTTGCGCTTTGCGGCTTTCCTTTTTGGTTCCGGCCTCACCTTCAGAATTGTCCGTTACCGCTTCGTCAAAGCTGAGTGGGTATAGGGAAAGCGGTTGACGCTTTTGTGCATCAGGCGCTTTTCGTTCTTGTGTGGTTCGCTTCGGCTTTCTTGGCTTTATTCCGCGAACGGTTTTCATTTCACCTCCTTGATGAACTGGGCCAACGGAATACAACGGATTCCGCGTTGCTTGCACACGCCAGGAATCTTCCGATTCGGTCTGTTCCTGCTTGTTTCGTTAGCTACCACAACGTAGCCTTCACGTTCAGTTAGTGCCACTATATAGGAATCAGCGGGCGTTTTCCATCCCCTTGCCTTCCTCATCCCTGGATAGTCGTGCGTTATTGACCGACATGTTGTAGATACTCTATATCATCGCGAACACCGGCCTGCAAAGCGCGTTCGTATGGCTTGAGTCGCAACGAGATAGGGATTCGTGCATCTCTGCAAGGACCTGAGCGCAAGTAAATATGCGTCCTTGTTCTATGAGACCGATGACAAGCACCCATATGATCTTCGGAATCTGTTCGTGACTCAATTCCAATCCATGCGGAAGTGTCGAAAAGATAAACGTCTGGCTCGATATCTCGTAATAGCGGCAACGATGGGGGCCGCTTAACCCAAGAGCCGCCTGGATCTTCGCGAGCGTACCGGGCTGGACGCCTATAAGCTCGGAAGCATCAAATGAATTGATCACGCGCCGTCGAACTGCTCGAAGGACGGTTTCTCCATGGAGTCGTCCGACTCGCTTGATTCCGATCGTCACGTAATCCGGAGACCGCACGGAAGTTACCCCTTCCGGCTCGTTAGGGAGGTCCCACGAGCCAATACACCAAGAACAGAAACCCTTTGGCGCGAGGCCGGTTTTCTCAAGTCGTAGGGCGATAGCGGAGTTGCTAACACGGAATCGTGCTGCTAACCGTTTGACATCCGCATCAGAAAATTCATGTGGGGTGTCGATACGCCAACAGCTTCGAAGAGCGGATTCCGTGGGATCAAGAAACTGGCTACGAACTCATCGCAGAATCGTTCTACGCGATTGCTGTTGTTCTCACCGGAAGGTGCAGAGACATGCGGGACCGTTTACTCGCAGCTCCATGTTCATTGGATCTTACCGGTAGGAGCGTCCGGACGTGCTGAGGACGACGTTGCCTTCCCCGTCGATAGCGAGCTTAGCCAGTCCAATCCAGGCGGATTCGAGTCGATGCTTGGGGCCTTTCTAAGCGGTTTTAATGCTCGACGTTCTGTCAGAAGCTTTAGTGTGTTGTATGTCGTGAAAAAGATATTTTGGCGCAAATCATTGCGCAATGATCCCAAACCGCGGGACAGCCGACTGCGCGGATCACGATCTGAGGCGGCGTCGACGCCCTGCATGGCCCTCGGGTTGTTGCAAACGTTCAATCGGACCACCGCAACATCAGTGTCCGTCAAAATCAATTGCTTACCCTTGGGATCTTGCAGCAGGTCCGGGGAATGGCGCGAAACTAGCTCAACAGCGTCTAGGCAACCGGTGAAAGCGAGATCATTTACTACCTTCCCGCGTTCGTTGTCAATCTTCGGAGCAGTGGAATGCGTCCAGTGCGCCAGCTTAAACCGGAAGCCGATATCTTCAGCGGCAGCTCCCAGCCAGATGTCCGCTGTGTGGACTACTTTCCACAACCGTACGTGATGACGCTTTTGAACAGTGTCTAGGCTTTTCTGATAAACGAAATCGGAAGGTACTCCGTTTAGCGTTAGGACATTCATCGGGGCCCTCTTGTACCCAATCCGCCGAGTAAGGGCGTGATACATCCCATACAGTGACATCGGCGATTTTCGTTCCGCCTGAACCCAACCGGCGGCATGAAAGGCGCGGTCCATCTCCTCACGGCTGCCAAGAAACAGAAGGTTCACGAGGTCAGACGGATGGCTCCCCATTCGCGCCCGTTGGGCGGAACTGTTTAGCAGGTGCTCAACTTCGTTTAGTTCCTCCGGTGAAAATGACTTTATGCCAACTGGCCTTTCTGCACTCAAACGAACCTCGACAGGGGCAGTTAATCGGAGAAGCAGCTCAGTACCCGCAGGAAAGTAGATCTCCGGATTTGCGGATGGCGCGACGACGGACTTGATGCCCCAGACCGGCACCCCTACTGTCGGCACTACAAAGAGTAGGGGAACCGCAAACAGGGCCAAACTCGAGGACAGGCTTGCGACGGGGTGAATGCCACGTACCGTACCGTCAACATCGACGCGCTCTTTCGCGGTTTCTACTTCGAGAACTTCAGTCTGGATGGGGATTGTATCCCCGTTTGCTAATCGAACCGCATGGAATTGATAATGAATGCTGGCCGTCACGTGTTTGAGGCCCAAGCCGAACCGTTTCACGCTTGCTATGGATCCAAACACTCGTGACGCTTGCGGAATGAGGATCTGGCCACGAAGACCGACAGGTGCAATCGTCCTGCCTTCTACTTGATCGCCAGTGTGGGAACTGCGAGAACCGGTCGGCGTTGACAAGCGCACTTCCAAGGTCGTACCTGCCGGCAATTCGTGTGCGCAAAGCGAAAAGGAAAGTAGAGCGGAGATTGACCACCCGAGTCGTAGGTGCTGCATGCAAGCTCACAGGCAAATTTCATTCACACTCAGGAGATGACCGGCCAGAACGGCGCTCTTGTCCCTGTATCAAAGTTTTCCCAAGCCGTTCGGCGGTATCTTCCCAGATGCCACCATTCTAATTCCAATTACAGGGCAGCGTTGTCGGAAAGATCAGTTCTACGGACACTGGTCTCCAGTTCGGACCTATACGGTTCAACTCTCTCTGATGATGATCTTATGAAACGCTCTGCACCATGAAACCCCAATCGAGAACCTTCGCACCATCATGCTGCGGAGTATCCGAAGCTCATCGACACAGCTCGTGCCTGCTTCGAAGCTCCTGCAACGAAATGGCAGCTTGTGCTCTTTCGTGAGTTCAAGTTCGAGGCGTTTTTCGGCGCAGCAGCCTGGCATCATGCTTGAAAGCGGGACGAGAACACCGGGTAAAGCTTCCGCAAAAAAACTCAAGCGAAAATGGAGGTTGTCCGGATCAGGAAGCAATGGCCCAAGTTCGGTTAACGGTCCTCCCTTTGCTCACGACAGTTGCCTTCTGCTCACAGTACGATTCACCTGCAGGTGAGCCTAAGAGTACGTCTCCTGATCTGAACCCGATTCTGCAATCGCTGGAACAAGTCGAGCAGCAGAATCCTGCTCGCTTTCGCCAATACGAAGTGACGCGGCAGTATAAGGCATTCCGGGCCGACGACAAACAACCCACCGCTGAGGTTACGGCCCAGATCAGTTTCGCTCCTCCAGGTAGGAAGACATTCAAGATCATCAGTGCGAGCGGGAATGTAAGGGGAGAAAAAATAGTGCGCTCGATTTTAGAGCAGGAAACTGAGCTTCCGAGAGAAGGTCACAATCGCGACATTAGCCGGGTGAATTATGACTTCGTTTTTCTGCGGCAGGAGAACTTCGGTCTTGTTCCTGAGTATGTATTGCACATCGTCCCTAAGCGCAAGGAGAAAGGTTTGATACTTGGGCAAATCTGGGTAGATGCGAAGACGTTCCGAATCCGAAGAATTGAAGGAGTGCCCGCGAAAAGCCCTTCCATCTGGATTAAGGACATCTACGTCACTCTGCAATTCGCTGACGTGAACGAAATGTGGATAGCCGTTTCTCTTGACTCGATAGCGACAGTGCGACTGTTAGGGCGTTACACACTTACGGGCCTTTATGTCAGATCGCCAGACCCGGCCTCAATTGCACCGAAACACTAAAAGAACAGCGCCCCTGCACCGGTACCGGGGAGTTTATCGTTCAGCGGTTTTCCGGAAGAAATGAAACGCAGTTGGTCGCTATTCACGCGCGCCAAGCAGTTCCGCTAATGCCCGCATCAGAGCCCTTTCGACTGGCAATTTGTGTCAGCCGCTCGCCGATAATTGTCGACCTCTCCGTTCAACAAATCTTTCACTTCCGAAGCGGTCAGATATCGAAGAGGAGCGGATGCATCGATTCGCTGTACTACACTCGCGAGGCCGACCAGCATTTCTCGCTCAGCTCGCGTCATATGCTCGCTGGCAAGTACTCCATGATCCTCAATGATGCGAAGTACTTGCTGCTTGGCGTATCCTCGTTGCCCGCGGCAAGGCTGTTCTAAAGGAAGAGAGGACGTAAGCACAGGCATAATCGCGGGCAAGAAGATAGCCTGACAAGGGTAGAGTGCACCCCCAGAAAGGATCCCCCGAGAGATGTGGTCCGTAGCCAAAGCATGAACCCCCGCGCACGCCGGAAGACACCAACCCGATCCGGGAAGCACCTGTTTGAGCAACGAATACTTAGGCTCCGGTGCGGGGCGCGGCTCAATGGCGAGGCGTTGTTCGACTTCCGCAAGCAACTGTTCTACCGAGCGGCAGCTACTTCCGCAAACGACGAGTCCGTGATTGCCCAATACGAAGACATTCGTTTGAGGAAAACACGAGAGCGCATGCTCGATTTTCCTCGCGAGAGAAGTACCGGAGGGTGTGTATGGAATCCATTGCCACGGGAGTCGAGAAAGACGGCCGCTAAGCTGCTTTGGCCCATCCTGTCTCACGGCCCAGGCGATTGTGTTTACTGAATGGACATGGATAACTACTTTGTGGGGCAGTACGGCATGCATCGCAGTCTCAATTGACGCGCCGGGACTGCTATGTAGATTTCGCTTCGGTTTCCGGGATCGCCGTGTTCTCTCTCAAGCACGTTCTCGCTTGTGCGAGTTTGACGGGGACCAGAAAATCATCTTCTTCTGCTGCATGGATCAGCCATTTGCCCGATGCCTTGATCCACAAAATTTCATCTATCTTGATAGACGTGTTTCCACTGCTGGCCTGAACCAGAAGAGGATTGCTGCCAATGCGGGCCGACAGCTCTCGAACGGCATCCAGTTCGAATTTCTCCGTCGAGATGTATCTCGCTTTCATTGAAATCTTCGCCCGATTTTAAGGCAAAACGCGCAATGCCGGAGCTTGCGGAGGCGGCTCCGGACGTTTGCTTCGATCTGAGTTGGCCAACCTTAATAGAGGCCTTAAAGATCGCGCCTACGGGAAGGAAGCCGCCTAATTTGTGGGCGGCAACAGCTGCTAAGCCCATCGAGGCTACGCATCCGCAGGACCCGCAATCCGGATGGCCGCCGAATTGGCATGGAGCGATGTTGGTCTTAAGGTCGGCGGAGATCGTTTGCGTGGTCAACGCGAACACGCACTCCTTGGGGTTTTGAGGAGGCGACGCAATCTGGCGAATCAGTCCCGCAGACATGTCAAGCTTCGGAAACTCTTTCCGCAACTGCAGCAGCTCGGCGATCACCTGGCCGCGTTCCTGCGCTGTCAGAATCTCCGGTATATCATCGCCTATCTGGGGTGTGAACAGGCTAAACCAGACTTTCTGAATTTCCGGCCTGGGTGTCCAGAACTTCAGGAAATCGTGCAAGTACTCAGGCCGCTTCACCAGTTGGCCGGTAATGGTGGAATGAATCGTAATTCTCTGTCCGGCAATATTCTTAAGAATTCGTTCGTACGTTGCTGGCTTACGCCGCAGATCGTGCTCTGGCTGCAAGCCATCGATCGAGACAACGACATTCATGTGAGGGAGAGTGGCCCAGGCAGGGGGGAGGACCCGGAAGGCACTTGTCACAATCTGTACATGGACGCCTCGGGCGAGCAACAGAGGAACCATGATCTCCAACTCGCGGTAGCGTACGAGGGGATCTCCACCGAGAATCGAAAGGTGCAACGGCCTCAAGCGGTCAACCACCTCCATAACCCCGTCCACCAGCTCTTGCCCTTTGCGATCGTTTAGCTCACGTAGTGTCACGCCTCCACCCAGATGCGCGTCCTCATACGCGTAACACCCGGGGCATCGAAGCGGGCATTCCCGCGTGATTTCGATGGAGAGTGACGGCCGCTCGCCTTTTAGAATCTTGCGCCAAGCTTTGAGAATTTCTGATGTCTGCACCGTTCAGTCCTTTTTCATTTGCGACTAGGTAGGATCGAGCAGCATTTCCCTCGCACGATAAGGACCCGCGTGAAATACGGACGGAAACCTGAAGCCGATTTTACCTCTGACAATTGCACAGCTCAAGGGCACAACGGCTGACTCGGACGAGTCGTCGAAGACGAACGCACATCGATACGTGGAGGACCGTTTCAGCCGCTAACGACAACATTATCGGATCGTGTACCGTCGCTGTGAGAGGTGCCGTCTTCTAACTGCCTAGATAACGCTAACCACCAGCATGCCGTAGCGAGATCGCAGATGTTGAACTTGCAGGTGGGTGCCCGACAGAAGGGCGGGGAAAGAAGATGGTATGAAGAAGTCGAACCACAGTGATACAAGATCTCGAGCACAGACGAGAGGCCCCTCATCACTCCCAGCGAGCTGAAACCCGAGGCAACTAAAGAGACCGCAGCAGTAATGAATGCCATTCTGGCGGACGTGTTCGCGCATTACCAAGAACTTCCACTGGCACATGAGCGGGCCGCATTTCCGCGATTACCACTTGCTGCTCGACGAACGAAGCGACCAGCTCTTCGCTATGACAGACCCATCGCAGAGCGCATCCGCGAGATTCGGGGAACCACCCTCAGATCTATCGTCACATCGCCCGGACGCAACGGATATCGGACGATGATGCCGAATACCTAGAGACGGAAGACATGCGCTCGGAACTGCGCGAGGACATTAAAACCCTGGCTGCGCACTTGCGCGAGGCACACGGCGTATGCGCAGAGCACAACGACATCGTTACTGCCAGCCCTCATCGAGACATTGATTGACGAAACCGAGCGACGTACCCGGTTCCTCTTCGAGGCAAGCCGTCACGGAGATTCCATCGGACACTAGCACACAGCCGGGAAAGGGAACGACCACGCCAGGCTCAAGTATGGAGACGATCTTGAACATAGAAGAATACAAGCGGCGTTTACAGGTGGAAGAACAGCAGCTCTTAAAGGGCATTGATCGCGCCCATGCAAACGCACGCGACCTGAGCGAAGGTTCTTCTGTTCGCGATTGGAGTAACGGGCATCGGAGACGAGGGAAAAGACCAGCAATTCCAGACGGCAGATATCGATTCGACTACGCTCGAGCAAGTACGAGACGCGCTGAAGCGCATCGAGGAAGGCACATTCGGCAAGTGTTTGGTCGAGGCGCCAGGATCGAAGAAACAAGGCTTCAAGCGCGGTACCGTGGACTCGCTATTACCTGAAACATGAACGGCTCTTGGAAAAGGAGAATTTGCGCCAATTCCCGACGGTATGAAGTAGGCGGGATTGACTTGGGGACGGAAACCAGACTATCTTCAGCGCAGTCCGCTGCGCCTGCGACCTTCCCGAGGTCTGAAAGCCCGATCCATCTGCTTATGGCTGGCAATGAACAACACGTTAACTACGTCAGAAGGCAGCAGCCCAGGTCAGCTGTTTGCTCGAACCGGCGAGGAACCGCGGAAACTCGTGCTGACCCGGTTGATGAGAATTCGGCCAGCTCAGATAAATGTGCATGCTTTTGGGGATTTTTGACCCGAAGGCAGCCGGGGCCCGTTCGCTGTAGGGGATTACGGCTAAGCAGTTCGGTAAGGGGTCTCCGCGACGATCAGCACAGCAGTTACGTCCAACTGATTGCGTTGTATCTGGATCACTTCCAGCATGGTCGGCCATCGTCAATTGAACCGGAACGCACCGTCGTCCGGAAACGTCCGGATTGCGCCTCACACGACCACTGTTCGGAAATTCCAGCCCGGAAGCGGATTCCGCGACAAGTAAAGCCATGTAATCATTTCGTCAGGTATTCACGATGCACGTTCTTCAACTCGATCATGTTCAAATCTCGATGCCACCTGATCGCGAACTCGAGGCTCGATTGTTTTACGAGAAGCTGCTCGGCATCCCAGAAGTGCCAAAGCCGCCGCATCTGGCATCACGGGGTGGCTGCTGGTTCGAACGCGGCACGCTGAAAGTTCATCTGGGTGTAGAGCAGAGCTTCTCGCCGGCACGCAAGGCGCATCCCGCGCTTCTGGTGGACGATCTCGCTGCTGTGGTCGAGCTGCTGAAACAGAACGGATTTGAGTCCCGGGAGGACCAATCCCTCGATGGCTATATGCGCGTGTAGGTAGATGACCCGTTTGGGAATCGAATTGAACTTATGCAGCGTAACGAGTAAACGTTTATGTTTGTGGCTGGGCAGGTGCCGCGTCTTGAGCAGTTGGTCGGCGATCCGTCAATTGGACCCGCCCTCGTACTTCCTGGGCCAACTTCCGTGTGGCCCGTTATCCGCCCGGGGTCAGTAAACACTGCGCCGCGTGTCGATTTGGGAATAAAAGGCAGTAGACGGCGCAGCGCGCGCTCAGCCCTTGCATGTCGCCAATTCCCGTTATAACCAGATGGTTCAGTATACGGGAACGGTCTTCGATGCTTCGTTCCACGCGCTCTCGGATGCCACCAGACGCGGCGTTCTCGAACAACTCGGACGCTCGGACGCTTCGATCACGGACCTTGCCGAGAAGTTTCACATGACCCTAACGGGCATGAAGAAGCACGTCGGCGTCTTGGAGCAGGCGGGCCTCGTCACCACAAAGAAGGTCGGGCGCGTGCGGACCTGCAAGCTCGGCCTGCGCGGACTGGAAGAAGAGGCGGCATGGATCGAGAGGTACCACCAGAGCTGGGCCGCTCGCTTCAATGAATTGGACAAGCTTGTCGAGGAATTGAAACAGAAGGAGAAAGCCGATGTACGAAAAAAGAGATAGTGAAATCAACGGCACAAAGTACGACACGACAGTGGAACGGAAGTCCGAGCGTGAGCTCGTCGTGACTCGAACCTTCAACGGTCCGGCGCATATTGTGTTCGATGCGTGGACGAAACCCGAACTGCTCAAGCGGTGGTGGTTACCGAAGTCGTTTGGAGCGTCCTTCATTTCCTGCGAGGCCGATGTTCGTACGGAGGGCACGTACCGTTTCGTGTTCAGTCACCCTTCCTCAGAGCAGCCTATGCCATTCTTTGGAAGGTACGTCGAAGTGACTCCGGGCTCCCGCCTCGTCTGGACGAATGACGAAGGTGATGAGGATGGGCCCGTCACCACCGTGACCTTCGAAGAAAGGAGTGGCGACACGCTCGTCGTTATACACGAACTCTATCCCTCAAAAAAAGCCCCGACGATGCAATGGCCTCTGGGAGTATAAGTTGGTCTGGCGAGCAGTTCGAGCAGTTGGACCAGCTTCTCGTCAATCTGCCGGCGAGCGTGGTACGGTCCTGAAACGCTCGATCTTCATCCGAGTCGGCTACCCGGCTATGAGCGTGAGTCCAACCTCGTTGGATCGTGTACGACTCTTTTCAGCGTGAATGCGCTGGGATACTCGCCACTTCCTCGCCGCGGCAGGGTCCGTCATCCGAAGACTTATCAATACTGCTACACTCACGCTGATGTTGGCGCAAACGGACTGATTGCACGTTATGCCCATCACTGCTTACTGCCGCCGGATTCCGCTCCTTGCTTTTCTTGCGCTCGCGGCGGCCCAGCCGTCTGTCGATCCGGTATCGCAGATCCGTGCAGCCCGTGAGCGCTCGAATCGGATGGCGAATTCGATCCGAGTTCGTTTTGCTCGCCTCCGAGGACGAAACAACATGCGCCACTTACCGCAAATAAGTCAGCGAAAAAGCATAAAGCCAAACTGGATCTTACTCACGCGTGCGGGCACGATCTGCACATGGCCGGTTGGGTCTCAACTGCGAACATAATGGCGCACAACGCAGCGTGCCCTTCACGCTCGCGTTCTGATTCACGGAGTCCTGTCCGGATCCCGAACCAACACCGATCGAGGGTGACAGGGCGTGGGATGACGCGACGCGGTTCTACGACGATCTGTTGCAACGCCTTTCGGGTGTGCCGGGAGTTGAGCACGTTTCGGCCTCCCTGACGTTGCCGATGATGTCCTTCCCTGGAACACCGGTCCAGAGAGCTGAGAAGCCGGCGTTGCTGCTGAACCAGCGACCCATCGCAGGCATTTTCATCGTGACGCCTGATTACTTCAAGGTCCTTCAGATTCCGCTGAAAAGGGGTCGAACATTCACGGCGCATGATCGCGAGGGGACGCAGCCAGTCGCTGTCATCGATGAGAACCTCGCCAGCCTGCTTTGGCCATCCTACCCGGCGGGGCTGAATCCGGTGGGTCAGCGAATGCTGATCGGAGGTGTCAACAAAGAACCTGCGGAGATTGTCGGAATCGTCGGAAATTTCCACCAAGACATCGAGGGGTTGGGCTGGAATCGAAGCGTTTACGTTCCTTTCGCCCAATCACCGACGCCGTCCGCTACGCTTGCGCTGCGCGTGACAGGTAACCCCATGAGCTATGCGAACGCGATCCGGAGCAGTGTGGCATCAGTGAACGCTTCGCAGCCCGTTTCCGACCTTCAATCCATGCAGCAGTTGATTGACGCGGAGCTAGGATCACGGCGCACGTTGATACGCGTCCTCGCGTTTTTCTCGGCAATCACAGTTACTCTCATCGTGGTCGGCATTTACGGACTTACTTCGTACTCGGTTTCGCAACGACTTCGAGAGATGGGTGTTCGCCGGGCACTGGGTGCGCGTAGTAGCGATCTTGTGGCAATCATTATCCGGAAGGCCCTAATAATTGCGTTATCAGGCATTGCGGTTGGCTCGGCAGGTGCTCTCGTGACGACGCGCTTTTTGAAAAGCTATTTGTTCCACACCAGCGCCTTGGATCCGATCGCGCTATTGGTGGTTTCCGGCGTCTTTGCAGTGGTGACAATAGCGGCAGCGTTGCCACCAGCGCTTCGCGCTGCAAAAGTCGATCCTGCGATTGCCTTGCGGTATGAGTGACCAGCATTCCGAGTAGATGGTCGGCCACTCGGAGGGCGGCTGTTTCGCGGCATGATCCACCCGGACGCATAGTCGCCTATGTTGAGATCGCGTCGGCTAACAATCGCAAGATGAGTTCTGTCCGGCTGCCACCAAAAAACGCTGGTATGACCCGAGTAGTCGCCATCAATCAAAGGATACGGTCTAAAAGCGGCACGCGGCGGAAAACTGCGGCGCTCAGGACAAAACGAGGCGCACACCGCTATCCACGTCAATACGACAAACGTCAAAATGGGTTGCCACATCAGTCCGGCAACTAAACTCCCCGCCGCAAGTGATAAGAACGGTCGTACAACTTGGGTGCCGGATCTCATGATACTTTCGGGTTACGTCGATGAGTTGCTCCCGTCGCGACGTTCTGCAAACTGCGGTTGCCTGCAGCCCGGCGGTCGCTCTTGTGCAACATGCTGAAGCATCATTAACCAGCCACAGCAACCCGAAGGTGCGGCGTTTTCCCTATGTGCAGATTGACGTGTTCAGTTCGCACCGCCTCGAGGGGAATCCGCTCTGCGTGTTCACCGATGCGAGCGGATTGAGCGACGCCGAGATGCAGGATCTCGCGCGCGAAACAAATCTTCAGGAGACGACGTTTGTTTTTCCTCGGGACCGCACCATACAGGCTAGAGAGGGAGTCAAGGTGTGGATTTTTACTCCGGCTGAGGAACTACCATTCGCCGGGCACCCGACTCTAGGCACCGCGGCGGTGCTCCTCACAAATCAGCTAGGAGCCGTCGCCGCGAACGCACCTGCTTCGACCATTACCTTGGACCTGAAAGCCGGCAAAGTGCAGGTGTTTTTTCATCAAGACGCCGGCGGCCTATTTGGCGAGATGAAGCAGCTTGATCCGGTGCTGGGTCAAGTGCATGATCGCAACGCAGTGGCCGAAGTGTTGGGACTTGATTCTGAAGACCTCGAGGCCGATGTTCCCGTTCAGACCATCTCTACGGGCTTGCCGTTCGCGATCGTCCCCATTCGCCGGTTGAGTGCGCTTCAGTCTCTGCGCGTGGATTTCGAGAAAGTATCTCATTACCTGAAAAGCCGGCAGGATCAGGCAATTGACTTCTACTATGTGACGAGAGACACGGGAGACTCCAATGTTCGTCTTCGTGCTCGGAGTCTTGATGCACTTGGCGAGGATCCTGCAACGGGCTCTGCCGCGGGATGCGCCGCTGCCTGGATGGTGGAACACGGCGCGGCCCGTCCGAGGACCTGCCACTTAAACCTTAGAGGCCCGTTTCCCGGATTTCTTCAGCCGCAGCCGCAGCCTCGTTTAAGGCTCTTACCTCGTCAGTAGAAGTGCCGGTTAATTCACCAGTGTTGAACGCACGCGCAAACGCCTCCTCGAAAATTCCCTTGAGCGTAGAATCCGAAGTCTTTGCCAGGCCATCAGCGCTGGCGGTCTTTTCGGCGACGTCTGTATAGGCTTGGACCATGTGGCTGCAATGCGCAGCAGGCGCTTCGTGGGCCTTCATGCACTTCTCGTGGCTCGCGGCCATAGCCTTGTGAAAGGACTGGGCGTCCTTATCGCTCTTCACTTCCTTCGCGCGATCACTGTGCGTGTCGTGCCTCTGGCTCTCAATGGCAGCCAGCGTTTTCTCGTGCTCCGCCGCTTTTTTGAAATGCGAGGCGAGGGTCTTAGTCGTTGCCTTCGCCAGATCGGTTGCTTCGGTTGTCATAATATGCATTCCTCTTTCTTTTTCCGCCGTGGGGGGTCAATTCGTACAGTTCCTGTCGTGTTGCTAAATCGTCAGAAATTATTCAGGTAGACTTCCACCTTAAGGTAGTCGTCATCCGGCATCATGTTCTCAGCTAAGGTCTTTCGCCGATTTCTTGCTTGTGTTTCCGCTCTAAACCGAGCCGTAGCGGAGTCACCAGCGAAGGACGTTGTCCGTCTTCAGCTGATCAATAAATTCACAGCCGACCTGTGATCGGAGGCGATGAGAGTTACGTTCTGGAACCCGGCCGCCTCAACATCGCAGCCCGAACCGTACTCGCATACCAATGTTTTCGGGCTGGCGTTTTCAACCCGAGCTCGTTGAGTCGCTCAGCGATCGCACGCAGGCTTTCACCTCGCACCCGATGCCGCTGCATGATTTCAAGTAAGTGCGTCAGTGGCGCAGGAGGCTGCTGAACCGCTCTCGCCTTCGCGAGTGCTTCTTCCCAGCGAGGATTTCCGAGCTTCGTGAAACGGTGCCCGGTGCGGCTGATGCGAAAACCCTTCTCCTCGATCTCGCGTTTCACCGACTCCAACGCCGCTCGAGTGCGATCGGAGATGGATTCCCGCTCATGCTCGGCCATCGACGCCATGATGTGGAGCGTGAGCTTGTTGGCGTCCGGCATGTCGCATGCGACGAATGAGATGTTCGACTCCATCAAGCCGCTGATGAAGTGAACGTTGCGCACTAGGCGGTCCAATTTAGCGATCAGGAGCGTACTGTGTTTCCGTTTGCACTCCTCAATGGCCGCAAGCAACTGCGGACGATTGGTATGTTTCTTCCCACTCTCCTCCTCGGTGTAGCTGGTGAGGATCGGGGTCCCGCCTGCCGCTCTCCCGACCGCCTCGCGTTGCGCCTCCATACCTAAACCGGTGCCGCCTTTTTTTGAAATTCGGAAGTAGGCGATGTAAGACTCTGCTTTTTTGGGGGAGGGTTTACGTGTACTCATGCGCCCCAATCCTCAATCGTGCGATTGGGATTAGTACACACCTTCGGTGCTAAGTTATTGGCGAAGCGAGCGCAAAAAGAACCCCTCAGCGTGTGATCGACTTCATCTGCACCCCGCCAAAGTGACGCCAAATTTTGCGAGCGCGACTGATACTCGCCTTCGGCGGCGAATCAACCACTTAGCGGTCCGAGCGGCCAAGATCTGCCAACATCGGCCAAGGTTTTCGGGGTTCGCATTTTTGGCCGCGCTTAGTTTTTTTGGACGAGAGTGGCTCGAGACTTCCTGCTCAATTTGAGGGAGAAAATCGGCCGAGCTGACGCGGAAGTGACGGCGCCCATCATCGCCCGATTGAAGCAGAAATCGCCCGGAAACTGCCCAGATCAGTTGACACGGAATCAGCCACTTACGGGGCCCGACAGCGCCGATCCATCGAGAAAACAGGGCTTCCGCTTGTCTTACAAGCAGGAGGTCGATGGTTCGATCCCGTCACCGCCCACCATAGTTCCGGATTGTCGCCATACTTACACATAGCGCATTAAATCCAAAAATACTCCGAAGCGCTGTTGGTCGCTTTCGACGTCCATTCAAATGGAGGAATATCTGAATGGCGGAAGTTGACGTCAAGAAATCTTCTTCACAGAGTTCGACAGGTACACAGAGCTCTAAAAGCAGCGAGGGAGCACTCCAGCACCAGCGAAGTGGGACGGAATTGTCACGTTCGCGCGGCTGGGATCCCTTCGGCTTCTCATTGACTCCATCCGACTTGTTCTCGTCCAACCCATTCTCGGTGATGAGGCGTATGAGCGAGGAAATGGATCGTACTTTCGGAAGCCTTTTCGGTCAGACGACGGGCGGCGGCAGCATCGGAACCTGGGTCCCAGCGATCGAAGTCGATGAGCAGAATGGTCAGCTACAGGTGCATGCTGACTTACCCGGCTTAAAACCGGAGGACGTAAAGGTGGAGGTCACGAGCGATTCGCTCATTCTTCACGGCGAAAGAAAATCAGAGCACGAACACAAACTGGGCGGGGCTTATCGCTCAGAGCGGCGCTACGGTGAGTTCTATCGCCAAATCCCATTGCCGGAAGGTGTCAATCCGGATGACGTTAAGGCACACTTCCGAAACGGAGTGCTGGAAATAACGGTTCCAGTTCCGCAGCAAGCCTCGAACCGGCGCGAAATCCCAATTCAGAGTGGGGAGTCGGCCAGTTCAGCGGCAGCCGCGGGCTCGTCGACGGCGAGCGGGTCGTCCCGCATGGGTCCCTCCTCGGCGGGAACGAGTGGGACAAGCGCGCGAACGGGTACCAGCAGCTAGTCTCCTTCAAGACTGTCGCGCTCCCGGCGGGGCGATCGTTCCCGGCGGGAGCGCTCAAAACTAGCCAAGTGGGGTTAGCGGGCCTACAGCTTTCATCGCCGCCTCGGGATATCGTGCGCGTAGTGCTGCATCACGAGGAAATACACGGCGGGCCAAATTTTCGGGGCTAAACGGATTTGAACTTTTCACGCGGGGGCTGGACCACATTTGAGATCTGCTCCCGAGACCTGCGATTAGTCTGTACAAATACCCACCTCCGTCAAGATGAACCAGGATTATTAGCGGACCCAGTCTTACACAGCTGCATTTTGAAGAGTGACGCACTCGTCTCCTAAACAAGTGGGCATGATCGTTTCTGGGTTTGGAGGACCGGGTCGGATTGGCTGTGGCCGAGTTGCTATCGGTCTTTTCAACTGCCAGCGTTGTAGGACGACTTTTAAACTAACCCAGAATGATCCTGAGTGCCGACCGGAGGCCCATGCACATCGTCAAGGGCTTAAGTACGTCAAGCGTCCTGTGAATCAGTCTCTTGCGCCTTGGCGCAAACCGTAGAAGATGGTCTTTACCAGTTCGCCGTCCGGCAAATCACCTGTCAATTCCCAAATCGCCGCGCCGCTGAGCTGGTTCGCATTGGCATACTCCATCTTGTGATGAATCGATTCGGCATCATCATACGTGAAAAAGTTCAGTGTATTCACTGGGTCGAACAACCAGGGCGTCTTAGTCGTCGAATCGCGAAACATCTCGTAATTCGGAAGCAGATTCGTCACGATGTAGTTGTACTCCTCGGTGTTGTAGGGCGGGTTTGGCGGAGGAGTATTCGGCTGCGACGGCAAAGGAGTCGCTGGCACGTATTGTCCATTTTGCGCCAGCGCCTGTGGACTTGACATAACAGTCCAGCCATAGCTATAGAATGGAATGCCCAGCAGAATCTTTTCCGGCGCAACGCCCGCAGCCAGATACGCCTGGACGGTGTAGTTAACGTTTAGAGTCGGATCGGGATCATATTCCGTTTGATATAGCGGCGCCACGAAGCCGGTCGCATTCTCCCATGGGCCGTTGTAATCATACGTTTCCAGGTTGATGTGATTCACGTGCCGGGCGATGCCCGGCAGATCCATCAACGAAAAATTCTGCTCGCCGGGTGGCAGTGCTGCCGTCAGAATCAGTCCCGGCCGGACCCTATCGAGCTGTTCCCGAAACTCCTGAAGGAAGGCAACGTATTCCTCTTTCTGCGCTTCGGTTGGCCACTCCCAATCGATATCAATACCATCAAAAATGCCAGGCACGGGCGTAATGTTGATTGCTGGCTGCTCAGACGAGGTCGGATCCCAAACCGGCTTTAGCCCAGTGGTTCTTCCAAAGTTGCCTTCGATAAACCCGTCAATGCAGGAACGCACAAAGGCCCGCCGATTTTTTGCGTCCGCAGCCGCGGTGAATGCGGCAGTGGGCGCGGAGCCTCCGCCAATCGAGAGGATGATTCTCAGATTCGGATACCCCTCCTTCAGTTCCTGCAACTGATGGAAATTGCCCGCCAGTGCTGGCGCGGGAGAGTCGTTAGTGTGATTCACGCTTGTATCCACGGTGAACAGATATTGAAAATCCGCGTATTCGTCCGCTGTGGCGCACCGCGGGTTGCCGTTAGCATCCGCTCGGATGATCGCGAACGCGTATGTTAGTGAACTGAGCTTCCCTGCCGTTCCGCTCGTTATCAACAGCTTCGGGTAGAAATTGCTATAGACCTTCCATTGCGGGTAATAACCATTGATCCATTTTTGATGGTCACCTCCATCCCAATCCTGAGCGGAAACCAACAACGCCCCGGAGACTAGCGCAATGATAGTGTGAAACAGTGATTTGGGTCTCATCGCTCCGCATCATACATCGAGCGCCAGCCGGATTTCGCTCGCAAAAATACTTATGAGTACCCGCTAATGCCGCCGCGTCTTCGGCCCGGTCCAGCGAGCCCAATCTAGATGTAGAAGTTGAGAACTGCGGCGTGCACGCGAACGACAAACGACAACCCGATGCCATCCTTGTGTTTGGACAAGAACACATCGCTTTCCTTTCCTTGGAAGAAGCCGCCCGATTTTAAATCCTTGCCGAGGACCTGAGCTTCTGATTCCGTTGCTGTGCCGAGATAGTAGACGGTGTCTCCCCGTCACAAGCTGCTTTGCCGACGGTGGATTCCTTCTTTGCTTCGCGGCTGCTGTTGATCCCTGTCCGTCACGTACCCACTTTGTTTCAATGCATTCCCGAGCGCTAGCGCTTCCTCCTTCTTCGCAGAGCCGGAGTAGAAGATCTCGTCTTTCGAACCGATGACGACTTTAGGGGTGTTGTTGGCGGCGACTTCGCCAACAAAAACGACCGGAAACACCGCAGCAAAGAATGCGGCGCCCAATCCGAAGGCTGCCCACCTTGAGCCGAGGCGTCCGCCCCGCTCCACTTGTTCCTTAACCGCGGGACCTTGCAGCACTTGCGCAATGCGCCGGATTCCAAGCAGCAGGGCCAAAGCAATCGCTGAGGAGACCTCGCGCGGAAGGTTCCATGTAACCAGGATCACAAGCGCGTCGATGGCGAGTCCGTGACCTTCCGTTGGAAGGACTACGCGCGCGGTAATAAACAGCGGAAGATGACGCTCAGCGCTTTCGAGTCCTGCGGTGCTTTGTTCGGCACATCTTGACTCTTGGCTTCGTGTGCATCCGCTACTTCGGCTTTCTCGCGAATCGCTGGTGTGCGCGACTCATTTCCTTATGCCGTCAGTTGCAGGGGAACGCTCCGCCATGTTCATCTGCGGAGGCAAAGCGCGACCAAAGCTGCTGCAACTTCTTCTCTCACTCGACTGAAAAGGCTAGCAGCACATTTCCTGGCATGCCGCCCCATTGGCCGTAACCGGAGTTGACGAAGACCATGCCATGAACTACTGCCGGACCGGCGGCGTCTATCGAGCCGCCATGCGCCGGGGGCCTATTTACTGTGCCAAAACTCCGCGCTGTGTCGGTATCCCACAGAACTTTGCCCGTAGATGCTGAATAAGCGCGCAGGTGACCATCGATCGAACCGGAGAAGACTACGCCGGGAATGGCAGTAATGGCGGCGGATTGTGCCGGCGAACAGTCGGTTCGCGACGCAGCGCAGCCCGTTGCCGGCGCCGGCGCGCTCCACACGATCTTGCCGCTGGCGGGGTCAAGCGCGTAGAGTCCACCTCCTTTCTTCGGGTCGAGCACGAAGCGAAAGCCCTTCGGCGATTTCGGGTCCGCAACCGCGCCTAGTCCGAGATCGGAGATGGCAACGTAAACCTTACTGCCATCCGAAGCCGAGCCCCACTGGCTACCTCCCAGTGGTCCTCCGTCGCCTACGCGCCTCTGCCAGAGCACTTTACCTTTGGCGTCGGGGTCGAGGGCGTGGGCCAGGCCGGATTTTTGCGCAATCACCAGGACGCGTTTGCCAGCGCCCAGGCTAAGCAAGATGGGCGGCTGACCGAAATCAGAATCAGCGCCATGCGTCACAGGGCAATTGCCGGGGATCGGGATGGAGCACGCATTGTTGAAGGCGTCGTCGCTGGTGAGCTGCGTTGACCACAACAGCTTGCCAGTTTTGAGGTCCATGGCAAGAACGGCATCGCTCGTGTTAGTGGGCGGGTCCGAATAGTTGTCGCCGGTGGCAACGTAGAGAACGCCCAGTTGTCGATCGATGGTGGGTGTCGACCAGATGGCTGCTCCCGAAGGACCATATTGCTGGCTTCCCGCGGGGCTCATGCGCGTGGGTGTGGCGGGTTCGGGAATGGTGAAGGTTTGCCATAGCTTGTCACCATTGGCAGCGTTGAGGGCCACGACGCTGCCGCGAAACGTGCAGCACTGATACTTGGGATCGGCGCCGATTACTTCTTCAAAAGAAGAGAATGCCTGGTACAGCACGCCGTTGTAAAAGCGA
This sequence comes from uncultured Acidobacteriaceae bacterium, assembly GCA_963771565.1. GTDB lineage: Bacteria > Acidobacteriota > Terriglobia > Bryobacterales > Bryobacteraceae > Bog-105. The sequence goes on from CAVYUB010000012.1 coordinate 247,044, forward strand.
GGCGTGGCAGTCGCAACCGTGGCGAAATGATCGACGGGGCGAACCTTCCAAATCAACTTGCCCGTTTGGGCGGCGAGCGCGTACACATTGGCCCCGCTATCGGAAAAGAATACGGCCGGTGCGCCGGCGACGTCACCGATGGCAGCGCCGCCACGGATGCCGGATGCGGCGTGAAATCCCCACAGGGTGCAGCCGGAATCGGCATCGAGCGCGTAGAACGCTCCGGTGCCGGAACCGATGAAGAGATAGCGCCCGATCACGGCAGGCTGCGAGCGCGCATCGATGACGTCACCGAGATTGAAGGCCCACTTAAGCTTGAGCCGGCGGAGATCGGCGGCGGTAAGAGCGGCAGAGGCGGCGTCCTGGAAGCGCGAATTCGTGACGGTTGTGCTCCAGCCATTCCATTCAGGGATGTTGGCACCGGTGGGAAACTCCGGTTGGCTTTTACAGGTGACGGTCAGGGCAGGGGTGGCCGCGTGAGCGCCACCTCGGGGCGCGATGTAGCTGATCAACGCGAAAATTTGAGCGGAAGAGAGGCCGGCTGCCTGAGTTTTCATGAGACCGCGTGTCAAAGCCATGTAGATGGCTTGGCCGCTCATCGCTTTTATCGTGCTGAGCGACGGAACACGGGGGGCGGGCGTGTCATGGCAGGACGCGCAACGCTCCTTGTAAATTGCTGCACCATCCTGAGCGCGCAGCAGTGAGATCATAAACGCAAACAGACATATGTATCGCATAGCATTTCCTTTCGAGTCTTCGAGCGGCATCGATCGATGACGCCAGCTAAATGAAATCGCGCTTCCTGGATTGGAAGAAGAACGTGAGAGCAACGGTTAAAGCGATCAATCCAAGTTCCGCGCGGAGCACTGTGACAGCCGCCCGATTCCAAACTGCCATGGGACGACTCCAATTGCCCGCGAGCGAGGGAATGCGGGCCAGCAAATACCAACCAAGCCAGTAAGACGAGTTGCAGGCGATGCTGGCCGCGATGAGCCATCCCTCGGATTCGCCCACCAGGCTGGTTGAGGAGATGAGACAAAAACCGACCACGGGCAGCATGGCGAGAATGAGCAGCATGGGGATCACTCCGTGAGGAACAATATGGCGCGTCTCGATGAAAATCAGCGCGGAGATCAGGAGCGTCAGCCAAGGAACCAGGAACATCGCCCAGATCGACAGCATCTTCGCGATGGTGTACTGGACCGAGGAGACGGGAAGACTCATGATAAAGGCCAGCGTTTGTTTCTTTCGCTCATTCACGATGGCTGAACCCGGTAGCATGCTGCCCAGAACGACCCAATACCACAAAGAACCAGATGCTGCCGAGAAGACGGAGCAGAGCAGCCTTGACGCGCTGGCCGTGCGAGAGCCCCTTGATCTTCTGATCCGCGCGTAGCCCAAAACGCTTGAGCAGAACCTGCGCGTATCAGGTATCCCAGTTGGGGTAGATCGACTGGATGAAATTCATGTGCCAGACGAGCGTCATGGAGTCGTAGAGACGCATGTCCTCCGATGCGAATCCGATGTCCCATTTGGCAGCGACCTGTTCGGCGGGCATGCTGCGGCCGAGCACGCGAGCTTCGCCCGAGTCCTGATGAACCAGCCCCATCAAAATGCTAATGGTGGTGGACTTGCCGGCGCCATTCGCCCCAATGAGACCCATGATCTGTCCCCGCGGGAGTTTCAGGTGAACATTGTCGAGCGTGAAGTAGCGGTATCTCTTGCTAACTCCGCGCAGTTCTACAGCAAGATCTGTAGCGAGATCTGTCATATCAGTTCCTTTTCTGCGAGACGGTCCTCTGCTTCGCGCAACCGTTCTTCGAGCTCTTCGGGCCGCATGCCCAGTTGCGCAGCAATGCGCGTGGCCTGCTCCAGATGCTGCTCGAGTTCCTGTTCGCGCAGGCGCGCGCCCAGCCTCGGAGTGGAAGCTATGTGTGAGCCCTTGCCGTGCTGCGTAACGATGATTCCTTCGTGTTCGAGTTCGTAGTAAGCGCGCTTGACCGTGATGACACTTACCTGAAGGTCCATGGCCAGTTGGCGGATGGAGGGGATTGGCTGGCCCTCCGCCCAGTCGCCGACGGCAATCCGCTGCTTGATTTGCTCCATGATCTGGAGGTACATGGGGCGCTTGTCGGATTGGGAAAGCGTAAGTGTGCCGTACACAGTTGTGATGGAGCCGTCAACGCTTTTCTGCTTTTATGTGGACGCCATCTAAGCCCAGCGCGAGATCGGCGAATTGAGCGAGATCGACAGGGAGAGCAAACCGGTAATACCAAGCCGAGGTAGATCTGTTGTAACGGGCTAACGTAGAGTAAAGCCCAACTCACTTGGCTTCTTTGCCGGCATTTCGGAAAGTGATCTTGCGATTCGAGGTGTGGTGCGCGTTTCTCAGGATCTATCCGGCCTTTGCTCACAACCGGGTTTGGCGTCCAGCTTGGGAAAACGCTCAAAGAACGTCCATTGAAGAAGGTAGCGTTTGGGGCGACTTACCGAAGTACACCGTGTTTCCGCAGTTTTTAACACCAGCCGAGCGAATGGAGCCAGAACGGAGTCAGCGTTTTCGACGCGTGAGAGCGATGATTACTCGAAGCGTTCGTCCCGTTCTCGGTACAACGTGCTTTCGCGGCTCCGCTCCTGCTCGATCCATTTCCGCACGTCGATCTTCAGCGCTGCGATAGTGTCTTGCAGCGCAGGATATGCTTCGAGCTGGTCGAGCAGTACCGCGTTCGATTCCAAAATCGCTGAGAGCGAGCCGCTCCAACCCCCCGCAGGCATGAAGTGCAACGTGAAGACACGAAGGATCGCGCCCGGGTCAGGACTCTTCTCCAGGAATCGCAGCGCGATGCTGGTCCAGTGTGGAGGTGTATTCTCGGTTGTCCGTTCAGAAACGGTAATAATGTCTGCCATCGCTCGATACCGCGTTTCGGGCTCAGCGTCACACCATCGCAAAAGGTCTTCCTCTGAGACGGCTGCGAGTGGACGCCTGCGGCTGCCGACCTCCCGCAGGACTCTAATGCCCTGCTCCAGTGCTTTCTGGTCGCCATCGCACAGGCCGTCGAGGGCTGCGGCTGGTTGCGCCGTGAAGAGTCCGACGAGCAAATCGTCATGACTGTATGCACTCGTCTCATACTTCTCGACCGCACTCTTGAGCCGCGCACATACTTCTGTTACCACCGCAGCACCCTTGTCTCCCGTGAGGCAGACCTCACCGATTTCTCCCAGCCGATAGTCCTCGCGATCATTCTTCTTCGTGAAGACGATCTGCTCAATGAACTCACGTCCCGTATCGACTAGCTCTGAAGCGATGTCTTTCTTGCGGTCCTTGTCGGAGTGCAGGCGCATGTACAAGACTTCAATCGCGACGTCGTTTCCCGAGGGCAATCCCGCAATCCCGAGGAGCAATTCGCGCAACTGTGGCGCGGGTATCGGGTCAGCAGCGCGTCCATAGGCCAGGTAGCCGTAATTGACGGCAGGCGCGCGCCCGACAGTAACCGACCGTTTCAAGCGTGCAACGTCCGACGCGTCAAGCGCCACCGCTACCTGAAGGAATGGATAGTACGCTGCCAAAACCTCGTGCTCCACAGCGTCATCCAGCAGCGCGGTCGTGAGCGCAAGGTCGATCTTCCGCAGTTCGTACAAGAAGCCCTGCAAATACCTGTGGCCTCCGCGCTGCCTCGTCCATCGCTCCCAAAGCAGTGACTAGCCGCTGCCACGTCCCCGCACGGTCGGACGCCCCGTCAACCAATCCCCTCCCAAACGACCACAGGAGTCGTCCGTCGCTGGTCACAAGTTCGGGAAGCAGCTCGACGAAGACCGCGTCATTGTTGGCGACGGCCTTTCCAAGCCCTTGCGCGAGCACCTCGGTGCGCGCCAAGCGCGTCGTGATGTCCTCAGTGCTATGATCCTCGAACTCATCGAGGTCGATGTCTTGCACGCGTGAAGGGAACACGACCGCCCGTACCTTCTGCACGAGATCTGCGGGCCGTAACGCATTCTCGATCGCGAAAAGTTTCGCGAGACGCTCCGGCTCGAATCCTTTCCCGTCGAGGTCCAGTGCTCGACGGACTGCGAGCCAACCCTCGGGCCAAAAACCGTGTTCGCGAATCACCGTGCAGACCCGCGCTATCTCGTCATCGCTCACGGCGCGCAACCATAAGCCGCGGAACTTCTCGGCCAACGCCGCCCTTGCGTGTGGTGCGGCCGGCCCACCGCCGCAAGCCACGGTTTCAACCAGCTTGAGCGCCGTATTGAACCAGTGTTGGACCTCATCTTGCGAATGGGGCCAGTAGCCAAAATCCCGCGAGCGCGCGCCGAAATCGAAATTGCTATCCGAGCTAAAGTGCAATCCTTCCAATACAGCCTTCAAGGCGAGCACGCCGAGCGCACGCTCCTTCTCATCCGGTGAGGCGAGCAGGGTCTCGATGATGACGATCCTCTGCTCGATAGTTGCATGCGTTCCGGACAAGACAAGATGGAAGAGGGAAACGAAGACCCGCGTCCCATGACCCTGCGCAGTGACGTCCTCAGTAGTCACGATCGTGACGAGGAGCCTGACCGCTGGCTCGAAAAGCGTTGCGTCATAAGCGAGGGAACGCAGGAGATGAACGTACTTCTTGCAGCGCTTGGCCGCATCGTATCCTTGGCCGGTAATCGCGCGCTCCAGCGCAGCGAGCGCGTCCTCGGGTGCGACGGGCGCGACATTCTCGAACATCGCCTGACCGAGCTCATTAAGGTCGGCCGCCTTCCCCAGTAATCCGTCGGGACTGAGCCACTGCTGCACGATCCTTATCGCTTCCTTGCTCGTGTCGAGATACCCGAGTCGTCGCGAGAACGACCGCATCAATCGTTCCGTGGAATCGACGACGAGCTCCGGCTCAAGTGTCGCGTATGGAAGGTTTTGCAGCGCAGTGGCCGCGAGACGATTCGCTATCGCGTGCGGCAGAACCGCGCGCCAGACGCTGCGTTGCTGCACGAGATCACGGCGTTTCAGCTCCGCCACGCCACGATAGACCTCCTGTGGCGTCTTCCCGATCAGTCGACCCAGGCGGATGAGCTCCGCTGGCTCGCCATCGGATACATCCTCGCCTTGGAACGAGTACACGAGCGCACAGACCTGCGCGATCAGGTACAGCGACTCGTCGTGCCCATGTCGTTGCAGGAACAACCGCTGGAACAGCTGCTCGTCCGTCAATCCCGCGACGGTCTCGTTCCGCTCAACAGTGCTCGCAAGGGCAAGCGCAATGCGTGCGTTGCCGCCGGAAAACTCTGCGATTGTATGCGCGTCCACCTGTGAGAGATCAGGGAATCGTCGGCGCACTAGCCTTTCGATGAGCTCGGGGGAGGAGCATTTGAGCGTGAAGACTTCAGTACCTTCCGGCTCATCCTCGCGGATGTCGTACTCCACGGTTATGATGCTGAGCTTGCTCTCGGCCTGTCGGCAGACATCCGAGATCCGATGATGTAGATCGGGAGGGCAGTTGTCGATGACGAGAATCGCACGCGTACCGGCAGCGGCCAGGTTGGACGCCAAGGCCGTGGGCTGCGGGTCAGGGCCGTCCGTCATGTTGGTGTAGAGGGCAAGAGCGGGATCGAGGCTCGCCTCGCCGACGCGGTCATCGAAGAGCGCTTGGATGAGACGGGTTTTTCCCGCGCTGGACAAGCCCACGAGGCGTACGATGCGGCGGACTTGCCGGAGATCATCGCGCATCTGCTGCAGCCCCTGGATCGCGGAGAGTCCTTGGTCGGATTCCTGCCTGACCGGGTGGATGCGGAGCTTCTCATCCACGAGGTATTCTGCCGTCACGCCATCAGGAGCGTACGCCCACCCGCCATATGATTGCCAGCCAGTAACCGCTCGTCCCACGAGCCCGCGCACCCAAGGAATCAGGCCTGCATGGCTGCGCACCCAAGACGCTACGCGCGTGCGGTCGTAGAAGTCAACGAAAAGCCGGTCCTCGTTGGGAATGTTCTTTTTCGCCTGGATCATGGCCTCGCGGCGGCTCGTGAGTGCCGTATCGGCGGTCGATCCTTGTGAGCTCACGATGATGTACGCGCCGGTGTGGTCCGCCAAGGACTGTATCGACGGCCTGATGACTTCCTTGGGAAGCATCTCTTCCGTGATTTCCCCGGCAGGCATGTCCTGCGCCTTAACCTGAAATCCCGTCTGTGGCCGAGGAACATACCCATCGATGACGGTTCCCGGGGGTAGCGCGATGCGGACATCGATGCCGCCGTCTGCGGCATTCTGGTTCCCACCCCACGTGACATGCACCGTACTGTATCCGCGCTCGCGAAGTTCGGCCTCGCACAACCGTGCCACAACGGCTCGGAGCTGCTCGTCGTTCAGGAGCGCGATATCGTCAGCGGTTATCTCCAGCATAGTGACCGACTGCGCCTCCTGCCACACCGCACCCATGGACATCCTCGACATCTTCGTCCGCGTCGTCCGGCCAAGAGCACGCCACCTCACCAATCACCTTAGCGACATCTACCGCTAGAAAGACCGCAACCTCCACTCTCAGGGAGACATCGGCGGGTATTGGGGCCTCGGGAGCCAAGGCAAGCGAAACCTCACGCCTGGTACTGCCCCCAGCCCTGTTCTTCGATTAAGACCGAGAAGTCCCGTTCTGGGCGGCCAACTCTCAAGTGGACACGATCTGCTGAGGACCACCGACAGAATTAGAATCTTGCCGCTTCTCACTCCAAGGTCCCAAAGTTGTGAATGGAGTCCTGTGCGCTGGAAAATTTTCCTGCGCTTCGGCGACCGTCCATTTGCGCCAGTCAGGATCTGAGTAACACCGGTACCAATTCGTCGGTGTCAATGAGAACGGATGAATGACCCACGGCTCACAGGTGTACGGATGGAGCACGACACCATGGCTGTCGGCCAAAGAGCGCAGAAGCTGTTCTACTTGTTCTAGAGCCACTCCCATTTGGCTTGCGAGCTCGGACTAGTCGGGCACGCACCACGTTCGATCAGAACTCGAATCAGCTCAAAGTGCAATTGGGACAGCGCACGTTCCTCAGCCATCCTTCAATTCTGGCGCGATTTTTGCAACCGAAAAGCGCACGATCCGGTGCTCATCGAATTAGGAATGAAGTCGGCTTCGCAACACCGATGCAAGTAGCCAACCCAGTCGAGCGCCGAGAGTGCAAGATGCAAAAATACAGGATGTATGCGATGGCTTAATGCGCCAGCTAAGGCCATGAGTGCAGTTCCCGTTCGATAGGCGTGTGGTCATGAAAGGCTCGAATCTCTGGATGGTCATTTGTGATGGGACGATCGCAGCGGCAGCGATTTTTGCGCAACAAAACCCTCCCAGTCGAGGCCGGGACGTCACCAAGCTTTATACGGAAAAGTGTGCGAGTTGCCATGGCGCGGAGATGACGGGCGGCTCGGCGTCCAGCCTGGTAGACGGCATCTGGCGCTATGGCGGCGATGACGTGAGCATTGCAAACAGCATCCGCGATGGTCACCCGCAGGCGGGTATGCCGGCCATGGAGAAGGAATTAGACGCGGCCGAAATTCGCGGGCTGGTCATCTACATTCGCGAGCGAGCCGCCAGCTTCAAGACAGATCATACGAAGTTCAATGCTCCCGTTCCGGGCATGATCGTACACAGTGAGAACGCTTCGTTCAAGCTGGTCCCCGTGATGGAGACCGGACTGGATACGCCTTGGGCGATTGCATTCCTGCCCGATGGCCGTCAGTTAGTGACCGAACGGCCGGGCCGCTTGCGCATTGTTGAGAAGGGCAAATTGCTGCCGGAACCCGTGCGCGGCATTCCCGCGGTTTATGGAGGCGAGGGCGGACTGCTGGATGTCGTGCTGCATCCCGATTACTCGCGCCCGGGCAATAACTGGATCTACCTTTCCTATGGTGATAAAAGTCCGGGCGGGTTGGGGATGGCGGCTGTGATTCGAGGCCGCTTGCGAGATGGTGCGTTTGTTGATCAGCAACAGATTTTTAAGGCGGACGACTCGCTGTATCGTGTGGGGGGCCAGCGCTTCGGCTCGCGCCTCCTATTTGACGGCAAAGGCCATCTTTTCTTTTCGGTGGGGGACCGTGCGTGCCCGGGAGACGAACAAGATCTAACACAACCGAATGGGAAAGTACACCGCGTGAATGACGATGGAAGCATCCCCAAGGACAACCCATTTGTCAACAGGCCTGGAGCGATGCCCAGCATCTGGACATATGGTAATCGAAATGCGCAGGGGCTCACTATCGATCCGGTCACGGGAGAGTTGTGGGAGGCAGAGCATGGGCCGCGCGGGGGAGATGAACTGAACATTCTTCACGCCGGGCATAATTACGGTTGGCCGGTGATTACTTACGGCATGAACTACGATGGAACACCGATCACGAACCACCTGACCCACGATGGAATGGATCAACCGGTTACCTATTGGACTCCTTCCATCGCCACCAGCCCACTCACTTTCTATAAGGGAAATCGAATCCCGCAGTGGAAGAATAATCTATTTCTCGGCTCATTGGCGGCGCAGGAACTGTTGCGTTTAGTGGTTCAAGGTGAAAAAGTGACGCACCAGGAAATACTCTTTAAAGGCATTGGGCGCGTGCGCGACATCGTCAACGGGCCGGACGGCTATCTTTACATTGTCCTCAACGAGCCAGACCGCATCGAGCGCCTTGTACCCGCGGATACGAATTAGCCGAATCGCGCGTGTTGGATTGGACTCCCTCTCGAGCAGATTTAGGGATGACGTTTGCGGCTTGAGGGCTGACCTGTGAAGATCGCGACCTTCAACGTTAACAACATCAACAAAAGGCTGGAAAATCTTATAGCGTGGCTCACCAAGAGTGAGCCGGATGTCGTTTGTCTGCAGGAACTCAAGGCTGAGCACCGAGCCTTTCCCGCGCGTACCCTTCGAACTCTCGGATACCGTGCGGTCTGGACCGGAGAGCGTTCCTGGAACGGTGTCGCGATCCTCGCGCGTCACAGCGATCCGGTTCTGACCCGCTCAAGCCTGCCCGGCGATGCCCAGGATAACCAGGCGCGCTATATCGAGGCTGCCGTGAATGGAATTTTAATCGCCTCCATCTACCTTCCCAACGGCAACCCTCAGCCCGGTCCAAAGTTCAATTACAAGCTGGCCTGGTTCGAACGTCTGATCGCCCACGCGTCGGAACTCATGAGCGCTGATGTACCGGTTATCTTGGCCGGCGATTACAACGTTGTCCCGACCGCTCAGGACATTTATCAAACGCGATCATTAGATAACAACGCCTTGATCCAGCCCGAGAGTCGCCGAGCATTTGCACGATTGCTAGCTGGAGGCTGGACGGATGCTCTGAGAACGCTACATCCAGAAGGGCCACTCTGGACCTTCTGGGATTACAAGCGCGAGCGCTGGCCATGCGACAAAGGCATGCGGTGGATCATCTCCTGCTCTCGCCGAACATGGCGGAACAACTCATAGACGGCGGTGTAGATCGATGGGTGCGTGGTGAGGAAAACGCTAGTGACCACGCTCCGGCTTGGATAACGCTAGGTCCTTGACCCCGCAATCCACAGGAATTTAAGTGCCGAACAATGTTTCTTCAACTCCTACCCACCCCGCTCCCCGCCTCCGCTCGGCTTGGAAGCTTCCAGTCACGGCGAATGAAATGGCAGGTGTAGCCGGTTGGATAATGCTCCAAATAGTCTTGATGCTCCGGCTCGGCTTCCCAGAAGGCGCCGGCCTGGGTCACTTCGGTTACAACTTTGCCGGGCCAGAGCCCTGAGGCTTCTACGTCCGCTATGGTTTCTTGCGCGATTCGCCGTTGTTGGTCACTCGTGTAGAAAATCGCTGAGCGATAGCTGGTCCCTCTATCGTTGCCCTGGCGGTTCAGAGTGGTCGGATCATGGATCTGGAAAAAAAACTCCAGAAGTTTCCGATAACTGAGTTTCTGCGGATCAAAAACGATCTCGATCGCTTCGGCATGCGTTCCATGATTGCGGTACGTTGCATTGGCGACGTCGCCGCCTGTATAGCCGACCCGCGTGGAAATCACGCCCGGGTACCGGCGCAGCAGATCCTGCATACCCCAGAAGCAGCCTCCGGCAAGAATGGCAGTTTCAGTTAACATATTTAGTTCCTCTTTACTTCCTCACTCCTTCTGATTCTTGGAACAGTTTGCGATAGCTCCCGTATCCTTCGCTTTCGAGCTGGTCGACAGGAATGAAACGTAGCGAAGCGGAATTTATGCAGTAGCGCAGACCGCCCGCTTCACGAGGGCCGTCGGGGAACACATGGCCCAAATGGCTATCACCAGAGCTCGAGCGAACCTCGGTCCGAATCATGCCATGGGTGGAATCGCGATTCTCAACCACGTTTTCGGCCTCGATCGGCTTAGTAAAGCTAGGCCAACCACAGCCGCTGTCGAACTTGTCCATCGAAGTAAACAGGGGCTCGCCCGATACCACGTCAACGTAAAGACCCGGTTCCTTGTTGTCCCAGTAAGCGTTCTTGAAAGGGCGTTCCGTCCCGTTATGCTGTGTCACCTCGTACTGCTCAGGAGAGAGGCGAGAGATGACCTCCGGGTTCTTACGATAATTCGACATTGCGATTGCCACTGCTTGATTGGATGCCGGCCGGTTGAGTTCGTTGCAGACACTTTCGTTGGTTGATCGCTCGAAGCTGGAACAGCTATGCATACTGGGGTAGCTTCGCAAGGGAACGGATTTCAGCCATGGCTCGATCGAGTTCGTCGTCGGAGGTATAAAAATGCGGGGCAATGCGAATTCCGGCGTTCGGCCTGTGATCGACCAACACCTCGCGCCGGGCAAGCTCACGTGTGACTTCTTTTCCGTTGGGGACATCTACCACCACCACGCCTCCCCGCGATTGCGGATCCCGACAGGAGCGCACCGGAAAGCCCGCTTCATCCGCAAGCTCGATGAGACGCTGAGTCTGACCTAGAGACTTTGCGCGTATGGCATTGACGCCGATCTGGTTAACAATCTCGTAGCCTGACCGGGCGGAGTACAGAGCAGGAATGTTCGGCGTTCCGTTCAAGAATCGGAATGCATCGTCAGTGAAGTCGATCGGACCAGACTCGAACTCGAAAGGATGACGGTGGGCCATCCATCCCGTTGCGACCGGCCGCAACTGCGTCCGCAGATCCGGGCGCACATACAAGTACCCTGCGCCGGGACCGCCGCATAGCCACTTGACCGAACCGCCGGTTGCAAAATCTATTCCGAGAGCGCGAACGTCCACCGGCAGTATTCCGGCCGATTGATAAAGGTCTGCAAACACCAAGGCGCCCACTTCGTGCGCGCGCCGAGTGATGGCGCCAAGGTCCTGTACAAACGAGCTGCGAAATGCGACATGCGAAACCGAGACCAGTTGCGTCTGTTCATCTATTGCGTCGAGCATACGCTCGAGCGGTAATGTCATGCCGTCTGGTGAAGCAACTTGGCACACGCGTGCTCCGTACCGCTCGAGCCCGTAGTAAACGTAGTCGTTCGATGGGAAGTTCAACCCGTCCGTAACAAGCTTATTTCGGGGCCCGTTCCAATCAAAGCAGGAAGTAACCAGTGACTGACAGATCGAAACGTTCTGATGGATCACGACTTCGCCGGGGCCGGCCCCGATGATGGAGCCAATAAGATTGCCGGTGGTGACGGGCATTTCCCACCAGCCTTCTTCCCACGCGCGAATACCTCGTGATGCCCAGATTCCGGCGAATTCTTGCAGCGCATCCGCCGTACGGCGCGGCATAGCTCCGAGTGAATGGCTGATGAGGTAAGTGGTTTTCTCCAGGATCGGAAATTCTTTCCGCCACTCGAGCAGGCTATCCATATTTATGACAATAATCTAGACGTCCGCCATAGCTCGCTTGTGCACCGCCACACGTCCTCCGTAGCGTCGCCAGATGAAATATGCCGGTACGCCTGTCAACATTAGGCCCAACCCTGCGAATGAAGCCCCCGGCCGCGTCACGAGCATGTTGACCAGAAACCAGAGCGTAATACCCAGGAACAGAAGCGGTGTGACCGGGTAGCCCCACATCCGGTATGGCCGAGACAGGTCGGGCCGGGTGCGCCGCAGGACTATTACAGCTGCAATCATCAGACCATAGAACACCCATATGCCGAATAACGAATAATCGATTAGCGATTCGTACGAACCCGTGACGAGCAACACGGCTGACCAAACCGCTTGCGCCAGAATCGCGAAACCGGGAGTGCCGTAAGTGGGATGGATATCGGCGAATCTCCGGAAAAAGAGTCCGTCTGCGGCTTGTGCGAAATAAACTCGTGGGCTAGTCAGAAAGCAGCCGTTCAGAGTGCCCAGAACCGAAACCAGAATGAGCACCGCGACCACCGTGCCGCCCGCCCCGCCAAGCACCCGTTCTGCGGCATCGGCACCCACATGTTCACTCGCTGCGATTTCGGAAATCGATAACACTCGCATGTACGCGGCGTTCGCGAGCAGATAAATTGCGGTTACTGTCAGAGTGCCCAAAGTCAGGGCGCGCACCACGTTGCGCTTGGGGTTTAGGATCTCGCCCGCGACGAAACTCAACTGCACCCAACCGTCGTAACCAAGCAAGCATGCGATCAGTGCTACTCCGAAACTGCTGAGTGAGATGCCGGCAACCCCCTGCGCGGCCCCCAGGGCAGCAATGTGTGATCCCGGGTTATGGCCTGCGTGCCCGCCCAGCAAAAGGGCAGCCGCGATGATGATGAGGATGCCCACGACCTTCGCCACAGTAAAGCTGTTCTGAACAATGGCCCCGAATTTCACACCGCGGTAATTTACCCAAGTGAATATTGCCAGGGCTGCCAGGCTCAGCAGCTTCGAGACAAGGTGCCCCATCGGCGCAAAGTAACCAACGTATATGGAAAACACTACTGCCAGCCATGCCACCTGCGCTGTGCGCGCCACTGTGAAGAGCGACCAGCCGCAAAGAAAGGCAACTGCCGGTCCGTACGCCTCGCGCAGAAACACATACTGCCCGCCCGTTGCAGGAAATGCCGCGCCCAGTTCGGCACAGGCAAGCGCCCCGATGAATGAGACCCCACCCGCCAGTATCCACACGGCCATGATCATCCCTATTGAGGGCAGGCTGCTCGCGACCAGGTTCGGAACAAGAAAGATACCGCCGCCGATCATCATCCCTACGACGATGGCGATCGAATCGCCCACAGAGAGACGGCGCACCAGTGCCGTCCGAACGGGTCCGCCGCTCCTGGCAAGTGGAGTGATCGCACTCATGGCATGAGATTGCTCTAGCGTATAACGCTGCAGCGGACAATGGTGGCTCTAAGAGACCCAGTACCCTTCTTTCCTACTCCACGCCTTTGCAGCCGTCGGTGAAGGCCACCAACATCTGCGACAGAAAGGCTGACAGCGGAAGGCGCCCGTCCACAGCTGAGCTCATAAAACGCAGCGTACCAGTCGGAAGCTCGGGGCATCGCTCCCGCATAGTCGAACATACTTCCACTATTTAAGCGCGGAAGAGTGGCTGTGACTCTGGCATCCTCGTGTAAGCGCATTAGAAAAGCGTTCATTTCCGACGCCCGTACTCGCCAATCATCCATGGAGGATTTTGAGATGAAGAATTTGCGCAGGGTCAGCATTGTGTGGCTCATGGTTCATGTCCTTTCCTCAGCGCTCGGGACTTCTGAAACAGCTTTTGATGAACTCCGGGGCCTACGAGGAAGGTGGGCCATTCGTTCGGAGAGGAAAATTCTTCCGATCGAGATGAGTTACGAACTTGGCTCTAAAGGCTCTATTGTAGCTGAGCAGTTCGGAAAGGAACTTTCCGTGTTCTATCGTGATGGTCAAAGCGTTGTAATGATTCACTTTTGTAATGCAGGCAATCAGCCGCGCCTCAGACTGAAAGAGAGCAGCCGCCCAGACTTTTTGGAGTTTGAGATGTTCGATATTACAAATTTGAAGACTGCGAATGCGGATCATGTCCAGCGGGTCATTTACAGGATTTTGAATGAGAACACTATCGACCTCGAAATAGTGTGGGAAGGGAACAATTCACAAACTTCCGAGAGATACAGCCTGACTAGGATCTGACCCAAGCACAACGTCACGGTGCTCCAGCAGCTGTAACTCCCAGTCGGTCGGCAATCGTCAGTTGGATCTCGGGGCGGCCTTAACTCGAATCGCAATCTCAATCGAGCGGCCCTACACCGATAAAAGGCGGACAATGGTTAGTGCTGCTGGGCCTCCGATTCTAAATCGACCTAAATCGCGCCTCAAGGGAGAATCCACGATGATGGCTTTGCCGTCGCTGAGTGCTTTGACCGAATGGAGAATGCCACCAGGTATGATCGCTACCAATCCCTCTCGCGCCACGTGGGCCACACCGTCCATGGTCACCTCGAGTTCGCCCTCAATCACTTCCTAGACTTCTTCCTGCGGATGGAAATGCTCGTGAATGGAAGCGCCACGCACAGAGCTGTAATGCGCAAAGCTCATGCTCGACGAGCGGAAATAACATCCATGCCAACCCGGCAAGCGCTCAATCACGGGAAGGCTGCTGGTGTCGACTAAGGGCATAGGTACTCCTGCGAGAATGTTCCCATATTCCGGCTACCGATTAACGACGAAAGGAATTCAAGTATGAGCGAGGCTGAATCGGCTACCGTTGCAGCTTCCACGCGGGAATGAAGGAGTCGTGCCGTAGCAACGAAGTTAGCAGGATGGAGCACGATGTAGATCGCCCGGGTAGAGACCTACGCGGTTTGCCATTTTTCGCGGCTTCGTCCGTAGATTTGAACGCCGAACAACGCTGGGCGAATCGTCGTAAACCGTCAATTACTCAGCCTTCTTTTTTCGGAGGCAGCTTCAGAAGTAATTGACTGTTCGATTCACTTGCCTGACAGACTCGACCGTGCAATCATCTCTCTGCCGCGGTCAATCGAAGTCGGAAATCAATGTCACAACGGATTTGGCTGGTATGGGGATGGGTGTATCACCGGCAATTCGGGAATACCGCTTCAGTTCATCGCCAAGCCGATCCGAAGTGCCGTACGGCGTTATAGACCTTGGCCTTCTCTGTCCGGAGGATGTGACGAATGCCAGACTGACTTCACGGGAACTACCTCCCATATTGATGTAGATGGTCACGACGCGCTGATTCCGGTCATCTTTGAATGCGGAGGCCATGAGTCCACCGACGTCGTGATTCGCACCTTGCATCTCGATACGTTGCATGCCAGGGCGGACGAAACGGCTGAAGTTGCCAAGAACCCATAGAAGCCGGGCTGGATAAATGGTCTCTGGATCTCCTGGTTTCTGCCAGTCGGTATAGATCAAGCCGTCTTTGTAATCCACCGGCGACATCGCAGTCCACCATTGCCAAGCGGAGACTCCGCACAGAATCAGATCGAGGTGAATGATGCGAGCGACGTCCAGGGCAGTCTTCATCGTCAAATCACGATGGTTGCCACCTTTGCCTCCGCTGCCCACCAACATACAATATTCTGTCTGCCAGAGTTTCCAACTGGGATACTGCTTCATCTTCTGCCCAAGTTGGACGCGATCGTTCACTAACGGTCCGCTCCGCAGATCGGAGCCGTAGCTGTGATAGCCGATGCGGCCGGAAAGGACTCCGTTGATAGATCGGTCACCTAGGAATACATCGATGTAATTACCGTATTCCGCACCCCACCTCGCGCTTGCTTTCGCGTCGATCTGCCACATGTCGGGCAGCGATCCGCTCTCGAGAGCGGCGATTTGCGTCGGTAATCTGCGGCGTTCGATTTCAGCGGCGAGCGCCCGGATGAAGCGTTTGATGTCATCGTTCGAAGCGCGATTGCCTTCCTGCGAGTGCCCAGCCCAGTCCCACTGCGGCTCATTTACCGGACTAATGTAGTTGATCGTGACCCGTTCGGCTTCGTTCGGGTTCAGATGGAAGTGCTCAAGGATATCCGCAAGGTAGACGGCATACTCGCGTTCGGCACCGGGCTTGAGATTTGTTGTTCCATTGTCCGGATCGCAAAAAGTCAGTCCGTTCCTCGTCAGACGTCCCGGCGGGCTGTTCACGAAGGCAAGAAACTGTTGCACGCCACGCAGCTTGGCCGCACGAAGGAACCATTGCTCATTTTTCTGCCGCGTCCAATCGTACTCTCCGGGAGCGACCTCGAAAGTTTCCGCTGTGCGCCAAGGATTCGTGATCCTTGGATTGATTCCTGCACCAATGTTGAAACGCCAACACGATAGCCCGATGCCGCCTACTTGGGAAAACAGCAAATCCGCGATACGGCTGCGATTGGCTAGCGACCACGCTCCGATCTTTTGCATGCTCCAGCAATCGGAGGCGGCGAAGTTATCAATGATCTGGCGCTCTTCGTGGAGCAGAACGGTATCTTTGTCCGGCGATACGCTGGCTGCCCTGGAGGGCATGACAACCGCGGCGGCGAACCCAGCTTTGAGAGCCGATCGCCGCGAACAGGCGCGGGTTGAATCGAAGTGCATGAGCACGTTGCTCGTACATAGTGTGCATGATTTACTTGATCACTTTGTACTTTTTGAGTATCTCAACCGTTTTGTCGATCGGCAGAGCGTCTACTGTGCGGCCATTCCCGGTTGTCGTCGTGGCTCGAAACATGGAATTATAGATCGCCTCTTCGGTGGCTTCGATCGCAGCGAGAAAGAGTGGCGATATCGGATTATTAGTAATCACCTCGACGTGCCGTGTGATTGACTTTTCGGCACTGTGAACGCGTACCTGCGGTGCGGTCGAGAAGGCGATCGCATAATCGCCGCTGCCGTTCGAGGCCGCACTCCCGGTACGAGCCAGGCCGAGGAGCGCTCTTGCTGCGAGTCGCTTCAGGTTACGAGCATCCATCGGTGCATCGGTTGCGAGCACAATCATGCAAGATCCATTCCCATGGTCTGTCCCGCTGCCGGCCTGTTGAAGTTCTTGGCGGAGGTAGTATTGGCCTAGTTCCCGGCCAACCGGAGCTCCTGCGATGGTTAGGATGCCTCCGAAGTTTGTCTGAACCAGTACACCGACGGTATATCCTCCGAGCTTGGGTGGAAGACGGCGAGATGAGGTTCCGATGCCACCCTTCCAACCGAACGCCACCGTCCCTGTACCTGCTCCGACAGTGCCCTCCTCGACCGGGCCGCTTTTTGCATGGCTGATGGCGGCGAACACATCGGCGGCAGTGATGTGACGTCCACGAATGTCGTTCAGGTATCCGTCGTTTGTCTCGCCGACGACGGGATTCACGGAGAGGACATCTTCGTTGCCTGGGAGCGTAAGCACATAGCTTATGAGCGCATCGGCCACCCGGGGCACGCTGGTCGTGGAGGCGAGCAGGATTGGAGTTTCAATATCGCCCATCTCCTCGACCTGAGTAGAACCGGTGAGCTTTCCGAAGCCGTTGCCCACAAACACCGCGCCCGGCACTTTCTCGCGGTATAGATTGCCGGGATGCGGCAAAACGGCGGTTACGCCGGTTCGAATGTTGTCACCGCGAATGATCGTAGTTTGTCCGACTTCAACGCCAGCAACATCGGTAATCCCATTGAGGGGACCCACCGGCAAGATTCCGACTTTCAGCCCTAAATCCGAAGCGCGAGGGCGTGTATTGGAGGTCTTTTCCTGAGCAAAGCCGGGCGCCAATACGAGCGTCACCAATAACGTGATCGCCTTTGCCATGGACGCTGATTGGTGCACCGGCCCGATCACGAGTTAGTCTTTATCGATCTTCAGGCCAGAGCTTTGCTGTATAGCACAAGCAAGCGACTCCATGCTTTCTCGGCCTGTGCCTCGTTGTAGACGTGTGAGTCCGGGGGGCACCAGCCATGCGCGGCGTCCGCATACACCTCGATTTCCGCGGGCAGATTCGCTTTCGCGAAGGTGTCTTTCAGAATGTTCTTATCGTTTGGCGACCGCGCATCGTCATTAGCCGCAATCGCAATCAGGAACTGCGCCTTGCTTCTCGCCGCTTCAAGATGTGGACTGTTCGGTTGATCTGTGACGAGTCCACCGCCGTGGAATGATGCGACGGCGCCGATGCGTTCGGGAACGGCGGCAGCTGTCCGGAACGCGATGGGACCGCCCATGCAATAACCCTGCGTACCCATCTTGCGATTCTTTGCGACGGATGGTTGCCCGTCCAGCCACGCGATGAACGCTTTCGCATCGGTCATGTGGGTCCGCTCGTTGAGAGTTTGCGCGAGCGGCCTCACCTGCTCTATCGGCGTTGCGGCGCCGGCGTCCGCAGTCGGGGCTTTCTTGGTCCGATAGAACGGGTTCACTACAAGCACCGAGTAGCCCGATTCGGCGAGTCGTTTGCCCATTTGTCGAAATGCCGGCCGTAGACCGAAGATGTCCGGCCAAATGAGAACGCCTGGAGCTGTCCCGCTTGCGGGATGCACGAAGTAGCAGTCCGCCATGCCGTCCGGCGTGGTCACGTTCACGTCGGATTCGGTGACTGCAATCGCATTGGCGACTTTCGGCAACATCATCGCTATACCTGCTCCTAACATGATGCCGAACTGCTTCCTCGTCACCTTGCCGAGCCTCTCGTACTCTAGCCGGTCGTTCTCGAAATGGTCCTGATCACACATATATCGGTTCTTCTATGGATGCGTTCTTTGCGCCGAAAGACCGCGCGCGTATCGGCTTATCTTATACCTCAACGGATGTGGTGTCGGATCTCGCGCTTTGACTACAGGAGCTAAAACAAAGGTATGCACAGTTCCATTAGCGAGAATCACCCATTGAGAGCACTCTTTGCGGAACTTGTACGAACTCGTCTTCTAGGGACTGCCCAGTTGAACGATGTTCCTATGACTAGATACGTCGCCGGCGTACTTGTCGATTTTTGCCATGTCGACAATCTATATAGAATTCGCAACAGCAGGGGCAAAGCCCTAGAGGATGTAGGTGAGATGCTGATCGAGTCTAATCCGCTACTTGAGGGGCATTCGTTTATCTACGAACGCGAAGTACGGAAACACATTGGCGATTACACCTTGTTCCTGACCGGAATGTTTCCGGAACACGTGGCACGCATTCATCGTCAGGAGAAGCGGCTCGACTCTTTCGTCAACTATCTTAAGGCAGGCAAGGAATCCTATTCGGTCGTCGCGGCTTTCAATCAATTCGAATTCAGGAACGAAGCGCCGATCTTTCGCCGGTTATCGGACCGCTTTGAACTCTGCGTGTTCGGCCTCAACTTGGTCAAGCAAGACTTAGATCAATTGCGGAATCCCTCTTACGAACAACTGCGGAGCATGCTTGGCTAAATCAAGTCGCCCCGCAATTGCACAAGTGGGCGAAGGAAATCGACTATCTCATAACCCAACACATTTGGCCTTCACTCACAAAAGAAAGAACAATTACTTTTGGCGGTTGACTGGTTGAAAATTGCGCAGATCATCGGCCGCCTATTGATTCAGCTACACCCACGGGAGTATACTTTTTCCAACTTCTAGCCTGCTTGCGGCTCGATCTGACTCGCAATCGCAGGGTGTCACGTTTTTGGAAAATCTCGAGGACCCATGAAAAGCCTCGAACGAAGGGGGGTGCAGAAAGTGTGGAAGTCTAAGGTGGCTGTTAACCGTAATGTTGGGGTGCGTACTTGGTTAGTTTTGACGCTGATCGTGCTGGCCAGCGGTATCGGGTGGGCGCAAATCGGAACGGGCAGTGTGACGGGCATCGTTTACGACGCGAGCGGAGCAGTAGTGCCTGGCGCTGAAGTAACGATCACGAACGTTGACCGCAACATTCCACACATAACGCGAACGACGGGCGCGGGCGATTACACCGTTACGGCCCTCGAGCCAGGTCACTATTCGGTAACCGTGAAGCATGCCAGCTTCCGTACGTCGACCGTACCGGCATTTACGCTGGAGGTGGACCAGATGGCGCGAGTGGACGTGAAATTGGAGCTCGGCCAAGTGTCGGAAACTATCACGGCAACGGCGGCGGCACCGCTGCTCGAGACCGAATCGAGCACGGTGGGGCAAGTGATCGACAATAAGCGGGTCGTGGACCTTCCGCTGAACGGGCGGAGCTTTCTCGATCTATCGACATTGGGACCCGGGGTAACGTTCACCAAGGACGGCAATACGAGCTTCCAGGATGCACGCAACATCGGCCGCCGCTCGAACGACCAATACTCGTTGGGCGGGGCGCGCGCTCAGGATACTAACTACTTGTTGGACGGAGCGGTGGATACGTCGCCAGATTCCAACACGATCGCTGCGCTTCCTTCGATCGACGAGATCCAGGAATTCAAAGTACAGACCAATTCCTACACGGCCGAATACGGGCGCGGCGCGGCGCAGATCAACGCCGTTACTAAAGGTGGAACGAACCAGTTTCACGGCACTGCCTATGACTTCCTGCGAAATGACGCTCTGGATGCCAAAGACTTTTTTAACGACATTAATAGCTTTCCGGGCGCGCCTAAGCCACCGTTCCGGCGCAATCAGTTCGGCGGCACGGCAGGCGGAAAAATCAAAAGGGACAAGCTGTTCTACTTTGCCAGTTACGAGGGATTGCGGGACCGGACCAGTGATTTTCAAACGGCCACGGTCCCGCTGCCCGGCGTTAATAGCGGCGATTTCTCCGGTTACGGCGTTCCTATTTACATGCCGCACATCGCCGATGCGAGCGGAAATTCGCTGTTTCGGGCTGGGAACTCGCTTCCGGCAGGCTGCTATAACCCAAATCCCAATACGACGTCCTTTGGCCGAACATGACGATTCCGCAGCAGTGCTGGAATCCTGCGGCGGCGAAGTTTTTACAATCGCAGTACGTTCCTGCCCCGAATCGTCCGGGGCTGCGCAATAATTACGTCGGCGTGGTCAGCAACCCCACAAATGACGATCAAGGCGCCGGTCGCATCGATTACGTTCTGACTCCCAATATGAATTTGTGGGGGCGTTATTCCTACAGCCGTGAAGACGAATTGGATCCGTCGGGCTACGGACTGCTGCCGGGGACGAATCTCACGAACTCTGTGAAAACCACGACAGTGACACTGCATCACTCCTGGACGATCGGGGCGCAGATGGTGAACGAACTCAAAGCGAATTACGTCCGCGCAAACGCCAGCAGCCTGGGCCAACTCGCGGGTACGCAGAATATTGCTGGCACCGTGCTGGGAATTCCGGGAGTTTCCGGCCTTCCTATCGACTATGGCTTACCCCAGTTCAGCGGGGCGGGCGACAACTTTCTTAGCCTGGGCGAGCAAGCCTTCGGTCACCCTCTCCAAAAGATCCAGAACGTTTGGGGGTATGGGGACGACTGGTCCTTCAACACGGGCCGGCACACGCTCAAAGCCGGGGTGGATTTTCGCCACGAGTATTTGAATCTGCTGTCACACAATCTCTCACGTGCAACGTACCAAATGCCCATTGCCGCAACCGGGGCGCTCGATGGAACCGGCGGATTATCGCTGGCTTCTTTGTTGCTGGGTATCAGCAATGATTCGGAGGTCGCGACCGGAGATGCACACGACCACTTGTTCCGCTGGACGCAAGCCTATTACATTCAGGACGACTTTAAATTCTCGCGAAACCTCACGCTGAACTTCGGCTTGCGGTATGAGATCTCTCCTTACTGGTACGACAACGCTAATGACATAACGAACCTGGACATTATCAATGGCGTTCCGACGATAGTGCGTCCGGGTAGCGGCGATCCATATGCAGGTTTTCCGCCAGCGCACTTTGTTTCCGACCCAACTTCACCCTTTTACTTGCCCTACATTCGAAGCAATATGTTGGGCAAGAGCCTGGTGTTTACCGACTTCAACAACTGGTCTCCACGGCTTGGATTCGCGTGGTCGCCCGGCTGGGGGCATAACAAGACCGTAGTTCGCGGAGGAGCGGGAATCTTCTACTCGCCAATGAATGCCGATCCCTGGTTTGATTTCGCGCGCAGCGCGCCGCGTTCGGCCAAGCTGATTCGGAAGGGAGCATACACGATTGTCGATCAGGTGTTCAACAACACCGCGCAAACGATTGTGCAGCCCTCGCAATTTACAATCGACCCACATTTGAAGACACCGCGAATCCAGCAGTGGAGCTTTGGAGTTCAGCAGGAACTAGCACCAAATCTGATTCTGGAAGTGGCGTATGTGGGTTCAGCCTCGACGCACTTGCCGCACCTTACGGATCAAAACGAGACACTTCCGGCATTCAACGGCACTCAGGTGGCTCAGCCAGTGGTGTATCTGCCGCAAAGATACGAGTCGCTTGCCTCCTATTACAACCAGATCCAAAGCGTCACTTCGGCCAGCTACAATTCGCTTCAGACGAAAGTGGAGAAGCGCTACTCGCAAGGGTTGACGTTTCTGAGTTCGTTCACCTGGTCCAAATCGCTGGACACTGCTTCCGCTACGCGCGATGGCGGGAATGGCCCGGCAACTCCGCACGTTTGGGATTACAGGTTAGATTACGGCCCATCCGCGTTCGATGCGAAGCTCAACTGGGTGAACAGCGCGCTATACGAACTGCCCTTCGGCAAAGCCAAGCATTGGGGTTCAAGCTGGTCGAGGCCGGTGGACAGCATTCTGGGCGGGTGGCAAATTGGTGGAATCAACGTAATACGCACTGGTTTCCCGCTTTCCTGTTTGACGCAGAGCGACGCCAGCGGTAAACAATGCCAACTTTGAGCAGGACAACTGCGACCTGATTAATGGGATCAATCCCAATAATGGTCCGCACAATATTCTGGACTGGTGGAATCTGGCGGCTTTCGCTCAACCGACCGCGACGGAGGTGTTTGGTGATGGAGGACGGGGAATTCTGCGCGGGCCAAAATTTGTCAGCTTTGATTTCACAGCCCAAAAGATCTTCGCCGTGACTGAGAAGGTTAAGGCTGCAGTTTCGCTTTGAGGCTTTCAACCTTTTCAATCACGCCATTTTTTCTGTGCCGAATTCGTACCTCGATCAGTACCCGACGTACGATGCGAGCGGGCAGATTCCCGGTTGGTCCTGTCGATATCAGCCAGATCGGCTCATTCAATACGATCAGCAGCACGGCTGCCAGCAACCGTCAGATTCAGTTTGCTCTGAAGTTCATTTGGTAACGCAAACCTTCGCAAGTCCAAATTGGTAAGGGTAAACTGCGACAATGCGATGGATATTGGATTAAGACCGAGATGAATGTGAAACGAAGAGACTTCCTAGGCAGCGCAGTAACCGCAACTCTGTTTGCGTCCGCACCGAGCTGGGCGATGCAGTCGAACGGCGGCAAACTTGAGCGACTGGCTTGTAATTCCTGGCCGTTTCGCGGTTATTTCGATACCCCTGAAATGCACAGTTACCGCGAATTCGCAATATCCACTACTTACTCAGGCGGATTTTCCGCAATTTCTGGCGGACCATTTCAAGATTCACAATGTCGAGTTCCTGCCCCAGCACTTCGCTGACACCGATCCCTCCACGATCGAAAACGTGAAAGCTGGTTTGAAAAAAGCGCACTCGCGCTGCTGCAATTTAATGGGGCTTGAGCTTCCCGGTGGTGTGTTTACGCATGACACGGACCGTCAAGCCTTGCAAACGGATGCAGATCGTTGGGTCGGTGTAGCCGTAGCTCTCGGCTCACCCAGTATCACGGTTGCATTGACAGGTGAAGGGCCGGTCGATCCTCATACCGCCGCTTCGAATCTGACACCGATCGTTGACACTGCTCATCGGCATGGGATAAAGGTGCTGTTTCACAACGATGACCTGCGGCGCGAATCTGCGGAGACTTTGACTTCCATCATCGGACAGCTCGGGCGCGATCGAACAGGAACGTGTCCTGATTTTGGTAACTTCGCTACCAAGTCCGCAGCCTTCGCTCTTAGCCAGCTTCGAATGATGGCGCCGTACGCTTCCAATATTTGTCACTCGAAGGATGGCATCGCGGATCACGGGAAATTTTATAGCGACGACTTTCCCGCTTCGATGAAGATCATGCACGACACGGGTTTTAAAGGTTTATACTCGCTGGAATTCGAGGGTTTGGACACTCCGCTCGATGGTGTGCGCAAGCTCATGAATTTGACGGAGAAGTATCTGGATTGAGCCTCCTGCGGTCGTGAGATCAGATCAGATAGAATAGCCAGCAAAGCGAGATCTATATCCGTGCGCAACGGTTGCGTTGAACCTCGATGAGCGCTCCCGGTTTGCCCGATGTAACGCGATTGCTGGTGGCCTGGAGCAATGGGGATGAAGCAGCCCTGGAGATGCTGCTGCCGCTGATCTACGATGAACTGCATCGGCTGGCGCGTCGCTACATGCACAACGAGGCGCCCGGCCACACTCTCCAGACCACGGCCCTGGTGAATGAAGCTTATTTGCGCCTGGTGAAAAAGAAAGACCTGAACTGGCAGAACCGCGCGCACTTTTTCGCGGTTTCCGCGCAGTCGATGCGGCGCATCCTGGTAGATATGGCTCGCGAGCGGGGAGCGTTCCGCCGGGGAGGCCGCGCGCCACACCTTCCGCTCGAAGAAGGTTTGGTGTTTTCCTTGGAGCGCGCTTCAGAACTGGTTGCGCTGGACGACGCGCTAAGCGCGCTGGCCAAGCTGGATAAGCGCAGGAGCCAGGTTGTGGAACTACGGTTCTTCGGCGGGTTGAGCGCAAACGAGACGGCAGAAGTGCTTAAGGTGTCCGAGGTGACTGTCGAGCGAGAATGGAAGCGCGCGAAAGCCTGGCTCTCCTGTGAATTGGAGAGTTTGAACACTGCGAGCCAGTGACATGCCTGTCGCCGCTTGCTCGGCTTTCTAGTCATGACACCGGAACGTTATCAGCAGATTAACGCTTTGGTCGATGCCGCCCTGGAAATCCCGACTGATGAGCGCGCCCGATTTCTAGAGGCGTCCTGCGGGGGCGATCCGGAACTGCGCATGCGGGTCGATCGTCTGCTTGCGGCATATGATTCATCGATTGACTTGCTTGAAGCGCCAGCACTCGAAGTGCTTGCGAAAGATATCGCAACGACGGCAAGGGAGAATGATCTCGCTGGAAAACTGGTGGATAGTTACAGAGTCATATCCTGTCTCGGCGCCGGGGGCCACGGGGAAGTATGGCTAGCCAGGGATGAGCAGCTCAGGCGTGATATTGCTCTCAAATTATTATCCCCCCGATTTGCGGGTGATCCGCATCATGTCCGCCAACGATTTCAGCAAGAGGCGCGTACAGCATCCACTCTGAATCATCCGAATATCGTTACGATTTACGAGATCGGCAATACGGAAGGTCTGGACTTTATCGCTCAAGAGTTCGTGCAAGGCCAGACACTGCGTCAGTGGCTCGAGAACGGGCCGGTAGCACTGTTATCCATTCTCGACGTTGGCGCTCAAGTAGCGGCTGCGCTCGCGGCGGCTCACGGAGCGGGAATCATCCACCGCGATATCAAGCCGGAAAACATCATGGTGCGGCCGGATGGACTAGTGAAGGTGCTCGATTTTGGCCTGGCGAGATTCGTGGACCGAGAGACATTGGACCGTGAGGCGAGGTTTTCGCAGGAGGCAATCACACGACCCGGTTTCGTTCTGGGGACGGCGAGATACATGTCTCCGGAGCAGGCGCGGGGACTGACGCTTGACCCGCGGAGCGACATCTTTAGCCTGGGTGTGGTGCTTTATGAAATGGTCACCGGCATCGCGCCGTTTTCCGGCCCTACCCCCAGCGATGTGCTCGCCGCTATTCTGATTCACCAGCCGCCGCCATTGGCACAATACCTGCCGGAAACACCGCCGGAGCTGGAACGCATTGTCCGCCTGTGTCTCGAAAAGGATCCCCAGGCACGTTATCCTGGCGCAAACGACCTGCGGCGAGACTTGAACCATCTACGCCGTCATGTCGAGTTTCCAGGTGAACCCACTCCATCTTCTGATGAAGTGGCAGCCCTGACCGGCGACCCCTCAGATAAAACGAAAACTCCGACAACGCAAATTAGCGGTGCCGGGACTAGGAAATCGCGAACGATCCTTCTGGTTGCCTTGAGTAGTATCGCCGCTGTCCTGGCGGCACTCGGAATTTTCACCAGCGTCGGGCGGCGCGGGGCCGCTCCTTCGTTCAATTCGATGAAGATCAACCGGTTGACTACTCGCGGCGAAGTCGCAGATGCGGCTATTTCGGAGGATGGCAGATACGTCGCCTACATGCTCAATGAGGAGGGAGGTCAGAGTCTATGGATAAACCAACTCGCAACGGGCAGCGACGTCCGGACAGTTGCGCCCGAAGCCGGGCAACACACGGGTCTGACATTCTCTCCCGACGGCAATTACTTGTACTACCGCCGGAAAGTCGATAACGGAATCTTCACGCTCTATCGAATGCCGGTATTGGGAGGCGAACCCATCGCAGTGACTGCGAATGTCAGTGGTATTGCTTTTGCGCCAAGCGGTGATCGAATTCGCGTTCTTTCGCATCGATCCTTCCAACAAAGCGTCTAGTTTGATGGTTGCGAAAGCCGATGGTAGTGGCGAGCGCAAAATCGCAACGCGCCGATTGCCTCGGTATTTTTCGCGTTACAGCCTGGCATGGTCGCCCGATGGGCGCTGGATCGCCTGCTTTGCCGGAAATGCGGTTTCCTTCATGCCGGAGGCTTTTCATCTGATGGAGGTCCGTGTTGCCGATGGAATGGAAAGAGCCATCACGCGGCATGCCTGGCGATGGGGCGGGGCCGTGGTTTGGCCCGCCCACGGGAACTCGCTCCTGTTTGATGCGACCGAAAGTATCGAGGACGGCTACCAGATTTGGACGGCATCTCTTAACAACGGCGAAGTCTCCAGGCTTACAAACGACTTAAACGATTACACCCGGCTGAGTCTGACCTCGGATGCGAAGACCATGCTTGCATTGCAGACGCAGAAGTCCGTCGACCTCTGGGTGGCTCCGGGCGGTGACAGCAACCGCGCGGCTCAGATCACGTTCGGCAATCTCCGAGCTCTGGATAGCATTGCCTGGACGCCGGACTGCAGGATTGTCTACTCCGCTCAGGGAGGTGACTATCGCAATATTTGGATCATGGACAAGGACGGCCGGAATGCAAAGCAGCTTACGCAGGGGCCGGGCGACAAGGTTGAAGTGGCAGTTACTCGCGATGGCAAATACATCGTCTACCAATTGGAGGGAAAAATTTGGCGCGTCGATCTCCGCGGCGGTAGCGCATTGCAACTCACTCACGGCGCAATGGACGTGCATCCCGATCCTGCGGCGGATAGCCGGTCCGTTATTTATGCCTCGTTTAGCGACTGGTCGCCCGGTATCGCCGGCAAACCGACATTGTGGAAGGTGCCGATTGAGGGGGGCAACCCTGTCCAACTGAGTCCCACGCCGGCGTCGGTGCCGAAAGTGTCACCGGACGGAAAACTGCTAGCTTTTGAATACTTCCCAGGCGTGGACCCTCAGCTCTCGCCGCAGTTGATTGGCTTAACGACTCCCGAGGGAGGATTACCGATGAAGGTTTTCGACAGGCTACCTGCGGTGGCCAGCACGATCTTCTGGGCGCCGGACGGGAGGGCACTGCAATTTCCCGTGCTCAGCCAACATGTCGGCAACATCTGGGGACAAAACCTGAATGGGGCTCCCCCGGCACAGATTACGCACTTCAACACCGGGCAACTGTTCACGCTCGCCTGGTCGCAGGATGGGCGTCAGCTTGCGATCGCGCGCGGCGGAGTGACGCGCGACATAGTCTTGATCACAAATTTCAATTGACCGCTAGCTTCAGGGTGCAGGAAAAGAAGTTTTTCCCGCGACTCGTGAAGGAAATCGATTTCAAAAATCCGCTTTATGAGTTGAGGGTCCAAAGGAGCTCTCAACCCATGAATTGGATCGCCACCATTTTCAGCGTCAGTTTACTGTTTTCATCCATCTCGAGCGTAGTCGCAGGACCAGTGCAAAGCGGCAGCGCGGGCACGCAGGGTACAGCGACTCCTGCTGCTGCTCAAAACCCGGGCGTACCGCGCCTGGTGCGCTTCAGCGGAGTGCTCAAGAGTAGCGACGGCAAAATCCCATCCGGAAACATCACTATGACGTTTTCGTTGTATGAGGAACAGGAGGGCGGAAACGCGCTCTGGACCGAGACCGAGCCGGTGGAGGTCAGTCCCGACGGACACTACAGCGTTTTATTGGGCGCGACGGATCCGGGCGGTCTGCCGACGGACCTTTTTAGCGGCAATAAACCACGCTGGGTGGGTGTTTTACCGAACGCTGCGGGCATGCAGGGCGAACTGCCACGCATCCTACTAGTCGGCGTGCCGTATGCGCTGAAAGCAGCGGATTCCGAGACGTTGGGAGGAAAACCCGCTTCGGCGTATGTAACAACGGATGCGCTGAGCGCGCTCACGCAGGCAAAGACGGCGAGTGCGGTAACTGCGCTGGCGGTGGCTCCCGCGGCATCTGCGGTGTCCGCGACGATTGCGGGAACAGGCGCAACCAATTATCTGCCCATCTGGACTAATAGCACGACCCTAGGCAACTCCACGCTATTTGAAACCGGCAATAACGTCGGGATCGGAACCATTACTCCGGCCTCCACGTTAGATGTGAATGGTGGCGCGACAATTCGCGGCTTTTTTCAGCTTCCCGCTGCCGGCACGGCGACTGCAACGGTAGGCGCCAATTCGCGCACGGAAGATTTTCTTGGCTTCGACCTTTAACAGCAGTACAAAAACCGCGGTGAATCAGGACTTCCGGTTGCAGACCGAGCCGGCGGGCAATAACACAGCCGCGCCTTCGGCGACGTTGAATTTGTTATTCGGCACAAATGGCGCAACGCCCTCTGAAACGGGTCTTTCGATCAACAATCACGGCGTCATCAAGTTCGCGGCCGGGCAAACTTTTCCGGGCTCCAGCGGCGGCACGATCACAGGCGTAACAGCAGGCACTGACCTTACCGGCGGCGGCACAAGCGGGGCTGTCACGCTGAACCTGGATATCACTAAGGTTCCGCAGTTGAACGCGCCCAATACGTTTACCGGGAATCAGGCTATTACAGGCAATCTGGCTGTGGGCGGGACGGTGACAGCGGGCACTGGCAGCTTTGCCGGCAATGTCTCTGCAAGTAACTTGTTACTCCCCGCCACTTCAGGCACCACGTCGGGCGTAGTCTACGTGGGCGGAAGTCCGTTCATTCACGCTGCGGGAAATTCGACCAATGCATTTATAGGCTTGATGGCGGGCAACGTGAAAAATCAGGGCAATGACAATTTTGGCTTTGGCCGCCTCTCGCTGAGCGCCAACACTACTGGCGTAGCAAATATTGCGCTCGGCTATTCTAGTCTTCCCGCGAACACCACGGCCAACAAAATGTCGGAATAGGGGCGTTCGCCGGTATCGCTAACACGACCGGCAACTACAACACCTTTGTCGGCCCAGGCGCCAATTCTGCCGGCACGGTTAGCAATGCCACAGCCATCGGGTCGAATGCGGTAGTTGGAGCCAGCAACGCTCTGGTGCTCGGCGGAACGGGCGGCA
Organism: uncultured Acidobacteriaceae bacterium; assembly: GCA_963771565.1. Taxonomy (GTDB): domain Bacteria; phylum Acidobacteriota; class Terriglobia; order Bryobacterales; family Bryobacteraceae; genus Bog-105. Next base: position 276,465 of record CAVYUB010000012.1, read on the forward strand.
ACGCCGTAAATGTCGGCATCGGAACCAGCACGCCTCCTTATCCGTTAACGCTTCAGGCTGATGACAATGGCTCCACTCGGGGTGGTCCTCACCAGTTCATGATTCAGGGTCACAGTGATCCGAACAAGCAATTGCTCATCGGCTATTTGGCGGACAACGGATCTGACAACGGCTATGGAGCCCTCCAGGCGACTTGGGCTGGCCACTACAATACCGCCCTGGCACTGAATCCAAACGGAGGGCAGGTCTTGATCGGGATTCGTAGTTCATTCACTGGCGCTCCCTTCGCAATCGGTCAGGGACAGGGATCGGCTCTTGCCGATGGCTGGGTAACCTACAGTTCGCGGCGTTGGAAGACGAATATACAGATTTTGCCGAATGCTCTCGGCAAGATAGAACAACTGCGCGGCGTTTCCTATGATCTGAAGGAAAATGGCAAGCACGAAATCGGCGTGATCGCGGAAGAAGTCGGGCAAGTGCTTCCGGAAATCGTGAGTTGGGACAAGAACGGCAAGGATGCGAACGGGGTGGATTACTACACGGCTCACAGCGGTTCTGATCGAAGCTGTGAAGCAACAGCAGCAGGAGATAGCGCAGCAGAAAACGATGATTCGGACCCAGGCGGTGGCCATGCGAAAGCTCACCGTGGAGGTACGCTTAGCGCGGCAATCGTTGCGGGAAGTAAAAGCGCAGATGGTGTCCCGCCAATCGACACTAGTCGCGTCGAAATAGCGCATTGGGCCGAATTCGGGTTTATGAGGCAGGCCGCATCACACGTGAAACTGCTGCCGCCATTTGCTCCCAGTTGGAGCGCTCAAGCGTCAACTGTTTCCGCCCGGCTGGGGTCAGCCGGTAAAAGCGAGCACGACGGTTCGTGGACGAGACCTCCCATTTTCCGGCAATCAGCCCGTTCTTCTCGAGGCGATACAGCGCGGGATAAAGTGATCCGTGATCCACATCCAGGACATCCTCTGATGCCCGGCCGATGGCCTTAGCGATCTCGTAACCGTTAGCCTTCCCTGCGAGCAGCGTCCGCATGACCATCATGTCCAATGTCCCCTGCAGCAGATCAAGTTTCGTCTGTTGTTTCTTCGCCATTTCCTTGTTCACACTGTAGCATTGTAATAGTGGGCTAACTATAGGTAGGTTACCTACTATGTGTTCCAGCCACGAACAGCAAATTTCCCAATAGCGGACGTTCGGTCGTGTGTTTCAGGACGCGCATCACGCCCCAGGCCCATCGTTTCAAAGGATCCGGTTTGTCCAACCCTTCTGGAACTGCAAATGCATCTCCACTGTACGTGGGCTAGTGATCGTCATGAACAGGAGATTGTTTCTCTGCACTGGGGCGGCGCTCGGGACCTCAATAGCCTCCTCGAAGCCGGCGAACAGCGAGACAGTGTACCGGTTCGCGGCCGGCGATTGTGATGTGCGAATGGTGGTCGAGTTCTTTGACAACTACTCGAGCAAGGGCTTCTGGCTCAAGGAGCAGCTGGCGCAGCGAAGATTTTGTCTTTCCGGCGCCGGCGAAGAAAACCGCAGCTGCTTGCCGAACTTCACCGGGTCGATGGCCATAGCTCGGTACCATATCCGTTGCCGTTCCCGCCCGCCCGCGAGGCTTGCCCTCATGGAACGTGTCCGGACGATCGATCAAGACAGCAGTCTTAGCAGCCGTGCTCCCTTTGAGCGCACCATAGAACTGCAAGACGGGGTCGCGAGCGACATTCAGGCATTCGGATATCAGACAAATGGCTTAGCCGCATCGGGCGAATCAGCCGCGGCAGATGACCCGTGGTGTCTCTTCCGGCAAGACCTCCATTTGCAAGGCGCGGAGTCGTTGTCCTTGGTGGTTCACTGGAAGCATACGCTGAGCGCAATTCGTCTTTTTGACGTTATCCCGGGACGGCAGACCCGGCTGATAGCCGAACCAGATGCTTCGCGGCAGAGGAACAAATGAAGTTGAAGCTTTGGCCTCTCTGGAGGCGCATCGGTCACTTCCGCAGTGATTCGGATCTTGAAGACGAGTTGCGTGCGCATCTGCAGCTAAGCGCCGACGACAATCTCGCGAGCGGCATGACGGAGGGCGAGGCGCGTCGCCGCGCTCATCTACAACTCGGCCGCACGCGCTCGATCCTCGAGTCATTACGCGATCAAGAATTCATCACCGCTCTGGAGAGTTGGTATGGCGACCTGGTCCTCGGTATTCGCGCTCTGGGCAGGTCGCCGGTCTTTTGCCTGACATCCATTCTTACCCTGGCTTTGGGAATCGGCGCGAACACTGGCTGTGTTTTCTGTTCTGTATGGGCTTCTTTTGCGCAGCTTGCCGGTAACGGATCCGGGCCGGCTAGCGCGTGTCGGGTTGGTAAGTCCTGCTTTTGCGTTTGAAGACCAGGGCGTATTTCTCCCGTACCGCATGCTTCAACAGCTTTCAAAACAGCAGCGCTCATTGACTGAACTCGCGGCCTGGAACGTTGGCGCGGTCACGATGCAAGACCGCGAAGGAAGCCTGCGACGATACGATGCCGGCCTAGTGAGCGGAAATGCATTCGCAATCTTGGGATTGACGCCGTATCTTGGCAGGTTGATTGCGCCCGCCGATGATGTTCGCGGCAGCCCGGCCGCGGTCGTCCTGAGTTACGGGTTTTGGAAGACGCGTTTCGGCGGCGATCCGCAGGTCATCGGCAAACAAATCCAAGTGCACCACACTTCGCTCATCGTTATTGGAGTAGCTCCACCGGGTTTTCAGGGCGTGTGGCCGGGGATCGATCCTAAGGTATATCTGCCTTTTCAGTTCATGAACGTGCTCGCTGGCCGGGACATGCTGAACACGGAATCCTCGCTAGCCGGCTGCTCTGCGATTGGCCGCCTGAAGCCAGGAGTATCTCTTCGCGATGCAAACGCCGAACTCCGAATCTATCGGAAACAGTTGTTGGATGTCATTCCGCTCCAATATCGGCATCTGCCGGTGTTCGAAGATGCCATTTTACGAGTCGAATCGGCCCGCACCGGTCTACCTACGTTCTTCGGATACACCTACTCCGAGCCTCTGTTCCTTTTGCAAGGGCTGGTCGGAATCGTTCTTGTTTTGTGCTGTGTGAACGTAGGCGGATTGATGATGTCCAAGGTGTACGCGCGCCAGCGCGAGTTTGCCGTTCGCACAGCCATTGGCGCGGCACATTGGCGTCTGATCAGGCAGTATCTGACGGAGAGTCTCGTCATTGCTTTGGCCGGGGCGGTGCTTGGAGCCGTGGGAGCGTGGTACGGCGCCGGCTTTCTGCTGCACTTCTTTCGGCATCCAAATATGTTCGAAGGCATGTCGCTGCACCCCGATGCCATGGTGTTTTGGGTGACGGGTTTGCTCGCCATTCTTACTACTCTGTTTTTCGGTACGGTTCCCGCTTGGAAGGCCGGCCGGTCGGATACCGGCATGCTCTTAAGCTCTCGAACGGCGTTCGGCGGCCGCAGGAAGATTGCCGGGCGCGCCTTTGTGCCGGTCCAAGTTGCTTTATCGCTAACCCTGGTAGCACTTGCGACACTGCTTTCCCAGAGTTTGGTTCGCCTCCGCGGCGAATCGACCGGCTTCGACATGAATCACGTCACCATCCAGACACCGCCGTTCGATGAGCTGCCGCAAAAGGGTGATGCCAAGCTTGACGTTTATCAAAAGATGGTGGACCGCATGGATCAAGTGCCCGGCATTCGATCTGCCGCCGTAACGTATTACACGCCACTGACGGGCGATCAAAGCACGGCGCGCTTTCAGGCTGTGACGCACAGTTCCCACGCGCCTGAAAATTCGCGATTGGCCTATAACGCCGTCGGCCCCGGCTACTTTCGCACGATGGAAACCGCTATCCTTTCCGGGCGTGAGTTCGCCAAGAACGAACGCCAGACTACCGTTTGCATCTTGAACCAGTCCGCGGCGCACCATCTGTTTCCTCGCGAGATTGCGCTCGGGCAGTATGTCCGGACCAACGATACCGGGGCATTTCCGCAACCAGTCTCATGCCGGGTAATAGGCATCGCTGAAGACGCGAAATTCGCCAGCTTGCGCGAACCAGCTCCTCGGACGATCTATTTCCCGGTAAGCAAGCAGACCATTGCTGAGGCGGGGGTTCTTGTTTTTCTAATTAATTCCGCGACCAAAGCGGAAGCCATCGCCGGATATCGCACAGCCCTTAAAGAGATTGCCCCATCCATTCCGCTGGTTTTGTTTGTCACCTTGAGGGAGCAAATGGATGCTGCACTGGGCAGTCAAAGATTGATCACTGCGATGAGTGGTTTCTTCGCTGCCCTGGCTTTATTTCTGAGTGCTCTTGGTCTTTACGGTTTGCTCTCTTCGAGCGTCGCGCAACGCACTGGAGAGATCGGTGTTCGCATCGCGCTGGGCGCGAAACGCACTACTGTGTTACGGATGATTCTCTTCGAAGGGCTGCGCTTGGTGGGAGTGGGAATTCTGCTCGGCACGGCCGTATTGCTTTTTGTGATGCGGTTTGTGGAGAGTATGCTGTACCGTGTGTCCGCGTTCGATCCCCTTACGTCGATTACAACACTCATACTCCTAAGTTCCGTAACGTTGTTCGCAGCTCTTTGGCCGGCGCTACGCGCCGCCTCTGTCGATCCAATTTATGCATTGAGAGCTGAATGAAAAAATGGTTTCTTGAAATCCGTTAGCGCCGGTCAGCGCTCCTTCGCGTAGCTTCATTGCCTCGTTCGATCTCTCTCGCGCCAGTAAAAAGGCGAGGTTGTTAAATGCAGCGTACAGCCCAGACACAGGTATCGAAAACCCGGTTGCGGGAGCAGGTCAAGATTAATCGAGTCGCCACACTCGGTCACCCAGTGATGTTGATCGTTGAAGGTGAGCGTTCCGTCGTGGTTCGGTAGCGCGCTAAATCTGTGTCGCTAGATGCGCGAACGGGCTATGGAACAAAGAAACCAAAGAGGCACTGTACATTCGCTAGATCATTTTTACCAAAAACGCCGCTCAACGGTATTGTTGGACGCCATCGCCGTCGTTTAAATTGAGCAAGTGGGCCGTGCGAGGATACTTCTCTTCTGCGCGGTCTTTACCGCTGGGCCGCTGATTGCGAGAGATTTCTGCCCTCCGCTTGCGCCTGGCGGCGAAAGGCCCGTTTCCTGGAAGCAGGTCTTTCCGAACGTTCTGTGCGACCAGAAAACCATCTGGAAATTTCCGTTTCGCCTGGCGCAAGGCGATCATCTGGTGGCATCTTCGGCCGTAACCGGTGCGACGGCTGGCCTTGTTCTGCTCGATCCCTCGATAACGCCATACTTCCGGCGCACAGCCACGTTCCACACCTTCAATCAAGTTTTGAGCAGCAATAACGCCGAGCTTCCCATCGCGTTGATCCCGGCGTCGTTCTATGCGCTTTCCCTCGTGCGGAAAGATAAATACGGGCAGCACTCCGTCCTGCTGGCGGGCGAGTCGCTGCTTGATTCCGAGATACTCACGATCGCGATGAAAGACGCAACCCGAAGACTTCAGCCTGTAGACGTCGCGCCGCATGGTAATTTTGCCGATTCCTGGTTCAAACAGAAAACGTCATGGAGGGCTGGATTGCTGAGCGGGATCGGGAGCTTTCCATCGGGCCATACGATTGCGGCATTTTCGATCGCAACCGTTTTCGCGCGGCGCTATCGAAAGCATCGATGGGTTCCCTACGTAGCGTATGGCGCAGCCGCTTTGATCGGGTTCTCGCGAATCACCCTTTCCGCCCACTTTCCTTCCGATGTGTTTCTCGGAGCGGCGCTCGGTTATTCGATTTCGAGATTTACGGTTTTGCAACAATAGGCGGCCGTTTGCCGAGTCATTTCCGGGGTACGGAAAGGATAAAGCAAAACCATCTTGAGGTTTTGACTCGACACACGCGGGGAGATTGTTGACGCGCGCTCGGATCTGTTCAGCTCGGGCATAGTGCTTTATCAGATGGCGACAGGCGAGCTGCTGTTTGAGGGGAAGAGCGCGGTAGCAATCTTGGCCTCGATTCTGCGTGACGAGCCCGAAGCTCCGGAAAAATTAATCCAGGCAACCAGACGTGCATAAATAATAAATGTAACGTCTCGGGTTTTTCTGGAATAGACTTAATCAAGAGACAATTAGGCTTCCTTTAATCCTCCAATGGAAAAACCTCCAGTGGCGATTTAGAAATGCCATCGAGGAAGTAAAACGGCGGAGGTTGTTAATGGACATCAATAAAATGCTCGCCGAGCTTCGAGAAGAACGCGCGCGAATTGACGAAGCAATTCTTACTTTAGAACGGCTGGCGAGAAGCCGTGGACAGCGACTCGGACGCCCGCCATCTTGGTTGAAGGAAGTGGCCGCTTCCCAGTTGGACATCGGCCAACGACAGGAGGCCAACGGTCTCGTGCATAGCGGCGAGCGGAGAGGCCGTGGCCGTCCGCGAAAAAGCAAAGACGAGTCTCCGCCGCCCGTTGGGGTAGAGGCCACGCCGCTGAAAGCTTGATTGAAGATGAGCCCGATCTGTCTCCCAGATTTCACCAAGGGTAAACCCTAGGTTGTAAACTTATGTCATTCAGTGGTTAAATTGCGATAAATTGCTTGATTTAGTCGGCCTGGGTCGCACCAATGGTGAATCAAACGGAAATCACACGGATTTTGATCATAGAAGATAATCCGGTGGACGTGCAGCTACTGCATGTTGCTTTGCAGTCTGTCCAGGATTGGGCAATAGAAACTACTGTTGCCGAGGACGGCGACGAGGCAATCAATTACCTTTTGGACCCAGAAACCCCAAAACCCGATTTTGTCATCCTGGATCTAAATCTTCCAAAGCGGGACGGTTTGGAAGTACTTCAGATAATTCGAATTACCCACAACCTGTATGGCCTGCCTGTGGTCGTGTTCAGTTCCTCAACCGAAGACGTACTTAGAACAAAAATGCAACAGGCGAAACTGGAAGCCGAATACTATCTAACCAAGCCCATGGGCGTCGATGAATTTCTTGCGGTTGGGCCCGCGCTGCGGCGTTTTTACGAGCAGGCTGTTCATCAATAATCGCCGCTTTTTTTGCAAATTGCACGGATTTGCTCGTATGGCGCTCGTTCAGGTTGTCAATGAAATGGGAACCACTTCATCGTCGGCGGCTTTCGGACGTGACACTTGTAGCAATTCTTGCAATCACATACATCCTCGGCGGCAAACTTGGTCTCAAGCTCGCCTTCATAAACGAGTATGCTACGGCGATTTGGCCGCCCACAGGCATTGCCCTGGCGGCCTTGGTGTTGGGCGGATACCGACTCTGGCCAGGTGTCCTGATAGGTGCGTTCGTTGTCAATTTGACGACGGGGGATTTCAGCGTCAGCCGGATGATGGTTTCCGTAGCGATTGCTGGTGGCAATACACTCGAAGCGCTACTCGGCGCGTATCTGGTGAACAGGTATGCTCATGGCGCGCGCGCCTTCGATCGAGCACCGGACGTTTTCGTCTTTACCGTTCTGGCCATTATTACCGCAACCGTAAGCGCCACCGTTGGCGTAACCAGCCTGTTGTTAGCCGGTCTGGCGAAATGGGTGAACGCTTCCGATACTTGGCTCACGTGGTGGATCGGGGATGCAGGCGGAGATCTTGTCTTTGCACCGGCTTTGATCCTGTGGGTAACGGAGTGGCGCTCGCGGTGGACCCACGGCCCGGCAAATGGAAGCTGGTCTGTTGACGGTTTGCCTTTCCTGCTCTTTCTCTCTGTCTTTACTGACGTGTTCTCATCGGGACCGGCGCATCTGGCCCTAGCAATCGTTTGTATACCTCCCCTCATGTGGGTCGCATTTCATCTGGGGCAACGTGAGGCCGCCACCGCGATGCTTCTCCTCTCCTGCATCGCAGTCTGGGGTGCAACGCACGGCCTGCGGATAGGACAGGATTCTCGGGCGGAAGTGCTCCTCGAGGTCCAAGCATATCTTGCGATCACGTCAGTGATGGTACTGGCCGTTGCTGCGGAGGTTTCAGAACGGAGACGGCACGAGCTAGGGCAGGAGCATCTCGCCGAAACTCTCCGAGAGCAAGCGCAGGTTGTGGATCTCGCTTGTGTCTTGGTGCGAGATACCAACGACCGGATAACACAGTGGAGTTCGGGCGCTCAATCTCTTTACGGATTCACATCAGCGGAAGCAGTGGGGAGGATCTCCCACGAACTCTTCCAGACGCGCGCCGGTGAAGCCAGTGGAGCAGATCCGAGCCAGGCTTTTCGCAGAAGGACATTGGAGAGGCGAACTACGGCATAAGACGCGCGATGGCCGGGAGATCGTAGTTGCTAGCCTTCAGGCGTTGCATCGCGACAAGAACCGCAGACCGGCAGCGATCCTGGAGGTCAACCACGACATCACTGACCAGAAACGTGCCGCAGACACGCTCCGGGCCACACAAGAGCAACTCCAGTTGGTTAATGCGAGCCTAACACGCGCTAATGAGGACCTGGAACACTTCGCTCTCCTGGCAAGCCACGATTTGCAGGAGCCTCTGCGTATGATCACCATATACGCGCAGCTTCTTATAAAGAGCTATCCCGGCCAGTTCGAGTGGCGAGGCAAGCATGTTTATGGCGAACATCGTCGAAGGGACAAGGCTCATGCGCGAACTGCTGACGGACCTGCTGGCCTACACGGGAATCGGCTCGCATCCTGAAGAACCAGTCGAAGCTGTGGACCTGAACTTGATCGTCGATCACGTTAGACAGAATCTGAAGGCATCCATTGATGAAACCGCGGCTATCGTGACCTCCGACCCGTTACCGACCCTACACGCCTACGCGGCTCACTTCACTTCCTTGTTTCAAAATCTGATAGGGAATGCCATCAAATACAGAAGCGAGCAGCCTCCCGAGGTTCACATTTCAGTTCACGAGGCGGACGGCGAGTTGCGGTTTGCTGTCGCTGATAACGGCATGGGCATTGATCCCGGATACCACAAGCAAATCTTTGAAGTGTTCAAAAGGCTGCATGGCCAGACGATTCCGGGCACTGGCATAGGTCTTGCGATTTGTCAGCGCGTCGTGGAACGGTATGACGGACGGATCTGGGTTGAATCGCAGGTTGGAGAGGGAGCGACTTTCTTGTTCACTATGCCGTCTAGCGTCGCGGTCCATGCCGATGTTAAGAATTTATGAGCGACGCACCTCGGGACTGGAAACCTCACATTGTTGCGGTCGAGGACAGCCCAGCCGATGTTTACTTAATACAGCGCGCTCTGCGAAATGCGGAACTGGATTGTGAATTGACTGTGATAGACGACGGGGCTGAGGCCCTGGCGCTTGTGCGTCAAAGCGGAAAAGACGCGATCAATACTCTGCCCGATCTGGCAATCATCGACTTGAATCTGCCCAAGCATGGTGGGCTTGAGATCTTGGATGCGCGCCAACCGGAGTTTCACTGAAGTCCCTGTGCTCGTCTTAAGCTCTTCATCTTCTCCACGTGAGCGCGCAAAAATGAAAAGATTCCGTGTCGGACGGTTCGTAGCAAAGCCGCCGGATCTGGAAGAGTTTTTGAAAATCGGGCTGATCGTGAAAGAATTGCTCGTAGAGAGCCGGCGAGATGCGCACTGCGCCGATCGATAGGGCGGGTCTTGTGGCACTAATCATTGCTAGATGAGGAGAAAATTTAATTCCATGCAAAAGTCAACTTTCTTGACATTAGTTGGTGTTGCGCTTGCTGCATTCCTGGCCGGACAGTGGAGTGATTCCTTCAGAAGAGTAAAGGCGGATTCCATCGAGAGCCCGCGTATAGAAGTTCAAGCCATCAGAGGTGACACCGCTCTGGCGGTGTACTACCCGAGTCTAAACAAAATGTTTGTGTATCAGACTCCATTTGTAGGGTTACCCACCTGGGGTTGCGCCTACTCAATTCAGCTAAGTACGCCAGGCGGAACCATCGAGCGGCAACCGTGTCCCAATTCACGGCAGAAGTTCTGAGTGCTTGCTTGTGAAGCGGCATATAAAGTTCGTGCTCGGCCTTGTAACAGTGGGCGCGGCATTCGCGACCGATCTGACCATTCACTTGCCTGACAAAGTATCCATTTCGCGCAAAACTGTCACATATCAATGCGACAGTGGGGGACCAAAAATGGGAGTCCCGAGCGGCCCCTTTGTTGCCGAGTACATCAATGGCGGAGGGAACAGCCTTGCGATTGTTCCTATTTCAGGGAACGCTCTGATCTTTTCCAACGTGATCGCTGGTTCCGGAGCGCGCTATTTAGCAGGGAAATTTACATGGTGGGAAGCGGGAGGTTCTGTCACCCTTTCTTCCGACTCACTGGCTGGCAAGATGCAAGCAACTTGCAAACCAGTGAAAGAGCAGTGACTGCGATCGCAGCTCATGCAGGCACGCGGCCTGCACAGAACTCCGCATCGAGTTAAGGAAGTCATGAATACGAATGTAATGCACGATGTCTTAGCGGAGTCCCAGGCCGGTAAGCTGGTCTTCCCTGAGGTGGTGCGCAGACTCTTAGAAGCCGGCGTCGAATCCTATTTCGCCGATTTGGCAAAGGGAGAAGAGACATTCTATTTCCCGGATGGCAAGACGCACACGGAGAAGATGATTGTTCCGTCATCGGCCATCGCAGAGGAGTTCTCGTCCTCTGGGATTACCTCAGCCATTCGGGCGGCTCAAACGGATACGATCCGCTATCCGGCGTTTATAGAGCGCGCGGCCATGGCTGGCGTTATTGGCTACTGGGCGTTTCTGACGGGCAAGAGGGTGATCTATTTCGGCCGCAGAGGCGAGTTTCACGTTGAGGAGTTTCCGCCTTAAGGCTTCGAACGATCTGATCGGAACTTCCGCGAACCGCCTCACGTATTTCGTGAATATCGCTACTGCGTGGGCAGGAGGAAGCGGTCGATGGAAGGTCTGTTTCAATATCTGAAGCTTGCTGTCCGTCAGTTATGGCGCAACCCCGGCTTCACCGTCACGGTAGCCCTTACCCTCGCGCTTTCTATTGGGGCAAACACAGCAATCTTTTCGATTGTGAACGCGCTACTGCTGAATTTTCCCTACACTCATCCCGAGCGCATGGGGACAATCTATGCGCGGACTACAGGGTCTGAATCGTCTGATGTGCGAAGGACGATAGACGGTGAGCAATGGGAGTTGCTGCGCGACAACGTGCCTTCTCTGATCTCCGCTGTTTCCGCCCTGCACTCCTCCGGGGTGAACCTCGAGACCGGTTCCCATGTGCAATATCTTCGCAGGACGGGTCTCGGCACACTATTTCGATGTGCTGGCTCCATCCCATTCTCGGACGCAATTTCTCCGAGGATGAGGATCGTCCGCACGGCCCGAGGACAGTCATCCTGAGCTACGCTTTGTGGCGCACGGTTTTTGACGCGAACTCCAAGACGCTGGGAGAAGCCGTTCTGCTGAAAGGAGAGCCTTACACGATCATTGGCGTGCTTCCCGAGAACGCAACCACCCCTTTGAATGCCGATCTGTATACGGCTCTCCAACCGAGTCGCGAGGGCGAGGGCCAAGCACCTAATTTTCTAGCAATCATGCGGCTGCGCGATGGCGCAACCTGGCAACAGGCAAATGCCGAGATCAATCGTGCGTGGGCCCGAAGCGTCCGCACGCAACGTTTTGCGAAGAGCAATCCCGGCGCGCGGATAACGTACTACTCTGTGCCTTTGCAGAGAGGTGAGACAAATACGCTTCGACCTCAGGTGCTGGCCCTGATGCTGGCGGCGGGATTCATTCTGCTCATTGCTTGCGCGAATCTCGCCGGGCTGACCCTGGTGCGTATGTCGCGCCGCACAAGTGAGATAGCCACTCGGCTGGCGCTGGGTGCATCCCGATGGCAGATTCAGAGACAACTTTGGATCGAAAACCTGCTGCTCGCTCTTGTGGGGGGAACGGCCGGCATAGGGGTGGGTTTCCTTGCACTGCGCGGGCTGTTGCTGCTTCTGCCTGAACACTTTCTGCCTGTTGCGAATGTCCCTCTCGACAGCCGCGCCCTGGCTTTTACGCTTTTTCTGTCTTTGCTGACCAGCGTGTTCTTCGGGATGTTGCCTGCGCTGACGACGAGGAAAGTCGATTTGCGATCCTCTATGGCAAGCCGTGCCGTGATAGGTGCGGGCAGCGTTCGCCTCCGGCAAGGGTTGATTGCCGGGGAGGTTGCCCTGACCGTCGTGCTGCTGGTCGCCGCTGGGCTGCTCATCCGCACGCTCATCCACCTCGAGACCATGCCTCCAGGTTTCAATCCAACCGGAGTGATCAGCGCTAAGGCGTCTCTGGATGATGTCCGATACCACGACCGGCAGCGTTTCGAAAGCTGCTCAATGAGAGCCTCGCCCGAATGCGGGAAATTCCCGGTGTGCAGAATGCCGCAGTCGGACTGACCCTGCCGTATGAGCGTGCCCTGATCAACGGAGTGACCCTCACCGAAGGCAAGGACGCGGGGCAGGAGATTGGAACAGATGGGGTGTATGTCACGCCTGGCTATTTCGAGACCTTGCAGATTCCGGTGCTTGCGGGCCGAGCCTTTACCGATGCAGACGGTCCGAATGCGCAGCCTGTTGTCGTCGCCAACCAGACATTCGCACGCAAGTTTTTGCACAAACCGAATTCCCTGAGACGATATCTCAACACGAACAACAAGAATATGTTGATCGTAGGAATCGTGGCGGACACAGTGGGCTCCACCGCCGCCGGGTTGAACGCAGGCACGGCGCCTTTGACGAGCGAGGAGACAATCTATTTCCCCGCTGCACAAATCGTCGACGACAAGTTTCTCTCGGTGCTGCATGTCTGGTTTCAGCCAAGCTGGATTGTTCGCGCCGCTGGCCCGTTGCAAGGTTTGACTGCACAAATGCAGCGTGGGCTGGCGAGCGCCGATCCCAACCTGCCTTTTTCTGGTTTTTACTCTATGAAGGAACTTATGGCTGTGACGCTCGCGACACAAAGGATCGAAGTTGCGCTATTGGGTGCGATGGCATCGCTTGCGCTGTTGCTGAGCGCGGTTGGTATCTTCGCGCTGGTGGCGAACATAGTAGTGCAGAGGACGCGCGAGATCGGCATCCGCATTGCCCTGGGTTCGACGATTCGAAAGGCGATGATCCATATCGGCAGAACGGGAGTGGGCGCTTCCGCTCTGGGACTGGTTCTGGGACTGATCCTCTGTGCGGGCGCGCTGCGTGCCATGCGTAGCGTTCTCTGTGGCGTGGGCGTGTATGATATATGGACTATCCTAGTCGTGGTGCTTACGCTGTCTGCTGTGACGCTTCTCGCAACAACAGTGCCTGCCCTGAGAGTTGCACGGATCGACCCGGCCACGACACTGCGCGATGAATAGAGAGCCGGGCGTCGCTGGCGTGGCTGTCGTCCGCTGCGGTGTGGCGCGTACTAGCGCGATTGTGTGGTCACTCGTGAAGCTATTGTGGAGGGCCTTCGAGATTGTTCAGACGACGCTCGTGCGATGCAGCGATGTCGGCCAGTTTTTCAACCACTCCCGTCAGTTTTTCAACGTTCCCTGTAAGAGTGGCGATTCGCTTCTCATTCTCACGTTGCATAGAAGCAACGATCTCCACGGTTTGAGTCAATGCTTCGTGGCGTCCAACTAGCCGATCAAGTCGTTCGTCAGTCGTCATGATCTAAGCGTAGCTGAATCTGACAACTTCAGCCCGAGATGATCGCATGGCCCGGCCATGCAAGCAGGCAGCCAAAAATTATTGTTGTTACAGATAAGCTCATCAGTATTGTCATAAAGTCGTGATGATTCAAAAACTCTGTATTGTTGTCGCTCTGTTTTCAGCATTCCTACAGACCTGCGGCGCAGCACCGGCCGCCCCAGCCGATCCGCTTAACCGGCTGAATCCACGCTCGACTGTTACCGCATTTCTGCAGGCTTGTCATCAGGGCGATTACAACAAGGCCGCGCAGTATCTCGATTTGAGCCACATACCGCAAAGGCAGAGAGCGCAGGAGGGGTCAAAGGTCGCTAGGGATGTCGAATCTCTTCTGAACTCCGCCAGCAGCTTTGACGCGCTGCAGTTGAGTCAGAATTCGCAAGGCAATCTGGGGGACGATGCCGATCCCACGATTGAGCACGTCACTACCGTCACCAGTAACGACCAGCAGTTTACGATCGAACTGCAACGAAACCAGCCTGCGAATCGGCCAGCCGTTTGGCTGTTTTCGGCAGATACCGTCGTGAAGGTGCCACAGTTGGTGCCTGTTCCCAGCACGGAATCCAGAATTGAAGCACGTCTTCCGCGATTCCTTGTTGCGAGCCGATTGCTGGACACTCCACTCTGGAAATGGATCGCCCTAGTGTTGGTTGCGCTGATCCTGGTTGTGATCTTCCGCGTGCTTGTGCGTCTCGTCAATGCACTTCTGCGATCACTGACCTCGCGATTTCGGAGGACAGGTGGTATCGCGTGGCTACAGGCGATTATCGATCCCCTGCTGGTGCTGCTGATTGTGCTCCTGTTCCGAATCTTCGAAGAGATGATTCCGCCAGCGGCACTGGCCCGGCTGTATATAGGCCGCGCGTTGTTATTGGTTGTCGTTGGCTCCTTCTCTTGGGGCTTGATCAATCTTCTGGACTATCTTATAGTGCGGCTCGACCACAGACTGAACCACCGTCAGCGCCTCGTCTCGAATTCGATCATCTATCTTGGGCGCCGCACTCTGAAGGCGGTCATCTCGATTTTCGCGGCGATCCTCATTCTGGACAACTGGGGCTTCAACATGACCACAATCATCGCCGGCCTTGGTGTCGGGGGTATTGCTGTCGCCCTCGCTGCACAGCAGACGATCGCGAACGTCTTTGGCGGGGTTTCGGTTATCGGAGATGCACCGGTAATGGTGGGCGATTTCGGCAACTTCGGCGGAGTGATTGGAACCGTCGAAGACATCGGTCTGCGTTCGGCGCGGGTTCGCACGCTGAGTCGAACCGTGATGAGTATTCCCAACTCGGCGTTTGCGGGAATGAATCTCGAAAACTATGCCGTTCGGGACAAGATCCTTTTCAATCCGAGTTTCGCGGTCAAACGTACGTCGTCAAAAGACCAGATCCGGCAACTTATACGCGGCCTTCGCGAGATGCTGGAAAAAAACAAGCAGGTCGAAATTGGTCCGACACCGGTCCGCATCAGCGCCTACTCAGCCGCTTCGTTCACGGTTGAGATATTCGCGTATGTCCTGACTCCGGACGTCGACGAATATTACAAGCACCAGGCAGAAATCTATCTGGCTATCGATGAAGTAGTCACATCGTCAGGTGTCGAGTTGGCCTAACCAGAGCAAGATGGGCGAGCCTCAAAAAAATAGGGCCTCCGTGAAGAAGGCCCTATACGAAAATTAGCTACACTCTGTATTTTAGAAGTGAAATGAAAGTCCGCCGAACGGCTCCGCCATATGGGTGACAGATCCCGTCTTGATGCCGGGTACGGCGAAACCCGGCGCTTCGAAAACGTGGCCACGGTAGCCGAGGCGTAAGCTGATGCGTCTGCTAACCGCTACATCGGCACCGGCGCCGTAGACAAAGTCCGGCGTCGCAAACTTGCTGCCTGACGTGCCACCGAAATTAAAGGAATCGGGCGCAAATACTAATGCACCCGTACCAGCGGTCACAAACGGAGTCAGCCGATGACCAACGCCATGCCTATACACGTATGAGGCTGTCGCTTCATTGGTATCTGCAGGAACGCTAAGTGAAAGCGGTGCAGCTGCATTCAGTGAACTGTACTGCTGATTGAAGCGGCTGAAACCGTAATCGAGCTCAACACCCTGATGGTTGGTGAAAAAGTAACGGTAACTGAATAATACGCCGGCCGAATCGTTGGCCGTTTGATGTATTCCATTGCCGTTCGTGTTCTGTTCAAAAGAGCCGGTTGCAGAAACCGTGATCTCATTACGATCGCCTTCTTGTGCTTGAGCAGCACCGACAAACAACCCTAAAGACACTAAACCGGCTAAGACTGTGTACTTTTCAATGTAAAGGCCTCCCAAAGCTATTTGAATGAGTGCCAGCTCTTAGTGAGTAATTACAATGCGCTTTTATATCGATATCACGAGACTTGGCGACTAATTCTCACTACAGCAATTTGGATACGCGGCCGCATTTGTGGGTTGCAGGATTTTGACAAATGGAAATTAATGTAAGCAAAATGTAAGTTGATTTCATTGGAAGCGTTGGGATGTTACAGCGATATCTACTTACTCGGAATCTGGGGTGGCGTCTCGGTCGAGCCACTTCTTAAGAGGCAACAGCGCGCGCAAGGTAAAGAGGTTTAAAACAGCCAGCGTTATCGCTATACCGTAGTGGTCCATCGCGACAGCGGCGCCGATGACGCCGGCATTCCATACGCTTGCGGCTGTTGCCGTGCCGCGGACGGTCGCACCTTGCTTGAGGATCGCACCTCCGCCGATGAAACCGATTCCGGTGATCAAGCCCTGAAGCAAGCGGGATTGGGCGGCATGGTCTGGCTGCGGCCCGAGGAGGAGTACATATCCGCAACTAGCCATTCCCACGATTGGAAACGTACGCACGCCTGCACTGTGTGCTTCCTTTTCGCTCTCCCAACCTAAGATGGCGGTCAAGGCGTAAGCTATGGCGACGTGCTCAAAATTATTCCAGATTTCCTGCCAATTACCAGGGAGCTGAATCATCTCGTAGTTCCAATGCAGCCATCCTAATGCATGGATTCAGTGAGCAGCCCAGACCGGGGAAAGACGGCCACTGCCGCACTCCATCAGTTAATTTCTTCCACTCTGCCCTTCAAAACTTCGTCGGCTCGTTGCGCATCTCCGGTCCTCACGAATAAACGAACGCCGCCGCTAAACGAGAGATGTGGCCGTTGCCCTCCACAATCATCCCGGCTGATCATACACTCGATGCTAAATGCATCGAGCGCCGATTTCGCGATGTCAGCCTCCATCTCACTTGTGAAGACCCGGAGCTCAGTCAGGTCACTGTCCGCCATGGTTATCGGAACGAGTTTAGCAGCTGGACGCGGCATAAATGCCGTGCGCTTGGCGTGCGCGATTATCACGAAGTCTTAGTGCGCGATCCGCTTCCGCGTGCCTGCGCTCAGGAGACGGTGTTCGGGAATGGACCCAATCCAATGAAAGTGGACACCTCGTTGCCTGAGGATTCCCATTTGCCCTCTCGGATGTGCAGCATTGATAAGCATTTAGCAGTAGGAGCGGATTAGGTCCTGCAGTTGCACCGAATTTGCTTGATCCCATAAGCGACTGGAGACCGACCATGAACAACCTGCTGCAGGACCTGCGATTTGCGTTTCGCCAGATGCGCCGTTCTCCCGGGTTTGCCCTCACAACGATTGTCATTCTGTCGCTGGGGATCGCCGCCAATGTCATTGTTTTCGGCGTGCTGCAGGGATTGATCCTGCGGCCCTTGGATGTGCCTCATCCAGACCGGGTGATGACGCTCGCGCGCACCAGTCAAACCTATCCGGTTTTCGCCTATCCCGAAGTGCGCGATGTGCGCGATCGCAATACGGTGTTTTCTGCTGTTGCCGCTTATTACATTGGCGATTTTGGCCTGGAAGCAAACAGCGTGACCCGATCTGTGATGGGATACGAAGTGAGCGGACAATACTTCGAGGTCGTCGGTATCAAGCCGTTCCTCGGGCGTCTGCTGCGCCGCGCCGATGACGACCATCCCGGAGCCTCAGATGCTGCCGTGCTTTCCTGGCCAGACATGGAAGAGTGATTTTGGCGCGGACCGCCAACATCGTGGGAAAGACGGTCCGCATTAACAAGCATCCGTACACCATCGTCGGCGTTACTCCGGAAGGCTTCTACGGGACTGAAAGATTCATGCAGCCTGACGTTTTCGTTCCGATGGCGAATGAAGCATCGCTGGAAGGGGTCAACTGGCTTGAGCAGCGGAGCGATTGGCATGTCTTTTCGATCGTGCGCATGAAGGACGGCGTCACTCTTGCCCCAAGTCCAGGCCAACCTAAATACCGTCGCCGCCCGCATCGCCCGCCAGTACCCGAAGGAAGAAGACGGGCTGGGACTCAAGCTGACTCGTCCTGGCTTGATGGGCGAATTCTTCGGCGCGCCGGCGCGCGGTTTTCTGGTTGGGGTGATGGGGCTGGCTGGTATTGTGCTGCTCGCCGCCTGCGCCAATCTTGGCAGCCTGTTCGCAGCGCGTACGGCAGACCGCACGCGCGAGATTGCCATCCGCATGGCGATTGGGTCGAGCCGCTGGCGCATTCTCCGCCAGGTCCTTATCGAGGCCTTTGTGATTTCGATCCTAGCGGGTGCATGCGCTTGCGATTTATCGTGGATGGCCCTCACCGGCCTGGCTAGGTGGGATCCACCCACCCAATTTTCGTTTGAGGTTCCACGTATTGCCGCAGCCATCGTTGATCGTGATGGCGTTTCTGATCTCGGTGCTCGCCGGCGTTCTGTTCGGGGTGATGCCGCTGCGGCAGATATTCAAGACCGATCCTAACGATGCGATCAAAAGCGGCAGCAGCCAATCCTACGCAGGACGCCGCTGGGCGCTTCGCGATGTGCTGCTCGCGGCGCAGATTGCGCTCTGCTGCGTCACCGTCACGGCTGCCTTTGTCTCGCTGCGTGGCTTGGGCAGGGCACTGACCATGGACCTGGGTTTCAATCCGAAGAATGCTGTGCGTGACGAAATTCGATTTGAGCCAGGCTGGCTATTCCGAGCGTTGCCGCCGATCATTTCCAGCGCCGGCTGCTCGAAAGGGTGTCGCAGCTCCCGGGAGTGGAAGCAGCAGGCTACGCGAGTACGACACCCCTCGGCATGGATCCGTCCACTTCCGATGTCTTCTCTCAGGAAACCACCGATTTCAGACCCTCAAAACAAGCATTTAATGCCTTTCACTACGACGTCTCACCCGGCTATTTGCCGCTTCTGGGACACGCACTGCTGGCAGGACGCGATGTAAGCTTTAGCGACACGGTGAAGACGCCGCCCGTTGCTATCGTGAATCAGGAGTTCGCCCGGCGGCTCTTTCCTTCCGACCACGGGCACTCCGAGCACGCCGTCGGACGCTATTTCAAAAACGACTCCGGTGTGTCGATCCAGATCGTGGGCCTCATGGCAGACGGAAAACACGATGTCGCTCAGTGAAGATCCGGAACCCGCTGCGTTCTTCCCAATCTCGCAGGAAGCAAGCACTAAGACATCGCTCATCGTGCGAACCCGGCCACATTCGTCCGATGTGGCCACGCCCGAAATGGCCGCCACCATTCGCAAAGTGGTCCGCGATCTTGATTCCGACGTTCCTATCCGGCATCGGGCGCCTGGAAGAGCCAGCTTGGAATGTAGTCTGTTTCCAGCCCAAGTGGCTACAGTCGCCCTCGGGCTGTTTGGCGCTTTTGGGCTTCTGCTTTCGATCACCGGGACCTTCGGCCTCGCCTCGTACACGGTCAGCAAGCGGCTGCGTGAGCTGAGTATTCGTGTCGTGCTCGGCGCGCAGGCGAAGCAGATTCTCTCGGCCGCGCTCGGTCGTATGCTGATCTTGCTCGCCAGCGGGTCAGTGGTTGGGATGCTGCTTGGTATCGCCACGAGCCGAGTACTTTCGGCGATCGTCTACCAAGCATCGGCGCAAGATCCATTTGTACTCGTCGCAGTTGTAGTTACGACGTTGCTCGCGGGATTGCTGTCGGTTGCCAATCCAGTGCGACGCGCCCTCCACATCGACCCGGCAAACGTGCTTCGCGAAGAATAAGGAACCGGACCCCGCCGGTCACGATGTTCGGGAATGGACCCAATCCAATGAAAGCGGACACCTCCCTGCCTGAGGATTCCCGTTCGCCCTCTCGGATGTGCCGCGTTCAGCGCCACTTAGCAGCGAGAGCGGATTAGGCCATGCACCTGCACCCGGTTTGCTTGATTCCGCAAGCGACTGGAGACCGACCATGAACAACCTGCTGCAGGACCTGCGATTTGCGCTTCGTCAGATGCGCCGGTCTCCCGGGTTTGCCTCACGGCGGTCCTCATCCTGGCGCTGGGGATTACCGCCAATGTCATTGTTTTCGGCGTGCTCGAGGCATTGATCCTGCGGCCACTAAATGTGCCTCATCCAGACCGGGTGATGACGCTCGCGCGCACCAATCAAACCTTTCCATTATTTGCCTATCCGGAAGTGCGCGATGTCCGGGATGAGAATACGGTGTTTTCTGCTGTTGCCGCTTTTGGCCCCGGGGGATTTGGCCTGGAAGCCAACGGCGTCACCCGGCCTGTCGGGGGATTCTACGTAAGCGGGCAATACTTCGAGGTGGTCGCGATTAAGCCGTTCCTGGGGCGTCTGCTGCGGCGCGCCGATGACGACCATCCCGGAGCCTCTGAAGTTGCCGTGCTTTCCTGGCCGGCATGGAAGAGTGATTTTGGCGCGGATCCCAACATCGTGGGAAAGACGGTCCGAATTGACAAGCATCCGTACACCATTGTTGGCGTTACTCCGGAAGGCTTCTACGGGACTGAAAGATTCATGCAGCCTGACGTTTTCGTTCCCATGTCGAACGAAGCATCGTTCGACGGGGTCAACTGGCTTGACGACCGGCGCAATGGGCATGTCTGGTCGATCGTGCGCCTCAAGGACGGGGTCACCATGACCCAGGTGCAGGCCGAATTGGACACGATTGCTGCCCGCTATGCGACGGCAGTATCCTGCTGAAGAAGAGGGGCTGGCGTTCAAGCTGGTTCGTCCTGGCCTTATGGGCGAGTTTTTCGGCGCGCCGGCGCGCGGTTTTCTGGCTGGGGTGATGGGGCTGGCCGGAATTGTGCTGCTGGCCGCTTGCGCCAACCTCGGCGGCCTGTTCGCAGCGCGTACGGCAGACCGCACGCGCGAGATTGCCATCCGCATGGCCATCGGGTCGAGCCGCTGGCGCATCCTTCGCCAGGTCCTTATCGAGGCCTTTGTGATTTCGATCCTCGGGGGCGCATGCGCCTGCGATTTATCGTGGATGGCTCTCACTGGCCTGGCTGGCTGGCATGTACCCACCCAATCCGCTTTGAGGTTCCACGTATTGCCGCAGCCATCGTTGATCCTGATATGCGTTGCTGATCTCAGTGCTCGCCGGCGTTCTGTTCGGCTTGATGCCACTGCGGCAGATATTCAAGACCGATCCTAACGATGCGATCAAGAGCGGCGGCAGCCAGTTTACTCGGGGACGCGCCGCTGGGCGCTGCGCGATGTACTGCTGGCGGCGCAGATTGCGCTCTGCTGTGTCACCGTCACGGCTGCGTTTGTTTCGCTGCGCGGTCTGGGCAAAGCAATGACCATGGACCTGGGTTTCAATCCCAAGAATGCTGTGCGTACGCAATTCGATCTGAGCCAGGCGGGCTATTCCGGCGTTGCTGCCGATCATTTCCAGCGCCAGCTGCTGGAAAGGGTGTCGCAGCTCCCGGGAGTGGAGGCAGCGGGCTACGCGGATACCACGCCCCTCTCCCTCGAACAACTCCCCGCTGATGTCTTCTCTCAGCAAACTGTCGATTTGAGACCCTCAAACAAAGCGTTTAATGCCTATCACTACGACGTCTCACCTGGATATTTGACTGCCTCTGGAACACCGCTGCTCGCGGGACGCGATGTAAGCTTTACCGATACTGCGAAGACGCCGGCCGTTGCCATTGTGAATCAGGAGTTCGCCCGGCGACTCTTTGCTTCCGACCACGGGCACTCCGAGCACGCCCTGGGACGCTATTTCAAGAACCACTCCGGCAAGTCGATCCAGATCGTGGGCCTGGTGGCAGACGGAAAACAATTTTCGCTCAGTGAAGAGCCGCAACCGGCAGCGTTCTTCCCGATCTCGCAGGAAGCAAGTACTAAAACAGCGCTCATCGTCCGGACCCGGCGCGAGACGCCCGAAATGGCCGCCAACATTCGCAAAGTGGTCCGTGATCTTGACCACGCCGTTCCTATCCAGCAATCGAGCGCCTGGAACAGCCAGCTTGCACTGAGTTTGTTTCCAGCCCAGGTGGCTACAATCGCCCTCGGCCTGTTTGGCGCTTTTGGGCTCCTGCTCTCGATCACCGGGACGTTCGGCCTTGCCTCATATACGGTCAGCAAGCGGCTGCGCGAGCTGAGTATTCGTGTCGTGCTCGGCGCGCAGGCGAAGCAGATTCTCTCGGCAGCGCTCGGTCGTATGCTGATCCTGCTCGCCAGCGGGTCAGTCGTTGGGATGCTGCTCGGTGTAGCCACGAGCCGAGTACTTTCGGCGATCGTCTACCAGGCATCGGCGCAAGATCCATTTGTACTCGTCGCGGTTGTATTTACGACGCTGCTCGCGGGATTGCTGTCGGTTGCCAATCCAGTGCGACGCGCCCTCCACATCGACCCGGCAAACCTGCTTCGCGAACAGTAGAAAGTGGGCTGTGGTTTGGACTGCGTCACTTTAGAGACACGCGGTCTGTTCAGGTTTCGAAATAGCGCTCCCGGTCGAGATCGGGAAACAGCCCGGGCTGCTTCGGCTGCCACCCCAGCAGTTCTCGAGTTCGCTGACTCGAAGCCGGAATCTCGAGTGCAAAGAAGTACCCGAGGAAGCCAAAATGGCCGGCTGCCTCCTCGGGGACTTGGCGACGACCGGCACGTTCAGGCGCCGGCCGATGACATCCGCGATGTCTCGAACCGGCACGCCCTTTTCGCCGACCCCATGATACCTGGCTCCCGCGGAACCCTTCTCAAGTACCAGCCTGTAGAGATGAGCAGCATCGAGCCGGTGCACCGCAGGCCAGCGGTTGAGCCCTTCACCGATATACGCCGAAACGCCCTTCTCACGCGCGATACCGATGAGGCACGGAACGAAGCCGTGATCGCCGGCTCCGGTGCCGTGGCTATGCCGCGAGCCGTGGAATTGTCCGTTTAACCAATCGCAAGGATCGGCTACTCCTTGACAGCTTAGGAAAGTTTGCACTATACTCCTAATTGCCTTAGGAGTGTACATGTCCGGCCAGGCCCAGCTTCTTCCAGGAACTCTCGACCTTCTGATTCTGAAAGCAGTTTCTCTCGGTCCTCTTCATGGTTATGGGGTTCTTTTGCGCATCGGACAAATCTCCGAGCAAGCGCTGCTCATCGAGCAGGGAGCGCTCTATCCCGCATTGTTCCGTCTGGTGCGCCAGGGCCTATCTGAAAGCAAGCTGGGGGACCTCAGAGAACAATCGTCGCGCCAAATTCTACGAACTCACCTCGGCGGGGCGAAAGCGTCTGCGAGAGGAAACTGAGGGCTGGAACCGCCTTGCCACGGCCATTGCTTCTGCCCTTGCCGCACAACCGGAGGAAGTATGAGAATCCTGGCCTACTTTCGCTCGCTTTGCACTAAGTTTTTTCATCGTTCTCAGGTGGAGGAGGAGCTTCGGTCACACATCCAGCACCGGGCTGATGATCTTGAACGTTCCGGCCTGGATCGTGCCGAGGCAGAACGCCGCGCGCGCATCGAGTTCGGCGGCTATGTGCGGTTTGAAGAAGAAAGCCGCGAGGCGCTGGGCGGCAATTTTATTGAGACGGCTCTACAGGATGCGCGCTTCAGCCTCCGCGTGTTGCGCAAGTCTCCGGGATTCACCGTCGTCGCCGTTTTGACGCTGGCATTGGCCATCGGCGCAAACGCCGTGGTTTTTGGCGTGCTGAATGGGCTGATCCTGCGCCCGCTGAACGTGCCTCATGCCGAGAGCCTCTACGGGATCGAGCGCGCGGAGCGATCAGATGATCCGCGCAGTCGTATCCCGACTATCTCGATCTGCGCGACCGCAACCGCAGCTTCGATGGTCTGGCAGCTTATCGACATCCTCGAAGCAGGGCTGGATACGGGCGAAAATCCATCGCGCGGTTTCGGGTTATGAAGTGAGCGGCAACTACTTCGATGTATTAGGCATTCAGCCGTATCTTGGCCGTTTCTTCCACGGCTCCGATGAGCATGGCCCGAACAGCGCTCCGTATATCGTGCTCAGCTACGCATATTGGCACAGCCATTTCCGGGATGATCGCGGCGTGGTGGGCCGTGTTGTTCAGACTCAACAAGCATCCTTTCACCATCATCGGTGTAGCTCCGCCCGAGTTCCACGGGACTCTATTGTTTGTCTCTCCCGATTTCTTTGTGCCGATGGTGAACCAGGAGCAGGTGGAGGGAATCAAATGTCCTGAACGCGCGCGGAACCCGTTGGATTTTTATGGCGCTGGGGCATCTGAAGGCGGGAGTCACTCCGGCGCAGGCGATTGCCGATCTGAACTCGATTGGCTCCTATCTCGAAAAGACCTATCCCAAAGAGGACGGCAAAATGAGCTTTACATTGGCCCGTCCAGGCCTTGTACGGCGACTTTCTTGGCCGCCGCGTACAGGGTTTCTTACGGGATTGATGCTGCTGGCGGGGTTGATTCTGCTGGCTGCATGCGCAAACTTGGGCAGCCTGTTCGCCGCACGCGCGGCTGACCGGTCCCGTGAAGTTGCTCTTCGGCTCGCGCTGGGAGCGAGCCGCACTCGCATTCTGCGGACACTATTTACCGAAGCCGTGCTGATTTCGCTCGCCGGAGGCGCTGTCGGGCTATGGGGCAGCGTAGTGCTTTTGCGCGGGCTGAGTGTGTGGCAGCCGCTGCCTCGAATATCCCATCTCGCGTGCCGGTGAACCCGGACGCAAATGTTTATGGCGTCGCTTTGCTGTTGGCTTTGGTCAGCGGATTCCTCTTTGGCGTGGTCCCGGTGCGCAGGTGCTCCGGACCGATCCATATGAGGTCGTGAAGTCGGGATCGACCGGCAAGAATTGGGCGGCGGATCACGGTCCGGGACCTATTGCTGGTCGTGCAAATTGCGATCTGTGCGGTGCTGGTGACCTCGTCGATGGTCGCCGTGCGAGGACTGGTCCGCTCGCTGCACAGCAATTTCGGGTTCGAACCACGGAACGTGATGCTGGTCAATACAGTTCTCAGCATGGCGGGTTACAGCGGCGAAAGCAGTGCCCGAAATGCAAAAGCGGATGATCGATGCGATGGAGGCGATTCCTGGCGTAGAGTCGGTTGGATTGGTCGATTGGCCGCCGTTGGAGAGTGGCGCTGACGACAGTCGAATGTCTTTACCGACCAAACGACAGATCTGAGTCCATCGAATGCCGCGGCTACACCGTTTTCGTTCAAATATCTCCCGAATACTTCCAGGCGGCGGGCACAGCCTTGTTAGCCGGCAGGACCTTCACATGGCACGACGACAAAAACGCGCCTCGCGTGGCCGTGGTGAATCAGGAGTTTGCGCGTAAAATTTTCGGCTCCGCAGCAGAGGCCCTGGGCCGATTATTACAAGCTGCGCGATGGAACACGCATCCAAGTGGTGGGCATCGTGGAGAGACGGGAAATATAGAGCGTCTCACCGACGATCCACGGCCGGCAATGTTTCTTCCCATCCTGCAATCGCCGACTCCGGAGACATAATCTAGTAATCCGTTCGAGCCACGACCCGCAGCAACTGGCGGCGGCGATCAAGAACTACCCTGCGGGACCTGGATCGAGGGCTTGCCCTCCTACATCGAAACCTGGAACCAGCAATGGACGACTTCGCTTTGTTTCCTTCGCATGTGGCGATGCTATCGCTAGGTGTGCTGGGCATGATGGGCGCGATGCTGTCCATCACGGGCGTCTTTGGAATGGCTGCGTACTCGGTCAGCAAGCGGCTGAAGGAATTGGGAATTCGGATGGCACTCGGCGCGCAGCGCAAGGAAGTGTTAGCAGGCAGCATTGGGACGGGCATTCAAATTGCTGGCCTTTGGTTCGGCGGCGGGATTGCTTCTCGGAATTCTGGCGAGCCGTGTGTTGGCTCACATCGTCTATCAGGCCACTCCTCGCGATCCGCTGGTATTGGCTGGTGTTGTTCTGGCTATGGCGTTGCTGGGCTTGCTGGCCACGTGGATTCCGGCGCAACGCGCGCTGTCGCTTGATCCTTCAACACTGTTGCGCGAGGAGTGAATATGAAATTCCTGGCCTACTTTCGTTCGCTTTGCACTAAGTTTTTTCATGGTTCTCAGGTGGAGGAGGAGCTTCGCTCACATATCCGGCACCGAGCGGATGATCTGGAACGTTCCGGCCTAGATCGTGCAGAGGCAGAACGCCGCGCGCGCATCGAGTTCGGCGGCTATGTGCGGTTCAAAGAAGAAAGCCGCGAAGCGCTGGGCGGCAATTTCATCGAGACTCTTATTCAGGATATTCGCTTCAGCCTGCGGCTGCTGCGCAAATCTCCCGGATTCACAATTGTGGCCGTTTTGACTCTGGCAATGTGCATTGGCGCCAACGCGGTGGTTTTCAGTGTGTTGAACGCGCTGATCCTGCGACCGCTGGATGTGCCACAGCCGGAGAGCCTCTACACCATCGAGCACGCGAGCGATATATCCTTGGAGTTCTCGTATCCCGACTATCTCGACCTGCGCGACCGCAACCGCAGTTTTGACGGCCTGGCAGCTTATAACAACTCCCAGGCCGGGCTGGATACGGGCGGAAATCCCTCTCGCGCTTTTGTCGATGAAGTGAGCGGGAACTACTTCGACGTATTTGGGATACAGCCGTATCTGGGCCGGTTCTTTCACGCATCCGATGAGCGAGGTTCAAACAGCGCTCCGTATATCGTGCTCACATACGCGTATTGGCACAGCCATTTTCAGAACGATCGCGGCGTGATTGGCCGCACGGTTCAACTGAACAAGCACCCGTTCACCATCATCGGTGTTGCGCCGCCCGGGTTCCACGGGCCGGTGTTGTTTTTCTCTCAGGATCTCTTTGTGCCGATCGTAAATCAGGAGCAGATGGAAGGGCAAAGTAGCCTGAACGAACGCGGTAGCCCATCGCTTTTAATGACCGTCGGGCATCTGAAGGCGGGAATCACCAAACAACAGGCGATTGGTGATCTGAACTCGATTGGCTCCTATCTGGTAAAGACGTATCCAAAAACCGATACCAAAATGACGTTCTTATTGGCGCCCCCCTTTCTCTTCGGCGACTTCGCTGCTCCCGGAACACGGGCATTTCTTACGGCATTGATGCTGCTGGCGGGACTGATTCTGCTGGCTGCTTGCGCCAACCTGGGCAGTCTGTTTGCCGCACGGTCCGCCGACCGAACGCGTGAAGTTGCTTTGCGCCTCGCGCTCGGATCAAGCCGCAACCGAATTCTGCGGGGACTCTTTACCGAAGCTCTGCTGATATCCGTGATAGGAGGCGCTGTTGGATTGTGGGGCGGCGCAATGCTGTTGCGCGCACTGAGCGCATGGCAACCAATCCCCAAATACCCCGTTCAAATGGCTGTGTATCCGGATGCACATGTCTATGCAGTCGCCCTGCTGTTGACGTTGATAACTGGATTCCTCTTTGGCGCGGTGCCCGTAAGGCAAGTACTCCGCACGAATCCCTACGAGATCGTCAAGTCGGGATCCAGAAGCACGGGTAGGCGGCAGATCACTGTCCGGGACCTGTTGCTTGGCGTGCAAATTGCAATCTGTGCCGTGCTGATTACTTCATCAGTGGTTGCCGTGCGCGGATACTTGCGCGCCCTCGATAGTAATTTCGGTTTCGAGCCGCGGAACGCGGTGCTGATGGATACTGATCTGACGATGGCCGGCTATCGTTACGACCGAGTGCCTGCCATGCAAAAGCGCATGATTGAAGCCATCGAGACCATTCCTGGCGTAACGTCCGTCGGATTGGCTGATCTGACGCCACTCAATGGGAGCATGCGGTGGTCGATCGTGTTTGCCGACCAAGCGACGGATCTGAGGCCATCCAATGCCGCGGGTGGCGTCGCGAGGTATAGCGTCTCACCCGATTACTTCCGCGCGGCGGGTACAGTCTTACTATCTGGAAGAGGCTTTAGATCGCACGACGATCAAAACGCGCCACGAGTGGCGGTGATCAACCAGGAGTTTGCACGCAAAATCTTTGGCTCAGTAACCAACGTAATGGGCAAATATTACAAGATACAAGACGGAACGCGCGTACAGGTGGTGGGGATGGTGGAAGACGGAAAATATCAGACCATCAGCGAAAAGCCACAGGCGGCGATGTTCGTCTCTATCCTGCAATCGCCATCGAGCGGGACGACGTTTGTGATTAGATCGAAGCTCGACTCACCGCAAGTGATGGCGGCGATGAAGAGCAAACTGCGGGACCTAGATTCGGGGCTGCCTTCTTTCATTCAAACCTGGAACAAGGGACTGGGCGTGGCTCTGTTTGCCGCGCGCATGGCGACGATCTCGTTGGGTGTGTTGGGCGTAATAGGAGCGATGCTGTCCATCACCGGCATCTTTGGAATGGCGGCGTACTCGGTGAGCAAGCGGCTGAAGGAATTGGGAATCCGTATGGCCCTCGGCGCTCAGCGTAAGGAAGTGCTACAGGCAACATTGGGACGGGCTTTCAAATTGCTTGGGTTCGGATCCGCAGTAGGACTGCTCGTCGGAATTCTGGCGAGCCGGGTGCTAGCTTCTATCGTGTATCAGGCCACTCCACGCGATCCGTTGGTATTGACCGGCGTTGTGTTGGCTATGGCCTTACTGGGCTTGCTGGCCACGTGGGTTCCGGCACAGCGCGCGCTCTCGCTGGATCCCTCGACACTGCTGCGCGAAGAGTGAGGAAGCATGAAATTCCGTGGAGTGTTTCATAGGTCGCGCATCGACAACGAGACGGAGGAGGAACTGCGCTCGCATATCCAGCACCGGGCCGACGATCTGGAACGCTCGGGTTTGAATCGCGCCAAGGCAGAACGCCGCGCGCGCATCGAGTTCGGAGGCCACGGGCGGTTTAAGAGGAATGCCAGGAAGCGCTCGGCTGCAATTTTATTGAGACTCTTGTACAGGATGTCCGCTTCAGTCTTCGCGTGTTGCGCAAGCCTCCCGGATTTACAATCGTCGCCGTTTTGACGCTGGCTTTGGCGATCGGCGCGAATTCCGTGGTGTTCGGCTTATTGAACGGGCTGCATGCACCTCGATGGACTCATCCAAGCAGGTCAGATTCTCGGTGACGTAGTTATAGCCGGCCAGGTCTGTGAAAGTGTGATTTTGCTGATGCCAATCCAGGAAATCTGGAGTTATCGTTACTTCATCTGTGCTGTTTCCCTTAAGGACCTGCGTCATCCAAAGGAGCCGGTCCGGATCAGAATATGGCAACGGCCGGAATGCCACAGCGTTCAGGAGTGTGAACATCGCCGTGGTCACGCCGATTCCCAGGGCCAATGAGAGTGCGGCAGCAGTAGCGAATGCTGGATTTCGCCGCAGCCCCCGTGCGGCGTAGGCTAGGTCGCGCCCTAGATTTTCGATGAGATTGAAGCGCCAGAGATCAAGCGCTTTTTCCCGAGTTAGTGTCATATTACCGAAACCGATCGGGTTCCCATGCATACGCGCTAATTCGCGGTGATGTGCGAGCTCGGCATCTAAATCTGCTTGGAGTTTTCGGCGGCGTAGCAGTTTGAGAAAAACTCGCCACATGAGTTGCTCACCTCGCTAGGACACGACCCACAGCCGTCGAGAGCCGATTCCAAGTCTGTTGTTGTGCGGCCAATGCTTTCTTTCCGCGCTTTGTGATCCGGTAATACTTTGCCTTGCGATTATTCTCCGAGAATCCCCAATTGGCTGAAATTGCGCCGTCCAATTCCAGGCGATAGAGCGCTGGATAAAGCGATCCTTCCTCGACCGTCAGAGCCTGGTCGGAAAGCAGGTGAATGGTCTGGGCAATGGCGTAGCCGTGCAGCGGGCCACGATCGAGCGCGTGCAAGACAAGCAGATCCAACGTGCCTTGAAGAAGATTAGGCGAAGCCTTTCCCACTCTCGGCGCCGCTCCTATGACGATCTAGAGATAGTATGACCCTGGCCTCCCCAGGTCGTCAAGGGGAAGCCCGGGTGCGTGCAATCCGCAGCCGAATCGTGCCCAGTCGCGTCACATAATCCCACTCGTAAAAGCGGCTCCACTTGCTCGTACCAGCCTGTCTTCATGTAGCTATCTCGCTCGCGCACGGACTGTATCTCCCAAAATTTCTTCCATGCCAGCCGGGTCTGACCATACAGGTCGCCCCACAAGCTCTCCTTTAAATCCTTCAGAAAATGCTCGAATTGCTCCGTGATTCGAATCGATGTTATCTTCGCCATGGGTGTAAGCATCCTTTCCAGGTTTGGTTTTGCTTGCAAGGCGAAACCAACTTACACCCTCTTCGCTTTTACACAATCGAAATTACATCACCCCCTTGTTGCTTGCCACTTTGAAGAACTCGGACAGAATCTTTTTGTATTCATCCCTCGGCAAAGGTGCGAAGCGTTTCCGTTTGGAAGCTGCCTTTCGAAGTAAGAGCAAACCTAGCTCTGGCTGGAAGTGAGTAATGCGCTAAATGCGCGGTGCTGGTCCGGCCTGCGCAGTTTCCGGATACGTAACTTCTCCATCAGTTAACGTCATGAGCAGAATCCCATTTTGTTTGACCCGTTGAAACGGAATGTTTTTTCGATATCGCTGGGGATATGGATCGGGATACTCTCGAACCCACTTACGAAAGAACTCTTTCATGCTGCTGCCATGCGCGTAGCGCAGATTTACTTTTAGCAGGTGGTCGGCATGGGCGAAAAACAAATGACCTACCTTCAAATCATGGGCGAGCTTTTGTTTACCCGTGTTCTTATGATACTGATATTCTTAGCTGCCTCCTTCCACTGCCGATTTAACTTCGTAGTTCGACAAATCGATTCCCGCCGCCAATTTTCGCCCCAGATCCTTTACCAGAATGGAAGCGAATACTTCCCAATCAGAGGACACCGTTGTCCCCCGGAACGAACCCGTCGAGCGGCATAAAGCCGAAGCTTTCCCTGAAGCGGGCCGTACATGTATGCGTGAAAGAACATCAGGGCCTTTTCAAAATCAAGTTCTGTCGGTGGCCCGGTGTACGCTTCCTTCGGCATCCGTCATCAAATTCTGTGGGTAAGGGTGGCGTTTCTTACGTACCTGGATTAAGACGCTTTTGAACAACGATTATGCTCTCGTGGTTCGTTGTGCGAGTTCGCCTTCTAGTGCGCCGATCATCTGGTATCTCATCCACGAGCACCTTCTTCACCGTTGCAATGGTTGGGTATTCTTCCTCAACGATCTGGGCCAATGCCGTGGCCGAATCTTGTCTTCGACCATTACGATTGTAGTCACCCAACACAAGCACGGCAGATCTTCCGGATTTAAGAACCCGTAACATTTCGCCAAGGGCCTGAGTCATTTGCGGGATGTAGACGCGCTCACGCGATGTTAGCTTCACCTCAAGCTGTTTATAGTCATCCATGCCGAGAAACCACAGTCTTAGTCTGTTATCTCGGCCGTAATCGAGTGCCCCGTAATATGGAGGACTTGAAACGATCGCATCCACAGAACTCCCGCTACAGGGCAACGCGGTCGCGTTATCCTGTAGCACGGTAGCAGACAGACCGGTTTGGATCGGCTCAAACCGACGATAAGCCCGCTCTAGTTTCGCCAAAAGCCGAGTGCTTACGGCACGGTATTTATACATCTCAGGAAACACTTCAGGCGGATACTTCTTAATACGGAGATAGGGAACTAGATGACTAGCGGGATATGAAAGGAAACCGGGCCGTACGTGATGCAAGATCCCGAGGAGACAAGCCATCAAGAAATAGTCGTCTCGTTCCCTCAGTACTTGCATCAGAGCCACCGTCTCGCGCAGCGTATCTGGGATGAAAAAATACCTTCACCCACTCAGGTATGCGGGTTAGGTCAACATTGATTTCGGCCGCTCGCTTGATCGCGCTGGTGGCTTTGCGCTCAGCCTCCGCGTGACTTCTTGGTGCCGTCAATTTGCCCTTTGTGACCACAAATGCGTAAGGATTTAGATCGTTGCCGATTGCATGGCGACCAGCCAGAAGCGACTCATAAGGCACAACTCCGGACCCACAAAATGGATCAAGCACCGTGTCGCCCTTGTTGCTGAACTGCTCGATAAGTACGCGCGCCATCCCAGACTTTAGCTTTCCCACATAGGGCGCCAACTGTTGCACGGAACTCTCGGTACCATTCAGGCAGCCATCCCAGAGGGCGCTGTAATACCGTTGGGTCTTTTCGGAGTGGCCGACTCGAACAACGCGGCTTGGCTAGGCATTTGCCTCCGCAGCACGGGTAACTCGTGCGAGTGTTTCTTGGAGCTGTCGGGGGAGCCGGCTCAAGGTGACTCGACTTCTCAGTCGAGGCTCTTGTGGCATGTCGGCTTGACTTTCAAATGTACCACAGTGTCTAGTACTCATAAAACAAATGCTTTTTAAAATGTCTCAACACCGAAAGATCGGCCAGCAGCCAAAATGTGGTCTGAGAGTCCAGCTTGCACCCCTGGCGTGAGGCGCAGCACTTTGTGAACAAAGCAAAAAATTGTAATGAGCGAAATACAGTAAGAACACCGCACACTTAGTGCACGGCCGGAAGTCGAGATGCTGCTCAGGATTTTCCTGAGACGCAACCACCAGAGCTGATTCTTCGGAGCCCTACGGAGAGCCAGCAGCATTGTCGATCTACTTCTTAGGTGATGAATAGCGCTTCCGCAATAGGCATCCATACCAGAGTACGGCTCGGCTTCGTGACCGCTCTCGTTTCTCTGGTTACGATCGGCTTCATCGCCCAACATCGTCTACAGCAATCTATGGAAGAGGCGGTTTGGGTCAACCATACCGAACGGGTATTAGACCAGATCGATGCCATTGCGGCCAGTTTGCGCACAGCCGAGAGCGAGGAGCGGGGCTTTTTACTGACAGGCGAGCAGAAGCTCCGGGAGAGTTTCCGCGATGCGCAGCAGCAGACCAGCAGTCATCTCGTATTGCTGCGGACGCTCACAGCCGATAACCCGCGCCAACAACAGCGATTGGAGCGCCTGGAAACTCTTCTCAAACAAACGCTAAGGGGAGAAGCTTCGGCCATTGTACGGCGCCAGCGAGGTACCGCCTCCGGCCGACCGTATACGCTCGCGTCAATCGGGGATGAGCAATCGATACAGCAGATCCGCAGCCTATCTCAGGAGATTGAGGGCGAAGAGACCCGATTATTGCGCGAGCGCTCCAGGAATTCACATAATAGTTCGGCGTTCGTCCGAGCCGTGGTGGGTGCCGGCAGCTTTCTGGGCGCGATATCGGTT
The DNA here is from genome assembly GCA_963771565.1 of uncultured Acidobacteriaceae bacterium. Classification (GTDB taxonomy): domain Bacteria; phylum Acidobacteriota; class Terriglobia; order Bryobacterales; family Bryobacteraceae; genus Bog-105. Next base: position 309,546 of record CAVYUB010000012.1, read on the forward strand.
ATTCTCTGCTCGCTGTTCGTTCGTCGCTATTTGCGCCGCCGTGAGCAATCGGAAGCAACCCTCCTCGAGGTGCAACAGGGGTTAGAAGCGCGAGCACGGGAACGGGCCAGTGAGTTGGCGCGCCTGGCAGCATCGCTGCGATCGGAAATAACCGAACGCCGGAAAACCGAAGAGCAGTTGCGCGAAAGCGAACAGCGATATCGTTTGGTCGCGAAAGCCGCCAACGGGGCGATCTGGGATTGGGATCTCGTTAATGATCAGGTGCATTGGAATGAGGATGCCCAAATTCTTTTCGGCTATTCGGCTGAAGAAATCGATGACACCTGGTGGCGCGATCGTGTGCATCCCGAGGATCGAAACAGAGTGGCGACTGGCATTCGGGCAGTGGTCGACAGCGCTGAGGGACACTGGTCCGACGAATACAGGTATCGACGTGCAGAGGGCACGTATGCCGAGGTGCTGGACCGGGGCTATGTCGTACGCGATCCAGAGGGGAAACCCCTTCGTATGATCGGTTCGATGCTCGACTTAAGCGAACATAGGCGCGCCGAACGTGCTTTACAGGAAAGCGAACAGCGGTACCGGATGCTGTTTGACGACAGCCCTTTGCCGATGGTGGTCTTCGACGCCGAGACTCTGGCCTATCTGGCGGTAAACGCAGCGGCGGAAGAACTGTACGGTTACACTCGCGAGGAATTTCTAAAGCTAAATTTGCGAGACACACGACCTCTTGAACAGGTGCCGGGGCTGCTGGATTTCCTCAAGAGCGTCGAGACGGCGGACGCCTACAGGAACACATTCACCAGTCGACGCAAAGATGGACAAGTGCTGATGATCGACGCGAGGACACGCACGATTCAATTCGGCGGGCGTCGGGTTCGGCTTGCGCTCATTACAGACATCACCGAACAGAAGCACCTGGAATCGCAATTACAACAAGCGCAGAAGATGGAAGCCGTCGGGCGATTGGCCGGAGGAATTGCACACGACTTCAACAACCTGCTCACGGTCATTCTCGGCTATAGCGAGGGTATTCTGCGGAAATTAGACGAGAAGGATCCGCTTCGCAGCAAAGTGTCGGAAATTCAAACGGCTGGCCAGCGCGCCGCAAATCTCACGAGTCAACTTCTGGCATTTAGCCGGAAACAGATTCTTCAGCCTCAGATTCTGGAGCTTAATACGGTGGTATCCAACATCAGCCAGATGCTCAGAAGGTTACTAGGCGAGGATATTCAAATCGCCCTGCACCTGGACGGGGCACTGGGCCAAATCCAAGCGGATCCAACCCAGTTGGAACAAGTTTTGGTCAATATGGCCGTGAACGCCCGTGACGCCATGCCCCAGGGCGGACAGTTGGTAATTGAAACTCACAACATTGAGGTAAGCCGGGAATTAGTTTTTGCGCCGGGCATTCCGCCGGGCCACTATGTAGCACTGGTGGTCACCGATACGGGCTGCGGAATGGACGAAGCCACGAAAGCCAGAGTTTTTGAGCCATTCTTTACTACTAAAGAGGTGGGCAAAGGCACTGGGCTGGGCCTGTCGATGGTCTTTGGAGTTGTCCAACAAAGCGGAGGGACCGTTACGGTTTATTCAGAGCTTGGCGTTGGCACCACGTTTAGGATCTATCTGCCTCGGTGGAACACTCCTGCCGCGCAGGCACAGCGAGCCGGCGAATCGAAGGCTTCACCCGCGGAAAAGGGCGCAACGATTCTGTTGGTAGAGGATGAGGGCCGGGTCCGAACTTTAGCTCGCGAGGTTTTGTCCGACGCTGGTTACGCCGTTTCGGAAGCAAGCAACGGGAAGGAGGCGCTCGAAATTGCCGAGAGTAGTGTACATGCACCGGCTTTGGTGCTTACGGACGTGGTTATGCCCGAGATGAGCGGGCCTGAGTTGGCTGATCAGCTTCGGAAGAAATGGCCGCTACTGCCCATCGTATTTACTTCTGGCTATACCGATCACGCCTTGTTAGTACGCAGCGCTCTGCAACGGGATACGCCTTTTCTGCAGAAACCGTACACACCGGGATCCCTGCTGGAGCAGGTTGCCGGTGTACTTAAACGTACTAGCCGCGAACGCACCAGCCGCGGAACTGTGCTTGTAATCGACGATGAGTCGAACATTCGGGGAGTGACGAGCAGCCTAGGGAATCCGGTGATGAGCGAATTGAAAATTACCACCTCGAGCATCCTGATCGTGGATGATCAGGAACAAAGCATTCGATTACTGGAGTTCATGCTTGAAGCGGCTGGGTACACGGACGTACGCGGGATTAGCGATCCGCGGCGGGCACTCGGGGCCTGCACTGAGCGCCGGCCCGATCTGGTCTTACTCGATCTCCAGATGCCGCATCTTGGCGGTCTTCCGTTAATGAAGCTCCTGCTAGACGAGTTTTCAGATGAAATCTATTTTCCGATTCTGATTCTTACGGGAGATCTCAGTCCGGAAACCACGCGACAGGCTTTGTCAGCCGGAGCCAAAGATTTTCTGCGTAAGCCGTTTAATTCCGCCGAACTTCTCCTGAGAATTCATAACCTGCTTGAGACGCGTGCCCTCTATAAGCAAGTCGAAGAGCACAACGGTACTCTTAAGGCCAGAGTAGAGGAGCGGACCCATGAGCTCGCGGAAGCTCAAATAGAAATCCTGCAACGGCTTGCCCTTGCAGCGGAGTATCGCGACGATGAAACTGGACAGCATACTCAAAGGGTGGGAATGCTCGCCTCTATGTTGGCCGAGGCAATCGATCGGCCAGCCGAAGAGGTCGAACTACTGCGTCTGGCAGCACCGCTGCATGACGTTGGGAAGATCGGTATTCCAGATCTGATTCTCTTGCGGCCAGGAAAGCTCTCGGCTGATGAGTTTAGCGTTATGAAATCGCACACCGTAATCGGTGGACAGATATTGGCGGGTAGTCGATTTTCCATCTTGCAGGTAGCCCAGCAAATCGCGCTGTCGCATCACGAACGATGGGACGGCACGGGATACCCCAAGGGTTTATCGGGTGAACTCATTCCCATGGCAGCCAGAATCACAGCCATTGCTGACGTCTTTGATGCGCTCACTCACGCTCGTCTTTATAAACCAGCTTGGACGTTGGACAGAGCCCTTGGAACGATCGAACAAGAACGTGACCGGCATTTTGATCCTGCTCTGGCCTCGGCGTTTCTGTCCGTACTCGCTGCGGACGGACTACAGAAGCTGGCGGATCGACTGAATGTGGAAACTCGATCTGGTAATCGGGTCGAAAGCGTCGATCTCGAATCGGTGCGATAGATAGTTATAGCGCACGCTCAGCTTGCCTTGCTTTTTCGTTGCAGTAGCAGGTGAGACATTCACACGCGTGCAACTGGATCGATACGGTAAATCCAAGCCTTAGCTCCCGGATTTTCCGCGATGTGTGCATTCGCTTGAGCAACAATTTGCTCCAGTTTCTGCCGTAGCGGAGACTTCGAACACGTAGGATCTGTTGCCTCGGCATTGCCAGCCAACAGAAGTGCCTGACACCGGCAGCCACCGAAATCAATTTCCTTCCGCTCACATGAACGGCACAGGTCGGGCATCCATGCATCGCCTCGAAAGCGCTGAAATGAAGATGATCCTTCCCAGATCCAACGCAGCGGCTTCTCTTTGGCATTCTCAAAGACCAGCCCCGGAATTACACTCGCCGCGTGGCACGGCATCACCTGCCCCGCCGGATCGACCAATATGACCCCACGTCCCCAACCCCCCATGCAAGCCTTTGGGTACTTCGCATAATAGTCGGGTAGCACGAAATCAATGCGCATCTTGCCCATCAACCGCTCTCGTGCCGCAGCCACAATTGGTAGAGATTTCTCCAGTTGCGCCTTTGTGGGCAGCAATTGCGCACGATTTTTCACGGCCCAACCGTAATACTGCACGTTCGCAATCTCGAGCTTGTCGGCCCTCAATTGCTCGGCGAGCGCAATCAAGTCCTCCAATCGATCGAGGTTGCCTCGGTGAACCACCATGTTCACAGTGAAGGCAATCCGATGGTCGCGTATCATCTCGGCTGCTCTTAGCTTATGCGCATGCGCGCGGGTACCGCCGAACAAATTGGCTGATACTTCAGCACTATCTTGAAAGCTCAACTGAATGTGGTCGAGCCCTGCCGTGACCAACTGCTGCAAACGTTCCCGAGTCAATCCCAAACCCGAGGTGATCAGGTTCACATATAAACCCGCCGCGCGGCCTGCTTCAACGAGAGCCGCAACATCATTGCGGGAGAGAGGCTCACCGCCTGTCAAATGCAGATGCCAGCAACCTAGAGCCGCAGCATCATGAATGATGTTTTTCCATTCATCGGTCGACAACTCGCTTTCCCGGCTCTGCATCTCTAGCGGGTTCGAGCAGTACACGCAGTGCATGGGACAACGATGCGTTATTTCTGCGATCAGCGCCTGCGGAGGAGAAATCATAGAAACTCGATCGTGCCTTTCTCCGCCAGCGCTTTCAAAAAGGTGTCCACCTCGCCGGATATCTTGGATGGTTCTGCTGAAGGATACTCCGCCTGTAACTGCCCGATCACATCGGCCAGAGTACGTTGTCCGTCACACAACTCGAGAATGCGTCGGCCTGGCCCGTGGAGACGTAAGGCGCCCTCCGGTATCAGAAGTAACGGCTCAGGGCCGGATGCTGCCGAAAGCCTACAGCCTGGCTTGAGAGCCGGACATTGAGTTAAAGACAACTGCACGATTCACTCCTGCGGCTGAAATGCTCCGGGAGGCGTCCAACCGGGGTTGACATAGGAGAAATAGATGGCGTCCAACTGTGCCCAAAGAATGTCACATTTTGTGCGCAGCGCGTCCATTACCGATTCCTGCTCTTCACGTGTGCGCGCGTGCTTAGTTACCCACTGTTGCGCGAACGCGGCATCCTCAGGCGCCTGAGTAAGTCGAGCGGTGAAATAAACCAATCCAGATTCAAGCCAGGGATAATGCTGGCGCAACGCATCAATTCGAAGCGAGATCAGATCACGCGAAAATAGCTCGGTCAGAGAGGAAGCTACGGCCTCCAAAAGGCTGCGCTCACTCACCAGCTTCAGATAAGCGTCTACCGCGTAGCGAACGCCGGGAAGAATTTCGTGTTCCGAGATGACTCTTTCGGCCGGCAGTCCTGCAGCTTGCGCGAGCTTGATCCACTTTTCAATCCCGCCTGGCTGAGCGTCCACTCCGTCGTGGTCCAGGATGCGTTTGCGCCACGCACGCCGAAATGCAAGATCGTTGCTACGAGACAGAATGATAGCGTCCTTTTGAGGAATCTTGCTTTGATAGTAATACCGATTCAGAGCCCAAGCCTGCAGTTGGCCGCGCGTCAGCTCGCCTTTGTGCATCAGGAGGTGGAACGGATGCCGGTGATGATACCGTTCATTCCCAATCTCGAGCAGACGTTCCTTCAACTGTTCTGCTGTGAGTAACGCGTCATGAACAGCCTGCATTACAACGACAACTCCATTCCATCGAAAGCTAATTCCCAACCCGATGCGCTAACGTGCTGATACTCGGGGCTGTCCTCATCCAGCATCGGATTTGTATTGTTCATGTGGATGAAGATCTTGCGCGGGCCGCTCAGGGTAGAGAACTTTTCGATGGTGCCGTCCGATCCGGAAACAGGTGAATGCCCCATTTCTCGCGCAGTCCGTCCATAACCCTGCATGCGGATAAGCTCATCATCTGACCAAAAGGTCCCGTCGAAGAAAATCGCATCGCAATCGGCCATCTGCTCGAGCCATTCCGGTGCGACCCTGGGTGCTCCTGGAAAAAAGGCTAATCGCTTCGAGCCTTCTTCGAGAAATAACCCCAGAACCGCACGGGTATGGTCAAGACCCAGTGCCCTTTCGAGAGGCACGTGGCGCGGGAACGATCCACCGGTTGAAACTGCAGTGCATCGAATGCCGGCAGCCGGCCCTAAGATCGGCTTCAATTCGAACGGTTCACCGGGTGTGATGGTTCGCCACTGCACTTGATCCGGCTCGCGCCGCAGGACGCCGAATAGACTGTTATCCTCCATCAGAAGTTGCCGTACTGCGTTGGTGGCATACAGGGCAAGTGGTTGCGATTCTCGAAGCAGCAGAAGCCCGAGTGCGGCATCCACCTCCGCGGCGGTCAGTACGACGCCATTGATAGGCGAGTGCCGAGCTGATATGGGATGAGGATGAAGAGGAGGAAAGGACTCAATCTGATACCGCAGATCCGGACTCGCATTCAGCAGAAACCAATTTTCTGCCTCGGCACTGATGGCCAACTGAGCTTGCGATCGAGCCGTTCCGCGAAGGCTTGCTTGGCGCAACCGGCGGCAGTTACGACAGGAGCAGTTCCACTGTGGGAAACCGCCCCCTGCGGCTGCACCAAGAACCCTTACGTACATCCATGTTGTCGCTAGATTTCAGGATTGCCGTAGCAGGAAATTTCGCAGCTCAAACATACTTCTTCAAACGCAGGTGTTGACCATTCCATTAAGGTTTGTCTCCTATCAATATTGTATGTCACGGCATCGCTGGACGGGAAAATGAGTGGAGGTTTAGTTCTAGAACTCCTAGCTAATGGAAACTCTGCTCAATCGCGGTTGGCCCGCCGGACTGCGTTCGCTTCGGCACCGTGATTTCCGTATCCTTTGGATCGGCCTCATCATTTCCGCCGTCGGAACATGGATGCAGATCATCGCGCAGAGCCTTCTGGTACTGCAGTTGACTCATGGTTCAGCTTTTGCTCTCGGGCTCGTCTCGCTGGCGCAGGCTTTAGCTTTTTTCGTGTTCGCGCTGATCGGCGGTGGGTTCGCGGACCGCCTAGATCGCAAGCAACTGCTGCTTACTACGCAAAGCACATTGATGTGTCTTGCGCTGATCCTCGGAATTCTGACAAGCACGGGAACAGTTCGGGTGTGGATGATTGTTCTAATCGCTTTTTTGTCCGGCACAGCTTTGAGTTTCGACCAGCCGACGCGGGCAGCCCTCATTGCTTCGCTGGTTCCCAAAGAAGATCTGCTGAATGCCGTATCGTTGCAATCGGCGGTCTTCAATGGAGCCTCTACACTCGGACCCGCGCTGGCCGGAATCGCCATCAGCGCGATCGGCTTATCCGCAAACTTCTTTCTCAATGCAGTCAGTTTTCTGGCGGTCCTTATGGGACTCCTCCTCATCAGCCCGCCGCGCTCTCTGGCTATGAAAGGCCGGCCTAAATTAATCGCCCAGATTAGTGAAGCACTCAGTACGGTCAAACGCGACGCAGTGCTTTTGCGGCTCCTGTTCAGCTACGGAACGCTCCTGCTGGTTGGGCCCTCGCTGCCACTGCTTCTGCCCGTCCTGGCAATTCGAGTTCTTCACATTAATCCGGCGACTCTGGGGCTGCTCTTCTCAGGGGCAGGCATCGGCGCTGTATTAGGCGCTTTGTTTCTGGCGTCTCTTCCGGAGACAGTTAGCCCGATACCGATTATCTCCACGGCGTTTGCTATCTGGACCATCAGCCTCGTCGTGGTCGGTTTCAGCCGAAGCACTACGCTCACATTCATCGCGCTGATTTTTCTCGGCATGTCGCAAAGCGTTATCGGCGCGATCACTTCAACGCTTCTGCAGACGCGCGTACCGCAGGACCAGCGCGGTCGCGTGATGAGCCTGAACACTCTTTTGATTATGGGGATACGCCCCCTAGGAGACTTTCCAGCAGGAGCGCTCATCAGTCTCTTTGGCGCTCCCATCACGGCAGCGGTCAGCGCCACTATAGTCGGCATCGCAGCTTTGTCATTGTGGCTGACGCCACCAAAGAGAGATTAGAATGAAGGTGACTTACTCAGACTCTAGAACGGGAGGCAGTCATGAATTTTAGCGCCGATGAAATTCGAGCCAACCGCGACTACTTCGCTCATAAGCTCCACGCCGAAAAGCAACGAAATGACGTATTGCACGCCGTCGAGGGTGGCCGGTTCGACTTCGTGCTTCTCGATATGCGTGGCAGAGAGCCGTTTGCCAGCGGCCACATCCCCGGCGCGCTGTGTGCCCCAATGGAAGATCTGAAAAAGCTCAGCGCGGTTCTTCCCAAGGATAAGGAAATCGTGACCTACTGCTGGAGCCATGACTGACAGCTCTCCGCGAAGGCGGCTCTGCAGTTGGCAGAGCAAGGGTTCTTGAGCAAGGAGCTAAACGTCGGTTGGAAGGAGTGGACCTACAATCGTCACCCGACGCATCAAGGGCGAGCCGATGGCTTCCGTTGCGAATGCAGTAAATAAATGCTTATTTGATTTCCAACGCCTCAGGCATTTAACTGCATTACGAGTGCAGCGGCACCGATAACTCCGGAGGGGTCCGCGAGTTCCGAACGTACCACTGGAACATCCCGTCTGAGGAGCAGGCGTGTTCTTTCGCCAATTTCCCGCTGCAGCGGTACCAAGAGGCTATCGCCCGCTTCGACGATCTGGCCGCCAAAAATGAGCACCTCGGGGTCGAAAACGTGGACAAGTCCCGCGATGCCCGCCGACAACTTTCGAACAGCGGCTTGAAGAATTCTTGAAGCGACAGGGTCCCCTAAACGAGCGCACTCGAATACATCTTCACAAGTAGGGAGCCTCCCATCCGGTCTGCGCAGACACGTTTCAACTCCGCGGTGGAGTGCGGCGATGGCTTCGCCTTCTAGGGCCCGCGCCGAGAATACCGTCTCTAAACAGCCGGAATTTCCGCACATGCAGAGGAGGCCGTCGGGCTCAATCGTGAGATGGCCGACATGACCGGCCACGCCTGTTGCGCCCCGGAGTATTCGCCCGTCGGCCAGTACCCCACCGCCAATCCCGGTTCCTAAAGTGAACATCAAGGCGTTCTGCCGGTTCCGGGCTGCGCCCCAGGCGCGTTCTCCTGCAAGTGCGACTCGGGCGTCATTATCCGCGGCGATTTGCGCACTCCGCGGGAGCCCAGGGCGGACGAGATCAGCAAGTAAGTGCCCCTCCAGGTAATTCAGAGAACCAGGTAGCACTTCCACACGCGTTGTCAGCGGGTTTATTATCCCCTTGCATCCGATGCCCACACCCTCTACGGCGCTGGTCTGAGCAGATAATCTCTGCAACGTCGCGCTTACAGCTTGCTGCAGACCTTCGAAATCGAACGGCGTGTCGATCCGCTCAGCAGCAATGATTTCCCCTTCGCGGCTCACAATCGCGGCTTTGACCCGCGTTCCGCCAATATCGAGGCCCAGAATCGTTCCGATAGGATCTTTGCCGCTAGACATTTTGATTCTGTTTCATGGGCACGCTTTGTATCATGATAGGTTCCTTCGGGATGAGCGTAGCCGAAACATATTTCGATCACACCCTCGAGCTCCTGAACAGCATTAGGTCGACCGAACTTCCGGCCATTAAGGAGGGAGCGCAGCTCTGCGCTTCGTCCATCGCAAAAGGCGGCCTGGTTTTCCTCTTCGGGAATGGGCATTCAAGAATGATGTGTGAAGAGATGATCCCCCGCCAGGGATGTTTCCCCGGTTTTGTCGCTTTAGTCGAGCTGGCACTCTCAAACCACGCCGCGATTCTGGGAGCAAATGGGTTGCGCGCCCCACTCTATCTCGAGAAATATGAAGGCTATGCCGAGGAGATATTGAAGGGCTTCCATTTCGGATCGCACGACGCCTTTATTGTCATTTCCACAAGCGGCATTCGTCCGGTGGTCGTGGAGATGGCTCTTGGCGCAGCGCGGCGCCGCATGCCTGTCATTGCAATCGTTTCCCGCAGCCATTGCGAACAGTCTCAGCCGGCTCACTCATCTGGAAAAAAGCTTACCGATATCGCGGACGTGATCATTGACAATCACTCGCCGCCGGGCGACTGCGTCGTTGAACTGCCCGGATTGGAGTGGCGCACCGGACCGACATCCACCGTGACGGGCGGAATGATAATCAACATGCTGAGGTGCGAGATAGCGGAACGGCTATTGGCCTCTGGCCACACGCCCGTGCTCCTGCCAAGTCATCAGTTTCTTGGAAATACCGCTGTTACAGACCAGCTCGAGCGCTTTTACGAGGCCTACCGGAAGAGCGTAAGACATCTGTATGACTAGGAACGTCCGTATCGCTTTGTTGGGATCAGGCTTTGTGGCCGATTTCTACATGCACGGATTTCAGAATGTCGCGGGGGCCGAAGTCGTTGTTAACTACTCGCGAAATTCCGCACGCGCTGCCGATTTTGCGCGCCGCTGGTCCATTCCGGAATCGAGTGCAGATGTGAACGCGCTAGTAGCTCGAAGCGACCTGGACTTGTACATCATCGCTCTGCCGAACGAGATGCATCTACCGGTCTCGATCGAATTGTCTAAGGCTCGAAAAAATCAAGTTTGTACGAAGCCCTTGGCCCGAACCTCGGCAGAGGCGAAGACTATGTTTGATGCCGCAACCGCTTCGGGCGCATCGCATGGCTATGCAGAAACAGAAGTGTTCGCTCCGGCGGTCGTGAAGGCGCGCGAGCTGATCGAGCGTGGCGCCCTCGGCCGGGTTCTTTGGGTTCGTTCACGTGAGTCACATGGGGGTCCTCACAGCCCACATTTTTGGGACGTTCAGAAGACTGGCGGCGGCGCCATGAACGATCTGGGCTGCCATTGCATTGAAGCTGCGCGGTATTTCTTTGGCAAGCAAGATCGCATCACCGAAGTAATGGCATGGGGAGCGCGCCTCGTGCATACCGATAAAACAGAGGGAGAGGACAACGCTCTGTTGGTTTTGAAGTTCGCCAGCGGAGGCATTGCTCACTGTGAATTATCGTGGACTACCAAAGGAGGCCTCGATCTCCGCAATGAGATTCATGGGTCTGAGGGATCGGCTTTCACGGATGTGACACGCGGAACGCCGATAAGCGCTTTCACAACAGGTTCCGCCGGCTACGTAGTTGAGAAAGCTGAGGTGGACTCCGGCTGGACTCGACCGCTGCCGGAAGAGGCGTTTACATACGGTTATCAGAGCGAAATGCGCCACTTTGTGGAATGCCTTCAAAACCGTACTCCGCCTCGGGAAACTTACGAAGACGGATACGTCGTGAACTCGATTCTTGATGCGGGCTATGAATCCATGCGTTCGAATCGATGGATCGCGGTGACGTATTGAGATGACACGAGTGCTGCTCATCACGGGAGCTACCGGAATCGCTGAAGCGACGGCTCTGAATGCAGGCGCACAAGGCGATTCAGTATTTGTGGTCAGCCGCGATGAGGAGGAGTGCCGCAGCTTGTGCGAGCGTTTGCCGGACGCTGCATGGTTTGCTTGCGATCTGCGCGATGAAGAAAGCGTACAAGCCGCTGTATGCGCGTGTATAAGACGGTTTAGAACCGTTCACGCTGTTTTTAACGTCGCGGGGATCAGTGGTCGGAGCTTCGGTGATGGCCCGGTTCACGAATGCTCTACGAAAGCCTGGGAGATTACGCTCGACAACAATCTTTTCAGCACGTTCCTGATGTGCCGATCCATTCTCCGCCACTGGATCGAAAACAACGCGCCTGGGGTGATTCTCAACATGTCGAGCGTGCTTGCATTTTCACCGCAATCACAACACTTCGCGACTCATGCGTATGCCGCGAGTAAAGGTGCGATCATATCGCTGAGCCGAGCCATGGCTGCGTATTATGCGCCGCGCGGTATCCGGGTAAACGTGATTGCGCCCGGGCTGGTCCGAACGCGCATGAGTCTACGCGCACAAACGGACCCAAGCATTTCTGAATATATAGCCACGAAACAGCCGCTGAGTGGGATGCTCGAGCCGGACGACATCGCTAAAACCGCGCTGTTTCTGTTGAATGAAGCATCGGCGCACATAACAGGACAAGTGGTTAGCGTGGACGGCGGTTGGTCTGTCTCGGGATAGCGCCGGCAGCGCCCAGAGCACCGAGATTGAAATCTCAGGCCGTGTTAGGCGATGACACAGATAGTGATGCAGAAGCCTTTACGAACAACTGTGATCGGGAGCTACCCATTTCCCCCATGGCTGGAATTTGCTACTCAGCATCTGGATGCATTCGGCTCAGATGACTTAGAGCAACTCCAAGAAGACGCGGTGATCGTTGCTGTACACGATCAAGTTGCCGCGGGCCTGGACGTAATTACCGATGGCGAGCAAACACGATTAGATTTCAATTTGTCCTTCTATGGATTTCTGCAAGGGATTAGCGCTGAGGCATCGTCGCCCAGACGTTTTGGTCCGGCTGGACACGATCAACGCGGTAAGCATCAAATCACTGGAGATCTTTCTGCCCCTTCCGGGCTCGGCGTTGTCAGGGAATTCGAGCGGCTACGCCGTGTTGCGCCAGGCGGTCCAGCTTTGAAGGTCAGCATTCCTGGGCCGTACACTCTAAGCGGCCGTCTGGTTCCGAATTCGCAATATCCAGACCGGTGGGCTGTTACCGAGGCGCTTATCCCGATAGTTCGAGAGGAAATCCAAAGCTGCATCAGCGCCGGCTGCACTGAGATCACTATCGATGAGCCGTCGATGAGCTGCTATGCGCACCGGGAGGACCCTCGCCGGTTTGTGCAAATTTTCAACCGAACCGTCGAACCGGCGATTGGGAAATGCCGGCTTTCAACTCACCTCTGCTTTGGGAACTACAAGGGGCGGGCGATCGGACCTCGAAGATACGCTCCGATGTTTCCAGCGTTCTTGGATTTTCATGTGGATGAGATTCACGTCGAGATGGCAAGCCGCGAATTTGCCGAACTTGAAATTTGTGAGGTGATCGCGAAGCGAAAGACGGTTTGCGTTGGAATTATCGACGTGAAGAGTTATTACATCGAGACTCCGAACGATGTTGCAGGCTACGTCCGCCGCTGTTTAAAATACGCCGCACCCGAGCGTCTTTCGTTCGCACCGGACTGTGGCCTGAGCCAAACGGCGCGATGGGCCTCTCGTCAAAAGCTTACGAATATGGCTGCTGGTGTTCATATCGTCCGCAGCGAGATTGGCTTATGATCGAGCCCGCGCTCAAGAACGAGGCGTTCCTCGAAGACGTGCAACGGGTACGGCGCGAGCGTGATCGTGTGCACATTTGGTGGCTCGGCCAAAGCGGATTTCTGATCCATTCGGGCGGTTCCTGCTTGCTTGTCGATCCGTACCTTTCAGACTCGCTGACGCGAAAATATGCGTCGACGGATAAGCCTCACGTTCGCATGACGGCGCGGGTGGTCGCTCCAGAAAAGCTGGACTTCATCGACGTTGTCACATCGAGCCATAATCACACCGACCATCTGGATGCCGAAACGCTTTTACCATTGCGCCTAGCGAATCCCGGTCTCCAAATGGTCATTCCAGAAGCCAACCGATCCTTTGTGGCCGACCGGCTCAACGCGGACGCAGCGTGGCCAATTGGGCTGGACGCGGGCACATCCACCAATGTTGCCGGTTTTGAATTCGTAGGAGTTCCCGCTGCGCACGAAACCGTGGAACGCGATGAGGCAGGCAGGTGCAAGTTTCTCGGGTACGTGATTGGCGCGGGCGGATTGAGGATTTATCATAGCGGGGACACGGTCGGCTATGAGGATTTGGCCGCGAGTCTTCGAGTATTTCAAATCGATGTTGCATTGCTTCCAATTAATGGTGCGAACCCGGAAAGGCGTGTCGCTGGAAATCTTAGCGGTATTGAGGCAGCGCGATTGGCTCGTAATGCCGACGCCCGACTGGTAGTGCCGTGCCATTACGATATGTTTGAATTCAATACCGCATCACCGGCTGAGTTTATAGCAGAAGCCGAGCGCTTGGACCAAGCGTATCGGATCCTGCAATGTGGGCAACGAATGGATGTAATGCGGCAAAGCTGAAGAATGTCACGGGTACAGTGGACGCTACTGATCGGCGGTTTCAGAACTTATGTCAGTTACGTCTTTATCCGCGACATCAAGTAAAGTCCGGCGAGTGAGAACACGACATCAGGCGACCAAGCTGCCATGGCGGCCGGTAGCTGGTTGAGATCGCCAATCTGCTCGAATAGTGTTCCAACCGTCCAGTACGCAATGGCAATCCCGAAACTGATGCCGACGCCGGTCATAGCGCCCCGGTTTCCCGCCACAAAGGCGAACGGAATACTCAGAATCGCCATGATCAAGGCAAATAAGGGAACTGCGAATTTTTTGTAGTACTGCACCTGCAACGGAGTCGTGTCGAGACCGCTTGCCTTCAACTCCTGGATGTATTGGCCGAGTTCTTGGAAATTCATTTCCTTGTATTCCTTCTCTTCCCTCACGAACCAGGAAGGAGGCTCCTTGAGTTCGCGAAAGGAGGCCGACCCACTGTAGAACTGGCGGTAATCGTCCAGATTCTTCTCCACGGTCTGGCTGATGCCGTTTTGAAAGACCCACGTCTTCAAGTTCGGCTCCCAACGCGCCCGGTCCGCGGAAATCTGATGAACAATCTGGAACGTTTTTGGGTCGAGCTCATAAACGTTCACCTTCGACATGATGGCGGCGTGGGGATCCAGATAGCGGTAATTGTAAATGCGCGAACCCTGGCCGTAAACCCACTGCCGATCGGGTCGCAGATACGTCTGCACAGGCTTTTTCTTGATTTCGCTGCGTAGCATTTCCTGGCGGCGATTCGCCTCGGGAATGTAGTAATGATCGAACCCGAACAGCAGGAGGCTGATAAGAAGGCTCACAAACAAAACAGGCATAGCCAGCCGGTGCACACTTATTCCGCCTGCCTTGAAAGCCGTGACTTCGTTATATTTCGTGAGTATGCCGAAGCAGATCAGTGACGCCACAAGCGTGCCGATTGGCGTCAGATCGTAAATCAATTTAGGCGCGAGATGTGCCAAGTAATCGAGCATCGTCGACATCGCGATATCGTTCTTGATCATGTCGCCTAGAAGCTCAAAGAACGTGAACACCTCGATGAGCGCGACGAGCGCGACGAGTAACACGGCAAAATAGAACAGGAAGCCGTTCAGCACATACGCGTCGATAAGCATGGGCCGGAGTCCGAACCGGCGAATCGCGCCAAGCTGGAGTCGCGGCCGTTCCACCCGCCGGGTGGATTTCAGATCGTTTACGATTCGCTGGCCTAAGCTTCGTAGCCAGGCCATGATGTCCCGATCACCTGGTTTCTCCAGCCGCGCTAACAGCACGATGCCAACAACGGCAAATACGGCATTCGGAGTCCAGACCGCAATCGGAACTGGCAGGCTTCCTTTCTTCGCCAGTCCGATGAGAGCTATGAGACCCATGTAATACAAAAATGCGAGTAGCACCGTAAACACAAAGGCAGCAGATTTCCCTCCTTTCCGCGAAGAAACACCAAGAGGAATGCCGACCAGGCCCAATAAAACGCAGGCGAATGGAAGAGCGAACCGCTGATGCAACTCGATTGCCGCATCGACGTGCTCTTCGGGCGAGAGGTCATGCTGCCAATAAGCGCGCTTGTAAAGCGGACCTGTGTCCATCTCTCTTTCCGTCTTGTTGAGTTGTAGGTCCGCGGGTTTCTGCGCCTGAAGGGCCTCAATCTGGATGGGCGCCGCGGTGGTGATGACCTTTCCTTCTTTGTCGCGCTCGCTGGTACGAACCGCGCGCATATCCAGGATGATGCGATTGTGGGCGGCGTCGGGATGTGGGATAGCCTCCTCTGCAACGATGATGCGAGGCCCTTCACCGCGGTTTTTTCCCTGCTGCTGCAGTTCGTCGGGCGGAGTCACGTCGGCCATGAATACCTGGTGCCAAACCAGCTGTTTGCCCGCCGCGAGCACTTCACCCACGTACAGCACGGTGTTTGGAAACTGTTCATCGAAGATGCGCGATTCAATGTCTCCAGTAAGCTGTGATGCCGCCAGGTTTCGTGCAATATTCGACTCGAGATGCAGCGATAACGGCGTAAGCCAGAGCGAAGCCGTGGCTGTTGTTATCAGAGCCAGGGAAGCAAACAGCAAGACTGGGCGCGCAACGCTGAGGCTCGAGATTCCGGACGCGCGCATTGCAGTAATTTCGCTGTCGGAAGACATGCGGCTCAGGCCAATGAGGATTCCAACCAGCACGCCTAATGGCAATGCAAACGGAATAGTCGAAGGCAAGGCGTAGAGCAGGAGCTTAGCGACGACTGGCGGCGGGGCCGACGTTCGCACTAAGAGCACAGAAAGGCGCTCGATAGTCCTCAGAAAAAGGACAAATATGAACAAAAGCGTCCCGAGACTGGCGCTCGTTAGAACTTCGAGGAAAATGGACCTGCTGAGAATGCGCATGTACTACGCGGTGCTATGAAAGAACAAAACTGAAGGTCGCGGCAGATTTTGACCAAGTCTCAGAATAACAACGGACGAGGCGAGTAGATTTTCGGCTGAGCGAGTGCTGGAGGGGGATTTGTGCAAGGAAGCGATTTATCGAACAGACAAAGATTTTCTGCCTTCCAGCGCATGGCGGCATAAATGCGAGTGCGGCCGCTCGGATGGTCGAAGAAAATAAACTCCTCGAGAGGCATCGGATCGAGCTTCCGGTACTCGCCCAAAAGAAGGTCTCCTTCGGCTTCGCCGTCCGGCTGCCGGGACGCGTTTAGGCCAAAAATATCGGCTTCGTATTCTTGAGTTCGCGTAAAAGTGTTGTCGATGGGTGTGAAGAGAAAACTTAAGACCGAAAGGATCAATACGACAAGCGGCAGAACCGCGACGTCCGCGATGCCGTGAACCTGCCAGCGCGTGCCCCAATGAGACAGCGCCCAGACTGACCCCCATCGCAGAACGCGAATGTCAAGGCCACGATAATGGACGCGAAAATCACCCCGTTGTAAATGTGATGCAGGACGTAGTGCCCCATTTCATGGCCCATCACCGCCAGGATCGCCTGCGGGGAGCATCGGTTCAGCAGGTTGTCGTTCAGCGTAATGCGCTCGGTCCCCAGGATGCCACTTACATTCGCGCTTACACGCTTGCTTTGACGCGATGAGTTGGCCTCGTAGACATCTTTTGCGGGGATACCGTTCGCGTGAGCGAGGCTAAGGATCTGGTCCTTTATGGCGGCATTTTCGAGCGGTTTGTAAGTGTTAAAGAGAGGCGCGATATAGACGGGAGCGATAAGCATCGCGATCATCAGGAATAGAATCGCGACGGCTGTTCCCCAAAAATGCCAAGTCCGCGGCAGGCGGCGCACGATAGCGGCGAGGATGACGAAAGCGATTCCTCCGAGTAAGAGAAGCACAAGCAGACCGACCAATTGGTCGCGGAACCACGAGGGGAAATTCTGGTTCGACAAGCCATATTTGTGCTCGCGGAAGAAGTCTTCATAGACGGTAAGAGGGAACATGAGCGCAGCAGTCACAATCACGAACTCAACCCAATAGAAGAAGGACTGAAGCCACCGAAAGCGCGTGAGCCGCTCGGCTAAGTCGCGCATGCGGGCTGAAAATCCCGTCTCCAAAAGCAGCAGCATAACAACTGCTCCATAGAGAAAATCCCAGAGAATAAGCCAGTAACCACCTTCAAAATATGCGTTTGACCTTGCGCGAGCGTGCGGAGGAACAGTAGCTAGCCAGGCATTCGTGGCGGCATACGCGTCGAAGTGCATGGAAGGTTGAGCGGCTGGAGGAACTACGGGCGCGCGTCGGTGGCGCGGCGAGCGCTGTAAACGCAAAGAGGAGCAACATAAGATGTCGGGTTCGCATCAGAAATTGACGATTATTTCACTTATGGATCAGCCTCGACGGAAGATCTCCGCGTTATCATAAAGGCATCACGATATACGCAGGAGACTGATGGGACCGCTAGGTGTTCAAGAGATGCTTGCGATTTTCGTGCTCGCGCTACTCTTGTTCGGTCCAAAAAAGCTGCCCGAGCTTGGACGGATGCTTGGGAAAGCGGTTAGCGAATTTCGAAGAGCTAAGAACGAGCTCAAATCGACCTTTGAGTCTCATTTAAGCGAATTGGAGAGAGAGGCCCAGGCTGAAAAGTATTCGCAACCAAGTACTGATTATTCATCAGTCCATTACCCGTATCCCTATGATGAGAATGGCCGGCAAGAATCGAGCTATGAAACTCCACCGGCATCTCATGAGATAAGTGGATCTCACGAGACGGGCACCTCAGAACCATCTCCTTCCAGCGCGACAGAAACGCAGCACACAGAAGCCGATCGAACTGCTTTGTCCCATGACTCGCCAATTGCCGGAACCGTGCCACGCTCAAACGGATTTCAGCCGGTCGACCCTACTTCCCTCGCTACGGAAGAGAAGAATTCTGAGTAATTGTTGAGGGTTGATGGCCGACCAATTTGAGGAGCATGGGACTCCAAACGGCAATATTGCGCTTGGTAAAAGAAAGAGCCAGAGTCCGGAGACGAAGGTTCTCTCAACTCTTACGGTTCGGCTTGGACGGACACTGCTGATAATGAAACCCGCCCAAGCACGTCTGCCTACAGCAGTTCGTCGGATCCGTACGGCTCCAATTCCGAACCTCCGGTAAGCGCAACTATCCCCGAAACGCCCGCAACGGAGCAGCTCGCAATTGACACGGTTCCCAGTACGCCCGTGCAGCCTCCGGCAAAGAGGATTCCGCCACCGGCCAGCGCCGCCTCCTCCGCCGGGGGACGACGATGAAGGAGACGATGAGGAAAGGGGCATGCTTCGCATGTCCTTCATGGAGCACTTAGAAGAGCTGAGGACGCGCATTCTGCGTGCGCTGATTGGCGTCATTGTCGCATTTCTCGTAAGCGTCACATTTTGTAAGAAGCTTTGGGAAATAGTATCTGCTCCTGCAGTCGGCGCGCTATCGCATCTCGGCATCAATCCGCCTAATCTGGCGCAGATAACGCCGATGGAGCTCTTCAACGTCATCTATTTGAAGCTGCCCTTGCTGGTCTCTGTTTTTATTGGCTCTCCCTGGATCTTGTATCAGGTTTGGGCGTTTCATTTCGCCCGGTCTTTACAAGCGCGAGAAGAAATGGGCGGTTCCGTTCATTCTGTCTACCGCGGGATTATTCATCGCTGGTGGATGCTTCGCCTACTTCGTCGCCTTCCGCTACGGCCTCGAATTCTTGTTGGGCATAGGCCGTGATATCCATATCACGCCGGTAGTATCCGTTAACGAATACTTCGATCTATTTGTGAATGTGACGCTCGGAGTTGGGCTCGTGTTCGAGATGCCGGTCCTTATCTTTTTCCTCACCCTATTGCGTCTCGCGTCTCCACGCTTTTTGCTTCGCCATAGCCGCTACGCGATTCTAGCCATCACAATTATCGCGGCCGTGGTCACGCCCACACCCGACGTTTTCAACATGATGATCTTCGCAGTGCCAATGGTGATGTTGTTTTTTGTCGGGGTCTTCGCGAGTCACTTACTTGTGCTCAAAAGAGAAGGCAAGAAATTCCCGTGGGGCACAATACTGCTGGTCGTTCTGGGAGCTGCTCTAGTAACTGCTGTGGCGGCAGCGTTGCTCATTTATCGTTACCACTACCACGTGATATACAAATGGCCCTACTTAGCAAGATAGTTCCAGATTACTGTTTTTTAATTGCGCCACAGCGCGGCGCCGCCGACTAGCCCGTCCTCATTCGGTACCCGCGTGATATGCCTCGGCAAAGCTATATCGATTTTGTGCGCGTTGCCACCACCTATATAAAGGTGATCGAAATTAAACAAAGTTCCTAATTGCGTGATGGCTTTCGCCAGCAATTTGTTCCACCGCTTGCGGCCGAATTTTTCAAGACCGCGCTTGCCGAGAAAATCCTCATAAGTCTTGCCCTTGCGCCAGGGATGATGCGCTAGTTCAAGGCCAGGCACCAGATTACCGTTGATAAATAGAGCGGAGCCAAAGCCAGTACCCAGTGTGATCACCAGTTCAACACCTCTTCCACGAATAGCGCCAAATCCTTGGACAGCGGCGTCGTTTGCGACCCGGACAGGTTTCCTCCAACGTCTTGAAAGAACTTTCTGCAGATCGTAGCCTATCCATGTTGGATCGAGATTGTGTGCCGTCAGCGTAGCTCCATGCCTGACTACGCCCGGAAAACCAACCGAGACTCGATCGAATTTTCCCAGCCTATACGCAATTTCATCCATCACGCGCAGCATTGCCTCAGGACTGGCGGGGTTTGGAGTTGCTTCGCGTTCTCTCTCACTGAGTGGCCTTCCCACAGCCATCGAGCAACATGCCTTTAATGCCCGTGCCTCCTACATCAATAGCTAGGGTTGTAAGATTTTCCTCTTGCTGGACCATATCGCCACTGTAACCAACATTAACGAGCCTTCGCCTCCTATTCGCGGACTTCTGAATAGAGCCGTGCCGAATTTCGGCGCATGAGGTGTCGAATTTCCGACTTAGCCCGGTACAATTTTCGACTTATATTACAGTGAAACCCAGCTAATGCGTTGCTTCGTCGTACTAGTAGCGTTTGGCAATCTAGCTGCATGAAGTCAAGCGAGGAGATCGCGGCTAGCGATCTTCAAATAAATAAAGGTCGCGCAACAGACGACGCGACGAGGAAAGACACTCTATTGGAGGAGTTAGAAGATGAGCCGTAAACTTCGCCCTTTTTACATTGGTGCGCTGGCAATATCCGGAGTTGGATTGATGGGAAGTGCCTTTATTCCCAAAGCGCACGCTGATGCTTGGGACAAAATGACGATCGTGACCGTGAATGAGCCGATTATTGCGGGCAACAAGGTACTGGATCCTGGTACGTACGTTTGGAAGCTCCTCGATTCGCCATCTAATCGCCACGTCGTTCAGATTTTTGACAGAGACCAGCGGCATTTAGAGACAACCGTGTTGGCAATTCCCAATTATCGGTTGCGACCGGAGGGGAACACGCAGTTCAGTTTCTGGGAGACTCCAGCGGGAGTTCCCAAAGCAGTTCGCGCATGGTTTTATCCCGGTGACAACTTCGGACAAGAATTTCCATATCCAAAGAAGCTAGTTGCTCAGTTGGCATCGGCAGCGCCGGTTCCCGTACCGACGAATTACAAGGAGCCTGAGGCGACGCCTGCCCCTGCTCCTGAACCGGCACCGCAACCGGAAGCTGCTCCTGCAGCGCCCGCGCCTGAGCCCGAGGCACAGCCCGAGCAGAATACGGCACCTGCTCCTGCTCCAGCGCCTGAACAGCAGAGTCTGCCGAAGACTGCGAGTTTCAACCCGCTGGTCGGACTCTTAGGCTTGGGCTCGCTTACGCTTGCCGGGTTACTGACGCTTGTCACAAAGCGCGCGTAAGTTGTTCGTATAGCAGCCGAATTTCGTCGGCTGAGGGAAGTAGGTCGACGGCGCTTGGTACCTTCATTGGTCAGGCGCCGTTTTTCGTGCGCGGTTCCGGTGTGAAAATGGAAAGGGGCTCCGAAGCTCGGAAGCCATGCCGCGGCTACATTCCAAGCAAATCCGGATCTTCTTAACGACGCTCGCCGTTTTCGTGACCGCGGCGTTTGTGGGAGCAGCCACAGCGCATTCAGCCAGACCGGTAAGTAGTCAACCAAAGTACCGCCGTCCTCTAATGAGGATGTTTACACCATCTCGGACAACGTTAATCTCGTTCTTCTCGACGTGTGCGTAAAGGATCCGCGCGGCGGATATGTGACCGGCCTAACAAAGGATGATTTCCAGGTTTTCGAGGATGGTCGTCCTCAGAAAATTTCAGAGTTTGGGAGTGTTGACACGCCTGTTACGGTGGGGTTGGTAGTCGATAACAGCGGAAGTATGCGGTTAAAGCGGCCTCAGGTAGTCCTCGCGGGTTTGGCTTTCGCTAAGGAAAGTAACCCGAAAGATGAGTTCTTTGTCGTCAACTTCAATAGTCGTGTCCTTCGCGGGCTGCCGGATAAAATTGCGTTTACCGATGACCTCAAAATGTTGCGGGCTGCTCTGTATTACGGAATGCCGACGGGACAGACAGCTTTGTATGACGCGATCGCATATTCACTGAAACATCTCGAATTAAGCCGCCAGGATAAAAGGACACTGATTGTAGTCAGCGATGGCGGTGACAATGTAAGCCGAACGTCATACGCGCGAATTAATAACTTTGATCGAGGCCTCGCGCGACGACGATATATACGCTAGGGTTGTTCGATCCGGAGGATTCGGACCGCAATCCGAGCCGCCTTGCGCAAAGCTGGCGAAAGTAAGTGGGGGCGAATTCTTCGAGCCTGCCAAGTCTGGAGGATGTCATACCTGTCTTTCACAAAATATCGGCTGATATCAGAAATCGATACTCCATCGGTTATGTACACTGATCTGAATACGAAGCGTCCTCTTCGGTCTGTTCGCGTCACTGCAGCCAAAGACCATCGGAAGCTTATCGTACGCACGCGGACGACTTACACCGTTACGCCGTTTTCGGAACTGATCGCTCAGCAATCGCCAAGTGGCGGAGAACGCAAAGAGAGGTAGGCGGCATGCGCGGTTCAGTCACACTGCCGCCCACCGAAAACCCCGATTCGTCAAGCCTGGCCTCCATAGTCACAACAGAAGGCGGCGGCTGGATTCGCATCCATCTAGACACCGGTTCGTAAATGTCTTGCGCGGATTATTCTTCTTTTTGGGACTATGTGGAATCGCGTATTACGGATATGCCCTTTCGAAGGAATATGTGTATCAAGCGTATGAGAATTGGGCATTCGATCAGAAGATAACTGGCCGGCAAGTTACTTTTTCCGACTATGTCAGAGAACGTACTCCGTTCGGATTTCTTACGGGAAGACGGGCATTAACGACGAATCTAGCAAGTACGAAGGGCGCAGGGCATACCGAAATCCAACCATCGACACCCTCGCGGCCCGTTGAGGGAGCCGTTCTAGGGCGGGTTCAAATCGCTCGACTGAATCTCTCAGCTATGGTCCGGGAGGGTGTGGATAATGAAACCTTGAGCCGCGCCGTCGGGCACTTGCCATATACAGCATTGCCCGGTCAAGCCGGCAATTTCGCAATTGCCGCGCATAGAGACACACTCTTCAGAGCGCTGAAGGACATTCAAAAAGACGATCGAGTAACCTTCCAATCGCAAGCCGGAACTTACACTTATGAAGTGGTTTCGACTAAGATCGTGAAGCCATCCGACCTAAGTGTTGTGCAACCTCAGGGGAGCGAGAAACTTCTCACGATGATTACTTGCTACCCTTTCTATTACGTGGGGTCTGCGCCAAAGCGGTTTATTGTGCAAGCGAAGTTAGTCGACAGCAAGTTAGCAAGCCAACCTGCGTTGGGAGGTCAAGGCACTCAATTACAGAACACGGGACCACCGCAACCCGGCGCGGCCGCAAAAGCTGTTAAGCGGCCGGCTACTCAGCCGAAAGTTTCTAAACGAGCCGGTCTCAGAGAGCCTCGCCGAACGCGGGGCTCTTCTCTTTCGAGCGGGTCCCGATCGAGCCATGCTTCGGATACCGCTGACAAAAAGTCGCAAACTCGACGCAAAAAGCCGGGCTTCTGGCACAGATTATTTCATCAGAATCAGAGCTAAGCCCAAAGAGCTAAGCCCAATGGCTTCTGCAGCGCGAATGGTTGTTATACTGCCGGATGGGTCCTTGGGAGGTCGTCTAATGGTAAGACTGCAGACTCTGGATCTGCGTATCGGGGTTCGAGTCCCTGCCTCCCAGCCATTGATTCCTAACAAGTTCCGCGATTCCGCCGAACTCCTGTAGGTTCCTGTATTGCGGTGGTATTGCGGATTGTCGCGGAGAAGTCCAGCCATCCACGAACCGTACATTGGCCTCGGAGATTAGGTGAACATAGACGTCCACAGTGACTTGGATCGAACTGTGTCCCATTTGATCACGGAGATAGGCGAGTGAGGCGCCCGCCTGAATGAGTAAGCTTCCAAACGTGTGCCGCAGCCTCGGCGTTGAATCAAGGTGGTTGGAAAAAAGCTCCGGGCCGGCGCGAACGTTCCAGAAGGAACTGTGATACAAAGGAGCCTTCCTGGAGGGATTACGCCAAAAAACATCATCATTTGCTCGGATGGAACCGGGAATACCGCAATAAAGGACCGCGGCACGAATGTCTTCAAGCTATTCGAGGCAGTCGATCTCAACGGCCACCGCACCGATGCGAACCTCACGCCGCAGATCGCGTTGTACGACGACGGTGTAGGAACCGAGAGTTTTCTTCCCTTAAAACTCTTGGGCGGTGCGTTTGGGTGGGGATTGAAGCGTAATGTCCTAAAGCTCTACACCGGTCTCGTACGCATCTACGATCCCGGCGATCGGATTTATCTGTTTGGCTTCAGTCGGGGCGCCTTCACGGTGCGTACCCTAGGCGGTTTGATCGCGAAATGCGGGATCCTTGACTGGAACCGCATGGCCACCATCGATGCCATGAGGGCAGAAGTAGCCGCCGCCTACCGAACATATCGTCAAGGCTACCGAACCTGGCTTTGGCGCATGCTTCACGGGAAGAGTCTCGAAGACTTACAGAAGTCCGCCGCCGAGGCGATGTCAAAGTTCAGGGCTAGCCGACAAGTCCTTGAGGCCAGGATTCACTTTGTAGGCGTATGGGACACCGTGGACTCCGTAGGCGGCCCATTCCATATCAGTGATTTGATCAACACGCTCGTTCATCGCTTCAAGTTTCCTGATCAAAAATTGAGCGATAAGGTTGATTGCGCCGTTCAGGCCCTTAGTATTGACGACGCGCGTGCAGCGTTCGAACCGCGGCTCTGGGAGGACCACCCCAAGGTGGAGCAGGTCTGGTTTTCCGGCGTTCACTGCAACGTCGGGGGAGGCTACCCCAAGCAAGGCATGTCGCTGGTAGCGCTGGATTGGGTGATGCAGAAAGCCAGCGAAAGAAATCTGCGCATTTTAACCGAGGACCGCAAGCGCTATTGGGAGCATGGCAGCGTAGACGATAAACTGTACGATTCGCGTGCAGGATTAGGCGTGTTCTATCGCTGGAAGCCGCGCAATGTGCGGATATTGTGTAAAGAGCAAAAGGCTGGTTCGCAGCCGAGGGTTCATTTGAGCGTGTTCGAACGTATTGCGCATGGAACCGACGGCTATGCACCGGGCACGCTCGCGCCAGATGTGGCTGTTGTGTACACGCCAAGCGGTAATGCTGATCAAGACAAGACGGCCGAGATCCGTGCAGAAGCAGTGAATTCCGCCCTGGCAAAAGCTTTCAGCAACAGAGGCGCAGATCTTAAAAAAGTGCGTGGCACGTTGATCCTCGGACAATTTGCTTATTACATCTATGTGACATCCTGCCTAGCAGTGATCCTGGCGGCATTCAGCGTAAAACGCCTCTTGACCCATCCAGCGTCAGTGGGTGCTTTGGTCGCCGGATTCGCCGTCTCGGCGGCCCTCGCTTATTATGTTGGCCATAAGCGATGTCTGGTCTTTTCCCGTTTCTGGCACGAATCTCGTCAGGAACTGCGCCAAGCGCTGAAAGCTGCTCGAGAGAGGATGCGGGTTGATCAGTTTGTAACTTCATCCCTTTCGTTTCGGGAAAGTGAACACGAACCTGGGCTGTTGGAATCCAGCCATGTGCTGCCAGAGGTCACGAAACCCTTGCACGGCTGAGGCTAAGGGGAGACTTACGTAAGCCTATGTACCGAACAGGGTGCCGAGCTATCTTGACCGCGTTCTTTTCTCTGACTCTTATAGTGACCAGCTGCAATACTTCCGATGCAGTTGCAAAATTCTGTTCATCCGCAAATAGCAGCCTCAGCTCTGGAAACGCGATCTTTCAAGACATTCAACCAGCTTGCGTGCGTGGTGAGGTTGCGCTTACGCCATTCACGTCGTTTGACCCGGTTCCACTCCTGAATACACAGGAACCAGGTGGTCCGCCACAAAGTGACCCATGCGATACCTATAAAGTCCAAGCGGAAGGATTGCAGGCTGCCGGGAAGATCCTAGCGAACTATTTCGTGGCGATGAATGGTCTAGCATCCTTTGGAACGACGAAACTGGCCGATAACACAGGAGCACTCGCCCAAAAAGTAACCACGACGGCGACTAAACTTAATCCCAATGAGGTGGGCGCGGTGCAAGCTCTCGCATCGCTGCTAACAAATTTCGTTAGCTCCACATACCAGCGCAAACACCTCAACGCGGTGGTACAAGCGGCAGACCCAGACATCAAAGCTGTAACCGCAGGTCTTAAGAGAGTTGTTAATGACAACTACCTTCTCGAACTAAATACGGACCAAACTAATCTATCGCAGCGTTACCAGCAGTTCTTGTCCGATCATCCGTGTCGCGTGGGAACCGACAACGTCATGGAAAACCCTTATCACGGTCAGGGAACGCTCGATCAGGTCGAACCCTCTAATGTTGGCCAAGGCAAGCAGACCAAGTCAGATCACAGCTGTCACATCGAAGCGCTTATTATGCTGCAAGACCGCTGGCAACAGGATCTGAACGCACTCGCAGCGAAGCGCAAAGTGGCCGACGATTTCGTATCTGCTCTAGATACGATCGCGGCGGGTCACGCGGCGTTGGCTGCCAATGCAAACGGGCTAAAGGCGAAAGAGCTACCTGGCTTATTAAGCCCCTACAATGACGAGCTACAGAAGCTAGCAGGTGCAATCGCCAAACTTTAGAAGCCTCATTCTTAAAAGGAATATCTTATGGGTACACCTCATCCCGCTTTTCCCGCGGTTCAGATCGATCCGGCTGCGGAGGCAACAGATATCGCTAATTTGTTCTTCCGCTTATCGGCACAAGTGAGACAATTCCGAATCGACAACGCCGACCTTACGGATGACGACAAAGAACGATTGGACGTCGAAGCACAAGGTTTGCAGGCCAGGGCTAATTTCTTCAATGCAGAGTCGATCGGAGCGACACTTCAGTCGCTGCAACCGACGCTTGACAACTTGAAGAAGGTGACAATCGATGCGCAAACTGCGATTGCAAGATTGACAAATGTTGCTAATGTCGTCGCGATAGCTACCGCTGGAGTGGCCCTCGGTGCCGCGATTTCGGCTGGGGATGTAGGTTCGATCGGAGCTGCGTTGACTACGCTCGGTCAGGCAGTGCTAAAAGGAATAACGACGCCGAAAACTTTACACGTTTGAGGGCCGGTTGCGCTTGTGACTGAGTGCCTTATCGGTCAGGCGCGTCTTTATCAGACAATTGGCGCGCGGCGTTCGGCGGCCGGTGAATAACAGTTTTCTCCTCACGCCGCGCTGGAAGCCCTGATCGCCGGGCAGCGACGGGCCGGCAATCAATGCTATCTTCCGCTCATAGGGGCCATGGATCTTTGTCGTTAACGAGCGGTCTCGGCCACGACCCTTGACGCACTGCCCTCAGAACTTGGCGGACAGCTTTGGCCACAAGATCTGGCTGTTCCACCTGAATGTAGTGCTCGCTCTTTCGCGCGCTCATATGCTGTGAGTCGGGCAGCAGAGCCGCCAATTCATTCTGTCCGGCTTGCCATGCATTTTCCAAGTCTGCCGAAAAATCGGGTGGCAGGCTGGTTTTGGGAAACGGAATCGGCAACCCCCGTGAGAGGACATATAAAGGCATGGGTCGCAATGGCTTCGATTGCGCCGTTCGACGCATCAGATCCGTAGCGGCGGCGAGATCGACATTCTCTAAGTCGGAATAACTCTTCAACAGTGGCGGTACTGCCACAACCAGCCGTGCGAATACGGGTCCGTTTGTTGGCCCGAGAAGCTCCGCAAGATTCTCGGGATAAGCGTCAATCAATATTAAACCTATGACCGAGTACGGATAAGTGGCCGTATACATTCTGGCCATGATGCCACCCAATGAGTGAGCTGTCAGGACGTATGGGCCAGGAATCCGAGCAGCCCTTAAGAGCGCATGAAGATCTGAGACAATCTCTGGCACCGTCCGAGGCATGGGGACAGGATCGCTGCGGTTAAACTGGTTATCCGATAAAGTCGTTCCTGGCCGATCATACGCGCAAACGTGTGTGAACTCAGCAACTTGATCAAAAACCGGCCTTTGATCGGCCTCGTCGGATATCGTCCAGATTGTGGCTGTGTTGCGGAAGCCGGATTCAAGAATGACCGTCGGACTGCCCGCGCCGCGACATTCGAGATACAATCGTCGCCCGTTGCCAATTTCAACAAGGCCAGCAAAGTCGCCCTGTGCAGCGTTTACGGACGTCGGTCTAGAAGCGGTGGCCTGTGCGCACGAAATCCCTGGAGCGCTAAATAAGCCCACGGCGACGAGAGCACTCGCTCGCGCCAAGCCGACTGCTGGGAACCATGCGACTCGGAAGCGCAATTCTTCACATCCAGGAGTGAACATAGATTCTCCTTCTCGGGGTCGATCGCCCCACATTTTCAATACAGCCTGTAACCTGTCTACTCCGGAAGTTCTCTCCCGGAGCCTACCGCACGTCGGTCGATAAGACATTCATCTCATCTCCCTCGTTTAACGATAAACTCACTTCGGGAGATTCGAGTCCGTGAATTTATTTTTTGCTTCGGTAGTAGCTACGAGCGTTTCGTTGATTCGTCCGCGGTCCTCTTCGACCGATGTGGAACGCCAGACGCACGGTGCGAGTGGCACGTTTCGCAATGCGAACCTCCCGTGTGGCTAGCGAATCACGAGCGACGGCCTCATGGCACACGATAGAACGGATCGGGCAACAGGAAATTCTTCTCCGCGTGGCCGCCTTTCAAGTCCGAGGGCTGATCGCCCATGTTCGCGATAATCGTGTAGCCGAGTTTCTCGATTTTTTCCCGGATGGGGGTCTTGAAGTCTGAAGCAGACGCAAAATGGGCGCCGTTCGGCACCATGTAGAGCCTCTCGTAACCGCGATATCCGGCAGCGACAAGATTGCGTTCCGTCGCGCTGCGCTGCGATTCAGGGCGGCCCGTGATGAAAAACACCGTGACCTTGAGTGCGCGCGCTTGTTGGAAGACCTGGAGCGTCGGGGTGATCGCCGGATCGCGCCCGAGTTGATCCCAGGCCGCCCAGCCGCACGGTGCATCCAATGCGGGAGTGCACGGGCCATCAATCGGCCGGCCGAAATCGTCGAGTTTCAGGATGTCCCAATTGGAGAGCGCCGTCTCATCTATATCGAGCACCAGCGCGGGCCGGGCCACAGCCGCAGCCCGAGTCGCCAGCCAGCTCCCTGCTTCGCCCGCCACAACCCCCAAATCACGCTCATACGCGCCGGAATCATGATAGGCGCGCGCGGCAATCTTAGCATCGCCGGCATTCGCGGGCTGAGACGAGACCGCGACAAAATCTGCCTGAGCTGCCAGCGCGTCAGAAGGAGTCGCAACGGCTCCTATCACGGCGACTAACGCAGCGCTGAGAAGCGGCTGCAATGCGTAATGGATGCGGTACGAATGCGGCGGGGTCATCTTACTCGCTTGAATCGGAAATACGCGTGAAAACACCGCTATCCTCCGTCTTAAGATTCTCGACTTTAACTTGCTGGCTAGCCCCGCTTCCGGTAAACACAACACCCCGCGTTCCGATACCCGTCTCTCCAGCGAATCGGTAAACGAATGTATTGCCGCTCCAGTGCCTCAACGAGTAACTTCGGCCGCTGGGCGGCAGGCCCAGCACAAGTTGGCCTCCGCTCCTTGTTATCTCGAGGTTTCCGTAATAATCATTGTGATAGGTTCCGACGTACGAAGGGAGAGCTTGCGCCGGTGCGGGGGGACTGGGCGGCGTTAGTTTGGAATAATCCGTACTCGAGTTGTTGAGAGCGTCCAGCATTTCCTGGAATACTCCACCGCTTGGCGGTCCCAATGATACACACGCATGCCCTCGATCGCGCGCCCGATCAGTTCGGCTTGGCCGTCCTCGTCGAGGTCGGCCAGATGAATGGTCGTGTAGTACTGCGGCTGATCCCATGGCGTGCTATCCGCAGCGTCATGGTTACGATCCGAAAACGGGCCATTAGGCCCGAGCTTCATCCAACGATCGCTTCCCGGATTATAGTGCCATACTTCGATCCCTTCGACCCCGCGCCCGATCAGTTCAGCCTGACCGTCTCCGTCGACGTCGGCTAGCTGAATAGCGGTGTAGTACCGCGGCTGATCCCAGTGCGCGGCATCGCTCAACGCTGGCCCCGAGCGATTAGCAATCCATGCACGGGTGGATGTATCGAAGTGATTTACCAGGATGCTCCCGGGCCTCTCCCGAGAAGCTCAGCCCGGCCATCGCCGTTGATATCACCTAACTGGATCGTCGTGTAATATTGCGGCTGATCCCATCCGCCTAGGTCGCCCCACGCGGGCGTCTGCGGCAATTGGAGTCTCTGACGGCACTCGACCGCCGAAGACCCATTCCGAGCCGCGCGAGACGTCTGCCTAGCCCATCCGCCCGCGAACGGAGTGCTTGCAATGAGCATTAAGCCCACGAGGAGCTTTACTGGCCCACGCTGCTTTCCTAATGTCCGAGAAATCCCGTGTAACCTCGTACTCTACGTCACCTCTCTTTTCCTAAACAGAAGCCCAGGTTCTACACCAGGACCTGGCTGCCCGATCTTCGATAGGATCCGGTAACCGGAAATCGTCTGTCCATGAGCGGGATGGCCGATGTCTTCCAGAGGACCCATTCTCCGACCTGATTAACCCTCTCCCGGATCGCTATGCGCAGAAAAGTGCCGGCGCTGCCGTGTGCCTCAATCAGCTCCTCCGCGCGGTGCCGGATCTCTCCGTTGCCGGCGCAGCTGGCATCGAGTATGCGATCCGCTCACCCGGTATTATCTCCAGAGCGGCATTCGACGATGTCCTGAATCCGCTCCCAATCGGCAGGCGTCATTCTGCCGCGGTCTTCCCAGCAGGGTGCAATTCGCTGTACCAGCCGCAATTCGCGGCGCAGGGTCGCCGGCGACGCCAGCGCATAAAAGTGGGCCCGGTCTGTAACCGAGATGTCCGCGCCGACCAGCTTGAGAAAAGCCTCGTGAACCAACTCCGTCGCCTGCAAGGTGTGCCCGGAGCTCTCATTCTTCATGTGATGCTTGGCCAGCAAGCGAAGCTGGTCGTAGACCAGGGGCATGAGCTGGTCGAGGGCGTCTTGCCGGCCGCTTTGCCATAAGCACAGCAGTTGCGTCACTCGACTGGCCTCCGAGCTCATTGTTCTATCCAGGATGATCTTCGCATCAACTTTATCACCGAGTTCCGTTGGACCTGAGACCGCCGCCCATCCTCCCGCACTTCCTAAATAGGCCCCAGCGACTCCGAATGCCAGCTCACAATTTCATGATCTCGGATTGTGTAGCAATCTTCGGTAAGCTTTTGTTTATTTTCATTGGTCGGATTCCTCCCTGGCTACGCGTTGGGCTGGCTTCTTGACGTGCTGCGATTCCGCTCTCGCACGCTCTCGTTCCAACTCGCGATGAGCGTTCCGTTGTCCATCTCCATTGGCCCGATCATGAGCTATTTGGTGGGGCGGTGGCTCGCGATGAGCGCGGTTTGGCTGATATACGGCATTCTCTGTATCTGTGCGCTGTTCCTCGCAATCCGCCGGCTAAGGAGCACATGGCGCGCCATGGCGCGACCTTCGAAACAGCAGCTTCAAGTTCTCACGCTCATTGCCGTCTGGACAATCATGGCGGCTCTCTCACTTGCAGACATGCAAATCGGTCGTCGCCTCTACTTCTCCGTAATCGGCTTGGACTATTGCGTCAGAACAGCGTTCACGAATGCGATCAGCACATCAGGACTCCCGGCGCACAGTCCCTTCTTCTTCCCCGGTCACTTCGTCGCATTGCGTTATCACTATTTTTGGCTAATCCTATCCGCTTTGGTCGAACAGATCGGCCGTCCTCTCGTCGATGCGCGGCAGGCATTTATCGGAGGAACGATTTGGTGCGGCATGGGGTTGATTTCGCTCGTGGCACTCTATTTGCGATTGTTCAGCCCAAAAGCCGCAGCGGACATCTCGCGGCGAAGTGTAATTGGAGTCGTTCTGCTCGGTGTGACAGGCCTCGATATCCTGCCCACGCTTCTGTTGCTGTGGGCGGCGCATCACGGGTTGGTGGGAGCCATCTCCCCCTCCGTCGAATGGTGGAACAACCAGGTTGATGGGTGGCTCTACACGATGCTGTGGGAGCCACATTACATTTGCGCCCTGATTGCATGCTTCACGGGTTTCCTGATCCTCTGGGAGGTCCCTCGCGAATCCGGAAAAGCCCGCCCGATTCTTTCGGCTATTATCGCCGGAGTCGCGTTCGCAACGGCTGTCGGCTCCGGAATCTACGTCGCGCTCGTATTCGCCATCTTCCTGATTTTCTGGACCGCGATCACCGTAGCGAAAAAGTGGTACCGTGAAACGGCAATCCTGGCCCTCTCCGGCGCCATCGCGTTCGCGCTGTCCATCCCTTTTCTGACGAGCTTGCGCGGACCAGGTTCCGGTGGCAGCTTTCTCCAACTCACCCTGCGGTCCTTCCCTTTGGGCGAGCTGTTGCCGAGAATGTTAGGTCTCAATCGCCCGTGGCAGATTCTGGTGAGCGATGCTGTGTTTCTGCCGCTCAACTACTTCCTCGAGCTCGGCTTCTTCTTTCTGGTCGGCCGGCTAGCATGGAAAGGATTCCGCACTCAGAAAAGAGCAGCCACGCGCCAGGAGCTCGCGGCATTCATGATGATTGTCACGAGTGTCGCCGTATGTACGTTCGTGAAATCAGGTGTTATCAGCAATAACGATTTAGGGTGGAGAGGCTTTCTGATCGCGCAATTCATGCTGCTGATTTGGGCTGCCGATCTTTTGTCAATGAAGTCAAAACGCACAGCGCCAGCGCTATCTGCTGTGCCACTATTTCCGTCTATCAGCCGCGCGCAGAAGGCTTTTCTAACTATCCTCCTGTTATTGGGAGTAGCCGGTGCGGTTTACGACTTGGCTATTCTGAGATTCTTTCCCCTGCTGTCGGATGCGGGAATAGTACCGACCCTCGCTTGGCTCGCGACCGACAAAAACCTTGGAGAGCGGACCTATGCCAATCGAGAAGCCTATGAATGGTTGCGCGCAAGAACCTCCGCCGACGCGATCATTCAGCAAAATCCCAAAACCAATTACCAGGACACATTCTATGGCCTGTATTCAAACCGCCAGACGGTAGCGGAAGACGAAGCCTGCGCAACCGTGTTCGGGGGAGATCCCCGCGAGTGCGTCCCGATTGTAACTCGGCTTGACGCACTCTTTTCCATGGCAGGCAATTCGAATTCGCAGTCCTTCAAGACGGCTTGCGAGAGCTTGACCATAGACATCGTAGTCGCGAAAGAGACAGACAGAGTCTGGGACGACCGGATGAGTTGGGTCTGGACACGCACACCCATCTTTGCGAATAACTTCGTACGCTTATTCCCCTGCCGGAACTGACGTCTCAGTCCACCATACTCAGACATGCCCCACATGAAGAAGGTGCAGAAGATGGCGAACAAAATCCCTGAGGCCCCAACCGCTTCGTCACTCATTGAGGCGCGAAAGACATTCCGGCTTTTCTAATCTCCTTACTAGAATCGAGGTGTGCCACACTCCTGCACCCTAATACCGGGAGACGGAATCGGTCCAGAAGTAGCGGAGGCCACGGTTCGTGCCGTTCAGGCAACGGGTGTCGATATTTGCTGGCGCCGGGCAGAACTCAACGAGGCCATTATCCTTGAGGCGGGAAAAACGCTTCCTCAATACTTGCTCGATTCCCTGCATGAGACTCGCGTTGGACTTAAGGGCCCGGTCACCACGCCCATTGCCGAAGGCTTTCAGAGCGTGAATGTTGCGCTGCGTAAGGCGCTCGATCTATTCGCAAACGTGCGCCCTATACGAACGCTTCCCGGCATCAAAACGCGTTTCGAGGACGTACAGATCGACATGGTCATTTTCCGCGAGAATACTGAAGACCTCTATTCGGGGCTGGAGCACGAGATCGTCAAAGATGTCGTGACCAGCCTCAAAGTGATCACCCGAAGTGCCTCGGAGCGGATAGCGCGTTATGCGTTTGACTATGCACAGAAGAACGGGCGGAAGCAAGTAACGGCGATTCACAAAGCGAATATTATGAAGCTCGCGGACGGGCTCTTCCTGCGCTGCTGCCGCGAAGTTGCGAAGGAGCATCCGGAAATTCAGTATAAGGAACTGATCGTGGACAACGCGTCCATGCAGCTGGTACTTCGGCCGGAAACATTCGACATCCTGCTTCTGCCGAATCTCTATGGCGACATCGTGTCCGACCTGGCAGCCGGTCTTGTAGGTGGGCTGGGCATTGTCCCCGGAGCGAATATGGGAGAGAGCCACGCCGTATTTGAGGCGGTGCATGGCAGCGCGCCCGATATCGCCGGACAGGGAAAAGCGAACCCCACCGCGCTCATGCTCTCATCAGTAATGATGCTGATTCACCTAGGCGAACCGGACGCTGCTCACAAACTGCAAAATGCAGTAGAAGCGGTCTATCGCGAAGGCAGGTATCTGACCGGGGATGTAGGGGGCACAGCCTCTACCCAGGAGTTCACGGACGCGGTGGTCTCGGCGACCAAAAAATAAATTTCACCGAGCCCTTCCGTTGTGCACGATTCGGTGCTAGGCTAAGCGGATATTCCATCTAAGTAGAGTCGCACGTTGGCGGTGAAGTCCGTCCGATGAACTTGCAGCTATCGACCTGCTCGCGACTATGCCGCTCGCATAACTCTTCCAGATCATTCTTCACCCTAAGAACAGTATCAGGCCATAGCGTTTCAAAGCTGATTTTAAGGTTTGTCCCGTGCTTGTTGGCAATTCATTTGTTTGCGACTACACGGACCGTCATTCACAGCGAGACGGGACTAATTTTTACGCCTCCTACGGGTGCATGGAGTACCGTTGGCGCCGATGTCAGCACCCCTTATTCAATGACCAACTTTTCGCAGATGGATCCGAATGCCATCAAAGTCTTTCACGGAATTTTTCACCATGCTAGTCCTGCCGATGATCATCAGCTCTACTTTATTCCATATAGCGAATTACAGGCTTTCCAAAGCGACGAACTAATTGCTGGACGCAACCCCTTCTACATTACTGCCACGTACGCCGGGAAGAAACGACCAGTTTTGTTTGATGGCGATCCGATACAGGCGAAACAGGCTATCAACGTAGGCGATGACCGGTATGTGCGATTCTTCGCGAACGAGTACGCCAGAAGAATCATGTTGTCTCCGAATTATCCTTCCGCGCCCGTCAGCCCAAATTTTCCGACCTCATGGCTAGGACTGGATAACTGCACTTTCGAATATTCAGCGTATACAGTTGTCGATGATAATGGAAATCCAGTCAATGCGCCGATAACCTGGGATTCTCCATTTCCGCAAGATGACTCTCAGTTCTTGAGTGGTATAGAACACTTCTTCGCGCGTCTGAAACAAATTGCTCCTGACATTCACGTTATGGTCAATGTTGGCAGCTTAGAGAACAACTCAAATTTTCCTCAGGTCTATGCAAATGTCGACGGAATAATGAGAGAAAACATACTAACATTTGCGGCTGACGACAACGATCGGAACGCTTTTTATGAAAACTTGACAAACGTCGAGTGGCTGCTTTCGGCAGGTAAAGTTGCCCTTCTTCGCCAGCCCGTCGATGGCACTCCACCCCAAGTGGAAACGAGTGCGGTCGCGTACCTACTTGCGAAGGATGGGAACAGTTTTTTCTCGGAAACGCAGAGTGGTGCCGAAATAGATCCAGCTCAGTACATGGGCATGTTCTATTCTCTGGGTTCGCCGACCGGTCCTGAACAGGACCAGTCGTTCGATCCGAACAATCCCGGACGCCGGCTGTACTCGCGTAACTTCGAAGGGGGCATCGTCTACTTGAATTGGACGGGCGCCACCCAAAACGTTACCTTACCCACGGGCCAAAGTTATTTTGATCAGAACGGCAACGCGGTAACACAATTGACCCTCTCGGATGAAACCGGTACTTATGTAACCACTCAGGCAGGCGCCAGAGCGGCGTATCCGTCGATCAGCCCTTCTTCCGGTACACTGACGGGTCCCATGACTGTAACTATCAGTGACGTTACTTCTGGAGCCCAGATTTACTACACATTAGACGGTAGCATGCCTACGACTTCGTCGATCTTATATTCTGGACCATTTACGGTTTCTCAAAGCGCGATAGTAACAGCAATAGCGTCTGTGTCAGGACAGGTGACGAGCTTCGAGGACGTCTCCATCTTCAACATCACGGCTGCGGATCCTACAGCCAATTTCGTTTTAACGACTGACTCAGTACGCCGTTTAGCACGGTAACATATGCTGCTATAACACTCGATCATGCTTCTGTAAATCAAATCAACATTAGCTACAACGTAACCAACTTGAACCCTAATGGGGGCGGTCTGACTTTTTCGCCGAGCAGCGGCTCAGTTACCTTCCAACCCAGTGAGATGGCTAAGGCCTTCCCGATTCAGATCTCTTTGTCTCCGGCCACTAATCCAACGGAAAGCCTGCAAGTAACACTGACGGGCGGAACCGACGTGAATCTTGGATCCAGCACGACATATACGTACACTGTAAGTGAAAACAACGCGCCGAGCGAGATCAAGTTTCTTAATCTGCACCCTGTTGCGAGTGCAATGGTTTCTTCTGGCTTGCCAAATACAGCCTGTGGAGGGTGCCAAACTATTGATACGGGAACCCTGAGTTCAACCAACAATCAGCGGAGCCAATATCGGTTTGATCTAAGTTCGATACCGTCAGGCGCAACCGTCCAGAAGGCGGAAATACTTGGATATCTTCCCTACTCCGTGGATAGCTCCGGCACCGGTGTCCTCTCCACATCGGCTTACCTCATGCTCAATAGCTGGGCGCAGGCCGGGGCGACATGGAACAACAGCAGCGGCGTGGCTGCTAACGTCGCGGCGACTTCCTCTTCTAACTCAAATGCGCTTAATAGCGGTCGCTGGGATGTTACCGCTGATACTCAGAATATTGTAAATGGGGCACAAACAAACAATGGTTGGGTGCTGATCGGCCCGGAAAATAGTCCAGGCCAGGAGTTTTTCAGGTTCTATATGAATGTTTACCCGGTGGTCGGTGTCCAGACTTCCTTATTTGTAACGTATAGCGTCCAAGGTGCCGGGCAGGTATCCTTGAGTCCCCCGGGTTTGGCATTCGGGAGCCAGAACGACGGTAGCCCAAGCAGCGCTCAGACACTTACGTTATCGAATCCAGGTAGCGCCCCGGTATCTATAAACAATGTCACGATCACAGGCGCAAATCCGAGCGATTTCACTCAAACGAATACCTGTGGAACCAGTGTGGCGGTAGGTGGGAATTGCACGATTTCAGTGACGTTTACGCCGAGTGTGGTTGGGGCGGAATCCGCTTCCCTGAGCGTTACGGATGGTGCTTCGGATTCGCCGCAGACCGCGGCGCTGAGTGGAACCGGAGTGGCTGTGTCACAGGCTTCGCTCACGCCGGCTAGCCTCGGATTTGGAAACCAAAACGTGAAGACGACCAGTGCCGCTCAGACGATCGATCTATCGAATCCCGGTTCCGCCGCCTTGTCGATTACGAGCATCGCGATCACCGGGACAAATGCGGCCGATTTCAGCGCGACGAATACGTGTGGAACGAGCGTGCCGGCAGGTGGAAACTGCACGATATCGGTGACCTTCACGCCTAGCGTGAGCGGAGCTGAATCGGCCTCCCTTGCAGTCACCGATAACGCCGCAACTTCTCCGCAGACGGCAGCTCTGAGCGGGACCGGCGTGGGTGTCGCACAAGCAGTCCTGACTCCTCCAAGCCTGGCATTTGGAAACCAAAACGTGAAAACAACCGGTGCCGCTCAGACTATCAACCTGTCGAATCCCGGTTCCGCCGCCTTGTCGATTACGAGCGTCGCAATTACCGGCACAAACGCGGTCGATTTCAGCGCGACGAATACGTGCGGATCGAGCGTTCCGGCAGGTGGAAACTGCACGATATCAGTGACCTTCACGCCTAGTTTGGGCGGAGCGGAATCTGCCTCCGTTGCAGTCACCGATAACGCTGCACCTTCGCCGCAGACCGCGGCTTTGAGTGGAACCGGAGTGGGCGTGTCACAGGCTTCGCTCACGCCTACGAGCCTGTCGTTTGGAAACCAGAACGTCAAGACCACCAGCGCCGCCCAGCAGCTCATATTGTCCAACCCGGGCAGTGCAGCGCTGTCGGGTATCACGATTGGGTTAACGGGAACGAATCCAGGAGACTTCAGCCAAACCAATACGTGTGGAACGAGTGTAGCAGCGGGCGCGAATTGCGCCATCTCGGTCACGTTCACGCCGCAAGCAGTGGGAGCGCGAAGTGCATCCATTACCGTCACGGACAACGCTGCCACGTCGCCTCAAACGGCAGCTCTGAGCGGGAGCGGAGTGGGTGTGTCACAAGCTTCGCTCACGCCTGTGAGCCTGTCATTTGGAAACCAGAACGTGAAGACAACCAGTGTCGCCCAGACGCTCACTCTGTCCAATTCCGGTTCGGCATCATTATCGATTAGCAGCATCGTTATCACGGGCATAAACGCGGCCGATTTTAGCCAGACGAATACGTGTGGAACGGGCATCGCGGCTGGAGGGAATTGCGCTATTTCAGTCACGTTCTCGCCACAAGCGGCGGGGGCCCGGACTGCTTCCGTGACCGTCGCGGACAACGCGGCGGGTTCGCCTCAAACTGCGGCTCTGAGCGGGACGGGCGTGGCCGTGTCACAGGCTTCACTCACTCCCTTAAGCCTGGCCTTTGGAAACCAGAACCTCAAAACGACCAGTGCCGCCAAGACGCTCACGCTTTCGAATGCCGGCACGGCAGCGTTGTCCATCACGAGCATTGCCGTCACCGGGACGAACGTGACCGACTTCGCCCAGACGAATACGTGCGGGAGCAGCGTGGCGGCAGGAGGGAACTGCGCTATTTCAGTCACGTTCTCACCACAAGCGGCGGGGACCCGGACTGCTTCGGTGACCGTTAGCGACAACGCGGCAAGTTCGCCTCAAGCTGCGGCTCTGAGCGGGACGGGTGTGGCCGTCTCACAGGCCTCGCTCACGCCCTCAAGCTTGGCCTTTGGAAACCAGAACCTCAAAACGACCAGTGCCGCCAGGACGCTCACGCTTTCGAATGCCGGCACTGCAGCGTTGTCCATCACAAGCATTGCCGTCACCGGGACGAACGTAGCCGACTTCGCCCAGACGAATACGTGCGGGTCGAGCGTTGCGGCGGGAGGAAGTTGCACAATTTCGGTCAGATTTTCGCCGCAAGCAGCCGGAGCCCGGAGCGCTGCAATTGCCGTATCTGACAATGCTGCGGGCTCGCCTCAAACTGGGGTTCTAAGCGGAACGGGAGTGCCGGTCGTGCTGAGTCCAGCGACTGTCTCATTCGGGAACCAGGCGCTTAATACAACGAGTTCATCAAAAGCCGTCAAACTTCAGAACATGGGCAGTGCAGCAGTAAGTATTAGCAGTATTGCGATCGCCGGAGCGAACGCTGGCGATTTTACTGAAACGAATGGCTGTGGAACCAGCCTTGCCGCAGGAGCAAGCTGCACTATTACGGTCAAGTTTATACCGAAAGCATTGGGAGCACGATCTGCTTCGGTTACGGTGAAGGACAATGCTGCGGGCTCACCCCACACAGCGGCTCTGAGCGGAACGGGAGTGCCCGTCGCGCTAAGTCCCGCGAGTTTGTCATTCGGAAGCCAGACGCTTAATACGACCAGTTCATCAAAAACCATCAAACTTCAGAATGTGGGTACTGCAGTCATAACTATTAGCAGCATTGCGATCGCCGGAACGAATGCTGGCGATTTTAGTGAAACTAACAATTGCGGGAGCAGCCTCGCGGCAGGAGCAAGCTGCGCCATTTCCGTCAAGTTTAAACCGAAAGCGACGGGAGCACGATCTGCTTCGGTAGCGGTGAAGGACAATGCTGCGGGCTCACCTCACACGGCGGCTCTCAGCGGAACGGGAGTGACGTGATGCTATGACAGTCCTTTCTTCCCTAAGAACGTGATCAGATCTACAACCCGGTTCGAATAACCCCACTCGTTGTCGTACCAGGAAACTACCTTCGCAAGATTGCCATCCAGGACTTTAGTCAACTCCGCATCGACAATCGAGCTGTTCGGATTATGCAAGAGATCGCTTGAGACAACGGGATCTTCCGTATAAGCGAGAATGCCCTCGAGCGGACCTGTCGGCCGCTTCCTTCAGCGCTCGATTGACCGACTCCGTGGTTGTGCTTTTCTTGAGCACGGCAACGAAGTCGACTACAGAGACATCAGGTGTTGGCACGCGCATCGAATAGCCGTCCAGCTTGCCTTTCAATTCCGGAACCACTAAACCGATCGCTTTGGCCGCACCAGTAGTGGTCGGGATCATGTTGACTGCCGCGGCGCGAGCGCGGCGAAGATCCTTATGTGGGAAATCAAGCACAGTTTGATCGTTCGTGTAGCTATGAATCGTGGTCATCGACCCTTTCTCGATGCCAAATGAATCATTCAACACTTTGACGATCGGCGCGAGACAGTTGGTCGTACAGGAAGCATTCGAAATGATGTTGTGCTTGGCGGGATTGTACATGTTATCGTTGACGCCTAACACGATCGTGACGTCTTCATTCTTGGCCGGCGCGGAAATGATCACCTTTTTCACGGAGCCGCGCAAATGCTTTTTGGCATCGTTCGCGTCCGTAAAGCGCCCCGTGGATTCAACCACGACATCCACACCAAGGCCGGTCCAGTCGATTTCAGCCGGATCTTTGATCGCAAAAATCTTTATTTTCTCGTCGCCCACGTGAATGTGCTCTCCATGGGCCTTGATTTCTTCCTTAAGGTGTCCAAGTATCGAATCGTACTTCAGCAAATGAGCTAACGTCTTGGTGTCGGTGAGGTCGTTCGCCGCGACAAACTCGATCTCGGGATTGTGAAGTCCCGCGCGTACGACGTTTCGCCCGATGCGGCCGAAGCCGTTGATACCTACTTTTATTGGCATACAATTTTATATTACTGGCCGTCGCAGAAAACTCCGGTTGGACAACTTGGCTAGTATTGCGGGAACTTGGAGCGGTTTAGCGTGGAGGCGGCAAAGGAGGAGCGGTGGTCCCGCCGACATTGGCGTAGGACTCTTGAATCTTCACCACCTTACCTTCGTTGAAGGTGATAAATGTCACCTTCCCCGGTGGTTCTCCGTAGATCCAATCTTCCAACTCGTCACCGTCTTTATTCGTCTCACGACTTTTATTGTGTGGTTTTCCGAGCGCGAGAAGCACCTGGTCTCGATCCATGCCTTCGATTGCTCGCTGCTCCTTGATGGCCTTTTTAACGGGCTCCGGCAACTTATCCATGTATTGTTCTGTCGCCGAATGTTTTTCAAAATCGAAAATCGGTGAAAGCATCTGCCGGATATCGGCAGCCTTCAGCGCCGGAATACTTCCTGGGAAAACCAGCGCAATATGCGAGCCATTCGCTGCCTGCGCGTTCTGATTTCGACCCACGGGCGACGTCGTCCCTCCCATGCCGATCTGAACATGGTCGTACCAATGTCCGGATTTCGTGCCCCCGTTCACTTCGAGCAGAATCTTGTTCGATTCGATTACGACGCGGGTGATCTGGATTTCATCGCCAAGCCGTGCCGCCGGTCCGCCGTCTCGCAATGCGTCGTCCCACGAATTCTTGTCGTAAGTTCCATTGCTGCGAAAAACGAGCGGCTTCTTAGATCGCGGCAACAAAATCTTCGAGGTAGCAAACTCGGCTGTGAGGCCTCGTTCGATTTCCATGCGCTCGTCAAAGCTCAACTTGTCCGCACGCAAGCTCTGGCATAGACCGCCGAAGAGGAGGGTAACTGATAATGCAGTTAGAGCGGTTCGTTTAGGCTTTGAGCGATAGCTGCGGTCTGAGGAACGATAGGTGCCCGCGCTAACGCAAAAAACAGAGCTATAACAAAGATCGTCGTCAGTAGACCGCCTTCGGGTCCATAATCTCCGCCACTCCATAGAGATGCTAGATCCCATCGGTAGAAATACCTCGTCACCTCGATTGTAATCCCGCTCAGGTTTACGCCGAATAAAGGCAAGACTGCGTTCCACCCATAGTGGAGGCCGATCGGAAGCCACAAATCATGGCTGCGGAGGAAGGCGTAGCCCAGCAAGATGCCCCAAAGAATCGTGTTGAGAACTCCCAGTTTGGTGATATGGGGATTCGCGCTGTGAGCCAGCCCGAAGATAACGGCAACTGGTAAGACTGTAGCGTAGGGGCCGATCTTCTCCACTAGCAACTGGAAAGCATAGCCGTGAAACATCATCTCTTCGCCGGCTGCTCCGAATAATAGAGCGGCTAAATAGAAGATCAGGCTTGGCCAGGCGAATGCAGAATTTTCGCGAGCGATTAACTGTCCCGTGCCCGCAAGCAGAGGGGCCGAGAGCATCAACGCCGCAGCTCCGCCAGCAAATCCCACGCCGAGCAGAAAATTGCGGCCGGAATCATGGCGCACCCCCAACCCTATATCGCTGAGCGGACGCCGATCAAAGATCCGCATTGTTAGAAGATTTGCAAATAAGCCTGTGAAGAGAAGGCCGACGGTACCCGCCACGACCGTTCCGAAAATTGCGAACAAGAGAGGCGACAGTAAGCGCAAGCCGATGAAAACGGCGGCGACGAAGAATGCGACTCGAAGGACTATGCCCATTCGAGTCTCGGGCGAGGCGGGCGGATTAGAGATTCCAGGCTGTGGGCCCATATTGAACGCTGTTTAGGAAATACCGGGATCTCCGGTTCCGGGTGGTACTATACGTCCCAGCCTGAGGCGTGAACGCTAGTTTTAATCCTAAAGCCATGTCTCAGTGAAGAAGGCACTCATTTCGCGCTCACTCGCGTCCGATGAGAGATATATGCAAGAACGGCGAATCGATTCCAGGCTGCTATGCGCGGAACTGGTGGAAGTGATCTGGACGGATCAAAGGGGACATGAACGGCGGCGAATTGCGAATCTGGAAGACATCTCCGCCTGTGGCGCCTGTTTTCAGGTGGAGAACCCCATGCCGTGCGGCACACCGATTTCGTTGCGTTACGGTGACGGGAAGCTCAACGGGACGGTTCGCTATTGCCTCTATCAAGGCATCGGCTACTTCTTGGGAGTCGAATTTGACGAGGGCTGCCGATGGTCGCGCAAGCAATTCCGGCCACGCCATTTACTCGATCTCAAGCAACTCGTTAAACCAGCGGCACGCCGCTCGCGTTCCAATGCGCAGAACAGTAACAGATCGCTGCGGGTCCAGCAGATTTAATTCGATTCAGGCGAAGCCGAACAGGCTATCCGAAGTAAAATCCATAGACGAAGCGCCTTGGCCCGCACTTAGCTCGGCGCAACACCCATCCTCGGCCATTGCATGGAAGACAGCAAGCAACCACTTCCCGCGAGCGGCGTGTATGCGGCCCTTGCCACGCCGCGACGGTCTACTTCGATCGAAGGCGATGCAGCCGCTTTGCTCGATTACTTGGATGCCATTGTTCGTGCTGGCGTAGATGGGTGTGGTGCTATTCGGCTCAACTGGAGAATTCGTGCACTTCGATCTCGGCGAGCGAATGCGTTTGCTGATGTTCGCCGTGCGCCGCAGCCGAGTTCCAGTTCTGGTGAATGTTTCGCATTCAACACTTGTGGGCACCGTTGATCTCGCAGAACACGCGATTGAGGTGGGTGCAGCCGGTGTTTTGCTTATGCCCCCTTATTTTTACGTCTACGGCGATAGCCAGCTTGCCCGTTTCTATGAAGATTTTGTGCGGCTGCTCGGCGGAAAAATTCCCATTTATCTTTACAATCTGCCCTTTTTCACGAATCGGATTTCAGCGGAATTGGCGGTACAGTTGCTCGGCTCGGGGGCGTTCGCGGGCATCAAGGATTCAAGTGGGGAATGGCAGACGTTTGAAAGCCTTAATGCGCTGCAGGCGAAGCGGCGATTCCAGCTGCTGATTGGGAACGAGTCTCTCTATCTCCGAGCCCGTTCGGCCGGTGCTGACGGCATCGTGTCGGGAGTAGCCGCGGCGAATTCCAGAACTGCTCGTAGCCATGGATGCAGCGTTTCGCATCTCCGATCTGGAGCGGGCTCAACAACTCAACATCCGTTTGCAGGAGTTCATCGAGTGGTTGGACAAGTTTCCAGCAACCGTGGGAATCAAGCAAGCTGCTGCCGCGCGTGGATGGAAACACGACCAGTTTGCCGTCCCTCTGGATGAGCAAACGGCAGCAAGTTTGACCAGCATTTCGGAATTGGCTTCGAGACTGGATACCGATGGTGCTGTCAGAGTGCGCGCGCCAACCCCGATCTGCTAATCATTAGTGCTGGAATTGAACTAGGAACATCGTGGAACAGGAATTACCAACTGGCGAGCGAAACCCTGAACAAAGTGATGCGCGTTCGATGAGCGCTGAAGAATTCCGGCAAGCAGCATATCGGCACGCGGATTGGATCTCACATTATCTCGAGCATGTGCGCGAGTTTCCCGTGACTACGGCTGTGCAGCCGGGAAAGGTAGCGGCAAGTCTCCCCAAAACAGCGCCAGAACAAGGTGAGCCGATTGAGAAAATTTTCGAAGACTTCGGATCGTCAATCTTCCCGGCGCTCACGCTGTGGAATCACCCTCGTTT
Organism: uncultured Acidobacteriaceae bacterium; assembly: GCA_963771565.1. Taxonomy (GTDB): domain Bacteria; phylum Acidobacteriota; class Terriglobia; order Bryobacterales; family Bryobacteraceae; genus Bog-105. The sequence continues at coordinate 353,969 of CAVYUB010000012.1, forward strand.
CTTTGCATGGTTTTCGGTTTCATCTACTCCCCCCTCCATACTGGCGGAGTTTTTGACCGCAACGTTAAACGTGAATGCCATGCTGTGGAAGTCCGCACCGGCTGCAACGGAACTCGAGCAGGTGACATTGAACTGGCTTCGAGATTGGCTTTCGCTTGATGAACAGTTCTTCGGGATTATTTACGACACTGCGTCGATAGGAGTGATGCAAGCGATCGCTGCGGCGCGGGAATGGGTCGATCCGTCGTGCCGGGTTAAAGGAATGCGTCCGCATCTGACAGTGTACATATCGGAGCATACTCACTCGTCTTCCGAAAAGGCCGCGATTTTTTTGGGCTTTGGTCAGGAAAACATCCGCAAGATTCCGGTGGATAATCAATTCCGCATGCGTCCCGACCTGCTCGAAAAGGCTATTGAAATTGATCTTGCCTCGGGGAAACGCCCGTGCTGCATTGTTGCCTCGGTTGGGTCCACCTCGACCACAGCAATTGACCCTGTTCCTGCGATTGCCGACATCGCCGACCGCTATAACGTCTGGTTGCATGTAGATGCTGCATACGGGGGGTCTGCCGCAGTCGCGCCGGAGATGCGGCATGTTCTCAATGGAGCGGAGCGCGCGCATTCCTTGATACTGAATCCTCACAAATGGCTGTACGTCTCGATCGATTGCAGCGTGTTGTATACGCGGTTTCCGGAAATTTTGCGCCGGTCTAGTTCGCTCAGCGCGGAATACCTTCGAACCGCCGAAGACGACCGCGTTGTGAACTACATGGACTACGGAGTGCAATTAGGCCGGCGTTTTCGTGCGCTGAAGCTTTGGTACGTATTCCGCTATTACGGCCGCCAAGGAATCATCAGCATGCTGCGCGAGAGCCTCCGGCTCGCACAATTGCTGAAGACATTGGTCGAAGGTGACCAGAATTTCGAGCTCTCGGCCCCAGTGCCGTTCTCGCTCGTCTGCTTCCGGCATCGCGGCGGTAACGTGTTCAACGAGCGACTTACTGGCTGAAATCAACGCAACCGGGAAGGCATTTCTTTCGCACACAGTGCTTGATGGCAAGTTCGTCCTGCGCTTCGCTATCGGAAACTTCCAAACCACGGAGCAGGACGTACGCGAAACCTGGACCCTGATTCAGAAAACCGCTCAGCAGCTTGAAGCCGCTGAGCCCGCGGCTGTAGCGGGTGGATAGAGCACTACCACCTATGCCGCACGAGAGCCTAGTAACAAATGTATGCGGGATAAAACTTCAAAATCCCATCTTGGCGGCGTCAGGAACATTTGGCTATGGAATCGAATTCGCAAGCTTAGTCGATCTCAACAAACTGGGCGGCATCGTAACCAAAGGTATTTCCCGCGAACCGATCAGCGGTAATCCAGCTCCGCGCCTGTGCGAAACCGACGCTGGATTGATCAACTCTGTCGGACTGCAGAATGTGGGAGTGCTCGCGTTTATCCGTGAGAAACTTCCCAAACTCCGCCGATTTACTGTTCCGGTTTTTGTCAACGTCTTCGGTTATAGCGAAGACGATTATCTAGAAGTCATTCGAATTTTGGAAGACGCACAGGGCATCGCAGCTTATGAGCTGAATGTTTCATGCCCGAATACCGAAGAAGGTGGGATGTTCTTTTCGAGTGATCCGGCTTTGCTCTCAGAACTTGTGAGGCGTGTTCGACGCGTGGGGACGCGGCCGCTGGTCGTGAAGCTTTCCCCTAACGTCGCCAATATTGAGCCATTCGCAAGAGCTGCCGAAGAAGCTGGCGCGGACGCAATCTCACTTGTAAATACATTCGTTTCGCTGGCAATAGATGTCCAAACGCGCATGCCTCGGCTTGGCGCCGGTTTTGGCGGTCTCTCTGGTCCTGCTATTAAGCCGATCGCGCTGCGCATGGTTTATGAAGCCGTACAGGCAGTGAAAATTCCGATTATTGGTTTGGGCGGGATCGCAAGTGGTGCAGACGCGGCTGAATTCTTGATCGCCGGCGCTCAAGCTGTCCAGGTCGGAACTGCTTCCTTTATCGATCCTCGTGCCCCGCAACGCATCGCCCGAGAGCTCAATGTCGTACTGCGAAGGAATGGAATCAAGTACGTGAACCAGCTTGTGGGTACGTTGCGTTTTCCAAATACAGCTATCAAAAAATCAGTCGAGACCACGAGCGCAAAATGAACCCACGAATGGCCTACTTGGGAGATGGATTCGCGGTGTATTGCTCTTGCGGCGGATTCAGCTTGATATCTAATGTCTTCTGCTCCGTGTCGATATCGAATTTTTTTCCGAACGTCTGATGGTTCTTCGCCACAACCTGCACCTGTATCGTGCCTTGCGGAACGGGCGGGAAATGTGCCAATCCCTCCTGATTCGTGTGCACTTCCCAATGGGTCTGCTTGCGCTTGCCAAGCTTCGCGATCTGGTGTGATCCAAGAAAGTCGAGAATCACGGTTGCGTTGTCTATCGGCTTATCGCGTTGATCCTTGACAGTAATGATGATGCTCGTTTGCGGCGGGGCCGCAATCAGTACCAGAGATGCGACCAATACGATAACCAGCGGCCGAACCTTCATCTTAGAAATTATCGCTTACGACGCTATCGAGCAGCGCGGGCGCTCTTTTCTTCTGTCAAGAGAGGCGCTATTGCAGCTCGCAGGGATGCTTCATCCATAAGACCCGGATGATAGAGCCTCACAATTCCGTGGCGGTCTGCCAAAACGATCGTCGGAGTTGTACTTGCACCGAAGCGCTCGAAATTGATGTTGCCGACCGGGACTTGAAGATTAGGGATCTCCGAATAGAACCTCGCGTAGACCTTCTCCATGAAAGCCTTCTCTTCCGTGGCGCTGGCATGCTCATTCTCCGGCGTGTAGCCATAGAGTTTCGTCGGTCCGATAATGACTAAACCTCTGGGCTCAAATTCCGTGCCAAGCTGTGCAAGTATCGGAGCCTCGGCTTTGCAATCCGGACACCAGTGAGCCCAAAAGAAGAGTAGGACCACTCTCCCGCGCAATGCAATTTCGGGGGCTGGTTTGGCGCCGATCCACTCGTACGCGCGCAGAAGCGGCAGCGGCTTTCCTTCGAGCGTTAGAACGTTCAAGTTCTTCTGCAATCGCGCCTCCATCGAGGTGCCGCGCCATTTCTGCATCGCAGACCGGAGCAGTCTTACAGCTTCGGTCCTTTGATGAGTCTCGTTAAGCGCCTGCGCTTCTACCTCGTATGCCGCTCCCAATGCGAGTGGCAAATGAGGCTCATCGTCTAGCTTTCTGCTTTGGAGCGCTATATCGCTAAGTTGCTTGATCTCGTCGGCCGTTTTTAAAGCTTCGTCCACTTGACCGCCGCTCAATTCTCCCCGCGCGATCCAGGAGAGCGCTTCGAGTACCTCAGGCGTATTTCCGGCCTGGCTTCGGAACTGGGCAACAATGGCCGATGCTGAAGCCAAATCGCCGCGCTGAACCGCCATTTCCACATAGGCCACCAGAACCGCCCCAGGGCTCTGGCTATAGCCAATCGGGGCGCAGATGAGAACTGCAGCCAGTATAGCTAGCGGTCGGACTGTTGCAGACACAAATCCTTCAAGTAATCGCGAAACGATTGTCCGAGATCAGGGCGTTCCAACGCGAATTCCACGGTTGCTTTCAAAAAGCCGAGTTTATCGCCGGCGTCATACCGTTTGCCCTCAAACTTCAAACCGTAGATGGGACGGCTCCGCAGCATCAATTTCAAACCGTCAGTCAACTGAATCTCACCACCGCTTCCCGGTTGAACTGCCTCAATACAGCGCAAAAATCTCAGGCGTCAGCACGTAGCGGCCGATTATCGCGAGGTTTGAAGGCGCATCGCTAGGCTTAGGTTTCTCCACCATGTTCCGAATCCGGAATAGCCGATTTTCCGTGCCTCCATTCAAAACAGGTTCCGCGTCGACCACCCCGTAAGCGGAGATTTGCTCACGAGGCACCTCCATGAGGGCCAGAACCGAAGCACCGTAGTATTCGTAAATATCAAGGAGTTGCCGCAAGCAGGGCGTCTGGGAGGCGATGATGTCGTCCGAAAGAACCACCGCAAACGGCTCGTTTGCAATTAGTTCTTTAGACCGCAGCACGGCATGTCCTAGCCCGAGCGCCTCTTTTTGCCTTACATACGCCACGTCGATCATGTCGGAAATGGAGCGGACCATTAACAGCATTTCCGTCTTGTTCTTCGACTCGAGCAGTTGCTCGAGCTCGAAGCTCACGTCGAAATGATCCTCGATGGAGGATTTTCCGCGGCCGGTGACAATAATGATGGTTTGCACGCCGGACGCCATCGCCTCTTCAACTCCATACTGAATCAGTGGTTTGTCGACTAAAGGCAGCATCTCCTTGGGCTGCGCTTTGGTCGCCGGCAGGAACCTAGTTCCAAGTCCAGCGGCCGGAAATACTGCCTTCCGCACCTTCGGGGTCATCAATGGCCATTGTACGCGCTTAAAGCTTCAAAACCGCCTGCTCGAATGCACGCACTTTGTTACACCGGCACGGGAGGTGTTAATCGTAGAATAGAAGTTGAACTTAAGATGGCTTACGTAATCGCCGAACCCTGCATTGGAACAAAAGACGCTTCGTGTGTTGACGCCTGCCCGGTAGACTGTATTCATCCTAAAAAGGATGAAGCGACGTTCGCAACCGAGGAAATGCTGTACATCGACCCCGTCGAGTGCATCGATTGTGGTGCATGCGTTCCGGTTTGTCCCGTGTCCGCCATCTTCGCCGCCGACGATCTGCCAGACAAATGGGCAGATTTCGCTCAGAAGAACGCATCCTTTTTCGGTCGCTAATTTCGCTTTAAATTCGTCGAACTTCCGGGCGGCAAGGGCCGGTATATTGCGCAGGACGTATCCGTTTCCCAAACCCTTACATAGGCGACCGACGCCGTTTTTAAATCCTTCTGTATTTCTTGACAGATGAATTTTGCGATGTTTTCCGCCGAAGGATTGATCTCGTCAAATGGCTTAAGATCGTTGATGAACTTGTGATCCAAATATTCGCTCGTGGCCCGAAGCCGTTTCTTCAAGTCAGCGAAGTCGTATAGCAATCCGTTTTCATCAAGTTCAGAACCTTCAACACCCACTTGCACCCGGTAGTTATGCCCATGAACGTTCTCACATTTTCCGTGATAATTGCGCAGCGCGTGTCCGGCAGCGAATGTGTGTTCTACGCAGATCTCAAACATTGAAAAATTCTATAAGGTCCTGGAAGCTTGGTTGTAAACCGGTACGCGGGCAGACTGTCGAAAAACACTCGTCCGTACGGTAGCTTGGTAATCCTATTATCCAGCAGAACGAGCGCGCCCCGGTCCGCAGCGCCCCGAATCAACCGCCCAAAACCCTGCTTCAACGTGAGGGCCGCTTGCGGAATCTGGTACTCGTAAAACGCATTTCCACCATTCTGCCGCACCGCATCTATCCGCGCTGCAATTACGGGATCGCTCGGAACCGCAAACGGAAGCCGGTCTATAATCACGCAGCTAAGCTGATCTCCCTGCACATCCACCCCCTGCCAAAAGCTAGATGTGCCGAACAGGACTGCGCCTGGAGTTTCACGGAAGGCATTGAGCAGCGCGGTTCGCGGCGCATCGCCTTGCAGCAATAATGGATGATCGACTCGGGCCTTCAAGACCTGATAGATCTGTCGCATCTGCTGATAACTGGTGAACAGTACAAAAGCACGTCCTCGCGAAGTCTCGAGTATGCGTTCGATCTCAGGCGCCGCGCTCCGAGTAAATTCCGGATGCCGCGGGTCAGGCAAATGAGGCGGGACATAGAAAAGTACTTGCTTCGCATAATCGTACTGGCTTTCAAGCTGCAGCGTTCTTGCGTTCTCAAGACCTAGACGCGTGCGCGTGTAATCGAAGCTGCCCGCCACGCTTAAAGTCGCCGAAGTAAGAATTACTGCACCCACCCGGTCCATCAGGTGCGTGGCCAAGGCTTGTGAAACGTCTATAGGGGTTGCCTGCAAATATAAGCCCCGCCCCCGACGCTCGATCCAATATACGTACGTGGCATCCGCGCCTTCCATCCAGAAGTGAAGCGCCTGTTGAATGAGCCTGCCGCGCCGAACCAGAGGCAAAATATCCTCCAACGCGCGGTCCGTCAGCTCGAGCCGCGTGCAGAGCTCATCGAGGGTCAGCAGCAGCTCGCGATACTCATCCTCATGATTCTCCAGAAAGCTGTCGTGATCGCGAAATCCCTGGCGGCCTTCCTGTGGGAACAAGCCAAAGAAGCCCTCCGTTCGATCCCCCAGGTGAATCAGAGCGCGGTCCAGCTCAGGGGTGGCGAAGAGCTTTGCCCGTGAAATCGCCGCCGTATCCTTTATAAGTTCCTGAATCTGCGTGTTGCTCACGCTCATTCCGAAATACTGCCCAGCGACGTCTTCGATCTCGTGAGCCTCGTCAAAAATGACGGCCGAGTACTCCGGAATGACGCCGCCAAACGCCTGATCGCGCATCGCAAGATCAGCGAAGAACAAATGATGATTAACAATAATAATGTCGCTCTGAAGGGCGCGCCGGTGCATCTCTGTGACGAAGCAGCGGTCAAATTGCTTGCACTTCTGCCCCGCTACACAGGTCGCTTCGGGCATCGAGCTTCGCCCAAATGCTGCTGTTCTCCGGCAAGGCCCGCAGCTCGCTCCGATCGCCGATCTCCGTAGAGCGTTCCCAATCCTGGATCAGACGGAAGTCGGTAAACTCGTCGAGTCCGGAAAGCACCGGGTCGCGTTCGGTGTCGTACACCTTTTGCCGGCACAGATAGTTTGACCGGCCTTTCATGTAGCAGATGGAGAGAGGCCGATCAAATAACGATTGAAGAAACGGCAAATCTTTGAAATAGAGCTGCTCTTGCAGGTTCTTGGTTCCGGTCGAGATCACAACCCGCTTGCCCGAGAGAATTGACGGAACCAGATAGGCCAGCGTCTTTCCGGTGCCCGTTCCAGCCTCCACGATCAGATGCCGGTGCTCGGCTATAGCCGACTCAACAGCCTGAGCCATCTCGAGTTGGCTCTGGCGGTAATCGTAATTCGGGTGAGCGCGCGACAGAACTCCATTGCGCGCAAAAAAAGCCTTTACACTGATCTTGGTCCCGCTATTTGCAGGCTTATCGGTACTGGAACCGCGCGAGGCGGTTGGCGCGCTTTGTGCCCGCTTTAAATTCGTGACGATGCTCACCGCGGTGATGGGAAGGAAACCCCAGTTTAGTACGTCTGCGGGCATGTTATTCTCAGCCGACACGCGCAGGGCGAGGCATTTCTGTTGTGCGCGTTAAAGTGATAGCGAGAAGGGCGCTGCCCGCGGCGGGCGGTTCTCAACCGTGATGGCGGAAGAAATTGTCTACCTCACCGAGCTGCTCGGCGTGAAGGTCTACGACCTGAAGGGGAAGAAAATAGGTACTCTTCGCGACGCTGCCCTGGTTCCACTCATCGATCCGGTTCGTGTCGATCGCTATCTCGTCGGCGCCGGACCTGGATGGCTCAGCATTCGCTACGACCAGATCCAGAGTATTAACAGCGATGGCATCCATCTTAAGGACGAGCGCCTGACACCGTATCACTCGGACGAATACATGTTGCGCATGGTACGTGACTTGCTCGATCAGCAGATCATCGACGCGCAAGGGCGAAAACTGGTGCGGGTCAACGATATTACGCTCTTAAAAGAATATGAAAACGGTCAGCAAGTCCTTCACGTTCTTGAAGTTGATATCGGGGTTCGATCCATGTTGCGCCGCGTCCTCAGAGGCATCGTATCGCCGTCGGTGGTTCGCGCACTGCAAGAGCGTATACCGGCGCACTCCATTCGCTGGGAGTTCTGCAACATCATCGAACCAGATCCTCAGCGGCGGGTGCGGCTGAATATTTCCAACAGGCTGCTCGAAAACATGCATCCCGCGGATCTGGCGGACATTGTGGAAGACCTCAGCCATGAGGACCGCGAGGCCATCTTCAACACCATGGACAATGAGGTGGCCGCCGAACTGCTTAGCGAGGTTGAACCGGGGATTCAAACCCGCATCATTGAATCTTTGAAGGCGGACAAGGCTGCGGACATTCTCGAAGAAATGGAACCCTCCGAGGCAGCGGATTTGTTGAACGAACTGGAGGAAGAAAGATCCGAGCAGATCTTAGAAAAAATGCAGCCCGAAGAAAAGGAAGAAGTCGAGGAACTATTGGAGTTCCGCGACGACACTGCGGGCGGCCTGATGGATCCAGGGTATTTGGCCTTGCCCGAGCACTCCACCGTTACAGATGCTTTGGAGGCGCTCAAAAAGAATGAGGAGATCGTCGAAGATCTCCATACCCTGTTCTTGGTGGACAATGATGGACGGCTGCGTTTTACGGTTCCGTTAGGGAAGCTATTCTTTGCATCGAGCGATACTCCGCTAAAGGATCTCGCTTCAGAGCCGCTATTGTATGTCTATCCAGATGAAGAGCAAGATCGCATAACGGAGCTGTTCGATAAATACAATCTTCTGACCTTGCCCGTGGTTGACCGCGAGCAGCGGCTGATTGGAGTGATCACGGTGGATGACGTTGTGGCAGTCTTGCGGCAACGATAAGCAGGATTGCCTTTCAAAACGACCCTTTGTGTTCCAATGTGTTCCAAAACGAACCGTCAGCCGGTTCAAATCGGTTTCCGGCTCTGGAAAACCTTCATCGTGCACTGTGGTTTCAATGACTTAGCCGCGCTTCTCCAAAGGGCAGCCGGATGCGAAAGCATAGGCATGAGCCTCTCACTGATCCTCTTCGCCGTTCAGATACTGGTTACGATTTTCGCGCTGGTCCGCGAATCTGGTGAAGACGAACGTTTCGCAGGCGACACGCTAAGCTACCGCAGCTAATCGCGAGTTATAGGGCTGGCGGCCTGCCTTAGTTCGTGTACAAGAACACGCACGCCTCATGACGGCTCTCGCCGCCATCATTCACCGAATAAGCCTTATAGCTTCGATGGCTTCCCCAGAGCGACCCTGCCGCGTGCTCGCCGTCCTTGCGCAACGCATAGAACTCGATATCGAGTTTGTCCAACTTACTTTTGTCATCGTTGTAGTTGCGCGACACGCGTTTCAGGGCCTCGAGCACCGCATCTGTCGGAGACATACCCCGGCGCATAGCTTCAACAACGGTGTGCCCGCCCGCAATGCGAATATTTTCTTCGCCTACGCCGGTCGATCCCGCACCGCCGACATCCTGATCGACGTATAGTCCGGCGCCGATGATTGGCGAATCACCGACCCGGCCCGCTATTTTCCAGGCCAAGTCCGCTGGTTGTCGTCACTCCGGACATTTCGCCTTTTTCATTCAACGCCAGGCAGTTGATGGTTCCGTATGTCGGATGCATGGCCATCTGCCACGCCCAGGCAAGTGTTGCATCATCGACTTGCGGGAATGCCTGCCTCAATCGCTTCATCGGCGTGGCATCCGCGGCCAAGTTCTGGTCCATCGACACCCAGTTGTTAAATGCGTTAGGTGCACGCAAAGACTCCTTCCACACCAGCCATGCCGTTCTCGATTTGTCGGTTATCAAATCCTCCTTTTGATAGCCGTATGCTTCCGCGAACTTCAGGGCGCCTGCGCCAACTAACATGACGTGCGACGTGTGCTCCATCACGAGCTTGGCAATTTTGGAAGGCGTTTTGATGCCCTTGAATTGCCCCGACCGAGCCGCACCGTCGCGATGGCCCATGCATCACGCTCGCGTCCAGCTCAACCACGCCATCTTCGTTCGGCAATCCGCCGTATCCGACGGATGTATCATTTGGATCTAATTCGACAATATTCACGCCGGCAATCACGGCATCCAGAGTGTCTGCGCCGCTCTTTAGCATCTCCATTGCCTTGGCGCATGCTGCGCGGCCGTTTGCACTGGAAATTACAACCGGCTTCTTGCTTCCTCCACCTTGATTTGCTGCTGGCGCGTTTGCAGTTGCGGCAATCGCGGCCGATCCCAACATCCATTCCCGGCGATTTATCATGATGCTGAGGTTTTACCATAACTGGCGGTGACCCCTCATCAAATGATCTAGGAGCGTAAAGCTCAGCCCGTCGCCGCTTTCTCTCGAAAATGCAGGGTGGCGCTGCGTTACGCTTGAAATCGTGTTTCGCTTCCGTTTCGTTTGCCTTTTGCCGTTTATCCTGTTTGCGTTTTCAACGGCACGTGCTCAATCCGTCAATGACTTCTTCAAAGATACGTTCGAGCAGATGCTACGGAATGATCCTCAGTTTGCGACTGCCATTGGACGGCATGAGTACGACGATCGGTGGACGGATTGGTCGAAGGCGGCCCGGGATCAGCGACGGGAATTTTTTGAAGACCGACTGAAGAAGGCGGCTAACTTTCCCACAACGGATCTTTCGATCGAGGATCGCCTGACACTGCGGGTCGTCCAATACGACTTTCGTTCACAGTTAGAAGCATGGGATCTGTCCGTGCACTTGTTGCCCGTCGGGCAGATGTTTGGCCTACACAACCGCGTTTATCTTCTAATCGACCGCATGCCCGCTCATACGGTGCACGATTACGAAAACATTATTGCAAGGCTGCGCGCCATTCCGGCGTATGTTGATCAGAATATCGGCATCATGGACGAAGCGATCGCGAGCAAGATGATGCAGCCGCGATTGGTGGCGGATCTTGTAACGCAGCAGCTAGCCACTCAAATGAATCAGGATGCCACTCAGAGTGGGTTGCTGAAAGCCTTCCGCGAATTTCCTTCCAATGTCCCTCCATCCGAGCAACAGCGTTTGCGCGATGAGGCCGCTTTGGCCTATAACAAGCAATTTCTTCCTGCCTGGCATAAGCTGCACGAGTTCATGGCCAACACCTACGCGCAGAATGTCCGTCCTACGGATAGCCTCAGTTCTATTCCGAACGGCCGCCAAGATTACGCCATCTTGATCCGTCGCCTGACCACAACCAATTTGAGCGCCGAGCAGATTCACAGCCTGGGAGAAAAGGAAGTGGCACGGATCGAAGGCGAGATGCAGAGTCTCATCACGAGATCCGGGTTTAAGGGCTCGATTGCAGAGTATCAGCAGCACCTCGACGCCACGCCTGAGCAGGATTTCCATTCGAAAGAGGAAATGCTGGTCTTTTGTCGCAATATCGCCAAAATCATCGAGCCTGAGCTGCCGAACCAGTTCCGGCATATACCGATACTGCTCTACGGAGTGCGCCCGATTCCGCCGGATCGCGAAGCCGCTACCGCAACCAATGCTCAGGCCCCATCGCCGGATTTCACAATGCCGGGCTGGTTCAATCTAAATACTTACCGGCCGGAAAAACAGGTCAAATACGACAAAGAGTCTCTGGTGCTGCACGAAGCGGTTCCGGGTCACATCTTTCAGATCACGCTCGCGCATGCCCAGCGTGCCGTGCCTGACATTCGCAAGTTCTATTCCAATAGCGCCTACGCCGAGGGTTGGGCGCTCTACGCCGAATCGCTCGGCGACAAACTCGCGCTATATCAAAAACCCGAAAGCCATTTCGGCCAGCTCGCGAGTGAGCGGTTTCGCGCGGTTCGTCTGGTAGTGGATACGGGAATCCACGAACTTGGTTGGACTCGCGAACAAGCCGTCCAATATTTCCGGGCGCACGCTCCGGAGGAGTCCCTCGCCGAAGTCGATCGCTACATATCATGGCCGGCGCAGGCTCTTTCGTACAAAATGGGCGAGCTCAGAATTCAATCTTTACGAAACACCGCGGCCGAGCGGCTCGGCCAAAGTTCGACGTTCGCGACTTCAAATGACGCCGTTATTCATGACGGCACGCTGCCTCTCGATCTGCTGTCACAACAAATCGAGGGCTTCATCACCGCGTCCGCTGCGACGCACTAGCACTTCATCTATGGTTACAATACGGTTTCAATGACCGAACTGGTCTCACCCGCACGCGGCGTTCACGGCGTCATTCGAGTTCCCGGTGACAAATCGATTTCGCACCGCTACGCCATGCTGGCCTCGATTGCCGAAGGTAAGTCCGAAATTTTCAACTATTCGACGGGTGCGGATTGCCAATCCACTCTGTCGTGCATGGCCACACTCGGGGTGAGCTACGAGTTTAGCCAAGAAGACGGTCACCGCGTTCTCAAGATTCAGGGAAAAGGTCTCGACGGTCTCGAAACTCCGGAGCACCATCTTGATGCAGGAAATTCGGGTTCTACGATTCGCATGTTGTCCGGCATTCTTGCTGCGCAATCATTCACGAGCGAAATATACGGAGACGCATCGTTGGCGAAGCGCCCGATGGGTCGCATCATAGCTCCTCTTTCCGAAATGGGTGCGCGCATCACTGCCAGCAACGGCCAGTATCCTCCGCTTACGATTAACGGCTCAGCCGCTTCGTGCGATCGATTACAATCTGCCCGTGCCCAGCGCCCAGGTCAAGAGCTGCGTGTTGCTGGCAGGTCTCTATGCTGATGGCGAAACGATTGTTCGAGAGCCGGTGATCACGCGCGACCATACTGAAATCGCACTCCGCGAGCTTGGCGCTGATGTCACCATTGAGCCGCGAGTTGCTCGCGTTCGCGGACGAGCGCGCCTTTCGGCAAAAAGGATGTTTGTTCCGGGCGATATCTCGTCGGCCGCTTTCTTCATCGTTGCCGCGCTGATTGCTCGTGAAGCCGACCTGATCATCACCGACGTCGGCCTTAATCCCACTCGTACCGCCATCCTCGACGTATTGCGCGGCATGGGTGCTTCCATCAAACTACTCCACGTTGAACAAGTGAATGGGGAACTGATTGGGAATCTTCAAGTCAAGACTTCACGTATCCGCGGGGGAACCATCGAGGGCGCGACAACGGCTGCCGTGATTGACGAGATTCCAGTTTTGGCGGTGCTGGGCGCGATGAGCGAAGAAGGCTTGATCGTTCGCAACGCCGGCGAGCTGCGCGTAAAAGAAACCGACCGGATCGAAACACTGGCCCGCAATTTACGAGAGATGGGGATTACGGTCACTACAACGGAGGACGGAATCGAGGTCCCTGGCAAGCAGAAATTTCATGCCGGCGAACTCAAATCGTACGGTGACCATCGCATCGCGATGGCGTTTTCAGTCGCCGCCCTGGCTGCCGATGATACATCGAAAATTGAAGATGCTGATGCCGCTTCAGTTTCTTTTCCAGAGTTTTACGATACGCTGCGCCAGGTCGCACAGTAGTTCGGTCAACTTATGGGAGACCCAGCTCGATTCGGACCTCACGCACGAAACTCTGATTCACGATCTAAACAACGTATTTGAAACAATTAGTGAAGCTGCGGAACTCCTGAGCACTGATCGACATTGGAAGCCTTTAGCCGGGACTCTCTCGCGATCGATCGCGCGCGGCAAACGACTGATCGGGGCAATCCCCGACAGCACGCCGAATCTCACGGAGATCGTGGATCACGCGATTCAGTCCGTCACGGACTACTGCATCGCCGGGCGTAAGCCGCGCATCAGGTTCGTGCGGCAGTTCCCCAAGGATCTCCGTTTGCCTGGTTCAGCGAAGGACTGGGAACGAGTATTTGTAAACCTCTTCTTGAATGCTGCCCGGATCATGCGCAAGCCAGGGAGAATCGAAATTACAGCCGAACAAACGGGCGATTCGCTCAGCATAACTGTGTCCGATAACGGACCAGGGATTCCCGCTGAGATTTTGCCGCGCGTTTTTCGGCCGAATGTTTCAACAAAGACCAACAGCTCCGGACGATCGGGACTCGGTCTCCACATCGTCGCCTCCATCGTCAAAAAGTATTCAGGGCGCGTAACCGCTGCCAATCGGGGTTCAGTTAGCGGCGCAGTTTTTACCATTCTGCTGCCAGAAAGCTGATGCACAATCGAAATCCTGTATTAGCAAGCGCTGGAATGGGCGTCTACTTTTCGCGCGACCTCTAGATTCATACCGACTACTTACGAATGAACTATCTTTGTATTCACTGTCATTTCTATCAGCCTCCACGCGAGAATCCGTGGCTCGAGCAGATTGAACTTCAGGATTCGGCCTATCCCTACCATGACTGGAATGAGCGCGTGGCGGCCGAGTGCTACGCTCCCAACCTGGCCGCTCGCATTCTCGATGGCCAGCAGCGCATTACGCACATTCTGAACAACTATTCCAGAATCAGCTTCGATTTTGGTCCCACTCTTCTCTCCTGGGCAGCCGAGCACGCGCCCGATCTGTACCGCGGGATCATTGAGTCCGACAAAGAGAGCCAAAGACGATTCTCAGGTCACGGCTCCGCAATGGCACAGGCATACAACCATATGATCCTGCCGCTTGCGAATCCGCGTGATCAGCGCACGCAGATCTTATGGGGGTTTGAGGATTTCGTGCACCGCTTCGGGCGGTTGCCGGAAGGCATGTGGCTGCCCGAGACCGCCGTCGATCTAGAGAGTCTCGACCTTATGGCGCAAGCAGGCTTGACCTTCACCATACTGGCCCCTCACCAGGCAAAAGCGTTTCGACCGCTTGAAGGCGGTGAATGGCAAGACGTCACAGGCGCAAAGATAGATACTACGCGCGGTTATGTCTTGCGCACACCCAGCGGCAAGTCGATCAATCTGTTTTTCTACAATGGGCCTGTTTCACAAGCGGTTGCGTTCGAGAAGCTGCTAGACAACGGTGAGAAGTTTGCGTCTCGATTGGTGGGTTCTTTCTCCGACGGGCGAACTTGGCCGCAATTAGTTCACATCGCGACGGACGGCGAAACATATGGCCATCATCACAGACACGGTGAAATGGCGCTCGCTTATGCGCTCCATCATATCGAGTCGAGAAAATTAGCCAAAATTACTAACTACGGCGAATTTCTTGAAACAAATCCTCCAGCATGGGAAGTGCAGATATATGAGAACACATCCTGGAGCTGTGTGCACGGGGTCGAGCGATGGCGCAGCAACTGCGGCTGTAATTCAGGACGAATTGGCTGGAACCAGGAATGGCGCAAGCCGCTGCGCAATGCTCTCGATTGGTTGCGTGATTTCATCGACTCCGCGGTTCGAGTCTCTGGGTTCGACCCTGTTGAAGGATCCTTGGGCTGCGCGAGACAGCTACATCAGTATCGTGCTGGATCGCTCGCCAGAGGTGAGACAGCGCTTTGGCGACGAGCATTTCCTTCGCCCGTTGAGTTCGGACGAACAGGTAATCGTCTGGAAATTGCTGGAGCTTCAACGCCATGCGATGCTCATGTACACAAGTTGTGGCTGGTTTTTCGACGACCTTTCTGGAATCGAAACAGTACAGGTAATTGAATATGCCGGTCGTACTGTCCAGCTTGCTGAGGAGCTTTTCGGGGAACCTGTCGAGCCGCAGTTTCTTGCAAGGCTCTCAGCAGCCCGCAGTAACCTCCCAGAATACGGCGATGGCGCGAGTATCTATTCCAGGTATGTAAAGCCCTCCATGGTCGATCTGGAAAAGGTTGGCGCCCATTATTCAATCAGTTCACTGTTTACGCCCTATGGCGAGCGGACCGACATCTTCTCGTATGCGGTGAAGAGGCTCGACTATCATACTCGGCAAGCAGGCAAGATGCGGATGGCTCTTGGCCAGGCGAGCTTCACTTCCAAGGTCACTCAGGAATGCGAAGTGCTCACCTTCTGGGTTGTCCACTTCGGCGATCACAATGTTGCTGGCGGCGTAGAAGCCGCCGACGGAGGGGGCGGCTATCAGGACATGCTCGAGGCGATCAGCGACTCATTCGCTCGTGTGGACATCCCGGAAGTAGTTCATTTGCTCGACAAGCGTTTTGGTGAGCGGATCTACTCGCTGCGATCGCTGTTCCGCGACGAACAACGCAGGATCCTAAAAATAATCCTCTCGTCGACCATTGCCGAAGCTGAATCTGCTTACCTGCAGCTCTACGATCACCATGCTGCTCTGATGCGTTTCATAACTAGTCTCGGAACTCCCATGCCTCGCGAGTTTATGGCAGCGGTTGAATACGCGATCAACAGCTTGTTACGCCGCGCTTGTCAGAGCGACGAGCTCGATGGAGAGCGGATTCAGAATCTCCTGCGTGAGGCTCAAGCCAGCAATGTAATGCTCGATAAAACCACCCTGGAGTTCTCACTGCGGCGCAAAATCGAGCTCTTAGCCGCACGGTTCGCCGCCGATCCTTCCAGCCTGGAGAAGCTTATCGAACTGAAGGAAGCTTTGAAGATCGTCAGGCAAATGCCGTTCCCTGTGAATGTCTGGTTGGCTCAAAACCACGTGTACGCGATCAAAGGGGGACTGTATCAACGGACTCGACGGAAAGCACAACGCGGCGACAGCAAAGCGCAAGCGTGGTTGGATAACTATTTAGAGTTATGCGAATTACTCTCGATTCGCGTCGAGTAAGACCGAAGAACCCGCTCACTTCGTTCGGGGCTCGGTTTCAGCTCATTCGGAGCCCGGAGCGAAGCGATGGGTCAGCTAGCTATTTGTCAGGATTCTGCTGATGTCGTTATAAATCACAAAAACGACGATCATCATGAGGAAGACGAACCCAAGCTTGAAAATTGTCTCTTTCACCTGCATGCTCATTTCGCGCTGAATGAGCATTTCGACTACTAACATCAGAAGCGTGCCGCCATCCAGAATAGGAATCGGCAAAAGGTTGAAGATGGCGAGATTCAAACTGACGAGCGCCATCCAGCCAAAAAAGCTCGATGCCCCCTCATGAGCTGCTTCGCTCGACATCTGCGCTATTCCGATAGGGCCGGCCAGCGTCTTGGGCGAAACTCGCCGTTCCACAATACTGCCCAAAACTTGAAAGATCAACGTGGCATTCTGTACGTTGAGCCGGACTGATTCGTTGAATGCAGGTACCAATCCCAGCTTCACCATCTCAACAGGCATTCGGAACCCGATACCGATGCGCCAGGGCATTTTGCTGTTCGTAGTCGGAATCGGAGTAATCGAAAGCGATTGAATGTGCCCATCGCGCATCAACAGAAGTTGTATCGGCCTTCCGCCGGATCGCATTACAGCTTGCTGAACGGTAGCCGGCGATGCGACCGGCTGGTTATTGATCCGAATTAGCAAATCGCCAGGCAGTAATCCTGCCGCTTGCGCCGGCATGCCCTTAGTTATTTCCCCGATTTGCACGTCGCCGGCCCAGCCAGCTATGCCAACGCCTTGTTTGGGATCCATTCGAGGAGTAACTGCGAAATTGAGTTTCTGGCCGTTCCGATCAACCACCACCGACAACGGATGATTTGCATTTAGCGCCTCTTGAGTCAGTACATCCTGCCATGCCGGATGCTGCCGGCCGTTCAGCTCAACGATCTTGTCGCCCGGTTGAATCCCCGCCTTAGCGGCAGCGGAATCCGGTTCGACGCTGCTGATCACTGGATCGCCCGATGCAACTTCCTTGGGGAAGCCGTGCATGTACAGACCTGTGATGAGTACGAGCGCCAGAACTATATTCATTACCGGACCAGCCAGCACCACCAGGGCGCGCTGCCATCGTGCTTTGGCCTGGAAAGAGCGCGGATCTGTCGAGGGCTCGTCGCCCGGCTGCTCACCCAACATTCGGACATAACCGCCGAAAGGGATCGCGGAGACTCGAAAATCGGTTTCGCCCCGCTTAACGCCGAACAGCCTTGGTCCGAAACCAAAACTAAATGTCTCTACCTTTATGCCCACCAGACGGGCCGCGACATAATGCCCCAGCTCGTGGATCAGAATCATGACCCCCAATAGAATCACGACCCAGAAAACAGGTTGTAACCACGCCACGATTCAGTCCATCCCTTCTGTCGGCTTGGCAGGCCTCAAGTATTCGACGCGTCCCCCGTTACTTCGATTCATCACGATGTAAATCCTAGTGCCGGCTAAGTTCTACGGATCTCCCTAATTCAATTCGCCGCCGCCCAGCGCGATTCAGCCACGATCTGCCTCGCTAACTCGCGGGAGGCCGAATCCATTGAAATCACTTCTTCAATTGTCGTCGCTTCACGTCTTGGCTGGCGAGCCAGCGTCTCTTCGACGGTTTCTGCGATTGCCGGAAAAGGTATCCGTCCCTGCAGGAATGCTTCTACCGCGACTTCGTCCGCCGCGTTTAAGGTGCAAGTTGCGGACCCGCCCTGCTGTTGCGCCTCGTAGGCTAACTTTAGCAAACGAAATCTTTCCAGATCCGGCGCCGAGAAATGCCACGTCCGCGGTTGTGTCCAATCCAACCGTGAAACGGGAGCGCGCTGCCGATCCGGGTAAGTCAGGGCATACTGAATCGGCATCCGCATGTCAGTTGCGGACACCTGGGCGATCACACTGCCGTCGGTGTATTCCACCATGGCGTGAATCGACGATTGCGGATGAATCACGACATCCACCTGAGAGGTGTCTAAGTTGAAGAGCCAGCATGCCTCGATGACCTCGAATCCCTTGTTCATAAGAGTGGCCGAATCGATTGTAATCCGCCGCCCCATTTTCCAGGTTGGGTGATTCAGGGCTTGTTCCGGGGTCACTTTCCATAAGGCATCCCGGGATGTCTCTCGAAAGGGTCCTCCAGACGCCGTCAGGATCAGGCGTGTAACTTCTGAGCGCCGCCCGGCCCGGAAGCACTGATGCGCGCCGTTGTGCTCGCTGTCCACTGGGAGCAGTTCAGCACCGGCGTCGCGTACGGCTTCCATTACTAATCGGCCACTTGCCACAAGAACTTCCTTATTAGCCAGGCCGATGCGCTTTTTTGCCCGAATGGCTGCGTAGGTCGCCTCCAGCCCCGCTACTCCTACGATTGCCGACATCACGAAGTCCACCTCAGGAGCTGTTGCTGCCGCCACTCGCGCCTGTGGGCCAGCCGACAGTTCGGGCCAGTCCTGCCGTGGTATACCTTCGCTCAACAGCCGTTTTCTCAGGGTTTCTAACGCCATCGCGTCTGCCACAATAACAGCCCTAGGGCGAAATTCCAGAATTTGGGAGCAGAGCAGATCCGTATTTCTACCAGCTACGAGCCCGTAGACTTTGAAGCTTTCGCGGTGTTGCCGGAGCACATCAAGGGTATTGATACCGATCGAACCTGTTGATCCTAAAACTGTTACTACCATTCTTCGGCTCTCGCCCTGGATGTGCCGCGATCAGAGTCAACAATCGAGGCAAAAAAAACTTTCGATTTCTGTATAAAAACTCTTGCGCTCCGTAAATTCATATTCTAATATTGGAAGTAAGCCAGGGAGGCAACTCCCACCAAAGCGAGACTAACCTCATAGAAAGACCCCTGAAGCAACACCTCCCTGGCGCCCGAAAGGGCCCGTCTCGCAGCTTCAGAACCTAATCTCAAAACTAGAACGTAGCCGCAACACATAGAGTAACGCTGTTTTCGCGTTGAAGGTTCGCCTTCGCTGCATTCTCAACGCTACACTCTATGCGGGGGTGATGATGCCTGAAAACAAACATGCGGCTGAACTCCGGCCCGAGACTAATGTCCTGACTCGCGGTTTTGATCCGACGCTCTCGGTGGGATCGGCGCGGCCTGCAGTGTTTCGCAGTTCCACATACGTATTCTCAAGTCCGGAGGCCGCTGAGAGGGCGTTTGACGTCATGGGCGGCCGTGGCCAGCTCGAACCCGGTGAAAGCACAGACCTGGTCTATTCTCGCTTTAACCATCCGAACGCCGAGATCCTCGAGGACCAGATTCTACCTCTAGAACCGGGCGCCGTTGCCGCAGCCGTATTCAATTCCGGTATGGCTGCGATCATGACGACCCTGCTCGCCGTCCTCAAGCCAGGCCACACCATCATCTATACCGTCCCTATATATGGTGGAACGCAAACCCTCGTCCGAGACTTCCTTGAAGGATTCGGCATCCATGGCATTCCCGTGCCTGCGGGCCAAACGCAGTTGATTGACGAAGCGATTCGAACCGCGAAAAACCTCCGCGTCGTTCTCATAGAAACCCCCGCCAACCCGACCATTGTCATGACCGATATTAAACGGGCATGCCAAACCGTTGCGGGATTGAGGATGGGTAGCGAGAACGGAAAACCCGCGGAACGGCCTTTGGTCATTATCGATAACACGTTCATGGGTCCGGCTTTTCAGCACCCGCTGGCCCTCGGCGCCGATGTGTCTCTATATTCGGCGACGAAGTATCTGGGCGGCTATAGCGACATTATCGGCGGCGTCGACACTCTCGAACGATGCTGAGCTCATGAGGAAAATCCGGAGCAAGCGCAGCCTGTTCGGCAATATTCTGCAGCCGGATGAGTGCTGGATCCTCGATACGCGCCTGCCGACCGTCGGCCTGCGCATGAATCGACAGAGTAAAAACGCCCAGCGCGTGGCCGAAAAACTCGCCACGCATCCAAAGATCAGGAAGATTTATTATCCGGCGCTTTTCGATGAACCTGAACAGATCCGCATTAACCACCAGCAGTGCGATTATCCGGGCGGGATTGTTTCGCTGGATCTGCGCGGGGGCAAGTCCGCCGCTTTCGACTTCTTGCGTAATCTGAGGATTGCCCGAAATGCCGTATCGCTAGGCGGCGTTGAAACTCTGGTTTGTCATCCCCGCAGCACGACGCATTCAGGTTGCAGCGCACGCGATCTGGACGAAGCGGGTATTCGAGAGGGCCTGGTTCGAGTTTCCTTCGGCATTGAAGACTGGCGCGACTTACTGGCCGATTTTCAACAGGCGCTCGAGCACGCATAGCATCGTCTTCAGAGTTGACGCGGCTCTGGTCTGACCGCAATCCCAGCCGGAACCCACACACAAGAAACGTCGTCACTAGTCGTGCAGACATCGGGATTCTGTTCAGATGCTCCGTGAATGCGTTCAAAGCGTCCAGGCGCTTCGATGCCAGAATGGCCATATTGTGATCAGCCTGGCTGGCGCGGACAAGATAGATGAGCCGGATGTGCTCAGTTCCGCGTGGAAGTGTGAACGGTAGCGCGGGTGGTTTGGGATCTAGAACCGTTTTTTCATCTTTTGTTATTTCAGCCGATGTGAACTTAAGCCGCACAGCGCCGTTTCTTCTTCCGGTGATGACGTACTGCAAGATCTCGTATCCGGTCAAATCCCCCGCGGAAAGCGAGATCGTATTTCCAGCATTCTGTTGAGCACCTAACGTAGGCCGCGTTCCTCCGGACTTAACCAAAGGTAGAACTATCGACAGCCGCCATCCCGGTTTCAGATCGACGTAGGTGTTGTCAGTTCTAGGAATGTCTGCGACAGTGGGCACATGAACGTTCTTGCGCGAGCATCCGGCAAATGCGACCAGACACATCAGAACGACAAAACCACTCATCTCGATCCGCCGAAGGCATTGTCCTCGCACTCTTGCGCGCTGAATTAGGTCCGAATGCTCCATCTGTTTCATCTTATTGGCAAAGCATCGGGAGCAGCTTTGATTTTGGTCTTAAGCTTTACTGCTGAAGCAGCTCCAGATTCGATTCAGCCGCCCGTACTCGGGAAATTAGTCGACGTCGGCGGATATCGAGTCCACATCTACTGCACGGGTACAGGAAGCCCGACGGTCATGGTAGTGGGCGGAGGCTTTTCTTTCGATTGGGGCTTGGTTCAACCGAAAGTAGCAGCGTTCACGCGCATATGCACATACGACCCTTCCGGAACAGCATGGAGCGACCCGTTCGGAGCGCGTACAATCGGGAACCAGAATGCGCATCCACCGAAGCCAAAGTGCGCCGAAAGAGTCGAAGAAATTCATAAGCTGCTCAGTAACGCTGGAGTCGAAGGTCCTTATGTGCTCGTTGGATTCTCCATTGGTGCGGTGATCGGACGCTTGTATGCCCACAATCACCCGGAGGAAGTCGCTGGGATGGTTATCGTCGACCATGCATTTATAGATGTCGGCGAGAATTCCCACTCCGGCGCTTCTGAAGGGAGAGTTTCGGCAGCTCACCTCGATAGCCCGCCGGTTCTCATTTCCGAAACGCCAATCGCCTTGGGTATCCAAGACGATCAGAACTTTAGCAAATTGCCACAACGCAATCGAGACCTCCATCTTTGGGCGATGTCCGCTAACCCTCTTCGTCCAACAGCAGAAATGGCCGGGGAGTGTATCGCTACCGTAGAAAACGCCACACAGCATCTTCCGTATCCTCTAGCCGAAATGCCTTTAATCGTTGTCAGTACTGCGAATGATTCGGCAAACTACCTGAGGCTACAAGCGAAGCTGTTGTCGTTGTCGCGTGACAGCGACCAAATCATTGCAGAGAACAGTTCTCACATGGTCATTGTTGACGAGCCAGAGGTCATCGTAAGCGCCATCCATGAAGTCGTCCAGGCAGTGCAGAAACACACCAGACTGAAATGATTGAACAGGACCCGCCACGTGGTCACGACGAAAGCATGAGTGACCATCGAACTGCGTACGCTGTTCGTTCGAGCGTATGCGACGCCACACGCGAGGCCCAGCATTGCGGCGAGAAGCGCGTGACGCCAGTTCGGAAAGTGTCGAAACCATAAGTGAACGCCGCCGAAGAGAACTGCCGAAATCAATATAGCGAGAACTGGCGAATGCCAGGCATCCAACAGGGCGCGCTCAATCACGCCACGAAAAAAAAGTTCCTCGCCCAAAGCAATAACCCAAAGAGCCCCGAAGAACCATCCAAGCGTGACTCCCGTGACGAACCACCAGCGGCCATGCACTGGTGCGAATTCGACCACTCGAAGCTTTAAACCCAGCAGGCAGATCGGAATCAGTACGAGCAGATAATAGGCCGCACCAATCTTCCATTCGTGAACGCTTGGCCAAAAACCGAAACCGCCGGGATACCACTCCCTCAGAATCAACAGAGCCGCGACTCCGAGTCTGATCCACATCAAATGGCCCAGAATATCCGTCCCCCGAATCTGCTCATCAGGGGAAAAGTAGATGCGCTGAAAAACACGCAGGACGACCGGGGCCGCGGCAACCACCAGAAAACCGAAATCGAAAGCCGGCCGCCGCGGCAGCAGAACGTGCCAGTAAGCCAGGATTCCACAGAGCAGTGCCAGCAGGAAAAACGCGTTACGGTGAAAAGTCCGCGTTCCTAAACTGAAAATCAGATACGGTAGAAGTGCACTTATCCACAAAATCGCCGCCTGTAATCCTCG
The DNA here is from genome assembly GCA_963771565.1 of uncultured Acidobacteriaceae bacterium. GTDB lineage: Bacteria > Acidobacteriota > Terriglobia > Bryobacterales > Bryobacteraceae > Bog-105. The sequence continues at coordinate 377,001 of CAVYUB010000012.1, forward strand.
CGAGTTGATTCGTCGAAACGAAACGCGGGCCTCTTCGAACACCGAGCCCAGATAAAAAAAAACCTCTACCGAAAAGGCAGGCAGCGCCGACGCCATGATCCAATGAGACTGTGGGTGTTTGCTCGAATAAAAGAGCGCAGTAACGAACAACGCCGTCCACGAGCACGCCAGCGCTATGAAAAATGGACGCATTGTCCCAAACATCGCCACAATCGTAGCATCGGCGCTGATGTTCGCCATTGCAGCTCTGCACGCGGCGGAACCTCCCTCCGGACTCCTGAAAAAAATCGCCGCGCGCGAGACTGAAAATGCGCGTGCGCGCGAGAACTACACCTACCGCCAATCCGTCGCGATTCAAGAATTCGATGACCGCGGAACAGAGGAACTCTGCCCGAAGGAGCCCGGTCTTTAATCCGTGCGAAGGCACGAATCGCGAGGTCGAGTCCCTGGTGATAATTGAGCGATCCGGGATACAAGAGAACGAACTTCTCGTCTGCTTCGCTGACGACCCGTCGATAGAAGATTTGGCCGTCCGGGAAATTGAGGATAGTCGTCAGTTTAGAAGCCCGTACGGATCTTTCCTGAAGCCTCTTTTGCCAAATGTGATTTGCGGAAATCACGTGGTCGGAAAACCAGGCGGCAAACGTTCTACCAACACAAGCAGCTTGAAAATCAGCGATTTAGAAGAAATTTGGAACTTGCTGGCATAGTATTCAGGAACAATGTCATGGATATCGAGGATCAATTTCGATCCGGTAATTTTCGGAAGCCACGCAGCAAAGCCTCGAAGTCGGGGATCGAATGGATGTGCACAAGATCGTATCGCTGCTTCAGTTGTTCCGGCTCAGGACCCACATGATCGTAAGGAAAAACAGAAGCAGCCGGCGAAGGAATACCGTTCTGCTCTTTTCGTTCACAACTCGGAGCTGTACGCGCAAGAGACGGATGCCGTTGATGAACTGAACTTTCTGGTCAGTCCCCTCGTGCCGGAGCGCCACTACATCTACCTGGTATCCCTCCCTGGCCAGTGTTTCGGCATAACGGCGCACACGGTTGTCCGATTCATAGAACGTATAAGCTACCATGCAGGCTCGCCTGACGCGCGATTTTCGTTTAGCGGGTGGATACACAACGGGAGACGTGTCCGATGCAGAAGAAACAGCAGTGCCGTTCAGATCCTGCTATCTCGTAAAAATCTTCGGTTGGAGCGGTCAGATGAGACTGCACGCTACCGTCTTTTCGCGCATCCGCTCACATCAGATGGCGAGAGAAAGATAGCGTCAGAGCGGAGTGCGCTCGCGGACGCCGAGCTTGATTAGAAAGGCGCCGACGGCTACCGCATTTACTTGGGCCCGCTTTCAGCGGCGCGAGAACTTCCGTAATATTTCGAGTACTTCGAATAGACTTGGTGCAAGCCGTCGACCGCGTTCAGCACCACGCCGACGATATGCTCGCGGCCCTAACAGGGAAAGGGATTTCTCGATAGCTTCGCGGGGCGTCTTCCCGGCCCGGGCCACCAGCAGGGTCGCGTTTGCATGGTGTTCAACACCAGCGCGTCAACCAGTGGCAAGACGGGAGGAGAATCGATCAAGACCCAGTCGAAGCCGCCACAACCGTCTGCATTATCTCCGCTAAAGTCTCGGCATGCAACAGCTCTGTCGGATTTCCGTGGGCCTCTCCCGCCGGTAGCACAAACCAGTCGAGCGGCTGCAAGCGCCGGATTGCCGAACTGAGGCTGACTGCGCCTTCGAGGCACTCTGCGAGACCCGGGCCGCGAGCAATACCCAGCAACTCTGCCAGCGGGGAATGGTGCAGATCCGCCTCGATCAACAGGACGCTGTACTTACCTCCTTCGGCGAGGGCCGTCGCGATATTCATCGCCGTCGTAAGATTTTCCATCTTCAGGGAGAGGGCTGGCGATCAGGAGGGTCTTCGCGCTTTGCCGGCCGTCCATCGCTCTCGCAAACGCATGCGCAGCAAGCGGTACCGGTCCGCAGCGCAACCCTGAGGATCCGTGTAAAAGGCGATACGGCTCTCGGGCCTGAAATTGACTACTTCGGTGAGGATGTCGTCGCGGTTGAGCTTTCGTTCAGTCTCCGGTGAGGATACTCCGGCCGCAGAAGGCCGAAAATCCGTGGCTGGGCGCGATTCCCGCGGCAGCTTGAGAATATTAGTCATCCGAGCAAGTTACCTGCTGCTCTGCGATCTTTCCCGATTTCGCCATGAGCATTCATCTTACACTTTTCAGCATCTGCTAGCCGTTCCCCGTAAATAAGAGCTAGTAAAATTCGGCTGCGAAGACGATCGCCGCAAGCGCCGTTCCTGCGATCCATTCTAACGATGTTTTCCAACTCCGGGCTCGTTCTCCGAAGGAGTGCGGAGCAGGGGTATCGATATGACGAGTGGAATCGAGAAATGCCGGCTCAGATCCTTTTCGGAATAGAAGGATCCTCTTCTAATATCCATCAGAAAGGCCAGTGCCGCTCCGAGCACGAGGCCTCCCATTAATCCGCCTGCACCGATCGGGAGACGTTTAGGAAAGGACGGGATGACAGGAAGACTCGGGGGATCAATCAGCCCGGAATTGCTGGCCCGCTTGCCGCTTCTCGAGACTGCCCGCCAGTCGCGGCTGCGTTTCCTTCTTCAGTAGATCTGTATAATCCTTCTTCAGCAGTTCGTAGTCGCGGAGTAGCCCGGCTAACTGCTGTTCGCGCACAGGAGTCAGGTTCAAGCGTTCCTGATACTGGCTGATTTCTACCTAGCCTGCTTCTCATCGGGCGCGAGATTCTCCAATTCCACACCGTTCGCATCGAGTTGGCTCTTGACCTGTGCGACCGACGTGTCTACTTGGGTGCTACCCGAGGAGGGCTCGGTCGGGCGCGCTGAACCCGAAAAGGACCGGAGTGGTACCTTCGCTCTCCGTGTCGCTCTTGCAGCCCTTAGACTTTTGAGCAACGTCTCGGCTTGCGCGATCTCTCCGTTCACCTTGATAACATCCGGGAATTCGGCGGTATAGATGTTCAGCAGGGCTGCCTTTTTGACTTTCAGGCGGGCTAAATCGGCCTTCGCCGCCTCAACGGGATTCAAGCTCTGGCTAGCGCCGAGTGGCCCACGATCGCCACTCCTCGATCGGCAAGGCTGCGGTACCCGGTAAGCAAAGACTGCAAGTAGACCTGCTGTTCCTGCGCCCGAGCCTCACTCGACTGAATATTTTGAAGCTGCGCCTGCAAGCCGGTGAGCACGGCAAGATTGCCCCCCTGTTGCTCAGGAAGTTGGCCGAGATTCTGTAGTTTGAAGTCCCGGACACGAGCTTCCTGCTCGGTCAATTTGACTTTAGCTACTTCGAGTTGCTCTTCAGAAAGCCCGTTGTCACAGTCGCCTGATGCTCTCGCGTTCAAGGGTATATTCGATAAAGAGAGAGGTCAACCGATTCGTTACCGCCTGCGCCATGCGAGGGTTTTCGGCAGCGAACGAAATCTTGAAGGCATCGATCGTTTTTTGGTCGGGCCGGGTGATGATCGGTTCAATGCTAATCTTCTTGCGCATCTTAGCCTCCAGCTCTTCGGGTGACAGATGTGCTCTGTCCTTAGGATAAAGGTCAAATTCGGTTATTATGTCTAGCAACCCTGTCCGGGACAGCACCTCCTGCGTCGTCGCCTCGAGCATACGCCAATATCCGTCGTACTGGTGGGGGTCACGTAGCGCTCCGGAACTTCCTGTTGCACCACGATGAGCGTCGCCTCCGAGGTATAACGCTTCGGCAGAAATGACAAGGCGACGAGCGTCAGTAACGCGATCACCGCCGCAGTGATCAGGATCCACCAGCGGCGACGCCGAAGACACCAGAAGTATTAGGTCTAGATTGATGTTCGAAGTTGATTCCGCTTCTGCCACGGTTGCTTATCTTCTCTTTGCAACCTTCGGCCTGCTTACGCTATCCGAAGCTCGACTCGGATCGAGCGAGTAAGTCATCCTGTTCCCTTCGGCACTAGCAAGTGCCAAGCGGGCCCGCTCGCTTCCCGGCCCTGCAATCCGGAGTTTTCCGTTCTCCTGCACAATCGACATCTGACTCCTCTGCCTCCACCAGTCATTCACCTCGCCGGGAAGAGCAATCCAGGTTCCTTGCTGGGCACGTAGTTCCACAAGATAACTAAGAAGAGATCTCTCCGTCTCGAAGAGCGCGCCGTTCGAGTAGATAGTCGGGATGGATAATGAAGCTCATCAGCCCATGGGCGTCCATAATCAGATTGCATTGTTTTATCCAGAGGTCAATCGAATACTCGCCCAAGATGTGGAACAGCGAGTAATCTTGCGTGGTTGTCACCGGGAGTTCGAGTAAGTTACCGATGAAGTAAGGGAAACGCAGTTGCGGCACCCCGCCT
>CAVYUB010000013.1:0-58211 GCA_963771565.1 uncultured Acidobacteriaceae bacterium
GCGACTTCGCCGAGCGGCCGGCCGCAACGTCGGATCTGCGTACGCGAACGACAAAACGTAGCACGAATCGTACTACCGAGCGCCAAAGCGAAAATCGACAACCAAAGCGTTCGAACTGGTGTCGAAAGCGCTCTTTTTGGTTAAGGGGTGCTTTTCGCGGTAGATGCGGCTAGGAATCTAGAATTGCCGTTGCTGCCGGTGTTGGATTAGGAACCCAGACGCCTATCTGGAGCATCAATTGCATTAGGGATCTCAGGACGGGAAATGAGACGATTGCGGCTCACTCTTGTAGCGCTTTTCTACTCGGCGACTATGGTCCGTGCTGCGGATGTCCCGCAAACGCAGTTGCAAACAACCGTGCTACGCGAAACCAACCACACGGTTTATTACTGGCAAAGCGCGGATGTTGGCAATAGCGCTCAACTGCTGACGCTTTTCTGCCACTCGTGTCAAGCGGTCGACAACACTCAGAAGAGCGTACCGCTGGTCGCGGTGTTGCGCGACACACTCGGCGATGATGATCCACAGAATAATCGCATTTATTATGTGTGGCTGCTCAGCTATGCGCGTCCTAATCTGGGTCAGCGGCTTCTCTCCGCAGTTCCGTTCTTTTACTGGCGCGTTGCCGATGGATCCAAATCCGTGGGTGCGCACGATACAGCCCCGCTTTTGGACCTCACTGCGCCGCAACATCCTGTGATGTCCGAAATCGGCCGTAATGTCGTTCAATGGACAATGCTTGACCCCCTGACGACACCGGTTCGCGCGACCTCCCGGGCATACCGGACAAATGAGATTGACCACGAGCGCTTGCATCTGGAGGAAGCCGTCAGCTACTTGCGGAACGCTCCGGCGGGGGAGACCGACTCCGAACTGACACAAATACAGTTGAATACCGTGATAGCGCGCCTGGAGATGCGTAAACGGCTGTTGGGGGGGTTGGTTCCGGAGCGCCGTGCTGCGGAAATGGGACAAGAAGACGGTTTTGAGCAGGAGAACATTCGAAGCCGTAACTGGGAGCTGCTACGGCAGTGCGCCGAGAAAACGGGGCTCATTTTTGAGGCCGTCGATGTTGCCGGAAACGCCGGTCAGTACGCGGTGCTATGGTTCCCGCTTGACCAATCTGCCCAAAATGGCGGCACTTCACTCACGGCTGTTTGGAAGCTTTTGAATATTAAGAATCCATGGACCGACTTAAGGCTGAAGCAATGGTCCGGGCCGCAATACGACCGATGGCTTGATGAAAACGGTTCGTTGCTGCCGCGAGGAGAACACCCAGAACAACAACGAGCGCGTCAGGTTCGGCTCGTGCCGCTAGCAGTCTATAGCCTGAATTATCCAAAGCTGCCGCTGCAGCTGGTCGACTTTCGCGACAAACTCCACATACGCCGCCATGAGATGACGCAGCGCACGATTAATGAGGTTACGGCTGGCGTGATTGGGATATCGCACTTTACAAACTGGTATTACTACGTAGCCGCCGATCTGTATGACTTCATCACGGCCCGGCATGGTGCGGCGATGAATCAAACGGCCAGGCTTGACTGTTACTCGCAATTTCGCGTTGAGCTCGCTTTGGATCACCAGCTGGATCCGGCGCTCCGCAACGAAATGGAGCGGCGGGTAGAATCTATGGCCGTAAATCCGCTGGAAGCCGCCCCGGGTCGTGAGATGGAGTTGGCTCAGACGCGTTATCTCCGGCTCCAGACCGAGGCTCAAGACGGACATTTGGCGTCGCGCCTTGATAAGGATCGCCGTTCTGAGTTAGCCAGGTTCGGAGAAAATCGCCCAGCTCGAATCACTTTCAACCTGTTGCATTATGCGACTTTTGGCGCTTACACTCACCGTGTCGCGAAGGATACTGGAAACTTGGCCATGCTGGATCGCGATCGCCGCATCGAGTATCACCTGAATTTCCTCGATTCTCTGGTTCAGACAGGCACTCAGCCTGAGGTCGTTTACGACAGCTCGCGAATTGAGGCCTCTGTCGGCGAGTTGAGCAGTCTAATGCCCGGCGTGCGTGCGCCAGAAGTGCGAGCGCATGTTGAAGCGACGCTCGCCCGGCTGAAAGGATTAACCCAGGACGAAGGCTTGCAAGCCGATTGTTCGCTGGCGATGGCGGCCCTCGAGCGCGATTCGCGCGCTACAGTTGCAGCCTCGGCACCCGGCCCCGCCACTGTGACTCGAACGGTCGCATTGGTTGAAACTGGTGCAGAATCGCATAAGTGAGCAGGTACATCGCTCGGGCCATCGGCCTTCTGGCTGCGCTGACGGCCTATGCCGGAACTGGGTCGCTTACGCTTCCGGCTCAGATGACGCCAGAGCACATCGGGAAAGCGCGGCGCGTAGTAATTTTCAAAATTGATGGGCTCAATGCGGATCTGCTCTATCGCACGATGCGCGAAACGGATCGAGGGACCGGAAAGTCGAGCCTGCCGTGGTTCTCGCACGTCTTCGCAGAAAAGGGCGTCGTCTTCGAAAATTTCTACACACGCGGGATCAGTCTATCTGCCCCATCCTGGTCCATGCTCGATACTGGCCACCACCTCATCATTCGCGGGAACGTGGAGTATGACCGCTTCACGGGGCACGTTTACGATTACCTGAACTTTTTCCCGTTCTATATCGGTTATGCACGCTCCCGGCATGTGGATATGCCAGGGGTGGAAGTGCTGGATCGGGCGGGGATACCGCTCATCAGCGACACGTTCTCATACGCGCAGAGATTTCAGAGCTTCCAGCTTTTTCAACGCGGCGTTCGCTGGACTACCCTGAAGCGCGTTCTGGAACGGCGTTTTTCATCCAAGATGCTTCTTTCCATGCTCGAGAGTGCCGGTACGCCATCACTGGACGAACTTCTAGCTCATCAAACGGAAGGCGAACTGACGCAATCAGCCAAGAATCCTGAAATTCTCTATCTCGACTTTTATACCGGCGACATAGACCATGAAGGTCATGCCACGAACGACTCCGCAGCCCTGCTAAATGCTTTGCACCGCATGGATGCGCTCGCTGGAAGAATGTGGACGGCTATTCAGGCGAGTTCGCTCGCTCAGGAAACGTTGTTCGTGGTCGTATCGGATCACGGCATGAACAACGTGCCGGGCATTTTCAGCCAAAGCTTCAGCCTGCCGGATTTGCTAAACAGCGCCGCGGGTGGTGCTCACCACGTCATCACGAATCGTCATCAGCTCAGTGAATACAAGCTCATGGGTCTCAATCCGCTGGTTCAGCGTGTCACAACGCCGAGCACGGCTTCTTTTTACTTGAAGGGCGAAGCGGCTCATTATCCTACCGCGTGGCTGGATCTTGATGGCAACGAGCGCGCGTCGGTTCATTTGCGTAATAGCGATCTCAATAAGATCCATATTCTGATGCTGCAGCTATCGCGGTCAGACTTGCAGCCGTCTCTCCGCCAAGCTGCGGCAACGTGCCTGAAGGAGACTATTGATCGGCATCGCGCGGCGTGGATCGGCACGACGAAAGAATTAGGCGAAGAACTGAATACGTTGAAGCAGGCCATCGAGCAACGCAAGGGAGTTGTCGCGAATCTGCCCAAAAAATGGAGCGCAGAACAGCAGAAGCGGGGCGAGGACAAGGCAGCGAGGAGGCTGGCTGACGAACTCGAAGCCTGGGAACGCGAGCAGACCGAGTATACCGCGTACCTATCGCACCTGCAGGCTTTGCTCGCTCTGCAGCCGGACTCTCAAAACCCATTTCACCGGAACATTTCGGAGTTCGTCCCCGAGCTTACGCTTGGCGAAAACAACACAGTGGCGGATCTGGAGCATTATGTCGCAGGGCCAGCGGCGAAGGGTCTCGTTTGCGATTCTAACGGGCGACTCGATGAAGAACGGTCCTTCCGTTTTGTGAATTATTTTTCATTGTTAGCTGACCAGCGTGCACGCAATAATCCACAACCTGCATTGTCGTCTCAACCTGTCGACTTCACGGCCATGCGTCTGCCAGACGGCCCGTACAATGGCGGGCTAAACGCCGCACAACATGCTTATTGGCTCTACGGCGACGAGGAGAATCAGCTGATGATCCTCACGGACGACGCCGGACAAATCGCGGTAAAGCCGATCGGACATCTCACGCAGGACGACGGCGGAAAGCTTCACTGGTCCACTCAAGAGTGGCACGCCGGACTGCCACTGCACCTTTTTGAAGATGCCCAGCTCCATCCGCCAGAACGAATGGATCGTGCTTCGTGGTTATCCGAACGGCACAGTGAACGGGATTGGTTTCAGGCGATTCATATGTGCCAATATTCAAACGCCGTGATTGGCATTACCGAGGAGCTGTCTCCCATTGCCGATAATGTTCCCGGTCCGCCGGGCATCGATCCGATCATGCTCAGATACGAGCGCCGCCGGCGTGAGCTGGTGCAAGCCGATTTTCACGTCTTCGCTGCCGACCACTGGAATTTCAACGTTCGCAATTTCAATCCCGGCGGCAATCACGGTGGTTTTTTTCGTATCTCTACCCACTCTGTATGGATGATGACCGGGGCTGGCCTACCGGCCAAAGTGATTCAAGAACCGTATGACAGTTTAAATTTTGCGTCAACGGTGTTGATGCTCCTAGGCCGCACGCCTCCTATGCCCGATCGCGTGGTGCCGCTTTTCTAACGGGTCGCTCACGCTTCCGGCTCAGTTTCTCCCCTGCCCCAAACGACGGGAAAAGATAGCATTCGAAAGAAAGCTCTTTCCTATCGACCGGAAGTTAATGTAAGATAGCACCACGGTTTACTGCCAAAGTGAACGTACAGAATGACTAAACCAAAGCCTGAGCGGCTGCTCGCGGAAGAGCGGCGGCGAGAGATTCTCGCGGTTTTGGGTAAAAACGGCAGAATCACGGTAGAGGAAGTGGTTCGGCGGTTTGGGGTATCGGCGGTCACGGCGCGGGGCGATCTCGACACGCTCTCTCAAACAGGGGCGCTCGTACGCTCACATGGAGGAGGCCTTAAGCCTCTAGCTGCCAGCCCGGAGCACCCGCTGAAAGTTCGAGAAAGCATCCAGCGTGAAGAAAAGGTGCGCATTGCTCAGGCCGCCCTTCAGCTCATTCGGCCGCTACAGACCATAATTCTCTGTACGGGATCGACTTCGGCCGAGCTTGCGGCACAGATACGGCGCAACCCACCGGAGAATCTAACGGTCATCACTTACGCCCTGAACATAGCGTCCACTCTGGCTGATTTGCCTAACGTCTCGGTGGTGATGGTGGGAGGCATGTTGCGGCAGGTATCGAGCGCCTTCGTGGGGCCACACGCCGAGCAGATGATGGATTCGCTTCACGCTGACCACTGTTTTTTGAGCACCGTGGGCCTGGATGTGGAGATCGGGTTGACGACTCTGGACATCATGGAAGCTCAGCTCAACCGCCGCATGATCGACGCCGCGACGCAAGTAACTGTGCTGGCTGATTCCACCAAATTTCGCCATCGCAGCCTCTCATTGATCGTAGGTTTCCGCTCAGTTCATCGTGTGATCACCGATAAGGGCGCGCCGCCCGAAGACGTGGAGAAGTTGCGGTCGCATGGGATTGAAGTGTGTCTCGTATAGGGTTCCGGCCTCAGCTTTATCCTGCAAAGACATGCTAACCGAAAGCTTACGTATTTCTAACGGTGTCACTTTGCTTTTGTTTTGTTTCTTTTTTTCTTGACACTCCTTTCGTTTCACTTTACAATTCCGTCAAAGGTCGCAATTGCGGGCTAAAGTTTCGCCGTTTGCAAAAGGGGTTCACACGCTATGAGGAACATTTCAAGAGCACTCGCTCTCTCACTAGAGCGGATTTTTACCGGGTTTGCCTTATTCGTCATCATTCTTACGTTGGCCCTCCCGGCTCGGGCACAAGAGGTTACGGCGGCCATCACGGGCGTAGTCACCGATCCGTCAGCTGCTGCGGTTTCAGGCGCGAAGGTCACGGCGAAAGATTTGGATCGGGGTACCGTCTATCCCACTACGACAAATGCGGATGGATTCTATACTCTTCCCCGCATACCGGTCGGCCGTTATGAAATCCGAGTGGAAAATCCGGGATTTCAAGCGGCTGTAAAATCGCCTGTCGTATTGCAACTGAATCAGAACGCGAAAGTCGATTTCCAGTTGCAGGTAGGAAACGTTAATCAGACTGTCGAAGTAACCAGCGCGGCGCCGGTCCTGCAAACGGAGACGACGCAGCTTGGGACAGTTATCGACGCACGAACTAACGTTGCACTGCCGCTGGCCACTCGGAACTATGTCCAACTCACCTTGCTTGCTCCGGGTGTTGTGACGAATGACCCTTCGACATTCACAGGGGCGCAAGCGACGTTCACTGGCGGACGGCCGCTCGTCAATGGCAACCGCGAAGAGGCGAACAATTTCATTTTGGATGGAATGGACAACAACCAGATCTCTGAAAATGCGGTTGCCTACACGCCGAGCGTCGATGCGATTGAAGAATTCAACATGATCACTCAAAATGCGTCGGCCGAATTTGGGCGGTTCATGGGGGGGATTATCAGCGTCAGCACCAAAAGCGGAACCAACCAGTTTCACGGGGATGCGTTCGAGTTTATTCGAAATGACAAGTTGAACGCGAATGACTGGGCGAACAATTGGAATCACCTGGCACGGCCGCTTCTGCGCTGGAACGAGTTTGGCGGCGCGGTGGGCGGGCCGATCCTACACGATAAGCTCTTCTTCTTTGCCGATTACCAGGGTTCGCGGTACGACCAGCCCGCGACCAGCAGCGCCTTTACAGTCCTCACGACCGCGGAGCGCGCGGGCGACTTCTCACAACTCCTAACACAACAGGGAATCCAACTCGTGAACCCATTCACAAAAGTGCCGATTCCCGGGAATAACCTTGCTGCTGCCGGCCTGGTCAGCCCTCAAGCCTCAGCTATCGTGAATTCTTCGCTGTATCCGGCACCGGTCAATGGCAACCTAACCAATAACGCCTTCAACACTACACACCAATACACGAATCAAGATCAGGGTGACATCAAAGTCGATTGGGCTGCTTCAGACAAGGATCATGTTTTCGGACGTTATTCGCAAGGTCATATCATCAATCCCACGACGAACAGCATTCCGCTCCTGTACAACTCAACCAGTACCTATCCTTCATATAACGGCGTCCTGGACTATACAAAAACCTTCAGTCCTACGTTTGTGAACGACGCCCGTTTCGGGGTGAATTACATTCCTGTGATTACAGGCGCGCTATCCGGGGCCGCGATCAGCGCGCAGAGCGTCGGAATTCCGGGCGTTCCAACCACCACTCTTCCGGGCTTTGTCTTTACTGCCGGAAACCTGAGCACGGACCAAACTACCGGTATTGCTTTCGGAAACCCCGAAATCTACGAGGAGTTCGCCGACACGGTGATTCAGGCGGAAGACACCGCTATCATCACGAAAGGCGCTCACAGCATGCACGTTGGTTTCCAAGCCTTCCGGGAGCGTATTAACACGTTCTATTCTGGAAACGCTGGAATAGCCGGTCAGTTCAACTTCAACGGACAATATACCGGAGCCTCTGAAGCAGATTTTATGGCTGGTCTGCCGAAGGAGGTCCAGGGCGGAATCTCTGGGGGCACGTGGGGACAGCGCGCTACCATTTTTGCCGCGTTCTTTCAGGATGACTGGCATGTCACGCCAAATCTAACGCTCAATCTCGGCCTTCGTTGGGAACTACATACGCCTTGGGTAGAGGTTCACGATCGCCAGGCGAATTTCAACGAGATTACCGGCGTAGAAGAATTTCCGGGACAAGGCGGGTTCAACCGAGCGCTCTATAACCAATACAACGGAATAACGAATTTTCAGCCGCGTATCGGTTTCGCGTGGACTCCCGCGGGCAGAAAGACCGTCATACGTGGGGCTTTCACGACTTCCAACTTTCTTGAGGGCACAGGGACAAATCTGCGGCTGACTTTGAATCCACCCTTCGCTACGGAGCACGATATCTCGTACAATCCGACTCAACTTCCTTCCACTCTGGCGCAAGGCTATACGGTTTTTGGCAGTGGCGTCAACCCAGCCACTGAGTTCGTAGGGACTTCAATTCGGCTTTGGGATCCAAATATCCGTCCGGCTGTATCGAATCAGTGGAATTTAACGATCCAACATCAGTTAGGTAACTCGGCTACGTTGCAGGCCGGCTATGTTGGGCAGAGGGCCACACACTTGATGGTGCCTGTTTATGCATCTCAGCGTATTTTGAATCCCGATGGAACCGTTTCACCTGGCTACTTAGCGGGGAATCCGACGCTTCTAACTGAACTCGGAGCTGCGAAGCTCACCGACTCAAACGGCAACCAGAGTTATAACGCCCTGCAAGCCAGTTTTCAGAAGCGCTTAAGCAACGGACTTGAGTTTCAGGCAAATTACACCTGGTCGAAGTGCATGACCGATTCCATTGGTTACTATGGCGGCGCGGGTCAGGCGGCACCAGCTTCAGCCTATTTTCAGAACACGTATAACAAGCCGGCAGAATGGGGGCCTTGCTATTACGACGCAGAGCACTCGTTCAATGGCTTTGTCACATATGACATTCCGTTCGGGCGAAATCGGGCGTTGGGCAAGAACCTCAACAAAGTGGTTAACGCGATTGTTGGTGACTGGCAGATCAACAGCATCTTAAATTTCCGGGGCGGCTTGCCTCTTACAATCTTCAACTTCGAAGACAGCTCGGGTACCCATTCTGCGGGCGCCCGTGCGAATTGCATCGCGCCTGCTGCAGTTCTTGGTGAAATGAACGCACCTACTGGCGGATATCAGTGGTTCAATCCCAATGCGTATGCAGCGCCATCCGATAGAGGTAAAGTGCCTGGGCCACCTTCATTCGGCAGTTGTGGTGTTGGCACGGTTCGGGGTCCTGGCCTACACACAGCCGATCTCAGCCTCTCAAAGCTGTTCACGTTTACCGAGCGGCAGAATCTAGAGTTTAGAGCTGAGGCGATCAACTTCACAAACACGCCCATTTTGAATAGTCCGAACACCAGTCTGCCCGGCGCGATTGTTAGCAGTGGCAATTTCGGTCTCGGTAATTTCGGGCAGATTACCAGCTCGCAGGGCGCACGCGAGATCCAATTTGGCTTGAAGTACAACTTCTAAATTTCGCCAGATCAAAAGGAAAGGGCTGACCGGTCAAACGGCCAGCCCTTTTACCGTTTGAGCGTTCAGCATTTTTTCCGCGTTCAATGCACCGGCAGGCGTGTCTTCGTGCTTGAAGATGGCATAGGTGGGGTACGCGTTGGCGCGGTATTGCTGGACGCGGTAAGCGATACTTGCTAACTCGGATTCCGCATATTCCGGCCGTCGCAAACGCAGATAGACGAAGTCCGCTGTTACAACGTGCGGTGTTTCTAAATTCTCATTCTCAGCCATGCAGAGGGCGATATTCGCTCCTCTCAGCACCTTATATGTGGCTTCGTCAAACCAGCTTGCATTCCTAAACTCGAACGCGAACTGAACTGATTTTGGAAGCAGGCTTATGAAATTCGTGAGCGTCTCGACATCGGCCTTGAACGATGGCGGAAGCTGGAACAGAATAGGTCCCAAGCGGCCGGCATTCTGGAGCGGCTCCAACGAGTGCAGAAATACTCGCGTGAATTCCTCGGCGTCTTTCAATTTCAGCGAGTGCGTGATCTTCATGTGCGCCTTCGGCAGAAACACGAAGCCGTCGGGCGTCGCTGCGATCCATTTCTCGAACGTGCTCGCTTGCGCAATGCGCCGATACGTGTAGTTCACTTCGACAGCGTTGAGGCGCGTAGCGTAATAGGAAAGAAATTCTGCGCTGGGGAGTTTCTCGGGGTAGAAATCAGGCTTCCAGCTAGGATAAGCGAACCCTGATGTTCCGCAATAAAGCTTGGCGTCCGGCATCGGTTAAAGACCCGCGAACCAGTCGTACCCTTCCTCGCCCCAGTAATCAGCCGGTTTGTCGTTCGTGTATTGAATCAGCGCGACCCGCTTAATGCTCTTGATTCCATACTTCACAGGAATCACCAGACGAAGCGGGGCTCCATGTTCATCGGCCAACGGCTGCCCGTTCTGTTCGTAAGCCAGCAGTGTTTGTGGATGCATCGCGCTCTTCATATCGAGTCCAACATAATAATCTTCGCCGGGGGTTGCCAGATAGACGAACTTTGTCAGCTTGAGATCCGGGCGGAGATACTTTTTCGTGAAATCCGAAAAGCGCGCGCCGCCCCAGTACGTGATTGTGCTCCAACCTTCTATGCAGCAAAACCTGGTGATCATTTCGGTCTTGGGAAGCGCCTTGACATCGTTCAAGGCAAGAGTGTCCGGCCCGCCCTCGTCGCTAGTAACTTTGACGCGCCATTTGTCTGCGTCGATATCGTCATCCATCCCGATATCGCCGTTTGGCTTCAGCCATCCTACTTCGCTGCGCGAAAAGGTCGGCATCAAATGTGAGTTGCTTAAATAATCCTCGGCCAAGTTACCGTTGAACTCGAGAACACGGCGCTCCGGCCATTGGAGTTTATCATCGCGCGCTCTCGAACGGAGCCATGAATAGCCGCCGATCGCGCCCACAGCGGCCACCCCTCCTATCAGGAAATCCCGGCGGGTTCTGCGCCGTAGCTCCTGCTTCAACTCGTCGTCAGGCAGAACAATCTCGGGGTGCCGGCTATTCATTTGTCGTTCACCACTTCATAGCCGATGACCATGCCTCGGAAATTATTCCAGCCCGCCCGAATGACTTGTGCAATATGCAGAACAAAGAACGCGAGATATCCACACGTCAGCAAGAAGTGGATCAAACGCGCGGTTTGGTACCCGCCGAACAAAGCAGTTAACCACCATAACTGTGCAGGTTTGTAAATTGCAAGGCCAGTTAAGAGTGACCCAAAGCCCATCACGATTATTGCCGAATAGCTGACCTGCTGCGCCGCGTTGTACTTTTCCTGCGCCGGTAGCTGCTTGTGCAAACCGAGATCGTGCAGCATCACGTACCAGGCGTCTCGAAAGGTGGACAGAGAGCGCGGGACCAGCAGACGCCACTCGCCGGATATGAGAGTGTAGCCGACGTAGAGAACGCCATTAATCACAAACAGCCACATAAAAAAGAAGTGCAGCGCCATGCCATCCGCTAGGCGATGGTCCATACGCAGTGTTCGGTAGACCCAGGCGGGGAAGAAGTGAATCGGTCCGACATGGTAAATGTCGTATGCCCAATAGATCAGGAACCCACTCCAGATCATGAGAAAGAGGAGGGGGAAGTTGATCCAATGAAACCAGCGGATGGCGACCGGATGTTTTAGCTTAAGTCTCTGCATTGAGGCTCTAGTGGCCTACAGTTCGGGTCCCGTAATATTGCCAGCTACTAAAAGGGTATCCTTATTTGTTCAGGTATGCAGCAATCGGCCACAACCAATCTGTCCCAACCATTGACATTGTTGTGCCTGGCCAGCTACGACAAGGGGCAGAAATTTCTGGAACAGGCCAAACGGCAAGGGTGCCGGGTTTTTCTTCTGACGTCCTTAAGCCTGCAGCACGAGGCAAAGTGGCCAGTCGAAAGCTTGGGTGATATTTTCTACATGCCCGATCAAGACCACGAGTGGAATCTTCAGGACACACTTCTCGCGGTGAGCCATCTCTGTCGAACGCTCCAAATTGACAGGATTGTTCCGCTCGACGATTTCGATCTGGAGAAAGCTTCCTATTTGCGGGAGCACTTGCGGCTGCCGGGCCTTGGCGAAACTGCCACACGCTATTTCCGCGACAAACTCGCAATGCGGATGCGGGCAACAGAGCAGGCGATTCCCGTGCCGGAGTTCACCGCTACTTTCAATTACGAGAAAATAACGCGGTATCTCGAAAGGGTGCCTGCTCCGTGGCTGCTGAAGCCGCGGCTGATGGCTGGGGCCATCGGGATCAAGAAATTTCACAACCAGCAAGATGTCTGGGACAAGATTCACAGCCTTGGCGACCAGCAGTCCTTCTTTGTGCTAGAGCGTTTTGTGCCGGGGGACATCTTTCACGTAGATTCCATCTGGTTCAAAGGGGAGATGGTCTACGCTGTGGCCAGCGCGTACGGAACGCCTCCGCTCGATGTCACGCAGAGCGGCGGCATATTCACGACCAGGATTCTCGAAGGAGAATCGGTCGCGGATGGGGCGTTGAAGCGGCTCAATCAACGGGTATTAGAAGCTTTCGGGCTCACCGACGGCGTTTCCCACACCGAGTTCATTCGGGCTCATGAAGACCAGAGCATCTACTTTTTGGAGACCTCAGCTCGGGTCGGCGGCGCGCATATTTCCGATCTCATCCAGGCTGCCACGGGAATCGATATGTGGGCTGAGTGGGCCAAGATCGAGCTGGCCGCCGCTTCAGGTGCGTTGTATGCGCCCCCGGAGCCAAACCATGACTATGCCGGATTGCTAGTGTCCCTGGCGCGGCAAGAATGGCCCGATACTTCGAGCTTTCATGAACCGGAGCTCGTGTGGCGCATGAGCAGACGCCACCATGTTGGCTTCATCGTGAAGTCACCGGACTATAAACGCGTGGGTGAATTGTTGAAGCTTTACTCCGATCGCGTGCGGCATGAATATCACGCTTCGGCTCCCGCTCGGGAGAAAGTTCGAGAGTGAGATCTCGTGCAGAGCCAGTTGCGTGATAGGCTGATGGCGATGCGATCTCTTACTGCGGCGGCTGTGGGTGGCGGCGCCGTGCTTGGTGGCGTCTCTGCAACGGTCGCTTACGGCAGCATCTCGAAATCTTCACAGCTTTTTGGACCCTCAATTTATCGCGGACCCGGGTGCCGGCGTTCCATCGCTCTAACCTTCGACGACGGACCTAGTGAAAGCACGTTGCCATTGCTCGAGTACCTGGCAAAAGAGAAAGTCTACGCGACCTTTTTTCAATGCGGGATGAATGTTCGCCGTCTGTCTCAAATTGCTGGAGAGGTTGCCGCCCATGGTCATCAGCTCGGCAA
This sequence comes from uncultured Acidobacteriaceae bacterium, assembly GCA_963771565.1. Lineage (GTDB taxonomy): Bacteria > Acidobacteriota > Terriglobia > Bryobacterales > Bryobacteraceae > Bog-105. The sequence goes on from CAVYUB010000013.1 coordinate 12,946, forward strand.
TCACACCTACTCGCATCCCAAACTTCCATTCAAGTCTCGCGATTTCGTCGATCAGGAATTTACGAAAACTCAGAGGATCATCTATTCTGAAACGGGCTTTGTCCCGATGCTGTTGCGCGCACCGTATGGGCTTCGCTGGTTCGGAATGAATAGCGTGCAGCAGAAACTCGCGCTTTTAGGTGTGATGTGGACCGTGATTGGTAATGACTGGCGATGGCCGGCAGATCGCATTGTGAAACATGTGCTAGCGCATTCATCGCCGGGCGGGATTATCTGCTTGCATGACGGCCGCACGGTGGAAACGAAACCCGATGTGAGTGCGATGCTGGCGGCGGTGCGACAGGTCGTCCCGGCATTAAAGGACCAGGGTTACAGGTTCGAGATCGTAAGTGATTTGCTAGGGGACGAGGCACCGTAATCGGGCGCTATTGGCCGATACCAGTCTTTGTTGCCTTGCAGAGGTTTTTTACATACTCTAGAGGCGATGGAAGTACATTTCACCCCCGAGCAGGAAGCGCAACTTGCTCAGATCGCAGCTAAAGCTGGCACCCACGCCGAACGACTCGTGAAGGATGCCGCCCTGCGTTTGCTTGAGGAAGATGCCCGTTTTCTTGCCGCCGTGCGGGAAGGTATTGCAGAAGCTGACCGGGGCGAGTTCATCGAAGAAGCAGAAATGGACGAACGCCTGGAGCAGATGTTGCGCTCATAGGAATGCGTATCCGCTGGACGCCAGCCGCCGCAGCGGACCTGCAGCAGATTAGCGATTACCTCAAAGACCATCATCCCCATTACCGACGGGCCACCATGCGCAAGCTGTATGAGGTTATCCGTTCATTAAAAGCAATGCCGCACCGTGGACGACCCGGACGTGAGGAAGGGACGCGAGAACTTGTTTTTCCTCCCTTACCCTATGTCGCGATTTATCGTGTGAAGGAGCAGAGCATTGAAGTTCTGCGCATTTATCATGGTGCACAGTCCCGGCCCCGACGTATCGAACAGCATAGCTAGCTAGCGAGAGTCTTACTGGCTCGCCCCTGCACTCTTATGTGCCAGGCGGCTGCAAGCGTCGCCCGCGCCAAGAATAGCGATGGCGTCCTTGCCTGCTTCGATATAGCTGATTTTTCCGTCCTTATCGACGACGAACGTCACACGATTCGCTACACCATACTCAGGAATCAGCACGCCATACTCCTCGGCGACTTTCCGTGTAGCGAAATCGCTTAACAGAGGGAAGGACAGCCCCAGCTTATTTGCAAACTCTTTTTGCGACGGCGTATTGTCTTCGCTGACGCCGAAGACGGCCGCATCAGTTCCCTTGAACTTATCGATTCCGAGCTGGTAGGTTTGCATCTCCTTCGTGCAGCCACCCGTAAAGGCAGCCGGAAAGAAGGCCAGGACAACAGTCTGCTTGCCGCGAAACGAGGAGAGCGTGACTTTCTCTCCTGTGGTGGCGGGTAAAGTGAAATCGGGCGCCATGTCACCCACCTTCAACTTGCTTGACTGAGGCGCAGCCTGGCCCAGTAACAGCGTGCCCACCGTAGCAAATAACGTCACAAGATTGAATATTTTCATAATTTCCTTACCGCAACTCTATCACCGCGAGTCCTTGGGCGGCAATGGTCACCGGTTCGTTGATTGGGCGTTCCTGGACGGCCCCAAGCTCAGAGCTTTTGATCAACTCCCGGACTTGTTTGAGCGTTGGGTACGCCGGGCTGCCCATCTTCTGCCAAGCTTTCAACGCCGATCCATGATCCGGGTCAACGAATTGCATTCGGTAACGTGTCGAGCTTGATCCTTTGATGTCGAGCCGAAAAGTTTTGGTCCCGATATTCTCACCCGGCTCGGCATAATTCCAAACAGCCAGTACCAGCGTTCCGTCATCTCGCTTAGTCGCCAAGGCGTTTTCTGATTTGACGGGAAGGCGGTGATCGCCCAGCCGGTGAAGCAGCTCGAATACACGAAAGGCCGCCTTCGGAATTCCGCGTTCTGCAACGATTCCGTAGCCACCGTAGAAGGGCGTTTTCACTACACCCTGCTCTTCAAAAACATCCGAGGAGGTCCAATACGACATGATATTTGCGAGGCCGTCGCACTCGCGGATGTTGTTTGCGAGCCACGGACCCATGAAAGCGCTGTCCGTGACCTCTTGCTGCGTCATATAGGTGGCGTTGTACTCAGACCAAATAATCGGTGTATCCGGTGCGGCTGAGGCCTTCACCTGTTCGTAAACTTTCTTTACGGCACGCGCGACCATGTGCCGGCGCGGGATGGGAACATCGTTGCCGAAGACGTCCTTGGAAGTGTCGTTGCCGTACACGTGAGTCGAAACAAAGTCGAACGGAACGCGATTTTGAGTGCAGTGCGCGATGAAGGTGTCGACCCATGCGGCCTGCGCAGTCGCAGGCCCTCCCACGCGGATTTTCGGGTCAACTTTCTTTACAGCCGCCGCGGTCTCATCGTATAGCTGAAAATATGTGGCCTGCTTTGGGACGCCGTCCCAAAAATCGATGTTCGGCTCGTTCCAAACCTCGAAGTACCACTCTTCGACTTCATCTTTGCCGTACCGATCGACTAAATGCTTTGTAAACGCTTCGATCAATGCGCCCCACTTGGCCGGGTCTTTGGGTGGCGAAGGAAACGGTTTATACCAGAACGGGTGCGGGGTCAGGTTGGCTGCCAACTTGCGCGGCATGAAACTCAGCTCGACGAAGGGCTTGACGCCATTTTCAAGAAGCCCGTCATAGACTTGATCGACGTACGAAAAATTGTAAACCGGCCTGCCCTGCGCGTCCTCGTCATAGACGCCCATGTCGTCGTGAAAGATGGCGTGAAAGCGAACGTACTTGAACCCGGTAATTTTCTTTACTGCGGCCAGATCCGCGCGATAACTCTCACGAAGGCTCAGCACTGCGCGACCGGAGCCGAACATCTCTTCCCAGATATGCGGGAACGGATGAGCCTGGGCATTCGCGTCTACGACGATGGTTTCCTCCGAATTGCTGGCCTGACCGCCAGCAGCGCCTACAGACGCGATTCCAGCCAGAGTCACAGCGGTAACCCAAGAGAAGTCTCTCACGCCTGTTAGAAGACAAAGCAGCCGGGTATGTTGCTTGTTACGATACAAATGTCCGTTACATTGTACGAGGTATTCAAGATGAGCGAGCGTCTGCTGTTTGCGATAGTTTCGATTGCGGCGCTTACCGCGACGGCAAGCGCTCAGTCATCAGATCCAAATCCGGCGCATGAACCGAGTGTATTTCTCGGTAATCACCGCCCACCGAACAAGAAGAACAAAGCTCCTACGTCCCGCTCTGTGAAGGGCAAAGTGGTGGATAATTCGGGGCAGCCGCTGGAGGGAGCGCTCGTGACTTTGACGGAGGTCAAAAGCAACGAGAAGCGAACGTTCATCACTAAGCAAGGTGGCCTTTATAACTTCGACGACCTGAGCTTCACGATCGATTATCAGCTGAACGCGCGTTATAAGGAAAGCGTCAGTGAGCCGAGGAAGTTAAGCCAATACGACCGCACGCCTCAAATGGTTCGGATTCTGGACATCGCCGCCAAGGCAAGCCCCACGACGCAAGCCAAAAAAGAAGAGGCCGAGCCGAAAAAGTAGTTTAGGCCGGCAGACCGGCGAAGCTGCGGAAATTGTCTTGAAATAGACGCTTCACGTCGCGCTGAATCTGAGCCGTCGTAGCCTGCCATCCATCGCGCGCAAGTGCGGCATGGGCATCGGCGAGAGAAGCACTAATCGTGTGACGTGCGTGGCTCCATTTGTAGATGATCTGGTCAAGTATGCGAGCATCGGAATGCTGCGGGATGAAGCTTGTGCCAAGCATTTCGATGCGCTCATCTGTGATCTCGCGGACAATGGATGGATTGTTGAGAAACCACCAGCAGCCGAAGGGCATCAGGTTCGCAAATTTTCGTGCCGCTACACAAAGCTCGTGCTGATTCTCACGCGACAGCATGCTTACGAGGAAACGATTTTCGGGATTCTCCAGGCAAATGCGCTCGACAGATTGGGTGTCCGCGTTACCGACGCTATCGCCCGCATCTCTCAGCGCAGTGTTGACCGCTTTCCGGGCTCCGATCATCATCGAAAACGGTAGTTTGTGCTCGCGCCCTGTGGGTAAAACGACTTCTTTGATAAGCCGCCCGCGCGGGGAGTCTTCGGGATAGCGGAATGCCGGTGGAAGCGAGACGGCCATGTACACGGGCTTCATGCGCCCAATCCAGTCATCAAGGAACCGCCGCGCGCTTCGAATGCTTGCGGCATCAAGTGTGCCATCGGCGGTATAGCCCCGGCTTGTGAGCACTTGCGAAGCATGCTCCCACTTGTTCAGCAGCGGGTCCATACGCAACGCAGCGTGTAGCTTGGGATGGCGCGCGGCATTAGATTCCCAATACGTCGTCTCCTGTTCGTCGAATACATCATTCGTCATCACCATGTCCGTGACGCCTGCCATTTGCATGGCCTGCTGGACGTGATCGACCGGATTGAGGGACGAGAAGAACTCACGCGCGTCCTTCAATGAGCGCGCGTAGGGATCAAGGCCATACGCTTTCATTACGTACACGACCCCGCGACACGCTTCTGAAATCGGAGTATTGAGAACAAACAGCGCCTCCCAGATCAAATCTGCGCGCTGAGATTTGCTCATCGCCCAGAAAGCGTCCGGGGAGATATTTGAGGAGCGGAAAAGCTCGGCAACCAGATAATGATACGTGACCAGATCGTCAATACCTGCCGAGAAAAGCGTTTTGAAGCTGGGCGGATATTGATGCGTGTGGACGTCGAACACCGCAGTTTCAGTGACAATGCGCTCCACCTCCGCCTTAAGATTGTTAGATTCAACGGGTGGGTGGTTCGAGAGTTCTTGGGTCGCAGTTTTCACGTCTCTTACACGTTACCGCTTACACATTTGCGGGTACTGCTTTTTCAGTTGCGCCAGCTTTGGAAGATCGTTGTAGACGATGTACGGGTAGTTGGGATTGTGATCGAGAAAGTGCTGGTGATAGCTCTCGGCGGCGTAAAAGCCGTGAAAGGGGACAAGCTGGGTCACGATGAGCCTTGAAAAGACCTTGGCATCGTTGAGTTGCTTGATGTATGCTTCAGCTACCTTTTTTTGATCGTCATCCATATAGAAAATCGCGGAACGATATTGAGTACCCGTATCTGGACCTTGCCGGTTTAGTTCGGTGGGGTCGTGGGCTACCGAAAAGTAGACCTTCAACAGTTCGCCGAAAGTGATCTGCGAGGGATCGTAGGTGATCTTCACCGACTCGGCATGTCCGGTGGTGCCGGTGCTCACGGTCTCGTAATGCGCCGTTGACTTATCTCCGCCTGCAAACCCGGACACCACGTCCTTCACGCCCTTTAAACGCTCGAAGACCGCTTCAACTCCCCAGAAGCATCCTCCGGCTAAAACGGCGGTCTGCTTGCCTTGCGCGGCAGATGCAGGAATATCGACCGCCGGGTCAGGAAACGCAGCCTTGGAGCGCGCCGGCGTGCGCAGTGCCGCGATCAAAAGCAGCACGGGGATGAAATACGGAATTAAGCGTTTCAGAATCATGTTCCTCTCCATGTACTTCGCTTGACAGACTCTGAAAGTTACGCCAAAGTTGCCTTTTTCATCCAGTCTACTTCCACTCTGGATTTTTGCCGACGCTTACGAGATTAGCTAAGATTCGATACGCGCCGGGGACGCCGGACGGCAGTTGGCGGTAAAGGGCAAAAGCATCATAGACATACATTCCGCGGCCATAGCGCGCGATCAACAGGCCACCCCGCTGGGGCTTCTGATCCGGATCATGAGTTTCGACTAATGGCTTGTAATGGGGGTCCCATGTCTCCATGAAGCCGTGGCCCCGTTCTTCTTCCCAGCCGCGAAAGTCCGCGTCAGTGATCTTGTTGGGCCATGTGAGGACAGGATTGTTGGGATCCAATATTTTGACCGCAGACGTTTCGTCCACTACCTTCTGGGGGTTTTCACCCAAACTAAATGGATACGGGCCGTAATCATGATCGAAGTTCTGAAGGTTATACTGCACAATCAGCACGCCTCCGTTTTTCACATAGTCGAGCAGCCGTGCATTCGCCGATCGCAATTGCGCATTTACAGCGTACGCTCGGACTCCAAGAACAATTGCGTCGTAATCGTTCAGATTTCCGGTTTCAATGTCGTTGGTTGACAGAATTTTGACATTCAGCCCAAGATCTTCGAGCGCTCGCGGAACATCGTCGCCCGTACCCGGCAGGAATGCAACGCGCAGACCCGGAGCGGTTTTCACATCCACACCGACCGCCTTGTAAGTCGCCGGACGATAGTAGGGATACGGCCGCAGACCGGGATAGCCGACCAGCCGATATCCTTCTTCGTAAGCCTTGCCTTGATAATCGGCGACCGCCTTGATCTCGTAATGTTCTGGCTTGATGGATCGAGGTGCAACCTGAAATGTCAAAGTTTGCGTCTCGCCGTCCGCCGCAGTGGAGAATGGATGCTCATTAGGCGTAGACAGCCAACCAGCAGGCAAGCGCAGCCGCAGCACGCCATTAGCCGGGCCTTTCGCGTTGCTGTGAAGAACGCATGAAAAGGTAAAGGAGTTGGCACTAAGAGGCACGGCGCCCGCCGCTGGAGAGAGAGTAATCGAAATCGGAGGTCCCATTAGAAGCGGCTGAGCCTCCAATCCGATATTTTGGATTCGCTGCATGCTCTGGACCACCTGCCGGAGTTCCAGTTCTGTGCCGCGGTAGGTAAGGCGTGCAATCGCCGCCAATGGATAGGGCGCAAACGAAAGGTTGCGATAACGCTCATCGGTCAGATCATAGTAAGGTTGTTCCTGATCCGGACGCGAGAAGTACGGCTTCGTCAACTGCGCATCGGGTGCCGCGGTAACCGCAAACTTCAGCTTCATGTCTTCGCCCGCGGCCAGCGTGGGTTTCGGTGAAGCAGCGGGACGAATCTTCCACGACTTTCCGTCTGTCGCCTTCACTTCAATACTTTCGATGCCCACGGCTTCTGAGCTTTGATTTAGTAAATGCGATTCAACGTTGAAAGACTGCCCGGGAATGGCAATCAAGAACGTAACTGGCGGTCCGGCAAAACGAGCAAAAGGCCCGGTAGGTTCCTTCTCAGGCGCAACGGTCGTTTCAAAAGAAAGCCCGAGCGCCAGCGTAAGCGCCTTCTGAAACTGTTTTTCCTTCGCCTCGAGCTCGAATGCGACGTCGCTTTTACCTGGTTCCTCCAACTGACTTGCGCGAACCTGCTGTACAAGCGCACGTGTGGCTTTCAGACCATCAGCCAAAATGGGGGCTACGTTGGCCGGATCATCGGGTCTGTAGCGGGTACATGCATCATTCGCGAGCTGAGAAAGTCGCTCGAGTCCGTCTCTTAGAAAGCTCGTATCACCGTGCGCCAGGGTTGCGATGCCCATCAAGGAAACATCGATGCCATCGTAGAAGGACTTCTCCTTTTCCGCTGATTCTACGCGTGATCCATAACGATGATAGGGCGCGCTATACGGCGCTGGAGGAGGTATCGTGGCACCGCCGTTCTGACTTTTTTGATAACCCCATCCCTCACGTCCGATTTGCAGAAATGTCAACCCTGCGGCCGGGCCGTGGCTGCCTTCCGGGATTTGAACGTTTGCCGGTGGCCTCTCATTGATCCAGGTCTGGTGCACATAGTCGAAAAATCGAACCGGAACGTATTTGTCGGTCGCGTAGTCGTAGATGCCTTCTTTAGTGCTTGAAAAAAACGGTACGCGAGCGTAGACTTTTAGCGGCCTCCATGGACGCAACCCTTCACGAAGTTGCTCCGGGAAGCGGCTCGGATCGCCGGCAGCGAGAAATACCTCCTGAGCCATTTGCCCAGATACTTGATGATTGCCATGCCCGTCGGTCGGCGCACCGGCAAATACAGATGTGATGATAAGCGGCCGCGTCATACGCACCACGCGGACGACATCCGAAAGCACTCGATCATGGCCCCATTTTTCAAGCGCCTCTTCGCGGGTCTTTGAGAACCCATAATCGATTACGCGTCCCCAGTATTGATCGACCCCGTAGTAACGATCAGACGCCAGAAGCTCTTGCGTTCGCACCAGGCCAAGCGCATCGTAAAGATCCATTGACATTACGTTCTGGCCGCCTTCGCCACGGTTCAGCGTGAGTAACGTAGCCCGCGCGCCAAGTCCACGGCTCTGGGAGGCCAACATGCCGCCATCTTCATCGTCCGGATGGGCGACAACCATCAGAATGCTCGCTCGGGTGCGAATGGCAGCGAGCCAGCGGGATAAGCCCGCCGCACCCCGATCTACATCGACGCTCATCGGGTTCGGATCGATATTGGCAGCTTCGGGCGCGGGCTCATTCGAGTAAGCCCAGATTCCAGCGGCCAGGAGTGCAACTCCAAAAAAGATTGATGCGGTTCTAAATGCGAATCGAGTTCCGCTTCTCATGCGTGTCTTTAGATATTGTTTCAGCTACGCCAACGGAATGCCGTGTTCCTCGAGAATGCCGCGCACTTCGGCCGGTGATAACCGCGATGCATCATACTCGACGAATAGTTCGTCGCCTGAAGATAGCAGGCGAGCGGCAAGGATGCCATACACGGCGTGAATGCGGGAAATGCTTTCGAGATCGTGATCGGTGAGCGCACGCGAGAGCTTAAACGTGACATCCACCTTCGTCATCGCGATTCAGAATAGCATCTGATCCGAACGACTCGCCCAGAACAACTGGGGCGCATTATCGGTTATTCACCTGAATCTGGAACGGTTTTGTGGTCGCCCCGTTGATTTTTGCTTTGTAAGTGTAAGTACATAAGGAAGCCGCGCCCGGGCACGAGTTTACCGTGCAATAAGGTTGCGAGGAAGAGATTAGCTGCTGCACGCAAGCGCCCGAATCCATCATGACCGTCCAATCCGAACCAGCCTTCCAATAGATGTCATCAAACTGTGAGACTCCCGTCAGGGTTCTTGCCGGCTGAGACGTTTTGCAGTTCTGAGGTACGCCCGTACTCAAGTCCAAGCAGAAAAGTTTAACCCCATGTGAGCCAGAAGCCGCGGAATTCTTGGTAAGTCCGGCACATCCCCTCGCGCCCGTGCTGTGCGCGATGCCAGGATCTTGATTGAGCACTTCGCCGGCAATCAGAACGTATTTATAGTAGTGACCGGGTTGGAAGTCATTCTGGTGGATAACACACCTCTCCGGTCCGTTGCGGTGGATAATAAACGCGTTCGCGCACGGAACATCCGTCGGATCAAACTGCACCAGCCAAGGCACCGGGGCCGTCCACTCGACCGCTAGCTTCCCTGCGTTGAAATCGCCGTCTTTAATGCACACCGGATCCTGGTCTGGCGTTGCGGTGGAGCTGATCTGTACTTTGAAGTTGCGGCCGTTTTTTCCCATGAGGTCCTTCTTTGTACATCCGGTCGCCGCAACAGCAGCACAGCCGATCGCTAAAAGTATGAGTCTTCCGTTCATCTGAAAAACCTCCAGGCATAAGTGGTTCAACAGCAGTTAGGAGCACAAGCGCCCATTATCTCTGCGCAACCTTCACTCCCAAATTTCTAAATCGTGAATCTTTGCGGAGCTTCTGCAATTCCGGCGCATGCGCGATATCTGCACCCGAATAGCCGAGTCGAATACAATCGGCTAACAGCCGAAGGGCCGTCTCACGCTGCCCTGCCAGTTCATAGGCAAGCGTCTCGTTAAATCGCTGTTCAACTGTGGGGGCTGGGAACGTGCCAGCACGCCGCAGGAGCGCAGTTGCCGCCCCACTCTCGCCCAGCTTCGCTTTATATAGTGCCAAGCTAGTCAGCGCATCCAGATTATTTGGATTAACCTCGAGCGATGTGGCAGTTAAGTCTGCGGCCTTTCGCCACGCCGCTTTGGCTTTATCATTCATGCCGCCGATCATCTGATAAGCGTCGCCCAGATTCCGCCATAACAGAGGCTGGCGCAGGTCTAGCTTTACGGCTTTGAGATACGAGTCAGCAGCCTGCCGGTACTTGCCCTGCCAAAACAGTGCAGTTCCTAAATTCGTGTACGCCTCCCCGGAGGGCAGCAGAGCAATGGAATGGTTCAATGCCTGATTTGCTTCTTCGAAGCGCTCTGTCGCAAGGTAAACAGCGCCCAGGTTTCGTAACGGCAAGGCAGCTTGTGGAGCAAGCATGCTGGCTTCGCGAAACAACTTCTCGGCCCGGCCATAATTGGCTTGATCGATGCAGAAATCCCCCCAGTCGTTCAACGCAAGCCAATTATTGGGTCTGTCCTTCGCCACCTGCTCGTATGTGCGCTCGGCGAGCTCCAGCTTCCCCGATTTCAGGTAGGTCTCAGCCAGAAAGATCTGCGCGTCCACATTTTCCGGATCTAATTCCGTAGCCTTTCGCGAATCGCCGATCGCCTCACCATAGAGGCCTTGATAAAGCTCAACTCTGGCCCGACTCGAATAGCCGAGGGACAGCTCCGGTGCCAGTCTTAAAGCTTTGTTGCTGTTCAGCTCTGCCAAATCCAGGGCTGCCGCATCATTTGTCAAGTGATACCTCGTCGAGTAAGCATCGCTGAGCGCGGCCCAGGCACGTGCAAACCGCGGATCCAGGTCCACGGCATTCTGCAATTCCTTGATAGCTTGATCCACGCTTGGCAACCCATACTCGCGAAGCCGTCCTCGTCCGCGCTCATACGCCGCAAATGCCGTGGCATTCGTCGTGTCACCGGCTGAAGGCTGTCGCAGCAAATCCTTGCGCTTGACATCCAGCAGTGTCGCCGCGCTATCCACTGCCAGCGCCGGAAGCATATAAAGACTTCCCATAAGGCAGGAGACGTTGGCCTTCCGAAGCAGCCCTCCTGTTGAGCTCTCTGTCAACCGGAAGAGCAGGCTCACCGATTCCCGCACCCGTTCGAGCGACGCGCTTAGGACCAAATTTGCCCCGAAGAGGCCGCGTACGTCCGTTAGCTGAGTGACATTCTGCTCCCTCAAATAGCGCGCTGGAACAATGAAGAGATCGCCCTCTGCCGGCTCGATCCGCCCTAGCGCGCCGGTTACCGTGTCGAGCACTCCCCCTAGCAGGGACGCGTCTTCGGTGGGTACATGCGCTTCCCAGGCTGGCAAAACCGCCACTCGGCGCGGTCTGGGAACGGGTGTAATCGCCGGTCTATCTGCTCTCGTTCGAGCCAGAACGCGCTGGCTACAAGCGACGCCGCGCCCGCCGCAAGCAGGCTTCGTCTCGTGATCGGTTTGCTTACCAACCCCCGCGTGTCGTACACCGCCTGCAACGCATCGACGGCAGCACCAGCAGAGGCGAACCTTCGCTCAGGGTCTGGCGACACGCAACGGGCGATTACGCTGCGTAATCGGCCCTTTCTCGCGCGCTCGGGCGCAACATCCATTGCCAGGGTGCTGGCGGAATCGGGCCGGCTTCCCATGAGCATCTCGTGAAGCACAATGCCGAACGAATACACGTCCGCTCTGGCCGTCGCCGCTCTCCCTGCCCGCACTTCCGGCGCGATGTACGACGGCGTCCCAACGATGTGGGCCGCGTCGGTAAGCGACGGCTCTTCAGAAAGTACACGCGCCAGCCCAAAGTCCATCACCACCGCACGCTCGCCTCTCAAAGACTTCTCTAGAAAAACGTTGCCCGGTTTCAGATCGCGATGCACAATTCCTAATTCGTGAATCGCATCAAGACCCGCTCCAATCTGCCGCGCAACTCGTAGCCCTTCTTCCGGCCCCAGCCGCCTCGAAGCCAAACGTGCTGACAGCGTCTCACCCGACAGCAGTTTCATAGTGAGAAACCAAATCTCTCCCTGCGGCCCTACTGATGAAAACATCTCGTACACAGGGCAGACGTTGGGGTGTGTAATTGGCCCATACCTCCAGCACCGAGTAGGCGCTGAATCACGAAACGCTGTTCGAGTACATAGCCGGACTGTAGAAATGTCTCAAACGAGCTCATTGGAAAGTCATTCGAAACAGTGTCGCCCAGCTGCCCGGAAGCGCTAGACGATTCCTGAAAACCGACGCAGCCTCGCCCATCCGCATACTTGCCACCCCGGCCTCTGTCTTTCGACACAGCCTTTTCACGTGCGGGTCGGGATTGCGCGCCCATCTTTACCTCACAGCATTATCTGAACAGATAATCTAAGGGCGGAAAGCTATCTGATAATAACCGACTTTCGCCAAATATGCCCAGATTTTAGAGAGTCGGTCCGCTGCCAAGCGAACGAGCTCATCAGATTGCATTTTTCTAGCCACTAATTGCGCCGAAAAAGGCGGCGGAAGAGTCCACTAGGCTTTAAAACGTCTCGACCCGCTACGATTGAGCCAAAGCGATGGCACCCACTGTAATCTCCTCTCTGCAACTCCTATTCCCGGACACGATTCTTGAGAACGCTTGGATCAGTTTCGAAAACGGGACAATCACGGGTTTCGGCCAAGGCCCGCCACCAAATGCGGACAACCCAGTCGACGGTCTTGGCCTGTTTCTTTCCCCTGGATTCATCGATACGCATGTGCACGGCGGAAGCGGCTCTGATTTTCTAGACTCCACATCCGAAGCGTTTCGCACGGTCGCCGATTACCATCTCTCGCGAGGCACCACTGCGCTCTGCCCCACCTCGGCAAGCACGACATACGAACGCATCGGTGCGGTGCTTGACGTCTGGAGCCAGGTAAAAGCCTCGTGTACGGCGCGCATTCTCCCGGTCCATCTCGAGGGACCGCATCTCGCTCCGACTAAGGCGGGCGCACAGGACCCGAGGCTGCTCCGTCCCCCCACTGAACGCGACATCGGGTGGCTGGTTAAAAATGCATCGCGTATCGCACAGATCACAATCGCACCGGAGCTGCCGAATGCCCTGGAACTGATTCAGCGCTGCGCTCACGCAGGTATCGTAATGAGCGCCGGCCACACCGAGGCCGGAGAGGAGTCGGTCCTTGCAAGCATCAGCCACGGACTCACCAAGGTCACCCATTTGTTCAACGCTATGACGTATGCCGCCAAGAAGGGTCTCTTCCGCCAACCTGGTCTCGCCGAGTACGCGTTGGTAGAGGACAGACTTTCTTGCGAGCTGATCGCGGACGGCTTTCATGTCGCCCCGGCATTGATGAAGCTGGCCGTTCGAACCAAAGGACCAGGCAGACTGGCGCTGATTAGTGATGCGCTAGCCGGGACTGGATTGCCGGTCGGATCGAGGTTCATGCTCGGATCCTTATCGTGCAGAGTGGCTGACGGTTATTGCGAGCTGGCGGACGGATCAGCTCTCGCGGGAAGCGCTACCACTTTAATTGACCAGGTTCGAATTATGCATGAAACGGTACAAATGCCAATCGTAGACGCAGTCAGAATGGCGACCCGCACGCCTGCATCGTTGCTGGGACTCGGTGGCCGATACGGTTCAATTGCCGTCGGCAGCGTCGCAGATTTCGTTCAATTCGACAGGAATTTCGACGTACACGCTGTTTGGGTTGGGGGCAAACGCTGTGATTTAAAGCCCAGCAACACGATTCAGAACGTAATCGACAATAGTTAGCAGAATTGATCCGAGGACAGCCGGTAGACATCCGATTACCCGAAATCCGGGCACAAATTCTGATGCGAGTTTCAACATCAGCCCATTGATGAGGAAGTAGACGAGGCCTAGGGTAAGGACGATGAACGGCAACAGGATGATTTTGAGGGCCAATCCAGCGGTCGCGCTCACTAGACCGATGACTAGTGCGGCAAGGAGAGCAGCTCCAAAACCGTCGACCTGAATGCCGGGGACAATCTTGGCTACGATGAGGAGAGCAACGCCGCTGAGGAGCCAGTGGACAATCCAGTAGCGCATTGTTTGATGATATCTGGCTGACAAATATTGTGATGGCTGGGCGAGGCAGAGCCATGGTCCTTCTTCAAAATTGCATGCGTCTTCGCACGGCTGCCGTGATCCCGTTGATTATCGGGTTAATGGCCAAGTTCGCCATCGGTACTCAGGAAGATGTTGGACTCACTGAGATTACGCCGAAGGTGCTCGTATTTGCCACTGTCGCGGGCAATGTGGTCGATGCCGGTCAAACCGAGCACCAATTGGTGGCTTTCCTCGGAACCAATCTGTGCTGATCTGCGTAATGCTTGCATGCAGACCCTGCTGCGCGACCTCCGCTTCTCGTTTCGGGTGCTTGGACGCGACTGGCATTTTGCGGTTATCGCCGCGCTTGCGCTAGGGCTCGGAATCGGGGCGACCACCGCGATTTTCAGCCTCATTCAGAACGTTCTCCTCGATCCGTTCCCATATACCGATTCCCAGCGCCTTGTGAATGTCATGGTGCGTGATCTCGAGAACCGGCGTGGCGGCGGACGCAGCGCGTATACGGTCCCCGAATTCCTCGACATTGAGCAACAGTCACACTCGTTTGACCGGATCATCGGTGTCGATCAGCTCGATATTCTCTATGCTCATGGCGACGGTACGGAACAACTCTCCGGCGCATCTGTTACACCCAACACATTTCAGGCTCTCGGTATGAAGCCCTTGCTGGGCCGCTACATCACTCCCGAAGATGGAAAGCCAGAGGCACCCGCGGTATTTGTGATGAGCTACAAAATGTGGCTGAAAAACTACAATCTCGACCCTTCGGTTTTGGGCAAGTCGCTTATCCTCAACGCACAGCCTCGTACGTTGATCGGTATCATGCCTCCACGGTTCACGCTTAGCGGAGCCGATCTGTGGCTGCCTCTTATATTGAGCCGCTCCGATCCTACTGCCAAGACACACTTTATCTGGCTCCTCGGACATCTGCGCCCTGGCCTGAGCCGCGCCGACGCCGCGTCTGAAATGCGAATTATCATACAGCGTTTGTCAAAACAATATCCGCGCTTTTATCCGAAGCGCTTCTCTATCGAGATCGAAACTCTGGTCGAAAGTGTCGTGGGCCAGTTTCGCTCCATGCTTTTCATCCTGATGGCAGCGGTAAGCATGTTGCTGTTGATTGCCTGCAGCAATGTCGCAAACCTTCTGCTCGCAAGGGCGACCGCGCGGGAACGGGAAATTGCAACTCGTGCTTCGCTTGGCGCAACCCGATGGCGGCTGGTGCGCCAGCTTCTGGCGGAGAGTCTAGTGACGGCGCTCGCAGGAGGAGTACTCGGCTGTATCTTCGCCTGGATAGGCTTGAAGGGCCTTGTGGCGATTATTCCTGACCAAACTATTCCAGACGAAGCGGTGATCCAGCTCAACTCGACGGTGCTGCTGTTTGCTTTGGGTGCGGCGCTAGCGACCGCGATCATTTGCGGACTCGCACCGGCGCTGCACGCCACCCGAAAGGATCTGATGGAACCTCTGCGAGGGGCGGGCAAAGGCAGTGGCGGCGGTTTCCGTCATGGCAAGCTCAGAGCCTCGATTGTAGTCGCTGAGGTGGCGCTCTCACTGGTCCTGCTCACCGGGGCTGGACTCCTGATGCGAACGTTTTTCGCGTTACAAGCCGTCGAGCTCGGAATCAATCCCAAAAACATCCTCGTGGCGCGGCTGCCATTACCGAAAGGGCACTATACGACGGGCCCTGAAAAGGCGCTCTTCTTTAGAAAGGTGCTGGAACGCTTGAACTCACTCCCCGGTGTCGTAGCCGCCACTGAAACCAGCACTCTACCGCCTTATGGAGGCATTCCGAGCGAAATTGAGATTCCCGGAAAGACGCATTCCGAAAAATGGCGAGGTCTATTTCAGCTCTGCAGCGAGCAGTATTTCCGTACGCTCGGTTTCAGACATATCGCGGGACGTCTGCTGTCGGAGCAGGAAGTTCTGGCGGGCCGGAAAGTTGCAGTCGTGAATCAGACCTTCGTTCATAAATTCTTTGGCAATGAAAATCCGATTGGCCGGTCCGTGCGAATAGTCGATCTGGCCACCTTCCCGGATCCAATCGCAGACCCTACTTTCGAGATCATTGGCATTGTCGCGGATGCTAAGAATCAGGGTTTACAAGACCCCGTCATGCCCGAGCTCTTTCTGCCATACACCGTGACCGGTTTCGGCGAACGGGGAGTCCTGGTTCGCACTTCCGTAGAACCGATGAGTCTGTTGAACGCTGTGCGCAAAGAGATCTGGGCCGTGGATCGCAATGTGGCTCTCACCTTGACGGGCACTTTAGAAGATTTCATGAAGAGGTTTTCGTATTCAGGACCCCGCTTCGGGCTTTTGCTGCTAGGCATTTTCGCTGTGAACGGGCTGGTGCTTGTCGGCATTGGCGTGTATAGCGTGATGGCCTACTCGGTATCCCGCCAGACGCACGAAATCGGCATCCGCATGGCGCTCGGTGCGATGCAAGGCAACGTGATCCGGCTCATTTTGCGGACGGGTTTTCAACTGATCATCGCAGGGCTCATCATCGGCCTGCTTGCGAGTGTTGGCATCACGCATCTGATTGCGCAGGAGTTGTGGGGCGTGTCGCCGTATGATCCGGCCACGCTTATATCGGTTGTGTGCGTATTAATCGGCGTTGGTCTTGCAGCTTGCTTCTTTCCAGCCCGGCGCGCCACGAGGGTCGATCCCCTGCTTGCACTACATTACGAATGATGTGGGGCGGACGATCGCCTTTTGTCGTCTGCCAGGCAGTACGATAACAGACAGGAGGCGAACATGGATAAGCGCCCTTGTGAATCACGTGTAAGTCGTCGAGACGCGCTGCTAAGGGCCGGAACAGCAGCATTCGCGGCGCTCGGAGTGCCGAAGCTCGTCAAAGCGAGCGCTCCTGCGAGCACGGTCGCGATTGTGCGCTGTCGCAGCTATGGCGAGTTCGGAGAAAAGTTATCCAGTGCCTGTGATCAAATCGGCGGCATTGGAAAGCTGGTTTCAGGAAAAACCGTCGCATTGAAACTGAACCTGACGGGAAATCCGAAAAATTTCCCGCTCACGCCCGATCTGCCCTACCGGACCAACGGCCAGACTATCGCGGCTACCGTCCAGCTGCTGGCGAAAGCCGGTGCGCGGCGCGTACGCCTGATTGAGAGCTTCTTCCCTGCCAGCCAGGATCTCGCGCTCTGGTCGCGTTACGGCATCGATGTCCAGGCGATTAATAACATCGGGGTGCCAATTGACTGGGAGAACGTTCAGAACCTCGGTAAGTACAAGCAGTACGTTCGCCTTAAGGTTCCATGGGGCGGCTACATGTACCCTGCGTACTACCTGAATCGAGCTTACGTCGACTGCGATGTTTATGCCTCTCTTTCGAAGCTGAAGAACCATTGGATCGCGGGCGTCACAATGTCGATGAAGAACAACTTCGGCAACACTCCGTGTTCGTTGTACGGCAGTGATTGTGGCTTGAACGGGAATGAGAAACCAACTAAAGAGCGGGGCGATGTCCTGCACGCGGGAACGACGAAAGCGCCATCCGGAGTCGATCAGGAACTTCACCCCGATTCGCCCCGCGACCCGGGATATCGCGTTCCTCGCGTCACCGCGGATCAGGTTGGTATCCGCCCCATCGATCTGGCGATCGTGGATGGTGTTGAGACAGTTCGCGGCGGCGAGGGCCCGTGGCTGCAAGGACTCGAGAGAATGACGCCCGGCGTGATCATCGTGGGGCGTAATCCTGTGTGCGTCGATGCAGTTGGAATGGCTGTAATGAAATACAATCCGCACGCCGATCGAGACACTTCTCCTTTTATCCGGGGCGACAACACGCTGAAACTTGCAGAAGCAGTCGGCATCGGAACCACGGACTTGAATCGCATCGAAGTCGTTGGCCTCAGCGTCAAAGACGCTCAAATCAATTTCGGTCCCGGTGCAGTGGGCAAGACGCTAAGCGAGCTAAGAGCGTAATTAAAGGATGGTGGCTATGAGCGTGCCGTCCTACACAACTTAAGTTGATGGCGCGGGCTGCGAATAACTACATTCTTGTTGTTTTCGACAGCTGTCGTTTTGATTCATTTACGCAAGCACGACCCAAGGTCATGCGGAAACTGGGCGCGGTGGAGCGGCGTTGGTCCTATGCCTCCTGGACCGCACCATCACACTACAATCTGCTGATCGGGTTAATGCCTCACATCAGCCCGCGCGATGTTTTTGCATCCGAGTATTACAAACGCGACTTTCTGAAGTTCAACCAGCGGCTCGGGTCGAAGGGACTGGAATTCAAGCGGTTTCTGCCCCGGCTGTACCTGCCTGTTCTGCTGCAGAGTCTTGGATACCGGACAAATGCCATGGTGTCATTGCCCGTACTGAATCCATCCACGATTCTGAACAGCGGTTTTGACAGCTACAAGCTAATGGAGCATCACAACGACATGCGCGCGATGCTTCCCAATCTCAGATTCCCGGAGGATCAACCGTCTTTCTATCTGCTCAACGTTGGCGAAACACATTACCCTTACGCATTACCCGGTGAGCCGGTCGAACAATGGCCGCGCTTAAGTGGCGTCCACGGAGTGTTCAAACACCTCGACAGCCATGTAGTCGGCGGCAGGCTTCGCCGCACGCGTCAGAAGAGCTTCGATGCTTCGAAACTTCGTGCCCTGCGGCAACGCCAGATCGAGGCGGTAAAGTATCTGGACACGGTGGTCGAAGAGCTGTTTGATTTGGTTCCCAAAAACACGTACATCACCATAACCTCCGACCACGGAGAGCTATTTGGGGAAGGCGGTTACTTCGGACACGGACCCATCCAGCATGAAAAGGTCTTCGAGGTACCTTTCTTGGAAGGGAAAGTACGATGATGACGCCGCTCGCGTATATCGGTCCGGGTGCTGGCTTCGCCTTTTTAGGCTCATTTCTGGCGATCGTTATCTCGATTCTGGCGAGCATCGTGTCGTTTCTCCTATGGCCGTTTCGAATGGTCTGGCTCTTGCTTCGACGAAAGCGCGGATTCGGCAAGGCTCGGGTGAAAAAGCTTGTGTTCCTCGGCCTGGATGGACTGGATCCGAATCTTACGGAGAAGTTCATAGGCGAAGGAAAGCTGCCTAATTTGAGCCGACTCAAAGAAGAAGGCTCCTATGGCCGCCTCCGTACGACTTTTCCGGCGCTTTCTCCAGTTGCATGGTCCACTTTCGCTACCGGCGTGAACCCGGCGAAGCACAACATCTTTGATTTTCTGAATCGTGACCTTAGGTCGTACGCGCCGGAGATCTCTTCCGCCAAGATCAGGCCTGCGCAGCGCATTCTACGGGTTGGAAAGTATCGGATCCCTCTGTCGCGCCCCTCGGTGGAGTTCCGCCGCAAGAGTGAGCCTTTTTGGAAGATTCTGGGCCGCCACGGCATAGGAAGCACGATTATTCGCGTTCCCATAACCTTTCCGCCGGACGAATTCAACGGCCGATTGCTCTCCGCGATGGCGACTCCCGATCTTCGCGGAACTCAGGGCACGTTCTCGTGGTTCTCGACGGGCTCGGGAAACGGGTTCTGCGAGGGTGGAACACGTTATGCGCTGGTCCCCTCCGAAGGCGGTTTCGAAGGCTGGTTGCTCGGTCCCGACGATGAACTTATCGAGGGTGCTGGCCCCGCCCGGATTCAATTCCGAATTCGACGCGCTTCCGTTGAGTCTCCGGTTCTAGAGATTCAGCAAGAGGATTACCCTCTGCGCAAGGGCGAATACACGCCGTGGGTTCGTCTCCGCTTTCATACGAAAAGTGGCGGTTCCGTGCGAGGGATCGCTCGCTTCTTGCTTACGAGCACAGAACCCGAGCTCTCGATATACGTCACGCCGGTCGAGATCGATCCCGAGAATCCTGCACTTCCGATCAGTCATCCTCGCTACTACGCGATCTACCTCGCCAAGCTTCTTGGGTCTTTTGCAACACTCGGCATGGCTGAGGACACCTGGGCGCTGAACGAAGGCGCCATCGACGAAGATGCATTTCTCCAGCAAGCAGAGCTGATCCAGCGGGAGCGGGAGGCGATGTTCTTTGGCGCACTCGATCGCACTCGGCACGGGGTGGTCGCCTGCGTTTTTGATACGAGCGATCGCGTCCAGCATATGTTTTACCGCTACCTCGATTCGGCAAGCGGCGAACTGCGTGACAATCCGCACGCCTCAGTAATCGAGCGAATGTATACGGATATGGACCAAATCGTCGGAGAGACGCTGAGGCGCGTTGATGAAGGAACGGCCCTGTTCGTTCTATCCGATCATGGCTTCTGTGGGTTTCGCCGTGGCGTAAACCTGAACGCCTGGTTGCATCAGCATGGATATCTGGCGCTCGAAGCGGGAAGGCCGGAGGGGTTGGAGTACTTCGACGGTATCGACTGGAGCCGCACTCGCGCTTACACGTTCGGGCTGGGGGGCGTGTACTTGAACCTGCGAGGCCGGGAAGCGCAAGGTATTGTGGATCGGGAAGAGGCTGCTGGTCTGAAACACGAGCTGATCGCTCAACTGACCGGGCTGCGCGATGATGATGCGGGAGAAATTGGCATACGCACGGTTTACGACTCGTCGACGATTTACAAGGGCCCCTATCTCGGTGCAGCGCCGGACCTGATTGTTGGTTATGCTGCTGGATATCGTGCGAGCTGGGGCGCGGCGGTCGGCAAAGTCACGCCGCGGATCTTCGAAGACAATCGAAAAGCCTGGAGCGGAGATCATTGCGTCGATCCAGTGCTGGTTCCAGGCGTGCTGTTCTCAAACCGCAAGCTGGAAGCGAATGATCCTGGGATTGAGGATATGGCGCCAACGGCCTTGGAACTGTTCGGCATCCAGCCGCCGTCATGGATGGAAGGGAAATCGCTCGTTGCCTGCACCGAGTGACCATGAGCTCTAAGACTACGGTAAAGCTCAACAAGTCGCTCTGCGAGCGGGCGCGGGTGCTGGTGGAAAAGGCCGGCTACAGCTCACTCGAGGAATTTATTGAGCATGCGGTGGAAAAGGATCTTGCACGGCTCGAAGACACAGAGTCCAAAGAAGATCTGATCAAGAAACTCAAGGGCCTAGGCTATCTGGAGTGAACGAGACCGATCTTGGATCTCACGCGCTCTGGAGTCTGATCCCCATCAGCATTTTCGCGGGTTTGGTGATGGCCTTCGTGTTCCGCCGCTACTCAGATCGGCATGCTATTCACACGACTATCAACCGTATACTGGCCCGTTTGATGGAGATTCGGCTCTTCATCGATGAGCCCGCGCTGGTGATGCGCGCCAATAGAGCGCTTCTACGCGAAAACTGGCATTTAGTAAGGCTTCTGATCCGTCCCTCGATGGTTCTTGCCGTTCCATTCATTATCCTTCTTGCACAAATGGACGCCTTTTACGGGCGGGCACCGCTTCGAATCGGAGATCCGGCAATTGTGACCGTCCAATTGAAGAATGGGGATGAAGCAGTCATATGCGACGTTCGCCTGAGAGCACCCGCGGCGATTGCCGTTGAGACTCCCGGGGTGCATGTTGTAAGCCAGCACCAGATAAGCTGGCGCATTCGAGCCGTTGCCCCGCTTTCGGGAGATCTGCAGGTAATCGGGCCCAAGCAAGTCGCTAGGAAAAGTATCACTGCAGATTCGGGTGTTCATTATTTATCGGAGCGACGAGTGAGCTCGCTGCCTGCCTTTCTCCTGCATCCTGTCGAGCGCCCGCTCTTTGATTCGGCGTTTGCCTGGATCGAGGTGCTCTATCCTTCCGCCACCATCCTGCATTGGCATTGGCTGGTGTGGTTCTTTCTTGTATCGAGCGTGACCGGAATTGCAGCTTATGGATTTTCCGGTATGATCAATCGCATATTCGCGTGACGAGAAGAGGAAGACGCTCGCTCGTTGGTCTGATAGGGCTGGCAATAACAGCCGCGCCCGGCTGGTGTACTCATCCCTGCGCCCAGTGTCACCCAAAGGAAGTTGCAGGATACGCCGCTACGGCAATGGCCCATTCGCTGTCTTCGCCACGGCCACAACCCTCCGGCAGCTTCTTGCATTCTGCGTCGAACACAGGCTTCACTATACGATCCGGTGAGGTGCGAACGATTCAACACATAGAGCGAAACGGAGCGAGCGCCGATCACCAAGTCGCGTACGTCATTGGCTCTGGCAGCCATGCTTTTGGATACCTTGTTCAACTCGGCGACCATCTCTTCCAATCGCCTATTTCCTACTACACGAATCGTGGAATTTGGGACATGGCGCCCGGATACGAGGAGGATCGAAGGCCGGACTTCGATCGGCCCATCACAGCGGAATGTTTGTTCTGCCATTCCGGGCGGGCTAAACCGATTCGAGGAACTCTAAATCGCTATGAGACTCCTCCGTTCGATGCCGAAGCGATTACGTGCGAACGCTGTCACGGGCCGGCCGAAGCTCACTTGCGCAAGCCCGTGCCGCATTCGATCATCAACCCGCAAAAGCTGGTACTGAGGGCGCGCGATAGCATCTGCGAGCAGTGTCACCTGAGTGGAGAGGTGAGGATTCTCAATCCGGGAAAGCAATTTAGCGATTTCCGTCCCGGCCAGGAACTCGAGGACGTGTTCTCGGTATATGTTTCCGAGTCATCGCAGGATTCATCCCGTGTGAAACCGCTTAAAGTGATCAGCCATGTACAGCAACTCGCGTTGAGCATGTGCGCCCGACAGAGCCAGGGGAAAATGTGGTGCGGAACCTGCCATGACCCGCATGAGCAACCGGCGGATCCGAAAACATACTTTCGCGCGCGGTGCTTAGCCTGCCACGGCGATAAGCTCGTCGATTCTCATGCCGCGCACAACGCACCCCAAACGTGCTGTGCGCTTAATTCTCACCCTAAGCCGGCGGATGACTGTATCGGTTGTCATATGCCCCGGCGTCCAGCTAAAGATGGAGGACATACAGCCTTTACGGATCACCGCATTACCCGATTGCCGCAACCGGAACCGGAAGCGAAGGAACAATCACAGGGACTAGTCGCCTGGCACGAGCCGGCTGGAGCGCTTGTGAAGCGGAATCTCGGACTGGCTTATATCGATGTAGGCCAGAAATCGCAATCGGCGGAGTACATGCTAAGGGGGTATCGAGTTCTGGTAGGGTGTGAGCGCGATTTCGCAAATGATCCCGCTGTGCTGACCGGAATCGGCCTGGTGCTCTTAGGCAAAAGACATGCTGCTGATGCCGCAGCAGTGTTCGAGCGCGCGGCTCGGCTGGAACCGAATGTCGCGTCGCATTACGTGAATGAGGGCTTTGCCTGGAATGAGGCTCAGGATCGGGCGAAGGCGATCGAGACCCTGGAAAAGGCACTGGAACTTGACCCGCTATTAAAACCCGCGTACCAGAAGCTTGCAGAAATCTATGTGGAAGACCACGACCGTGAAAAGGTGCGCCAAACATTCGAGCGATATCTGAAAGCCTTCCCGGAAAGCATCGAAGCACAACTGGCTCTTCGCAGGATTGAATAACCTTACCTGCGCGGACCTGTATCGTTGGCTTTCGCCTCCAGGAATTTCTTGCGCGCTTCTTCAGCCTTTTCTGGCTGGCCGAGCTGGCGATATACGCGCGCGAGTAAATACTCAGGCTCGGGGTATTTCGGATCCAACGCAGCGGAGCGTTGCACCCAGTGCAGGCAGAGATCGACTTTGCCGAGTTGCTCGAGGGCCTTTGCTCCTATATAGAAATCGCGAGCTGAATACGGATTCCGTTCGACTGCTTTGGAAGCCGCGCCAAACGCCTTTTCCGGATCGCCAGTTTTGAGAAGCAGCTCGGCCAAGTTGGCGTAGGCCGAGTCGTAATCCGGGTGGTCTTTTTCCACGAGCTTGATGGCTGTGAGAAAGTACCGCGTGGCTTTTTCGTTATCGCCCTTGGCTTCGTAGCAGAGGCCAAGATTGTCATACGCCTTATACGAATGCGGGTTCAGCTTCAGGACTCGCTGGAACTGTCCCATGGCCTGCTCAAGCATGGACTCCTGGTAATAAATCCGCCCCAGCATGTAGGGCGCATCTTCGTCATCAGGATGCCAATCCATGAGGTCAATGAATGTGTCGATCGCTTTAGCGCTGTCTCCCAGCAGATACTCCGCGTTGCCTTTGATCTTGAGAGCGCTCGGCTGTCCGGGTTGAATCCGCAATACCTGCTCCGCGATTTCTTTAGCCTGGGCGAGACGGGCTTGCTTGAAATAGGCATTGGCTTGGGCAAGCCTGCTGGCCAACGAAGGTTGATCATCACTCAAGCCTTGTGCGCACATTGGTACCGCGACAAGGAGCATTAACACCAGGCGAAACATGCTTACTGCAGCGTGGCGAGCTCTTGCTTTACCTTCGGTATGACATCACGGTATTGCACAGGCGATGCCTTGGCGAGGAAGGTTTCGAAATACGTCCGAGCCCGCGCGCGATCTCCAGCCATCTCGTATAGAAGCCCGAGGTTCATCTGCGCCTCGACTAAATCCGGGTCTAATTGAACGGCCTTTTCGAAATGGCCGCGGGCTGCGGTGAAGTCGTGCTTCTGAATCGAGACCAGTCCCAGTCCGTTGTTAGCAGCCGCTTGATCGGGATCGCTCGTTACAACGAAGTTGAATACACGCTCGGCATCGGCGACGCGACCCTTTTCCAGATAGGCTGTGGCCAGATTGGTTTGGCTGTCCAGATCGGATGGATTGAATCGAGCGGCTTTCTCATATTCCGCGATAGCTGCATCTTTGTTGCCCTTGCGCAGAGATAGATCCGCGATGCGCGAGTGCAGTCTTCCGTTCTCAACACCGTGCTGCAGGGCAGTCTGGTACAGCAGCAGAGCCTCATCATAACGGCCGGTTTTTTCCAGCTCGCCGCCGACTTGGTGGTATAGCGAGGGATTCGTGGGATCGTCATGTAGAGCTTGCTGAAGAAGAGCGATGCGCCGGGTTTCGGACAGATTCGATGCGGAGTTTTCTGCCTCAAAGGGAAGCTTCAGAATTCCAACCCGGTCCTTCGGATCGGCGCCCTTCCCGTTCAAATCGTAATGTTGAGGCGAAAACCCCGACAGGTATCCGAGCGACCTCAACTGGGCCATCTGGCGCTCATCCAGCATGTTCGTCTCCACCTTTTCCGAACCGCTGTTCCCGAGAAGATTGCTGAGTTGAGCTTCGAATTTCTCCACTTCCGCCGGATGTTGCTGGATTACGTTGGCGATCTCCGCTGGATCGTGATTCAGGTCGTAGAGCTCAGGTTTAGGCGCTCGAATGTATTTCCAGTGATTCGTTCGAATGCCCCGGAGTTCTGCCCAGCCGAGGGCCAGCTTCGGATACAGCGTCTCTTCGTAGGAGATTTCAGTGGGAACCGTTTTGCCCGAAAATGTAGGCACCAGATTCAATCCCTGAACGTTGGCAGGCGGTTTCGAGCCAAGCAAAGCGAGCAGGGTTGGCAAAAAGTCGATGCTTCTCACCTGCTGTTTGACACGGAGCCCGGCTGGCATTCCTGGTCCGGACATCATGAAGGCGATACGCAGCGTGGCGTCGTAAAGAAAAACGCCGTGCGTGTACTCGCCGTGCTCGGAGAGACTCTCGCCGTGGTCTGAGAGCACAGCGATGATCGTCTTACCAGCTGGCGATTTCTTTTCAACCGCGTCCAGAAGCCGACCGAGCTGCTGGTCGGCGTATGCGATTTCCCCATCGTATGGCCGGTCGCGGTACTTCTCTTTGAAGGGACTGGGAGGCTTGTAGGGCATGTGCGGATCGTAGAGGTGGACCCACAGGAAATAGGGTTTACCGGATTGCGCGTTCAGCCAGCGAACTGCTCGATCGACTGTGTCGCCAGCGGGCCGCTCCGCATCTTCGCCGAATTCCTGGCGGTTGCCTTCCCGCGGCATCTGGTCATCGTAAACAGCGAATCCGTTGTTGAACCCAATCACTTTCTTGAGCACGGCCGAACTGACGAACGCGGCGGTATCCCATCCCTGCTCCTGAAGGATTTTGGCGAGCGGCCTTGCAGACGATGGCAGAATGAATCCTCCGGTATTGCGGACATGATGAACCGTCGGATATTGGCCGGTAAAAATGGAGGCGTGGGAGGGCGGTGTCAAGGGTGCCTGCGCGACCGCATTCTCGAAGAGAACGCCCTGCTTTGCGAGCTTATCCAGCACCGGTGTTTCGATCTTCTGGTACCCGTAGCAGCGGAGATGGTCCGGGCGGAGGGTGTCAATGGTGACGACTACAACGTTGAGCGGCTGGAACTGAACAGGAGTTTCTGAGACTTGAGCATTTTTGTGGCGCGAAGTACAGGACGCGAGGAGGACCGCCGCAAAAAGAGACGCAAAGCGGAGCGAAGCGGTACTGCAGCGCATGGATGCGTTACTTACTTTAGCAATTTGGAAATCCCGCGCTAGAACTGGATGCGGGCGGTGAGTTGCATCACCCTATTTCCGCCGGTCTGCAGAAGTGTGCCGAACTGAGTATCTCCCACTGTATTGTCATTGATGGTAGCGACGGTCCTCTTCAGCGGATTACTCATGACGGCCCCGAGCTCGAAGTATTGGCCTTCCTTATGGATGCGGAACTGCTTGGCTATTCGGAAGGTCTCGCTCAGATTGGCTGGGCCGCGCAGCGTGGGAAGGAATCTTGGCGCAGTCCCAACTCGTAAAGGCGTGCCCGATGAGGTTTGGGGGCTGGGCACGAACGCGGCGGGATTCAGCCACTGGGTTGGATCCTGGACATCAACTTTTTGAGACGCGCTTCCGACCGTGAGCGGTACTCCGGTCAAGACGTCTGGGCGAATGCCAAAGGCTGCGCCCGGAGGAATCGCCGCGACTGACTCGCTGACACCAACCGGCATTCCCGATTGGTAGTTGTGAATCGCTGAAAGCTGCCAACCACCGAGAACCGGATTAAACCAGTGTAGGTCCCAGCGCCTGCCTTTACCAAATGGAGTGTCCCAAACCCACGTCAGCTTGAAATTTTGGGGTAGGTTGAACGAGGTTACAGAGCGCTCGAGCTTGCGATTGTAGTAGTCCTGCGCAATCGTATAGTACGAAGCGGCTCCGTTCTGGTCAACATAGCCAATCGCTTTGGACCATGTATAGCCAGCAAGAAAGCCCAGGCCCTTTGTGAGGTGGCGCGTCACGGTAACCTGAAACGCGTTGTAGTTCGCGTTTGTGTTGTAAGGAAAGGCTTCTTCAACGCCGGTGTATTGGGGATACGGCAGAAGCGCCTGAGAGACGGTATTGCTTGTGTCGAAGTTCGGATATGGAATGAACTGCGGATGTAGGCTGACGGGATCGTTAAGGATGTCGCCCAGAGCAAGCATGCTAGAAGGCAGACCATCCAGTTCGCTAAATCCTCCGGATCCTGGCGAGCCGCCCCACAAACGGGTGCCTTTATTGCCGATGTAAGCGACTTCGAGCAGTGTTTCACCCGGCAACTGATATTGAATGGTGAAGTCGTAATTCTGTACGTAACCCGGCCGGTTCGCGTCGCGAGCGGTGGTGGCAACTTGGTTGAACTCCGCCGATGAAGGATTCGTGATCGGCAGCGGGGTCGTGAGGCTAGGGAACGGCTGGCTGAGGTAGATAGCGGGATCGTGCGGATTACCCAGTGGCTTCACGACCACGGTTGTGCTGTATCCAAACGTGAAGGGATACCCGAAGCTGTTTGCGATGGGAGGCGTATTGGTCATGGCGTAACCTGCACGAATGACCATCTTGTTAGTGAGCTTATACGCGATGCCGAAGCGGGGTCCAAACTCTTTCCAATAGGTGTCATTAAACGGACCGCCAAAGATCAGTGCGCCTGGCCGATTGCCGGCATTGGGATCCGGAACGCTGAGTGACACCTCGGACATGCGATTTGTCACTTCATAAAGCGGGGGAATGATTTCCCACCGCAATCCAAGATTCACGGTCAGCCTTGGCGTAACCTTCCAGTCATCCATTGCGTATAACCCGTGTTCTGGCTGGCGGAAACTGTCGGTGTAACCGACAATGTTTTGATTCGCGTGATCGGCCGCGCCGAGGAGGAAACTGGCAAATGCGTCCCCGGTTTGCGTACCGAAACCGGGCAGAGCGGTTTGAAGCGGTTTGAAATTGAAGCTTCCGGGGCTATTGTAATTCCGGTCCGTATAAAGGTACCTGCGATAGTCGTACCCGAACCGGAAACTGTGCTTGCCGTGGATCCAAGTAATATCGTCCTGGAAGATGTAGCTTCCGTTAGGATTATAGCCTTCAAATCCGACACCAAACGGGTCGATTGTTCCGCCCTGGTAGTCGTTCCCGGTAAACGTGATATTGGGGAAGGTTGGCGAGGGTGCGAGACCCTGCAATCCGATCTTTGCAGCCCAACCCCCCTGTGTTGTTTGAATGGGAATGCCGTTGTTATTCAGGAAGCGGTTCACGCCGGCGGCGAACCGATTGATAATCGATGGCGTGACGGTCGTGGTCACTGACAGGCGGCCCATGTTGCCCGGGGTGGCCTGATCCTTCATGCAGGTTGTCGCGTCGGAGAAGGGCAGATATGGCCCATGGACGCCACTACCGCAGCTACTATTGTTCCGAAAGCGATAGCTTTGGTTGTAGTAGCCCGAAATCTGGTTCCTCCCATTAATCTGATGATCGATCTTCAGCCCGACCGTGTGTAGACGGAAATAGGGAGAACCTGTGCCGAGTTTTTGCTGGTTGTTGATCAACTTGTCAAACTCTGGGTCCACAATCCCGATGTTCTGGACGATATTTTTCGCTACGGGATCCCAAGCCGACTGCGGAATGATGTTGCCAGGAAACGGATTGCGGACGAAGGAGCCATCGGGTGCCAATGTGGTCGAGTGTGGGTCATAGATCTGGCCGTAGACGATGGGCCGACCGAGGGCGTCGTTTCCGAGCGAGGTTCCAGAGAGCGGATTGCCCGTGCATGCAGCACTTAGCAGGCACGAGAAGTCGCCGTTCTTCTCCGCCACGGTGGGCAGAGTAACGAAGCCGTTGAATGGCAGCTCAACCGTATTCGTCTTCTCGAAGTTCGTGAAGAAAAAAGTCTTATTCCGGCCGTGATAGACCTTGGGAATATAAACGGGACCGCCGAGCGAGTATCCCCAATTGTTCAGCCGATTTTCGGGATTGGTTTCACCGAAAGTCTTGGCTTGTACGGGAATGGAATCGAAATCCTCGTTGCCGAGGTAATAGAATCCCGATCCATGCAGATCATTGGTGCCGGATTTAATTTCGAAGTTCGCGACCGCAGTCTGACCGCCGTTGTATTGGGCGGAAATGGCGCCGGTCTGGAGCTTGAACTCGCCGACGGCCTCAGCGGAAGGGCTGAACTCGTCGTTGTTGCCGCCTGAAAGGTCCGACCGGCCCACCGGGATTCCGTCGATAAGAATCTCGTGCGAATACTGCTGGCCGCCGTTGATCGAACCTTGAAAGGTGTTGCCGGTGGTCCCGGGCAGGCTATCAAAAATAAATTCCTGAAGCTGGCGCTGGCCGTCGCTCACCAGAATCGGCCAGTCTTTGTACTCTTCGGCGGTGATGTATTGCCCAATCTCGGCTGAGTCGGCTTCGAGCAACTCCGGTTTGGCACTGACGACAATCTCCTGGTTCATCTTGCCGACCTGAAGCTTGAGATCGATGGTCATGGTCTGGGCCACCCGCAGAATCACATTTTCGGCGGTCGAGGTTTCAAACCCTGGAGCGTTGACGCGGATCGTGTAAGTTCCGCCCGGAAGATACGGGAGTGTATACGTCCCGCTGGATGTGGATGTTGTTTTCGTCTCCACGCCCGTGGCGTTGTTAGTAGCGATAACAGTAGCGCCAGGCACAACGGCGCCGGCCGGGTCAGTGATTGTACCGTTAAGAGTTCCTACCGGCCCTTGCGCGAGCAGAGCAGGAATAATGAGAACGGCCAAGAGCGCCGTTGCCAGTAAACGCCTCATGCAACCTCCCGATGGCCGCATGGTTGAAACTACGATTCGGCCAAGTTATACCAATTAAAGGCGAAACTGAAGGTGGTGTCAAGGAAAAAATCTGTCGGGCGCGTTCTACCGGCGGCTTTATTAGCTTTGCGCTCGACGGCCGGCGGGCTTGACGTGCGGCTACGCCAGCGTGTTGATCGTCAACGGATGGCTCGCCTCGTAGGCGGCGATCGCGGGCTCCTGCTGCAAGATGTACCCGATTTCATCGACGCCTTCCAACATGCAGTATTTGGAGAAGTCATCGATCGGAAATGTGACTATAGAACCATCCGGAAGAGTAACTTTTTGCTGGGCCAAATCTACGGTGACGGTTGCTGCGGGATTGTCCGCTACAGCCTTAAATAATGCGACATGCACGTCACTCGGAACGGCGATCGGCAGCAGAGAGTTCTTCAATGCGTTTCCACGGAAAATGTCCGCGAAAGAAGTACTGATTACCGCGCGGAAGCCGTACTGGATCAACGCCCAGGGAGCATGCTCTCGCGAACTGCCACAGCCGAAATTATCACCGGCTAACAAAACCTGTGCGGCATGTCCCTCCGGTTTGTTCAGAATGAATTCGGGATTGGGATTGCCATTCGCATCGTATCTCCAGTCATAGAAAAGCTGGTCTCCTAGCCCCTGCATAGAAGTAGTTTTCAAGAAACGCGCGGGGATGATCTGGTCTGTGTCGATGTTGTCAATCGCGAGTGGCGCAAGCCGGCTCGTAAAGGTTGTGAATTTTTCCACGTTTCGCTTCTCCTTACAACAGCGTCCGCACATCGGTTACGACGCCAGTGACCGCACTCGCCGCAGCCGTCAACGGACTTGCCAGAAACGTTCGCCCACCTTGGCCTTGGCGTCCCTCGAAATTGCGATTGCTGGTTGAAACGCTGTACTCGCCGCGCTGTAATTGATCGCCATTCATGGCAATACACATAGAGCACCCGGCTTCACGCCACTCGGCGCCGGCTTCCTGGAAAACCCGGTCGAGTCCTTCAGCCTGGGCCTGCTTTTTGACCTGCTGTGAGCCAGGGACTACCAAGACGCGAACACTCGGGCTGACTTTTCGGCCTTTGAAAATTTGGGCGGCGGCGCGGAGATCGGAAATTCGGGAATTGGTGCA
Organism: uncultured Acidobacteriaceae bacterium; assembly: GCA_963771565.1. Taxonomy (GTDB): domain Bacteria; phylum Acidobacteriota; class Terriglobia; order Bryobacterales; family Bryobacteraceae; genus Bog-105. The sequence goes on from CAVYUB010000013.1 coordinate 43,828, forward strand.
GCTACCGATAAAGACGACATTCACGGGATGGCCCAACAGTGGTTTGCCCGAAGCCAAATCCATATAACGCAGTGCCTTACTGATCGAAGCACGCTCGAGCGGATCGTGTATCGAAGCGGGGTCGGGCACAGGCGCGGTAATCGGAATGCCCATGCCGGGGTTCGTGCCGAATGTGATCATCGGCTCGAGCGCGCCTGCGTCGATGTGAATTTGCTTGTCGAATCTCGCGCCGTTGTCGGTTGACAATTTGCGCCATAGCATCAGTGCCCGATCCCACTCGGCGCGCTTGGGAGCGTGCGGTCTGCCCGCAAGGTATTCATATGTCGTATCGTCCGGCGCAACCAGCCCGGCTCGCGCGCCGCCTTCAATCGACATATTGCAGATAGTCATGCGCTCTTCCATGGAGAGCGACCGAATTGCGGAACCAGAGTACTCAAACACAGATCCCGTGCCGCCGGCTATTCCGATGCGCGAAATCAAGTTGAGGATGATGTCCTTCGCTCCGACGCCATTTTTCAGATGGCCTTCAACTCGGACTTCGTAGGTTTTCGCTCGCGTCTGCAGCAGACACTGGGTTGCAAGCACGTGCCCGACCTGGCTGGTGCCAATGCCGAATGCCAACGCGCCAAATGCGCCGTGCGTTGAGGTATGGCTGTCGCCGCAAACGACCGTCATACCGGGCTGAGTCAATCCCAACTCCGGACCAATAATATGGACAATTCCCTGCTTATCGCTGTGCGGCCCGTAGAGAGGAATTCCAAAATCGCGGCAGTTCTTTTCGAGTTGCTCAATTTGAGCCTCGGCCACCTTGTCCAAAATCGGTAGCGATCGATCATGAGTGGGAATGCTGTGGTCGGTGGTAGCTATGGTCAGATCAGGTCGCCGGACTTTGAGATCGCGCTTGCGCAACTCGGTGAACGCCTGCGGCGAGGTTACCTCGTGTACGAGATGCAGATCGACATACAGCAGCGTGGGCGCACCTTCACGCTCTGCAACGACGTGGTTGTCCCACACTTTTTCAATGATCGTGCGCGGCTTGGAAGCCCCGCCATTTTCTTGTGACATATACTCCTAGGCCGAAACCGCGCGAGCTGAAAGAGCGGCACATACTGCATCGCCCACTTCGGTAGTAGTCGCAGGCTTGCCGACAGGCTTCAGATCCGCTGTTATGCGCCCGCTGTTCAAAACTTCCTCCATCGCGCGGGTTATACTCTGCGCCTCGTCCACTAAACCAAAACTGTATTCAAACATAGCCGCGACTGAACCAATCGCGCCTAGCGGATTCGCCTTGTTCTGACCTGCAATGTCAGGCGCCGATCCATGCACAGGCTCATACAAGCCAACCCGCGCGCCCGATGCTCTCTGGCCTCCAATTGAAGCCGAAGGCAACATGCCAATCGATCCCGCCAGCACCGCGGCCTCATCGCTCAGGATATCTCCGAACAGATTCTCCGTCACCACGACATCAAACCGCTTTGGAGTCAACACCAGCTGCATAGCGCAGTTATCCACTAGCAAATGATCGAGCGTGACGTCAGGATATTGGGCGGCAACCTCGGTGACGACACGACGCCATAATTGCGAGTTTTCGAGTACATTCGATTTATCTACACTCGTGACTTTCTTTCTCCGTTTGCGAGCAAGCTGAAACGCGATATGCGAAATGCGCTCGATCTCAGGCCGGGTGTAAGCCATCGTGTTTATTGCGCGCTCTTCCGTACCCGTACCTGAAATCCCGCGAGGCGTCCCATAATATAGCCCGCCTGTCAATTCGCGAACAATAATCAGATCGGTTCCTTCGACTAGCTCGTTTTTGAGCGGAGACGAATGAACCAGCGCGCGATACGCTCTGACGGGGCGCAAATTCGCATAAACCTGAAGGGCTTGGCGAATGCCCAGCAGGCCGCGCTCGGGGCGTTTCTCGGGGGGAGCATCATCGAACTCCGGCAGACCGACCGCACCCATAAGCGTCGCGTCTGAATCCAGGGCGAGCTCCCGAGTTTGCTCCGGAAACGGAGTGCCCGTCTGATGTATGGCGACGCCGCCCAGCAAACCTTCGCGTAAGGAAACGCGATGGCCGTGTGCGGCGGCAACATGGCTCAAGACCTTTACAGCTTCGCGGGTGACTTCAACCCCTATGCCGTCGCCGGGCAGAAGAAGAACTTTCAGTTCCATTAACAGAATCCGTCTAACAGAATCCGTCGCTCGCGCTCTTAGCGCGCGCTTTGTGCGAAAGCATCTCGGCCAACGACTTCCCGTACCAGTGCCAAAATTTCGTCGTTTCGGACACCCTTCTTGTTGTCGGAGAGCCGGGTGAATTCGCGGTAAACCTGGTCAAGCTCCTCGCGCGTGAGTTGGAAGCCCAAATCCTCGGTGCGTTTCTTGAGTGCGTGCCTTCCACTGTGTTTTCCAAGAACCAGCTTGCTTTCGGGCACACCCACGCTGCGCGGGTCCATAATCTCATAGGTCGTTTTCTCTTTCAGGTATCCATCCTGATGGATGCCGGCGAGGTGAGCAAACGCGTTATCGCCAACAATCGCCTTATTGGGCTGGGGACCGAACGAAATGCATTGGGTAAGGGCCTGGCTTGCGCCGTACAGATTTTCGGTCTGGATCTTTGTCTCAAACGGCAGGCGATCGGAACGCGTTTTGAGGGCCATCACGACTTCCTCAAGCGCCGCATTGCCTGCGCGCTCACCAATTCCATTGATGGTGCATTCCACCTGCCGCGCTCCAGCCGTTACGGCGGCAAGCGAATTAGCTACAGCCAATCCGAGATCGTCATGACAATGCACGCTCACCACGGCCCGATCGCCCAGGAGTCTTACAATTTTTCCGATCAACTCGCCATACTCATCCGGTACGGAATAGCCGACCGTATCTGGCAGATTTACAGTTCGCGCACCGGCTTCTACAACAGCCTTACTCACCTGCTCGAGATAATCCAGATCGGTGCGGGTCGCGTCTTCGGCCGAAAACTCCACATCATCCGTGTAGTTGCGTGCGAGTGCGACCGCGGCGACCGCCTCATCCAACACTTGCTCTTGGCCTTTCCGCAACTTGTGTTTGAGATGGATTTCGCTCGTCGCTATAAAAGTGTGAATGCGCGGGCGCCTGGCGTGTTGTAGCGCTCTTGCCGCACGCTCTACGTCAAGCGTACACGCGCGAGCCAGTGCAGCAACCTGCACCCACGGAAACTGGCGGCTGACGGCCTCTACCGCCTCGAAATCACCATCTGAAGCGATGGGAAAGCCCGCTTCAAGAATGTCGACGCCAAGATCGACAAGTTGCGCGGCCATCCTTAGCTTCTCGGATTTGTTCATACTACAACCCGGAGACTGTTCGCCATCGCGTAAGGTTGTGTCAAATATGTAGATGCGCTTCAATTCAGCACCTCGCTTTGCGTAATAGTCTCATGGTAGGACGAATCGGGGCGATTACTCAAATTTATAGTCTTGCAATCACGTATAAGCTACAATGATGACATAAACGCAACAGGTGGGCCGGATGGAACTCTATCCTCTTAAGGTTTTTCTTACAGTAGCGACAGAACGCAGTTTTTCGCGGGCGGGCGAGAAACTACTGCGGACCCAGCCAGCTATTTCCATTGCAATCCAGCGCTTAGAGGGCGATTTAAAGGAAAAGCTGATTGACCGGTCAGGCCGGGAGCTGTTACTTACGGACGCAGGCCGGGTGGTCCTGGACTATGCGAGGCGCTTCCAGAATTTAGAGTCAGATCTGGAGAATGCCCTTCGCGAGTTGAAGGACAATTATGCGGGCAGGTTGTCAATTGGAGCAAACGAATCAACAACTCTGTATCTGATTCAACACATTGAGCAGTACCGTCGATTGTTTCCGAAAGTAAAGGTGCAGGTAAGGCGCACCGAATCGAGTAAGATTCCGTCGCAGCTCCTGGACGGCGAGCTGGAACTTGGCGTCATCAGCTATGATCCTGGCGACGATCGCGTTATTTCGCAGATTATCTATACGGACAGGTTGGCGCTGGTGGTCTCGCCGCAGCATCGCTTTGCGAACCGGGGCGAAGTTTCAATCACCGAACTGGATATGGAAACGTTCATTGCGCACAACGTCCTTTCGCCATATCGCGAGTACGTATTGCGAGAGTTTCAGCGCCACAAAGTACCTTTGAACATGGATGTCGAAATGCCAACGGTCGAGACGATTCGCCGGCTGGTTCAGGACAACGAAGGAGTCGCGTTCCTTCCGCGAATGTGCGTGGAGCAGGAGATTCGGCAGGACCTGCTGCGCGAAATTCGGGTGAACGAAATCAGCGTTGAACGCAAGATTCGCCTGGTCTACCCGGGCCGCCGTGCGCTGAGCCATGCGGCGAAGGCGTTTCTGGAGATCGTGAAGAAAGGAAACACGGAAGCGGAGTCTCTGCAGGCACCGGCGTGAGCCAGGCGAATCCGACCGAAGCAGCGGGATCCGTCGCGGTAGCAGGCGGCGGGATTATTGGCGCGTCGATAGCTTGGCGTCTTGCCCAGCGCGGCTGGCGAGTCACGCTGCTTCGATAAGAGCTCGATCGGAGGCGAGGCAAGTTGGGCGGGAGCAGGCATGCTTTCGCTGGGCGGAGAAATCGAGGGCCCGTCGGAGCTAGCATCACTCGCAACCGAATCGCGGCGGCTTTATTCCGGGTTTATCGCCGAACTCGAGAAGGCATCTGGGCTCGCGATCGATTATCAAGAATGCGGCGCACTGGACCTGGCCTATTCAGAGGCTGAATGGGAGACATTGCGGGCTCGGGTGGCTCGGCAGAGCGCGACTGGGATTGGCTCGAAGCAGGTTCCTCTGCATGACATGTCAGTGTTCTGGCCGCAAGTACGGGCAGACGGGCTGGTTGGCGCCTTCTTCTATCCTGATGACGCCATCGTTAACTCACGCGAGGTAATGGTCGCGCTTGCCGCCGCATGTCAGAGATCCGGGGTTTCGATCCTGCAAAACTGCCCTGTATACAGGGCTCAGATCTCCGGATACGAGTGCGACGGTCGAGAGCGGCCGAGGAATCGGAAACGTTTGAAGCCGCTGTGATCGCAGCGGGAGCGTGGAGCAACGCGATTGCCGTCGAAGGCGTACCGGCTCTGCCTTCGGCGGAGCCCGTTAAAGGCCATCTGATCGGATATCAGCAGCCGGAACAGACCTGTCATACTGTCGTGCGCCATGGACATGGTTATCTGTTGCAACGCGCTAACGGGCTACTGATCTGCGGAACATCGGTCGAGCATGTAGGCTTTGATCGCGAAATAAAGCCGGATGTCGTGGCATCTTTGGCGGCGCAGGCTGCATTCGTGTTCCCGCATCTTCGAGACGTTGCGCCTTCCGAAGTTTGGACTGGATTCCGGCCTAGCAGCGACGCTTTGCATATGGGCCGCTGGCACTCCGATCACCTATACCTGGCGTATGGGCATTACCGGAATGGAATTCTGCTCGCGCCGTTGACCGCCGAGCGTATCGCGAGCGAGATCACCGCCAATTTGCGAAAGCAGTAGCTCGATTGCGCTGGATTTCGTGAATCAGTGCAGCGATTCGCGAGCGCCGCTTCAGCAATCTTTCCAGCAAGTCTTCGAGCGGTGCTTCGTCATCTTGCAGCCAGTCCCGTGGAATCTCCTTCCAAGCGGAATCGACAACTTCGACAGGAAAGTTCTCGACCATGGCCACCCAGGGCTGGAACGAATCCAGCGAACGAACTTCATCGTAGACGCTGGTTCGGAAGTAGAGTCCCTGAATCGGGGAATCCTGGAACTCCCAATGCGGACCATTGAACGCGAACCCATGATCGATCATTTGGGCAAAAAACCCGACTCGGGCCGGTGCCTCACCTTTCAACGGGGTCCAGGTCTTGGCTCGAGCCCGAAAGAAAACGGCTTGGCGCGAATCGGCGTTGGCGACCCATTTGTCAAAAACGAGCGCTCCCAGGAAATCGACACGATTCTCAATTTTCCAGAGGAGTTTGTCGGGAAGGAAATCGAATACCGCTACCCGATCCGGATGTACGGCCAGGCGTGAACCAAAGTGCAGCCCCGGTGCAACCTGTTCCCGGCGCGAACCAACGGATAAATAGAGATCGGGATTTTCCCCAATGAATTCGCGCGTTAGTTCAATAACGGCGGTATCGGGCACATGAATTTGCAAATAGCGCAAAAAAGCGCACGCCAGCCATTCGTTGATAAGGATGCGGCGATGCTGCGGATTGTTGATGAACTTGACAACGTAAAACGCGCCATCCTCTCCCTCCAGTAAATGAGCTTGCGCACCGCCTCGCATTTTACGGATCAGATTGCGGGCGCGAACAGGCATGAAGCAGGGCTAATGAGAGAATCAGGCTAGATCTTACTCTGCACCAGGAGCACAACCGAAAGCATGGCTGAACAGAGTTCAGAACGGGAATCGCCGAGAGTGAGCCCGGATGAAGTAGCGCTCGAACTGATGAAGTTCATCGCAGTGACGACCGGTTACGGCAAGGGCACGACGACCACCGGGTTCGGGAGCAGGGGGCCTCGCACGAGCGAGGAGTACGCTGACTCGCTGATGGAGCTGTTCGAGCGCTGCCGGTCGGTGGTCCGCAAAGACCCGAAATAGCGTCCCGGAGGCGAGACTATACTCTCCTGCAGCTCTGAGGGGCCGGAGTACCGGTCCTCTAGAACTCTTCCACTTACCTCTTCCTTTTTGCCGCCTTCTTGCTCCCTGCCCTCTTGGCCGCGGTCTTCTTGGCGGGAGCTCTCTTGGCCGAAGTCTTCTTTGCCGGCCTGGACGCAGTCTTACTCCTGGACCTGCTGGATGCCGCTTTCTTTGCTGAAGCGCTTTTCTTGGCTGTTGCTGCTTTCTTTTTAGCTGGAGCTTTCTTCTTGGCGGCAACTTTCTTTTTGGCTGGAGCTTTCTTTTTGGCTGCAGCTTTCTTCGGAGGCGAAGGTCTTGCCTCGGCGGTCTGAGGTGCCGTTTTCTTTACGGCTGCCTTCTTGGGCGCGGCCTTCTTCGTGGTCCTCTTCTCTCCTTGTGCGCCTTCCGCTCCGTGTTCGCTCTCTTCACTTACGGTGGCTGGCTCCGAGGCAGAGGACCTTCCGCCATTACCTGTTTCCCTCTGATCTGAGCCGGCTGCATCTCTGTTTCCCGTCGAGGCAGCGTCGTGTTTCACCGTTGCTCTGGCAGGCTTGGCTGCGGGAGACTCCTGTTCATCCTCCTCGTCTTCGTCATCGTATTCGTCCTTGTCGGACTCCAGCTCTACGTGCTCATCTTCGTAATCGAAGTCTTCATCGTTATTATCTGGACTAAGCCAGTACACTGAGCTCATGCGCTCCTCCTTTTTCGCAACGTATTCACTATGCATCGAGATGATGCGAGAAGGCAAATGATTTCATAACCGATGAGCGAATGGCAAGAGGTAAATAGAAAACTCCGCCATGAAACGAGAGATTCCGGGATCAAGGGATGAAAAATGACCCGGTCGCTACTGCTGGTGTTCGAGAGCCGCTGTCCTGATACTGGCTTTGCGATGCAAAACCTGTGACGGTACGGGATGACTGGGATGCGTGGCACCTGATTTATTAGATCGCAAGACCGTGGACAGACCGATTTTACTGCGCGTTCTCCGCAGTCGAGCGTAGCGGGGCCGAGTTTCCTCGTGGTACACCGCGGGAATCAGCAACATGTCTCCAGCTTCGAGTGAATCCGTGGCGCGGTTTACGGCGATGATCCGTTCGGCCGGTAAGTGATAGGCCCTAGCGATGGTATCAAGCGTATCGCCCGCCTGAACGTGATGCAAACGCCACGCTTGCCGATTTGCGGCCGGAACCGACTCGAGCGCAGCTTGCGCTGCTTCAGCGGAACCCTTCGGAACGTGAATGTGGTAGCCGGACGGAGCCAGTAGCCTCAACAGCGACGGATTAAGTTCCTGAATCTCGGAGACCGGCTGCATGGTCGCATCCGCGATAAGGTTCAGGTTCGTGGGCGCAGTCAATTGAAGCGAATCATATTCCAGTGGCGGATCGAGCTGAACGTCCTCCAAACCGTAGTCCTTCGGGTTCTTAGCCATGATCGTCATGGCGATGATGATCGGCGCGTAGCTGACGGTTTCTTTAGGCAGGGCGTGGCGCTTCAGCAATTCCCAGTAATCCGCATAGCCGGTCCGCTCGACCGCTCGATCAACCGCGCCAGCCCCGCAATCGTAGGCTGCAATCGCCAAATACCAATCGCTGTATCGCGTGTACAGCTCTTTCAGGTGTTTGGCGGCCGCGCGCGTGGCCTTTTCCGGATCGAAACGGTCATCTGTTGTGGCAGTACGTACCAGCTCATATTTCGCGCCCGTTCCAGCGATGAATTGCCACATGCCGACAGCTCGTTTGTTCGAGACAGCACGCGGCAAAAAACCAGATTCTGCTTGCGCAATGTAGATCAATTCCTGCGGGACGCCCTCTTCGGCGAAGATACGCTCAATTAAAGGCTTATAACGACCCGAGCGGCGCAAGCCCGCCAAAAGAATCTGCCGTCCTCTTTCGGTCGAGAAATAATGCACGAAGCCGAGCACCGGGTCAGAGAGTTCGAGCGGTATGGCGGATGTGGTCTGATTCAGTTCCGCCTTTAGCTTGGGCGCGAGATTCGGATCTACGGCAAACGTCATATGGCTGATCTCGTCGATCGGCGCTTTGTCGTAGACAACAGCTTCTTCGCTTTGTCCCGCGCCGAGCTTCTCGATGTCGAACCGGTAAATCAGATCGCTCATCTCCTCCAGGCGTTGCTCAATCCGCTGGTAATCCGGCAACGATTCGGGAGCATTCAACAGAGCGTCAATGGCTGCGTCAAATTCCCGCCGAGCAGAAGGCAGGTCGTCGTGAAAATAGAATTGCCGGCCTGCATCAAAGTGCTTTTCGGCACGAGCCAACCGATCGTCAGCTTCGGATGAATGAATTTTTACCGGATCGGCCGATTCCGGGTTTGCGGCCGAACTCACCGCTCCCACGGAATCGTGACTCGTACCGCCCTGGGCTCTACCGAGGGCAGCCGCTGTCAGGAGGACAAACCCCATTAACATAGGGTAGAGTTTTGGCATCGTTTGATAAGCGAATCTTATGATTCGAGGAAAGTATAACGAAAGCATTACTCTAACCCAGGGTCAAACAGCCGGTCAAGCCGAAAACTGGGGTAAGATGTACGTTCCTGCGTACGGCTTCTTAAAAGAGGCGCCCACCTACTCGCCTAGATAGACTGGCGCAGCGCTGCAAGCATAGACGAATGCAGCTCTGATATGGTGACGCTACTCCCCTAAAAGCGGGGTGGGTACCGGCCCAAGGCGCTCTTAAAGAAATAGCGTTAAAGCTCGTTAATGTTGCCCCTAGCGGGCCGGGACGGGTTGCAGCTCGCGGCTTGAGATGACACGGTCGATCATGCCGTATTCCAGGGCGGCATCGGGCTCCAATATGTAATCGCGATCCACGTCGCGGGCAATCTTATCGACTTGCTGACCGGTGGCATCCGCCAAAATCTCATTGAGGGACTGCCGCATGCGCAGAATTTCACGCGCATAGATATCGATGTCCGCAGCCTGACCACCGAGCCCGCTCATGGAAGGCTGATGGATGAGTATGCGGGAATGGGGAAGACTAAAGCGTTTGCCCTTTGTACCACAAGCCAGGAGCACAGCGGCCATCGAGGCGGCCTGGCCGACGCAATAGGTTACGATATCAGGCTCAACCAGCCGCATGGTATCGAGGATAGCGAGTCCGGCCGTAATGGAACCCCCAGGAGAGTTGAGATATAAGGAAATATCGCGCTCCGGATCTTCCGCCGCTAGAAATAGCATCTGGGCAATGACAAGATTGGCAACGTTGTCATCGATGGGGGTGCCGAGAAAAATAATGTTTTCTTTAAGAAGTCGAGAATAGATGTCATAGGCCCGTTCGCCCCGCGAGGTCTGCTCAACGACCATGGGCACGAGCACTGAGTTGTTCATGCAAAGCTCCTTCATTCGAAAGCCTTCCGCACTTGTGAGAAATTTCTTAGGGGCACACCCAATTATAGGATCGGTTCCGGCAAACTCATGGGTCTTATACGGTGGCCCAGAGGTATTGACCGCTTCAGCATCTCCCTTCATAGTAGAAGACAGGATCTGTTTTCTTACATTTGCAGAGTTGACGGTGTGATGTGAGGAGAACGGATCAAAGATACAGCTTTTCCGGGCGTGCGGCTATCTTTTTCGGCCGCAACGGACGATTAGCTACTTAGCAGTGCGGAGCCGGGTCGAAAAAATGAAGGTCTTGATAGCCGACGATAACGCGACATCCCGAATCATGTTGCGGGGCGCGCTGCTGCAATGGGGCTATGAAGTCGTAGTGGCCGAAAATGGGGCTCAGGCCTGGGATGTGCTCGCGGCGGCAACGGACTCACCGCCGCTGGCGATTCTCGACTGGGTTATGCCCCACATGACGGGCCCGGAGGTTTGCAAGCGCGTTCGCGAAACGCACCGGGAACCTTACACATACATTCTGTTGCTTACCTCAAAACACACCAAGGATGAGACAGTGGAGGGGCTGGAAGCGGGCGCGGATGATTACGTCATCAAGCCGTTTGACAGGCATGAATTGCAAGTACGCCTGCGTGCTGGTAAGCGCATCATAGATTTGCAAATGGAGTTGTTGAGAGCGCGTGAGGAATTGCGGGAAAGAGCCAACAAAGATCTGCTGACTATGTTGCCTAACCGCTCAGCGATTGCGGCAACTCTGGAGCAGGAACTCGCGCGCTGCCATCGTGACCGCCGCACAGTCGGCGTGATTCTTCTGGACGTGGATCACTTCAAAAAAATCAACGATACCCACGGTCATTTCGCAGGTGATGCCGTTTTACGCGAGACGGCGGCACGATTGCGCGGGAACATGCGGCCTTATGACCAAGTGGGACGATACGGCGGCGAAGAGTTTTTGGTCGTCCTGCCGAACTGTGAGCTCGAACAGGCCACCCATCAGGCGGAGCGCATGCGTACGAGACTGCAATCGACCGCGATGATGATAGACGGCGTCGAGGTGCAAGTGTCGGCGAGCTTCGGAGTAACCGTTTCGGACGGCTCGGAGCGAAACCCCGACACCTTCGTGCGAGTGGCAGACGAGGCTCTTTATCGGGCCAAGGCCAACGGAAGAAACTGCGTCATAGCGTTAAGCCTCCAGGAATCGGCGCACGCTTCGTGATTGTAGGGGCGGCGTCTTGGCGTGCAGTCTCGTCCGTAGCTCGGCACGGCAGCATTGTTATACTGTTGGTCTACTGCGCCCGTAGCTCAGCTGGATAGAGCGTCTGGCTACGAACCAGAAGGTCGGCAGTTCGAATCTGTCCGGGCGCACCATCTTACCCAATTTCAGATGCTTGGTGCGGATACGCCATGCTCTCCAAATCCTTGCTGGGCGCGGAAGACCGGATGAAACTCCTCGGAAAGAACTTTTCAAGACGATGTCTCATTGAACGCGCACACATGGCGGCATTGGCTGGGCTGGTAGGAGCCGTGGGCGCTGAAGACGTTCATTCGCAATCGAATCCGGGTACGCCGAAAGCACTCGCCCTCATCGGTGACCGCTACCACAATGCGGACTATATACGAGTCGGTTTGGATAGAGTATTCCACGAGCTGAATATCCCGATCGACTATACGATCGCCTATGATCAGCTTTCCCGAGACGTTCTCAAGAACTACCAGCTCTTCATTTGTCTGCGCGACGGCATGATTTGGCCTCAGGGATACTTGGGGCCGGATGCTTACACTGCCTATGAACATGACTTGGAGAATCCGAAGCAGTTCTCTGAACCGAAATCTGAAACCTGGATCAAAGAAGAACAAGCGGCCGCTCTTCGGGACTTTGTAAAGGCAGGGAATGGCTTCTATGCCCTTCATAACTCGAGCCACATCTCGCTCAGTTCGAAAACTTACCGCGAGGTGATGGGCGGTGCTTACATCGGCCATCCAGCATTGCGTCCGTTCCGCGTCCGAGTGGTGAACAAACATCACCCGATAACTCAGGACGTCGGTGAGTTCATGGTCAATGACGAGCAGCATTACGTTGAGTACGACAAGGACCGCAAGTACATTCTTCTCGAGGCGGAGAACATGGACGGCCTGGATTTTCAGAACTTAGGGGCCAAGTCCATATCTGGCTGGGCGTATGATTTCGGTAAGGGACGCGTCGTATTCACCGCAGTCGGACATACGATTCATGCGATGTGGGCGCCCCAATACATCGAGTTGCAAAAAAGGTCGGTGAGGTGGCTATTGAAGCAGATCTAGCGGCGATCTAGGAATCAAACGCTACTTCCATGAATGACCCGGTAGATTTGTGGGCCATATTGCTTGACGGTGCTCATCCCGATCCCAGAGATCGCCAGGAGTTCCTGATCTGTTCCCGGCCGCTCACTCACCATGGCTCGTAAGGCGCGATCGGTAAAGATACGGAAAGCGGGAACACCGCGTCGCCTCGCCTCAGTCAAACGCCAGGTGCGCAAGGCCTCTTCGAGACCTTCAATGGCGGTTTATCTTCCACCGTTCTGGGCTGCTTTTGAGATTTGCGCGTCCGCTGATGAGTTCGTTCAGACGGGGCGAGAGCTTTCTTCTTGCGCGTCCGCTTTGGCGACGTGGGCGCAAGCTCTTTGATAATGAAGGCCATGGGAGTGTTCTCGTCGGCGCTGTAGCCCTCACGGGTGAGCCTTACGTTGCGGTACGGAATTTGCTTTCCATCCTTTTCAAAAACAGCGTCGAGATGCTGGACGAGTCCAGCTCGTGCCATGGCGCCTAGAACTTCCTCGAAAGCGTCACGACTCATCTCACTGTTTGGACACAATTCGGTATGAAGTTTTCCAGTTGATTTTGGACTACTTCGACGCAATGCGCTCAAGACTGCGAAGAGGGTGGCTCGTTCGGCCGCCGTTGCTGTACGAAAACGTTGCGCGACACACCGCGCCGGGGCGCAAAAATCGCATATACCGCACGAACTCCGCCCATCAGCAAAATCGCCGAAGTGCCGAACCAGTGTGGACATCCGGCATTGAGGGCTTGCTGCGTACCGGATCATCGTCTCGACTTGTGCCGCTTTCTGGCGGCCCTGAGCGATATAGAGCTGGCGCCATTGCTCGTCACCGCGCGTCATGTTCTCTTCGTAATCAAGCACAGTGCCAGAGTGGGCCCACAGCTTCTCGATCGCTTTATCGAATAGATCAGGATCGATCCTGAGCTGCTTCTGCAGTGCCGCCTTTTTCAAGGGCTCAGACGTCAGCCGGGCATAGATTTGGTCCAGTACAGCGACATCCGGATAATCTCGTTTGAAGAAGAAATCGTGAGTGTAACGATCGGCGTACGAGTGCATGAGAATCGCACGGCTTGGGCCGCCATCGCGACCGGCGCGGCCGATCTCCTGGTAATACCCTTCCAGGCTTGCCGGCAGCGCGGTATGCACGACGGTGCGCACGTCGGGCTTGTCGATGCCCATCCCAAACGCGATCGTCGCGACCATCACCTCGACTTTGCCTTCTAGAAAATCCTGCTGTACCCGTGTACGACGCTTGGCATCCAGTCCTGCGTGATAAGCCGCAGTAGCGCAGTCGGCGGCAAGTTCAAGGGCCACGGCTTCGGCCTGTTTCCGGGTCGGAGTGTAGACGATGGCAGGCCGCCGAGAACGATCGAGTAATATGTCGCGTGCGAGCTCGACCCGCCGGGAAGGGACAGCTTCCACGACTTCGATGGCGATATTTTCGCGGCGGAATCCATGAATGAATCGCGCCGGTTGCGACAATCCGAGCTGCTCGGCGATATCCTTCTGAACCAGCGGCGTCGCGGTTGCGGTAAGCGCTATCACGGACGCAGGACGCAGCATGGGTACGTATTGACCCAACATGCGATAATCCGGCCTGAAATCGTGGCCCCATTGAGAAATGCAGTGCGCCTCATCGATGGCAACGAGCGACGGTTTTCGCTTCGCCAGCATCTCCGCAAAACCGCGTACGCGTAGCCGCTCCGGCGCAATAAACAGGAATTGCAGTTTGCTCGCCAGGTAATCGAGACAGGCTTGGCGCGAAGCTTCGCGGTCACGGCCGGAATGAATGCGGTCGACAGCGATACCTCGATCCTTCAGCTTCATGACCTGATCTTCCATGAGCGCGATCAGAGGACTAATCACTAGTGTTGTTCCACCGCGAGCGAGCCCAGGCAGTTGGTAGCAGAGTGATTTGCCGGAACCTGTCGGCATAACGAGCAGAACATCTTCCCCTCGATCGCCGCCCGGCAAACTGCTTCCTGATTCGGACGAAAGGAAGCAAAACCGAAGGCGCTAGTCAGGAGCTCGGTCAGTGACTTGCCGTCTCCATTTATGGGCTGCAGAACTGGGGCCGCGAGGGAGGGTGCCTCA